>NZ_JABBGJ010000027.1 GCF_012927345.1 Paraburkholderia polaris
GGTACAACGAAGAGCACTGCCACAGCGGCCTGAAGTATGTGAGTCCGGGGCAGCGGCACCGCGGCGAAGCCGACGAGCTTCTGGCCCGACGGCGTGCGCTGTACGAAGACGCGCGCCTGCAGAACCCCGCACGCTGGTCAGGTGCCATCCGCAACTGGCACCTGACAGACGCGGTCTATCTGAACCCGGAGCGAACCCACGCCTCGGCCGGAATGTATAAGCACGCAGCGTAACGGTTCACGCGACAACTACCTTGACACACACCGCCGCAAAGAAAGTAAGCAAAGAAAGCGGCTCAAACCGCTCATGCTAAGCGGGCGCCTTTGCCGCGAAGGGGTAGTGGCTCCGTGGAATCCGGGCCCTCGCACGTTCTCGCCTGAGTGACTAGGGTGTCGTCAGCTCCCACTCCGCACTCCGTGCGTCGCGGATGGGTATGCACGGGAAACCATGGGGGGGCGTGGGGATGGCCGCTCGGTGGCTGGTGCTTCGGAAACGGTTTTCTGCTGCGGATGGGTGACTTGCGTTGCTGAACAGCTTCTACGTCTGGTGGGTCGGGCGGCGCGTTCGGCGCCGCTCCGCCCTCCCAGCTTCCGGTCTTCTGCCTATCGCGCTCAGTGCGACGGCAGGCCGGTTTCCAGTTGACGCTGCAGTTCTTGAACCTGACGTTGCGCGGCGCGCAGTTGGTCTTGCGCAGCAGCCTTCTGCTGCGCAAGCGCCGTTGCTTCGGCGCGGGTCTGCTGCTGCTGATTCGCGACAATGGTCTGCTGCTGATGCGCAACGTCGAGGTCAGCCTGCAAGCGGTTTGCACGGTCCTGCGACAACGCAATCATGCGCTCCGTGAAGGCCTTCTGCGCTTCCAGCTGCGTGCGGCGAATCTCGACGTCCGACAGTTGCAGCGTCTGACGCACAAAATCCTTGTAGATCATGTCGGCACGCGTGGCGTCCTGCGTCTTGATGACGCGCCAGAAGTTCTTCTGTTGGAACAACGCGACGTAGTACGTCATTTCCTTGCCGTAAAACAGCAAGCTCGCTCCGTAGCTGCCGTTATACGTCGTCCGCAATTCACTCAGATCCGAGCCGCGGATCATCTGCTGCAATTCCGCTACATTGCCCGCGGCAGACTGCTTGGCTTCGTCCGGCGTCAACGCGCTCGTCTGCGCCTGCGTGGACGGCAACGCTGTTGTCGTGCCCGGCTGGGAAACGACGCCAGCGCTCGACCCGCTATCCGGCAGCGCCTGCGCATTCACTCCCTGCACGGCCCCCATCGCGATGAATGCTGCCAGGGCAATCTGCCGTAGTTTCGACTTTCGGTCCATGTAAATCCTGCTTGAACAGTTTTTGTTTTAGTACAACCGTCTCATTATTACTCACTTTCGCGTGTTTCGGGCTCTTCATCAAAAATTTGGTATTTGCGCATCTTCTCCCACAAAACCTTGCGGCTGATGCCCAAATAAAGGGCCGTGTCCTGCCGGCGCCAACCGTTTGCATCGAGCGCGGCCAGCACGCGATTGCGCTCGGCCATGTCCCATTTGCTGCGATCCACCAGCACCTCGGCGGCACTCTCGGCGGGCACCGGCTGGCTGGTGCGCGCAAGCGCAAGCAGCCGCTGCAGGCGCACCGCGTCCCACGCGCCGATCTGGCGCACCGTCACGCCTATCCGCTCGGCCAGGTTGCGCAGTTCACGCACATTGCCGGGGAAATAAGTGTCGGCCACGGCGTCGGCGAGCCAGTACGGCAGGTCCGGTAAGGCGGAGAGACGCTCGCTGCCGACGATCTGCGCGATGAACGCCTTGAAGATCGCAATCTTGTCGACCGCGCCCCGCTCTTCGAGGGACGGAATCTTCAATTCGATCACAGCAAGCCGATAGTAAAGATCGGCGCGGAAGGTGCCGTCCTTGACCAGTTGCGGCAGATGTTTGTTGGTCGCCGCCACCAGCCGGAAATCGAGCTTTACCGGCGTAGCTGAACCGATTCGCGTGACCGCGCTGTCTTCGAGCACGCGCAGTAGCTTGACCTGCTGGTAAAGCGGCAGATCGCCGATTTCGTCGAGGAACAGCGTGCCGCCGTCGGACTGCTCGAAGTAGCCCTTGTGCGCGACCACCGCGCCCGTGAACGAGCCTTTCGAGTGGCCGAAGAACAGCGATTCGAACAGACCGTCCGGAATCGCGCCGCAGTTCACTGCGACGAAAGGCCCCTGGCCATAGCGGGTATGTTTTTCGTGCAACAGTTGCGCGATGCGCTCCTTGCCGACGCCGGTTTCGCCGTGCACCAGCACGCTCGTGTCGCAGTCGGCAAACGTGTCGACTTCGTGCAGCAGCGCCTGCATGCACTCCGAGTTGGCGATCATCGCATCCGACTCGTGCGTCTTGGCGCTGTGCGCGCGCAGTTGCAGCACCAGCTTCATGACCATGCCGCGCAATTCGGCACAGGTGAAGTCGAGCGGCAGGATGTGCGAATAGTCGGACGGGTAAGTCGCCGGGTCATGGTCGCGCGGCGCTGCGCCGACCCACACGACGGGAATGCCGTGCGCGGCCTGCCAGTCGCGCATGAGCAGCGCGCCGCTGTCGATCACCGACACGCTGATGATCGCGAGCGACGGCCGCAGCGCGGTCCGTTCAGGCGAGATCGCGATATCGTCCGCGCGGATCACTTCGACGTCGAAGCTTGCCATGCAGCGCGCGACCCGGTCGACGATGTCGGCCTTGCCCTCCCAGACGTAGATATCGAGTTCCTCGATTTTGGGGTTGGTTCTCATCTTGTCGTGGTTACGCTAGTTGACCAGTTGCGAGACGCCGCATGTCAGCGACATATTGTGGACCGTGGCGGTGCCGACCTGTACGCCCAACAGCGCAAGCGTTGGGATGAAGATGGTGTCGAGCAGGCCGAACACGGGTTGCAGCAAAGGTGTCAAGGCGTTCGCCAGGGCTGTAGTAATCTGCCTGAAGAGCGAAGAGATATCGATCAGATCGTTTAAAAGCGACACCTTCAGTATTTTGGGCAACTCCCCGAGCAATAGCGTGGTCAATACCGAACCATCGCTGCCCAGCGCATTGGAGTTCGCACTCTGGCTGTAATCGAAGCTACCGGACGACCCATTGAAGACCAGCGGCGTAGTCGTGCCGGGATTAATTTTCAGCGGCACAGCTTTCACTATGACATTTGCAACCTGCGCGGTGAAACCGGCCAAAGTTGCCGTGACCGTCGCCAGATTGACTGGTGCACTACACGATGCGTCTCCAGCAATACAGGCGTTAAGAATGCCGGGCTGAACCTGAATCGTCGCGTTGGTAGCCGCCTTGGTGCTTTCGCAATCGACCGGACTCAACGTCGCCGTGCCAGTCCCGACGCCCAAGGTGATCACGAGCGGCGTACTCAGCACGGAGATCGATGCTGATACCAGCGGTGGCAGACCCACCGTTAATGTCGGCAACGGCACCGGTATCAGATTAATGGTCGCAGTGATCACCGCCGTGCGAGCCTGTGTGCGGGGCACGGCATTGGCGCCGGTGCCCACCGTGCCGCCCTCGCCCATCGCCAGCGCCGGTGGATTGAGGATCTGCAGCGATATACCGGCCACACCGGCGAGGCCAGCCGCCACGTTGATCACCGGCGCGTTAGCCGGGGTGCCGTCCGGACTGCGCTGCGCGATCTGCGCGGCGACCAGCAACGCGTCGAAGGCGTCGATTGTCGCGGTCGTCGCGGCATTGGGATTGGCGAGCCCAAGCGCGAGCAACCCGGGCGCGGACTGCCCGCCATCTCCCACGGTGATGTTCTGACCGCCAGGAATCGCGACGGCCAGTGTCTGCAGAATCGCCGCATTCACGGTATCGCCGCCGGCCTGCAACGCCTTGACCATGGCGAGCGTCAACGTCTGGTAACTCACCGTCGTGGCAAGCAGGCCTTGCATGTTTGCCGCGCCCAGCGCGACCATCAGATTCTGAAGCGAGATATTCGCGGTGGCGAGGCTCTGCATGTCTCCCACGCTGAGCGACACGCTCGTCTTCAGCAACCCACCAAGGATCGCGTTCAACAGCGCCGATTGTTGCGTGTTGATCGTCGCGATGCCGGTACTGAGCGAGAACGCGTCGATGTTGGACGCCAGCGCGGTGGCCGTCGCCGTCACGGTGCGCGATGGCCCGAGGAAGAAATAAGGTACCGCCTGGGTCGTCTGCACCTGCACCGCATTGAACGGGTTGCCGGTCGTGGCGAAGTAAGTACTGGTGCTCGTATCCCAGCGGCCGCAGGTCGTGCTGAGGACGGTGCTGGTGCCGTCGGCGGTGAAACCGTTGGACGCCGCATTCTGCTGCGCGGCCGTGGTCGCCGTCGTGCAGGCGCCCGGCGTGCTAAGGACCTGAACCGCCGCCATCGCCGCCAGATCCGCCGTGCGCTGCAATTGCCTGCGCACGAAGTACAGGTTGCCAACGTCGATCGCGCCGAGCGCCGCGATCGCAATGCTCAGCCAGATCACCGCCAGAACCGCGACCGCGCCATGCTGGCGGCGCGCGCCGGGCATCGATGCGCCGCCACGCCGCGCGCGAAGCGAGCGCGGATAGTGAGCGGCCACGGCAAAGGTCGAGGGTTTGCGCATGTCAGTTCGAACCGCCGCCAAGGCCAGTCGCGCCGGCTACGCCCATCGCGCCACCGCCCCCGCTGCCCCCCCCGCCGCTGCCGGTATTCAGCGCCGACCCGTACAGGTCGGGAATCTTGCTCTTGAACGATTCCATATAACGACGGTACGCAAGCCCAGCTTCGGCGCCGAGCGTCGGCAGCGCAGGCGCGGCTTGCGCGTTGCTGCTTTGCAGGTCGAGCCATGCGCGGGTCGAGTGACCAATTTCGCTGGCCCGGACCGGGCGCTGCGTGGCCTCTACCGGCTGAGCGGTTTCGCCCGTCTGCGCTACCGCTGAAGCAGCCACGCCCATCGCCACACCGAAGCACAGCACCCACAGCACGGGTGCCTTCCTGCCCCGCTTCGTTGTTCTGTTATTCATCTCGACTCCCCTGTTTGCCTGATCGGTCACGGCGCGGTCACTGTGCGAAACGTTGCAACAAACGCGGCGCCGGTTCGATGCCCTGCGCGCTCGCGACCGTGCCAGTGCCTGCGCCCGCCTGCCCGAACTGTTGTTGTGGTTGCGCCAGCGACCCACGTGCTTGCGCGCGTCCCGCCGCGGCTACGTTCGCTGCATCGCTGCGAATTGCCGCCCGCACGTCCGGCGTGAACTTCTGCTGATTCATCACCGCCAGCGCCTGCGCCTGATCGCCGTTGGCGAGCAGATAAAGCACCATGTTGCTGACGATCTTCGGATTGTTCTGATCGAGCTCGGCCGCCTTCATGAGCGGCACCCGCGCGCCGTTCACATCGCCGTCGCGCAGCCGCGCATAGCCGAGGTCCGACAGGGTCACCGCATCGGTCGGCGCAAGTTGCACGGCCTGCTGCAGTTCCTGCGCGGCATGCGCAAAGTCACCGGCCGCGCCAGCGATCAGACCGAGCCCACGATAGCCGCGCGTGGCGAGTGGTGTCTTCAGCAGTTGTCCGTACGCAGTCGCGGCGGCGTCGGGTTGATCGGTCATACGCAACGCGTCGGCGCGCAGCAAAATCGTATCGGGGCTCACGCCGTACTGTTTTTCGTATGCGTCGATATGCGCAAGCGAGGCGAAGTAAAGCCCCTGCGACTGCATCTGGTCGATCAGTCCAAGGTACATGCCGGGCGTGTCTGGCGCGGGATCGCGATTGGCCGCCTGCTGGGCCATCGCCGCACGCTCGGCCTGCGCCCCCACGCCGTAACCCACGACATCTTTGGACGCGCACGCGCCGAGCAAGGAGAACGCGGCCAGCGCCACGGCGCAGCGGGCGGTCCGGGTGCAGCGCGTCAAATAGTCGAACGACAAACAGTGAGCCATTGCAAATTCCTTACTGATGCATCGCGCGCAACGAATGCTCGACAGCCAACACGCCCGGGCCGGCGGTAACGATCATCAGCGCGGGCAACAACGTGACGATCATCACACCGGTCATCTTCACGGCGAGACGGCCAATGCGTTCGCGCAACATCGCCCGGCGCGATTCGCGCAGGCGGTCGCCGAACTGCTTGAGCGGTTCCTGCACGGCGCCGCCATGCCGGTCGACCTGCACCAGCAGGCGCACGACCGCGCGCAAATCTTCATTGTCGTAACTGGACGCGAGCCGATTCAGCGACTGCTCGCGGGTGCGACCCGTCGCGAACTGACGCTGCGCGATTTCCAGCTCGCTCGAAAGCACAGGCAGCATCGTGCGGAAATCGTTGACCATCACCTGCAAGCTTTGATCGAGCGACAAACCCACACCCTGCAGCAAGCGCAGCAGATCAACCAGCAACGGCAATTCGTCGACCACACCGAGCCGGCGCTTGCTTGCACGCCGCCTCAGCACGATCTTCGGCACCATGAAGCCGACCACGATCGAGCTGAGCACCAGCATGACGTAACGCGGGCCGTCCAGATGGTCGTGCGCCAAGGCGCCAATCAACACCGGCAGCACCAGCGCGCCCACCAGCCGCGCCACCAGAAACAGGCCGCGCGTGCGCGTATCCACGAAGCCGCACTGCTCAAGCAACTGGCGGTCTTCCTCAGCCACGATCTGGCGGCCGAAAGGTGTGTCGAGCCAGCGAATCCCGGTGTGCGCAAAGCGCTCCAGCAACCCTTTGAAACCCTTGGGCTGGACGTTTCGCAAAGCCGCTTTCGAGGCGCCATGAGCGCCGTCCGCGCCACGCGCAGTCGCCGCGGCCGCGAGCGCCGCGGTCTGCAGCGCGCGTTCGTCGAGCGCGTGTCTGAGCGTGCGTTCGCTGCGCCGCACGGCGGCCACGCGCGCCAGCACCAACCCGGCAAGCAGCAGCAGAGCGAGCGCGGCCAGAGCCAGCGCGAGAGCGACGAGTTGATGAGATTGCATCGTCAACTCCTAAGACTCGCGAGGCGATACAGCAGATAGGCGCCGACTACCTGCAATCCGAACGCCAGGTAGACAAGCTGCCGCCCGCTCGGATCGAACCACATCGACGCGAAATAACGAGGATTGGAAAGGATCAGAAATCCGCCGATACCGATCGGCAGCATCGCCAGCACCCACGAAGACAGCCGCGTTTCCGCCGACATTGCGACGAGTTCGCGCTCGGCCTGTTCGAGATCACGCATGAATGACGCCATGCGGTCGAGCATCACGTCGGCACGGCCGCCGTACTTGACCGACAGACGCAACACGGCGCCGACCAGTTCGAGCTCGCGCACCCCATAGATCGCCGCGACCTGGGACAACGCGCGATCGATTTCGACACCGGTGCGCAGCATCCGCGACACATAGTCCAAACATTCGCGCAGCGGCGCCTCGGTGCTTTGCAACGCTGCCTGGAACGCGGCGGGCACGCTATTACCGAGCGTAATCAGACGCACGATGCCGTCGAGGAACAGCGGCAATTGCCGCACGACCAGTTGACGGCGCTTGTTCGCGCGCATCGCCAGCAGAAAATAGACGAACATCACGCACGCAATCAGCGTCGCGCCGGCGGCGAGCGCACCGCCAACCAGCGCGGCCCAGGCACACAGCAGCAGCGTGATCGCGCCGACAATCGCGGCAGGACCCTTCGCATTGGCAATGCCCGCGCGAGCCATCGCGTGTCGCACCATGAACCGTACGCGCGCTTGCAGATAGCGCCCATGCTCGAGCCAGCCCGCGTCGGCCGCCGGCGCTTGCGGTGAGATCGCGACAGACGCCATGGCGGCGCGCGCGGGCGCGACACGCGGATTGCCCGCCGCACCGCCCGCCAAACCGCCCGCACCCGCGCCGGCCGGCATGGCCCCCGCCATCCGGCTATCGATATAGCGCTCAGTGCTCACCTGGTCTTTGCGGTGCGCGCCGCGTTGCCATAGCAGCAACGCAAGCGCCGCGCATAGCAGCGCGAGCGCCGCGAAGACCAGAACCACGCTAGACATTGAAGCCTCCGCCGAAGCCGCCACCACCGCCTCCGAAGCCACCGCCGCTGAAACCGCCGCCACCGCCGAAGCCCGCGTTGCCGAACCCGTTCTGCGGCTCACGACTGCCCAACGCCTGACGGAAACGCGCCAGTTTCGGCGAGTGCGGATGAATGCCAAGCGACACCCAGTTATCGAGTTCATCGCCCTCTGCGGTCGCGACCGGCTCGTAGCGATAGAGTTCCTGAGTCGCGATGATGTTGTCCGACAGACCCGTTACTTCGGTGACCGACAGAATCCGTCGACGCCCGTTCGAGAGCCGGCCTATCTGCACGATGAAGTCGATCGCATTCGCGATCTGCCGGCGCAAGCTCGATTCGGTGCCCTGGAAGCCCGCGAAGCCGGCCAGCATTTCAAGGCGGTACAGACATTCACGCGGCGAACTGGCATGCACGGTGCCCATCGAGCCATCGTGGCCGGTGTTCATCGCCTGCAGCATTTCGAGCACCTCACCGCCGCGCACTTCGCCGACGATGATGCGGTCCGGCCGCATCCGCAAGGTATTGCGCAGCAGATCACGAATCGTCACGACGCCCGCACCGTCGAAACCGCCCGGCCGGCTTTCGAGCCGCACCACGTGCGGGTGGTTCAGCGACAGTTCGGCCGTGTCCTCGATCGTCACGACCCGCTCCGGCTCGGGAATGTGAAATGCCAACGCATTGAGCAGCGAGGTCTTGCCCGAGCTCGTGCCGCCGGACACCAGTATGTTGCAGCGCGCGGCGACCGCCGCTTCGAGCAGCGCGCCGATTTCCGGGTTGTAGGTGCCGTTGGCAAGCAGATCCTCGGGCCGCATCGGATCTTTGCGGAATTTACGGATCGAGACGATCGGCCCGTCGATCGACAGCGGCTCGATCACGACGTTCACACGCCCACCGTTCGGCAGGCGCGCATCGACCATCGGATTCGATTCGTCCAGACGCCGCCCGATCGGCGCGAGAATCCGCCGCACGATCCGCAGCAGATGCGCGTTGTCGGCAAACCGCACCTGAATCTTGGTCAGAATGCCGTGGCGCGACACGTAGACGTCGTTGTAGCCGTTGATCAGAATATCTTCGACGGCCGGATCGGCAAGCAGATCCTCGATCGGGCCGAAGCCCGCCAGCTCCTTGGTCAGCGCCTCGGCGATCGACCGCACTTCACTCTCGTTGATCGGTATCCGGCGCAGCCGTACAAAACTGTCCATCTCCAGATCGACGAACTGGTTGATCGCGTTACGCGACCAGCGGCCGAACTCGGAGCCGAGTTCCTCGATACGCGTGAGCAGATGTTCGTGCGCCGCGTTCTTGATGTCCTGGAACTGCTGGCTATGCGCGAACGAAGGCGCGTCGTCGGCAAATTCGATTTCTTTTGCCATCGTCTATGACCGCTTGTAAGTAGTTGGAATGAAGCGCTTGAGCGCGCCGAGCGCCGATTTGCTGCGTACTTGCGCGGCCGCGCGCGCGGCGCCGCCGAGCCGTTCGATCAAGGGCTCGAGTGCGCGCACGTACGGATCGCGCGCCGCGACATCGGCCAGCAGATGTCCCTGGTTGACCGCCTGACCGAGCGTGATGCGCCGCTCCGGCAAGGTGGCCAGCAACGGAATGTCCAGACGTTGTGCGATCTGCGCAGCAGCGAGCCCGAGGTCAGCGTCGAACTTGTTGACGATCAGCCGCACATTCGCCGTGTCCACGCCCTCCTCACGCAACGCGTCGAGCACGCCAACCGCCGACACGATCGAGGCCACGCCCTGATCGCACAACAGCCACGTTTCGTCGGAAGCCTGCACGACGTGGGCGATGAACTCGCTATTGGTGAAGCCGCCGAGATCGACGATCTGCTGGTCGAAGAACGCGCGCAGCCGGTTCAGCAAACCGATCGACGACGAGTACGAGACCTCGCGCATGTCGGCAAGATTGGGCGGCAACGTGGTGAGCGCGAGACCACTCGAATGATGCGACAGCGCGGTATGCACGAAAGTCTGATCGAAGCGGCGCAGATTGCGCACGGCTTCGACGAAATTGAATTCGCTGCGCGTGTTCAGGAGCAGCGAGCCGTCACCGGCCGGCAAGCCGAGATCGAGCAAGGCGGCTTGCCGTCCTTGCGCGACGTCGCGCCGCTGCAACATCACCGCGAGGTTCGCGGCCAGCGTGCTCACGCCCATGCCGATGCGTGCGCCCAGCAGCGCGGTGACATGACCATGGCGGCTGACCGGTTCGACGAGGTTGTCCAGCACCTGGCGCGTGATGCGCAACGCGTCTTCGGCGGACGCGGACACATCGATGAAATCGCGCACGCCAGCACGCAGCGCAGCCAATGCGCTTTCGGGCTCGGCGAGCGTTCCGAGCGCAACGATCTGCATGCCTGGGTAGGCCGCACGCACCGCGCTCGCCGCAGCGCTCGCGGCAGCGGCCCGGCCGCCAGAAAAATCGACGAACACCAACGACGGATTCAACGCTGCAATGCGCTGCATCAACATCGTGGGATCGAGTGTGGCCGCTTCGACCACACCTGCGCCCACCAGCGTATCGGCGAGCCAATGCACGTGTTCGTCGGCCAGCGACGCGAACACGAAATAATCGGTGACCGCCCGTTCAGTCAATGAATGCGTTCTCGCGTTCATGTTGGACATCCTTTTGCGGCATCGGCTGCGAAGCCACCGCGTCGTACTGCTTGCCAGCGGGCCCGCGCGGTTCGCGTGCATGCGGGCTCACTGCTCCACCGATCCGGCGCGTTGTCTGTGCGCACGCCGGCTTCACTTCGAAAATCCCGGCGCTGCATCGCGCGCCGCCACGCCGCCGATCAGCGAACGCCACACTGGCCCGTCACGCTGCTCGGACTGCTCGCCCGGCGTCGACGGCAAGGTCGCGCCCTTCGCGAGCGGCGACACCAGATGCGGCGTCACGATGATCACCAGCTCTTTCTCGTTCTGCTGATAATTCAACTGCTTGAAAAACGTGCCAATCACCGGTATATCGCCGAGCAAAGGTACCTTCGATACGTTCGATGCGGTCTCGCGGTCGATCAGGCCGCCGATCACGAAACTCTCGCCGTCGCCGAGCTCGACCGTGGTGTCCGCACGCCGCGTGGTGAACGCGGGTACCGACACGCCGCTGATCGTCACTGCATTGGCGAAATCCAGCTGGCTCGCTTCCGGTGCCACCTTCAACGCAATGCGTTGCGGGCTGAGTACGGTCGGCGTTAGTGTGAGTCCAACGCCGTACGGTTTGAATTCGATGCCAGTCGAACCGAGCCCCTGTGGCACTGGAATCGGCACCTCGCCGCCGGCGAGAAAGCTCGCGCTCTGTCCGGATAGAGCCACTAGCGTCGGCTCGGCCAGCACTCGCGCAAGGTTATTGCTCTCCAACAGGCTCAGGTTCGCGAACAGTCCATGCGTGGCGGAGTTAAAAATCAGGTTGAACGCCGACGATATCGGCGTCGAACTCGTCATTTGTGGCGCCTGGCCCGCGGTCGCGGAAACCGAGCCCAGCGCTGCGGGTGCAAACGAGCCGAATGTAAAGCCGTTGCTCTGCTTGAAGAAGTTGAAGCCCACCTCCTTAAGCACCGAGCGGCTGAACTCGACCACCCGCACATCGACTTGCACCACCGCGCGGCTCGCCACTGTCGAGGTGTCGAACACCGCACCGTCCTTGCCGAGCGAACCTTCCGCCGCGACCACGGCGCGCTGGTGCGCCTCCATCGTCGCCGACGAGCCGGAGACCACCGCCGTGCCGCCGAGCACCTTGACCGCCGGCGTGTCGGGACCGAGCAGCGAAGCCGCGGCCGGCGTGATGACGTTGACTGTATAGATCAGCGGCGCCTCGCGATCGCTTGCCCATAGCATCAGGTTGGTCGTGCCCGCCGCCTTGCCGACCAGCAGCACGCCACCGCGCTTGTCGCCCTTGATGATCAATACATCGGCCACTGCAGGGTCACCGATTGCGACACGCTTCAGCGTATGGCCCGTCGCGAGCGGTTGCTGCGCGCCGACCTTCAGGTCGATGGTCTGCGAGGGCACAGCCTGAGCCGCCTCGGGCGCTTGTGAGGATTGCCCCCGCTGCACCGGACCTGCCGCGTCAGTCGCAGCCGATACGGCGACCAAGGCCAACCCGAGCCACGCCGCCTTCCCGAAAACAAAAATCCGTTGTGTCATGTAGTTATGGACGCGTGTGGCCGCCCGCTCCCTGAAACTGCTTACCAGGCGACCGTCTCGGTGCGCCCACCCCGTATCACTTCGATACCGCTCTTTGTACTGTTGGTGTTGCCCGCGACACGCGTAGGCGGCAGCGGCATATGCGGCAATGCCGGCCGTACGCTGGCGCCTGCCGAATTGGTACTTCCCGACAAGGCGTCGAGTGACACGCCGGCCGCGGCGCGAGTCGAATCCTGCAGCGGCTCAGTCGTGCCGGCACGGGCAGCAGTTTTCAACACGCCCGGATAAGCTGGCAAAACGCTTTGATCGACTACTTCGGCATCCTTTGGATTGCGCAGCGCGAAGATCAGACGACCGGCGCTTTCGGCGAGCGTAAGGCGGTCCACATCGGCGACCGGCACCGCCAGCACCGCAGTGCGCACCATACCGTTCGGATCGCCGGCACTGTCGCCGCTGGCGGTTGCGTTGCCGAACGCGAGCACGCGCACTTTCGACATCAGGAGGCGCGCCTGGGTACGATCGATTTCGCCACCGCTACCGATGACGCCGTCGCGCTTGAGCGTGAAAAACACGTCGACGAAATTACCCGGCCGCAGCCGGTTGCCGACCGCATTGCCCTCGTCGACCCGCACGGCCAGCGCGCGCTCGCCCGGCTCGATGCGCTCAGCAAGCCCTGACGATAACTGGGTTTCGAGCACCGGCGAGTCCGCGCCGATCTCCGCGCTCGGCACGCGCCCGGCCAGTTGCGCCGGATCAGTGAAGGCGCCATTCGGATTGATCGGCAGCGACTGCACGCGCAGTTGATCAACGGTGATCGGCTTGCCTGCCGGCAACGTCTGGGTAGCCACCACCACCGGGAAGCTCGCATGCGTCGCAGACGTCACAGCCACCGGCGCCGGACGGCGCGACAGCGTCCACGCGAACAGGCCGAGTAGCAACGCGGCGGCGATCAGTACGCCGGCAAGAATTTTGGTCAGATTCGGCATGACGACTCACTGCTTCGGTTAAACAATGCCGTGCCGTACGAGCGTTCGGAGCCGCCTCGACGGACATAAAGGCTGGGAGCCGGCGCGTACGTCACTGAATATTCTCCGGGTTGAGTTGTACCGTGGCGCTGCTCGACAGGGTGTTAGGTAACGTGACATTTATCAGCAGCAAGTTCGGCACCAGCGGATTGGCCTGGTAGTTGTAGGTCAGCGAGACATTCACGCACTGCATTGCGTTACCGGGTCCGCAAGGCGCGGAAGACGGCGTGCATTGCGCGGATTGCACCAGTGTCGCAATCATCAGCTTTGCAGCGGCACAGGCCGCGTTGCCGCGATTGACGAGCGCGTTTTGCAGCGACGTGCTGCTCTGCCAGTTCAACGCGGCGCGCGCCCCCTCTTCCGCGGCGAGCGTCAGGTTCTGTTGCGCCACGAAGATCAAACTGAAGGTGATGATCGCGTACAGGATCGCGAAGAACAGCGGGAACAGCAACGCGAACTCGATGGCCGTGGCGCCCCGCTGCGCGTGGACGCGGCGCACATCGATGCGCTTGAGCGGCGCGCGCGCGGACTGGGTCGCCATCGGCTTCATCGCAGGCCCCCGGCCAGTCCTTGAAGCACAAGCCATGCACTGGCTGCCACCGTGAGACACGCGGCGTACGGCGTGGAGGTCTTGCCGGCCAGTTCGAAAGTCGCGCCATGATGCCGGAGCAAACCGGCGAGCCGCGTGCGGGTCGTAATCAACAGCCAGATCGCATGCATGCCCGCGGCGAGACTGGCCGCCATCCACAACCCAATCAACGCATGCATACCGCACCACGCACCCAGGGCGGCGAACACTTTGACGTCCGCAGCACCCATGACACCGAGCGCAAAAAACGGTAACAGCGCGACCAGACCGATCAGCGTTCCCATGCCCGCCTGGGTCAACGAAACGCCGAAAGGCCCGCATTGGAGAAGCGAACAGCCGAAAGCCGCCGCCAAACCAGCGACGACAACTGAATTGGAAATACGCCGGGCGCGGCAATCGCGTATAGCGACGACGGCAGCCCAGGCCATAAATAAAAAAATACCGACGGAGACTTTCATTTTGAACTCGACAGGCAAAGCAACGCCATGCGAATTGCAATGCAATTCGCATTAGCCAATTTGGCGATGCGTTAGAAAACGCCTGCTAAGCGAGCGAACGTAATAACGCCGGCTGCTTCACGGGACGTTTGCAGGTTGCCCTTTACGCTGCAGCGGAGGCGACCTTGTCCGCGACGTTGGTCAACACGGTCGAAATGTTCGTGCCGAGTGACGATACCGCGCCAGCAATGACGAGCACGACTAACCCCGCAATAAGACCATACTCAATGGCCGTAACGCCCTTGTTATCTCTCAGGAAGCGTTGTGTGAACTTTTTCATTTTTACCCTCGGACTTTCATTTATTTCGTTTGTATGCGTACTGCTTCGGATGGCGGAGTCTTAAGCGCTGCGGACCATTGGTCTCTCATTCCTGGTCCTGCGTGTTGCGCTGCAGAAGCACCGCCTGGCAGCCGGCTTCAATAAAACAGATATCTATGAGCTGTCTGTTCGATTACGCACCTCCCTCGTCAATCCTTGCTGCTTTCGGGTTTTATAGCCGAACAATCATTTTTAAGCAATTGTCCGCTGCCCTTAGCTCGACGCCATAGGCGTTTTTGCGTTGTACTCAGGTTAACGGCAGTTCGTGCGTCGCAGCACATAGGAATAACCATAAGTTAGATTCGCTCCACTAATTATCTGTTTGAACAGAACGTTTCAAGCGCGCGGGGCCCTCCCGTTGCGCTTGCGTTACGCCGTGTTTCGTAACGGCGCGCACGGCTCGTTACGTTACGCAGCCCTCGCAAACGTTTAGCGGATTCATTTTCGTCCGGTATATCTGAGTTAGCGCACACCCCATCAATTCCTCGCAAAGCCATATCGCATATGGCTTCACGCCTCTCACTAAAAAAATATTCAGCATTAATCAGTCGAAATGGCACGGCTCATGCAGAGACAGGCACGCAGCAACACCCAAAAACACATGCGATGCGAGGGCGACATGAACATTCAAACGGCCAACACCACAGTACGAACAACCCTGATTGCGGCCAGCGTGGCAGCGATGCTTTCTCTTGGCGCTTGCGGAGGCTCCGGATCCCTGAGTACCGGCACCGGCAGTAGCGGTAGCGGCTCCGCCGGCGGCGCACTTTCCACCACCGGCAGCGGCAGCGGTTCCATGGGCTCGGGCGGTTCCGGCAGCAGCACCAGCAGCAACGGTTCGGGAAGCGGATCCGGTACGGGCACAGGCACAGGCACAGGCACAGGAACGGGAACGGGAACGGGAACAGGCACGACCGCAGTCGCAAATGCGCTCGGCACAGTAGTCGGCAACACCGGCGGTGTGGTTAGCGATGCCGGCTCGACGGTCTCGAGCATCGGCACCGTGATCGGCTCGCAAACGCTGCCCGGCGTCAGCTCGCAAACCACCCAGGCTGCCGGCGGCATCGTGCAGCAAGTCGGCTCGGCGGTCTCGACGCTCGGCAACGGTGTATCGCAAGGACTCGGCCAACTGGGCACCGGCGGCAACGCGGTCGGCACGACGGTCTCGAGCCTCGGTGGCGTGGTCGGTCATGTCGGCGGCGCAGTGACGGATGCAGGCAACCTTGTGACGAGTCTCGGCAGCGGCCCGCTCGCGCCGTTGGCGGCCATCACCACACCACTCGGCGGCGTCGTCAATACGCTCGGCGGCGCAGTGACCAACGGCGGCAGCACCCTCACCACCGCGCTCTCGACGGGTCCGGTTCAGCAAGTCACGCAAACGCTCAGCACCGCGATCACGCCGATTACGTCGATGGTCGCAGCGACCACGCAGACGGTCGGCAACACCACGGGCCTCGGCGCACCGCTGAACGGCCTGCTCTCGACCCTCGGCGGCGGTCTGGGCAAGGCCGGCACACTGATCAGCGCAACCGGCGGTAATCCGATCACGGCCGCTCTCGGCCATACGGTCACGGATACGGGCACCACGGTCGCATCGGTGGGCGGTCTGCTCACCGGCGGCACCGGCGGCAATCCGCTCGCTCCGCTCACCAGTGCACTCGGCGGCTTGACCGGCGGCACCAGCAGCGGCCCGCTCGCTCCGCTCACCAGCGCACTCGGCGGCTTGACCGGCGGCACCAGCAGCGGCCCGCTCGCTCCGCTCACCAGCGCACTCGGCGGCTTGACCGGCGGCACCAGCAGCGGCCCGCTCGCTCCGCTCACCGGCGCGCTCAGCAGCGTAACGGGCGGCCTGGGCGGCGCCTCGAGCAGCAGCAGCCCGTTGGCGCCTGTCACTGGTCTCCTCTCGAGCGTAACGAATGGCCTGAGCAGCGCGACCGGCGGCAGCAGCAGCCCGCTCGCCCCGGTTACCGGCTTGCTGTCGAGCGTCACCGGCGCACTCGGCGGCGTCACGACCACGGCGGCCGCCACGCCGACCACGACGACGACCACCACCTCGACCAGCTCGAGCCCCGGCCTGTCGCTGTCGAGCACCAGCGGCAAGGGATCGGGCAGCAGCCCGCTCGCCCCGGTGACGTCGCTCCTCGGCGGCCTGCTCGGTGGTGTGCCGAAGAAGTAAGCAATACCGTCGCAGCAATCGAAAGAAGTGCAGTAACCGGAGACCCGGCGTCCGGAGACCCGGCGTCCGAAAACCCGGCGTCCGGAACCCGGAGTGCGGCCCGCCAGCCGCGCCCCGGCTCTGCCGGAACCTGGCTGAATTGAGCCGCGCCGCTCAGACACCCGTTGCACCGGCGCACGGAAACAACGCACACGACACCTAGAAGACACTGAGGAGCAAACATGTCTACCCAACGTTTTTTTACTCTCCATGCGGCGTGCGCGACCGTGTCGTCGTTGCGCGCACCGTTGATCGCCGTTGCGGCCGCCGGCCTGCTCGCCGCGTGTGGCGGCAATGGCGTCACTGCGACACCGAGCGCATCCGGCAGCGGTAGCGCCGGCGGCGGGGGGTCGACCAGCGGCGGCCCGCCCACCGCCACGTCGTCGGGCACCACCGGCATCGCCACCGCCGCCGCGCAGACCACCAGCGATCTCGGCAACACGATCGCCTCGCAGACCATCCCGGGCCTCAGCCCGCAAGTCACGCAAGGTCTCGGCAATACGGTCTCGAGTACAAGCAGCACACTGAACTCACTCGCCAATGCGGTGAGCGGCGGCGTCGGGCAAATCGGCACGACCTCCAATCCGGTCGGCACCACGGTCGCCGGACTCGGCTCGGTGGTCAGCTCGACGAGCGGCGTCGTGCAAGGTCTGAGCACCACGGTCGGCGGCCTCGGCACCGGCAATCTCGCGCCGCTGTCGCCGCTCACCACGCCGCTTGCAACCGTACTTTCCACGACCGCCGGCGCACTGAACGCCGGCGGCGCGACGCTCGGCAATTCGCTGGCTTCCGTGCCGGTGCAACAGATCACCCAGCCGATCAGCACTGCGATCACGCCGATCGTGCAGACCGCCGGACTCGTGACGCAAACAGTCGGTACGCAGACGGGCCTCGGCGCACCGGTCGGCGGCGTGCTCGCGCAAATCGGCGGCGCATTGAACTCGGCCGGCTCGCAAGTCGGCGCGACAACGAAGAATCCGCTCGGCGCCGATCTCGGTACGCTGGTCGGCTCGCTCGGCAACACGGTGACGAACGCCGGCGGCCTCGTCAATCCGAACGGCCCGAATGGCGCGAATCCGATTCCCGGCTTGATTACGAGCCTTGTCGGCAGCACGAACGTGGCCGTCGTCAATGGACCGCCTGCCAACGGCAACCCGTTCGGCCCGCTGCTCAATTCGCTCGCGAGTCTCGGGCTCGGCAATAACCCGCTCGGCTCGCTGTCGACGCTGCTCGGCGGCACACCGCTGTCAGGCCTGACCTCGGCGCTGAACGGCACGCCCTTGAGCTCGCTGACTTCGGCGACCGGGGGCTCGCCGCTAGGTTCGCTGACTTCGGTGCTGGGCGGCACGCCGCTGAGCTCGCTGAGTTCGGCGACGGGCGGCTCGCCGCTGGGCTCGCTGACTTCGGTGCTAGGCGGCACGCCCTTGAGTTCGCTGACCTCCGCATTGGGCGGCACGGGTAGCGCATCGAGTCCGCTGTCGACGCTGACCGGTGCGCTCTCGGGCGTCACCAGCAGCGCATCGGGCGGCAGCGGCCCGCTCGCTCCCGTCACCGCCCTCGTCGGCCAGCTGACCGGCACGCTCAGCTCGGCGGCCGGCTCGACCGGCAGCTCGAGCAGTCCGACCGGCGGCTTGACGTCACTGCTCGGCGGCCTGGTGCCGGTGAGCCATAAGTAGTCCGCATAAGTTGTTCATCGATGCCGCGCGCATAAGGCGTCCCGTCAGACGTCCCGTTGCGCAGCGGGCATCAGCAGTCCGCCTCATCACGTGCTCCGCGCTTTTGCAGATGATGCTCAAGCGCGACGGAGCACGTGACGTAATACATGCAAGCATGGCAGTATGCGTCGAGCCACACATAAGCGATCGCGACCAGCCCGGCCAGGCGGCGCGTCCGCAAGACAAAAACGGCATACGAGGAAAATCCGATGAAACTCGGGTACGGTAGTAAATGGACCCTTCTGCTCGCTGCGCTTGCGGCAAGCGCGATGCAGGTAGAAGCACAAGCGCAGTCACGCCCGGCCAGCCCGACAGTCGGCGGCAACCCACTCGATTCGCTGCCGCAGATCAAGGCGCCCGACAAAGGCCCGAACGTGACCCTGCAGGTCGCGCCGCAAGCCCCCCAACTTCAGGAACTGCTCGCCCGCCATCTGATGCCTTCCAAGATTCAGGTCGAGGGCGTGAAGTCCATTCCGTTCGACGAAGTCGCGCAACGCTTCACGCCCCTCGTCGGCAAAGACATCACCATCGCCGATCTGATGCAAGTCGCCGACGGCGTCACGAAGCTGTATCAGGAGCGCGGCTATGCGCTCTCGTTCGCGTTCATTCCCGCGCAGACGTTCGAGGGCGGCGTGGTGCGCGTAACCGTGGTGGAAGGTTACGTGTCCGTGGTCAAGGTGACCGGCAAGCCGGGCGTGGTCGAAGACAAGATCCGCGCGATCGCCGACCACATCGTCGCCGATCGGCCGCTCAAACGCGCCACCTTCGAGCGCTACATCCACGTGCTGGGCCTGCTGCCCGGCGTGAAAGTCGCGGCCAACGTGCCGCCGCCGCAGAATACCGACGGCGCCACCACACTCGAACTGAACGTGGAGCGCAAGCCGTTCGACGTCAGCACCGGGATCGACTTCAATCACCCCGGCGTGCAAGGCCTGCTCACTGCTACCGAGAACGGGCTGACCGCGCTCGGCGAACAACTGAGCGTGTCGGCCTTGCTGCCGAAGGGGCGCGACAACGTCACCTATCTTGCCGCGCACGCCGCGGTACCGATCGGCAGTGATGGACTGATCGGGAAGATCGATGCGTCGCACTACCGCGGCAATCCGGTCGACAATCCCGGCCTGCCCTCCTATGTCCAACGTACGGTCATCAACGACAAGGTCGGCGGCTCGCTCGCCTATCCGCTTCTGATGAACGACACGCACGTCCTGATCGGCACGGCCTCGGTCTACGCGTCACACGACGAGGACCGCTACAACAACCAGCAGACCGGCGCGCAGATCGGCTTGCGCTCGCAAGTGCGCGTGATGCAATTGCAGGCCGATTACAGCACCGTGCAAACCGGCGAGGTGCGCCGCGCAAGTATCACTGTGGCGAAGGCATTCGATATCCTGGGCGCGTCGAAATCCGGCGACTCGAATGTTCCCGGCACGACCGTCACGAATCCGGCGTCGATCAATTTCGTGCGGACGGGTGCAAGCTTTTCGCAAACCAACGAGTGGCCGCTGAAGATCGGCACCGCGATTTCGTTGACCGGCCAATACAGCGCTGTCTCGCTGCCGACGTCGGAACAGATCTCGTTCGGCGCGCAACGTTTTGCGCAGGGTTATGAACCGGGTGAGGCGTCGGGCGATTCGGGCTGGGGGGCGATGTTCGAAGTCAACCGGGCGTTCACGCCGGGCTTCACCTATCTGCGCACCGTGACACCGTATGTCTCGTTCGATATGGCGCGCGTATATCTGCATGCGGGGACGCCTTCGCCGTCAAAGCTATCGTCGATTGCATTCGGCTTCCGGATCTCGGACGCGAAGTACTACAGCCTGGACTTGTCGGTGGCCAAACCGATCGGCGACGCGCCGGTGGAGAGCGCGTCGCGCAGCCCACGCATCAACGCGACGTACTCGTATCAGCTGAACTGATGTTCCAAAGTGCCGCGTCCTGATTAGAGGGTCCACTATCAAACGGCGCGCGCACTTTCACGTATTCTGCGCTGACGATGTGCGAACCGCGGCACTCAAGCCACGAGTCGCACGCCGAGGTAGCCGAAGTTGAACCTGAGGGGCAATACCAGGCATCACGGCGGCCGGCAGTTGAAGACCGCCCGAGATGCCAATAACGCCGCGCGACCACGATCGCGCTGTCTTTAATCAAGGAGGAAGACAATGATGCAATTCACCCAACGCGCACGCGCAATCGCGCTTCGCACAGCCAAACATGCCGCCCTCGCCGGCGTGCTGCTCGCCAGCGCCGTCACGGCGATGGCGCAGACCGATTCCCCGATCGGCACGTGGCAAACCATCGACGACAGCACCGGCCAGCCCAAGGCGCTCGTGCAAATTGCACAGGACAGCAGCGGCTCGCTGAATGGCAAGGTGATCAAGGGACTCGGTGCGAACGATCAACCGGATCGCCGCTGCACGGAATGTACGGACGCGCGCAAGGACCAGCTGATTCTCGGTATGACGATCATCAGCGATATGAAAAAGGACGGCGACGCCTGGGATCACGGGCAAATTCTCGACCCGGAAAACGGCAAGCTCTACAAGTGCAAGATGCACCTGGAAGATAGTGGGAACAAGCTGGTGGTGCGGGGTTACATTGGCGTTTCGCTACTGGGTCGCTCGCAAACCTGGATTCGCCAGCAATAGTGAGCGAGTCGCTCAGGCGCCGATGCCTGAGGCGCGAAGGTGGTGTTCCATCAGGGCCGCTACCGCTGCCCCGATGGAACCAGAAAAAACGGCCGACGATCACCATCGTTCGGCCGTTTTTTTGGTTGAGTCTGGCTGGTTGGTGTCGTCATGCAGCGTGCTTGAAGGGCGACGTATATGCGAATGGTGAAGACGCGAACGGCGAAGACGGTAACGGCTTGACCGCTGCCGGGCTATGCGCCGTGGGTGCTGCGGCCGGAACCTTTTCTGCGTCGACGCTCTTCTGTTCCGCGCTCACATGTGTACGCATGCGTGCTTCCATCAGGTGACAGAGTTCTTCGCTCGCCGCGCCGAACAGCTGGTCCATGACGCGCTTGAGCACGCCGGATTCATACCATGCCTTGAAGCGGCGATGGCAGGTTTGATACGACGGATATTTGCGCGGCATGGCGGACCAGGTCGCGCCGCTATACATCACCCACAGCACGCCGTTGAGCACCGAGCGCGTGTTGGCAAGCGGGCGGCCACGCAGTTCGGAGCGCGGACGCAGCTCAGGAAGCAACGGTGCAACACGTTGCCATTCTTCATCATTGATATCACGGTACGGATTCATGGTTTCTCCTTTGTCATAACCATGACAAAGAAGATATCCAGTCGTCCGCGGGCGGAATATAAGACCAATCCGAATCTTGAAAATCCGTCTCCGGACTCCGCCTCTTCGGCGAGCGGACCGTGATCTATCGCAAAAGAATCCGGGCCCGCGTCAAACGGCCGCTTAGGTCAGCGACGTATCGACGATCCGGCGCGGTGTGTCGAGATACTCTTTCGATTGCATTTCAACGATACGTGACACCGTGCGCGTGAATTCGTTGGCCATCGGGCCGTCGACGTACAACTGATCGGGCGGCACCGCTGCCGACATTAGCAGCTTGACCTTATGGTCGTAGAACACGTCGATCAGCCAGGTGAAGCGGCGCGCCTCCGAGGCCATGCGCGCCGACATCTGCGGCACGCCGGACAGGATCACCGCGTGAAAACGGCTCGCCAGTTCCAGGTAGTCGTTCTGCGAGCGCGGACCGCCGCACAATGTCGCGAAATCGAACCACACGACGCCGTCAGCACGCCGCAGCGCCTTCAGCTCCCGCTTTTCGATGCGCAGGATCGGGCTCTCATCGGGAACCGCTGCAAGGCGCGAAAATGCGTCGCGCAACGCTTTGTCCGAAGCCGCGCCGAGCGGTGTGTGATACACCTCGACCTGGGCCAGCGTGCGCTGCCGGTAGTCGATGCCCGCGTCGACATTGATCACGTCGAGCTTCGACTTGATGAGTTCGATTGCCGGCAACATACGGTCGCGATGGAGGCCGTCCGGATAGAGCGTGTCCGGATCGTAATTGGACGTCATCACGAACTGCACGCCGTTCTCGAACAACTTGTCGAGCAGGCGATACAGGATCATCGCGTCGGCGATATCCGACACGTGGAATTCGTCGAAACAGATCAGCCGGTAGCGCTTGGCGATACGGCGCGCAAGTTCGTCGAGCGGATCGGCCGTGCCTTTCAGGTCTTCCAGTTCGCGATGCACCTCGCGCATGAACTCGTGAAAATGCAGCCGCGTTTTGCGGTGCAGCGGCACGAGCATATAGAAGCTGTCCATCAGAAAGCTCTTGCCCCGCCCTACGCCGCCCCACATGTACACGCCGCGCGGCAGATCCGGATGGATGAGCAGTTTCTTGAACGCATTCGAGCGGCGCGATTTGTATTCGGTCCACTCTTCGTAGCACCGCTGCAGACGGTCGACCGCCGCGCGTTGCGCCGGGTCCGATTGATAACCCCGCGTCTGCAGTTCTTTTTCGTAGTATTCGGTGACGTTCATTGTGTTGCTACAAAAAGAAAGGCGGGAGGGAGTGAACCCGCCCGCCTTTGTGGTGATGCCAAAGTTGCGTTAAGTCAGGCGTGCGCGCGATTTACATGTTCAGCGCGCGCTTGTCCACGGCCAGAGCCGCTTCGCGCATGACTTCCGACAGCGACGGGTGCGGATGGCAAATGCGGCCGATATCTTCCGACGCCGCCTTGAATTCCATCGCCACCACGGCTTCCGCGATCAGGTCCGATGCGTTTGCCGAGATGATGTGCACGCCCAGCAGTTCATCGGTCTTCGCGTCCGCGATCATCTTGACGAAACCATCCGCCTTGTTGATGCCCAGCGCGCGGCCGTTTGCCATGAACGGGAACTGACCCGTCTTGATCTCACGGCCTTCGGCCTTCAGTTGCTGCTCCGTCTTGCCGACCCACGCGATTTCCGGTTCGGTGTAGATCACCCACGGAATGCAGTTGTAGTCGATATGCGGCTTCTGACCGTCGATGATTTCAGCAACCATCACGCCTTCGTCTTCAGCCTTGTGCGCAAGCATCGGGCCACGCACCACGTCGCCGATCGCATATACGTTCGGGACAGCCGTTGCGCAGTGGTCGTCGACGTCGATGAAGCCGCGCTCGTTGGACTTCAGGCCGATCGCTTCCAGACCGAGGTTGTCGGTGTTCGGCACGCGGCCGATCGACACGATCAGGCGGTCGGCTTCGAGCGTTTGCGCGTTGCCGTCCTTGTCCGCGTAATTGATCGTGACGCTGGTGTCGGTCGTCTTCACTTCGCCGACCTTCACGCCGACGTGGATGTCCAGACCTTGCTTCTTGAATTGCTTGGCGGCTTCCTTAGCCAGCGCCTGGTCAGCCGCGCCGAGGAATTCCGGCAGCGCTTCGAGCACGGTCACTTCCGCGCCCAGACGGCGCCACACCGAACCGAGTTCCAGACCGATCACGCCTGCGCCGATCACGGCGAGCTTCTTCGGCACGGAGTCGAACGTCAGTGCGCCTTCGTTGTCGGCAACGATCTTGTTGTCGACCGGAACGTTCGGCAGATGGCGCGCCTTCGAACCCGTTGCGATGATGACGTTCTTCGCCGTCACGACTTCGGTTTCGCCTTCGCCGCTGACTTCGATCTGCACGCCGGCGTCCGTCTTGCCGGTGAACTTGCCATGGCCCTTGAGCCACGTGATCTTGTTCTTGCGGAACAGGAATTCGATACCCTTGGTCATCTTCTCGACGATGCCTTCCTTGCGGGCCAGCATCTTCGCGATATCGACCTTCACGTCCGACACGGAGATGCCGTGGTCAGCGAGGTGGTGCGATGCGTTTTCAAATTCTTCCGACGACGCCAGCAGCGCCTTCGACGGAATGCACCCCACGTTCAGGCACGTGCCGCCGAGCTTCAGCGCGCCGGCCGGGTTCTTCCATTTTTCGATACATGCGACGGTCTTGCCGAGTTGCGCTGCGCGGATTGCGGCGATGTAGCCGCCGGGGCCGGCGCCGATCACGACGACGTCAAATTCTTTGGACATGACAATCCTTTTGATGACGGAGCAACGCGCGGCCACGCTTCGTGGCGCGCGTCGTTCCAGTACTGCGGAATGCTAAAGACGTGCTGCTTATATGGCGTCGGCTTGCACGATCACAAGCCGACGCCGGCCAAACCGACGCTTACAGGTCGAGCAGCAGGCGCGCCGGGTCTTCCAGCGCATCCTTCATCGCGACCAGCGACAGCACCGCTTCGCGACCGTCGATGATCCGGTGGTCGTACGATAGCGCCAGATAGTTCATCGGACGGATCACGATCTGGCCGTTCTCGACCACAGCACGTTCCTTCGTGGCGTGCACGCCCAGAATTGCGGATTGCGGCGGGTTGATAATCGGGGTCGACAGCATCGAACCGAACACACCGCCGTTCGAGATCGAGAACGTACCACCCGTCATTTCTTCGATCGACAGCTTGCCGTCCTTGGCTTTCTGGCCGAATTCAGCAATCTTCTTTTCGATTTCGGCGAGGCTCAGTTGATCTGCGTTACGCAGGATCGGCACCACCAGGCCGCGCGGCGAACCGACCGCGATACCGATGTCGAAGTAGCCGTGATAGACGATGTCGTTACCGTCGATCGACGCGTTCACGAGCGGGAATTTCTTCAGCGCGTGGACGGCCGCCTTCACGAAGAACGACATGAAGCCCAGCTTCACGCCATGTTCCTTTTCGAACTTGTCTTTGTACTTGTTGCGCAGGTCCATCACCGGCGCCATGTTCACTTCGTTGAACGTGGTGAGAATGGCGTTGGTTTGCTGCGACTCGAGCAGACGCTCGGCGATACGCGCGCGCAGACGCGACATCGGCACGCGTTGTTCCGGACGGTTCTTCAGCCATTGGTCGGCCGATGCCGGGGCCTTGACGTCAGGCAGCGACGGCTTCGCAGCCTTCGGTGCGGCGGCCGGTGCCGGTGCAGCCTTCGCAGCCGGTGCGGCTTGACCCGCGGTCAGCACGTCGCCCTTGGTGATGCGGCCGTCGCGGCCCGTGCCGGCGACATCGCCCGCGCCCAGACCCTGCTCAGCCATCAGCTTGCCGGCAGCCGGCGAAGCAGCGGTGTTCGCACCCGTTGCGGATGCAGCCTGAGCGGCCGGCGCAGCAGCCGGTGCGGGTGCGGCGACCGGCGCCGGCTTCACTTCGGCTTCGACAGCAGCGGCGCCTGCCGTGCCTTCGGTGTCGATCTTGGCGATCACCTGATCCGCGACGACGATGTCGCCGTCGTTCGAGATCACTTGTGCGAGCACGCCGGCGGAGGGCGCCGGCACTTCGAGCACGACCTTGTCGGTCTCGATTTCGATGAGAATTTCGTCTTGTGCAACAGCCTCGCCGGGCTTCTTCTTCCACTGCAGCATCGTGGCTTCCGAGACCGACTCGGAGAGCTGGGGAACCTTGACTTCAACAATAGCCATTATGAATATCCTGAATACGTATCGGGTGACGGCGCGCGATCCATAGACCCGCGACGACCGCCTGCGAACTTCGAATGCCGTGACTGATCTTTCAGACGCGGCACGGGAAAGCGCCCTGCGCTTTCCCGGTTCGGTTCTAGTCTTTATTTAGCGATCGACGCGCTCTTGAGGCGGCCGAAAGCGCCTTCGATCAGCGCCTTTTGCTGCTCATAGTGCTTCGCGTAGTAGCCGACTGCCGGCGAGGCCGAAGCCGGACGTCCGCTGTATGCCAGCTTCTGCCCTTCCTTCATGCCGTCCTTCAGGTGGTGCTCGATGTAGAACCACGGGCCTTGATTCTGCGGCTCGTCCTGCACCCAGACCACTTCCGTCGCATTGTCGTACTTCTTCATTTCCGCTTCGAACTGCTTATGCGCGAACGGATAGAGCTGTTCGATACGGATGATCGCGACGTCGTTTGCCTTCACTTCGCGACGATGTGCGAGCAGGTCGTAGTACACGCGGCCCGAGCAGGCGACAACACGCTTGACCTTCTTCGCTTCGATCGCTTCGTCGATTTCGCCGAGAATCGGCTGGAACGCGCCCTTCGCCAGTTCGGACAGATCCGACACAGCTTCCTTGTGGCGCAGCAGCGACTTCGGCGTAGCGACGATCAGCGGCTTGCGGAACAGGCGGATCATCTGACGGCGCAACAGGTGGAAAATCTGCGCCGGCGTGGTCGGTTGAACGACCTGCATGTTGTGGTCTGCGCACAGTTGCAGGAAACGCTCGATACGTGCCGAGGAGTGCTCCGGACCTTGACCTTCGTAGCCGTGCGGCAGCAGCATCGTGAGACCCGACACGCGGCCCCACTTCACTTCGCCAGACGAGATGAACTGGTCGATCACGACTTGCGCGCCATTCACGAAGTCGCCGAACTGCGCTTCCCACGCGACGAACGTATTCGGCTCAGCGGTCGAGTAACCGTATTCGAAGCCCAGCACGGCTTCTTCCGACAGCACCGAGTCGATCACCGTGAACTTCGCCTGGCCTTCGGCGATGTTCTGCAG
Organism: Paraburkholderia polaris; assembly: GCF_012927345.1. GTDB lineage: Bacteria > Pseudomonadota > Gammaproteobacteria > Burkholderiales > Burkholderiaceae > Paraburkholderia > Paraburkholderia polaris. The sequence goes on from NZ_JABBGJ010000027.1 coordinate 26,997, forward strand.
CGGCACGTAGGTGCCGTCGTTCCAGCGCTCGCGGTTCTGATCGTGCAGCACTGCGTGACGGTGCGTGAACGTGCCGCGGCCCGAGTCCTGACCAGTCAGGCGCACTGCGTAGCCCGATGCCACCAGCGACGCGAATGCCAGGTGTTCGCCCATGCCCCAGTCAAGCTTCGCTTCACCTTTACCCATCGCGCGACGGTCGTTGAGGACGCGCTCGACCAGCGGGTGAACCTTGAAGTTTTCCGGGACGGTGGTGATGCGCTCAGCGAGGCGCTTCAGTTCAGCCAACGGCACTGCCGTGTCGGCTGCGTCGGTCCACTTGCGGTTCAGGAACGGAACCCAATCGACCGCGTATTTGCTCTTGTAGTTCGAGAGCACCGGGTCGACCGTGTGGTGGCCTTCGTCCATCGCCTTGCGGTACGCCTTGACGTATTCGTCTGCCTCAGCAGCCGTGATCACGCCTTGTTGCACCAGCTTTTCAGCGTACAGCGCGCGCGTGCCCGGGTGCTTCGCAATCGTCTTGTACATCAGCGGCTGCGTGACCGCCGGCGTGTCCTGCTCGTTGTGACCCAGCTTGCGGAAGCAGACGATGTCGACGACGACGTCCTTATGGAACTGCATCCGGAAGTCGATAGCCAGCTGCGTAGCCAGCACAACCGCTTCAGGATCGTCACCATTCACGTGCAGCACCGGCGCCTCGATCATCTTGACGACGTCCGAGCAGTACAACGTGGAGCGCGAGTCGCGCGGGTCCGACGTCGTGAAACCGATCTGGTTGTTAATGACGATGTGCAGCGTGCCGTGCGTGCCGTAACCGCGCGTTTGCGCGAGGTTCAGCGTTTCCATCACGACGCCCTGGCCTGCGAAGGCCGCGTCGCCGTGGATCTGCACCGGCAGCACTTGCAGGCCGCTGTCGTCGCCGCGACGGTCCATACGCGCCTTCGCCGAACCTTCAACCACCGGGTTGACGATTTCAAGGTGCGACGGGTTGAATGCGAGCGACAGGTGAACCGGGCCGCCTTCGGTCGAGACGTCCGACGAGAAACCCTTGTGGTACTTCACGTCGCCGGCCGGCAGGTCGTCGACGTGCTTGCCTTCGAATTCGGCAAACAGGTCAGCCGGCATCTTGCCGAGCGTATTGACCAGCACGTTCAGACGGCCGCGGTGGGCCATGCCGATGACGATTTCCTGCACGCCGTTGGCGCCGCCATGACGCACGACTTCGTCCATCGACGCGATGAAGCTTTCGCCGCCTTCGAGCGAGAAGCGTTTCTGGCCAACGTACTTGGTGTGCAGGAAGCGCTCGAGGCCTTCAGAGGCCGTCAGGCGATTCAGGATGTGCTTTTTCTTTTCATTGGAGAAGTTCGGCGTCGAACGGATCGACTCGAGCTTCTCTTTCCACCAGCGCTTCTGTTCCGGATCGCTGATGTACATGTACTCGGCGCCGATCGTGCCGCAGTACGTGTCACGCAGGGCCTGGACGATTTCGCGCAGCGAAGCACGCTCGAACCCGAAATACAGATTCGTTGCGCTGAACTCCTGGTCCATATCGGCTTCGGTGAAGTCGTAGAACGCAGGTTCAAGTTCGGGGATAGCGGGACGTTCGCGGCGCTTCAGGGGATCGAGATTGGCCCATTGCGAGCCGAGGAAGCGATATGCGCCGATGAGGGACTGCACATAGACTTGCTTGCGGGAGGTAGCGAGGTCTTCGCCGCCAGCCGCCGTGCGCGGGATGAAGGCATTCGCCTTGGCCCGTTGCGCAAACGATTCGACGATCGGGCCATGGGCCACGTCGTTGGCATTGCTGCCATCCGATGCAGGGACGTTCTGCAACGCGTCGAAATAGCTGCGCCAGTTCTCGGGCACTGACGCCGGATTATCGAGATACGCTTCGTACATTTCTTCTACGTACGGAGCATTGCCGCCGAACAGATAAGAGTTCGACTGGAATTGCTTCATCATTTTTACGCTCACCTTTCTTCGAGTTTCTCGAGAAATAGCGGGTTACAGAACCTTCCGCGACACGGCCTGACCGTTTAGCGGATTGCGCGAATCAAGTCTTGCTTGGAAGGACCTAAAACTTTGCACCCGGGGAGCATATCACAGAACGGATAGTGCAGATAGCAGACGGATTGCCGCTCAAGCCCATGGCGACGGGCTTTCAGGGGCATTACCAGCCCTCGCAACAGTCTCCTGCGGGAAACGGGGACAAACACCTGCAATCGGCGCGCCAACCGCGAACAACGCCGCACAATGCAATTCGCACGATTCACACGACCAGGGGCCCAGAAACGGCAAAAGCCACCCGAAGGTGGCTTTTGCCTTGTCATCAACCCGGATGCCGGGTGGATGCTTAGTCCACCGCGCCCTTACGGCTGGCGCTGCGGCGCTCGTGTTCCTTCAGGTAACGCTTACGCAGACGGATGGATTGCGGCGTGACTTCGACCAGCTCGTCGTCGTCGATGAATTCGACCGCGTATTCCAGCGACATCTGGATCGGCGGCACAAGGCGCACCGCTTCGTCGGTACCCGACGAACGCACGTTGGTCAGCTGCTTACCCTTGATCGGGTTCACGACCAGGTCGTTGTCACGGCTGTGAATGCCGATGATCATGCCTTCGTACAGCGGCTCACCCGGCGACACGAACATACGGCCGCGATCCTGCAGCTTCCACAGTGCGTACGCCACTGCCGCACCGTCGTCCTGCGAAATCAGCACGCCATTGCGACGCTCGCCCACACCGCCTTCCCTGACCGGCTGATACGAGTCGAACGTGTGGCTCATCAAGCCCGTGCCGCGCGTCAGGGTCAAGAATTCGCCCTGGAAACCGATCAGGCCACGCGCCGAAATACGGTACTCGAGACGCGTGCGGCCACGGCCGTCCGACGCCATGTCGAGCATTTCGCCCTTGCGGCGACCCAACTCTTCCATCACGCCACCCTGGTGGGCGTCTTCCATGTCGACCGTCAGGTTTTCATACGGCTCGTGCTTCACGCCGTCGACTTCCGTCATCACCACGCGCGGACGCGACACGGCCAGCTCGTAGCCTTCACGGCGCATGTTTTCGACCAGAATGGTCAGGTGCAGCTCGCCGCGGCCTGCCACTTCGAACGTGGTTTCGTCGCCCGTTTCTTTCACGCGCAGCGCGACGTTGTGGTTCAGTTCCTTCATCAGGCGGTCGCGGATCTGACGGCTCGTCACAAATTTGCCTTCACGGCCAGCCAGCGGAGACGAGTTCACGAGGAAGTTCATCGTGAGGGTCGGCTCGTCAACCGTGATCATGGGCAGCGCTTCCGGTTGTTCCGGAGCACAAATCGTCACGCCGATACCGATTTCTTCGATACCGTTGATCAGCACGATGTCGCCAGCTTCAGCCGACTCAACCTGCACGCGCTCAAGGCCCTTGAACGACAGTACCTGATTGATCTTGCGGTTCAAAATCGCGCCGTCCGGACCCGAACGCACGGCCACAGCCATGCCGGGCTTGATACGGCCACGCGTGATACGGCCCACGCCGATACGACCGACGTACGAAGAGTAGTCGAGCGACGTGATCTGCAGCTGCAGCGGACCTTCCGGATCGGCCGGGCGGACCGGAACGTGTTCCAGCACGGCGTCGAACAGCGGACGCATGTCGCCTTCACGCACATCCGGGGTCAAACCGGCATAGCCATTGAGGCCCGATGCGTAGACGATCGGGAAGTCGAGTTGTTCGTCAGTTGCACCTAGCTTGTCGAACAGGTCGAACGTCTGGTTGATCACCCAGTCGATCCGCGCGCCAGGCCGGTCAACCTTGTTGACCACGACGATCGGCTTGAGGCCGAGCGCCAGCGCCTTCTTGGTCACGAAGCGCGTTTGCGGCATCGGGCCTTCGACTGCGTCGACCAGCAACAGAACCGAGTCGACCATCGACAGCACGCGCTCCACTTCACCGCCGAAGTCGGCGTGGCCCGGGGTGTCGACGATGTTGATGTGCGTGCCTTCGTACTCGACCGCGCAGTTCTTCGAAAGAATCGTGATGCCACGTTCCTTTTCGATGTCGTTCGAGTCCATCACGCGTTCGACAACCGCCTGGTTGTCGCGGAAGGTGGCGGTTTGGCGGAGGAGCTGGTCGACGAGCGTGGTCTTGCCGTGGTCGACGTGGGCGATGATGGCGATATTGCGTAGGGCGCGAGTCATAGGAACCTGGAGACAGTTGAGTGCGCCAGCAGCAGCATTGTGTACGAAGCCAACAAAGCCCAAAGCGCACTTTTGGGAACCCAACATTATAGCACGCCCAAATGAAGCTTTCTGGTATTCCCTGATAGCCTCATCGCTTTCCATGCAATGGCACGTAGGAAACAAGCTCGCTACGCGTCGGCAGCACCCTACGCAAAACCGCGTGCATTCTGCCTTGAGCGGGAAAAGTTCCTTGCCTAAGCTGTAATAACGCTTGCCGCGTCAATCAACGACTGTCTATAATCCTGCCTAGTCAACCATTGCATTCGCACGAGAATCATGACAGATCCGTCCTCAACACCCGCCTCAGATCTCAGCGAGTATCAGTTAGGCGAAAGCGTCGGCTATCTGCTCTCGCGAGTGAAATCGACCATGTCGAACCTGATTACCCAGCGCAGCATGGCTGAACTGGGCATCACCAGCCAGCAAGGCAGCATCCTGTTCATGGTGGCGAGCGGCAAATGCCTGCTGGCGGCCGAGTTGGCCCGCGAATACGGCATTGACGCAAGCGCCGTCACGCGTCTGGTCGACAGGCTGGAGAAGCGCGGCCTGCTGACAAGAGTGCGCAGCAATGAAGATCGAAGGGTCGTACGCCTCGCGCTGACACCGGAAGGGCACACGATCGCGGCCAAAATGCCAAGCATTTTCAACGGTGTGCTGGACAGTCTGCTGGGCGGCTTCACCCCAGAAGAGGTGGGCTTCCTGAAGAGCATGCTGCGCCGCGTACTCGTCAATTCTGGCGAACAACCACCGGGACTAACCCGTGATGCAGCAAGCAATTTTGACAGCAAATCGTAATAAATTGCTTGCAGCGTCCATCATTACATTCCACTCAAAGAGTCGAGCGATGAAATCCCTTTCCCTGTCCGCGCCCGCGCTTTCGAGCCGGGCCGCTGTCGCCGCCGCGGTGACGGCGCTCGCCCTCACGGGGTGCGCGAACTACTTCGGCATGAAGAGCGACAAGCAGATCTCGTCGCCGGCTCAGTACGAGTCCGCCCAGAGTCTGCCTGGTCAAGGCGGCCAATGGCCGTCGCTCGACTGGGCCAACCAGTTCGGCGACCCCCAACTGCCGAAGCTGATCGCGGAAGCACTGGAAGGCAGCCCTTCGATCGCGCAGGCGCAGGCACGTCTGGCCAAGGCTTCGTCATACATTGAAAGCTCACGCTCGGCGCTGTACCCGAAGGTCAACGGCAGCTACTCATGGAACCGCGAGCTATTCTCGGCAAACGCGCTCTACCCGCCCCCGTATGGCGGCACCTGGTATAGCGAGAACAACGTGCTGGCGAGCGCTTCGTGGGATCTGGACCTGTGGGGCAAGAACCGCCAGCGCCTAGGCCAGGCCGTGTCGCAGGAAAAGGCCGCGGAGGCCGATATGCAGCAGGCGCGCGTGACGCTCGCCGCCTCCGTGGCGAGCACCTATAACCAGCTCGCCCAGTTGTACGCATTCCGCGACATCGCTGCGCGCGAAATCGCCAACCGCCAGGACATCGGCCGCATCACCAACGGCCGCGTCACCGCCGGGCTCGACACCAACGTCGAACGGCAAACCGCGAACGGCAACATCGCGACCAGCCAGTCGAACCTGACCGATCTCGACGGCCAGATCACCGTGGTGCGCTATCAGTTGGGCGCGCTGCTCGGCAAGGGTCCGGATCGTGGTCTGCAGATCGCCAGGCCGGCTCTGACCACCGGCGACACGGTCGCGCTGCCGGGCAACCTGCCGGCGGACCTCGTGGCACGCCGCGCGGACATCGTCGCCGCACGCTGGCAGGTCGAAGCCGCGATGCACGACGTGAAGGAAGCAAAGGCCGAATTCTTCCCGGACGTCAACCTCGCCGCCGGCTTCGGTTTCGATGCGTTCGGCTGGGGCCGCTTCTTTAAGTCGGGCAGCCGCCAGGTGCAATTCGGCCCGGCGATTCACCTGCCGATCTTCGACGCCGGCGCGCTGCGCTCGCAGTTGAAGGGTCGCTACGCAGACTTCGACCTCGATGTGGCGAATTACAACCAGACGCTGATCAATGCCCTCTCGGACGTCGCGACGCAGGTGTCGTCGATCCGCTCGCTCGACCAGCAATCGGGCGACGCCCAGCGCGCGCTCGACGCGTCGACCAAGGCCTATCAGCTGGCGGTGATCCGCTACAAGGCCGGTTTGTCGCCGCAGCTGCAGGTGCTGACCGCCGACCAGAACCGCCTTGCCGCCGAACAGACGGTAACGAGCCTGAAGATGCGCCGCCGCGATTTGCAGATCGGCCTCATCAAGGCGCTCGGTGGCGGTTTCGACGCAACGCAGACCGGCCTCGTGGTGCCGACCGATGCCCCGGCAGCGGCCGCCGCGGCATCGGCCACCGCCGCGACCGCCGCTGCAAACTGAAGCTACATCGACGCAGCCCAAACTCGCACAAACATCCGAATAAACGACGACGCTTGAGAGAACCCGGAGCACATCAATGAGCACCACCCAACAGCCCGCGGCTACTACACAGCCGACTCAGCAGGCCCCGCAGCCGACGCAGCCGACGCAACCGGCCCAACCGCCGGCGAACAACGGCAAACGCAAGCGCATGATGACGCTGCTCGTCATCGTGATCCTGATCGCCGCGGTCGCCTACGGCCTTTACTACTTCCTCGACGCACGCTTCCATGAAGACACCGACGACGCGTACGTGAACGGCAACGTCGTGCAGATCACGCCGCAAGTCACCGGCACGGTGGTCGCCGTGAACGCGGACGACACCCAAACCGTGAAGGCCGGCGACCCGCTCGTCGTACTCGATCCGGCCGACGCGCGCGTCGCGCTCGAACAAGCCGAAGCGAATCTCGCGCAGACGGTGCGCCAGGTGCGCGGCCTGTTCGCCGACGACAACCAGTACCAGGCGCAAGTTGCCATGCGTCAGTCCGATCTGTCGCGCGCGCAGGACGACCTGAAGCGCCGGCTGACGGTCGCGCAAACCGGCGCCGTGTCGCTGGAAGAAATCTCGCACGCCCGCGACGCCGTGAAGAGCGCGCAAGCGTCGGTCGACGCCGCCCAGCAACAACTGGCGTCGAACCGTGCGCTGACCGCCAACACCACGATCGCGAATCACCCGAACGTGCAGGCCGCCGCCGCGAAGGTCCGCGACGCCTACCTGAACAACGCGCGTAACAACCTGCCGGCGCCGGTCACAGGCTACGTGGCGAAGCGCTCGGTGCAGGTCGGCCAGCGCGTCTCGCCGGGCACCCCGCTGATGGCCATCGTGCCGCTGGGCGGCGTGTGGGTCGATGCGAACTTCAAGGAAGTGCAACTGAAGCACATGCGCATCGGCCAGCCGGTCGAACTGACGGCCGACGTGTACGGCTCGTCGGTGGTGTTCCATGGCAAGGTGGTCGGCTTCTCGGCGGGCACGGGTTCGGCGTTCTCGCTGCTGCCCGCGCAGAACGCGACCGGCAACTGGATCAAGGTGGTGCAACGCCTGCCGGTGCGGATCGCGCTCGACCCGAAGGAACTTGAACAGCATCCGTTGCGCATCGGCCTGTCGATGCAAGCCGACGTGACCATCAAGAACGACGAAGGCGGCCAGCTCGGCAACGCGCCGAACACGGTCTATCAAACCAACGTGTTCGAAAAGTACGGCGACGAAGCCGACGCTGAAATCGCTCGCATCATTTCAGAAAACGCAGGCCCGAACGGCGGCTCGCAGAAGTCGGCCCAAGCCGGCGCTGCCAAGCCCGCCGCGAAATTGATGTAAGCGGCGCGACGATTCATAGAAGGCTTTTTTAATGGCTCAGGCTCAGGCGCAAGTCCCTCATCCGCCGCTCGAGGGCGCGCAACTGGTGATCGGCACCATCGCGGTGTCGCTCGCCGTGTTCATGAACGTGCTCGACACGTCGATTGCGAACGTGTCGATCCCGTCCATTTCGGGCGACCTCGGTGTGTCGTCCGACCAAGGCACATGGGTGATCACCTCGTTCGCGGTGGCGAACGCGATTTCCGTGCCGCTGACCGGCTGGCTCACCGACCGTATCGGCCAGGTGCGCCTGTTCATGGCGTCGATCATTCTGTTCGTGATCTCGTCGTGGCTGTGCGGCCTCGCGCCCACCCTGCCGTTCCTGCTTGCCTCGCGCGTGCTGCAAGGCGCCGTGGCCGGCCCGATGATTCCGCTGTCGCAAACGCTGCTGCTCGCCAGCTATCCACGCGCCAAGGCGCCGATGGCTTTGTCGATGTGGGCGATGACCACGCTGATCGCGCCGGTGGCCGGCCCGATTCTCGGCGGCTGGATCTCGGACAACATCTCGTGGCCGTGGATTTTCTACGTCAACATTCCGGTTGGGGCGATCGCTGCCGTAGCAACGTGGACGATCTTCCGCAACCGCGATTCGGTCATCAGAAAAGCGCCGATCGATGGCGTCGGCCTCGGCCTGCTGATCCTCTGGGTGGGCTCGTTGCAGGTGATGCTCGATAAGGGCAAGGACCTCGACTGGTTCTCGTCGACCACCATTGTCGTGCTGGCGCTGGTCGCGGTGATTTCGCTCGCCTTCTTCATTGTGTGGGAATTGACGGCCGAGCATCCGGTGGTCGATCTGTCGCTCTTCAGTCGGCGCAATTTCACGAGCGGCACGATTGCGTTGTCGATCGGCTACGGGCTCTACTTCGGCAACCTCGTGTTGTTGCCGTTGTGGCTGCAAACCGATATCGGCTACACCGCCACCGAAGCGGGTCTCGTGATGGCGCCGGTCGGCCTGTTCGCCGTGCTGCTGTCGCCGATCACCGGCAAGGTGTTGCCGCGTACCGATCCACGCTATATCGCGACCTTGTCGTTCCTCGTGTTCGCTCTGTGTTTCTGGATGCGCTCACGTTATACGACCGGCGTCGACACTTATTCGCTGCTGGTACCCACGTTGATTCAGGGAATCGGCATGGCCGGGTTCTTTATCCCGCTGGTGTCGATCACGCTGTCGGGCTTGCCGGGCAACCGGATTCCGGCTGCGTCGGGCTTGTCGAATTTCGTGCGGATCATGTGCGGCGGTATTGGCACGTCGATTTTCCAGACCGCGTGGGATCACCGCACCATCATGCATCACGCGCAACTGGCGGAGCAGGCGAATGCATACAACCCGGTGTTCGATCAGTCGATCCGGCAGATGGGCGCAGCGGGCTTCAGTCAGCCGCAGGCTTATGGCCTCTTCAACACGATGGCCACGCAGCAAGCCGCGCAGTTGGGCGTGAACGATCTGTTCTTCGTCTCGGCGGGGATCTTTGTCGCGTTGATTGCGCTGATCTGGATGGCAAGGCCGGAACGCGCCGGTGGTGACGCCGGTGCGGCGGCTGCGGCAGCGCATTGAGGGTTTAGCTTGAGTCCGCGACGCGGGCTGTATTTAGATGTAGAAAAAGGCGGGACCGCTGTGTCGGGCGGTCCCGCCTTTTTTGTTGCAGCTACTGACGGTTCGGGTTGGCTTACTACTTGTGTCAGCTTCGACACTCGCCCAGCTTGCGACTAACTCGATTCAGATATCGCGCGTGGCGAGCCACGATGCCGATCCTTCGCCGAGGCTCTCTGCCGTGACGATGCTGAACTTCCACACTCAAGCGCGCCGCGACGATGCCGAACTTCCTCGTTAGCTCGCGGCCGTGACCACGAGCCGCTCCGGCGCCAGCACACCCTCGCCTTGCTTCGCGACGCCAAGCAAACGCCCGTCCGCTGCATAAACGCGCACGCGCGGCGCATTCACCGACTCGCCAGCGATGGTCAATTCGGAGAGCTTCAACCGTTGACCGTGCAGGAAGCGACGAGTCGCGTCTTCGTCCAGTGTGACGAGCGGAAATGTGGAGAGCAATGCATCGACCGGCTGCAGCCACGTATCACGCTCGCTCTCCATCGCATCGGACAACGCGTCGAGCGTTACCGAATTCTCCAGCGTCAGCGCGCCGACGCCCGTACGCCGCAGCGCGACCAGATGCGCACCGCAATCGAGCGCTTCGCCGATATCCTCAGCAAGCGTGCGCACGTACGTGCCTTTGCTGCACGTCACGCGAAACGTCACGTCGGGCAACGCGCAGGCCAGCATGTCGAGCGAGTGAATCGTCACCTGACGCCCTTCCCGCTCGACCGTCTGGCCGGCGCGCGCGTATTCGTAGAGCGGCTTGCCGTCGCGCTTGAGCGCCGAGTACATCGGCGGGACCTGGATGATGTCGCCGAGAAATTTCTGCATCGCCGCCTGGACCGCGGCCTGATCGCAGGTCACGTCGCGCGTGTCGATCGGCTCGCCTTCGGCGTCGCCCGTGGTCGTTCGGATACCGAGGCGCATGGTCGCCTCATAGGTCTTGTCGGCTTCAAGCAGATCTTGCGAAAACTTGGTCGCTTCGCCGAAGCACAGCGGCAAGAGGCCCGTGGCAAGTGGATCGAGCGTGCCGGTGTGGCCCGCCTTCTTGGCCAGGTAGAGACGCTTCGCACGAATCAGCGCGTCGTTGCTCGACAGGCCGAGCGGCTTGTCGAGCAGCAACACGCCGTCGAGCGCGCGACGCGGCACGCGGGGGCGTTGAGGTGCGGTCATGTCAGAAAGACAGGGTCTTCGAAGTGGTCGGAAACAGCGCTAAAGGAACTGCAACGGAGGCATTGCAGCCAGGAGCGCGGAAACGGCGCGCTCAGTCTTCTTTCGCGCGATTGGCGTTCGCCTCGTCGATCAGACGGGACATTTCAACGGCCCGTTCGATCGTCTGATCGTAATGGAAATGCAGCGTCGGCACGGTATGGATATGCAGGCGCTTGAACAGCTGATTGTGCAGATGGCCGGCCGCGTGCTGGAGCGCTTCGAGCGTCTGTTGCGGATCGCCGGTCAGCGTCGTGAAGTAAACCTTCGCGTGCGCGTAGTCTGGCGTCAGCTCGACGCTTTGAATCGTGACGAGGCCAATGCGCGGATCCTTGACCTCGCGCAGCAGCTCGGACAGGTCGCGCTGGATCTGATCGGCGATCTGGACGTTGCGATTGGGAGAAGAACGTTTTTTAGGCATGATGTTTGTGTGATCCGTTCTGACGGATGCAAAAAAGTTGTTCGCGCGCGCCGTGGCGGTTGTTGCCCGGACGGCTATGAAGCGGCTTGATAGCGACTGCAATTCACCGCGGAGCGCAATACGCATAAATGCGCTGGCCCAAAAACAACGGGGCGGAGCGGGCGCTTAAGCCCGCTCCGCCCCGTTGAGCCAATGCCGCGTGAATTACAGCGTACGCGCGACTTCGGTAACCTCGAAGACTTCGAACTGATCGCCTTCGACGATATCGTTGAAGTTCTTGATCGACATACCGCACTCGAAGCCCTGACGGACTTCCTTCACGTCGTCCTTGAAGCGCTTGAGCGAATCGAGTTCGCCCGTGAAGATGACAACGTTGTTGCGCAGCACGCGCACCGACGACGAGCGCTTGACGAAACCGTCCGTGACCATACAGCCGGCCACCGCGCCAATCTTCGGTACCTTGAAGACCTGACGCACTTCGACCGTACCCGTCACGACTTCGCGCTTCTCCGGTGCCAGCATGCCCGACATCGCAGCCTTCACTTCATCTACTGCGTCATAGATGATGTTGTAGTAGCGAATATCGACGCCGTTGGATTCCGCAAGCTTGCGCGCCTGTGCATCCGCACGGGTGTTGAAGCCGATGATGACCGCCTTCGAAGCCGTAGCCAGGTTGACGTCCGACTCGCTGATGCCACCCACGGCGCCGTGCACGATCTGCACGCGAACTTCGTCGGTCGACAGCTTGAGCAGCGACTGCACCAAAGCTTCCTGCGAACCTTGCACGTCGGCCTTGACGATAAGCGGCATGTACGCCACTTCGCCTTCGCCCATCTGTTCCAGCATGTTCTCGAGCTTCGCGGCCTGTTGCTTGGCCAGCTTGACGTCGCGGAACTTGCCTTGACGGAACAGCGCGACTTCACGCGCCTTGCGGTCGTCCGGCATGACGATGACTTCTTCGCCTGCTTGCGGCACTTCCGACAGACCTTGAATCTCAACCGGGATCGACGGGCCTGCCGACTTGGTCGGCTTGCCGGTTTCGTCCAGCATGGCTCGCACGCGACCGTAAGCGCTACCTGCCAGCACCACGTCGCCGCGGTTCAGCGTACCCGACTGGACCAGGATCGTTGCAACCGGACCCTTACCCTTATCGAGCTTCGCTTCGATGACCAGACCCTTAGCCGGCGCTTCGACCGGTGCCTTCAGTTCCAGCACTTCGGCTTGCAGCAGCACGTTTTCCAGCAACTCGTCGATACCCGCGCCGGTTTTCGCCGACACCGACACGAACGGCGAATCGCCACCGTATTCTTCCGGCACGACACCTTCCGCGACGAGTTCCTGCTTGACGCGATCCGGATTCGCATCCGGCTTGTCGATCTTGTTGATCGCGACGACGAGCGGCACGCCGCCAGCCTTCGCGTGGGCAATTGCTTCCTTCGTTTGCGGCATCACGCCGTCGTCGGCTGCAACCACCAGAATCACGATGTCGGTTGCCTTCGCACCGCGAGCACGCATGGCCGTAAATGCTTCGTGGCCCGGCGTATCGAGGAACGTGATGACGCCGCGCGGCGTTTCGACGTGATAGGCGCCGATGTGCTGCGTAATCCCGCCCGCTTCACCCGCTGCAACCTTGGCGCGGCGGATGTAGTCGAGCAGCGAAGTCTTACCGTGGTCGACGTGGCCCATGACCGTGACGACCGGCGGACGCGGCAGTGCTTCTGCGTCCGTGATTTCGCCTTCGACCAGCATTGCTTCCGGATCGTCCAGCTTGGCCGCAACCGCGTGGTGGCCCAGTTCCTCGACGATGATCATCGCCGTTTCCTGGTCCAGCATCTGGTTGATCGTGACCATCTGGCCGAGTTTCATCATCGACTTGATGACTTCCGAGGCCTTCACCGCCATCTTGTGCGCCAGATCGGCGACCGTGATGGTTTCCGGCACGTGCACTTCACGCACGATCGGTTCGGTCGGTGCCTGGAACGTGGTGTTCTGATCCTGATGCTTGCCGCGACCCTTCGGGCCACCGCGCCAGCCGCGATCGACACCGCCGCTCGAATCGCCACGCGTCTTGATACCGCGGCGCTTCGCTGCGTCGTCCTGCCAGCCGCCCTTGCCACCGCCCGGCTTCTTCTTGTCGCCAGCCGACGGCGTGGTCGTTGCAGCCGGAGCCGCAGCAGCCGGCTTCTTGGCTGCCGGACGTGCCGGTGCTGCGCCTTCGGGACGCGCCGGCTTGTGCAGCGTGCCCTTGGCTTCCGCAGCTTTGACCGGCTCAGCGGGCTTCGGTGCCGGTTCCGGCGCCTTGACCTGCGCCTTACGCGGCGTGTTCATCATTTCGCGAATCGCACGCGCTTCGGCTTCTGCCGCCGCACGGCGCTTGCTGATTTCTTCCTGCTCGGCGCGCGTTTTCTCGGCGGCCTGACGCGCTGCGTCTTCCGCTTTCTTCGCCGCTTCGCGTTGTGCCGCGCGTTCTGCCGCAGCACGCTCGTCGTCCTGCTCGCTTTCCTTGGCAACCGCCGGTTCCGCAGCCTTGGCTGCAACCTGTTCAGCTTTCGCCGCCGCCGGCTGGACAGCCTGCGCCGGCTTCGCCGCCTGGGCCTGCTCGCGAGCAGCCGCTTCGGCCGCAGCCGCCGCGCGCTTCTTCGCCGCTTCTTCTTCCGCACGACGGCGCTCGGCTTCGGCAGCCTGCTCGCGCGCCTGACGTTCGGCTTCTTCGCGTTCGAGCTGCTCCTGACGCGCCTTCAACTCCTGAGCCTGCTTTTCGAGCAGCTCGGCTTCGTGACGAGCTTCCTCTTCACGGCGCTGGAGTTCCAGATCGTCGACGTCGGCCTCGGCCACATGATTCGATGCATCGCCGCCTTCAGCGGCGGATTCGTCGCGGCGGACGAAAGTGCGCTTCTTACGCACCTCGACCTGAATGGTGCGAGCTTTACCCGTCGCGTCGGATTGCTTGATCTCCGACGTATGCCGCTTGGTCAGCGTGATCTTGCGCTTGTCCGCATCAGTCGAGCCGTGAGACTTGCGCAAGTGGTCGAGCAGACGCGCCTTGTCCGTTTCGGACAAGCTGTCGTCTTCGCTCGCTTTGGTGACGCCTGCTGCCTGCAGTTGCTCAAGGAGCACGCCTGCTGGCATTTTCAGTTCCGCGGCAAATTGGGCTACGTTGTTACTCGCCATTCATTCCTCTTAATGCAAGGACCGATTCCTTGCGGTTAGCATCTTGTCATGCAGCCTGACGGCCGCTTCAATTTAGTGCGCCATGGTCATTTCTCACTGGAACCAATGTTCACGTGCTTTCATGATCAACGCCTTAGCGGCATCCTCTTCCATTCCGGTCATCTCGACCAGTTCATCCACAGCCAGCTCGGCGAGTTCGTCGCGCGTCTGGATCTGATGTTCGGCAAGCTTGGCGAGCAGGTCGGCATCCATGCCGTCCAGGCTCTTCAGGTCGAGTGCAACATTCTCCACCTTTTCTTCATTCGCGATCGCCAACGTCAACAACGCATCGCGCGAGCGATTACGCAGTTCGTGAACGGTGTCTTCGTCGAATGCTTCGATTTCGAGCATCTCGTTGAGCGGCACATAAGCGATCTCTTCGAGGCTCGTGAAGCCTTCGTCGATCAGGATGTCGGCAACTTCTTCGTCGACATCGAGACGCGCCATGAACAGGTCACGCAGTACGCCGCGCTCCTGATTCTGCTTTTGCGCAGATTCGTCCGGCGTCATGATGTTGATCTGCCAGCCGGTGAGTTCGCTGGCAAGACGCACGTTCTGGCCGCTGCGGCCGATCGCGACCGCCAGTTCGTTTTCGTCTACGACGACGTCCATCGAATGCTTTTCTTCATCGACGACGATCGACTGGACGGCTGCCGGCGCGAGCGCGCCGATCACAAACTGTGCGGGATCTTCCGACCATAGCACGATGTCGACGTTTTCGCCACCAAGCTCGTTACGCACTGCCTGTACACGCGAACCGCGGATACCAACGCAGGTGCCGATCGGATCGATGCGCTTGTCGTAAGCGACCACGCCGATCTTGGCGCGCACGCCCGGATCGCGGGCCGCCGCCTTGATTTCCAGCAGGCCCTGTTCGATTTCCGGCACTTCCATTTCGAACAGCTTCATCAGGAATTCGGGCGCCGTACGCGACAGCTCGATCTGCGGACCGCGAGCGGTGCGATCGACCTTCGCGATGTAGGCGCGCACGCGGTCGCCCACGCGCAGATTTTCCTTCGGAATCAGCTGGTCGCGGCGCAGCAGCGCTTCGACACGGCCGGTTTCGACGATGAAATTGCCCTTATCCAGGCGCTTCACCGAGCCGGTCATGATGTGCTCGCCGCGCTCCAGGAAGTCGTTCAGGATCTGCTCGCGTTCAGCGTCGCGCACCTTCTGCAGGATCACCTGCTTGGCAGCCTGCGCGCCGATCCGGCCGAATTCGATCGACGGCACCGGTTCTTCGATGAACTCATCGAGTTGAATCTCGGGCTTCTGCTCGCGTGCTTCGAACAGCAGAATTTCCTGATCCGGCTCCTGCAAACCGGCTTCGTCCGGCACCACTTTCCAGCGGCGAAACGTTTCGTGTTCGCCGCTTTCACGGTCGATCTGGACGCGGATGTCCGCGTCTTCTTCGAAGAGTTTCTTGGAGGCCGAAGCGAGGGCCGCCTCGAGCGCGGCAAATACCACGTCTTTATCGACGTTCTTCTCGCGTGCCAGCGCATCCACCAGCATCAACACTTCGCGACTCATTGTTTGCGGCTCCTAAAGTCAACTTTCGGAACGAGGCGTGCCTTATCGATATCCGCGACGGTGAAATCGAGCATCGCGGCGCCTTCCTTCCCTTCAAATTCCAGACCGATCGTCTCGCCTTGCGGAGCATGCAGGATGCCCCGGTACGATTTCCGTCCGTCCAATGGCTTTTTCAATGTGATTACCACTTCGCTGCCTGCGAAGCGTTCGAAATCCGCCAGTTTTTTCAGCGGGCGGTCGAGACCCGGCGACGACACTTCAAGCCGCTCGTATTCGATATTTTCGACCGTCAGAACGTGCTGGAGCTGACGCGTGACTTTCTCGCAGTCTTCGATCGCGATGCCGGCCGGCTGGTCGATATAAATACACAACATGCCGCGCCCGGTGCGCTCGAGATCGACGAGCTCGTAGCCGAGTCCCACGACCGTGGTTTCAATCAGTTCCGTCAGTTGCACAGTGCCCTCTAAGATGTTCGCGCGGCGAGACCTGCCGGGTTTGTCTGCAAACACCAATGCGGGCCGCGCGCCAAGCCGGCGCACGTTCGTGCTACCCGAGATGCCGAACCACTTAGAACTGAGCGGCAAAAAAAAATGGGCTAAACGCCCATCATCTTATTACCGGTGGTCGCACCTGAGCCGCACATGAAAAGCCGCACGCCCAGCGACTCCGCGATTGTAGCCATTTTTCGGGACAAACGCAAACCGCAGAACGCCGCGCGAAGCGCATTTCCGCTTGATTTCATGGGAATCTTTCAACGATATGGCGGCGCTGCGGGCCTTTTGCAAGGCGGCTTGCGCCGCC
Source organism: Paraburkholderia polaris (assembly GCF_012927345.1). Lineage (GTDB taxonomy): Bacteria > Pseudomonadota > Gammaproteobacteria > Burkholderiales > Burkholderiaceae > Paraburkholderia > Paraburkholderia polaris. Next base: position 43,739 of record NZ_JABBGJ010000027.1, read on the forward strand.
TCAGGCCCGCGCCGGACAAGCAGGGGCAAGAAACTCTGCCCCCACTTTTGCGCACGCCGTGGTTTTATGCGTTACCTGAAACCCGCGGCGCTCGTCGATCGATTCTGACGGTGGCAAAGCGTAAATCGTTGATGAACGATCAGCGGCCAATCGTCATGCCTACATCACTTGCAGCTTAACGGCCTCGCGTACGACCGCGCGGCGCGCCGCCACCGCGATTGGCGCCGCCCGCGCTGGCGTTGCCGCCACCAGCGCGGTTGGCGTTACCGCCACGGCTGCCGCCCGGCCCGCGGCTAACGCCGCCGCTGCCCGGATTGCCACCGGGGCCGCCAGCGCGCTTACCACCGCCCGTCGCACGATTGCCATTACCTGACGGCGCGCGATTGCCGTCGACGTCACCACGGCCGCCACGCGGGCCACCCGTACTGCCGCCACCGCCGCTCATCGGGCCGCTAAAACCGCCAGCACTGCGCCCAGCGCCGCGGTTGCCGTAGCCGCCACCGCCGCCAAAACCACCACCCGCGCCGCCCGTACCGCCACCGAAGCCACCACCCGCCGCACCGCGACGGCCTTGACCGCGCGGCTGCTGTTGGTCGAAACGGCCATGCGACATCAGCACCGGTTCGCGGCTGATGAAGCCCATCGACGTTTGCATCGGATCCGGCTGCTTACGCTCCGGCGCCTCTCTGCGGCTGCCCTTTTCTTCCGACGGCGCCTTCAGGCCGACTGACGCCATCAGCGCGCGCACCTGATTGTCTTCCAGCTCTTCCCAGCGACCGCGCTTCAAGCCTTTCGGCAGCGAAATCGGGCCATGACGCGTGCGGATCAGGCGGCTGACCATCAGGCCGGCCGCTTCGAACATACGACGCACTTCGCGATTACGCCCTTCGGCGAGCGCGACGTGATACCAATGATTGGTGCCCTCGCCGCCGCCGTCGCGGATGCGCAGGAAATTCGCCGGGCCGTCTTCGAGCTCGACGCCGTGCAACAGCTTCTGACGCATGCCCTCAGCCAGCTCGCCGACCACGCGCACCGCATATTCACGCTCGACGCTGTAACGCGGATGCATGAAACGGTTGGCCAGATCGCCCGAGGTGGTCAGCATCAGCAGGCCTTCGGTGTTGAAGTCGAGGCGGCCGACCGCGAGCCACTTGGCGGTCTTCATCGGCGGCAGCTTGTCGAACACCGACGGGCGGCCTTCCGGATCGGCGTGGCTGACGATTTCGCCAGTCGGTTTGTGATACAGCAGCACGCGCGGCGGCTTGTTGGCCAGCTTGCGCTTGACCGGCTTGCCGTTGATGCGGACCTGGTCGGTCGGCATGATGCGTTGGCCGATGTGGGCCGGCTCACCGTTCACCGACACACGGCCGGCGACGATCAGTTCTTCCATATCGCGGCGCGAACCCATGCCGGCTTCGGCCAGCACTTTGTGCAGCTTCGGCGCGTCGTCGTCCGCTGCCAGAACACGCTTGGGCGCGGCCGGCTTGCCACGGCGCAGCATCGGGGCGCGCACGCCGCCGGTGGTGCTGTTGTCCGCATCGAATGCGGGCGACGTGACGTACGAGAACAGGTCGTCCGGGCTCGCTTCGGTTGCGACTGCCACCGGTGCTTCGCCGGCACGGCGATTCTGACGCTGACCGCCTTCGCGCGGCTGACGCTCACGCGGTCCACCTTCACGCTGCCCTTCACGTTGACCTTCGCGAGGTCCGCCCTCGCGGGGCGCACCTTCACGTTGACCACCCTCGCGCTTCGCGCCGCCCGCATTGCGGCGCGGGCCCTGGCCCTTGGCGCCTGCATCCTTGCGCGGCATGCGCACCTGCGCGACCACCTCGCCGTCCGGCGGCGCTTCGGTGACGACCGGCGCGTCTTGCGCGGGCGCGCCTTCGGCGCCCTTCGTCTTCGCTCCGGCGCGGCGCCGCGCGATCAGGCTGCGCGGTCCGCGACGCAGGCCGCGGCGCGGACGGTCTTCGCCGTCTGCTTCCGTGGTCTGCGCCGGGCGCTCGCCCTCGCCTGCCGACGCTTGCGTGGTGCGCGCTTCGTCGGCGCGTGCCGACGGCACGGCGCGCTCGGATTCGGACGAATCGGTGTCGTGGGTATGTGTCAAAACAACCTCAAAATGTCAGGTCGCGCACGCCCGTTGCGGGCGCGGCAAAAAAAAGTTCGGTTACGTCAGGCGCTGCGCGACTCGGGTTCGTCGTCGGTCAGAATGCCTGCGTCCTGCGCCGCATCGCGACGACCCTCAGGATCGCCGTGCGCCGCCGTGGTCGGGTTCGGCTCGGCGGCGTGCTCCGTATCGCGGAGTACGCCCGAGTCGTGCGCGGGTATTGCCGGATCGGCCAGGGAGACCGGATCGTGATTCAGTGCGGGCTCGGCAGCGCCGGCCTGCGGTTCAACCTGTAGCTCAACGCTTGCCGCTTCGGCATGTTCTTGCTCGGCCGGGGCGGCGGCAGCATCCTGATGCGACTCGGGTGCCGGCGCGACATTCGCCTCGCCATGCGTTGCTTCGACAGGTTCAACTGCCTCGTTTGCTTCGTCCACCCCGCTTGCCTCAGTCAACTCCGCGTGCTGCGTCTCATCGACTGGCGCTTGATGCTCTCCAGCGTTTTCGCCAGCGATTTCCGTTCCCGCTGCCTCGCCTGCTTCTTCGACGTGACCGCTATCGGCACCCTCGCCGGGCGATCCGCCCACTTCAGCCGCTGTCTCGCCTGTGGCGGAGTCCACCTGCTCGGCGAGCACGCCCTCTTCTCCAGATGCCAATGCCTGTGCGGCCTCGATCTCGGAAAATTCGATCGCATGCTGACCGAGCAGATCCGCGTTCAGCTGCGCCGACGGATCGGCGAGCGGCGGCAATTCGTCGAGCGCCTTCAGGCCGAGGTCGTCGAGAAACTGCCGCGTGGTCGCGTACAGCGCCGGACGGCCTGGCACATCACGATGGCCGATCACTTCGATCCAGCCGCGATCCTCGAGTTGCTTGACGACCTGCGTATTCACGGTGACGCCGCGAATCTCTTCGATATCGCCGCGCGTGACCGGTTGCCTGTACGCAATGATCGCGAGCGTCTCGAGCACCGCGCGCGAATATTTCGGCGGCTTCTCAGGATGCAAACGATCCAGGTACGAACGCATCGCGGGCTTGCTTTGAAATCGCCAGCCCGACGCCAGCCCGACCAGCTCCACACCGCGCCCAGACCAATCCTGCTTGAGGTCTTCGAGCAAATTCCGGACAGTGTCTGCCGACACGCCGTCGGCAAAGAGCTTGCGCAGATCGCCGAGCTTTAACGGCTCCTGTGCGCAGATCAAGGCAGTCTCGAGGACGATCTTCGCCTCTTGGGTATTCATGCAGCTAGGTCAGACCCTGTGGTCAAAGAACCGGATCAAACAGACGATGTGGAACTGAAGACGCGCTCGCCCGATTCTGATCGGTCATATTGATGGGAGCACGCACCGGGGGGAGGCGAAACAGGCAATCGAGCCAAACCCAGCCGGACGGAGCAGCGATATTCCTGAAAGGAATCGCGTGACTGAGCGCCATATTACGCAAAAACAATCAGTGCGTAAAGACGAAATCCCCGGCGCATTTTTCAGCCATGCCTCAACTTGCCCGCGAAACAGGAAAAGCTGGCGGAAATGAACAGGAATCGGACCGCAAGAGGCCTGCAATCGGCCCGCAATCGACCCGGAAGACCCATAAGCCGCCGGCCCGCCTGCCCACTCCGCCGCGGCTCAATGCGCGCCATGTTGCGCCAGGAACCGCTTCAGACGCTCAACACCCGCGTCGAGCCGGACCGTATCGCAGGCGTAGCACCAGCGCACGAAGCCCTCGCCTTCGGGGCCGAATGCGCTGCCGGGCGCCACGCCCAAGCCCACTTCGCGCACCATGGCCTTGCAGAGCTCGAGGCTGCGCGACGCACCCGGCATCGAGAAAAACAGATACATCGCCCCGGGCGGCGTCTTCACGTCAACACCCGGCACGGCGGATAGCGCCCGCACCAGATGGTCACGCGACGCCTTCAGGTCGAGCACCAGCTCCTGCGTGAAGCGCTCGCCCTGCTGGACGGCTGCGATGCCCGCCTGCTGGACGAAAGCCGGTGCGCACGACGTGTTGTATTCGACCAGCTTGCCCAGATCGTCCATCAGCGAGGCCGGCGCGACGATCCAGCCAAGCCGCCAGCCGGTCATCAGCCACGCCTTGGAAAACGAGTTCACGCAGATCACGCGCTCGTCGCGCGAGGCCAGATCGAGAAACGACGGCGCCGTGCGCGAATGGGCACCGCGCGTGCCGGAATCGGCGTCCGCGTAATAAAGACGCTCGTAGACTTCGTCGGCGACGATCCAGATGCCGTGGCGACGGCAATGCGCCAGCACGGCGCGCTGCTCGTCGCGGCTCATCACCCAGCCGGTCGGATTGTTCGGCGAGTTGATCAGGAGCATCTTCGTATCCGGCGTCAACGCCGCCAGCAGCTGCTCGACATCGAGTTGCCAGCCTCGTTCACCGTAGCCCAGTGCGACGGTTTCCACATGCGCGCCCAGAATCTTGGGAATCTCGACCAGATTCGGCCACAGCGGCGTTACCGCGACGACTCGGTCACCCGCGCCCACTACCAACTGCGCGGCCAGCATCAACGCGTTGACACCGGCGCTCGTCACCGCAATGTGATCGGGCGATGTCGTCCCGTGCAACCCGCTGACGTAGCCGGCGAGCGCCGCACGCAGCGGTGCAATGCCCAGGTTATGCGTATAGAAGGTAGCGCCGGCGGTCAACGCGGCGCTGGCGGCGTCGCGGATGAAGGCCGGGGTTACCCGGTCGGACTCGCCGAACCAGAACGGCAACACGTCTGCGACACCGAAACCGGCATTCGCGACTTCACGGATCTGCGAAGGACGCAGTGCGCGCACGGCATCGCGCGCGTTGGGGACGGAGGGCACAGGCAGATCCGATTCGCTCATCGAGACTTCCAGACGGTAATGGACGGGTAATGGGAGGTAATTGCTCAAGGCTGACGCTTGGGAGAGGCGACAGTTTAGCGCGGCGCCTCTTTTTGGGATGGCGAAGTCACTGACACGCGAGGCGCGATCAAACGTCGGCCGCACCAGTGAATCCGATTAACGGGCGAGGCTCAAGGCGGTGACCGCTCCGCAGATCACAACAAACCCGATCTCGCCGAAGCAACGGCACATGCCCGAGTCATCAGTTCAAGTCCTCCGCACGCGCCGGCAATTGACGAATCAGGCCCCAGACCGCCTCCGCCGCCGGCGACAGCGAGCGGTCGCGCCGCCGCACCAGTTCGACCGTGCGCTCGGCGCGCGGCACGAGTGGCCGCGCCACCAGCGAGGCACCCGCCGGCAGCGGCAGCGCCAGCCACGGCAGCACGCTCACGCCGACACCCGCTTCGACCAGCCCAAAAACGGTCGCCGAATGCCCCAGCTCCTGCACCACAGTGGCGCTCACGCCGTACTCCTGCATGACAGCGTCGATGATTGGCCGGCTGCCTGACGCGTAATCGAGCATGACGAGTTGCTGGCCTTCGAGGTCCGTCCATGCCACCCGCTCCTGCGCCGCCAAGGGGTGGTCGTCGCGCGAAACGACGCAAAACGAATCCGTCATGAGCGATTCGCTGAGGAGGTCGTCGGCGGAAAACGGGCCGATGATCACGCCGAAATCGACTTCGCCCGACTTCACCTTACGCACCACGTCGCTTTGCACGTCGTCGCGCAGACCCAGCGTGATGTAGGGGAACTGACGCCCGCACGACGCCACCACGCCGGGCATCAACCGGCAGGCGACCGTCGGGCTCGCGGCCACCACGACGCGTCCGCGGCGCTGTTCGCCGATTTCGCGGATCTCGCGCAACGCGTCGTCGAGATCCGTCAGCAGGCGTGACACGCTCGATACCAGGTTGCCGCCGACATCCGTGAGCTGCACCTCGCGAGTCGTGCGGTCGATCAATTTCAGACCGATCTCCCCCTCCAGTTCACGTACGCAGCGACTGACCGCCGATTGCGTCAGACCGATTTCATCGCCGGCCCGGCTGAAGCTTTGCAAACGGGCGACCTCAATGAAAACCCTTAGCTGACGCAGCGTTACATTCATTTACCGACCTCATCAATAACCTCATTTGATGCGCATTGTATGGCGAAATGCCGCACCACATTTGCATTTAGTGGTCTCGCTGCGATGCAGCAATAAGGCGCAAACGCACGCTGGCCGGGCCTGATTGCACAAGATTGGTGATTGTCCCGATTTGCGAGATGGGTTTTTTGGATTCTTATACGCCCCTAGCTAGCGCCCGCGCTGGCCCGCTGTCACAGGGCTTTCAGGTAGTTGGACTCAACTTGGCACACTTCCTGCATTTACATGCACACAGGGTCGGCGCCATGACTACTGACTGAATAGCAGATTGTGGCAAGCCCGACCCCCCTTGGCACTCGCCTATCGAGTGCATGGAGAGTGCGCGGCGCGGGGCAGCGCACCGGAGTTAGCTTCGCTGAGGTGAAACATGATGCTGTTCGACGATTTGAGAGACAACGAGTGGGCGCTGGTTGAGGCGTTGTTCTGTGCGGAGCCCGCACGGAGCGAACGGCGCGGTCGGCCACGCGTGGAAGCGCGCGCGGTTGTCAACGCTGTGCTTTGGGTGCTGTCGACGGGCGAAGGCTGGTCCAAACTGCCAGGCCGCTATCCGTCGCCGCCGACTTGCCGCCGTCGCTTCGACGAATGGCAAGCCGATGGTACGCTCGCCGAAATAGTTAAGCGACTCGGCACCAGCGGCCGTGAAATTTCGCTGCGCGGACGCATTGGCGCGACTGCGGCGAAGCCGCCGGCACCGCCGAGCCGCGACCGCTTGCGTGGCGCGTTCTGGACTAATCCGGAATCGTGGCGCGCGCCGGTCAAGATGGCCTGACGCGAATCGTTTTGCCGCCGGGCGCCTGCGGGCGCCCGGCGGGTATCTGGGCCGTCGTGCGCCGTATGTCGACGCCCGCCCGGCCTGCAATGGGCACCGCACGTCGGCGCGCCCAGCACAGTCGTCCCTTCCCGCTTCGTCGACTTCACCATCGGGCCGCTTCAGACGCCTGAAGCGGCCCGATGGTTGCCGGTGAAACATCCATTTACCATTGCTTACAGCGTGCTTTCGCCATTCGGCATACCTTATGTGTATGCAAACAGGCCTTGAGTGATCGGCTTGACGGGAGCCCAGCATGAAACCAATGTCACTGCTTCTGTGCGGCATTGTCGTTTCATCAATGGCCGCACCGGCGCTCGCACAGCAGCGCCCACAAGGCTGGAACTGGCGGCCGGATCATACGGCCACGGCTGAAGCCTGGCAGCAAAGCGAACCACGCAACCGCGACTTCACGCCGCCGGTGCCGCGTGGCGACTTGCGCGGCGATATCGCGAGCAATGCGCGCACGCGGCAGGAGCCCCCGCGCGAAGATCCCACACACCGGCGCTAGTCGCACGCCGACGCGCGAGGGCGTGGCTGGGGGCGCTTCAGATCGTGGGTATTGGGACCGCTGCGGTTTACGCTGCTGTTGTCCGCTGCTGTGTCCGCTATTGCTGGCGTTCACCGTAACCGCGAAACAACGCGCTGCATGGCGAACTGAACAAGTGGGGAACCACCTGGCGCTGCGCCAGTCTGATTTAACGCCATTAGCACAGCGTGGCAGTAGTAATTCCGGTACGCCCGTATCCTTGCGATACGGGCTTTTTTTTTGCGTCAACGGGCTGGCACTGCGCGCTGCACCCAGCGCATAAGCTGAGCGCTAAAGCGGAGCAATAAAATCACCGCCAGCCGCGTAAAGCGGCCGGAAAACAGCGCCAACCTGCCCGCCGTCTTAAGGACGGGCTTCGAGAGCGGCAGTGGGCCGCGCTTCGGCTGTAGCGACGACGTAGTCGTTCATTCGCTGGACGGTCCAGCTCAACAGGCGTTCGTCGTGCGCGAGTCTCGCGAACTCGGCCCTGCCACGCTCGGTGAGCACGGCGATATCGACAGGCGCGTGAAAACCCGGAGCCGGAGCGACAGTACGCTGCCGAACAGTGTCCATCAGGCCTAACGCGCGAAGATATTGAAATACACCCGGCCGTCTGGCCCATGGGACCTGGCGATATTGCGCCCGCCGCAGCGCTTCAAGTACCGCTTCGTTGGAATACGTGGTCATCTCACTTCTTTCTTAAAGTGCAGCTATGACACATTTATGCCCAACACGTCACCGCGCCACCAGTGACGCGCGTAGCACCCGCCCTTGGCTGGAAGCTGGCTGTCTGATGTACAGCCGAATTCCGCCAGGTGCTGCCTGGTCTCGTTTTCGGAAGCCCCCGTCTGAACGGCATGTTAGCGTTCTCTCTACGGGCCGACGATGCAACCGCTGCGGCGCGATAGCAAGCCCATAGATTTAACCCGAAAGTCATACGTTACCCCATTTAAATTGATTCTATTCACTTTATTAGCGCTTTTTTTTGCAGCAATCGTGCTATGGAAACGGGCCCGCCGGCCTCTTGCCATGGTCACGATCGCCCTGTTCTGGCTGCTCGCCGCCGGCTGGCTCACTGCGCCATTATTGGAATTGGCGCAGCCGCATCGGCAGACCGACACGCCTGCGAGTTTCGCGCCGCGCACCGCGATCATCCTGCTCGGCGGCGGCACCATCTATGGCGACGACGATGTGCTCGTCCCGCCGCCCGACGTGCTCGCGCGCATCGTGGTGAGCGCCAACAACTACGCAGCCTGCAAGCGTACGGCGGCCACATGTCAGGTGATCGTGAGCGGTGGCAATCCGCAACGGCATGCCGCAACCGAAGCGGACACCTACCTGCCTTACCTGCTGCGCAAACAGGTACCGCGTACGGATATCGTGCTGGAAAACAGCAGCCGCACAACATACGAAAACGCGCGCAACGTCTCGGCTATTCTCGATCGATCACGTTACGACTCCCTGATACTCGTCACCTCCGCGTATCAGATGCCGCGCGCCTTGCTCGACTTCCATCGTTTCGGCCTGACGCCGCAGCCCTTGATCTCGAGCGCGCGGCGCGCACGCCTGGGTGTACTGCCCCGCTATGACAATTTGGTGAGTGCGGAGATTGCGCTACATGAACTGATTGGAATTGCACAATTTCATGTCTATCGTGCAATCGGATGGTTCTGAATCTCACGCGCGGTGACGCGGCAATTTATTTAGAGATGCGAATATTCTTCATGTCGGCGATACGTTAGCGAGCTTGACGCGAGGATCGTCATCGAGCATGACTGTGGGCTGGACGTAACAAGATGTAACGAATTGTCATTGCCGTTACAAAACGTCCGCTGGAGCGGATATTGCTGGCTAGAATGGATTGTCTTTCCGATTGGACAGGCAAATACTCGGGTCCATCACCACTCTGCGGAGGTAACAATGAAGAAAGTGTCCCTGGCGATCCTGGTTTCCCTCAGTGCCGTAACGGGCGCGGCCTATGCGCAGGACAACGGCGTCACGATGAGTACCGATCCGGCCAAGGCCGCCGACGTCGAACAGCGTGCGCAAGATTTGCAAAACCGCCAGCAAGCAATGGAAAGCGCACCTATGCCGGAAAAGCATCACAAGATGGCCCCGCACCATCATAAGAAGGCCGCCAAGGCCGACGCCGCCAGTTCGTAAGCGCGATCGACAGGATCACCCGCGGCCTCGTCGCGAAGGTGAAAAGCCGAAGCCGGCACCGCCGGTTTCGGCTTTTTTGTTGTCTAATGAACTTGCTGCAGGCCCGCTGCGCCCGGCTGACGTTATGCTAAAGTCGCGCACCGACCGGCGCCCAGCGACCGTCGCCCGGCCGGAATCCCCCTAACCTGTGCGCACCTTGGTGCGGAGGACAGCATGAGCAACATTCAGCTAGATATCGAATGGACTGAAGCAGCATCTCGCAAAATCGAAAAACTGATGCCGCGCGGCGGTCAGGAAGCGTTCTTGGCGCTGCCGCCCGTCGAATGCCTGCCGATGGAAGGCGACGTGCTGTTTCTCGGTCCGGACGGCAAACAGCAACCGTTCATCGTTGCGGAGCGCCAGTATCACCACGACGGCGACGCCGACTGGACCATCATCCTGATCCTCGACGTCCCGCAAGCCACGCACTAAAGATAAACGGCGAGCGCAGCACAGGCCGGATCCGGCCTGGCAGTTCACTCGCCGTTGTTCAACCCTCGTTGCTCGACTCCGCTGTTTGCCCCATGAGCGCTCAAGCGATCTTCGACACGACCCGAATTTCCGAGTGTTCGACCCAATCCGCCACGGCTTTCTTATAAGCCGCAATGTGTGCGGATCTGGCATGCGCCGCCAGCGCTTCCTGGCTTTCCCAACGCTCGACAAACACGAACCGGCGCGGCTGCTGCACGTCGCGATGCAGATCGTATTGAAGCGCGCCCTGCTCTTTGCGCGTTGGTCCGACGATGCCTTCGAGCGCTTCGCGCAGTTGCTCTTCATAGCCCGGCTTTGCCACCGAGATTGCGACCACCGCGATTTCCGCCATACCTGTCCTCCGTTTTTTCACGAAAAGCTGCAGCATACCCGTCACCGGCCAAACCTGCAGGCGGCCACGCGTAGCGGGCAAGCGCATGCGGCGACGGCTGAATTACCCTGATGCAAGGCCTTCCGCGTGCGCAAAACGTCTGAGCACCGTCCTTGACTGGAGTTTGGCGGGCGGCCACTCACCGCCCTGCTACCCTCGGCTTCATACGCGCGCTTAATTGCGTTGGAAACGATTGATCTTGCGCGAGGCAAACGGGTGCGAAGCTCACGCGAAACGGCTGCGAGGCCAGGGCCGGCTACCGCGCTACAGCCGGTTTGCCGGGCACTCGGCCACGTTCCGCGTCTGTGATAACCCGCACATTCATGCGAAGTGCGAACTGCTAGACTGGTTTTGACTAATTCCGCCGGAGTCCAGCATGGCTGGCATTGCTCTCCGCGTTCCTAGGCTGTGCCCACCAAACCCCGCCGACGCCTGGGCTGTGCATCCATTGCGCGCTGAATCTGTTCGCGCGCCCTGTCACCCGCTTGCCGCGATGTCACTATGCCCGCTCTCATGCCCGCCCTTATGCCAACTGTCAGCGAATTGACCCTGAGCGGCCTGCTCCCGCATCTGGTCCGGGACGAGTCCGGCTGGACCGCGACATGGCGCGCACTGACCCTGCACAGCGTGTTCCAGCCTGTGCTGTCCGTCACGCATCAGCGTATCGTCGGGTATGAGGGCCTGCTGCGCGCGTTCGATCCGGTTGGCTTGCCGGTGTCGCCGGAAGTGCTTTTCTCCGGCACACGCTCGGCCGCCGACGCACGCGAACTCGACCGCATCGCACGCTGCCTGCATGTGGCGAATTTCATGGAACAAGGCATCAGCACCGGATGGCTGTTTCTGAACACGCGTCCACAGGTGTTCGAAACCGGCTGGCCGCAGCGCACCTTCATCGACGAGCTCTCGGCGCACTTCGGCCTGCCGCAGGAGCGCATCGTAATCGAAGTCCTCGAACAACCCGCCGACGATGAATCCGCCGTCGCCAGCATGCTCGCGGCGTCGCAGCCACGCGACTTCCTGATTGCGATCGACGACTTCGGCACCGGTTTTTCAAACTTCGACCGTGTCTGGCGCTTTCGCCCCGACATTGTGAAACTCGACCGCTCGCTGGTCGCCCGTGCCGGCAAGCGCGAGGGCGACGATTCGATGATCAGCCACCTGATCGCGATGCTGCATCAGTCCGGGACGCTGGTGCTGGCCGAAGGCGTCGAAACCGACGAAGAGTTGATGATTCTGATGCAGGCCGACGTCGATTTTGTGCAGGGTTTCTGGCTCGGCCAGCCGCAGAGTTCGGTGCAGGCTGCGTGCGCCAGGGTGCCGGCGCTGATCGAGTCCATATGGACCAAGTTCGCGGCTTATGAACTCGCCCATGCCGGCCACCAGCGGCTCGGCTTCGAAGGGTTCGCCGAAGCCGTGCTCGCCGCCGCCGACGCCTTCAAAGCCACCGGCGACCTGCGGCAGGCAGCCCAAAAGGTGTGGCATCTGCGCGAAGCGCGCCGGGTGTTCATCACCGACGGCCAAGGCGAACAGACGCAAGCGTCGGTCACGGCCGCCTCGGTGCCGCCCCCTCCGCTGCGACTCGCGCCGCTCTACACCGATACGCGCAGCAACTGGTCGAGGCGGGCGTATTTCAAGCATGCGCTCGCCGCGCCGGGGCGCGTCGCCATGATGGGGCCGCACTATTCGCTCGCTGACGGCCAGGACTGCTATACCGCGGCAATTGCATTCGACCGTGACGGCACGCATGTGCTTTGCGTCGACTTTGTGCCGGCGACGTCGCCGGCCGATACGCGTTCTGGCGGACGCGGGGGCAAACGCTCAGCCTGAGAGCGCCACGGCAAGACCTCTTGAGGCCCCTCCGAGACATACCAGCGGCATCCCTGAGCGCAATTTTGATGGCTCTCCCGAGCTTGAATGCCTCGGCTCCGCCTTTAATCCTCTACCCGCCCGCGGCCGGATTTGATCTCACTGCGTTTGGCCTTGCTGTCGAGGCGACGCCGATTCGAGGCGCGCGTCGGCCGGGTCGCGACGCGCGGCTTGCGCGTCACGCTGACGCTTTCGATCAGTTCGTCGAGCCGCGCCAGCGCCGCCGCGCGGTTCATCTCCTGAGTGCGATGCTGCTGCGCTTTGATGATCACCACACCGTCCCGCGTAAGCCTGTGATCGGACAGGGCTAGCAGGCGCATCTTCAGCACTTCCGGCAACGACGAAGCCTGCACGTCGAAACGCAGGTGAATGGCGCTCGACACCTTGTTGACGTTCTGACCGCCCGCTCCTTGCGCGCGCACTGCGGTCAATTCGATTTCGTTCGGCGGGATCGGATAACGGGATGTCATGACTGGATTGAGCTAGAGACGCAAGTGTACACAGGGCGCAGCCGATTACCGACTACGGACTATCGGGCGCGGCCGCCGATGCGAAAAACTATTTGCATCGGTATGGCCAGTTCACCGATACTGCCGTTTTCGCTTACAGCGTAAATTCATATGAAGCTCCGTCCGGGTTTTGTGCTGGAACTGGCCGTCAACTTTCTGCTGCCGTGGCTTGCTTACCGCCTCGCGCTGCCGCACCTGGGCGAGACCGGTGCACTGATCGCCTCCGCCGTGCCGCCGATCGTCTGGAGCCTGATCGAACTGGTGCGCTTTCGACGCGTGGACGCGCTCAGCGTGATGGTCGTGGCGGGCATCGTGCTGTCGGTCGCGGCAATGGCGCTGGGCGGTAGCCCACGCATGCTGTTGCTGCGAGAGTCGCTAGTGTCCGGCGCGGTGGGCGTGGTGTTTCTGCTGTCGTTGCCGATGCGCCGCCCGCTGATCTTCTATCTCGCGCGCGCCACCGTCGCCCGCGAGATGGAAGGCGGCGCAGCGCGCTTCGAAACGTTGTGGAGCGAGCGGCCGGCTCTCGTCAGTGCAATGCGGTTCATGACGCTGGTATGGGGCGTCGGCCTGACTGGCGAAACGGCGCTGCGCGCATGGATGGCGCTCACCTGGCCGATCGAGCGCTTTCTGGTGGTCTCGCCGTTCATCGGCTATGGCATTTACGGCGCCTTGACGCTATGGACCCTCTGGTACCGCAAGACCATGCGCAGCCGGGTCGAGGCGCGCGTGCAGCCGGACGGGATCGCGAGCTGAGCACGGCCGGCGCCCCACGCCCTTCTACACTAAGCGACACGCCACGCCTCCGCGATTCGCGCAGCTAAGCCCGAGTCACGCTGCGTCGGCGTCGCAATGGCCTGCGCCAGCACGGCGCGCGCGCCGATCACGTCCACCCGTTCACGCGCGCGCGTAATTGCCGTGTAGACGAGTTCGCGCGACAACACGCGGCTAAACACCGACGGCAGCATCAACACCGCATGCTGGAACTCCGAGCCTTGCGACTTATGAACCGTGAGCGCGAATGCCGTATCGTGCGGCGGCAGCGCCGCAGGCGATACAGCTCGCAGACCGCCGTCACCCGTACGGAAATACACACGCAACGCACCGCCCGCACCCGGCAGCGCGATGCCGATGTCGCCGTTGAACAGTCCGAGCGCGTAATCGTTGCGCGTGACCATGACAGGGCGTCCGGCGAACCACTGTGCGCCCACAGCCAGCGTCACGCCCGCCGAGCGCCTCACCTGCGCGGCCATCGCGGCGTTCACCTGATCGACGCCGCGCGGCCCCGAACGCGTGGCGCACAGAATTCGAAAACGGTTCAGCGCATCGAAGAGCGGCAATGGGTCCGGTGTATCGGCGGCTAGCGTTTCAGCAAGCGCCTCCGCGTACGCCGCAAAACCTGCGGCAAGCCGCGCGACAGTGCGATCGGCAAGCGTCGCATGCGTGTCTTCGTACAGCGCCGCCGCGCACGGTTCGGCAGGGTCGATGCGCAGGACTTCGAGCGCCGCGCCGGCCGCGCCGTTGCGAATCGCGAGCGACAGACGGCCGATCGGCGATTCGAGGCCGAATCGATAGTTGCGCTCGAGCCAGACGACGCAGTCGGCGAGTGGGTTTTGCGTATCGAAATCATCCGGCGCACTTGCATGTGCAAAAAAATCGTCAGGTCCTTCGTCAACGCCGCTCGATGCGCCCGGCAGCGCTTGCGATAATCGCGCCGCTTCAATGCCAAGCGCCTCGGCAATCCGCTGGAGTCCGTTTTGCGTAAAAGCGGGCCGCGCGCTGAGCTCGGCGAACACCGCACCAGCCTCGACGGCGGCGAGTTGGTCCTTGTCGCCCAGCATCACGAGACGTGTCTGCGGTGCAATGGCATCGAGCAGATGCGCCGCCATCGCGACGTCGATCATCGACGCCTCGTCGATCACGACGACGTCGTAAGGCAGCGGGTTGTCGCGATGATGCCGGAAGCGCCCGCCCGGCCCGGAACCGAGCAGCCGATGCAAGGTGTACGACGTCTGCGGCAAGCGCGCAGCGAGTTCGGGCGGCAAATCGCCGGCCCGCGCGAGCAAGGCTTCCTGCATCCGTTGCGCCGCTTTGCCGGTGGGCGCCGCCAATGCAATTCGCAGATCGGCCCGCGCATCCAGCAAACAGGCCAGCACGCCGACCACCGTAGTCGTCTTGCCGGTGCCCGGGCCGCCGCTGACGATGGTCAAGCGCCCGGACAGCGCCGTGACTGCCGCGACACGTTGCCAGTCGACCTCGTCGTCCTGCGGCGGGCCGAAGTAGCGCAGCAGGCGTTCGTGCAGCGTCTGGGTGGCAGGGTCCGCGTTTGCGCCTGAGTTTGCATCTGCGTTTGCATCTGCGTTTGCACCTGCACCTGCTCCTGCTCCTGCTCCTGCTCCTGCACCCGCACTGGCACCTGCATTTGCACCCGCGCGTGAAGCCGCACTGGCGTTGGCATTGCCACCTTCGCCGGCACCTGTCGGTGTATTTGGAGCTTCGCTCGCACTCCCACGAGCATCGGCATCCGCCGCAGCCCGCGCATACTCACGAGACCTTACACCCTCCACCTGCCCCCCGCCCGCATGCGTAACCAGCGAGCGAGCGAGACGCCGCTCGTAGTCGTAGTAGCGCGCCAGATACAGCCGCCCTTGCCCATCGATCACCAGCGGCCGCAACGCCGCCGCGCTTTGCGAGCCGTCGCTAGCCATGCCGCTTGCGAACAGCGCCGCACGCACTTCCGCACTCGATGCATCGAAGCGTCGCGCCAGCACCGCAAGCGGCAGGCACACGTGCCCTTCGGCAGTCGCGCGGCTCGCGGCGAAGGCGGCCCGCGCCGCCCACTTCACCGCTTCACCCGACGCGCCGACGCGCCGCGCCAGCGTGGCAATGCGACGCGCGAACCCTTCGGCAAGCGCGGTGCTGAAATCGGCCGGCGCGGGCAAATTCACCCCGATGTCATCGAGCTCCGGCGGCGCAGAAGATATCCGCTCGAACGTGCTCATGCGACACCTCCGATCATCGCCGCGTCCAGCAGCGCCACCAGTTCGAATGCGGGCCGCCGCCTATGCACGCCCGCCGCCCCGTCGGCATCGCGCCACTGCGGACGAACGCCGCGCACGAACAGATAGAGATAGCCACCGATGTGCGTGTCATATGCATAGTCGCGCACCCGCGTTTTCAGATAGCGATGCAGCGCCACCGTATAGAGCAGCGCCTGCAGGTGATACGCGTGGCTCGCCATGGCCGCCTCGAGCGGCGCTGCGGCGTAGTCGGCGGCGGTGTCGCCCAAATGGTTCGACTTCCAGTCGACAATCCAGAAGCGTCCATCGTGCTCGACGATCATGTCGATAAATCCTTTGACGAAACCGCGCAACACGCCGGGTTCCAGTGCAACGTCGGGATAGCCGTGTTCGATCAGCAGCTCGCGCAAGGCCGGAAAATCGAGCGAAGGCGCGGCAAACAGGAATTCAAGTTCGTTCAGGCGCCGCCGCGAATTCAGCCTGGCGAGCGCCATGCCGGGCACGAGCTCGGTGGTCACGACGTCCGCGATCAGCTTATGCATCATGGCCGGCAAACGTGCCGCGAGTTCGGGCACAGCCGGCGCCGGGCGCTCGCGCAACGCACCCCGGATAGCATCCGGCCATGTTTGCGGATCGGTGAAATCCGCGAGTTCGAACATGCGGTGCAGACAGTCGCCCGCCGCCGCACCACGTGGAAACGCAAGAATGTCGTCCTCAGCGTAGGACGGCGCTTGCGGCACCGGTAACGGCGCAGGCGCCAGTGCATCGGCGATCTCATCGTGATCGGGACGCACCTCTTCCACCGGCGTATGCGCCTCCTCGGCTTTGCTGCCGGCAGCGATCAAGCCGCTAAAGCTCGCCATGCGCCACTGATCGCGCAAGGGTCGCCGATTGGCGCGTGCCTGCATCCGCGCGCCGCTATCCTGGAGGCTTTCCAACGGCACACGGCGCTCCACTTTCGGCAACGCCTGCAACGTGATCGGGCCGTCCGCCAGCGCGCGCCATCGCTCGGACAAGGCGGCTTCGTCGGGCGGATCGGTGAGCCAGTCGTCGAAACTGTGACCGCTGCCACCCACCAGCCAGTTCAGCACGCTGCGGCGCGATTCCCTGGTCGAGCGCGACGAAAGATAAGTACCGGCGACCAGATAGCAGCGATACACCGCACGCGTCAGCGCCACATAGACGAGCCGCGCCCGTTCCGCCGCCTGTTCGCGCGCCGCATAACGTGATGCGCGTTCGGCCTCTTCGTCATCGCAACCGTAGTGCAACACGGCGCCGCCCGTTTCGTCGTGATACTCGCGCGCATCGGGCAAGCCGGAGGATGGCGGCTCGCGCAGCGAACCGTCGTTCAGAAACGGACAGAACACAACCGCATATTCCAGCCCTTTCGATTTGTGGACGGTGACGATCTGCACGAGGTTGCGATCCGACTCGAGCCGCAACTGCGCGTCTTCGCCGCCACCTTGCGTGCGTTGCGCGGCGAGCCAGCGCAAAGTCGGCGCGATGCCGGGTTGCGTAGCGGCACGCGCCTGCACGAGTTCGGCCAGATGATTCACGTTCGTCAGTCGACGCTCGCCGTCCGGCCCGGCCACCAACCGTTGTGCGACTCGCAGCTCGCGCATCAGCGTGCGCCACATCAAGGCGAAGCCACGCTCGTGCCATAGCGTGCGATAGCGTGAGAAACGTTCGACCCAACCCATTGCGTCCGCGGCATGCGCGGGATCGGCGGCCGGTGCCGGCGCGTCGGCGACCTGCTCGAGGCGCCACAGCGCGGCGGCATCGAGGCCGAGCCAATCGGTGGCGAGCGCGGCGCGCAAACGGCGCAGATCGCCCGGCGTATCGACCGCGGCCAGCACGCGTTCGATCTGCTCGGCGTCGAGCGTCGCGAACACCGAGGCTTGCGCCAGTTCCACGCTGCCCACACCCCACGATGCCAGCACACGCTTGATCAGACTGCCCTGCTTATGCGTTTGCACAAGCACCGCGATATTGCCCGGCGCGAGCGGCGCGTCGCCGATCGTCACCGACCCTTCGCGTGCGCCGCGCAGGAGCCGCACGATCTCGGCAGCGCAGGCCTCGCTTGCCGCGCGCTGCGCTTCGCGTTTGGTCAACGCGGCGTCGCCTTGCGGCAGCGTCCAGATGCGGAAATCGCCCGCGCCCGCATCGGGCTCCAAGAAAGGCGGACGACGCCGCTCGCCGGCCCGCACCGGCTGATAGTCGAGACCGTCGAGCACGAACGCCTGGGGGTTGGCTTCGAACAGCCGGTTGCAGGCCTCGACGATCGGCGCGGTCGACCGCTGGTTGACTGCGAGCGTGTAGCACGCCGAAGCCGCCGCGCGTGCCGCCAGATAGGTATGCAGATCCGCCGCGCGGAAACTGTAGATCGCCTGTTTCGGATCGCCAACCAGAAACAGCGGGCCGGCCGGCGCGAAGATGCGGCTGAAGATCGCGAACTGCAACGGATCGGTATCCTGAAACTCGTCGATCAGCGCGGCCGGATAACGCGTGCGCAACGCATCGGCAAGCCAGGGGTTGGCAGCGAGCGCGCGATACAGATTGGACAGCAGATCGTCGAACGACACCACCCTGCGCGTGCGTTTGCGCGCCACCAGTTCGGCAGGCGCGTAGTCGAGCCAGGTTTCTACGAGCGAGAGCCAGCGCGCGCGTTGCGCGGCTTCGGCCGCGACCACGGCTGCAGCCAGCGCTTCGGCGTGCTCGAAGAACGGATGCTCGGGCGGTTCGAACTTGACCTTGGTGGCCTTTTTCAATGCCGACGCCGTCAGCTTCAAGGCTGCCTTTGGCGGCGGCGCATGGCAATCGCCCTGGGCGAAGTATTCGGTCCAAGCGGCGATCGCGGCGCTCACGAGGTCAGGTTTATGCGAGGTCTTGCTCAGACGGTCCTGCGCTTCTCCAAGCAGACTCACGATCGCGGCGCGCTCCGCCTGCCAGACTGCGCAGGCCGCATCGAAATCCGCCTGCGGATCGGCATGGTTTCCACCTGCATCGACCTTGCCCCAGCGTAGCTGCGCCAACGGCTTCTTCAAGCGCCGCGAGAGTTGCTCATCGAACGATGCGGGACCGGCGCGTTTGGCCACCAGCCATGCAGCGAAAGCAGGATGCGCATAGGCCACCGGTTCCACTTGCTCGCGCCAGAAATCGGCGGCCATTTCGAAACGCAAAGCAGCGTCGTCGGCTTCCATTTCGAAGGCGAACGGCATGGCCGCGGCGAACGGCGCCTCCTGCAAGGCACGCTGGCAGAACGCGTGAATGGTGTGAATCGCGGCCTGGTCGAACGTGCGCAGCGCGCGGCGGACGACTTTCAACGCAGTCTCGCGATCGATGCCGCGCTCCGGTGCGAGCGTCGTTTCAAAGAGACGCCGGATAAACGGATCGCCGCCGTCGTCGTCCGTATCGATAGCCCGATCCAGTTCCGCGAGCCGCCCGCGAATGCGCTCGTGCAACTCCGCGGTCGCCGCCTTCGTAAAGGTCACGACAAGAATCTGATCGGCATTCAGATTCTTCTCGAGCAGCAGCCGCACGTACAACGCGCAGATGTTCCAGGTCTTGCCGGTTCCCGCCGATGCCTCGATCTGATTGACGCCGTCGAGCGAACAGGCGAAGACGTCGAGTTCTTCCGCCACCAGCGCGGAGTGGTGAATGGCGCCGCTCATGATGCGCTCCGCAGATGCTGAACGAGCGGCTTGAAGACGATCGAGGCAAGACTGCCGAACGGTTCGTCGAGCGTCAGCGGCGTACCGCGCAGCGCGATACGCAAGGCGGGGTCGTCGGATTCGCCACGCACACGATCATTGATCCACACGCCCTGCGCCGCGGAATCGCTCTCACTGACCTTCACCCACGCGCTCTTCGGGAAAAAGCGCAGCGGCAGCATGCGTCCTGCTCTGAACAATGCGGCAAGCGGCGCCAGTTCATCGAGCGGCGCGGCGACCGGCGTAAGCTCAAAGCTCTCGCCACTGCCATGCCAAACCGTGCGGCGCGGGCCCTTCGGCTGCGCTGCGCAATAGACCAGATGCGCAAGCCACGCCGACAGATAGTCGCGTGCAGTAGGTTTGGCGTAGCGGAAAATCACCTGTCCTGTTTCGGTCAGCAAATTCAAGGTGCCATGCAGTTGCAGCGGTGCTTCGGCCGCTTTGCGGAGCGCCGCGTCATGAGGCCCGAAGAGGGCATCGGCGATGTCCGCACGATCGGGCCAGCGCGGCACGATATCGAGCACGAATGGCAAACGCTCGACACCCGACGCGACTTCGCGCCGCACGCAGTCGGCGAGTTGGCGCAGCGCGCCGAGTTCGCGCGAGCGCCATACCGCGCCGGTCGCACCACCTGGCAGCTCGGGACTGGCCGCGGCGACGCGGCGCACGCGGTCGAACATGCTGTCGTCGTCTTCGGTATCACCATTCAACAGTACCGGCAGCAGCCGCTCCGCCAAAGCATCCCGACCGCCCCAATCGAGTTCGAACGGCTCGGTGTCGAGCAATTCGCCCTGCGCATCCGACAACACGATACCCAGACGGTCGCGCAACAACGCACGCGCCGGGTGACGCCAGAAGCGCACGAATTCGTCGAAAGCAACGGAAGCCGTGTCTTCGGCAGGTAACGGCTGATCGAAGAACGGCGCGGCAGCCGGATGCTGCGGCGCGGCCAGCAAACTGGCCAGTTCCGCGCGATCAATGTCGTACGTGAAGAGGCCTCGCTGCGACGCGAAATAGTCCGATGCGAACGCCTGCAGCGGGTGATCGACGATGAACGCATGCCGTGCGGCTTCGATTTCCGTAGGACTCGCCCCTTCCCCCGCCGACACTTGCGCGAGGTGATCGAGCAATTCGTCGACCAGCGCGGCCGGCGGCAGCGGCGCATTGTCGCGAATGCTGCGGCCCGTATAGGAGATAAACAGCCGGTCGCGTGCGGCCAGCAGCAGATCGAGGAACAGATTGCGCTCGTCGTCGCGGCGCTGCCGGTCGCCTGCTTTACCGAACGCGGCCATCAGGTCGAATTCGTCGGCGCGGGCGAGACTCGGCAACACGCCGTCGTCCATGCCGAGCAGGCAGACGACGCGATACGGCAACCCGCGCAAGCTGGTCAGCGACGAAAACGTCACGGTACCCCAGGGCACGCCGCCGCGTGCCGGGTCGTCGAGCGCCTCGGTGAGCGCACCGCGGACCACGGCGGCGGGCAGCACGACGTCTTGCGCGCCCGCTTGCATCGCGTCGCCCATCTTGTCGATGGCGTCGCGCACTGCCGCCAGCGAGTCGGCAAACTCCACGCCGCCGTCGAAACACTGCGCGAGCGTTTCGAGCAGCAGTTGCGTCCATTCGGCAGGTGTCTGCTCAATCGAGCAGCGCTCCGCGAAAGTCTCGATATCGTCGACGAAACGCGACAGGCGGCCGAGAAGCTCAGCGTCCGATCCATCGGCGCCTTCAACGGGCAACCAGGCATCGACCGGCTCGCCGCCATCCGGCATCGCGTAGCCGAGGTATAGCCGGGTTAGCGCATCGGCGAACGTATGACGCGCGACAGGCACGTGCTCGCCCGCCGGCTCGCTGGGCACAAGCCCGCGACGCGCACCGGCCGCGGCGAGCCATTCCTGCGCGGCTTCGAGTGCGCTGGCATCGATCCCGTAACGCGCGGCGATCGCATCGACCCGCAGCCATTCGATCAGATCCGGCGCACCCACGCTACGCTCAGGCAACGCCAGCCAGTCCAGCAGCAAACGCGCGACCGGATTGGCCTGCGAGGGCGGCAAGCCGGTGATCCGATACGGAATGCGGCGAGTGTCGCCAGGCGGCGCGGTGCCGAACACCGCATCGATCAGTGGCCCGGCGGCCGCGAGATCGGACACGGCAACCAGCACGTCGGACGGCTGCAGATCGTCGAACTCGTCGAACCACCCGAGCAGGCGGTCATGCAGCACTTCGAGTTGCCGCGACAGACTGTGGCACACGTGGACCTCAATGCCGTTTTCGACCGGCAATTCGTCAGTGTCCGTTTCCGCCCGCAGATCAAGGATGCCGTTTTGCACGGCCGCAAGCCAGCTCGGCTCCGGATTCTCGGTGAAATCGCCGGTCTCGCCGGATGCTGCGCTCTCGGTCAGCTCATGCAGCATGTGCAGTTGCGCCTGAGTCTGGCGGCCCCACTCGGCCAGCAGCGGATGACCCACTTCCTGATAGTCGAGCTGGCCCGCGGCGTCGAGCGCTTCGACGCGGCCCGCGCTGACCACGTCGAACCAGAACTCGCGGCACGGGTTCATCACATACAGACGCACGTCGACCCAGCGCGAAAGCGCGCGCAGCAACGCGACGTGCAGCGGCGGCATGGTCGGCAGTGCGAACACGCTGACTGCTTCGGGCCACTGCGCATTCGAGATGGCTTCCAGATCGAGCGTGCCGATCTCTTCGAGAAAGCGATAAGCAGGCGGCAAAGCCGCCGCGGGCGTTTGCGCGTTGCCCGCCACTTCGGCAAGCACGGCGCGCCACAACGCCGCTTGCCAACGCTCGTCCTCACGCGCCGCAACGCTCGCGCCGACGAGACGTGGACCGTTGTCGTCCGCTGCGCCGCTCGCGAAGATCGACCCGCCCTTTTGCCATTGCAGCAGCCATTCCGGGCGATAGGTCAGATAGTGGTCGAGCACGGTGGCCACGCGGCGCGCCAGTTCGTAGCGCATCGACGCATCCGCCGCATCGAGATAAGTACGCAGACGCGGCGAGGCATTCCAGGGCAACGCTTCATCCGCCTCTCCCAGCAGCCGGTAGCAGCGCCAGACAAGCCGGTCCGGCGCGAACGGCGAATGCCTGGGCACTTCGATCACGCCGCCGATTTGCGCCCACAGCCATTGCGCGAGGTAACCAAAATTGACATTCGCGCAGATGCCCTGACGCGCCGCGATATCGAGCTGGAGGCGGCGCCGCACCGCCGCGCTCGGGACGATCACGGGCTGCGCGGTCCAGGGATCGGACGGCGCTTCTGCCAGGTCGTCGAGCAGCGCGCCGACAAGGGTTTCGTAGCGGTTCGAGTAGAAGAGTTGGAGCATGGATCCCGGAGAAACATGCGACGCGAGCGGAACGCCCGGGCCGCAACAGACATTGAAGCGACAGCATAACAAACGCGCTCCCAGGGCAGAACCTGGCTGAATGGACGAGGTCAGATCAGGCACAAAATCAGTTAGACTCGACGGCAGTTTGGGTCTGCCCCGGGTCGGCCCCAGGTCGGCCTTGGGTCGACCCGGGGCCGACCTTTTCAACCGCGTTTTCTCAGTGAATGGAATCCAGGCAGTCAATGCGCTACTCGGTTGAAATAAGAAAATTCCTTTACAGCCAGTACTTTTATGGCGGCCTGCGCATCGCAGTCGGCGTGTCGTTACCGGCCATATTGTGTTTGATCGTATTTCACGATCGCGACCTCGGCTTCACGATCGCGACCGGCGCACTTGGCGCATGCGTAGTCGATATGCCGGGCCCGCTCAAGTACAAGCACAACGAGATGCTGGCGTGCACGGTGATCGGCTTCCTGTCCGCGCTCGCCACCGGCCTCGCCACGGTCAACCCGGTGGCGTTATGGTGCACGGTCGTGCCGCTCACGTTCGTGCTCTCATTGATTGTCGTGTATGGCAACCGCTGGCCGCAGATCAGCTTCGCCACGCTGTTCATGATGATCATGACGCTGGAAGAGCATTTCACGCCGATGCAGGCGCTCGTCAATGCGTCGTGGATTCTGGTGGGCGGTCTCTGGTACACGTACTGGTCGACCTTTGTGAGCCGCTGGATGATGCATCGCATCGAACAGCAGGCGCTCGCCGAAAGCGTGTTCGCGTGTGCGGACTATCTGCTCGCGCGCGCCGCCTTTTACGATATCAATAACGATCTCGACGAGTGCTATCGCAATCTGGTCGACAAACAGATCGCTGCGGTCGATCGTCAGGATGCCGCGCGCGACATCGTGCTGCGCAATCTGCCGAAGCTGAAAACCGGCCGGCTCGAGCCGCGCCGGGCGATGCTGTTCAACCTGTTCATCAATACGGTCGATCTGCACGAACTGTTTGTCGGCACGCATGTCGATTACTCGCTGGTACGCAACACGTTTGGCGGCTCCGACCTGCTGGTGTTCTACCGCGACCTGATTCGCAAATCCGCAGCCGATCTCGAAGAAATCGGACTCGCGGTGCTGCAAAACCAGCCGCCGCGCACGCGCGTGAATGTAAAAGCCGAATTGCGCGCCATCGAGTTCGAGATCGAACTGATGCGCAAGCAGGGCCTGCCCGCCAAAAATCCTGAGGCTTATTCGGCGATATCGTCCACCTTCCGGCGTATCTGGAGCGCCACGCGCCTGATCAACAAGATGCACCAAAGCCTGTCGAGCGATCCGGGCGCGAGCGGGACCGAGACCGAACTGCGCCTCGACCAGGCACTCTCCCGCTTCGTATCAAGCCGTCGCGTGCCGTTCGGGCAGATCTTCTCGAATCTGACCATGGCCTCGCCGAGCTTTCGCCATGCGCTGCGCGTAACGATTGCGGTCGCCGTGGGTTTCTGGCTCGGCCGTTTGCTGCCGCTCACCAACGCATACTGGATCGTGATGACCACCGTCATCATTCTGAAGCCCGGCTATTCGCTGACCAAGCAGCGCAACGGGCAGCGGATCATCGGCACGCTGATCGGCTGTGCGGCGAGCATCGCGTTGATGATCTTCGTCAAGGAGCCGCACATCCTGATGGTGGTGATGTTCGCGTCGATGGTGATGAGCTACAGCCTGTTGCTGTTCAATTACACGGCGAGCGTGGTGTTCACGTCCTCGTATGTGCTGCTCATGTTCCATCTGCTCGCGCCGGGCAGCATGCGCATCATCGGCGAACGCGCAATCGATACGGTGGTGGGCTGCGCGATCGCAATTGCGGCAAGCCACCTGTTCCCCTACTGGGAATACCGCTTGATGGGCAAGCTCGTCAATAACATGATCAACGCGACGCGGCAGTATCTGGAAGCGAGCTGGTGGTGGAGCGGCAAGCCGGCCGCCGCGGTGGTCGCCACGGTGACCGAGGCCGGTGCGTTTGCGCCCGCGGCAGCAATGGCTGATCCGGCGATCGAATTCGGCACATCGGCGCTGGCGATGGCAAACGCCGGAACAAATGCGAGCGGCAACGCCGCTCCCAAAGCCGGTGCCAGCGCAGGTGCAAACGCTAGCTCAAGCAGCGCCGGCACCACCACGATCAGCAACCCGACCGCCAAGCCGGTCGGCGGCGCATCCCCTGCCGCCGTAGCTGCTGCAACAGCGCTCGATCGCGATTATCGCTACCGGCTCGCGCGCAAGAACGTCCACGTCGCGTTTGCCAATCTGGGCCAGGCATTCCAGCGCATGATGCTCGAGCCGAAGTCCGCGCAGAAGTTCGTGCCGGAATTGAACGACCTGCTGGTGCGCAGCCACGTGCTCGCCTCGCAGATCACGGCGGCCGCGCCGTTGCTGCGCACCTCCGCGCAGCAGGCTGACGGCGTCTCCCTACAGCCGTTGCAACGCGCGCTGAGTGTGGTCCGCGACAATCTGACCGAGGCCGAAGCGGGTAGCGCGTCGCCCGCCGATCAGGGCGAGCAGGTCAAACAACTGATGCGTGAGTTGGATGCGATGGTGGTCGAGAAGGAGAAATCGCCAGACTACTCGGCGGACGCCGTGCACGACATGAAATTGCTCGCCCATCAGTGCAAGCAGATGCTGACGGCGTCGGCGCAGATTCGCAAGGATGCGAGCATGATTCGCCTGCCGGAAGAGTGAAACGACGAGGGCTGCAATAAGCGCCCGGCGCGTCCTGTGCGGCGCGCTCGCAGCGGGCCTTCCCCGGCACGCCAGCTATCAGCCTTGCGCCGGGCGTCGCCGCCGAATCAGGCGCGACGGCCGACCGACGATCGATCGCGTCGCCGTATTGCGCGTTGCCTTATTGCGCGTTGCCTTATTGCACGTTGCCTTATTACACGTTGCCTTATTACACGTTGCCTTATTGCGCGGCGCCGCTTGCGGGCTTCGCTGCGGTAGCCGCAGCGGCCGCAGCCGCCGCGTCCGATGAAATCGCCGCCGGCTCGTTCTGGCGATCGAAATCGCGCTTTTCCGTGATGGCGTTATAGAAGAGCGTGGCGATCACCAGCAGTACCGCGACCACGATGAAAACAGCAATGCCAAAGGTCGGGTTCTTCTTGCGCGGCGGTTTGTTCATGAGGCGGGCTCGGTTCGCGAGGCAGTCGCGGATAGTGTCTGGGAAGGCGGCATTCTACGCCCACTGAGCTTGCACACGGCTTGCAGTCAACGCCCCTCCACCACCGCCGAAGGCCGCACCGGCAGCGCCGTCGAATATTTAATCTGTTCCATCGCAAAACTCGAACTCACGTCATACAGCGGCACGGCGGCGATCAACAGTTTATAGACGCGATCGTAGTCGTCGATGTCGGACACCACCACGCGCAGCAGGTAATCGGTTTCACCGCTCATCCGGTACACCTCCACCACCTCCGGAATCTCCTGCACCGCACGCGTAAAGGTCTGCGCCCAAGCCTCAGTGTGCTGATTCGTCCGCACCGCGACGAACACGGTCGTGCCGACGCCGAGTTTGCGCGCGTCGCACAGCGCCACCTGGGCGCGAATCACGCCCGTTTCTTTCAGACGCTGCAGCCGCTTCCAGCACGGCGTTTGCGACAGATTCACGCGCTGCGCCAGCTCGGCGATCGGCATGGTTGCGTCTTCCTGCAGCAGCTCAAGGAGCTTCCGATCGATGATATCCATTCCCATCGTCACACCCTCATAGGAAATTATTCTACTTTTAAGACTCCGCGTGGAATTATATGGAAACTCTTTCTCCGGGCAAACCGGTATAAATATGTCTATCCAAAAATAGCCGATAAGCAGCCATGCAGCTGCGCCGCGATCATGAGCCAAGACCTCCGTTCAACACCCGTCGCCCGTTCCCCCGTCCACGCCGCGCAGTTTGCCGGGGCGAGTGAAACGCCCTCGCACACGCACCGCGGCGCGCCGCTCGCGCACCTGTGCGACGTGCTCGACGCGATGTTCGAAGCCTGCGCGAAATTCCCCGAACCGTCGGATTCGACCTTCTTCGCGCGCAGCATGCGCATCGCGCTGGCCGAAGCCGCGGCGAATCCCGCGTTGCTCACACCGGCGCAACGCGAAGGCTCCGCTGAAAATTACCGGCGTCATCTGCTGGCCGCCGATCCGCACGGTCGCT
Organism: Paraburkholderia polaris; assembly: GCF_012927345.1. Classification (GTDB taxonomy): domain Bacteria; phylum Pseudomonadota; class Gammaproteobacteria; order Burkholderiales; family Burkholderiaceae; genus Paraburkholderia; species Paraburkholderia polaris. Next base: position 70,889 of record NZ_JABBGJ010000027.1, read on the forward strand.
ATGCGATCGCTGCGCTGGTGTGGCAGCCGCGCCAGGCAAGCCCAGTGCATGCGCACCACACGTGGTGCGGCTACGCAGTGATCGACGGCACGCTGAGCGAAACGGTCTTCGAATGGAATGGCGCACAGCACTGCGCAAGCGCCACGCGTACACAAGCACGCAATACCGGAGCCGTGTCGTTTGTGCGCGGCGGCAGGGGCGGCATTCACCGCTTGGGAAATTGCAGCGACGCGCCAGCCGTCTCGCTGCATATTTACGGTGTCGCGGCTGGGCAGATCGCCACGCATGTCAACGACATCGTGCACGCAGCCGACGCACCGGCACTCGTCTGAAACCGGTACCTCCTGCGTAAAGACACAGACCGCCAGGGACCTCTCACCCCGCATCTGGCGCAATCAGCTTTTGCCGCCCGCTTCACCGGCCGTCGGAATCTGCGGCGGAATCGGCGCGGTCTGCCCGGTCGGCGGCGGCGCCGGACGCGGCTCGTGTGATACATCGCGCGCCACCGCCACGGCAGCATGCGCGGCCCGCGTCGAAGCCGGCGTCTCTGCATGCGCGTGCCCACGCGGACCGACTTGGGGCAGTTCATCGTCCTGCAAAGGCTGCCCTTCGCTATCTTTCGACGACGTGTACACCCGCATCTGCGGCACCGGAATCTCGATACCGGCTTCGTCCATCTTGCGTTTGAGCCTCAAATTGAAGGCGCGCGCCACGCTCCATTGCTGCAACGGCCGCGTCTTGATCTGCCCTTTCACGACCATCCAGTTCGGATCAAAACGGTCGAGCCCCCACACCTCGATCGGCCCAAGCATTTCGCGCCGGTAGCGGAAGTCGGCCATCAGATCGGCGCCGACTTCCCGAATCAGTTGCGTGATCTGGTCGACGTCGGTCGAGAACGACATCCGCACCTCGAACACCGCATAGGCGAAGTCACGCGACAGGTTCTTGACGATCTTGATCTGCGAGAACGGAATCGCGTGAATCGCACCTTGCCCATCGCGCAAACGGACGGTGCGGATCGACAGATGCTCGACGGTGCCTGCATGCCCCCCGTCCACGTCGATCCAGTCGCCGACCGAAATCGTATCTTCGATGATGATGAACAGGCCCGTGATCAGGTCGGTCACGAGCGACTGCGCGCCGAAACCGATCGCGAGACCAATCACACCGGCGCCGGCCAGCAGCGGCGTCACATTGATGCCCAGGTTCGCCGCGGTGACGATGCCGGCAATCGTCATGATCGACACCAGCAGCACGTTGCGCAGCAGCGGCAGCATCGTGCGCGCCCGCATGCTCGGATTGCGCGACTTGTTGCGCGGACCACCCGGATTGAGGGCTTCGGTAATCGCCGTGTCGACCAGAATCCACAGCAGCCATGAAATGAACACCGTCGCGATGATCGCGGTGACCGCATGCGCGATCCCGCGCGCCGCAACGTTTTCCTCCACGACTTCCGCGAGCGACACCCCCCACAAACGCGCCGCCAGTTCGAAGAAGAACAGCCAGATGAACAGCGTCAGCAGCGTGCCGCAAAAACGCAGCAAGCGCGACAGATAAGGCGAGCGGCGCCGCGCGCGCGGGCTGCGCGGACGCGTCATGCGCAGCACGATGGCCGACAGGAAGAATGCGAACACCAGCAAGAGTGCGGTCACCACCGAAATCTGCAGCACGTTTTCGCTGGAGCCCGAGCCGCCGAGCGTGGCGACCACCGACGCGGTGGCGAGCACCAGTACCGGCACGTGCCAGAGCGAGGCGAGCACGTCGAACGCGTCGGTCGCGGCCTTATGATCGTGGCGCTGCTCGTAAGGCCGGTTGCGAATCAGATGCGCGACCGGCCGGCGGAACGCCAACGCGAAATAGCCGGTGAGCACGGCGGCCGTCATGTTGGCGGCCGTCGAAATCAGCGCGGCGAGATTCGATCCGAGTTGATGCGCGACGTCGTAGTTGACCGCCGCGTCGCCGAGCGCGGCGCATACGCCGACCACGAACAGCACGCGCCGCGCGTGATCGATCAGGAGACGCACCGCCACCCGCCGATGCCCCGAGCCGAACAGCGAAAACATGATCAGACAGATCGCCGAAAACACCGCACCCGCGACGATCGCATAGGCGACCACCATGCCGAGCGTGCGCCCGAGCGCATCGGGCATCGCGCGCACGAACAGCAACGCCGCGAGAAAGGCGACGATCCACGGGCCGACGCGGCGCAGCGCGAAGATCAGCAGTTCGCGCGTGGTGGGATTCGGGTTGAGCCCCATCAGGATGCCGAAGCGCCGGTATAGCCGGTGTTGCACGTAGATCAGCGCGCCGGCGCACGCGCCCCAGCCGGCCAGCATCGCAATCATCGAAAAGACGATGCGCCCGAAGCTCTCCTGCCCCTGGCCCGAAATGATCGTGTAGAGCTCGTTGCCGGCCGCGTTGAAGCGGCCGCCCCAATAGCGCACCGGCGTGCGGCCCTGATGCACATCGGATTCGAACGACGCGATGCCCGACGCGATCGCGCCAAGCAAGCCGGGACTCGGTTGCGCGGGCGCGGGTGGCGTGACGTTTTGTGAGACTTCGCGCAGCTTTTTGAGCTGGGCGACGAGCGCGGTGCGCTGCCGGTCGTTGTCGAGCGTGGCGATCACGCTGTCGAGCGAGCGCGCCAGTTCCGCCTGGCTCGCGGGCGACGGCGCGGAGGCCGCTTCCGCGGCCGAGGCGCCCGAGGCGGCGGAGGCAGGCGTCGGCGTCACCGTCGCGCTATTAATCAGGCTCTGCAACGCCGGAATGACCGGCGTACCGGTGCCAGCGGTGCCGGCGGCCTGGGCAGTAGCCGGCATCCATCCGATACCGAGGATCAGCGCGAGGCAGACCGCGGCCACCCACGCGCCGAACCACGTCGCGACGTGAGCGCGGATGCCGCGCCGCGCGCTGCATCCGAGATGACTGGAAGAAAAATGAAAGGCGGCGTAAGTCGCCAGTGGCCCGCCGTTAGACGGCGCGGCCCCGGACTCACGCCGCAATGGGCATGACTGCATGGCGATCCGTAAGAAAACGGGAGACGCCAGTGTAGCCGCAGTTTTACCGCCAGCGACCGAACATGCGTAACCGATTGTTAGGACGCTTGCGCCAATTCGAGGATTGGCGGGCTGCCCTCGCCCCTCGAGCGACCGCCGGGACACACGCAACGGGCCGGCGCGACACGAGCCGCGCGCGGTCCGTTCAGGCTCAATAAGCCACCGTCGCGATCTGACGGACGAAACGGCCCTGCTCCAATTCGTCGACGAAGGCGATCGCATAGTCTTCCGCCGAAATGCGGCTGTTGCCCTCAGCATCGGCCAGAAGCGTGTTCGCGCCCGTGCGGAACTTGCCGGTGCGCTCGCCCGGAGCAATCAGCGCGGCCGGCGCGAAGAAAGTCCAGTCGAGGTCGGTGACGCCGCGGTAGTAATCGAACGCATCGCGATGGGCCAGGGCGATTGCTTTGTAGGCGTCCGGGAAACCGTCCGTGTCGACCAGTTGCTTACCCGGCACCACTTCGAGCGAACCCGCGCCGCCCACCACCACGAGGCGCTTCAAGCCCGCTGCGCGCACGCCCTCGACGAGCGCGTGGGTCGCCTTGGTCAGCGCCGCGAGATCGTCTTGCGGCGGCGCATAGGCGCTCGCCACCACGTCGTGACCGCGTACTGCCGCGCCGACGCTCGCGGCGTCGAGCACATCGGCCTGCGCGGCCTTCAGATTCGCCACATCCGTCGGCACGCGCGCCGGATTGCGCGCCAGCGCCGTCACCTGATGCCCGCGGCGGGCCGCTTCCGCGGCGATCCGCGAACCGATCGTGCCAGTGGCGCCGAACAACGCGATCTTCAACTGTTTGCTCATTTCGATACTCCTGTTATTGGCTTATATGTAACTACATTGATTACATATAACGCCGAAAAAAGAGGGGCCTGGGCCCCCGTCCGTTCCAAGGCGCGCGTGTCTCGACTGCGGAACACACGCCCTTCGGTACTGCTTCTTTACTAGGTCGCCTGTGGACGCCGCTTGCGTTCACGCGCCCGCTCGGCTCGCACCAGGTCGGAAGTGGCATCGGCCAGCGTGCGTGCGCCGAGCGATGCTTCCATGGCCTGCTGCGCTTCGTCGATGATACCGCGCAGCACGACCTGGATATTGCGCCCCACCATGCACGCCGGATTCGGCTCCTCGCGATGCATGGCGAACAATTGCGCGTCGTCTACCGCGTGATAGACCTCGAGCAAGGTGATGTCGTCAGGCGCACGGGCCAACAGCGCGCCGCCGCCCGCGCCGAGTTGCGAGGTAGTGAGGCCCGCATCGGCCAGCATGGTCAACAGACGCCGGATCAACGCAGGATTCGTATTGACGCTGCCCGCGATCATCTCCGACGAGAGCGGTGTGCCCTCCTGCAACGACAACAGCGCCAGCACATGCACCGCGAACGCAAACCGGCTACTCGTATTCACAGCAAACCCGCCCTACGGCGACAATGTGTAACCATAGTAATTACATTTAATCCGACTGTCAAACGGATGGACGCACGGGCCGCCATCTCACTTGTCCATCTGCTTTTGCGCATCGCTGGAATCGCCCGATGCCGACGAGGAAGCCGAACCGCTCGCCGACGAGGCCGAGCTTTGCGCCGACCACTCCTGCAGCTTGCGCCCCGCCGTCTCGAGGCCCTGGCCGGTCAGTGCCGCCGCCTTGCCGAGTTGCGCATTCGTCGCGCTCGCCGCGCCTTGCAGGTTGGCTTGCGCGGTCGACGCCAGCGCGGCTGGATCGATCGTGATCGACGGCGCGGAGGCCGATTCGAGGTTCTGCTCCGCGGTGGCTTTGGTCGCATCGACCTGCTGGCCGACGTAGCTGGCTGCCTGATCAAGCTTCTGACCAGCGGCTTGTGCCGCATCGTTGAGCTTGCCGCCGACCTGTGCCGACGCATCATTCTTCTGACAAGCCGCGAGGCCGCCGAACACGAGGGCGACAACAGCGACGCGGCGCAACAACGGTGAACGAGTAAATAAAGTCATGGCTGAGTGTGAGCCGCATCGAGCGGCTTCCGCATGCGAAAACGCGCCAATGATACGCCGTTGCGCCGCACGGTCTCCGCGGCGAGCATCTGGAAGCCCGCAGACTCGAAGCTGCGGCGCGCGCTGAGGCTGACATCGGCGCTTAGCGCAGTAGCTCCGCCCAGCCGCGCCACCGCTTCAAGACGCGCCAGCAGTCCGGCCGCCAGACCTTGCCGGGCATAGCCAGGGGCCACGTACAGCATCTCGACGTGATCGGCCGGATAGAGTTGCGCGAAGCCTGCCGGCTGGCCCTCGCACAACGCCACCAGCGTAAGACCGCGCGCGAGCCGCGTCGCGAAGGCTTGTTCGTCGTCGGCGGCCGACACCCATGCGGCGCGCGCCGAGGCGTCGTAGTCAGCGGCGGCAAGCTGTCCAACCGCGGCTCGAAACAGCTGCGCCAGCGCCGCCGTGTCATCCACTTGCAGCGCGCGCCATTCGAAATGCGTCATTGCGTGCTCCGTCGCGGTTCTGTCAAACGTGTTGGAGTAGACTCCCTGAGCATTCGATGTGTTCCGTTGATCAATTGGAGGCATGCAATGGCAGCAAAGAAGATTCTGTTCCTGACCGGCGACTTCGCCGAGGATTACGAAACGATGGTGCCGTTTCAGGCATTGCAGGCGGTCGGCCACGTGGTCGATGCTGTCTGTCCGAACAAGAAAGCGGGCGAGAAGATCAAGACCGCGATCCATGATTTCGAAGGCGACCAGACCTACACCGAAAAGCCTGGCCATCAATTCACGCTCAATGCAACGTTCGACGACGCCGATTCCCGTCAATACGACGCGCTGGCGATCGCAGGCGGCCGTGCGCCGGAATATCTGCGGCTCAATCACAAGGTGATCGAACTCGTGCGGCAGTTCGCCGAAGCGGGCAAGCCGATCGCCGCGATCTGCCACGCCGCGCAACTGTTGGCCGCCGCCGACGTGATTCGCGGCAAGCGCATTTCCGCCTACCCGGCCTGCGCGCCCGAAGTGAAGCTGGCCGGCGGCGAGTACGCCGACATTCCGGTCGACGCGGCGATTACCGACGCCAATTTCGTCACCGCTCCCGCATGGCCGGCTCATCCTGAGTGGCTGCGTCAATTCCTCGTGCTGCTCGGCACCCGGATCGAACTCTGATCCTAGGGCGAGCGCCTTGCCCTCGCGGCAATGCGCTCGCCTGAACGCACCCGCATTTGAGACTAGTCCGATAGTTCGCAGCGAAAGGTTTTCCTATAGTCGCCGGTTGACCTGGGAGCCTTTTTCGATGGAACTGACTGATTGGATCGTCATTCTCGCCGTCACGTTGATGGCGATTGCTTTTTTCTGCGCGCGCACGCCGGCTAACTGGTCGCGAGAAAACCGCGCGCGACGTCTGGCGGGCACGCGCATGCTGGTGCAAGCGGCGTGCTCGTTGTGGGCGGCGCTATTGATTGTCGCGCGCGGCCTGTTCGCCCTGGACGGCCTGCCCGGCCTGCACCCGGCGCCGCTCCAGGCGCTGAGCGGCGTTGCGATCCTGATCGCCTGCGGCTGCTATTGGTCGATTCGCGGCAGCAAACTGCTCAAACCGCGCCGGCTGTTTACCGCGTACTGACGCCCGGCGCGGCATTGGCGGCCTGCGCTGCCGCACCGCCGCTCAAGCCGAGGCCGTCACGATCACCGGGGCTCGCGCGCACTTCGCGCACATCACGAACCGCGTGAGCACCCTCCACCAACGTGGCATGCGTTTCGACAGCCTGTTGCGCCGTCCGCACCCCGGCTTCGGGCAGCGACAGATAAAACGTCGTGCCCACCCCCTCTTTCGACTCCGCCCACACGCGCCCGCCGTGCCGCTCCACCACGCGACGCACGAGCGCAAGCCCGATGCCCTCACCCGCCGCCACATTGCCGTGCAGCCTTTGAAACGCGTTGAAAAGCCGCGGCAGCGCGACCGCCGGAATGCCCAGGCCATTGTCCCGCACGTAGAAAATCCGTAGCGAATGCACGCCCGGCGGCGCCGGCGTCGTACCAATTTCGATCTGGCCTTCGCGCGCCGGGTCCAGATAATTGACCGCATTGCCGATCAGGTTCGCGAATACCTGTTCGAGCGCCGTCGGGTCGCCCCACACCGGCGGCAATTCGTCGACGATCACATGCGCCCGGCGCGCCCGGATCGACCCTTGCATGGCATCGACCACGCGCGGCACGATATCCCGCACTTCGACCTTTTGCTGCCGGTACTCGACACGGCCGACACGCGACAGTCGCAACAGCGCGTCGATGATATGAGATGCCCGCAACACGGCCGTCTGCAGGAAGTGCAGCGCCTCGCCGATATCTTCGTCCACCACCCGTTCGATGCGCTGCCGCGGTTCTGCCGCGAGCGACGACTGGCGCAGCACCGCGCGCAATTCGTCGCAGGCGCGCGTCAGTTCTTTCGAGAAGCCTTGCAGATTCACCAGCGGCGCACGCAGGTCGTGCGACACGCTGTAGATGAACATTTCGTTTTCCTGGGTCTGTTGCCGCAAGGTCTCGTTGATGCGCGCCAGTTCACCGGCGCGGCGCGCGAGATCGGACTGGAAACGCGCCTGGATGCGCTCAGCTTCGAGCAGGCGCCGGCTGGTTTCATGCAAGGTCAGATCGAGCCGGGCGATTTCGTCGCGGCCCGGGCCGATCGGCGCCAGCGGCTCGTTGCCCGCGAGCCGCCCGGCGTTATCGGACAGCAACGCGAGCCGGCCGCGCACGCCGCGCGTGAACAACCAGACGGCCAGCGCGACGAACAGCAAGGAGCCGAAGACGGCCGCGACGACCAGCGTCTGTTGCCGTTCACGCGCGGCGTCGGCGGCATTCGAGCGCAACGTGTCGAGACGCCGCTCTTCGGTCTGGAAGGCCACCACCTGCTGACGGAAGCGATCGAGCACGTCGGCCGGGGCCAGGTCGCGAAAGCGTTCGAGCAGATCGCGCCGCCGCCCCGAATGCAGCATGTCCTGCACGCGGTCCGACCATTGACGATACCCCTGCACTGCCTGACGCACCTGCACCACGCGCTCGACTTGCGCCGGGTTATCGGCAACCAGTTCGGCTAATTGATCGATGCGATGGTCGACGTCCATCCACAAGGTGACCGGCGTCGTAAAGTGGGTACCGTCGGCGAGCACCGCGCCACGCAGCGCCACGGACTCACCCAGCACCGGATCGAGAATCGCGGTGGTCTGGCGCAGCACGTCTTCGCTATGGATGGCCCACTGCTCGGCTTGCGCCGCGTCGGACTGTGCCTTGACCAGGCCGGACAGCAGCGCCAGTTCGAAGATGGCCGGAATTGCGATCAGCAACAGGCCTTTAGTGGTCAGTCTCATGCGTACGCATTGGAGGTCGATGGCCGGCAGATCGTGCACGGGACGGCACATTATGTCGGCGTTTAAGCAGGAAGACAAAGATGATGCGCCACCGAACAGGCTTCTGACGCCAGATTCGTCCCCGCACGCAACGATTGCGTATAAAACGTCAGGCTTTTGAATTAAACGTAAATCAAATCGAATATTTTGCCCGCATTTGGATCATAGGGGCCGTTATGAAACCGTAATGCACTTATATTGTGCTTTTGTCGTTATTCAAGGTGCAAAGCATAGTGCATCGCTCGAGCGGCAACGCGTGATATGAAACCCATCCCGGTGCGGATTTGCACCTGATCGATGCTTACCAGCACAAATTTGGCCCGCTTCTTGCATTCAATGCCCGCTTTTTTGGCATAAGCGGGACACATCGATGGAAAATCTGAAAACCGGCACCGATACCCTCTTCCTTTTGCTGGGTGCCGCGATGGTGCTGGCCATGCATGCGGGATTCGCGTTTCTCGAACTCGGCACGGTCCGCAAAAAGAATCAGGTCAATGCGCTGGTCAAGATTCTGGTGGACTTCTCAGTCTCGACAATCGCGTATTTCTTCATCGGCTACACGATCGCCTATGGCGTGCAGTTCTTCGGCAGCGCCGAGTCGCTGGCCGCGCACAACGGCTATGCGCTGGTGCGCTTCTTCTTCCTGCTGACCTTTGCGGCGGCGATTCCGGCGATCGTGTCGGGCGGTATCGCCGAGCGCTCGAAATTCAATCCGCAGCTGTTCGCCACCTTTGTGCTGGTCGGCTTCATCTATCCGTTCTTCGAAGGGATCGTGTGGAACGGCCGCTTCGGCATCCAGAACTGGCTCACCCAGGTATTCGGGGTACCGTTTCACGACTTCGCAGGCTCAGTGGTGGTGCATGCCTTCGGCGGCTGGGTCGCGTTGCCGGCCGTGCTGTTGCTCGGCGCGCGCCATGGCCGCTATCACCGCGACGGTGGCATCGCCGCGCATCCGCCGTCGAATATTCCGTTCCTCGCGCTCGGCGCATGGGTGCTGGCGGTCGGCTGGTTTGGCTTTAACGTGATGAGCGCGCAGACGATCGACAAGATCAGCGGCCTCGTGGCCGTCAATTCGTTGATGGCGATGGTCGGCGGCACGCTGACCGCGTGGCTCGCGGGCCGCAACGATCCCGGCTTCACGTACAACGGCCCGCTCGCCGGGCTGGTCGCGGTATGCGCGGGCTCCGACGTGATGCATCCACTCGGCGCGCTGGTGACGGGCGGCATTGCGGGCGTGCTGTTCGTCACTATGTTCACCTGCGTGCAGAACCGCTGGCGCATCGACGACGTGCTCGGCGTGTGGCCGCTGCATGGTCTGTGCGGCGCGTGGGGCGGCCTCGCGGCCGGCATCTTCGGTCTGCATGCGCTCGGTGGCCTGGGCGGCGTATCGTTCGGCGCGCAACTGGTCGGCACGCTGGGCGGCATCGTGGTGGCGTCCCTCGGCGGCACGCTCGTGTACGGGGCCATTCGCCTGACGGTGGGCTTGCGGCTCGACCAGGAAGACGAATACAACGGTGCGGACCTGTCGATCCACAAGATTTCGGCGACGCCGGAACGCGAAAGCGTCGGCTGATGGGCTGGCCGCAAACCAGCGACTGCGCTCACCTGTCCCCCATGCCTGGCCGATGCTAGACTTGCGCGCTGCAGATGGCATTCTCCCGGTTATTCACTAGCCGCCCTTGATGGCTGATGATGCCTGCCTCGCCCGGACGACTGCGACGCGGCATCACGCCTCCCGCTCAGTCCGGTTTCTCGACCTTTTGGCTTCGCCAGAGTACTTTTGCATGTATTTGTCCATTCTCGCGGTCGGCATTGGCGGCGCGCTCGGTTCGCTGTTCCGCTGGTTTCTCGGTATCCGTCTGAACGGCCTGTTCACAGGTTTGCCGCTCGGCACCTTCGCCGCTAACGTGATCGCGGGCTACGTCATCGGCGTCGCGGTCGCGGGGTTCGCACGGGCGCCACAGATCGCGCCCGAATGGCGGCTCTTCGTTATCACGGGCTTGATGGGCGGCCTGTCGACTTTCTCGACGTTCTCGGCGGAAGTCGTGCAGCGCTTGCAGGACGGCCGGCTCGGCTGGGCGGCCGGCGAGATCGTCATTCACGTGGCGGCTTCGCTCGTGATGACTATCCTGGGCATCGCAACTGTTTCGTTGCTGTCGCGCTGAAAAACCCTCGAGCGCTGGATACGTCCAGGCAATGCCTATAGCTTCACGTCTCTTTACTCTTGTGTACTTTCGCTCGAGCACCCGCAGGCGCATTTTTCTTCAATTTGGTCTGGTTGTATTCGATAGCGGCACGGACGAGTTTTTTTAAAGCCGGTCCGTTGACCTTATCGCCCTCGAAGAAATCGATCGCCCGTCTCGCGTTGCCTTCGAGGCCCGCGTTGAAGAGCTTGTCAGGATCCGGGAGGCCCGCTCCGTGGGCAAAGGTCAGCTTCACCTTCCCTTTGTGGGCGTTGGCGACCGCGATCATTCCGTCGCGAGACCACACCGGGCTTCCCATCCACTTCCATTCCTCGATGATCTCCGGGTCGGCCTCAAGAATGGTCTTGCGGATGCCGGCGAACGTTTTGCCGCGCCAGTCCGTGATGCCTGCGATCAGCTGGTCAATGCTTTCCGATGGATTCATTGGATCGTTAAGCCTCGAATCGTGAGTATCGCCATTCCTGGCTGGCGCAACCTGTGGTGCGGGCAGGCCCCGTTTCGGCCGAGCCTGGTTTTGGATTGTGCCAGCATCAATCTATCCGCGCCAATACCAGTTCCAGGGCCGCAAAGAATGGCTGCCACCCGCCTCTCGCGCAGGCGAATGCGGCTGTTCAATATCCCCAACGATTACGGAAGTACACGCCGAATGCGCCAGTTGCCCCGGCTACCTGAGCCGGCAGATACCGGCGATTTGCTTCGCTTCGCCCCTCGACCCCGGGGCCGAAGCGCGAGCGCCTCATAGTTGGCCCGGCCGCGGATCGGCCACGAAACCGTTACGGTTGGGCATCACCACGCGCGGCAGCGAGGCCGCATCGAGCCGCGTATTCGCCGGCACGATGCCGTTCTGGTTGAGCAGGAATGCGCTGAGCGCATACACCTCGTCAGCGGAGAGCGATTCGGGCGCGTTGTAAGGCATCGCGCGGCGAATGTAATCGAAAAGGGTCGTCGCATAGGGCCAATAGCTGCCCACGGTGCGCTTCGGCTTCGCGCTCGCGAGCGTGCCCTGACCGCCTACCAGCGGATCGCCGAGGCCGCCCTCGCCTTGCGCCCCATGGCACGCTGCGCATTTCGCGGCAAATACGTGCGCGCCGGTGGCGACGTCGCCGCTGCCCGGAGGCAGGCCACGGCCATCCGGCGCGACGTCAATGTTCCAGGCAGCGAGGTCCAGATCGGTGAGCGGTGTGCCGATACCGTAGGCCGCCTCCGTGTTCTGTACGCCCGGCGCGATCGAAGAACACGATGCCAGCGCCACGAGCGGCAGCAGCACGGCGAGTATCACTCGCGCCGGCGTGCGTATCGAACGGCCATTACGCATTGCGCACCTCGCCGCTTGCATCCACCCGCCATTGCTGGATCGCGTTGTAGTGGTACTGCGAATTCAGGCCCCGCGCCGCGACGAGTTCGGCACGCGTGGGTTGCACGTAGCCGGTCGAATCGGTGGCGCGCGAGAGAATCGCGGCAGCGCCGCCGTCCCAGCGCCAGTCCGCCTGAAAGCGCGTGAGCGCGCGATCGTGGATAGGACCGTCCAGACGCGCGAGACGCCACGTCGCACCGCCATCGGTCGACACTTCCACCTTGCGGATCGTGCCGCGTCCGGACCAGGCCAGACCGGTGATCGGGTAATAGCCGTGCGTGGTGAGGCGATGCCCCGGCGACGGCCGCGTAATCACCGACTTCGCGTCCATCTCGAACGCAAACTGACGCGCGGTGCCGTTCGCGAGCAGGCTGGTGTACTTCGAGGTTTCCTCTCGCGTTTGCAACGGCGCATCGACCACCTTCAGCCGGCGCAGCCACTTGACGTTCGTATTGCCCTCGAAGCCGGGAACGATCAGACGCAACGGATAGCCGTTCTCAGGACGCAAGCGTTCGCCGTTTTGCGCGTAGACCACGAGCGCGCGGTCGAGTATCCGTTCGAGCGGCAAGCTGCGCGTCATCGCTGCGGCATCCGCGCCTTCCGCCAGCAACCAGCCACCCGCCGGATCGATCGGGTTCGACAGGCCACCCACCTCCTCCAGCAAAGTCGACAAACGCACGCCGGTCCATTCGCAGCACGACAGCAGACCGTGCGTAAGTTGCACCGGCATGCCGCTCGGGCCATTCCATTCGTTGCCGGTATTACCGGAACATTCGAGAAAATGGATACGCGATTCGGACGGCAGGCGCAGCAGGTCGTCCATCGTGAAGAGTTTCGGGGTACGCACGAGGCCGTGAATCGCCAGCCGATGCTGATCGGGATCGATGTCAGGCACGCCGCCGTGATGACGTTCGTAGACCAGCCCGTTGGGGGTAAGCGTGCCGTGCAGATCGGCGAGCGGTGTCATCGACGAAGCCGCGCCGGGCAGCGGCCACGCGCGCGCACTCCGCCGCACGACATCCGCTTCGTGCAGTGACGGCACGCCGTACGGATGCTCGAGGATCGGCGCGCCGGGCACGCGGCTCGATTGCGCCACCGTGATCGGCTTGAGCAATTCGCTTGCTGCCGCGGCGTGGGAAACAACGAGGCCACCGGCCGCCAGACGACCAAGCAGTCGACGGCGGCCGCGCGACGGCGGAGAGTTGTGCGGATTCATCATGGCGTCGGCGCATCTTAGGCGAGCCGATTAGCGTAACGATGCCTCCTGTCATGGCCAAACGATGATTTCGTATATCGATCGCCGTAGACCGCATAACAGCCGGATATTGCTCGCCGCTACGCCAGCACGTTCGAGAACACCCGATCCGCCAGACGGTTCGAATCAGTCCCGCTGTTGAGCACGCCAACCGCCTTCAGGTCGTCGGCATAAAGCGAAATCTCCTTCTTGAACGCGTCGCCGACCGGATGATGGTGATCGGTATGGCTCTTGAGCATCGCAGTCAGTTGGCTGACCTCTGCGGACGGCGTGTAGACCGAGAAAATCGCCGCCGCATCGGCCGGATGATTGGCGGTCCACTCGGTCGCGTCGAGCAGCGCCTGCGTTAATGCCTGCGCGGTAGCGCGATCCTTTCGCACCAGCGAACCGCGCACGCCCAGCACGCAGCACGAACGCGCCTGATATTCGCCGCACAGATTGTTCGACACTTCATACAGGTAATCGGATTCGCGGATCGTCCAGATGTTCGGGTCACCATCCGCGATCGCCTGCACTTCGCCTTTTTTCAGCGCCTCGCCCAATAGATTCGCCGGGTACTGACGCCAGTTCACGTCGCGTTCCGGATCGATACCGATCTTCTTGAACACGATGGCGAAGAAATTCTTGGTGGGACTTGCCATGTCGCTGACGCCGATCGTGCGGCCCTTCAGTCCCGCCACATCGACGATGCCCGACGCACGCGTGGCCAGCAAACGCATGCAACCGCCGTGAATCCCGGCAGTCAGTTTCACATCGAAGCCCTGCTCCAGCGGTTTGAGCCAGCGCAGCGCCATGCCGACGCCTGCGTCGGACTTGCCCGTCGCGATCGCCTCGAGCAACTGGTCCGTCGAACCGGAAAAATTCACGAGTTCCACCTGCAACCCGTGCCGCTCGAAAAAGCCCTGCTTCACTGCAACGGCCACAGGCGCGGTGCAGATCGCGCCCGCGTTCCAGGAAAGCTTGAGCGGCTTGAGCGGAGCCTGCGGCGTTTGCGCAAAAGCGAGCGAGCCCGACATACCCAGAGACGCACCACCGAGCGCCGCGGCTCCCGCAGTCCAGGCCGTCTTGCGCAACCACGCGCGGCGGCCGGGGCTCAGCGGAGATTCATCGTAGGGATTCATGGTTGACTGTTCCTCAGGTCGTAATCGATTGTTTTATTCGTTCGGGTTCAGGTGTCGAGTCCGAGCTGGGCGAGCACCTCGCGGCGCAGCGCCACCAGTTTCGGATCGTCGCGATGGCGCGGATACGGCGCGTCGTTGCGCACTTCGGCGACCACGCGCGCCGGCCGCTCGCTGAAAACGATCACGCGGTCGGCGAGCAACAGCGCCTCTTCGACGTCGTGCGTCACCAGCAGCACGGAAAAACGGGCGTCCTGCCAGAGCCGCGCCAGTTCGCCCTGCATGCGGATACGTGTGAGGGAGTCGAGCTTGCCGAACGGCTCGTCCAGCACCAGCAGCGCCGGATCGTTGACGAGCGCGCGGGCCAGCGCGACCCGCTGCGCCATGCCGCCCGACAATTGATGCGGAAACGCTTCGGCGAAGTCACTGAGACCGACCAGTTCCAGCGCGGCGTCGATCCGTTGCTGCACCCGTTCTTCCTGTGGACCGCTGCGCCGGGCGAAGCGTTTGCGCTGCGCCTGCGGACCGATCCCGACGTTGCCGCGCACCGTACGCCATGGGTACAAGGTCGGATCCTGGAACACCACCACGCGCGACGGATCGGGACCGGTGATCGCGGCGCCGTCGGCCTGCACACTGCCCTGCGTCGGCGTATCGAGCCCCGCCACGAGACGCAGCAAGGTGGACTTGCCACAACCGCTCGGGCCAAGCAGCGCGACGAACTCCCCCGGCTCGACGGCGAAGCTGACGTCATCCAGCACCGGCAACGCAGCGCCGTGGAGCGCGAATTGATGGCTGACATGGCGCACGTCGATGCGCGCGCCATCACGAACCGGCACCGCAGCGGCGGCCTGATTCAGCACTTCAGGTACGGCTACCATTTGAGCAATCCTTTTTGCCACGCCAGCAAGCGGTCACGCAGGCGGAACAGCAACGTGATCAGACCGGAGCACATCAGCGCCATCACGAGCAGCGCGGCATACATATTCGAATAGGCCGCCCAGCCCTGTGCCCATTGCAGATACCAGCCGAGTCCCGCTTTCACGCCCATCATTTCCGCGACGATCAGCACCGAAAACGACGCGCCAAGCCCCATGAACAGGCCAACGAACACCGACGGCAGCGCCGCCGGAATCGCGACGCGCAGGATCAGAAAACCGGGTCTCGCGCCGAGCGTGCGCGCGATGTCGTAGTAGGCCGAGTTGACACCGGCCACACCCGACCAGGTCAGCACGGCAACCGGAAAGGCGGTCGCCAGCGCGATCAGGAACACACTCGCGCTAAAGCTCGACGGAAAGAAGAAGAACGCCAGCGGCAACCAGGCGGTCGCCGGTAACGGTCCGATCAATCGCAGGACTGGATGGACCCAGTAGCTCACGGCCTGCGACCAGCCGATACTCACCCCCATCACGAAACCCGCCGCTGCGCCCAACACGTAGCCATAGGCGAGGAGTCCAAACGAATGCACGACGCTCGACCCAAGCCGCGGGTAGTCTTCGGCATAGACTCCGATCAGCGCTTGCGGTGGAGCAAAGAAGGGCCGCGGCAGCCACTCGAGTTGCGCCGTGACGGCTTCCCATACGCTCACGCCGAGTGCCAGCGCGAGCAGCCACGGCATCGCGTGAAGCCATGCATCGGTACGCGTCGGCGTCTGCGCCTTCGAGGCTTGACTGCGCCATCCCGCGACGCCCGTCGCGACAGCGAATGCCGCAAGCAGCAGCTTGAGCGCGATGAATTCTTTCGTGTACGGCCAGTCGTCCGCACTCGGCCACCATTCGGTCAGCGCGGCGCTGCCGAACCACGCTATCGCAGCGAGGGCCGCAATCAGGACGCCGCGTGAGAGCCCACGCCGCGCTACGGCGCGGTTGACGTCGCCTGGGTCCGCGCCGATGGCCGGAGCGCGTGTCGCGATCGATTCGAACTGAGTGGACATAACGGTTCCAGCCTCCTGCCTTGTTGAGCTAACGTGACCGCGTGCATGGGGACAACTTCATGCGACGTCGGCCCTGTCGCGCTGCCAGACGCTCTGTGCGTAGACCGATTCGTCGAAATCGGCAGCGATGTCGCCATGAATACGGGCTTCATGCGCGTCCAGATCGGCGAGAAACAGATCGCGGCTGATTCGCTGCACCACGGCGGCAATGTCGCGCTTCATGCTCGGCACGTCGCCGACCGGCAATCCGAAACTGACGAAGGCCGCCGGGTTGTAGACGTGGATATTCTTCAGATAGGGCGCGTCGCCCTCGACCTTCTCGAGGTATTCGAGCGCGGCGCCGAGATACGGATGCGCGCCAAGCGCGTCGTCGCTATCGCTTGCGGCGGGCACATATTGATCGCGCCACAGGCGGATATGTCCGGCGATCTGCGCCAGTTCCGGCCGAAGCGCGAGATCCACGACATAGCCCGTGCCGGCAATGACGAAATCGAATGCAAACGACTCACCCGCCACATGAGTCTCGACCTGCTGCGCATCTCTCACGCTGGCGTGGGTCCACGGTGCACCGAGATGCAGATGAAAGTTCGGAAAACGTGTGACGCGTTCCACGGCGTCGACCGGCGGCGTCGAACCGGCATGGCGGAAACGCCGCGCCTGCGACCAGCGAATTGCGTCGGGCAAATGGAAATAGTTGTCGTACGCACCCGGATAGGCGCGCGTGCGGGTCACCGGCACCGACGCAATCCGCTCACGTCGTGCGAACAGATGGACCTGCCCTGCTCCGGCTTCGAGCGCCGTTCCTGCCGCATCGAATGCGGATGCCGCGCCGCCGATCACCGCCACGGATTTGCCGCGCAGTGCCGCGAAATCGATCGCCTCGGAGGTGTGCGCAAGCAGTGCCGGCGGAAGGCTTTTCAGCACAGCGGGAATGTTCGGTCCGCCATTGCCCGCAACCCCGTTGCCGAGGACGATCTTGCGTGCCGTCTCCACGACGGTCCGAACCGCGGTGCCGTCGCGTACTTCCAGATGCAAACGGAAATGCTCACCTGCGGGTTCAATCCGCGTGAGCCGAGTGCCGTAGCGAATCGGAATCTCGAGGAAATGCCGGTACCACGCGAGATACTCGGCCCAACGCGTGCGAGGAATCCGGTCGATCTCCGCGTACGATTCGGCGCCGAAGCGCGCTTCATACCATGCCTGAAAGTTTAGCCCTGGCAAGCCCGCCTCTGGACCGGCCAATGACTTCGGCGTGCGCAATTTGTTCATACGGGCGCGATTCAACCAGACGCCCGCTTGGCCCTCATCGGCAGCGGCGTCGATCACGCTGACCTGACCGATGCCGGCGCGCCGCAGCGCGAAGGCGAACGCCGCGCCGGTCTGGCCGCCGCCGACAATCACCACGTTATGGTCGATGCCATCGCGTGGCGGGACCCAGTTTTCGGGCGCCGGGCCAATCAGCCGCAACGTGTCGAGCGCATGCTGATCGGGTTGAGTGAATTGCGTCATGGTGTCGGGTTCGGCCAGGGAGTTGAACAGCTGACAGATGCGTCGAAATCGGATGGCGCAACCATCGGACGATCAAGTATCGCGGCGCCAGAGGCTTACCCAAACCAGCAAATTTCGCTTTGCTTATTTGTTTTGGGGCGCGTCACAGGCATCACGCTCGTACCGACTTTCCCGTCACCGGCGGCTCCTCGTAGTCCTCGGCGTCGATGTCATAACCCGACGGCTCCCAACGGATCGCCAGCAGCACGAGCAGTGAAGTCAGCGGCGCGATCGCGATCAGCCAGAAAACCTTCGTGCCGAATGCGGCGGACAGAACAGGAAACAGAAATAGCGAAACTGTCGACGCGGAACGCACCAAGGTCTGATTGAAGCCCACGCCGATTCCGCGCAACGAGGTCGGGTAGCTGAGCGACGCATACGTCATCGAATGGGAGCCGGGTCCGAAGCCTTGTCCGAACAGATAGCCGCCGAGCAACAGAATCGCGACCACGACGAGTGCGCCGCTGCCCGGTTTGCCGATCAGCGCGAGCCCGATCAGCGAGGCGAACTGCAGCGCGTGCCCGAGCACCGTCATCTTCCATGCGCCGACGGTCGGTGCGGTGCGCACGCCGATCAGCCCACCCACGAACGCAAATGCCAGATTCAGCGCGAGCGCCGCGATGATCGTCGTGAGCGGCCCTTGGTGGAAGAAGCTGGTGATGATCACCGGCAAGCCGAAGATGATCGCGTTGTAGCCGAACGAAGAGGCACTGCCGATCACCGCGGCAAGAATCGTGCGGCGCCGGTAAGTCGCGTTGAACAGCACCCCATAGTTGCGCCACGATGCCGCGCGCGGTGCCTTGACGGGCGTCGTGCTTCGTTCAACCACCGCGTCGACGCCGTATGAGCGCTTCAGAATGCGTGCGGCCTCGTCGAGATCGCCTTGATTCGCTGCCCAAACAGGCGATTCGCTAATATAGCGGCTGCGTACGAGAATGATCGCGATGGCCGGCACCGCGCCGAACGCGAGCGTCAGACGCCATAGCCAGCCAAGCTGATGCTCGGGCAGAATCGCGTACAGCCCGAGAATCAGCAGATAGCAGGTGCTCGTCGCCGCGTACCAGGCGGGGCACCACGCCGCGACACTGGCCGCCTTGTTGCCCTTGCCCGCCACCCGCGAGAACTCCGCAAGAAACGCCATCGCCACCGGCAGATCGAGACCGACGCCGAAGCCCATCAGAAACCGTGCGCCGCCGAGCACCCATGCGTTCGGCGCGAGGCCGACGGCGATCGCCGCGACCACGAAGAACAGCATATCGGCCATGAACACACGATAGCGGCCGATGCGATCGGTCAGATACCCGCCGAACAATGCGCCGAGAATCG
Source organism: Paraburkholderia polaris (assembly GCF_012927345.1). Taxonomy (GTDB): domain Bacteria; phylum Pseudomonadota; class Gammaproteobacteria; order Burkholderiales; family Burkholderiaceae; genus Paraburkholderia; species Paraburkholderia polaris. The sequence goes on from NZ_JABBGJ010000027.1 coordinate 90,033, forward strand.
CACCGAATGTGATCGCCGACGAGACGAATCCCACCTGAACCGGCGATAGCGAAAACTGGCGCGCGATGTCCTTGATCCCATAAGCGAGCGACGTCAGGTCGTAAGCATCGAGAAAGACTCCACCCAGCGCAATCGCGATCACGACGCGTGCATTACTGCCCTTTGCAGCGCCTGCGTTGACGATGCGCGAGACGTCCTGCGCGCTACGGATGACGGTGGGACGCGCTGCGTCACTAGTAGGCGCTTTCGGGTCGGCGACGGTAGATGGAAAAGCAACGGTGGACATGATCTCGCGTTCGCATGAATGGCTGAAGCGTTGCATGGTAGCCATGCGATTCATGTCGGCAAAACGACGAATTTATCTATGCAAATCGGGAATTGCGCACTTGCACCAGACTAGTGCCGCGCGACGCGATGCAGGTAGTGTGGTTCGAACTACTGCAGATTTTCTTATCAGCAATGATTGGTTGGATTCGAGGGCACGCGAACCTAACGTGTAGTGCCGGAGATCGACCCACCTGAGCGCTTTCATCTCGTTCCCTTCCCTCGACTGGTATTGCCGCATGCGCTATTTTCGTCTGCTGAAATCTTTCGTCGCCGTGGCGACCCTGTCGCTCGCCGCGGTTCACGCGTATGCCGACAAGCCCGCGGTGATTCGCATCGGCGTCGCTCAACAGGGCACCGGCGATCCGCCTTCTTTCGGTGGCTCGCCTGCGGCTACGGTGCAATTGCAGCAGTCGCTCGAAAAGGAATTCGCTGCCGACGGCATTAAGGTCGAATGGCTGTTCTTCAAAGGCGCCGGCCCCGCAGTCAACGAAGCGATCGCCGACAAATCGCTCGACTTCGCCTTTCAGGGCGACCTGCCCGCGGTGCTGGCCCGCGCCAATGGCCTGAAAACTCACCTTCTGCTCGCCTCGGGCGTGCGCACCGGCATCAAGATCGCGGTGCCCGTGGATTCGGACGTGCGCTCGATCAAAGACCTCAAAGGCCGACGCGTATCGATCTTTCGCGGCACCAATCTGCAACTGGTCGCCGACAACGCGCTCGCCGCCAACCATCTCGACGAACGGGATCTGCACGTGATCAATCTCGATACCGCCAGCTCGCTCGCCGCGCTGGCGTCCAAGGGCATCGATGCGTCGGTCAACGATTACCATTTGTATAAGCTGCGCGACCAGGGTCTGGTGAAAATCGTCTACGAATCGCAGAACGATGGACCGCAATTCACGCGTCAATCGCATCTGCTGGTGCTCGACGACTTCGATCACGCGCATCCGGATATCGTGCAACGCGTCGTCAACGTATTCGTCAAAGGCGCGCAATGGTCCTCCGATGAAGCGAACCGCGACGCGCTCTTCAAACTGTGGGCAAAGAGCGGCGTGACCTATTCCTCGTGGCAGGCCGAGTTCGCGAATCAAAGCCTGAAAGATCGCAATTCGCCGTTGATCGACCCGTTCATCGTCGCGCGCTATAAGGCCGTCGCGGCGGATGCGCTGAAACTCAAACTGATCCGTCAGCCGGTCGAGGTCGATAGCTGGTTCGAGACGAAATATCTCGACAACGCACTACGCGCACAAAAGCTAGACCACTACTGGACGCCCTACGACGCCGCCGGCAAGCCGCTCAGCTAAAACGGGAGCGATCACGATGAGCGAAACCACATTCCCGGTCGAGCGCGACCGGCTCGGCCCCGCCGCCGTGGCGCCTGAGGTGCCTGAGGCCCCGCTGCATCGCAATCCGCGCCTGCGCGCACTTGGCTGGCGGCTCGCGCCGTGGGTATTGCCGGCCGTGCTGCTGTTCTTTTGGACAGTGGGTTGCGAGCGCGGCTGGATCGCGCCGCAGATTCTGCCGCCGCCCGAGCGCGTGTTCGACACCTTCGTCGAGCTGGCGAAAAGCGGCGATCTCGCAAGCAACACGCTGATCAGTCTGCAACGCGTTCTATTCGGCTTCGGCGCGGGCACCCTGCTCGGCTTCGTGCTCGGCGCGGCGCTCGGCCTGTCGCGCACCTTCGAAGCCTATGTGCTGCCGAGCTTTAACGCGTTGGTGCAGATTCCGGTACTCGGCTGGCTACCGTTTCTGCTTCTGCTCGTCGGCGTGGGCGAGCCGCTCAAATACATCCTGATCGCGCATGCGGCGCTCGTTCCAGTCACGTTGAGCACGCTGCAAGGATTCCGCCAGACACCCGCCTCGCTCAATGAAGTCGCGCGCGTGTTCGAATATAACGGCTGGCAACGGATCTTCTATCTTGTCCTGCCCGCTGCCGTGCCGACGCTCGCCACCGGCGTGCGGCTCGCGTTCACCAAAGCCTGGCTCGCGCTGGTGGTCGTCGAACTGGTGGCGTCGTCCGAAGGGCTCGGCTATTTGATTGTCTACGGCCGGCAACTGTTTCAGCTCGATCTGGTGATGGCGTCGGTGGTCGTGGTGGGTGCCATTGGCTACGTGGTGAACCGGTCGCTGGACGCACTCGAAGCGCGTTTGCGGCGCGGGCAGCCGTCGGCGTTTCGCGGGTAAACGCCGACGGCTCCCACGCGTCGCCCTTGAGGAATCTACGATGAGTCTCTTCTCCTTCAACCGATCGAAGCCCTCCACCGACACGTCCTGCGACTGCAACGTGCCTGCCGCCTTCCGCCGTGCCGCGCAACCGCGCCGGCGGCTGCTCGCGCGCGTCGACTGGCGCGGCGCCGTCTTGCCCATCGTCGCCATTGCGATCTGGTGGGCAGTCTCAGAAGCGCACGTGGTCAAAAGCGGCTTGCTGGTCAGCCCCGCACAGGTCCTCGCCACGGCGTGGCAACAGATCGTCAGCGGTGCGCTTCTCAAGGCCCTGTCCGCGTCGCTTGCGCGCGAAGCGAGCGGCTTCGTGATCGGCACGCTGGGCGGCTTGCTGCTCGGCAGCGTGCTCGGCTTCTCGCGGCTTGCCACACGCATGATCGGCCCGAGCTTCGACACGTTCAAACAGATCTCGCTGTTCGCATGGATCCCTTTGATCTCCGTGTGGTTCGGTCTCGGCGATGCAGCAAAAGTCGTGTTCCTGTCGCTGGCCGCGTTGCTGCCGGTCGCCGCTCACACGTGCGACGGTATCCATGCGGTGCCGCGCGCCTATATCGAAGTCGCGCGCGCTTTCCGCTACACGCGATGGCAACTCATCAGCGCCGTCATTCTGCCGGCCGCGTTGCCGTCGATCTTCACAGGCATCTACCTCGCGCTGATCTATTCGTGGCTCGCCACGCTCGGTGCCGAATATCTGCTGGTAGCCGGCAGCGGCATTGGTAACACGCTGATCGACGGCAGCGAGCAGTTCCGCATGGATCTGGTGCTGTTCGGCGTGATCGTGGTCGGTCTGACCGGCTGGGCGTTGAACGCGCTGGCGCGCGCCGTGGAGCGTGCGATTTTTGCACGCCGCTCTCCCGCAGCCGCACGATAAACACACACTGAATACGCGCCGAATATGCGCCGAATCCGCACTGAATACGGACGAAAAGGACAGGACCGCACATGACGTCTTCCACGCTTTCCGAGAGCATCGACATTCTCCATGTCAGCAAGCGCTATGCACAGCAAGATGGCACGCCACTCGCGGTGCTCGACGACATCAGCCTGCGCGTGCGTCCCGGCGAGTTTGTCAGCGTGCTCGGCTCCAGCGGCTGCGGTAAGTCAACGTTGCTGCGGCTGATCGCGGGACTGGATACGGACTACACGGGCGACATCGTCGTCGCGGGAGAAAAGGTACGCGATACGTCGCTCGAACGTGGGATCGTGTTTCAGGACCACCGTCTGTTTCCGTGGCTCACGGCGTCGCAAAACATTCTTGCCGCGCTGCGTAACGCCCCGCTATCGGCGCGCGAAAAGCGCGATGCGGTCGCGCAGCACATCGCGCTCGTCGGACTGAACGGCTTTGAACATGCGTATCCACATCAATTGTCGGGCGGCATGGCGCAGCGCGTGGCAATTGCGCGCGGCCTCGTCAATCGTCCGCGCGTGCTGCTGCTTGATGAGCCGTTCGGCGCGCTCGATGCGCTCACGCGCGGCCGCCTGCAAAACGAGTTGCAACGCATCTGGGAGCACGAACGCATCACGATGATTCTCGTCACGCATGACGTCGATGAAGCGCTTTACCTCGGCGATCGCGTCGTCACGATGGCGCCACGGCCGGGCCGCGTCAAACGAATTGTCGATGTCGCGTTGCCGCGTCCACGCGAGCGTAACGATCCCCGCTTCATTCGTTTGCGCGACGAAGTGCTGGCCGATTTCGCCGAGCACGACGGCGAGCACCGCGCCCCTCCCGGGGACGATACGCCACACGGCGGCACACGCATTCAAGCTGCGCCGGTAGCAAGCCCGCCGATTACCGAATGGCGGCTCGCATGGTGACGCGCACGGCATTTCTCAAGCACACAAATCATTCACGGAGCGGACGATGAGCGGTGAAAATCGGCAGAAGCGGCAGATCAGATTGGGCGCTTTCCTGATGGAGACGGGTCACCATATCGCCGCGTGGCGGCATCCGGATGCGCACGCAACTGGCGGGCTCGACTTCGCGCACTACGCGGAACTGGCGCAAATCGCCGAGCGCGCCAAATTCGACGCAGTGTTTTTCGCCGACAGCGTAAGCGTGCGCGACACGAATCTGCCCTCGCTATCTCGCACTGCACGCGCCGATCATTTCGAACCATTGACGCTGCTGTCGGCGCTTTCGGTTGTGACGAAACACGTTGGCCTGATCGCGACGGTCTCCACCACCTTCAACGAACCGTACAACCTCGCTCGTAAATTCGCCTCGCTCGATCACTTGAGCGGCGGCCGCTCGGGCTGGAATCTCGTCACGTCCAGCACGGAATCCGAGGCACTCAATTTCAATTTCGAACGCCATCCGGATCACGCGGTCCGCTATGAACGCGCGCGCGAGTTCTACGATGTGGTGGCCGGGCTTTGGGATAGCTGGGAAGACGATGCGTTTATCCGCGACAAGGAAAGCGGCGTCTATTTCGACCCGGACAAGCTGCACGTGCTCGGTCACACAGGCAAGCACTTCAAGGTGCGCGGACCGCTGAACGTCGCGCGCTCGCCGCAGGGCTGGCCGGTCGTCGTGCAGGCCGGCGCGTCGGAGGCGGGGCGTGAACTAGCAGCGCAAACCGCGGAGGTGATCTTCGTCGCGCATCAGACGCTCGATGAAGCGCAGTCGTTCTATCGCGACGTCAAAGGGCGCCTCGCGAAATACGGACGCGCGCCGGACCATCTGAAGATCATGCCGGGCATTTTCCCGATTATCGGCCGCACTCAGGAAGAGGCTGACGCGAAGTTCGCCGCGCTGCAGGACCTGATTCATCCGACTGTCGGTCTGTCGCTGCTGTCGAACATGTCGGGCGGCGTGGACCTGTCACAGTACCCCGTCGACGGGCCGCTGCCCGAGTTGCCGGAAACCAACGGCGGCAAGAGTCGCCAACGCTTGCTATTCGATCTGGCGCGGCGCGAAAACCTGACGATTCGCGATCTGTACCTGCGCATTGCCGGCGCTCGCGGCCATCAGCAGGTGGTCGGCACGCCGCAAAGCATCGCGGACCAACTACAGCAGTGGTTCGAAGAAGAAGGCGCCGACGGCTTCAACATCATGTCGCCGTGGTTGCCTGGAGGGTTGACGGAATTCGCCGAACTGGTGGTGCCGGAGTTGCAACGGCGTGGACTTTTTCGTACCGAATACGAAGGGCGCACGCTGCGCGAGAATCTCGGCCTGCCGCGCCCCGAAAACCGTTACGCCGCTGCGACAAAACAGGTACCCGCAGTTGCGGGTTATTGACGCGAAACGTTCTCTACCTAAGGAGCTCCCATGAGCGCAGCCGCATTGCAGGAAGTACAGTCGATTCAGGTCACCCCGCTTTCCGCGCATATCGGCGCTGAAATTCATGGTGTCGATCTCACACAGAAGCTGGACGCGCGCCAGATCGCGGAGATTCGCGCGGCGCTTCTGAAGTGGCGCGTCGTATTCTTTCGCGAACAGTTTCTGACGCACGAGCAGCACGTCGCTTTCTCGGCACAGTTCGGCGAACTCACTTTGGGTCATCCGGTGTTCGGCCATGTCGACGGTCACCCGGAGGTCTATTCGATCTCCAAGTATCGCAAGGCCACGCGCTTCGAAGGACAGGCGCTGCAGCGGCCCTGGACCGGCTGGCACACGGATGTGACAGCCGCGGTCAATCCGCCCTGGGCGTCGATCCTACGCGGCGTGACGATTCCGCCTTACGGCGGCGATACGCAGTGGACCAGCCTGGTGGCTGCTTATCAGAAGCTCTCCGAGCCGCTGCGCGCATTCGTCGACGGCCTGCGCGGACTGCATCGCTTTACGCCGCCTGCCGGCGCGAGTGGCACCGAAGCGTTTGCCAAGGCCGTCGAACAACGCATTCTCGTCACCGAACATCCGCTTGTCAGAGTGCATCCAGAAACGGGCGAGCGCGCACTCTATGTCAGCCCGAGCTTCCTGAAGTCGATCGTCGGCGTGACGCCACGCGAAAGCCAGGCGCTGCTCGAACTGCTCTGGGAACATGTGACGCGGCCGGAATTCACCGTGCGATTCAAATGGGAGGCCGGCAGCGTCGCCTTCTGGGACAACCGCGCGACGGCTCACCTCGCGCCCACCGATATTTTCGATCTCGACTTCGACCGGCAACTGTATCGCACCACGCTTGTCGGTGACGTGCCCGTTGGCCCGGACGGTGCGCAGTCGGTGGCGATCGAAGGCTCGCCAGTGAGCGCCGCCGCGGCAGTCGCGTTGAACTGATATTCACTGCTATTCACTGATACTCGCTGATATTCACTGTGACTCACTCAACGCTCGCTGCGCCCTCGCCCGTGTCGACGGCTTCCGCCGAAGCCACGCGTGACACCTCGCCCTTCGTTCCAGTTCGCTCGCCTGCCGCATTCGCGGATAGCCCGGTATCGCGCGCCTTGGAGCAGCCCCTGCTGCTCGGACTGTTCCTGCCGATTCAGGCGGGGGGCTGGAGCGCGTCGACGCTCCCACGCAGCACCGACTGGTCATTCGATTACAACCTGGCGCTGGTGCAAAAGGCCGAGGCATTCGGTTTCGACCTCGTCTTCGCACTGTCGCAATGGCTGCCGAAAGGCGGCTACGGCGGTGTATTCAATGGCGAAGCACTCGACTCGTTCATGTCACTCGCCGCGATGACCGCCCGCACTGAACGCATCATTCTGGTAGCGACCAGCCATGTGCTTTACGGTCCGTGGCATCCGCTGCATTTCGCCAAATTCACCGCCACGCTCGACCACATCTCGAAGGGCCGCTGGGGCATCAACGTCGTAACGGGTCATCGCGCCATCGAGCATGAGATGTTTGGCTGGCGCCGTATCGAACATGACCGGCGCTACGAACTTGCCGCCGAGTTTCTCGACGCGGTTCAGCAGCTATGGGTGCAGCCGGAAAACTTCAGCTTCGCACCTGAGCTGTCGTCGTGGAAACTGGACAAGGCGTTCGTGACGCCAAAGCCGCGCTATGGGCGGCCGCTGCTCGTGAACGCAACCGGCTCCGATGCCGGCATCGACTTCGCGGCCCGTTACTCGGACATCGTGTTCATCACGAGCCCTGCCGGCTCCGAGATCGAGGGCGCACTGGCCGCCTTGCCTGCTCACACGGCGCGCGTGAAGGCCGCGGCAGCGAAACACGGGCGCAAGATCCGCACGCTGATCAATCCGATGGTGATCTGCCGCGAGACAGCCGCTGAAGCACGCGCGTATCACGACGCGATCGTGGCGCACGGCGACGAAGGCAGTTTTCATCGCTTCGATAGCGACGCGCATGCATGGCGCGGCAATGCTGAACAGCGCAGTCAGGCCGCCTCCCGCGCGGTGGGCGGCAACATCTCGATCGTCGGCTCACCGCAGCAGATCGCCGATTACATCGTGCGTTTGCATCAGGCCGGCGTCGACGGCGTGCAATTGAGTTTCTACGATTTCCAGCCCGACCTGGATTTCTTCGGTGAGCGCGTCCTGCCGTTATTGCGCGAAGCCGGTTTGCGGTACTGATGGCATTCAAAACATATGTCACATCGCAAGCGCCGCCGCGGCAAGCGCTTCTTCAGCGGAACGCCTGGATGGGCCGTCACGCTCATCAACCTGACCGTCTATTCGCGCGCGGTGCACAACCACGCGACCTCGCCTGACGGCGTCTCGGCCAGTTTCGCCGACGTGTCGCTGCAACGCTAATCCGCTTTCGATTCACAATCTCACGGAACCCGACTCACATGGAATACAGACAACTCGGCCGCAGCGGTATCAAGGTCTCGACACTGACGCTCGGCACGATGATGTTCGGCGGTCCGACCGACGAAGCGACCTCGGCGCGCATCATCGACCAGGCCCACGAGCAAGGCGTCAATTCGATCGATACCGCGGACGTCTACGGCAAAGGTGAATCCGAGCGCGTGGTCGGCCGCAGCATCGCCGCGCAACGCGAGCGCTGGGTGCTCGCCACCAAGTTCGCCAATCCGCTCGACAGCAGCGATGTCAACGCTCGCGGCGCATCGCGCAAGCACATCGTGCGCGCCGTCGACGCGAGTCTCAAGCGCCTGAATACCGATTACATCGACCTGCTCTACATTCACCGCGAAGACCACGAGACGCCGGTCGAAGAAACGGTGCGGGCACTCAACGATTTGATCCAGGCCGGCAAACTACGCTACTACGGACTGTCGAACCATAGGGCGTGGAAGATTGCCGAGTTCAGCCATACCGCGCAGGCGCTCGGACTCGATGCGCCAGTGGCGAGCCAGCCGCTCTACAACATTGCCAATCGCCAGGCCGAAGCCGAGCAACTGACGGCTGCGCACCGCTACGGGCTCGGCGTGATTTCGTATAGTCCGCTCGCGCGCGGTGTGCTGACCGGCAAGTACGAGCCGGGCGCGACGCCCACTTCCGACACGCGCGCGGGCCGCAGCGACCGGCGCCTGCAGCAGACCGAATGGCGTCCGGAATCGCTCGAGCTGGCGCGCCGCGTACGCGAGCATGCTGAGGCGCGGGGGCTTTCTGCTGGGCAATTCGCGCTCGCCTGGGTGCTCAATAGCCGCTACATCAGTTCGACGATCGGCGGCCCACGTACTGAAGCGAATGGCAGGACTATCTGCCGGCGCTGCGTTATCAGTTGACGTCTGAAGACGAAGCCTTCGTCGATTCGCTTGTCACGAGCGGCCATCCGTCGACACCGGGTTTCAACGATCCGGGTCATCCGTTCTTTGGGCGGATTGCACGGCATGGGGCATCCAATGATGCGCTCGCGGCCGTTCAGCAGGGATAGCCATGACATTCGACCGGCGCAACTTCCTGCAGACCTCACTGGCCTTTCTCTCCGCTGGCACACTGGCTGCTCGATGTGGCGGGACTTGTCACCAGCATAGGCAACCCCGCTTTCGCGCCGCCCAGCTCGATACCGCCTGAGTGGACTACGCGGCCTGCGCGTCGAAGGTTTTGCCGGGAATTGCGTCGAGCAACGTACGCGTGTACGGATGCTGCGGCGCGCGCCAGATATCCCGATGGTGTCCGCTCTCGACAATGCGCCCGGCCTGCATCACATGCACGCGATCGGCGATATAGCGCACCACCGAGAGGTCGTGCGAGATGAACAGATACGCGAGCCCCAGATCGCGCTTCAGATCGACCAGCAGATTCAGGATCTGCGCCTGAATCGACACGTCGAGTGCGGAAACCGGTTCATCGCAGATCAGCAGGTCGGGTTCGAGCACCAGCGCCCGCGCAATGCCAATGCGTTGCCGTTGGCCGCCCGAGAACTCGTGTGGAAAGCGGTCGAGCGCCGAGCTCGGCAGACCGACCCGATCGAGCATGCTGGCGATACGTGAGCGGCGCTGCTGCGCGTTGCCAATACCGTTTACTACCAGCACCGTATCGAGAATCTCCGCCACCGTGCGGCGCGGATTGAGCGACGCATACGGGTCCTGGAACACCATCTGCACGTGTCGGCGTAACGGCCGCAGTTCGCGCTCGCCCAGCGGCACGAGATCGGTGCCACGCAAACGGATGGCTCCACTAGCTGTCGGCACGAGCCGCAGGATCGCTTTGGAGAGCGTCGATTTCCCGCAACCGGATTCGCCGACGAGACCGACCGTCTCGCCGCGGGCAATCTGCAGCGACACGCCATCGACGGCATGCAGCGTGGTTTTGCCATGGCGTTGCGCATAGTCGATCCGCACGTCCCGCAGTTCGAGCAACGGCGCTTCGCTGGCCGCCGCGACACGCTGTGCGGGATCCGCATCCGCAACGTATTGCCCGGTGCGCACCGAACGCGGCACCACGGCGAAGCTCGGTTTCCCATCCTCGCCAATACCGTGGCGAATTTCCGGCAGTTTCCAGCCGCGATAGTGCAAATCGTCCGCAAGATTGAGCGATGCGCCGAGCAGGCCACGTGTGTACGGATGTTGTGGTTGCGTGAAGAGTCGCGCAACCGGCGCCTCCTCCACTTTCTCGCCCGCGAGCATGACCGCGACACGATCCGCGTGCTTGGCGACGATGCCAAGGTCGTGCGTGATCAGCAGCAAGGACATCGACAACTCGCGGCGCAAACCGTCGAGCAGTTCGAGAATGCGCGCCTGAATCGTGACGTCGAGCGCCGTGGTCGGCTCATCCGCGATCAGCAGACGCGGTCGGCAGGCCACGGCCATCGCGATCATCACGCGCTGCCGCTGGCCGCCGGAAAGCTCATGCGGAAAATCGAACACGCGCCGCTGCGGTTCGGGAATCTGCACCAGTTCGAGCAGTTCGACCACACGCGTCCATGCCGCCGCTTTGGACAGACGCTCATGCTGCCGCAACGTCTCGACGATCTGCGCGCCGATCGATAGCACAGGATTGAGCGACGTCATCGGCTCCTGAAAAATCATCGAAATCTGCCGGCCGCGAATCTCCCGAATCTCGCGCGCCGGCAGATCGAGCAGTTCACGGCCGTCGAAGCGCAGGCTTCCCGTTACGCGTCCCGGCGTGGGCACGAGGCGCATCAACGAAAGCGCCGTCGCCGATTTGCCGCAACCCGATTCGCCGACCAGCGCCAGCGTCTCACCTTGCGCGATATCGAAACTCAGGCCGCGCACGGCTTCGTGCGCGCCGAAATTGACGCGCAAGTCGCGTACTTCAAGCAGGTTTGCCACTGTGCATCCTCGGATACTTTGTCAGCCGCGTTGTCGGTCGGGTAGTAAAGCGAAGTGTTGTCAAACCCGTTCGCGCAGGCGCGGATTGAGCGCGTCGTTCAAGCCGTCGCCGAGCAGGTTCAACGCGAGTACCGCCAGCACGATCGCCGCCCCGGGAATGGCGGTCAGATACCATGCGGTGCGCAGCGAATCGCGACCGGCGCCGATCATGCCGCCCCAACTGACCACGTTCGGATCGCCCATGCCGAGAAACGACAGCGACGACTCAATCAGAATCGCGCTCGCCACCATCACCGACGCGGTCACGATCACCGGCGGCAACGCGTTCGGCAAGATCTCGCCAAAGATAATGCGTGCGTTGCTGAACCCCTGGCTGCGCGCAGCAAGCACGAAGTCAGACTGGCGCAGCGTGCGGAATTCAGCGCGCACGATCCGCGCGACGGTCGGCCACGAGGCGATGCCGATCGCCAGCGCAATAATCGTCACGCTCGGCCGGCCGATCGCCACAATCACGATCACCAGCAGAAACGACGGTACGGTTTGGAACAGTTCAGTCACGCGCACCAGCAGATCGTCGACCACGCCGCCGAAGAAGCCGCCTGTCGCACCGACCAGGGTCCCGATGACGAGACCGATCCCCGCCGACGCCGCGCCGATCAGCAGCGACACGCGCGTGCCGTGTGCGATGCCCGCGGCCACATCGCGTCCAAGCGAATCGGTGCCGAGCCAGTATTGCGGGTCGGCGCCCGGCCATTCGAAGGGTGCCGCCACCATATCGAGCGGATCGCCCGGAAACAGATGCCCCGCGCTGAGCGCTAGCACGATAAAGGCCGCGAGCAACAGGAGCCCGGCGAGCGCCGACGGATTGCGCAGCAGTGCACGCCAAACGCCTCGCCCCGCTCCTCGGGAACCGGATGCGTCCGCGGTGTTGGCCCGCCGCTGACCGAACAGCGTGCCGGCCAATTGGCGCCGCCACGGCGACGTCGGGGGCTCAGGCGGCGTAGCAATCAGGTTGGAAGAGTCGGAAGCCATTTCATCCCTCTGCGGAAAAACAGGTCAGCGTAAGCGTGCTATCGCGCCACGCGGGGGTCGAGCCATGCCTGCAACAGATCGACCAGAACATTGGCGATGATCACGAGCAGCGACGACAGCAGCAGAACGCCGAGCAGGACGCTGAAATCGCGCGCCATCACGGCGTCGAGCGCGAGACGCCCAAGGCCTGGCCAGCTGAACACCGTCTCGGTCACAGCAGCCCCACCCAGCAAGGTGCCGAAGTGAATGCCGATGATGGTCGTGAGCGGCATCAGGGCGTTGCGCAATACATGCCGCACGGTCACGCGCCACGGATGCAGGCCCTTGGCCTGCGCGGTCCGCACGAAGTCCTGGCGTTGCACCTCCAGCATCGCGGCCCGCGTAAGCCGCGCATAGATCGCGACGAAGAATGTCGCCAGCGTCGCCGCTGGCAGCAGCACGTGTTTAGCTGCATCGGCAAAATAGGCGAACCCGTGGAGCTGCACGCCGAGCGTGATATTGCCGCCGCTCGGCAGCCAGCCCAGATGCACCGAGAACAATACGATCGCCAGCAGGCCGATCCAGAAACCGGGCGTCGAATAGAACAGCAAGGCCAGCACGGACAGCACACGGTCCGGCCACTTGCCGGCCCAATGCGCCATCACCGCGCCGAGCACCACGCCCGCGACGATCGCGAACGACAACGCAACACCCATCAGCAATAGCGTATTGGGCAGGCGCGACAGGATCAGCTGCATCACCGGCATGTCGTAACGCGGTGAATAACCCAGGCTGAAATGCGACAGATGCGCGAGGTACGACCACAACTGATGCAGCACCGGCTGGTCGAGCCCGAACTTCGCGCGCAGCACCTGCATCGTCTCTGCCGTGGCGGAGCCGGATTCGCCGGCGAGCACGTCGGCTGCGTCGCCCGGCATCAGCTTCAGCAGGAAGAAATTCAGGATCACAATGCCGATCACCGTCGGCAGCGCCTGCCACGCGGTACGCCGGAGAATCGCACCGAAATGCAAACGTCGACTCATCGTGTCTCTCCTGTCATGCGCTCAGATAGACATCCGCGAGATTGCCTTCGAGGCCCTGTGCGGAAACCGTATGGTTGTGAACGCGACGGTTCGCGAGCGTGACCATTCGTGGCGCGACCAGATTGAGAATCGGCAGGTCGCGATAGACGATCTGCTGGAACTGCTGGTACAGCTCGACGCGTTTGCTTTCGTCGGTTTCGACCGACGCACTTTCCAGCAGCCTGTCGACTTCAGGGTTGCTGTAGTGCGGCGCGTTCGAAAACGGCACACCTGGACGGATATTCTTCGACCAGTAGAGGCGCTGAACCCCCACGCTCGGATCGAACAGCGTGTTGACACCGATACTGGTGAAATCGAACTGACGATCCGCGTACACACGCTTCAGGAACGCCGGCAAATCCTGCGAGCGCACCGTGACGTCGATCCCCACCTTCCCCAGCGCCGACTTCACGTAGTCCGCCTGGCGGCGGTACATGTCGCCATATGGCAGAAAATCGTGCGTCAGACCGAAGCGCACGCCGCCGTCCTTACGCGGAAAACCCGCTGCATCGAGCAGTTTCTCCGCGTTGCCGATATCGAAAGCATACGGCGTGAGCTTGGCGTCGTGATAGGGAGACCCCGGCGTGATCGGCGTGGGTGACAGATCGGCATAGCCATACGCCACCGTGCGCTGTACGACCTGTGGATTGATGGCGTGCGCGATCGCCTGGCGCACGCGCAGGTCTTTGAGAATCGGGTGCTCGAGATTGAAGTCAATCTCAGCGAGCGGCTCCAGAAAGCGATAGCCGCGCGTTTCGACGGCCAGTTGCGGCAATTGCGTGAGCCGCGGCAGATCGGTGAGCGGCACCGGATTCTCGCCGCCCAGATCGAGCGCGCCGGTTTCGAATGCCGCGGAACGGGCGGCAGCGTCGGGAATGACCTTGAACACCAGGCCGTCGATATACGGTTTGCCCGCGTCCCAATAGTCCGGATTGCGTTCGTAGACGATATTCGCGCCACGTGTCCACGATTTGAAGCGGAACGGCCCCGTGCCGATCGGCGCATTATTGTGCGGATTGGACAGCGGGTCGCCGGATGCGTACAGGTGTTTGGGAACGATCGGCGATTCGCCGGCGGACAACGCCTTCAGCAGATACGGCGCCGGCTTCGACAATTCGATCACCGCGGTGCGGGCGTCCGGTGTGGCGACACCCGTCACATTGGCGAACGTGCTGCGGCCGCGCGGATGCACCGCCTTGAGCAAATCGATCGAGAACGCGACATCGGCTGAAGTGAACGGCTGCCCGTCGTGCCATTTGACGTTCTGGCGCAGCGTGAACGTGTACTTCAAGCCGTCCGGGCTGACCGCCCACGCGGTTGCCAATTGCGGCTTGGGGCGCAGGTCGAAGTCGTAAGCGAGCAAGCCTTCGAGTACCTTGGAACTCGCCACGAGCGCCGGGCCTGTGGTCTGAAAGATCGACACGAGCACCGGCGGTTCCGGATTGATCAGCATGTTGAGCGTGCCGCCCCGCTTCGGCACCGCCGTGTCACCTTGTGCGAACGCCAGCGCGGGCATGCCAGCCGCCGCGAGTGCTGCGCCCGATGAAATCAGAAAACCGCGTCGATTCAGCCCTGCCATATGATCCCGATCCTTTTGCCGATACTTCGGCCTGTCGCGGCCGAGTGAGATGTCGTCATGATTCTTTCAGCAATGCTGCTGCCGCAGCGCTCACGATAAAGCCGCTGCGGCAGCAAACGAACCAATCGTTATGCATATGCAAAGCACGCTGCGGAAAGGCGATGCACTGTTCCGGGTCGTCACCTCACGCAATAAACACATCGGCCAGATTGCCTCCCAAACCGTCCGCGGTCGCCGTATGGTTATGCACACGCCTGTTGTAGAGCGTCACTTGGCGTTCGGAGTTAAATCCCCTGCGATGGCTCATGCGCACTCCCTTCGAATCTGCGCCGCATCACGACGCAATAAGGAAACGGTGTGCACCTTGCTTACGGCGACTTCGTCAATGCACCTTCGGGAAACCGTGCCGCGCTGCGAGCAGGTCGAGTATGCGGCGCGTATCCGTCACAAAGCGCTTCTCGCCCAGCGTCTGTGCATCGGCAGGTGCGGGCTGTTCGTCGCCGAGAATCAGCACGGGCAGACTCTGGTGCTCAGCGTCGAGCACCTCGACGACCGCGGCGCGCGGACGCGGGAACGGCAAGCGGCGAATATCCAGGCGTGAGTTGAGCGCCGGGTCGCTCGCCAGCAAACCTTCGATAGGCGCGCCATCCGGGCAGATAAAACGCTCACCGGGGTGGTTCGGATCGGTAAAGCCCGGCTCCAACAGCAATAGCAAATCTCGGCTCATAGCGTTCAGTGATTGAATGAATGATGTGTGATTAACAATGACGTCTTCATCAGAAGACGCGCCCTTCGGTCAGGTGCGTGGTCACGCCGTTCAACTCGTAGTCGCCGATCACCCGCGCCTTATGCAGGAGTGGGTTGTGGCTGAAGATGGTGCGCAAATTGCGCCAGTGACGGTCGAAATTGTGCCCTCGCCCAGTGGCCGAGGCCCCGCCGACCTCGAACAGCCGCTCGCCGGCATACAGCGCCAGTTTGCTGACAACCAGCTGCGTTTTGGCCGTGGCCAGCGCCCCTTCCAGCACCCGCTCTTCCGCATTGGCTGCGCCGCTGCGGATCGCGTTCGCCGAGCGGTCCAGCGTGCGCGCGTTTTGCTGCACCAGCGCGTCGATCGACAGACTGTGCGCCGCGAGATCGCCTACCACCTGCTGCACAAAACCGTCCTCGCGTGCCGAGGGTGCCGGGCTATGCAGCACCGGACGCCCGTATTGCGTCACGTAGCGTCGCGCGTCCGCAAGAATGTTGCGCACGATACCTGCCGCGACCGTTACCAGATGCAACTGCCGCACCGCGCTGCCATGTCGGCCTGCGAGACTCGTATAACCGCGGGTTGCGATTTCATGGGCAAATACCTGCACATTGTCGAGCACGAGGCTGCCGCTCGCCGTCATGCGTTGCCCCATTCCGTCCCAGTCATCGAGTACCTTGAGGCCTTCACGGGAGACCGGGATAACGATCGACACCTTCTCGTCGTTCTCATCTTGCACATTGATACGCGCATAGTCGGAGAACGCCGTGCCAGTCGAATAGTATTTCTTGCCTGTGACGCGAAAGTGCTCACCGTCGCGCACCAGCTTAGTGACGATTTCCCCTGGCCTCGAGGTGCCGAGTTCCGTCGACGCACCACCGAAGATCGCCCCCGCCCGTACACGCTCGATCTGCGTATCGTTGAAGGCGGAGCGCGGCGACAACAGCAACTGCTCGGTCAGATCGAAATGAATCCGTAATGCGTGCGCGACATTCGACTCTTCCGCAGCCAGCGTGGCAATCACGTGAAAGAGATCTTCCAGCGAACCACCGAGGCCGCCCCACTCGACCGGAAAACGGAGCACGCCAAGACCGGATTCGCGAAACAACGCGAAGCGGTCGAACGGCAACTCGCGTCGCACTTCACGTTGAGCGGCATCTTCGCCGATCGCTTTAGCCAGTGCCGGCAACGCGGCGAGTGCCGTCTGAAGCCGCGCACCCGCTGCGGTGTCCTGAGAGACCTGCATGCCTTCATTCCTTGTAAATGCGCACGGATCTGGCTTGATCCGGCTGTTTGCCCTAGGAGCGTGCATCGGAATCCATAGGGGACGCGCCGATGCGACGGATCAGTATAGGGACGCGGCACGCCGCGCAAAACCAGCGATTCAAGCTATGAATATGCGCGTTTCTGAAATACCAATCGCCGATAAGGATCGATGAATCCGTTATTGGAGCGTCGCGCAACATATTTCTATACTCGATTCCGGTCAGCACTCACCAACGACGAGTGCCAAATTTCAACCGCGGAAGTCGAACCATGAGCCTACGTCCCTTGCATGACCGCTTGATCGTCAAGCGTCTCGACCAGGAAACCAAAACTGCTTCAGGCATCGTCATTCCTGAGAGCGCCGCGGAAAAACCCGACCAGGGCGAAGTGATCGCCATTGGACCGGGCAAGCGCGATAGCGACGGCAAACGCATCGAGCCCGACCTGAAAGTCGGTGAGCGTGTTTTGTTTGGTAAGTACGCCGGTCAGTCGGTCAAAGTAGACGGCAACGAATTGCTCGTACTGCGCGAAGAAGACGTCGTCGCAGTCGTCACTCAATAACGAACGGAGCGTTACAACATGGCAGCAAAAGAAATTATTTTTAGCGACGTCGCCCGCTCGAAACTGGTCGAAGGCGTCAACATCCTCGCCAACGCGGTCAAGGTCACGCTCGGTCCGAAGGGACGCAATGTCGTTCTGGAGCGCAGCTTCGGCTCGCCGATCGTGACGAAAGACGGCGTCTCGGTGGCCAAGGAAATCGAATTGTCGGACCGCGTACAGAACATCGGTGCGCAACTCGTGAAGGAAGTCGCCTCGCGCACCAGCGACGCCGCCGGTGACGGCACCACCACCGCGACCGTGCTCGCCCAAGCCATTGTGCGTGAAGGTCAGAAATACGTCGCGGCTGGCCTCAATCCGCTGGACCTGAAACGCGGCATCGATAAAGCCGTGATTGCAGCCATCGACGAGCTGAAGAAGATCAGCAAGCCGACCACGACCAGCAAGGAGATCGCCCAGGTCGCTACGATTTCGGCCAACGGCGAAGAGTCGATCGGCCAACGCATTGCCGAAGCGATCGACCGGGTCGGTAAGGAAGGCGTCATTACCGTCGAAGACGGCAAGTCGCTCGATGATGAACTCGATGTAGTCGAAGGTCTGCAATTCGACCGTGGCTACCTGTCGCCGTATTTCATCAACGATCAGGACAAACAGGTTGCCGTGCTCGACAACCCGTTCGTGCTGCTGCACGACAAGAAGGTGTCGAACATCCGTGATCTGCTGCCGATCCTGGAACAGGTCGCCAAAGCCGGCCGCCCGCTTCTGATCATCGCGGAGGACGTCGAAGGCGAAGCGCTGGCTACGCTGGTGGTGAACAACATTCGCGGCATTCTGAAGACGGTCGCGGTCAAGGCGCCGGGTTTCGGCGACCGCCGCAAGGCACTGCTCGAAGATATCGCGATTCTGACCGGCGGCCAGGTGATCGCTGAAGAAACCGGACTGTCGCTCGAAAAAGCGACGCTCGCGGAACTCGGCCAGGCCAAGCGCATCGAGGTGGGCAAGGAGAACACCACGGTCATCGACGGCGCCGGCGACAGCAAGAACATCGAAGCGCGTGTGAAGCAGATCCGCACCCAGATCGAGGAAGCGACCTCCGACTACGACCGCGAAAAACTGCAGGAACGTGTGGCGAAGCTGGCGGGTGGTGTCGCTGTCATCAAGGTTGGCGGCGCGACCGAGATCGAAGTCAAGGAAAAGAAAGACCGTGTCGACGACGCGCTGCATGCCACGCGTGCCGCTGTCGAAGAAGGCATTGTGCCGGGCGGTGGCGTCGCGCTGATTCGCGTGAAGCAGGCGATCAGCGGGCTCAAAGGCCTGAACGCCGATCAGGACGCGGGCATCAAGATCGTGCTGCGCGCGCTCGAAGAGCCGCTGCGTCAGATCGTAACGAACGCCGGTGAAGAAGCCAGCGTGGTGGTCGCGAAAGTGGCCGAGGGTACGGGCAACTTCGGCTACAACGCACAGACCGGCGAATACGGCGATCTCGTCGAATCGGGCGTGCTCGATCCGACCAAGGTCACGCGTACGGCACTGCAAAATGCAGCGTCGGTTGCGGGTCTGCTGTTGACCACCGATGCCACCGTGCACGAGGCACCGAAGGATGCACCGGCAGCGGGTCAGCCGGGCGGTCCGAGCGCAGGTGGGCCGGGACTGGATTTCTGAGCGTCAGCGCCATAGCACATAGCAGGTCATGCCCGCCGGCATGCTTTTCACAGCATGCCGGCGGGCACTAACGGAGCACAGGCGGGTCACACAGAATTGCGCTCGGCCCCTGGCGCTCAAGTTTTTCAATGCGCGCGAATCAGCAACTCGTAGCTCGCATCCTGACTCGCGGCCGATTGTCTTTCGCGCCCCCAGCCGATCGCGCGCCGATAGTTTCCCAGGACGGGTCCATCGACGCTGGCGAGCGACGTCGGTTCGACTTGCGGTGCGACGAAGAGCGCATCTTCGGGGCAATACAGTTCGCACATGAAGCAGGTCTGACAGTCGCCTTGACGCGCGATGCGTGGTGGAGCGTCGCGCACCATGTCGAACACGTTGGTCGGGCAAGCACGCACGCAGATGTTACAGCCCGTGCAGCGCGCGGCGTCGACGATCTCGATCATGCCGTCACTCCTTTCGTATGCGCGGCAACCTGAGGCACCGCCAACCTCTCGATCCACACTTCGTCCAGCCCCCCACTCAACAGGCGATGTCCCTGCGACGGATCCAGTGCGGCATGCTCGAGCCGCCGATGCATACCGCGCGTCTCGGTGCGTTGCTGCGCGCTGCGATACATCCAACGCGAAGTGGCAAGCATGGCCGCCGCTTCACGCGCGCGCACGGCGTCCAACGCGCTGCGCGCCGGAGCCGCACGGCGAACACGCTGCCACAGCGTGTCGAGTCGCGACAGCGAGTCGTCGAGTAACGCACCCTGGCGCGTCCAATTACGCTGCGTGGGGAACACCTCCTGCTGTACGCCACGAATCACTTCGGCGCTGTCGTAAGGCGCCGTGCCGCCGCCGTCGCGAAGCCCTGCTCCTCCGGTACGCACCGCCCTGCCCTGACGGGCCGCGAGGCCTCGTGATCGCGCGTAATCCGAGGCACCCGCACCGGCCCAGAATCCCGACGACATCGCCCACGCCGCGTTGTGGCTGCCGCCTCCGGTAAAGCCGCCGCAGATCAGTTCACGCGTCGCCGCATCGCCTGCCGCATACAGTCCCTCGACTGAGGTGGCGCAGGTCTGGTCGACCAGATGCAGGCCGCCGGTTCCCCGCACCGTTCCCTCGAGGCGCAGGGTGACCGGGAAATGCTGTCTGAAAGGATCGATCCCGAGCCGGTCGAACGGCAAAAAGAAATTCGGCTGCGCAGTGCGCATCCATGCGCGAATCTGTTCGTCGGCGCGATCGAGGCAGGCAAATACGGGCTGCGTCTGCAAGGTTTGCGCGATCACACCACGGCCGTGCGCCGACCCTGCGCCGGGAATCACCGATCCGTCCTGGTAGTAGAACGTCGCCCATGTATAGAACAGCGATTTCGTCACCGAGGAAAACGCTGGACCCAGGCCATAGGCGTTCGAGAACTCCATACCTGAAAGCGCAGCCCCCGCTTCGGCGGCCATCAACTGGCCGTCACCGGTCAGGACATTGCAACCGAGCGCGTTGCTGAGAAACGCGCAACCGCCGGTCGCGATGACCACCGCGCCCGCGCGCACGATCCATGTGTCATCCGCCTGACGATCGACGCCCGCCGCTCCGGCCACCGCGCCCTGCTCATCCACGAGCAATTCGAGCGCCGGACTGTGGTCGAGTATGCGCACATGGGCTTCCTTGAAGCGTTTGCGCATCAGCCTCATATAGTCGGGACCTTGCAACGAAGTGCGCCGCTCTTCGCCGGACTCATCGACCGGAAATGGGTAGCCCCACTCGGCCAGTTGCTGCGCATTGATCCAGGTCTGTTCGAGTACGCGATCCATCCAGGTCTGTTCGGCAAGCTCGCCGCCCAACTTGAAACGGCTCGCTTTCGCGCGGCCTCGTGCTTCCTCATCGCGCGGCACGTGCCACACTCCAGTGCCGGCAGGCGCAGTCGCGCCGGAGGTCCCGCAAAAGCCTTTGTCTGCCAGGATCACTCGGGCGCCGCTGGCGGCGGCGCTGATCGCCGCCCACGTGCCGGCCGGACCGCCGCCGATCACGAGCACGTCGGCATCGTGCCGCACCCCGCCGTCCGCCGCCGTCACGGGAGGTCGCCCGTTTTTCCCAAAGTTGTCCGCCATGGCCGGTTCTCCCTAAAGTGAGAAAGCTGTGTCCTGACGACGCGGCGTGCGCCGCGAGCGTCGAATCAATCGAGCGTCGGAATCCAGCTCGCCGTGGCTGCGTCGCTCGCCCGGAAAGCGGGGAACTTCGCGCCGAGTTCGGCAATTGTCCTGATGTTGTTGTTCACGAGATCGTCGCGCGTGATCAGGGTGGGCTTGACGACGATCCGGTGCCCCGGATCCTGCCCGGCCACCAGGAAAGCCGCGGAGCGCACGGACACCGCGCCGACAACCGCGGGGTTGGTCGCCGCCGTCGCCACCCATGGGCTGTTCGGGGCGCGGATCGCTTCGATATCGGCCGTCGAGATGTCGGCGCTATAAATGCGGATCTTCGACGACAGCTTCGCCTCGTCCGCTGCAAGTTTTGCGCCGCGCGCGAACTCGTCATACGGCGCGAATACCACGCGAATGTCGGGGTGCGCGCGATACGCGGCCGCTGCCTGGTTCGCCACCGATTGCGCAATCGGATTGTCCACCGTGCCCCAGCGCGCCTTCTCCTGGACTTTCGGATGGGCGTTCTTGAAGTCCCGCCATACCGCGTCGCGCCGGTCGAGCGGCGCGAAGCCCGCCACGTACACATAGCCCGCCGAAAACGCATCGCCGTTATCCTTCACCGCCTGATCGAGGAGCAAGGCGGCCAGATCGTGGTCGCTCTGTTCGATCTGCGGAATCTTCGGATTACCCAGATCGACATCGAATGCGACAACCTTGATGCCTTTGTCCAGCGCGCGCTGCACGACGTCCTTCAACGACTCCGGCAAGCCGTGATTGACGATGATCGCGGACACGCCCAGGCTGATGGCCTGTTGGATCTGCTCGCGCTGCTCGGCTGCATCCTGACGCCCTTCGTAAATCCGCAGATCGATGCCGAGCGCTTTTGCCTGTTTCTGCGCACCGGCTTCATAGGCCTGGAAGAAATCGCCCGTCGACAGATAGTTGACGAGCGCAACCTTTACGCCCCCCTTATCGAACGGCGCAGGCGCCCCTTTGAGCGGCGCGGCGTATGCACTTAAGGCCGCCAGTACCGTGGCGGACAGCAATGCCAGCGCACCGACGATGCGGGTCGCGGCAGACGTGTGACGAAGAAGCGATCTCATGTGTAAGCCCCAGCCGATGAATGATGTGGTGATGAGTGCAGCAAGGAAGATTTATTCGGCATGCACCGCATGGCGCGCCCGATAACGCGCCCCAGGGTGATTCCCGGCCAGCCGCGCGCCATGGCCATGCAGCTTTTCGCGCAGTGCGCCGTCGGCGTAATCGGTCTTGTACACGCCGCGCCGTTGAAGTTCCGGCACGACGAGGTCGACAAAATCGGCAAAGGTTTCGTGCGTCAACGCGTACGCGAGGTTGAATCCATCGACATCCGTCTCTTCAACCCACGACTGCAACTCGTCGGCGATTTCCTGCGGGCTGCCGACCGAGAGCGGCCCGAGCCCGCCAATCCCGCCCCACTTCGCGATCTCGCGCACCGTCCACACGCGCGTCGGGTCCGCGCTCGAGAGCGCCTCCACCGCTGACTGCACCGCATTGCTTTCGACGTGGCGCAGCGGCTCGTCGAGGTCGTACTTCGACAGGTCGATACCGGTCCAGCCCGACATCAGTGCGAGCGCGCCCTCGTCGCTGGCATAGCGGCGATAGTCCGCGTGCTTCGCGTGCGCCTCGGCCGACGTCTTGCCCGTTATCACCGTGTGCAGATTGAAAATGAGCACGTCGTACGGATCGCGGCCGAACGACTTCACGCGCGCGCGGATATCGGCGACAAAGTTCTTGAGGATCGTGCGCGAGGGCGCCGCGATGAAGATGCACTCGGCGTGCTGCGCGGCGAAATCTTTCCCGCGTTTCGACGCGCCCGCCTGATACAGCACTGGCGTGCGCTGCGGCGACGGCTCGCATAGATGAATGCCAGGCACGTCGAAATAGCGGCCGTGGTGATCGATCGGATGCACCTTCGAAGGTTCGGTGAACACCCCTCGCGCGGCGTCACGCACCACGGCATCGTCTTCCCACGACGATTCCCACAGCTTGTAGCAGACGTCCAGATATTCTTCGGCAAGCGCATACCGTTCATCATGGTTCGCCTGCGCCGGCAAACCGACGTTACGCGCCGCACTGTCGAGATACGAGGTGACGATGTTCCAGCCGACACGGCCGTTCGTCAGATGATCGAGCGTCGACATGCGCCGCGCGAACGGATAAGGGTGTTCGTATGACAGCGAGCAGGTCACGCCGAAACCGAGATGCTCGGTGACGTTCGCCATTGCCGACACGAGCAGGATCGGGTCATTGACAGGCACCTGGGCCGCCTGCCGGATCGCCGCATCGCCGTTACCGTTGAAGACGTCATAGAGACCGAGCACATCGGCGATGAAGAGACCGTCGAACTTGCCGCGCTCCAGCAGCTTCGCGAGGTCGGTCCAGTAATCGAGATGCTTGTAGCGCCACGATCGGTCGCGCGGGTGCGCCCACAACCCTGGCGACTGGTGCCCCACGCAGTTCATGTCGAAGGCGTTGAGGCGAATCTGTCTGGCCATGATCAGTTCCAGGGATGACGGGCCGGTTTGACGCCGTTCAGATAGTAGTTGCCGACGAGGTGGTACTTCCAGCGCACGGGATCATGGAGCGTATGCGTGCGCGCGTTGCGCCAGTGGCGGTCGAAGCCGTGTTCGGCGAGTGTCGCCTGGGTGCCGGCGAGTTCGAACAGCTTTTCGCTGGCGAGCAAGGCAATTTCAGTCGTCAGCACCTTTGCTTCGCCGACTGCGACCGAGGCACGCGCGACGTCATCTTCAGTGGGATCGCCTTGTGCCGCGATTTCGTCGAGTACGCGCGCGGCGCGTTCGAGCAAGGCTTCCGCGGCATGCAACTGAATGTGCAGGTGACCGATCTCCCGCACAGTCAGCGGATCGTCGCTCGCGCGCTCGACGCCGCTATCGATCCATGGCCGCGAGCGTGCGCGCACGAAGGTAAGGGTGTCGTCGAGCGCCGCCCTGCCAATTCCGGCGTCGATCGCAGCCTGAATGATCTGCGAGATCGGCCCGTTGAGCGTCGGAAAATCGGATACACGATGCGCCGGGAACACGTGCGAAGCCGGCACGCGCACGTTCTCCAGTACGACGGTGCCGCTCGCCGTCGTGCGCTGACCGAAACCTGACCAGTCGTCGATCACGGTGAGTCCAGCCGTCCCCTTCGGAATGTAGGCGAGCCAGCCCTTGCGGTCTTCATCGAGACCGAGCACCGGCACGAAATGCGCAAACAAGGCGCCGGTCGAATAGAACTTGGTGCCGTCGATCACATACTGGTCGCCGTCCGGCCGCACACGCGTCTTCAGATCGAGCACATGTTTGGTGCCCTTTTCTGAAAAACCGTTGCCGAAGCGCTTGCCATTCAATACCTCGGCAAAAAAGTGCTGCTTCTGCGCTTCGGTGCCTGTCAGCGAAATCACGTCGACGAGACCGAAGTGATTCTGCGGGAGCTGCCCAAGAGAAGGATCCGCTGCAGCAATAATCTTGATGACTTCCGTCAATGTCACGAACGAAACACCTGCCCCGCCATAGGTCTTCGGTACCGTAATCGCCCACAGGCCGGATTGCGAAAACCACTCGATCTCCTCATGTGGCAGACGGCGCTCACGGTCGCGCTGGGCCGCCTCTTGCGCGAGACGGTTCGCAAGCTCGCGCGCGACTGCAACGGCCTCTGCGTCGTTGGTGATGACGCGAACCGCTTCGCGATCCGTCGCGGTTGTCTGCAATGAAGTCGCTTCGTCAAACTCTGGCATGGAAGCCTCCGCTCAAATTTCTGTTCGCACAATCTATCAGCGGGTACCCCATGGGCAAACTGAACGATTCGGCAATCTATATTCCTTCGGATGGCAAACGACTTCCCAGCGGATCAATTTTCCATTCAACGATAAGCACGGCAGTGCGAACCTGATGAAAACAGGGCCGCGCCGCATAGCCATGACGGGTTCGGCTCAGACGCGCGAATCCGGTCGTCCACCAACGCTGAACGTGAATGCGAGCGCCAGCACCAGCAACACGCCCTTGATGAAGTCCTGCATGTAGTACGGCGCGTTCAGCATCGTCAGGCCGTTAAGCAGCACGCCGACAAAGACCGCACCCACTACCGTGCCGAAAACGTTGGGGCGTTTAGCCCCCCACACGGCATAGCCCACCAGCGATGCAGCCACCGCATCGAGCAGCAGCGAATGCCCCGCGCTGACGTCGCCGCGTCCGACGCGTGCGGCGATCAGCACGCCGCCTAGCGACGCTATGGTTGCCGACGCGACGTACGCCGCAATCCGGTAACGCGACGTCGGCGCCCCGGCCAGGCGGGCCGCCGTCTCGTTGCCGCCGATCGCATAGATCACCCGCCCCCAGCGCGTCGTTTCCATCACGATCCAGGCGAGCACCGTCAACACAGCAAGAATCAGGACGGGCAACGGCACGATGTCGAAAAGCCGTAGGCGGCCAAGCGCAAGGAAAGCATCGGGGAAAATCCCGCTCGCTTCCGTGCCGTCCGGCATGACCGTACCGGTCGCGAGCGAGCGCCCTCCCGTAGGAATCAACTGAAGACCGGCCAGCAGGAAGAGCGTGCCAAGCGTTGCGAGCTGATCAGGCACGCGCAGGCGGGTAATCAGCAGGCCGTTGAACAGACCCGCTGCGACGCCGAGCGCGACGCACGCCGCGACAGCCGCCAGCGCGCTGCCGTGCCAGACGATCAGCACGTAGCTGGCAGCCATCTGGGCCGACGCGGCCACGCTTCCCACCGACAGGTCGAAGCCGCCGGCCGCGAGCGTGATCGTCACGCCGATACCGAGCAGTGCGACGATCGACACGGCCTGGAGAATGCTGAACAGATTGTCGACGTTCAGAAACGCCGGCTCTCTTATCGCAAAGACGGCGACGAGAACTGCAAGGACGACCACGATGCCAGTGCGTTCGAGGTGTTCGCGCAAACGGCGCGATGCCGGTCGCGAACGATGGCCGGATGAAACGTCCTGAGCGATAGAAGGTGTGCCGGATTTCATCAATGTACGAGAGGAACCAGATCGGTAGTGGAGAGGCGATCGAGCGTTGCACGATCGAAGTGAACCACGCGATCAGCGATCTCGAAGGCCTCTTCGAGATCGCCGACAAACACGATCGTTGCGCGTTCCGGCGCGTGCCGCCGCAGCGTGGCGACAATATCGGCGCGCGCACCGGCGTCCACGCCTTGAAAGGGTTCGTCGAGCAACAACAGCCGGGCACGCTCCGCATGCCAGCGGGCGAGCACGACTTTCTGCTGATTGCCCCCGGACAGACGCGTAAGCCGATCATCGGGACCCGTGCAGCGGATGCCGAAATTCGCAATGGCCTCGGCAGCCGCGTGGCGCTCCTGAGCGCGCCGCACCGCACCGTTCCTGAACCAGCGCGACAGAAACGGAAAGCTGAGCGTACCCGCAATCGAGGCGAAGGGCACGCTATCGGGAAAGAGCGACGTGCGCCAACGATCCTCGCCGGCAAGGAACACGCCGGCACGAATCGCGTCGGCAGGCGAGCGGGGGCGCCATGGCAGGCCATCGAGCGTCATCTCGCCCGCGATTGCGCGCGTCTCTCCGAAAATCGCACGGGCAAAGCGCGACTTACCGCCGCCCACCGGTCCAGCAATCGCGACAATTTCGCCGCATTGCACGTCGAGATCGAACGGGATGCTATCGGCGGCCAGCCGCAAGTCGCGTACGCTGAAACACGGCGCGAGCGTCGCAGCGTCCGATGGCGGCGATGCGCGGTGCTTCGGCAGTGGCCTGCCGATCATCGTTTCGACGGCGGCATCGAAGTCAATGGGCGGCTGCAGGTCGGCGACGATGCGCCCATCGCGCACAATCGTCACCCGATCTGCAATCCGGCGTAAATCACCCAGGCGATGCGACACGAGAAGGATCGCCACGCCCTCGCCGCGCAATTGATCGAGTAGCGCGAAAAGACGCTCGGCTTCCGGAGCGGACAAGCTGGCGGTCGGTTCGTCGAGAATCAGTAGCGTGGGATGACTGGCCAGTGCGCGCGCGAGCGTCACAAGTTGCTGTGCGGCTAGAGATAGCGACGCAAGCGGTGCGGACAGGTCGACGTCCAGCCCCACTCTTTCTGCGAGCGGCCTGGCGGCGTCATGCCTCGCTTGCGACGGCACGCTCCAGGGCGACGCGGTATCACACAGCCGGTCCAGCAATAGATTGTCGGCAATCGACAGGGTCGGCACGACCGCGTCGGCGATCGATTGATGCACGGTCGCGATGCCAAGCCGTTTGGCGCCCTGCGTGGAAGCGGGCTGGTACGGCTTTCCACAGAGCGTCAACGTGCCGCCATCGGGTTGATACACGCCGCTGAGAATCTTCACGAACGTCGATTTGCCTGCGCCGTTCGCCCCCATCAGCGCAACGACCTCGCCTGGATGAATCGACAGATCGAGTTTCGCCAGCGCCGTAGTTGGCCCGAAAGACTTCGATACGGAAACGGCAGTCAGAATCGGCGATGGCATCGGAGAAGTACCGGAAGCCCTGTTTCAGGAGCGTGACCGGCCATGTTAGCCTCGCCGTTCGGACCGGCCAACGAAGCGTTGTTCATATCGTTAGGTTTCCGATGAATAGCGGCGCTCCATCCCAGTCGCTATCACAGTGCGATCAACGCCTTGGGCGTCAGATCCGTCATCGCGACGGTTTCACCGCTTTAACGACGCTCCCGTCTGCATAAATGCGCGAATCAGATAACGGTATGAAAAATCCTTGGTTCTTTCCGGCGCCGCACATGCCGAGAATAGGCGATCCCGCATACAGCCTATCCTTTCATGTTCAGCCGACCGCCCCGCCCCCCTCTGCACCGCGCTTTACGCGCCCTGACGTTTCTCGCCGCATTCGGCGCCAGTGCCGCGCATGCCGATGCCACGCTCGACCGGATTCACCAGCGCCACAAGATCGTCATTGGCGTGATCCTGTCAGGGCCGCCGTTCGGCTCGCTGGACCCCACCACACAGAAACCGCTCGGCTTTAATATCGATCTCGCGAACGACGTCGCGAGGCGCCTCGGCGTCGACGTGGAGTTGACGCCGGTCCAGCCGTCGAACCGTGTGCAATTCCTGCAACAAGGCAAGGTCGATGCCCTGATCGCCAACATGGAAGTCACGAAGGAACGCGCCGAGATCTTCTCCTACCCGCCCACACCATTCGAGGAAATCGGCGGCGCCCTCATCACCCGCAAGGACAGCGGTATCAAGACCTGGAACGACGTGCGCGGCAAGCCTGTCTGCGTCTCGCAGGGCAGCAACTATACGAAGCCGCTTGCCGAACAATATGGCGCACAGGTGAAGGCATTCCGTGGCCAACCGGAGTCGCTGCTCGCGCTGCGCGGCAACAATTGCGTCGCTGCGGTCCACGTTGCGCCTACCCTGCGCCTGCTCGTTGCACGCAATCCGGACTGGAAGGACTACACCATCCCGGTATCGAACGAACTGATTCCGTCGCCGTCTGTGATCTGGGTACGCAAGGGCGAAACGGACACGCAAAACGCGCTCGAAAAAATCGTCCAGGACTGGCATCGCAGCGGCTGGCTGATCGATACCGAGCGTAAGAACGGCATGCAGCCTTCGCAAGCGGTGCTCGATCTGCACACGAAGTACAAGGCGCAAGGTGCATGAGCGCGCCGACTGAAGCGCTCTCGCACGGCGCTGCGGCAGTGGTGGATGCGATCAGCAAGATCGGGCTGAACTACAGTTTCGTGCTCGCGCCTGACGAACTCGCGTCGTTCCTGCACGGCATGCTGGTCACGCTCGAACTGTCGCTCGTCACGATAATCGGCAGCCTTATCGCCGGCATTGCGCTGGCGGCGCTGCTCACGTCACCGCGTCCGGCGCTCGCACGCCCCGCTCGTGTATTCGTCGAAATCACGCGCAATACGCCGACGCTCGTACAGCTTTTCTGTGCCTTTCTGGTGATCAATATGCTGATCAGCGAGGCACTCCGTAATCTGGGCGGCAATCCGCTGACGCCGTTCATCTGGAGCGCAATTGTGATTTCGCTGCACAAGGGGGCGTTTCATGCCGAAGCCCTGCGCGCCGGTATTGAAGCGGTGCCGCGCGCCACGCTCGAAGCGGCGCAGTCGCTCGGTTTCAGCCGCCGCCAGCGCCTTTGGGGCGTGCAGTTGCCGCTCGCGCTGCGCTTTGCGCTGCCCGCGCTCGTCAACAACATGGTCGATCTGGTGAAGATGACTACGGTCGCCTCCGCGATCGCCGTCGGCGACATTACGTACGCGTCGATCATGATCTGGACGCAGCGCGACAACGTGCTCGAGTTGATGATCCTGATCCTGCTGTTCTTCGGCGTGCTGACCTTTGCGATCAATCGCGCGGGACGCTGGCTCGAAGTCCGCCTGAGGATGCCCGGCTATGGCCACTGAATCCGTCACCGTGCCCGCGCGGGACGAGCGGTACCGTTCCATCTTCGCGGTTGCCGGCGTGGTTGTCGTTGCCGCCATGCTGGCTCTCGCCGAACACGAAATCGCTCATGGGCCGGGCTATCCAGCGCTCGCCGCACTCATCACGTGGGCACCGGCGCTCGGCAAGTCTCTATGGGTCAACATCGAAATCAGCCTGCTTGCCATCGCGCTCGGCACACTTGCCGGCCTTGCGCTCGGCCCCTTGCTGCTGTCGCCGAGCCGGACCGTCCGCCTGATTGTCCGCTGCTATGTGCAGGTGTTTCGAAATGCCCCATTGCTCGTGCTGATCTATTTTTCTACCTACGTGTTCCCGTTCGAAATCGCGCTCGGCCGACACATCTTGCCGTTTCCCGACTGGTTCAAGGTCACGCTCGGCCTCGCGCTGCCTGCCAGCGCCAACTTCGCCGAGATCTTCCGCGGCGCGATCCAGTCGATCCCCCATGCGCAGTGGGACGCCGCACGTTCGCTTGCATTTAGCCGAACCCAGGTATTCCGTTGGATCATCCTGCCGCAATGCGTGAAGCGGATGCTGCCGCCGTGGATGAACCTCTACGCCAGCATCACAATGGCAACCGCGCTCGCATCGCTGGTGGGCGTACACGATCTGCTGGACACCGCGCAGGTTGCGAGCAATACCGTGGCGCGCGCGGATTTTACGGTCGTGGTCTATTTCACCGTGCTCGGCTTGTTCTTCGCTTACTGCTACCCGATCGCGCGCTTCACCCGCCTTCTTGAGAAACGCTATGCTTTCAGCTGATGTCTCGCTCGCTCCTGCAGCCGCTGCTGCGGCCGTGCGCCCACTGGTCCGGTTGCGCGACGTGCATCTGTCATTCGGCTCGACGCCGGTGCTCAAGGGCATCGACCTCGACGTGTTCCGCGGGCAGGCCGTGACGATCATCGGGCCATCCGGCTCGGGCAAGTCGACGATTCTGCGCTGCATGACCGGACTGTTGCGGCCACAGCAAGGTGAGATCGAAGTCGACGGCACCCGTGTCGACCGGCTGGCCTCCGAACGCGATGAGATCGAATTGCGCAAGCGCGTCGGTTTCGTGTTCCAGCAATACAACCTGTTTCCGCATCTGAGCGTATTGGACAATCTGGTCGTCGCGCCAGTGCGCATTCTGGGGCGCGACAAAGCCAGCGCCACCCACACCGCTTACGATCTGCTGAAGAAAGTGCGCCTCGCGGACAAGGCCCATGCGTACCCGGGTGAACTGTCGGGCGGTCAACAACAGCGCGTGGCGATTGCACGCGCACTCGCGATGCAGCCGGATCTGATCCTCTTCGACGAAGTGACCTCGGCACTCGATCCGGAGACCGTAGGCGAAGTCCTGACCGTGATCCGCGATCTGGTGAAAGACGGCATGACCTGCGTGCTGGTCACGCACGAGATGCGTTTCGCCGAGGAAGTGAGCGATGCGGTGTATTTCACCGAGGCCGGTGTGATTGTCGAGCACGGCCCGGCTGACGCGTTGTTCCGCGCCCCATCCAGTCCGCGTACACGTGAGTTTCTGGCGCATACCCAGGCAGCGCCGGAGGCCGAACGCGCTGCTTTGCCCCGCACGCCGCTGAAACTGGATCTGCGCCACTTCGCGATCTAGACCGGCGAGTACGGCGCGGCCGGCGCGACTGGCGCGACTGGCGATGCAAGCTTGAACGACGCGGCGTCTGCCCAGCAGACGCCGCGTTTTGCTTTCCGCGTTTTGCTTTCCGCGTTTTGCTTTCCGCGTTTTAGTTTCCGTATCTCACTGCCCCGCATAGCGGCTCACCGGCCGCTGCAAACCGAGGTGATCGCGCAACGTGGTGCCGCTGTATTCGGTGCGGAATAACCCGCGCCGCTGCAACTCCGGCACGACGAGCTCAACAAAGTCGTCGAGACCGCCGGGGAAATACGGCGGCATGATATTGAAGCCGTCGGCCGCCTCACCCGTGAACCACTCCTCGAGCGCGTCCGCCACCTGCACCGGCGTGCCCCATACGATGCGGTGCCCACGCGCGCCCGCCACCAGGTAATACAACTCGCGCAAGGTCAGATTCTCGCGGCGTGCAAGGTCGGTCAGCAGTTTGGCGCGACTTTTCAGCTGATCGGATTCGGGCAGCTCCGGCAACGGACCATCGAGCGGATACTTCGACACGTCGTGCCCGAGCCGGTCGGACAGGAGTGACAGCGCGCCAGAGGTATCGGTCCATTCCTGCAATTGCGCATACTTGTCTTTCGCTTCCTGCTCTGTCCTACCGATGACTGGAAACACGCCCGGCATCACGTGCAGCTGTTCGCCCTCACGGCCGAATTTCGGCAGCCGGCCTTTCAGATCGCGATAGAAGATCTGCGCTTCTTCTATCGTCTGCTGCGCCGTGAACACCACTTCCGCTGTACGCGCGGCCAGATCCTGCCCAGGCCCCGACGAGCCGGCCTGAATCACCACAGGATGCCCTTGCGGTGGGCGCGACGCATTCAATGGGCCTTTGACGGAGAAGAACAGGCCCCTGTGGTCCAGCGTATGGACCTTGGCGGGATCGAAGTAGACGCCGCGCGCCTTGTCCTTGAGCACCGCATCGTCATCCCAGCTGTCCCACAGTCCCTTGACGACGTCGACGAATTCACCCGCCATTTCGTAGCGCAGCGCGTGATCCGGGTGATTGCCTCGCGTAAAGTTTGCGGCCGTGCGATCGTACGAAGTCGTCACGACGTTCCAGGCCGCACGCCCGCTGCTCAGATGATCGAGCGAAGCAAACGCGCGCGCGACGTGATACGGCTCGCTGTAGGTGGTCGACGCGGTCGCGGCGAGACCGATGTGGCTCGTGCCCATGGCGAGCGCCGACAGCAGGCACAGCGGCTCGATCCGCATCGCCATTGAAGGATGCGCATCGGGACCACTGGTAAGGCCATCGGCGAGAAAAACCATGTCGAACTTCGCGCGCTCGGCAGTCTGCGTGATGCGTTGCATCAGCGCCAGATTCTCGCTGCCCGCCTGCGCGTCAGGATGCCGCCAGCCGGCGACGTGGTGTCCCGCGCCCTGAATGAAGAGCCCGAGACGCATCTGCCTGCGGGTACTGCTGTTATTCGTGCTCATACGTGGATCTGTGCGAAGACATTGAAAAGTGAAGCGAGGTCGGCGGTGCTCTGCATCGTTTCGATATGCGCGGGAATAAAAGCGAGACGTTCGTCGTGGCCGGTGGCGTCCGCGAACTTCGCGTGCAGATCCTCTGCGCTGTAGAGGCGATCGGTCTTATGGCCCAGCACCGTGCCGTTGCGCAAGACGATCTCCACAGTCGAGAAACGCGTAGCCGGATCGGTCGACGCGCGCGCCGCGGTTTCATCGTGGCGGCTTGCCACGCGCCGCGCGAGCGCGATCAGGTCGTCGCGCACGGGCACATCGGCAAAGGTGGCGATGCCGGGCGAACCATCCGTCAGCGCAGCCGCGACGGCATAGGCAACGCTGAAACGCGCTTCGAGACCGGTCGAAGGTAAATCTCTGGACAGCGGCGTGTCGCCGCCGGGAGGAAATGTCACCGTCACTTCGCCGATATCATCAGGCGTGAGCCGGTACGTATCGCGTAATGTCAATGCGGCATGCACGGCGTAGTGCGTCGCCGTGCAGCACGCCCACGGCTTGAAGTACAGGCCCGGTACGGCGATTTGCCAAGGCGCACCCCAGGCTTCGAGCACACGCTCGGGTTGTGCGGCGCCGCCGCTGAACACGGCGAAAAACCCGACCGGTCCGTCCAATGCCTCAGGCGAGCCCTGCAGTCCCGCTGCCGCGAGCTCAGCGGCGAACAGCCCGGCGCGCGCGGCGAGCCCCGCATGCAGCGGTTTCGCTTCGCTGCCGAACTGCAGGCGTAAGCCGGCGGACTGCGTGGCAGCAAGACCCAGCGCGTTCTCAATGGCCCCGGCATCGAGCTTCAACAGATAAGACGCAGCGGCTGCCGCGCCAAGTGCGCCCAACGTCGCGGTGTTATGAAAGCCCTGCTCGTAGTGCCGGCTGCCGAGTGCAAGACCGAGGCGCGCCATCGTTTCAACGCCTACGACGTAGGCGTCGAGCAAGTCGAGCGCGCTGCTGCCTCGTGTTTGCGCCAGCGCGAACAGCGCGGGCAGCAATACCGTCGCGGGATGCCCTCTTACGCTGCTGTGCACGTCGTCGTAGTCGAGTGCGTGCCCGGCGTAACCGTTGAGCAATGCAGCCTGCTGCGCCGACGCACGGGCGCTGCTGCCGATCACCGATGCTTCGCCGTGCGAGTCATTGGCGCTTACTCTCAGGAGTTTTTGGTAGCCGCTGTCACTCGCGCCGGCAAAGGCGGCAGCGAGGAAGTCGAGAATGCCACGTCTTGCTGCGCCAATGGCACTGGCATCCCGGGAAGGCGATGCCTGCGTGATCGCGGTGGCCAGCCGTCGTGTAACGCCGTCGGCCTGCTGGCCGACGCTGGGAGCATAAAGGCTTGGCATGTCGGAGGCGTGAGAGCTGTGAAATCGCACTGGGCAAACGTTGCCTGCGCCTCGCTCAACAACAGTCAAAAGATGCGTCGACTAACGAGGCAGGACAACGACCCAAACGCCGCATGCTAACGAAACGCCGCATCACAAACAAACAAGAATTCGCGCTTTCGATATTGCATATTCTGCGATGCTGCAGCAGACGCAACTGCCCTGCCAGTCAGCGCAAACCGTCACTCAAAAGAACAGCAGCGAGCGCAGTTCAATGCTTCGACGCGGCGGTGCATCGGCCGGCGAAGTGGGATCGTCGAATGCCGTATGGGCCGTCAGACGCGCGATTCCATCGCCCGCCGAATCGTAGATCTTCAGTAGCAGGAATTCGTCGGGCGACATATGAGGAAAGTAGTACCAACGATGCCGCGGATTGAAGACCAACGCATACGTCTCGCCGACCTTGTCGGGATAAACCAGGTCCGATGCCACCAGGTCGTTGAGCGTGATACTGCGCGAATCGCACAGCGCGAGCGGCGACGATTGCACTGTTTCTCCAATCGGCCGCCACAGGTTGACGATTGCCACGCGGCCTTGCAGCAAGCGCTCTGCTTCATCTGCCGGCAGATGATCGCGCACCCGGCGCGGCCCCGACACAAACGTCTGGTCGTTATGAATGTACTTGACCGGCTCCCTCACGCCACTGCTGCGCTCTGGATTGCCGTCGCGCAGCGTGTGATCGAACACGACCACTCGGCGAGCGCCGGTGGCCTGTTTCAGCAACTGCTCCGCTTCCCGATAGTAGACAGATTCGATCTTTGCCGGGTCGGAGAAATCGTTCAACGCACTAGCATGCCGGTGCAGTTCGAAGCCGTTACGATCGAGTGACAGCGCGCCAGGCGGCGGCGCGACGCGTGCATTTGAAATGGTCACCCGACGCGGCCGGTACACGCCGCTGCGCTTCGGAACGCCCGGCGGCGGTTCATATTGGTACGACACGGGCTTCTCGCCGGTGAACTCGAGGTAGTTCAACTCTGCCTGGACCGTCGCAGCGGACACCGGTCTATCGATGACGATATCGCTCATGTTCACATCCTAATCACGTTAAAACGATTCGTTGAACGGCCGTAGATCGATTTCCTGCGACCATGCACTGCGCGCCTGCCGATGGAGATACCAATAGGCATCAGCGATATCAGCGGGATTCAGCAAGCCGTCTTCGCCGCGCTCGGCCACCCGCTGCGGCGAAGACGTACGCAGGCGCTCGCCGTCGATGCCTCCATCGACCACCACATGGGCAACATGGATATTCTTCGGCCCGAACTCGCGGGCGAGACTCTGTGTGAGTGAGCGCAAACCGGCTTTGGCGGAAGCGAACGCGGCAAACGGCGGCCGGCCGCGCAGTGATGCGGTGGCGCCGGTAAACAGCAGCGAGCCTCGGCCAGCCGCCAGCAGCGGTTGCAGCGCCGCTCGCGCAAACAGGAAACCACCGAGCGTCGTGACGCGCCATGCCGCTTCAAACTGCTCCGCGCTCAATTCGAGCGTCGGTGCACGCGTCGCACCCGCGGCGTTGAAAATCGCCACTTCGAGCGTACCGGTGTCTGCGAGTTGTCGGGCGATCTCAGTCAGATCGGCTTCGCGAGTGACGTCACCCGGCAACGCGACAGCATGGCCCCCGGCGCGGCGTATTTCTTCGACGATCACATCGAGCCGCTCGCGCGAGCGCCCCGTCACGGCGACGCTGAATCCCTCGCGGGCGAAACGGCGTGCGAGCGCGGCGCCCAGTCCGGCGCTCGCACCCACACCGGCAATCCACGCGAGACGCGTGCGCTCCTGTCCTTGTTCGACAGCCTCGGTCATTGGAGTCTCCATTGCATGTAGCCGCGGCACGCAACGCGTGGCGGCAATAGACGCATGCGCCTATCGTTTCAGCGTAGACGATGGCGGCGCAGGGAGGAAATAACGAATCGTGGAAAGTTATGCTGCAGATTCAAGGCTGCACACGGAGCCCGTGTACAGTCCTGGCTTTCTGCAGAGCGGCGATATCTGTTGACGTGTCCGTGAAAGCGACGATTTGTGGTCGGTCTCTGCTACGCAGGAAAATAGCGGTTTTCAGGCCGCCGCAACCCCAGGTTCTCGCGCAACGTACGGCCCTCATAGTTCTCGCGGAACAATCCGCGTCGCCGTAGCTCAGGCACCACCAGTTCGACGAAATCGGTCAAACCGTCAGGCAGTACCGGCGGCATCACATTGAAACCGTCGGCGCCATGATTCACGAAGCGCTCTTCGAGTTGATCGACGATCTGAGCCGCGGTGCCGACGAGTTGCCAATGGCCACGCGCACCCGCGACCCGCAAATAAAGCTGGCGGATCGTAAGATTCTCGCGGCGAGCCAGTTCGAGCGTCAACACCTGCCGGCTCTTGCTGGCATTTGTCTCAGGTAGCTCGGGAATCGGGCCGTCGAGTGGATAGTCCGAGAGATCGAACCCACCGGTCAGCCCGGATACCAGTGCAAGTCCCACCTTCGGATCGACAAGCGACTGCAACTGCTCGAATTTCTCTCTAGCCTCGCTTTCGGTGCGGCCGATAATCGGAAACACGCCCGGCATGATCTTCAGATCGTCCGGATCACGGCCATAGGCCTGCATGCGTCCCTTCACGTCCGCGTAAAAATCCACTGCGTCCTGCAGCGTTTGCTGCGCTGTGAAAATGACCTCGGCCGTCCTCGCAGCGAGGTCCCGGCCGGCTTCCGACGACCCGGCCTGCACGACGACCGGATGCCCCTGCGGAGAACGGGCAACGTTCAACGGCCCCTTGACCTGAAAGAAACGTCCTTTGTGATCCAGCACATGCCGTTTGAGCGGGTCGAAGAACCGCCCTTCGGCTTTGTTGCGGACGAACGCGTCGTCCTCCCAACTGTCCCACAGCCCGCCTGTGACTTCCGCAAACTCGGCGGCGCGCGCATAGCGCTCGGCGTGGTCAAAATGCCTGTCACGGTTGAAGTTCTTCGCTTCATGCTCGCTTGACGAGGTGACCAGATTCCAACCCGCCCGCCCACCGCTGATGTGATCGAGCGACGCGAACTTGCGGGCAATGTGATACGGCTCGTTGAAACTCGTCGAGGCTGTGCCGACCAGGCCGATGCGCTCAGTCACGGCCGCCAGCGCCGACAGCAACGTAATCGGCTCGAACTGTGCCACGTAGCTGTGCGCCGTGCGGCTGAGAAAGTCGACGTTGTCGCCGCGGGTACCCACACCGTCGGCGAGAAAGATCAGATCGAACTTCGCGGCTTCGGCCGCTTGCGCAAGCCGGACATAGTGACGGAAATTCACGCCGGCATCCGCCTGCGCCTCAGGATGCCGCCACGCCGCAATGTGGTGCCCAGAAGGGTAAAGGAAAGCGCCGAGGCGCAGATGCCCGCTACGTTTGCTCATGGAAGTTCGCGAAGGAGAATTGACGGATAGATCCCGCACTGCGCCGATCGGCCAGGTGAACGGATTGAGGGGGCCGGGTGCTAAACGAATCGACGTTAGCGCGCTGCGCGGCGCGCGGCAACCAAGCAAAGCTCATAACCTTATGAGCCTGGACAGGCGTGCGTTGCGTCAAAGGAACGTATTGCAGGAACGTATTGCGCCCCACGTCTGCGCGACCAGGTCTTAGTCTTCGCCGACATATCGATGCCAGAATTCCTTCGTGGTCTCGAATGATCCACCAATCGACAATGTGCGAATCGGTCAGAGCGTTCGTTCCGTCGCTGCTGGCTGCTCCTGTATTCGAAAAGACCATGAGAACCGACCCGCCTCGCCAGCTGCATCTAAACGTCAATATCCTCCACTCCGGCTTTGTCCCTTCCGCCTGGCGTACGCATGAAGCCGACCCTCGCGCCTTCATCGATATCGACCATTACGTTCGCGTCGCGCAAATTGCCGAGGCGGCGAAATTCGATGCGGTGTTTCTAGCGGATAACGCCTCGATTGCCGATCAGATCGACTTCCGCCCGATCACGGCGCTGGAGCCAACCGTGTTGCTGGCCGGCATCGCTTCGGCAACGACGCATATCGGCGTGATCGGCACCGCATCGACGAGTTATAACGAGCCGTATAACATCGCCCGACGCTTTTCGACGCTCGATCATCTCAGTGCCGGCCGGGCCGGCTGGAACATCGTGACGACCGCCGATCTCGGCTCGGCCCGCAATTTCGGCCGCGAGGCGGTGCCGGATCACGCGCAACGCTACGAGCGCGCAGCCGAGTTCACGGAGGTGGTGAAGGCGCTTTGGGACAGCTGGGAGGACGACGCCTTTATCGGCGACAAGGTCAGTGGTCGTTTCATCGACGCCACGAAGGTGCATCGCATCGACCATCGCGGCAAATACTTCAGCGTCGATGGCCCGTTCAACCTGCCGCGTAGCGCACAGGGTCATCCCGTGCTGATCCAGGCAGGCGGTTCATCTGACGGACGCGAACTCGCGGCCCGGCATGCCGAGGCCGTGTTCTCGGCATCGCAGTCGTTCGACGAAGCGGCAGCCTATGCGCGCGAGCTAAAGTCGCGCGCCGCAGCGTTGGGACGTGGCAACGATGCGATCCGCGTGCTACCCGGTCTCACCACCATTATCGGCGCAACCGAGGCCGAGGCCCTGCGCCGTCGCGATGAGCTGATCGATCTGATTCCGTGGACCTACAGCCTCACTCGACTGGCCGGCATCTTGGGTATCAGCGTCGACCGGTTGAAACTTGACGAGCGCCTGCCGGACGATCTCTCATTGCCCGGCGGCGGCAACGGTAATCACACGTTTTTTCACGCCACGCTCGCGCAAGCGCGGAGCAATGGGTACACGGTCCGTCAGTTGGTCCGGGCGCTTGCGGGAGGCGGCGGACATCGTGTCGTCGTCGGCACGCCGGAACAGATCGCCGACGATATCGAACACTGGTTCAAAGGTGGCGCTGCTGACGGTTTCAATCTGATGCCGGATGTTCTGCCCGGTGGCTTGCAGGACTTCGCAGTCGGCGTGGTGCCGCTTCTGCAACAACGCGGCATTTTCCGTACCGACTACGAGGGACGCACCCTGCGCGAACACTTCGGGCTACAACGTCCTGTCAGCCGACACCTGGACCGACGGGAAGCGGCCGCAACCGCTTGATCGGTCGTGCTGGAGACCAGGTCACGTCTCCAGACGCTGTCCGCTAGTGTGGACTACCTATCGAACGTGATGAACTCCGCCGAGGTCCACACCTTGCTATCCGATGTGTGGTTCGCCTATCTCACACAGAAAAAAAGCGGTTCTCAGGCCGGGGCAGTCCCAGATTCTCGCGCAGCGTCGCCCCTTCGTATTCGCGCCGGAACAAGCCGCGCTTTTGCAACTCGGGAATGACCTTGTCAACGAAATCGTCGAGACCGCCCGGCAGATACGGGAACATTACGTTGAAGCCGTCCGAGCCCTCTTCCACCAGCCATTGCTCCATCTGATCGGCGATCATCGTCGCCGTGCCCACCATCTCGAGTCCCGAGTATCCGCCAATGCGCTGGGCAAGCTGGCGAATCGTCAGCCCGTCGCGCTGCGCCCACTCGACGACCCGTTGCCGCGCCGTGCGGCTCGCATTGGTCTCGGGAATTTCGGGCAGCGGGCCGTCCGGATCGAAACCGGACACGTCGTGCCCCAATGCGATCGACAATGAAGCCATGCCGCTCTCGTAGTGAACAAACGTGTCGAGCCGCGCGCGGATTTCCCGCGCCTCGTCCAAGGTATCGCCCACGACGACGAAAGCGGCCGGCAGTATCTT
This sequence comes from Paraburkholderia polaris, assembly GCF_012927345.1. GTDB lineage: Bacteria > Pseudomonadota > Gammaproteobacteria > Burkholderiales > Burkholderiaceae > Paraburkholderia > Paraburkholderia polaris. The sequence continues at coordinate 129,882 of NZ_JABBGJ010000027.1, forward strand.
CATGTGATCGCGGTGACGGCCGAGTTTTTCCATACGGCCTTTCACATCGGCATAGAAACGCTTGCCGTCGGCCAGCAGGCTTTGCGCGGTGAACACCACCTCCGCGGTTTCGGCCGCGATCTGGCGCCCCGCTTCCGATGAACCGGCCTGCACGATGACGGGCCATCCCTGAACGGGGCGCGCAATATTCAACGGGCCGCGCACCGAAAAGTTCTCGCTCCTGTAGTTCAGCACATGCAGTTTTTGCGGATCGAAGAATGTGCCCGTTTCCGTGTCGCGGATAAAAGCATCGTCGGCCCAACTGTCCCAGAGCCCGGTGACCACGTCGAAGAACTCGCGGGCGCGCCGATATCGCTCGTCGTGTTCGACATGCTCGTCGAGACCGAAATTGAGCGCGGCATCGGGATTCGATGTCGTCACCAGATTCCATCCGGCACGGCCACCGCTAATATGGTCGAGCGAGGCAAAACGCCTGGCTACGTGATAAGGCGCGTCGAACGTGGTGGACGCGGTTGCGATAAGCCCCAGCCGTTCAGTGACCGCAGCCAGCGCGGGCAGCAGCGTCAGCGGTTCGAACGACGTAACCGTGTGGCTATGCTTGAGCGCGTCGAGCGGCATGTTGAGCACCGCGAGGTGGTCCGCCATGAAGAACGCGTCGAAGCGGCCACGCTCCAGCGTCTGCGCAAAACGCTTCAGATGCCCGAAATTGAAGTTGGCGTCGGGATAGGCGCCGGGATAGCGCCATGCACCGGTATGAATCGTCGTGGGACGCATGAAAGCGCCGAGGCGAAGCTGACGTGACATGTGGCGAGCTCCATCGCAAACAGGTCGGGCCAGTTTAATCGTCCTTCGCCGGCGCTGCTTGCAACCGCCCGCCTCTCTCTACCCCTGCCGAACCGGATGCGCCGGGGCGCCGACGCTAACAGGCTCGCCAAAAGCTGTCCCGCAGAAATACAAAGCACAAATTCTTCGTTCGTCCGCCGCGGCTCCATCACTAGACTGTGATGCAACTTGTCATAACAAGTACGGAAACCCCCAGATCATGCTGAAACCCGACCCGGCCAACGTGCTTCCTCTTTCGGCCGCTCCGCTCTACGAGCAGATAAAGACGGCGTTGCGCACGCGTATTCTCGATGGCACGTATGCAGCCCATTCTCAGATGCCGTCTGAAAACGACCTCTGCGCGATGTTCAACGTCAGCCGCATCACCGTGCGCCAGGCGCTCGGCGATCTGCAAAAAGAAGGCCTCGTCTTCAAACTGCACGGCAAGGGCACCTTCGTCTCGAAGCCGAAAGCCTTCCAGAACGTCAGCGCATTGCAAGGTTTCGCCGAAGCGATGTCGTCGATGGGATACGAAATCGTCAACCAGCTCAAACATATCCGCTTCGTTCCAGCCACCGCGCACATCGCCAGCCGGCTCAAACTGCCCGAAGGCACGAAGGTTGCCGAAATCCATCGTGTGCGGCTGCTCAATCGCGAACCGGTCTCGCTCGAAGTCACCTGGGTGCCGGAAGCATTAGGTAAACGCCTGGCAGGCGCCGACCTCGTCACGCGCGACATCTTCCTCATTCTCGAGAACGACTGCGCCGTGCCGCTCGGCCACGCCGACGTCTCAATCGACGCCATTCTCGCCGACGATGAAATCGTCGAAGCCTTGAATGTCGAAGAAGGCAGCCCGGTGCTGCGCATCGAACGTCTCACGCATAGCGCGGACGGCACGCCGATCGACTACGAATACCTCTATTTCCGGGGCGATGCATTCCAGTACCGCTTTCGCATCGACCGGCAAAAAGAGAAGAAGAACACAAGGAAGACGACATGAATACGCACGTGATCGAGTACGACCTGGTCGTGATAGGTGGTGGCACCGCCGGCCCAATGGCTGCCGTCAAGGCAAAGGAACAGAATCCGAACCTGAAGGTGTTGCTGCTGGAAAAGGCTAACGTCAAGCGCAGCGGCGCGATTTCGATGGGCATGGACGGCCTGAATAACGCCATCATCCCCGGCCATGCGACACCTGAGCAGTACACGAAGGAAATCACCATCGCCAATGATGGCATCGTCGATCAGGCAGCCGTCTACGCTTATGCGCAACACAGTTTCAAGACCATCGAAGAACTGGACCGCTGGGGTGTGAAGTTCGAAAAAGACGGTACGGGCGACTATGCGGTCAAGAAAGTGCATCACATGGGCTCCTATGTTCTGCCGATGCCGGAGGGACATGACATCAAGAAAGTGCTCTACCGGCAACTCAAACGCGCGCGCATTGCGATCACCAATCGCATCGTCGTCACACGCGTTCTGACCGATGCGCAAGGGCGCGCCTGCGGCGTGCTGGGTTTCGATTGCCGCACGGCGGATTTTTATGTGGTGCGCGCGAAGGCGGTCATTCTTAGCTGCGGGGCCGCGGGACGGCTAGGTTTGCCGTCGTCGGGATACCTGATGGGCACCTATGAAAATCCGACCAACGCCGGCGACGGCTACGCGATGGCCTATCACGCGGGTGCTGCGCTTGCGAACCTGGAGTGCTTCCAGATCAACCCGCTGATCAAGGACTACAACGGCCCGGCATGCGCCTACGTGACCGGACCGTTAGGCGGCTTCACGGCGAACGGCAAAGGCGAACGCTTCATTGAATGCGATTACTGGAGCGGCCAGATGATGTGGGAGTTCTATCAGGAACTCCAAAGCGGCAATGGGCCGGTGTTTCTGAAGCTCGACCATCTCGCAGAAGAAACCATTCAAACCATCGAGCAGATTCTGCACACGAACGAGCGCCCGAGCCGCGGTCGGTTTCATGCGGGACGTGGCACCGATTACCGGCAGCAGATGATCGAAATGCACATTTCGGAGATCGGCTTTTGCAGCGGCCACAGTGCATCTGGCGTCTATGTGAACGAACGCGCGGAGACCACAGTTGCCGGCCTCTACGCCGCCGGGGACATGGCTGCCGTGCCGCACAACTATATGCTCGGCGCGTTCACCTACGGATGGTTCGCGGGGCAGAACGCGGCGCAATACGTCGAAGGCCGTGAACATGCGACGCTCGATAGTGAACAGGTCGACGCCGAGCGAGCGCGGATCTATGCGCCACTCGAACGGGAGACGGGGCTTGCCCCGGCTCAGGTCGAATACAAGCTGCGCCGCATGGTGAACGACTATCTCCAGCCGCCGAAGGTCACGCGCAAGATGGAAATCGGCCTGCAACGTTTCGCTGAAATCGCCGCTGACATCGACCAGATCAAGGCCGACAATCCGCACGAACTGATGCGCGCCGCGGAGGTGCGGGCAATTCGCGACTGCGCCGAAATGGCGGCGCACGCATCGCTCTATCGCACGGAAAGCCGTTGGGGCCTCTACCACCATCGCGTCGATTATCCGCAGCGCAATGACGCGGAATGGTTCTGCCACACGCATCTGAAGAAAGATGCAGCGGGCCGCATGGTCAGCGAAAAACGCGCCGTCGAGCCCTACGTGGTACCGCTCGACAACCACGAAAGCCAGGCCTATCAGAACCTGCGGATTGGCGAGCCCGCGCTTGCCAACGCTTGAGGAGCCACCATGTCTACGACACCGCACAACATTTTCCAGCGCAGTGCAGCGCCCGTCACGATCGACGAAGACAAATGCATCGCCGACAAGGGCTGCACGGTCTGCGTGGATGTCTGCCCGCTCGATCTGCTCGCAATCGACTTGACCAAGGGCAAGGCTTACATGAAGTTCGACGAATGCTGGTACTGCATGCCGTGCGAGAAAGATTGCCCGACCGATGCGGTCAGGGTCGACATTCCTTATCTGCTGCGCTAGTAGGGGCGCCATCCATCATGACCGACATTTCGCTTCCGCTTACGTTCGACCCCGACTCCCTCGATCCGGAAGCCGCTGCACTCATGCCGCGCCTCGCGTCCGCGGACGCCGCGGTGCGACGCATTGCCCTGCTCGCGCTCGCCGATCTCGAAGACGAAGCGGTACTCGAACCGATCATCGCCGCCTTGCGCCGCGACCTGTCGCCGACCGTTCGCGCTCAGGCCGCCGATGTGCTCGGCGCGTGGGAACGCGCCGACACCGTAGCGGCGCTCTGCGAAGCATTGGCAGATCCTGCAGAAGAGGTGCGCGACGCGGCCGCGCAAAGCCTGTCCAACTTGAAGGACCCGGAGTCCGGGCCGCTGCTCGCGCCGTGGACCGAGCATCACGATCCCTTCGTGCGCCAGGCCGCGCTTCGCGGTCTGCGCGAATTACGCTACGCAGGCGCCTTGGAACCTGCATTGGCCGCGCTGACCGCGAGCGAAGACGTCGTGCGGCTCGAGGCAGTGAGCGTGCTCGGCTGGTTGAAGAACGAACGCGCGCTTGGCCCCCTTACCGTCACCGCCGCACAGGATTCGAACGCCGCCGTGCGGCGCGCGGCCATAGGTGCGTTGGGCGTCGGAGCGGCAGCAACGGAGCAAACCATCGTTGTATTGCTTGGCGCATTACGCGACACCGCGTGGCAGGTCCGAGAGGAAGCCGCGGCCACGCTCGGCAAACTGCGCGTGTCGAGCGCGCGAGATGCGCTGATTGCCGCTCTTGACGACGACTACTGGCAAGTCCGTTTGCAGGCGGTACGCGCGTTAGGCAAACTCCGCGACGCAACGGCGAGCGCGGCGGTAGCCGCACTCCTCACCCACGCGATCAGCAATTTACGCAAGGAAGCGGCGTTGTCGCTTGGCGAATTAGGCGACGCAGCATCGCTGCCCGCCTTGCAAACAGCTGTGACGGATCCCGATCCGGAAGTACGCAAAGCCGCGCGCATAGCCTTGACGCAAATAGAAAAGGCACAGTGATGAACGCCCCAGAGAACATGACGGTTCACGCGGCGACGAGGCGTTTGTCCCTGACATGGCATGACGGAAAAACGCAGTGGATCGACAACGCGACGCTGAGGAACGAGTGCCCTTGCTCGACATGCCGCCGCTTGAAGAATTCGGACTCGGCAGCGGTGCATGAAGAGCCGCGGCTCGCGATTGTCGACGTGCAGCCGATGGGCTACGGCGTACAGATCGTGTTCAGCGACGGACACGCGCAAGGTATCTATCCGTGGGCCTACCTGGCGGAAATGGCGCGAGCGCAGGCGTAAATGCCGAACAGGCATTGCACAACGGGTTCAGACCCGTTCGCGCAATGCCTGTTCGAGTTGCAACCTGGCGTTTTGATACCGGTCCGCTAAGTCGGCGGCTGTAACCGGCCGCCGCTTATCGCTAGCGTCGCGAAGACAGCCGCCGCACCACCGACACCAGCGCATCGACTTCGTCGCAGGTGTTGTAGAACGCGAGCGACGGCCTCACCGTGGCTTCGACGCCGAAGCGCCGCAAGATCGGCTGCGCACAATGATGCCCCGAGCGCACGGCAATGCCCTCTTCGTTCAGCGCCTGCCCCACTTCCTCGGTCTCGTAGCCCTTCAACACGAAGGACAACACGCTGGCCTTGTCACGCGCTGTACCGATCAGCCGAACCCCCGGCACCGGTTGCAGCACGCTCGTCGCGTAGGCCAGCAGGTCGTGTTCATAGCGCGCGATATTCTCGATGCCCACACGTTGAACATAATCGATCGCCGCACCGAGACCCACTGCATCGGCGATATTGCCCGTGCCGGCTTCGAAGCGATTCGGCGGCGGCTGGAACACGGTGCGCTCAAAGGTGACGTCCGCGATCATGTTGCCGCCACCCTGCCACGGCGGCATATCTTCGAGAATCGCGCGCTTGCCGTAGACCACGCCGATGCCGGTCGGACCGAACACCTTGTGACCCGAGAACACGAAGAAGTCCGCGTCGAGCGCCTGCACGTCCACCCGCATGTGCGACACCGATTGTGCGCCGTCGACCAACGCCTTCGCCCCTGCACGATGCGCCAGCTCGACGATTTCTTTGACCGGCACCACCGTACCCAACGCGTTCGACACCTGCGTGACCGATACGATCTTCGTCCGGTCATTGAGAAGCTTCCGGTATTCGTCGAGCAATACCTGGCCACTGTCGTCGACCGGAATCACGCGCAGCTTTGCGCCGGTTTGTGCGGCAAGCTGCTGCCACGGCACGATGTTGGCGTGATGCTCCAGGTGCGAGACGATGATCTCGTCACCCTCGCCAACATGCTGCACGCCCCACGTCTTCGCGATCAGGTTGATCGCTTCGGTGGTGCCGCGCACGAAGATGATTTCATCCGGCGACGCCGCGCCGATGAAGCGCTGCACCTTGCTGCGTGCGGCTTCGTACGCATCCGTGGCGCGGCCGGCCAGCGCATGGGCAGCCCGATGGATGTTCGAGTTTTCATGCGCGTAGAAATACGCGAGCCGATCGATCACCGCCTGCGGTTTGTGCGTGGTCGCGGCATTGTCGAACCACACCAGCTGACGGCCGTTCACGCGCTCCTGCAGAATCGGAAAGTCCCGGCGAATCGCATTCACATCGAATGGCGGATGGGCTGACGGCCCGGCATGCGGCACGCCGCCGGTCGCACCAGGCGTCTGCCCAGGAAAGCGCGACGCCTCATTCAGATTCAGAAAATAATGCGAGCCACTGCCGTGTTCCGCCGACGTCCTGCTCGGCGCCGCTTGCGAGGCGGCCGGCCGGTCGTACGGGAAGCGTTGCTCCGCAAGCGGCTCATCGACACCAGGCAGACCGAGCGATTGCGCGCTCACTTCATGCCAGCCTGGCACGACGATATCCGGCGACGCAACGGTCGAGGTCCGAGCTTGTGCCGTTTCGCCCAGAAAATAATAAGGCGATGCAGACCCCGCGGAGACTGGCGACGCAGGCGCCGCACCACCGGTAGACGGACGCTGCGCACCGTGTCCCTCAGGCACTCCCAGCGCGGCCCCGCCAAAGCGCGGATCGAGTGCTGGCGCAACGGTCACCGCGCTATCCGGCAAGCCGTTCGACGCAACTGCATGGGGAGCCAGCGCGGGCGCCCGATTACCCAGCGACAGAATGTGCGTAGGCGCCGAGGGCAACAGGTTGCCCCCCGGCACATGCCCCTGCGGCAACGCCGCGCCAGGCACGCCAGTGCCCGCGCCGCCGGGACCCGCGAGCGGCGAACCGGCCGGAGCCGGATTGCTGATCTCGTCGAGTACAGGCGCCGTGAGCGGCAGTGTGCCGGCCACGCCCGGCGTGCCGCCTTGCGGTGCGTTGCCAGGCAGTGCCGAGAAGAACGCATTGGCCAGCGACGCTAACGTCGCCGGATCAGGCAAACCCGCGGGCGGACCCGACGGCACATCGTGCGGCAGGACGCTATCCATGGGCTTACTTGTAGGTGTCTGGGTAGTCATGGTACTTGCCGATCTCCACGTCATCGAGAACTGCCAGCGCGTCCGGCGAATGCACCGCGAGCGAGCAATAGAGCGAGATCAGATACGACGCGATCGCATGGTTGTTGATGCCCATGAAGCGAACCGACAGACCCGGACCCTGTTCGCCGGCCACGCCCGGCTGGAACAGACCGACCACGCCCTGGCGCTTGTCGCCCACGCGCAGCAGCAGAATCTTGGTCTTGCCATCGGCAACCGGCACCTTGTCCGACGGAACCAACGGAATACCACGCCACGTCAAAAACTGCGAGCCGAACAGGCTGACGGTCGGCGGCGGCACGCCACGGCGCGTGCATTCACGACCGAAGGCGGCGATCGCGAGCGGGTGCGTCAGGAAGAATGCCGGCTCTTTCCATACCTTGGTCAGCAATTCGTCGAGATCGTCAGGCGTCGGCGCGCCGGTCAGCGGCAACACGCGCTGCTCTTCAGCCACATTCGCGAGCAGGCCGTAGTCCGGGTTGTTGATCAGCTGGCTCTCTTGCAGTTCCTTGATCGTTTCGATCGTGAGGCGCAGTTGCTCCTTGATCTGATCGTGCGGGCTGCTGTAGAGATCCGAGATCCGCGTGTGCACGTCGAGCACCGTGCTGACCGCATTCAGGAAGTATTCGCGCGGCTGCTCTTCGTACGGCACGAAGGTGCGCGGCAGAATGCTTTCATCTTCACGCGCGGTGCAGGCCGCCTTGACGGCTTCAGGATTCTTCACCTGGTTCAGGCGATAGATGCCTGCCTCGACCGGCAACCACTGGAGCAGGTGGGTGAGCCAGCGGGGCGTAATCGTTGCGAGTTGCGGAACGGTTTTGGTGGCATTGGCTAGTTGCCGTGCTGCGGTATCGCCGAGCGCCGTCAGGCCGCCCACTGTTGCTGTCATCTGAAGCTCCGGGGTTGATAGAAGAAAAACGGGAAAGCTTATGAACGAAAGTGATTATGAGAAAACGCCCCCAGCCGTTCAACATGCTATAGACGGCAACGAGGCGGTTTAAGGGTCTAAAGGGAGGACGTCGGATCGACGAGAGCGGAATGCGAGCGTGCGGCAAGGCCCACACCCGCGGACGACTGACCGAGCAAGCGTTCGACCGGCAGGTTGAAAGCACGAGCAAGCTTATCGAGCGTGACAATCGACGCGATAGCAGAACCGCGCTCGATTTCGCCGACATAAGACCGGTTGAGTCCGGCGTACTCGGCCAATTGCTCCTGTGACCAGCCGGACGCCTCGCGAAATCGCCGCACCGCGGCGCCGAAGTCCCTGACGAGCACGCTCATCGAGCCACTCCGGCCGTGGCAGGCTCCGTGTCGGCATGTTCGCGCGGCGTGCGTTCACGGACCGCGGCGGTGCGCGTGCCTTCGTTGCGCGACACGGCCTGCGTCACATGCGAACCCGGCGCGACATCCTGCGTGAGCCACACATTGCCGCCGATCACCGAGCCCTGCCCGAGCGTGACGCGCCCGAGAATGGTGGCGCCCGCGTAAATCACGACGTCGTCTTCGACGATCGGATGGCGTGCATGACCCTTTTCCAGATGTCCCTGCGCGTCGCGCGGAAAACGCTTCGCGCCCAGCGTGACGGCCTGATAGACCCGTACGCGCTCGCCGATGATGGCCGTTTCACCGATCACCACACCCGTCCCGTGATCGATGAAGAACCCCGCGCCGATCCGCGCCCCGGGATGAATGTCGATACCAGTCTGCGCATGCGCGAGCTCGGCGATGATTCGCGCCAGCAGCGGCAGCCCCAGCCCATACAGCTCGTGGGCAAGCCGATGGTGGATCATCGCCAGCACGCCGGGGTAGCACAGCAGGACCTCATCCACACTGCCCGCCGCCGGATCGCCGTGAAACGCCGCTAACACGTCGCTGTCGAGCAAGGTGCGAATCGCCGGCAAGCGCGCCGCGAAAGCGCGCACCGCGATGCCGGCCTGAGCCTCGATCGTGGCGGCGGGCGGCGGTTGATGACGGCTGCGGTAGTGAAGCTCCAGACGCGCCTGGCTCAGCAGTGCATGCAACGCGGCGTCGAGCGCGTGCCCGACGTAGAAGTTTTCGCTTTCCTGACGCAGATCGGGCGGTCCGAGCCGCATCGGAAAAAGCACGCCCTTCAGCGTCTCGATGATCTCCGAAAGCGCTTCGCGCCCCGGCAATTCGCGCCCACCCGGCTCGAGCGAGCGCTTCTGCACTTCGCGCCATTGCTGGCGGACCGTCTGAAGCGCGTGAACAATCTCATCGACATCAAACACAGCCACAGCAGTTACTCCCCGTAAAGTGCAGCGAAAACGATCAGACTGTCAGTCCTGAATCCACGGCAGCCCATGAAAGCGCCAACCATTGCTGGCGCCGCGCCGTTGCGCGCCGTCCAGATCCCCTTCAAAACCTTCCAGAACATTGAATACCTGCGTGAGACCGGCTTTCGCCGCGGCCTCGGCGGCCAGCGCCGAGCGGTTGCCGCTGCGGCACAGCAGCAGCACGACCGCATCCTTGCCGGTTTTGGCTTCCAGTTCACGCACAAAGCGCGGGTTGCGCGTCAGGCTCGTACCGGTCGCCCACGCGACATGCAGACTGTCGGGCACGAGTCCGACGAATTTGCGTTCTTCGGCGGTGCGTACATCCACCAGCACGGCGTCGCCTGCCTGGACGAGCGCCCATGCATCCTGCGGCGACAGGCCGCCGGCATAAGGCAAACCGGTTTCGGTGGCTCTCGAACGGGCGGCTTCAAGCAGCGCGTGGGTGGGTCGTTCTGCGAGTTCAAGCGTCATGACGTCTCCTTTGATATCGCGCGAATCTGTACGCGCTGGTCAAAGCTATCTGCGATTGCAACCGCCTATAGCCATCAGGAGACACTATGAAAGAGAGCAAGCCGAACCCGAACCAATAAATTTTCATTTCTAAAGAAGCATCGGTTCGGTCGCTCCGGCTTAAAGCCGCACTGCTACGCCCGCTCGCCGCGGATTTGCCACGTCACCGCCGGCAGGCGGCCTATTCTCGTGGGAACTCGAGCGGCACGACAAACATGCCGGCGGTGTATTCCATATGGAAATAGCCGCAGCGCGCATAAGCCGCGATGCGTTCGAGCCGTTCGGGCGACGGGGAGGTGTAGGTAGCGGCGGCCGTCTCGTCTGAGGATTGCCCAGCCGGGACGGGCGCGCGTTTTGACAATTGCTTCTGCAGGCTTCGCACAGGATGCCGAAGTCCGCCCCAGATAAGCGTCGCTGAAAGTGTGGCCATGCGACCTCCGTCGATTCATTGCTGTATGGTAACTATTCAGCGCTTGTAAACTGCAGCCAGGCTGTGCATAGTGAAGGACATGACGAAGATGCCTGATTTCAAAGACCTCACACACGAACAGAAGGACGCGCTCATCGTTGATCTCGTGAAGCGTCTGAACGCGCTCGAAGCGAAACTCGAGAAGAACAGTCGTAACTCCAGCAAGCCGCCCTCAAGCGATGGGCCCGGGCGCAAGCCGAAGTCGTTGCGCGGCACGAGCGGGGCAAAGCCTGGCGCGCAGCCGGGGCATAAGGGCAAGACGCTCAAGCGGGTGGTGCAACCCGATT
>NZ_JABBGJ010000028.1 GCF_012927345.1 Paraburkholderia polaris
GAAACCGACGACGATTCGATCGGCGGCCACTTCCTGCACCTGCTGCACGGCGTGGAGCCGTCGAAAGCATGGGTCGACGCGATGCACGTGTCGCTCAACCTGTACGCCGAGCATGAATTCAACGCCTCGACGTTCACCGGCCGCGTGATCGCGGGCACGGGCTCGGACATCTACTCGGCGATTACCGGCGCGATCGGCGCGCTGCGCGGCCCGAAGCACGGCGGTGCGAACGAAGTCGCGTTCGAAATCCAGTCGCGCTATCAGACGCCTGACGAAGCCGAAGCCGATATCCGCAAGCGCGTCGAAAACAAGGAAGTGGTGATCGGATTCGGTCACCCGGTGTACACGATCTCCGACCCGCGCAACAAGGTCATCAAGGAAATCGCAAAGAAGCTCTCGAAGGAAGCGGGCAACCTGAAGCTGTTCAACATCGCCGAGCGACTTGAAACAGTGATGGCAGATGTGAAAAAGATGTTTCCAAATCTCGACTGGTTCAGCGCGGTGTCGTATCACATGATGGGCGTGCCGACGGCAATGTTCACGCCGCTGTTCGTGATCGCCCGCACGGCAGGCTGGAGTGCGCACATTATCGAGCAGCGGATCGACAACAAGATCATCCGCCCGAGCGCGAATTACACCGGACCCGAGAATTTGAAGTACGTGCCGCTAAATAGGAGAAAATAGCGGTCGCTGTGCGCTTTCGAAGCGCGTGCGGTTCAACCCTCGCGGTTGCCAGGACCGGTAGCCCGCGGACTGTTTAACTGAAACTAGATAGAAAGGTTTTCTCCATGAAAAAGCTGATGATCGCCGCCGTGATTGGCGCCCTGTCCACGACGATGCTGACCGTCGCGACTGACGCCGCCGCGCAAACGGCGACCACCACGACCACCACGAAGCCGGCCGCCAAGGCTGTGCCGAAGCGCCCGCAACCGAAACGCCTGATCAAGCGCAAGGCCAATCCGGCCAAGGAAGCGAAGGTTGATCCGGTGCCGGACGGCGCGGAAAAGTGGTCGTGCAACGAAGGCCTCTCGTTTGACCTGAAGGGCGACATGAAGCGTGACCAGATCGTCACGGTTCACTGGGCGAACAAAAACTACAATCTGCCGCGCGAATCGACCACCACGGGCGCAGACCGTTTCCACGACGCAGCATCGGGTATGGACCTGGTCGTGATCCCGACGAAGGCGATGTTGTTCTCGGATAAGGACAGCTCGCGTCTGGCCGACGAGTGCAAGACGGCAGCCATGGTGCAAGGCGCACCGGCTCCGACGCAATCGAACGCAATCAACAAGACCAACTAATCAGTTACATCAGGAAAAGCTCCCCGATGTCCGCTCCGATTTCCAACGTGCGACCCGATCCGGACTCAGTTCTGGTCGATATCGTCGATTACGTACTGGATTTCCCGATCGACAGCACGCTCGCGCTGGATACCGCGCGTAACTGCCTGATCGATACGCTCGGTTGCGGACTCGAGGCGCTGACCTACCCGGCCTGCACCAAGCTGATGGGACCGATCGTGCCCGGCACGATCGTCCCCAACGGCGCGAAGGTGCCGGGCACGTCGTTCCAGTTGGACCCGGTTCAGGCCGCCTTCAACATCGGCGCGATGATCCGCTGGCTGGACTTCAACGACACCTGGCTTGCCGCTGAGTGGGGTCATCCGTCGGATAACCTCGGCGGGATTCTGGCGACGGCCGACTGGCTCTCGCGCAGCGCCATTGCAGCAGGCAAAGCGCCGCTGACGATGAAAGACGTTTTGATCGGCATGATCAAGGCGCACGAAATTCAAGGCTGTATCGCGCTTGAGAACTCGTTCAACAAAGTCGGGCTCGATCATGTGTTACTGGTGAAGCTGGCTTCCACCGCTGTGGTCGGCCAGTTGATCGGTTTGACGCGCGATGAGTTGATCAACGCGGTATCGCAGGCGTTTGTCGATGGGCATGCGCTGCGCACCTACCGTCATGCACCGAATACCGGCTCGCGCAAGTCGTGGGCGGCTGGCGATGCAACGTCGCGCGCCGTGCGTCTCGCGCTGATCGCGAAGACCGGCGAGATGGGCTATCCGTCGGTGCTGACCGCGAAGACGTGGGGCTTTTACGATGTGCTGTTCAAGGGCAACGCGTTCAGATTCCAGCGTCCGTACGGCTCGTATGTGATGGAAAACGTGCTGTTCAAGATTTCGTTTCCGGCCGAATTCCACGCGCAGACGGCAGTGGAAGCAGCGATGACGCTGCACGCGCAACTTAAAAGCACAGGCAAGCGCGTCGAGGACATCCGGAAGATCACGATCCGCACCCACGAAGCCGCGATCCGCATCATCGACAAGAAAGGCCCCCTGAACAACCCGGCCGACCGCGATCACTGTATCCAGTACATGATCGCCGTGCCGCTGATCCACGGCCGCCTGACGGCTGCGGATTATGAAGATTCGATCGCGCAGGACGCGCGTATCGATGCGCTGCGCGCCAGGATGGAATGTGTCGAAGATGCGCAGTTCACGAAGGATTACCACGATCCGGAGAAGCGTTCGATCGCCAATGCACTGACGATCGAATTCAACGACGGGGCGACGTTCGACGAAGTCGTAGTCGAATACCCGATCGGTCATAAGCGTCGTCGCGAAGACGGAATTCCGTTGCTGGTCGAGAAGTTCAAGACCAACCTCGCCCGCCGCTTTCCGGTCAAGCAACAACTGGCGATTCTCGACGTGTCGCTGGATCAGACAAGGCTCGAAGCCATGCCGGTCAATGAATACGTCGATTTGTACGTCATCTAGTTAAGTACAGTAGTTCCGCGATCAAACCAAGGAAAACACCATGGCCCACAACCTCCGCAAAACGCTCAAGGAATTCGACAGCGGTTCCGGCAAAGGCAAGTTCTACTCCCTGCCGCAACTCGGCAAGGCACTGAACATCAAGATCGACCGCCTGCCGGTTTCGATCCGTATCGTGCTGGAATCGGTGCTGCGTAACTACGACGGCAAGAAGATCGCCGAAGAACACATCACGCAACTCGCGAACTGGAAGCCGACTGCAGCACGCGTCGACGAAATCCCGTTCGTGGTGTCGCGCGTCGTGCTGCAAGACTTTACCGGCGTGCCGCTGCTCGCCGACATTGCTGCCATGCGCGGTGTTGCGAAACACATGGGCAAGGATCCGAAGTCGATCGAACCGCTGGTCCCGGTCGATCTGGTGGTCGATCACTCGGTGCAGATCGATCACTTCCGCGAAAAGAACGCGCTCGATCTGAACATGAAACTGGAATTCCAGCGCAACAACGAGCGCTACCAGTTCATGAAGTGGGGCATGCAGGCATTCGACACGTTCAAGGTCGTGCCGCCGGGCGTCGGTATCGTTCACCAGGTGAACCTGGAATACCTCGCACGTGGCGTGCACAAGAAGGCCGAAGGCGCGGACACCGTGTACTACCCGGATTCGCTGGTCGGCACCGACAGCCACACCACGATGATCAACGGTATCGGCGTGGTGGGCTGGGGCGTGGGCGGTATCGAAGCTGAAGCCGGCATGCTCGGCCAGCCGGTGTACTTCCTGACGCCGGACGTGGTTGGCGTCGAACTGAAGGGCAAGCTGCGCGAAGGCCTGACGGCGACCGACCTGGTCCTGACCGTGACCGAACTGCTGCGTAAGGAAAAGGTTGTCGGCAAGTTCGTCGAGTTCTTCGGCGAAGGCACGAAGTCGCTGTCGCTGCCGGATCGCGCGACGATCGGCAACATGGCGCCGGAATACGGCGCAACGATGGGCTTCTTCCCGGTCGACGAAAAAACCATCGACTACTTCAAGGGCACGGGCCGCACCGACGCAGAAATCTCCGCCTTCGAAAACTACTTCAAGGCGCAGGGTCTGTTCGGTATTCCGAAGGCTGGCCAGATCGACTACACCAAGGTCGTTACGCTGGACCTTGGCACGGTGACGCCGTCGCTGGCAGGTCCGAAGCGCCCGCAAGACCGTATCGAAATCGGTCACGTGAAGTCGACCTTCAGCGACCTGTTCTCGAAGCCGGTGGCAGAAAACGGCTTTGCGAAGAAGGCCGAAGATCTCGAAGCGCAATACACGACGACCAACGGCGTCGACGTGAAGAACGGCGACATCCTGATCGCTGCGATCACGTCGTGCACGAACACGTCGAACCCGAGCGTGCTGCTGGCTGCTGGCTTGCTGGCGAAGAAGGCTGTGGAAGCTGGCCTGACGGTCGCGCCGCACATCAAGACCTCGCTGGCGCCGGGATCGCGCATCGTCACGGAATACCTGACGAAGACCGACTTGATGAAGTACCTCGACAAGCTCGGTTTCACGCTGGCCGCTTACGGTTGCACGACCTGTATCGGTAACGCGGGCGATCTGACGCCGGAACTGAACGAAGCGATCACGAAGAACGACATCGTCGCGGCAGCGGTGTTGTCGGGCAACCGTAACTTCGAAGCGCGTATTCACCCGAACATCCGCGCCAACTTCCTGGCCTCGCCGCCGCTGGTTGTCGCTTACGCGATCGCCGGCAACATCACGCGCGACCTGATGACCGAACCGGTCGGCAAGGGCAACGGCGGCAAGGACATCTACCTGGGCGACATTTGGCCGACCAGCGAAGAAGTCAACGAACTGCTCAAGTTCGCGCTGGACGCAGACGCGTTCCGCAAGAACTACGCGCACCTGACCAAGAAGGGCGACCTGTGGAGCAAGATCGAGGGCGAAGAAGGTCAAGTCTACGACTGGCCGAAGTCGACCTACATCGCAGAGCCGCCGTTCTTCGGCAAGGACTTCTCGATGACGCCGGCGGACAGCATCCCGGCTGTCAAGAACGCGCGCGCACTGGGCATCTTCGGTGACTCGGTCACGACCGACCACATCAGCCCGGCTGGCTCGATCAAGGAAGACTCGCCGGCAGGCAAGTGGCTGAAGGCAAACGGCGTGCAGAAGGCCGACTTCAACAGCTACGGCTCGCGCCGCGGCAACCACGACGTGATGATGCGCGGCACGTTCGCGAACGTCCGGATCAAGAACCTGATGATCCCGGCGAAGGCAGACGGCTCGCGCGTTGAAGGCGGCCTGACGATTCATCAGCCGAGCGGCGAACAAGAGTCGATCTATGACGCAGCGATGAAGTACATCGACGCGGGTACGCCGACTGTCGTGTTTGCAGGTGAAGAGTACGGCACGGGCTCATCGCGTGACTGGGCTGCGAAGGGTACGCAACTGCTGGGCGTGAAGGCTGTGGTCGCACGCAGCTTCGAGCGGATTCACCGTTCGAACCTGGTCGGCATGGGCGTGTTGCCGCTGCAGTTCAAGGGCTCGGATAGCGTGCAATCGCTCGGTATTACCGGCGAAGAAACGTTTGACGTCGAAGGCCTCGGCAACGACTTCAAGCCGCAACAGGAAGTGACGCTGGTGATTCGCGGCAAGGACGGTAAAGAGAAGCGCGTGCAGGTTCTGCTGCGTATCGATACGCCGATCGAAGTCGATTACTACAAGCACGGCGGGATTCTGCCGTTCGTGTTGCGTTCGCTGCTGGCTGCTTAAGGTATTCGCTTACGCATGCAGTAACTGCGAGCTGTTTTGCAGGGGCTGCGTCCTGTGGAGGACGCAGCCGACTTTGGAAGCCCGGCTTTTGGCCGGGCTTTTTTTTATGGCTTTTTACTTCTGACCACGGCCTGCCTGGAAGGCGTCCGGGTTGTCGGTGATCCGGCGTTGGGTCATGCGGGCATTCCAGTCGGTGTCACCTGGCACCGGCACGGTGGCGCGCGTCGTGACGTGCGCGCGCTGCTGGGCGGCCCAGTTGAGCAACGCTGCCTGGTCGATCGCGTCGTTTTCGGCCGACGGACGTGCGGTCCATTCAGGCTGCTTCGACACGGAAGGCTGCGTGGCCGGGCGAACCGTGCGGCTCAATGCGAGCCGCTCGTCGACGTGCGCCTCGGTCATACGTGCGACGGCGACTTTGCGGTCCGCCTTTGCTGGGCGGCTCGTCGTGCCTTCGCGGGTAGACGCTCGCGCGGTCGGCTGCTGCATGGTGTGTTGCGACAGTTGCGTGCGCTCGCTTTGACGCCCGACCTTCGGAGTGGTGTCGTCGTTCTTTGATTGGCTCGCCGACGCCACTGTGGGCACTGCATAGCTTGGCTTGGAAGGCGCAAGCGCGACAACTGCCGCTGTATGGCTTGCCTCCGAACGCGCAGGCGCGACCTCTGCCGCTGCCTCCGAACGCGCGGGCGCGACCTCTGCCGCGGCGTAACTCGTCGCAGAGCTTGCAGGCGCCGTCACTGCCGCAACGGAGCTCGGCGCGGATGCCGTCGACACCGCGCTCGCGACCGACGGCGCGTTCTGCGCAACCGTCTGCGCGTCCTCAACCGCCAACTGCGCCACCTTGGCCGGCTCTTGCGGATGATCGACGGGTGCGCTGCTCACCGCTGGCACAACCTGCCGCGTCACGGCCAGCGTTGTCGCCTTCTCTGCGTCCCGTGTCGTACACGTTGCCAGCAACCAGGCCAGCGCAATGCTGCAACCCAGGAAGATTGTCGCCCCGATTACGTAATCCGAGCGCGACGAGCGCGGACGGGCCTTACCCATCTCAAGGTAGCGCTTCGCTTCAGCCATCTCCGCATCGAAACGATGGGCATCCGAGCGTTGCGGCGGCGCCTTGTAGAACAGGACGTGCCTCACGCCCGGAGGAAACGGGCTCTGACGCGCCGGCTGCTCCTTGCGTTGCACCGCGTCCTGGATCGCCTGTTGCGCTACGGTTTGTGCTGCGGGTTGGGGTTCAGGTTGCGCTGCATTTTGTGCTGCAACCCGGGCAGCACGTCGTCGCGAGCCAAAAGGCGGCGGCAAGCCGTCAAATGGCCGCGGCTTCGGGAACGCCAGATCGCCTTCGATCAAGGCCTGCGGTCGGTTCATCGTATGGTGCTCCGGTGTGGGTCGACCGCTGTATCGAGTTGCGCGACCAAGGTCTTGGCGCGCTCCATGAGCGCGTCGATTGCGCCCGCCTCGTGTTCCAGCGGGGTCGTGCTGGCGCGCTGCAGCGCTTCCATTAGACTGCGCGCACCGACAAGACCTACGGCTCCGCTCAATCTGTGCAGCACGCTGCTCAATCCTTCGCTGTCGCGCTCGTGACTTAATCCGCTCAGGCGCTTCAGGTCGTCGTCCATCGAATGGCGCCAGCCGCCCAGAAACGTGTGGAGATCGATACCCTCTTCAGACAGCGCGTCGAGATAGCGGCGCTCGAAGGGTTCAGATGGGGTACTCGCGGCAGCTTCCTGCGACTGCGCGACAAGGGCAAATAAGGGTGCCTGCGCATGACGAGCCTGTTCTGCGGACGGCCGCCATTGATCAACAGTAAACGGCGCACTGAAGCTCGCGCGGGTGCCGGAGTCTGAACTGCTTGCGATGGAAAGCTCACCTTGCATACGCTGCGCGAGAATCTGGCAGAGCGGCAAGCAAGCATCGGCATCGCCAAGCCGCTCTCCCGCGGACGCTTCATCAGCGCTCGGCCCGAAAAGTCGCAGTTGTTCGGCATGCGCGGCTTTTTCGCCGGCATCCGTCACGCTGATAACAATCCGCTGTGAGCCGGAATTCGATGGCTCCGCCCGCACGACGAGGGCAATCTCTCCATGCGTGCTGGACTGGACCGTGCGGTTTAGCAGATGGAAGAAGATCTGACCGAGCCGGGCACTGTCGGCGAGAATCCGCTCGGCGACCGTTTGATCGATGCTCGAGCTCAGGCGCAAGCCTCGCTGAGTCGCGGACGGAGACAATAGCGCAATGACACCATCGACGAGTTCGCGCAGATTCGTCGCGCTTTCGTCGAGAACGAAGGCGCGCGAGGCCAGTGGCGAAACATCCAGCAGGTCGTGGAGCGTTTGACCCCATGTGTGCACCGCGGATTGGATCACCGGAATCTGCGCGCGTTGAGCCGACGGCGTGGCCGCCGTTTCGACCGATTCAAGCAGACCCGCCACGGCGGTCAACGGAGCTTCCGCATAGAGGCGCATCGCACCGAGTAACCAGAGCCGTTCCTGCTTCGCGGCAGCGCTCGCCTCAGCGGATGCTGCGACGCGTGCGGCCTGCTCCCGCGCTTCGGCGGCATCGCACCGGCGCGTCCATTCATTCTCAGCGTGGTGCAGTTTCTCAGCCGCGCGCCTCAGCGCAGCGCGAGATAGGCACGCGCCGGCCAGCGCAACGACTGCCGGGGCTGCCAGCGCCAACAGCCACGTTTGCCGCTCAATCGCGGCATCACGTGCGCCTGTCGCCGGTTGGCCTAGTGCATTGCGGCTATCACCGGAAGCAAGTGCGAAAGACGCACTAGCAGCGGCGTTCTCGCGCGAATGAAGACCGCGGGCCGCCTGCCCGAGTTGTCCCACTGCGTCGCGTGCGGCCAGCACTGCGGCCGCACGCGAATCGTCAACGTGCAGCGCGCGCGGTGCGCCGTCGACTAACGGCGCCGCGTTGGCGCGTATCGAGAGCATGCACAACAGTGCAAACGCAAAGAGGCAACCCAACACCGTCGCGAAACGGATCGAAGTCAACCCAGCGTTGTAAGAGAAACTGTGAGAAAAATTGTAAGTGGAGCGCGGCGCTCGACGACGCGCGCCCGCTGAAGAACCAAGCAGGCTCATTTTATTCATAGCCCGCACCACTCAGTCGATCAGCCTGTGCAACGTTGCAAACTCAATCAGCGCGGCCAACGACGACAGCCCAAGCTTTTCCTGGATGCGGCTCTTGTACGTGCTCACCGTCTTGTCGCTGATGAACAGCGCGTCGCCGATCGCCTTGTTCGACATGCCTTTCGAGAGCATCTGCAAAATCACGAGTTCCTTGTCGGACAAGAGCGTGAGTCTGTCTTCTTCATTTGCCGCGTCGCCGGAAGGCGCGATACCGGCTCCGCTAGCTGTCACGGGAAACACCGTATAGCCGGCCAGTACCGCCTCGACACCGCGCATGATTTCCTTCATCTCCTGCGACTTGGCGACAAAGCCGTGCACACCCGAGCGCATCGCCCGCGGCGCGAAGGTAGCCGGATCTTGGCCCGACAGCACCAGCACGCGCATCGACGGATGTGCCAGCTTGAGACGCGGAATGACATCGAGCCCGCTGATGCGCGGAATGTCGAGATCGAGGATTGCAAGTTTCGGTGTGTGTTGCCGGGCCATTTCGACAGCGGTTTGTCCGTTGTCGGCCTCGATGACTTCTTCAACACCTAGCAGTTGCATAAGCTGCATTTTGATGACCAGCCGAAATGCGGGGTGATCGTCGATAACCAGAATGGTAGACATTTATAGTATTCTCATGAAAATATTCCCTTGCCACGCTGACGCTCACCACTGGTAAGCCATAAAAGCCGCATCTGACGAGAAGAATGCGCGCAACGTCCCGCCTCACGGCGTAAGACTGCAGGGGATTAGGTTTAGGGGCTCGTTACAGAGCCGTGGCGCGACGCGAGCTAGTCGAGATGTCGACCGGCTGCACGACGTCGGCGTTCGTTCATGCCGATGGTCATTCTTGATACGCCCGTAAGCTAAGAAGCCCCGACCACGAATTCGATCTCGACGCGCCGGTTCGGCGCAAGGCATCGCACCAGTTCATCGCGCTTCGTTTGCTGACAGGTAACCAGCTGATTCGCGCTGCCTTGACCCTGTGCGGTTATTGGCAAGGTTACGCCGTGATTGCTTAGATACTGCCGGACCGTCTGCGCGCGCTGCAAAGAAAGACCCTGGTTATAAGCATCGCTGCCGAGGCGGTCGGCGTAGCCGGTGATCTTCAACTCGCGTATCGCGGGGACGTTCTTAAGACCCGTCACCACGTCGTCGAGATGTTGCTTGCCAGCCGGCAGAATCGCCGCCTCGTTGCCGCCGTTGAAACGGAACAGGGAGTCGGCCCTCAGCGTTATCTTTTTCGGTGCCTGCGCCGCAGGTTCCGGTGCAGATGTGGGCTTCGCTTGCGAGCATTGCAACGCCGTTTCCGCTGATTTCCGAAGGTTGTTTTGGACCTCCGGCAAGCGCTTTTCGGCGTTGGAGAAACTCCGCGTCCATGCGTCATGTCCAGCTTGCATGAGTTCGACTTCGGCACATGCCAAGGGCTGTTGCGCGGGCGGGCATTGAGCGGTGGCGGGATCAGATTTGATGGTATTGACGATCTTCCACAGATCAGGGCGCACCGTCGATACAGTTCGCAAGGCCGGATTGGCCGCGGATAACGGCGTGCCATTTTCGAGGGCCATCGTAATCATTGCAGTCTGACCGATTGCTTCTTCGACGAAGCCCCAGTGGTCGTTAGCCTGCCAAGCCTGTTGGCCAGCGTCTAACCAGCATTGCGCTTTCGCGTGGAAATAGCTGTCTTTGTCGCCGGGCAATTGGTCGAGCCGCTGTTGCAACGATGCCAGCGCGGTGCGGCTGCTGACGATCGGCGCGTAGGTGTCGATCCATTGCCCGTTGACCGCGCCTGCGGCCTCGTCCTGTGAGGCGCCGACGCCGGTTTTCAGCACGGTGGCATCTTCGATGCCGAGCCGCTCACGTGCGGTGTGATCCGCGCAACCTGACAAGGCCAACGCGAATGCGAGGATCGTTAGCTGGAGTTTCATTGAATTTTCTGCGTCGAACGCATCTTCTTTAAGATGGTTCTGAGTATGAAGAGACGCAGATAGGGGGGGAATGGGAAGATTCTTAGAATGACGTCAGAAAGTTGAGACTTTTGGGAAAGTCGCGTCAAACGCGGGAAGTGCTCAGTATTGGAAAAGAATTGGGACATTTGCGTGAGCCGCGATGTCGCCACAATGCAAGGCTCGGCGCTATAGATCAATACGGTGCCGGCGTGCTGCTCGGCTTATGAGCTCAGTGAAATTTCCCCGAAATGTCCGTCTTCACGCGTCACGCGTTTCAGAACGGTCCTACAGACCAGCCTCTCCACGGCACGCACAATCAACGTCTGATAGAACTTGCATGCCCTGGCGTGCTCGGCACCCAGTAGAGCGTCTATCTCCATACAAGTCCAAAGTGCCGGTTCGATTTCACCGTTCACGGCCGCCGGACCGACCGCTCAACGGACACCTGCTCCTCATCCATGTCAATCCTTTCCCCCGTGCCATCTGACGAAATTGCGACCTGGTACGACGAGGCCTTCGAAGCCCGTCGCGCGGGCAATCTCGACACGGCGCAGTCACTCCTTGATCGAATCCTTACCCAAGCCCCAAAACACGCCGGGGCTCTGTACTCGCACGGAGTGTTGGCCCTTGAGTCGAATCAGCTCGAATCAGCACAACGCTGGATCGAGCGCGCAATCGAGGTTCAACCCAGTCCGGTTTTCTATAACACCCTCTACATCGTTCAAATCAGACTGGGGGCGTTCGCCAGCGCCGAACAAACTGTCCAGCGGGGCCTCACACTCCGGCCCGACTCGCCTATGCTCCACTTCAACTTGGGGGTAACACTGGAACGACAGGGACGTCTCGAAGACGCAGCCATCTGCTATCGCAGGGTTCTTGAATTCGAGCCGGATAACCCGAGAGCGCACGCTAGCCTAGGCGACCTCGCCATGGCTCTTGATGTATTGGACGACGCGGAGCGGCACCTCAAGCGCGCCGTGGCCCTCACGCCCACCGATCTCCCGACTCGCGCTGCTCTTGCTGGTACCTTGCTCACTGCGGGCCGCTATGAGGAAGCTTGGCCTTATTACGAAGACCGCTGGGTCACGGGCGTGACTGCCGACGGGCGCCCTCACGCGGTGCGCCCGCAAGTGCCGCTGCCGCAGTGGAATGGCGAAACTTCGGACACGACAAAACGTACGCACAAGGGGCGCGTCCAGACAGCGCGGCTGCTGGTCATTCCCGAGCAAGGCTACGGGGACAGCCTGCAGTTTGTGCGCTACCTCCCAATGGCACTCACGCGCTTTTCAAAGGTAGGCTACGTCTGCCCGCCGCCCTTGCGGCGCCTGTACGGACAGTCATTGTGCTCGCGCTGGCCTGGCCTCGTGCTGCTCTACCGGGAACAGGTCCGCGAACGTGACTGGGACTGCCACAGCCCTTTGATGTCGTTGCCACGGGCATTCGGCACCCGACTGGATAGCATTCCGGCTACCGTCCCCTACCTTTATGCCGATGCCGGGCGCGCCGCCAGATGGCACACGAGACTGGCCGCATTGCCGGGCTCCGATCTGCCGCGGGTAGGCATTGTGTGGGCGGGCGGCCATTCAGGCTTGGCAGTGGATCGCGAGCGCAGCCTGACGTCCACGCAAATTGCACCGCTGCTCGCCTTGACACACGTACGCTGGATCAGCCTGCAAAAGACTGATGACCCGGCAAAGCTCGCCGACCCAGCAAGCAAAGCACGTCTAAAAGACTGGACGGATGAAATCACGGACTTTGCGGATACCGCCGCGCTGATCGAGAACCTCGACCTAGTGATCTCTGTCGACACGTCGGTTGCGCACCTCGCCGCAGCGATGGGCAAGCCGGTCTGGCTGCTCAACCGTTTCGCAGGTTGCTGGCGCTGGTTGCGCGATCGGGATGACAGTCCCTGGTATCCCAGCGTGCGTCTCTTCACCCAGTCGCAGCGAGGCAACTGGGATGATGTGCTGGCACGGGTAGCCGCAGAGCTAAAGCAGCGCTTCTAGACCCACGAAAGGCATCGCGGCGGACAAATCGTGCGCTGGCCGCCGCCGCGAAGCGCCCCACGCACCGTCTCATCACATCCCTGTGTCGTTCATCCAGCGCGACCGTCAGACGCTAAATCACGACAACCACAACGCATCCGCCTGACACTCAGGCCTTTACCGCCCGCGCCGCATTCCTTCCCCGCAACCACTCAAGCGCCAGCAACAAGCAAGTCGAAAACACAATCAAAATTGTCGCCAGCGCCGCAATCGTCGGGCTGATGTTCTCGCGGATGCCCGTAAACATTTGCCGCGGCAGCGTCGTCTGATCCGCGCCTGCGAGAAACAGCGTCACCACCACCTCATCGAACGAAGTCGCAAACGCGAATAGCGCACCCGAAATCACACCCGGTGCAATCACCGGCAACGTGATACGGAAAAACGTCGTCACCGGATTCGCGCCCAGCGACAAACTGGCGCGCACAAGGTTGTAATTGAAGCCCTGCAGCGTCGCCGCCACCGTCGTCACGACAAATGGCACACCAAGCGACGCATGCGCCAGAATCAGCCCGATATAAGTATTCGCCAGCCCCAGCGGCGCAAAGAACAGATACATGCCGACGCCGACCACCACCACCGGCACGATCATCGGCGAAATCAGGATCGCCATCAGCAGCGCCTTGCCGCGAAAGTTCGCTTTGGTCAGCCCGATTGCAGCAAGCGTGCCGAGAACAGTTGCAACCACAGTCGCCGACGGCGCCACGATAAAGCTATTCTTCGCCGCCATGCGCCATTCATCGGATGCAATCAGATTTTGGTACCAGCGCAGCGACCAGCCCGGAATCGGATACACGAGAAACGTGCTCGACGAAAACGACAGCGGCACAATCGCCAGCACCGGCAAAATCAGATATAGCAGCGTCAGCACGGCAAGCGCGCGCAGCGCGAAATACCACACGCGTTCGACCAAAGACGTGTGCGGCGCAAACAAGGGCTTGGCAAGTTTCATCGTGAGTAAGCTCCGTTTAGCTAATCAGCCAAGGCTCAGTGACGAACGCGTAAAGCGCCCGTAGATGACATACAGCACGAGCGTCGCGGCGAGCAGCAAACCGCCGAGCGCACACGCCATGCCCCAGTTGATCGTCACGTTGGTGAAGTACGCGACGTAGTAGCTGACCATCTGGTCGCCCGGTCCTCCGAGCAATGCCGGCGTGATGTAGTAGCCGATCGCCAGAATGAACACGAGCAACGCACCCGCGCCGATGCCCGGATAAGTTTGCGGCACATACACGCGCCAGAATGCGGCGAATGGATGGCTGCCCAGCGAAATCGCGGCACGCTGGTAAGTCGGCGGGATCGACTTCATCACGCTATACAGCGGCAGGATCATGAACGGCAGCAAAATGTGCGTCATCGAGATGTACACGCCGGTGCGGTTGAATAGCAGCGACAGCGGGTCATGCAGCAGCCCGCTTGCAATCAGCGCTTTGTTCACCAGCCCTTCGCTTTGCAGAATCACGATCCACGCGGCGACGCGCACGAGGATCGACGTCCAGAACGGAATCAACACAAGAATCATCACCAGATTCGCGCGACGGTCGGACAGCGTCGAGATCCAGTATGCGAGCGGGTAGCCGAGCAGCAGCGCGAAAAACGTCACGGCTGCGCCGATCACGAACGTGCGCTTGAACACGGCGAGATAAATCTGTTGATCAGGATCCGTCGGGATAACTTGGCCGAACGCGTCCTGCTTGTGGTCCAACGAAGCCAGTAGATAGAACGGCGAATACGCCCCTGAATTCTTTGCAATCGCTTGCCAGTAGGCGATGTCGTTCCAGCGCTCGTCGAGTTCGACGAATTTCGCGTGAACCTGGGCAGGCGTGAGATTCAACGGCTTGCTGTTGTCGTCGACGAACGGCATCGCGTGTGCCGATTTCGCTACCAGAGAGCGATAGCCGGGAATTTCGACATTCAAGCGGCGCGCCAGCGCACCCATGCCATCGCTATCGGCGACCGCGGCGAGGTCAACAGCCAATGCGGTATACGCTGCGTCAGGAGGCAGCGTCTTGCGATCCCAACCGCTCAACGCGTTCAGCGTATGCGGCAAAGCGTTGACCACTTCCGGATTCTGCGCGGCGCGCGTCAACAGCGCACCGATCGGTACAACGAAAATCAGCAACAGAAAAATGGCGAGCGGCGCAATCAGCAGCAGCGCCATCGCGCGCTTCTTCGCTTCCGCGGCCTTCAGTTCGCGTTTGAGCCGAACACTCGACTCAGGCGTCGAATCGTCGGCGATCGTCATCGTAGTCACACCTGTCTCCTGTGTCGACGGGAGTTAGCGCTTTAGCGCTTACTCCCGTCCCATGCAAAGCGAGTCGACGGGAGTTAGCGCTTTAGCGCTTACTCCTGTCCCATGCAAGGCGAGTCGACGGGAGTTAGCGCTTTAGCGCTTACTCCTGTCCCATGCATCCAGACGAGCCCGCACATCATTCAGATATGCGCGCGTTGTATCGCATCAGTCCGGCACGGCTTCACTAACAAAGAAGCCGCACCGCCTCATACAAGCTTGATTACTTCGAAGCCCACGACGAAAAACGCTGCTCCAATTCATCGCCATGATCGGTCCAGAACGCAAGGTTCTGCAGCACTGCGTTCTTGCCATTAGCCGGCGAGTTCGGCAGATTGGCGAGCGTCTTTGGATCGAGCGCCTTGATGGCCGCCACGTTCACCGGACCGTAAGCGATGTTGTGCGCGTAGTCCTGTTGCGGCTTCGACGAAAGCGAATACGCGATGTACTTCTCGGCCAGCGCCTTGTTCGGCGTGCCCTTCGGAATCGCCCAATAGTCGAGGTCGTAAATGCTGCCGTTCCACACCACCTTGAGGTTCTTGCCTTCCTTCTGCGCGGCGTCGATGCGGCCGTTGTACGCAGTCGACATCACCACGTCACCCGCGACGAGGAATTGCGGCGGCTGTGCGCCCGCTTCCCACCACTGGATATTCGGCTTCAGTTCGTCGAGCTTCTTGAATGCGCGGTCCTGGCCCTCCTTGGTGGCGAGCACCTTGTAGACATCCTTCGGCGGCACGCCATCGGCCATCAGCGCGAATTCGAGGTTGTAGCGCGCGCCCTTGCGCATCGCACGCTTGCCCGGGAATTTCTTCACGTCCCAGAAATCGGCCCAACCCGTCGGGGCGGTTTTCAGCTTGTCGGCGTTATAAGCGAGCGCCGTCGACCACACGAAGAAGCCCACGCCACAGGTTTGCGGCGCTTCCGGAATGAGATCCGACTTCTTGCCGATCTTCGACCAGTCGAGCTTCTCGTACAGCCCTTCATCACAGCCACGGCCGATGTCGCCGGATTCGACTTCCACCACGTCCCAGTTCACATGCTTCGCTTCGACCATCGCCTTCACTTTGGCCTGCTCACCGTTGTATTCGACGGCGGTTACCTTGTTGCTGGTTTGCGTTTCGAACGGCTGGTTGAATGCGACCTTTTGCGCGTCGCCATTCGCGCCGCCGAAGTTGACGACCGTCAGTTCAGCTGCATTGACTTGCGCGGCGCCCAGCGCGAGCGCCACAGCACCGACAGCGATGGCGCAGCGCGATTTCCCGATCTTGCTCATGGTGTGTTGCTCTCCTTTGGTGGTGTGTTTTTCAGCTCAGTACGACGTGGTTTTTTTGTGCTGCTTGATGGCCCTGCTTGATGCTTTCTACATGCGTCGATCAGCTTGCTTCGATAGACCCGGCTCCGATCTGACTGCGCCAGGTGAAGGCCCCATGAACGCGCGACGCAGACGTGTTCAAGCTCCTGCAAATACCCGCAGATGCTCAGGCGCGAACTCCAGCGCAACCGGCGCACCAGGCGCGAAGGTTTCGAGTGCATCGGTGCCGAGCGGCACTTTCACGAAGCACTCGTCCTGTTCTGGCAGACCACAGCGCATCCGCACGTGGTCACCGAAATAGATCAGCCCGCGCGCTTCGCCGCTTAGCGCGTTGGCGCCAGGCCGTGATACGCCGTTCGCAAGCTTCATGCGTTCGGGCCGGATACACGCAACCGCCGGCGTGCCCGCCCGCGCGCCACCGATATTGCGTCCCGTGAGCCGCGTACCGTCAATCAAATGAAACTCGCAGTACTCGCCGTCGACGTTTGCGATCGTGCCGCGCAGCTTGTTGCTGTCGCCGATGAAGTTCGCGACGAACTCGTTGCAAGGCGATTCGTAAAGACGGTCGACGGTATCGAGTTGCTGCACGATGCCTTTGTCGAACACGGCGACGCGGTCGGACATAGTCAGCGCTTCGCCCTGATCGTGCGTGACGTACACGAACGTCACACCGAGCTTCTCGTGCAATGATTTAAGTTCGTACTGCATGTGTTCGCGCAACTGCTTGTCGAGTGCGCCGAGCGGCTCGTCCATCAGCACGAGCTTCGGCTCGAACACCAGCGCCCGCGCCAGCGCAATACGTTGCTGCTGGCCGCCGGAAAGCTGCGCCGGATAACGCTTCGCGAAGCTTTCCATGCGCACCATCTTCAGCGCGTTATGGGTGCGATGCGCGCGTTCCTCGGCCGAGAGTTTGCGCACCGTAAGCGGATACGCGACGTTCTGCTCGACCGTCAAATGCGGAAACAGCGCGTAGTTCTGAAACACCATGCCGATGTTGCGCTTATGCGGCGGCACGGTATTAAGCAACGTGCCGTCGAGCCAGATCTCGCCGCCGGTGGGAAATTCGAAGCCCGCCAGCATCATCAGACACGTGGTTTTCCCTGATCCGGACGGTCCAAGCAGCGTCAGGAATTCGCCCTGATAGATATCCAGATCGAGTTGTTTGACGACCAGCGTTTCGCCGTCGTACGTCTTGCGCACACCTCGAAAGCTGACGATCACGTCATCGGTTTTCATACCTTCGTCTCCTCTGCGGTCCGGCTGGCTCCCTCTGCAAAACAGCGGGATTGTGTCAATTGCGTGGCTCACTATAGTCCCTTACGGTTCTACAATATGGAACCATTTCATTATTCCGGATAGAACCACTTGGACACCGTGATCTTGTCGGATTGGCTCGCCGCGCGGCTTGACCGCACGGCCGCCGAACCGGTCTACAGGCAGACGTTGCGGCTGATGCAGCAGGCCATCCTGACCGGCCAGTTGCCGCCCGGCACCAAGCTGCCCAGTTCGCGCACGCTCGCCGAAGACCTCGGCATCGCGCGCAATACGGTGCTGCACGTCTACGATCAGTTGACCGCCGAAGGCTATGTGATCTCGACCACCGGTAGCGGCACCTATGTCGCCGACACGCGGCCGGATACTGCGGCGGTGAATACGCGCGAGAAGCCGGCGGTGGCGAGCGTCGATGCGGACAGTGCTAATCAAGCCGCCGCGACCGCAAAGCCGCCAAAACGCGATCTAGGCGACCTCTCCACGCGCGGACGCAGGCTCATCGATCAGGCCGGCGTCTCCGCCAAACAGTGGGGTGCGTTCATGCCGGGCGTACCCGACGTCGCCGAATTTCCGGCGCGCACGTGGAGCCGTTTGCAGGCAAGGTTGTGGAAGGAAGCCAATCCGGATCTGCTGACCTATGCGCCGGGCGGCGGCTATAGGCCGTTAAGGCGCGCGTTGTCCGATTACCTGCGCGTCGCGCGCTCGGTGAATTGCACGCCCGATCAGATCATCATCACGACGGGCATTCATCAATCGATTGATCTGGCGGTGCGTCTATTGACCGACGTCGGCGATCGCGCGTGGGTGGAAGAGCCGTGCTATTGGGGCGCGCGCAGCGTGCTGCAATCGTCGGGGATCACGCTGGTGCCGGTGCCGGTTGATGCCGAAGGTCTCAACCCACGCGAACAAGATTTGCAACAACCGCCGCGCCTCGCGCTCGTTACTCCGTCGCATCAATATCCGCTCGGCATGGTGATGAGTCTTGCGCGCCGCCGCACGCTGCTCGAGTATGCGCGCCAGCACAACGTCTGGATCATCGAGGACGACTACGACAGCGAGTTCCGCTACGGCAGCCGTCCGCTAGCATCGCTGCAAGGGCTCGACGACGCCGGCCAGGTGATCTACGTCGGCAGCTTGGGGAAGATGCTGTTTCCAGGTTTGCGGATCGGCTACATGATCGCGCCGGAGCATCTGGTGGATACGTTCCGCACGGGCGTGGCCGAGCTGTATCGCGAGGGGCAGCTAATGCAGCAGGCGGTGATGACCGACTTCATCATGGACGGCCATCTCACGTCGCATGTTCGCCGTATGCGTGCGCTATACGGCGAACGCAGGCAGATTCTGATCGACGCGATTACCGCGCGTTTCGGCAACGAACTCCCGGTGATGGGCGACGAGGCCGGTTTGCATCTGGTGCTCGGCCTGCCCGATCATGCGAACGATCGCGCGGTCACGGCAGCCGCTTACGATGCCGGCGTGATCGTGCGGCCGCTCGCTGCCTACTACAGCAGCGAGACGCCCGCGCGACGCGGGCTGCTGCTGGGCTACGCGTGCGTGGCAAACGAGAAGATCGGCCCGGCGTTCGACACCCTCGCGCGAGTGATCGAGCAGACGGCGTTGAAGAAAAAGCCTACGCGCGCCGCTTAACTGCACGCCGCCGCGCTGCGACACGCGCAGCGGTGTACGTCCACAACGCGATACGTCACATCGCGTCACGAAGGCGAGACGGCGATTACGAACCGGCTCGCGTTGCAACACAACACAACGCATCACTTCAAGCCGAAGTCCACCCGCGTCGTCGCACCTTTGTCCTTGATGCCGTCTGCGTTCAGCTTCGGCGCGACGATAAACACGCGGCTGCTGTCGATCTTGCCTTCGAAATACTGCTGCACGGCTTGCGCCCGTTGCTGCGCGAGATCACGCAAGCTGGCGTCGTTGATCGGAGCGTTGGCGGCCATCGCGCTCTTCATCTCGTCGTCCGGGAGGCTCTTGGTCAAGCCGACAAAATTGCGCGGCTTCTTGAAGTCGGCGGACTTATAGGCCTTGGCCAAGTACTTGTCGTACTCCTTGGGATCCACGGTGACGGTCGACAAATCGACGCTCTCGCCATTGCCCACCACGTCCTTGATCTTCTGCTGCTTCACCTGGCGTTCAACGTACTGCGTGCGCAAACCGGGTTCGTCGACAGCCGGATCGACGCGGCCGATCAGGTCGATACGGATCGAACTCTTGTCGGCCAGCGCTTTCACGATGGTGTCGAGCTTCTTGTCCGCAGCGTCGGAAAGTTTCGCCGACCCTGGCTCGAATTCGACATAGCCCAACTCCTCACCATTGCCGCCGAACGCATTGGCGATCAGCGAGAACGGCGCGGTCACGGCCTTCTGCAACAGATTGAGCACCGCATGCCAGATCAGGCCGCCGACGCTGAATTCCGGATTCGACAATGAACCAGACACCGGCAGATTCACGTCGATTTCACCACGCGAATTTTTCAGCAATGAGATCGCGAGACGCACCGGCAGCTTGGTCGCCGTATCGTTCTCGACGTGATCGCCGAACGTGAGTTGATCGATGAAAATATGATTGTTCGCGTTCAACTGATCGTTATCGAGCTTGTAGTGCAGATCGACGTTCAGCTTGCCCTTAGTGATCGGATAGCCGGCGTATTTGGCCGAATACGGCGTGAGATTGGTGAGCTCGATATCGTGTGCGCTCGCCGTCAAATCGAGTGCCGGCTTTGCGATCAGCGGATTGACCGTGCCGCGAATCGACAGCGGACCGTTGGCTGCCAGTTTTGCAGCGATGTCCACGGGCGCGGGCGTAGTCGATTGCGTGCCGAACGCGCCAACCGTGCCTTGAATGGCGACAAGGTTCGCTGTGAAGTTTGGCTTGATGAAGTTGTCGGTATACGTCACACGGCCCTGTTGCAGCACCAATTGGCCGAAGTGCAGTTTGACGGGGCTCTGCGGCGGCGTTGCGGCGGTGACCGTGGCCGGGGTTGCCGACGACGCCGGTACCGGCGCGGAAGCCACCTCGGGTGCCGACGCCGCTTGCGGCGTCAGCGGCACGGGTTCGTGGCCGCTCTTGTCGCGTGTCAGCGATTGCGCGGCGCCGCTTTCATGCGCAACCACGTCCTTGAGATTCAGCTTGCCTTGCGCGTCGAGCAGCACGCGCCCATAGAACTTCGTGAACGTGACGCGGCCCGCGTCGACCACCGTGCCGTGTTCGTCGTAGTCCGCCTTCAGGTTGGTCAGCGCGAGCGAACCCCAACCCGCGAACGGGTCAGACGTCGCCTTGTCGAGCATCCGTACGTCGACCAGCGCCACGTCGCCGCGATACGTCGCTTTGAGCGCCTTTGCCTGACTCAGCGCGAGATCGCCGTTCGCGTTGAGCAACGCGCTCGCGATCAGCGCATTCAGCTTGTTGCCGAAGTACGGTTCGAAGGCCGCCGCATCCAGGCGGTTCGCGTTCACCTTGACGGCCACCTTGAGTGGTGTCGCCGTGACATCGCCTTTTATGCCGAGCGTGCCTTTTTTATTGAGCGTTGCTTGCAGATCGATCGGCAGCGGTTTACTCAGATCATCGCTGATCTGCTGCACCTTCAGTTGCAGCGGCGTCACGCTCAGCTTCACCGGACGCGGCGTGGTGTTGTCAGTGAAATTGGCGGTCGCGTCTTTCAGATTGAGCTCGCCGATCTTGTAGTGCCATGCGGGCCCTTCCGCCTCCGCCTTCTTCGCCGCGTGAATAACCGTGCGCTTCTGCTCGGCCTGATGCGGACCGGCGAGCGCGGCAAGGTCGATGCTGCCGTCTTTCAGTCGCTGCGCATTCACCACCAGACCTGTCGTGTCGACGCCGGTGATATCGGCGGTGCGTCCAGCTACGTCCACCTGCTTGACCGTCACCGTGCCTTGCGCGAGCGAAACCACCGGCGCGTTGCTGCCGCGCGCCGCGAGTTTGAGCGATTGCAGATCGAGTTGCGTGTCGGTGACCATCACTGCGGCCGGCGACTTCGACCAATTCGCGCCGACGTTCGCGTTGGCGGACAGCGCGCCGTCCACCACTTGCGCGGCCGTCGCGGTGTCGAGATAAGGTTGCAGCAACGGCAACTTCAACGACTTTAGATCGAGCTTCGCACTGGCCGTCTTCGCGACGAGGCCGAACGCACCCGCCGCGCCGAGTGAACCTCCCGCATCCTTGAAGTCGGTGTTCAGCGTGTAGTGTGCAGGCGCGGTGGCCAGCGTCGAGAAATCGGTCAGCGTGACGGCCAGTTTTTGCAGGCCGAGGTCGACCGGTCGCGAGGCGGCTTCATCGTGAACGTTCACGGTGCCGTCGTTGAGCACGAAACGCTTGATCGACAGGTCCAGAGGCTGTGCGGTCTTGTCGGCGGCGGCTGCGCCGGATGCTTCGACTGGCGCGCTCGCAGCGTTCTTAGCCGTCGTGGAAGCAGACGCGGCCGCCGCGGATGCCGGCGCAGATGCAGACGCACCCGCCGGTGCAGAAGTTGCAGCAGCCTCCGCAGCAGGCGCAGGCGCGAACATCCGCTCGACACTCAACACGCCTTCTTTATCACGTGCAAGATTGGCGCTTGGTGCGTCGATGCGGATATCGTCGAAGTGATACAGGCTCTTCAACGGCTCGAGCGTCGCGGCAGCCACATGCACCGCGCGCGCGGCGAAGAACGGCGCCTTGCTCTGATCGCGCACGTCTACATCGTTCAAATCGACCGTGCCCGCCACGCGCAACGAAGGCGCGTCGTTGGACATCACGAAGTTGAGCTTGAGATCGGTGGACAGCTTGCCGCTCTGCACAATCACCGGCAGCTTGGTCGGCACGTAGGACATCAAACGCGGCACATCGAGCCCGTCGAAGCGCAGCGACACTTCCGATTCGCGCGACGCTGCAAACGGCTTGGTTTTGCCGTCGATAGCGAGCGGACTGCCGTCGATACGCGCACGCAGCAACGGCTCAACGAAGATATCCGTTTTCGAAGGCAGCGTGGCGATGAACGGAATGCCGAGCTTCCATTGGTCGATCACGTGCGTTGCGCCGAGTAGCTTGTCGTCGAATGTGATCTGGCCGTTTTCGAGGCGAATGTTCGACACCGAGAATAGCGTCGGCTTGCTATTGGGCGTGGCCGGCCGCTTTGAGAACTTCTCGATCAGGTCGGTGAAATTGAAGCGCTGCGCATCATAGCGAACGATATGAAACTGCGGCGAATCGAGTTGCACTTCGTCGATGATCGGCGCGGCACGAAACAGCGAACTCCATGACGGCTGCACGATGAGCCGCGCAATATCGACGAAGTCGCCCGCGCCGCCACGCTCGCCGATATGCACGCGATCGGCTTCGAGTTTCAGCGTGTATGGATTGAGCGCAATGCGGCCGATCGTGGCAGGCCGGTCGAGTTGCTTGCTCAGTTGCTGCTCGGCAATGTGGCGAATCAACGGCGGCGCCGCGAAAAAGCCCAGCAGACCGAACAATACGAGGAAGATCAGCAGACCCGTGATGACACGCCGGGTGCGGCGTGACTGCGCGACATCGCGCACGGTCTGCATGGAAGAGGCGATTGATGCTTTATTGAGGCTTGCCATGCTCGATCTTGGGTAATGCGGCGGCAAGCCCGCCGCGAAACGAAAATCCCGCAAGCGGCAGTATAAGTGGTGAATCTTACGCGGCATAGAAATGTAAGCCGAGGCTTACACATTGTTGCACGCTACAGCGCCGCATGTCCGCCGGCACGAAGCGGCGGACATGCGCGGATTTATGCGTCACTCATGCATTGCTGTCACAGCAGTGACGCATATCGCCCATGCATTTCATTGAAGCATTTCACTGTCGCACTTCAACGAAGCATTTCATCGGCGAACTTCATCACCGCACTTCACTGAAGCATTTCATCGGCGAACTTCATTGCCGCAATTCACTGACGCACGACGGCCGGCGGTTGCCAACTGCCGTCAGTAGCTTGCGGCTTCGGCGCGTACAGACGCAGCACCAGTTGCAGATCGGCGCGCGGCGCCGGCAGCCAGTTGCCGCCCTTGCTGCGCGCCGACGACACCGTCACGTCGAGCGAACCGTCGCGATTGCGGCGTGCGCCATTGCGATCGCCAACCGCCAGACGCGCCGGCGCACTTTCCCCTAACGCACCGTCCTTCGTGTAGGCGGTGATCGACCAGAAGCCGCGCACCGGCGGCAACTGGTTCGGCGCGAAGTGGATCACGTAGCGGTTCGCGCCGTTGAGCGCATGACCGTCACTGTCCTGAGTGATGACCGCGCGCACTTCATCGTCCTTCGTGCCGATGCCCGGCTGGGTCGCTGCGGCGTAAGCGCGCATCGCGTAGTCGGGACCGTAGTTGCCCACGCCGTCGCCGAACCAGCTCCAGCCATTGCCGCTCAGCAGATTGGACGGCGGCGTGACGACGCGGTCGTGGCCGTCGGCAAGACCCGCGGCAATCGCCTCGGGCGCGCTCGGCAGCTTCACCGGATCGCCAGGCGTCACGCCGAAGTCGGAAAGGATTTTCAGCGCATGCGGATCGGCCGGTGTCGGCGGGTTGTCCGGCAACGCCTGCGCGAGCCGGCTGAAGAAGCCGTTCGCGTCGAGCGCGGCAACCTGCGCGGCGGGCGTACCGGAAGCGGTCGCGGCGGCGGCATCGGCGGCATTGCTGCGCGGCGGCGTAATCGACGCCGAGCGCGTATCGCCCGCGTAGACGCTCAGCGGCGCGACACGGATGGCGCGCTGCAGCTTGCGCACCGCCGTCAGGTCGCGCGTGCCGTTCGACTGGATGCGCACACTCACCCATGCGTTGCGGGTCGGCACGTCGACGCGCGTCACGCCCTTGGGCAGATTGCCCTGCCAGCCCGAGCCGACGAAGGCAATCGTTTGCGCTTTGATGCCTGCGGCGCGGGTGCCGAACTGTGAGCTGGTCGACCACACCACGTTGGTCCACATGTCGAGTACGCGGGCGTCGACATAGCGGCCGTGCGAGTCGGGCAGTGACACGATCACCGGCTCGCTGCCGACGTCCAGCCAGCCGGTCGAATCGAGCGTGTCGAGACTTGGCTGCAGCGGATTGGCGGCGCCGATTGGCGGCAGGGCCTGCGCGTGGCGCAGCGTATTGACTGGCGCCTGGCCCGGATTAGTGCCGACCGCCGCGTCGCGCGCGACGCCCATCAGCACCAGCGGATAGCCGAATACATACGAATCGGCGACTTCATCCTTGACCCAGCCAGTAGTTTTTTGCGTCGTGGGCGGAGTCGACGCGCAACCGGCCAGAAATGCGAGGCCTGCGAGCGATGCGCAGGTCCAGTGAAACGAAAACAGTTCTTGGCGATTTTTTATCATTCGTTCAGGTGGCAGAACGTGCGGTCCTAAGGGAGACGTCGGTGCGCAGCGAACCCTGTTTGCGTGGCCTCCCTAAGCCGAGCGCAGCCAGTCCGCAGCTTGCGATGCCGACAACATCGGGTTGTATCGTATCCTTGCTCACCAGGCAAGCGCAAAGGCAGCAATAGCGCTTTGTAATGAGCGCGCGGACACCATTTGCAGTACGGTTAACGATTTTTGTCACTCGCACGCCAGTTCCTGTCTTGCTGGCCGCACTTCCCGACCACTCGCCGCCCTTTTGTATCCGGAGCGTTTTATGTATATGCCCGCCCATTTTGAAGAGAACCGTCCAGAGGTTCTCCATCGCCTGATCGCCGAGCAGCCGTTTGGCGCGCTGATTACTAATGGCCCGAATGGACTCGATGCGAATCATTTGCCATTTGAATTCGACGCGCAGTTAGCCCCCGGAGGAGGTGACGCGAAGCTCACTTCCACAGGAAGCGACACGGCTGCCGAAACCCACGGCATCCTCCGCGCCCACGTCGCTCGGGCCAACCCTGTCTGGCAGGAAGTCGCCGCCAACCCGGAAGCCCTTGTCATTTTCCAGGGTCCGGCCGCCTATATCTCGCCGACCTGGTATCCGAGCAAGCACGAGACGCATCGTCAGGTGCCGACTTACAACTATATGGTGGTGCACGCGCACGGCCGGATCGTCGTGCGCGACGACGAGGCGTTCGTGCGTGGCCTCGTCGCGCGACTCACCCGCAAGATGGAAGCGGGTGAAGCGGTGCCCTGGAAGATGGGCGACGCGCCGGCCGACTATATCGCCCAGATGCTGGGGGCGATCGTCGGTCTCGAGATCGAGGTCACGCGACTGGTCGGCAAATGGAAGCTCGGCCAGAACAAGGAAGCCGCCGACCGGCGCGGTGCGGCCGACACCCTGCTGGCGCGCACCAGCGACGAACAGAAGGCCGTTGGCCAGGCGATGCTGGACGCGCCGCCGGCATTCTGAGCTGTTCTGCTTATCAACCGTAGCGCGACGCAGCTGCAGCGCGCCACAAAAACATCCTTGACCTTCCCATCATGGGAAGGTCAATACTCGGTTCATGATGCGGCCCAATGCCGCGAAGAGCCTTGCCTGCCATGACCGAACTTGCTCCACCGCTGCGTCCCGCGGACGCTACGCCCTCCAGAACCACCGAACTCGACATCGGCGGGATGACCTGCGCCTCGTGCGCCATGCGCGTCGAGAAAGCCCTGGCCAAAGTGCCGGGGGTCACGCGCGCGTCGGTGAATCTCGCCACTGAAAAAGCCAGCATCGACAGCAACGCTGCCGTCGACCCCGAAACGCTCGCCAGCGCCGTGCGCAAAGCGGGCTACGAAGCCACGCCGTCGGCGCGCCCGGACGTCGCGCCAGCGCGCACTTCGCACGCCACTGAACTGGCGATCGGCGGAATGACCTGCGCCTCGTGCGCAATGCGCGTGGAGAAGGCACTCGCGAAGGTGCCGGGCGTCGCGGGCGTGTCGGTGAATCTGGCGACCGAAACGGCGTCCGTCAATTTAGGCAACGCGGCCTCAGACTCGAGTACCGACGCCGATGCGCTGATCGCAGCGGTCAAGAAAGCGGGTTACGAGGCGACGCTGATAGCACCGCCAGACTCACCGACGACTGCAGCCGATACCGCCGCCCTCGCCGCCGCCGCCGACAGCAAACGCAACCAGACCCGCCGCGAGCTGGCGGCCGTGCTCGCCTCCGCCGTGCTGACGCTGCCGCTCGTCCTGCCGATGGTCGGCGAATGGTTCGGCGTGCACGCGATGCTTTCCCCTTGGCTGCAATTCGCCCTCGCCTCGATCGTGCAGTTCGTGTTCGGCGCGCGCTTCTATCGCGCGGCCTACCGTGCGGTGCGGGCCGGCGCCGGGAACATGGACTTGCTGGTTGCGCTCGGCACGTCGGCGGCTTATGGGATCAGCGTCTATGAACTGGCGACCCATCCGGGCGACATGACGCATCTGTACTTCGAAGCGTCGGCGGTAGTGATTACGCTGGTGCGCTTCGGCAAATGGCTCGAAGCGCGCGCCAAGCGCCAGACCACGGATGCGATCCGCGCGCTCAACGCGCTGCGCCCCGACCGTGCGCGAATCCGCGTCGGAGCGGACGAGCGCGAAGTTCCGCTCGCGCAAGTGCGGGTCGGCACGGTAGTGATCGTGCGTCCCGGCGAACGCGTGCCAGTCGACGGCGCGGTGCTCGAAGGCCGCACCCACATCGACGAATCGCTGATTACCGGCGAAAGCTTGCCGGTGCCGAAGCAGGCAGCCGATCCGGTTACCGCCGGTTCGATCAACGGCGAAGGCGCGATTGCGGTGACGACCACCGCGATCGGCGCGGAAACGACGCTCGCGCGAATCATCCGCCTCGTGGAAAGCGCGCAGGCTGAGAAGGCACCGATCCAGCGTTTGGTCGATCGGGTCAGCGAGATCTTCGTGCCGGCGATTCTGGCGATTGCGGCGCTGACGCTGGTGGGCTGGCTGATTGCTGGCGCGGGAGGTGAAGCCGCGATTCTGAATGCGGTCGCCGTGCTGGTGATCGCCTGCCCATGCGCGCTCGGACTGGCGACGCCCGCAGCCATCATGGCCGGCACCGGCGTCGCCGCGCGGCGTGGCGTGCTGATCAAGGACGCCGAGGCGTTGGAAACCGCGCATCGCGTGAATGTTGTTGCGTTCGATAAAACCGGCACGCTGACCGTCGGGCAACCTTCGGTGACGGCGTTCGAGGCGATCGGCGGTATTGGGCGCGACGAGGCATTGGCGCTGGCTGCGGCCGTGCAACGGCATAGCGATCATCCGTTGGCGCGGGCAGTGGTGAAGGCGTATGAAGCGGCACAGGCGGGCAATTTGCGAGACGACACCGCGGTTGAGGGCTCGTCGGCGACCGGCGGGGTTGGGGCGGTGGTCGATAGCGCGTTGGGCGGTACCGCGCTGGCTGAAAGCACGTTGGGTGGTAGCGCGCTGGCTGGTAGCACGCTGAGCGCTTCAGCGCCCGTTGCGATAACGAAGGGCGCAACGGAGCCACCAGTTGCGACACTCACGGCAAGCGCCGCACGCGCAGTGCCCGGCCGCGGCGTGGAGGCCGACATCGATGGCCACACCTTGGCGCTGGGCAGCACGCGCTGGCTCAACGAACTTGGCATCCAGCTGTCGCCGCAACTCACCGAGCGCGCAAAACAACTCGAAGCTGCCGGCAACACTGTCTCCTGGCTGATACAACGCGCGCCGCAAGCGCCCACCGCGCTCGCACTGATCGCTTTCGGCGACACCGTCAAACCGACTGCCCGCGCGGCCATCGAACGGCTCGCACAAATGGGCATCAAAAGCGTGCTCGTCACCGGCGACAACCACGGCAGCGCGGCGAGCGTCGCCCTGGCGCTCGGCATCGAGGAATTCCACGCTGAAGTGCTGCCGGACGACAAAGCCCGCGTGATCCGCGATCTGAAGATCCGCAGCGCCGGCATCGTCGCGATGGTGGGCGACGGCATCAACGACGCCCCCGCCCTCGCGGCCGCCGACATCGGCATCGCGATGGCGACCGGCACCGACGTCGCGATGCAGGCGGCCGGCATCACGCTGATGCGCGGCGACCCGGCGCTGGTGGCCGACGCCATCGACATTTCGCGCAGGACCTGGCGCAAGATCCAGCAGAACCTGTTCTGGGCCTTCGTCTACAACCTGATCGGCATTCCGCTTGCCGCCTTCGGCTTGCTGAACCCGATGCTGGCCGGTGCGGCGATGGCGTTTTCAAGCGTGAGCGTCGTCACCAATGCGCTTCTGCTGCGGACCTGGCGCGGCGCGTCGGCGCGGTGAGGCGTTCACACATTAATTCGTTGATGCGTTGACGCCTTGACGCCTTGACGCCTTGACGCCTTGATGCCTTGACGGGCTATATACGCCCATATATTACGAAAAGCTTTCGAACAGACTAAAGAAATGGGCAAATCGGCCGTAATCCTGACATAGGTGTAAACCATGCATCCGCATGGCTTGCGCGCCACATGTCTTTCCTTACTCCGAACGCCCATGGAATTTCTCTCTTTGCGCCGCGCCAGCGTTGGCGCCCGGCTTGCCGCGCTGTCGTGCGTACTGGTGGCGTTGATTTTCGCCGCCTTCACGTGGGCGCTCACGCGTACCGCCGGCAAGCAGGTCAGTGATCAGGTGCTCGAGCGCATCGCCGATAAGGACCGCTCGATTGCCGCCATGATCACGCTGTTCGACAAGGCGCTGTCGGCCGAGGTCGATCGCTCGATGTCGCTGTTCGCGAGCTTCCTGCCCACGGGCTACACACTCGACGAGACCCAGAAAGTCGACATCAACGGCGTCGCCACCCCCACCATCAAAGCCGGCGACAAAGTCCTGAACATGGACTTCACGATTCCCGACCAGTTTCTCGAGCGCAGCGGCGCGGTGGCTACCGTGTTCGCGCGCAGCGGCGACGATTTCGTCCGCGTGACGACTTCGCTGAAAAAACAGGACGGCTCGCGCGCGATCGGCACGCTGCTCGACCGCAAGGCGCCCGCGTACGCATCGATCCTCGCCAACAAATCCTATACGGGACTTGCCGCGCTCTTCGGCAAACGCTTGATTACCCAATATCGGCCGATCACCGACGCGAGCGGCCGCGTGATTGGCGCGCTGTTCGTGGGCGTGAACGTGGACCAGGAGATCCAGTCGGTCGAAGACGGCATCAGCAAACTGAAAATCGGCGACAGCGGCTACTACTTCGTGGTCAACGCCTCGAAAGGCGCGGATCGCGGCAAGCTGATCGTGCATCCGGCCGCCGCCGGCCAGAACGCGGACAACGCGAACGCGCCGTATCAGCAAATGCTCGATATGAAAGAGGGCCAGCTCGAATTCAGTTCCGCCGACGCGACGCTCGGCGAGCGCAACGCGCGCGACAAATTCGTCTCGTTCGTCACCGTGCCGGAATGGCAATGGTTGGTGGGCGGCGTCGCGCCGCGCGACGAGGTGATGGCGGACGTCATCACAACGCGTGATGAATTCCTGCTGATCGGTTTCGCACTGGTCGGCGCATTCGCTATCGTGTTCCTGATCGCTGTGCGCCGTCTCGTGAGCCGTCCGCTCGATGAAGCCGCGAAGGCGTCCGAGCGCTTCGCCTCGGGCGATCTAAGCGTGCGCGTGGCGAACGGCGCGAATGCGCGCGGCGACGAAATCGGCCGCCTGATGCAATCGATCGACGGCATCGGCGAAGGCCTCGCGCGCATCGTGTCGCAAGTGCGCAATGCATCGACGGATATGTCGGAAGGCACTGAAAAGATCGCCACCGGCAGCGGCAACATCGCTGCACGCATTGCCACGCAGGCGAGCAGCCTCGAAGAAACGGCGGCCAGCATGGAACAGATCACGTCAACGGTGCAGCAGAACGCCGACCATGCCGCACAGGCCAACACGCTCGTGACGAATGCCGCGGATGCCGCGCTCGAAGGCGGCCGTGCGGTCGAACGCGTGGTCTCGACGATGGGCGAGATCAGCCGCTCGTCGCAGAAGATTGCTGAGATCACCAGCGTGATCGAAGGCATCGCGTTCCAGACCAATATCCTCGCGCTGAACGCTGCCGTCGAAGCAGCGCGCGCCGGTGAACACGGCAAGGGCTTTGCGGTGGTGGCATCGGAAGTGCGTGCGCTCGCGCAGCGCAGCGCGGCTTCGGTGAAGGAAATCGAAGGTCTGATCGCCGCCTCCACGGCGACCGTTCAGAGCGGTTTCCGGATCGCTGAAGAGGCCAGCTCGACAATGCAGGGCATCGTTCTCAAGGTCGGCCAGGTACGCGCGATCATGGCGGAGATCAGCGTTGCGTCACGCGAGCAATCCGGCGGCATCGAGCAGGTCAATCTTGCTGTCACGCAGATTGGTGAGGCGACCCAGCAGAATGCGACGATCGTCGGCGAGGCAGAACTCGCGGCGGCCGAGTTGCGCGATCAGGCTGCGCGGCTTGCGCAGGTGGTGAGTGTGTTCAAGCTGGGAGCTGGGCGGGATTAAGGCGTTCAAAACTCCACGTCCAGTTCGTCGATTTCCTCCACTTCCTGCTGCGCGTCCGCGATCCACTGCTGCATTTCAGGCAGTGCCATGATGCGCTGCCCGTAGTCGACAATCTCCGGATCCAGCTTCACATCGTAGGTAACGAAACGCGTCACCACCGGCGCGTACATCGCATCCGCCGCACTGCGTTCGCCAAACAGAAACGGCCCGCCGTACTGCTGCAAGCACTCGCTCCAGATCGTCACGATACGATCGATATCCGATTGCGCCCGGGCCCACACCTTGAAGCCCGGAAAATGCGCTTTGAGGTTCATCGGCAATGCCGAGCGTAGCGAACCAAAACCCGAATGCATCTCACCGCAAATCGAGCGGCAATGCGCTCGCGCGCGGGTATCTTTCGGCAGCAGCGCTGCTTCCGGTTTCACCTCGTTCAGATATTCGGCAATCGCCAGGGTGTCCCAGATCTTGATGTCGTCGTGAAAGAGACACGGCACCAGAATTGACGGCGACAGTAGCAGCAATTCGGCGCGCGCGGCGGGATCGTCGATCGACATCACGATCTCTTCGAAAGGCAGGCCACTGAACTTCGTCAGCAGCCAGCCGCGCAACGACCACGAAGAATAGTTCTTGCTGCTGATGGTGAGCGTAGTATTGGCCATACGTTTCTCCTCCGGATGGGGCGTTCCGCCGACGCCTGACGATGCGCATGCACGTTGCCGTGCGCGGGCGCACCAAAGCGCGGCAATTTCGGCCCGCTGGCATGACTCGCGCAAATGCTATGCCAACGTGCAGGGACGGCCGCGTCAGTGCGACTGCATGATTGGCACATGACTTGCCTCTATTCGGGCTCCTTCCTTTATTGCATTCGTGCGAAGGTTATGAACCTGTTCGCATATCCCACATACCAGGCTTTCGCCGACTTGATGCTGCCAATGCGGCACGGCGCAGCGCTGGTGAATCATTCGCTCGACGCGTGGCCCGCGTTTGGCGACACGTCGCATGGACGCTCGGTACGCGCGGCCTGCGAGTTGTTGACGCTCGCGGGACTCACACCCGTCAGACCACCATTCGACATCGATAGCGTGGTGACGGAAGGCAAATCCGTACGGATCGTCGAGGAAGTGACAGCCCACACGCCGTTCTGTTCGCTG
The DNA here is from genome assembly GCF_012927345.1 of Paraburkholderia polaris. GTDB lineage: Bacteria > Pseudomonadota > Gammaproteobacteria > Burkholderiales > Burkholderiaceae > Paraburkholderia > Paraburkholderia polaris. Next base: position 32,036 of record NZ_JABBGJ010000028.1, read on the forward strand.
TTGCATTTCCGTAAGGATGCCGCCCTTTCGCATCCGCAGCCGCGCGTGCTGGTGATCGCGCCCATGTCCGGCCACTTCGCGACGCTGCTGCGCGGCACCGTGTTGACGATGCTGGCCGAGCACGACGTCTACATCACCGATTGGCACAACCCGCGCGACGTGCCGCTGAGCCAAGGCCGTTTCGGCTTCAACGAATTCGTGCAGCACGTGATCGACTTCACCGAAACCATCGGACCGGGTGCGCATCTGCTGGCGGTGTGTCAGCCGACGGTCGCCGCATTGGCCGCGGTGGCGCTAATGGCCGCCGATGACAACCCCGCGCAACCCGCCAGCATGACGCTGATGGCGGGCCCGCTCGACACGCGCATCAACCCGACGCGCGTCAACGAACTGGCCAAGAGCAAGCCGATCGAGTGGTTCGAGCAGAACCTGATCAGCGCGGTGCCGTTCGGTTTTGCGGGCGCGCAGCGTCGCGTGTATCCGGGCTTCGTGCAGCTGACCGCGTTTATGTCGATGAACCTCGGCCGCCATCTCGACTCGTTCGAGACCATGTATTACGAACGTGCCAAAGGCGATCCGGCGAAGGCCGACACGATCCACACTTTCTATGAAGAATACTTCGCGACGATGGATCTGACAGCCGATTTCTATCTGGAGACCGTCGATACGGTTTTTCAGCGGCATGCGCTGCCGTTGCATGAGCTCGAAGTGGAGGGGCGGCTTGTGGAACCTTCGAAGATCCGCCGCACTGCGCTGCTGACCGTGGAGGGCGAAAAGGACGATATCTGCGCGGTTGGTCAGACGCTCGCCGCGCAGGACATGTGCGACAAATTGCGGCCGTATCTGAAGACGCATCATGTGCAAACCGGTGTGGGGCACTATGGCGTGTTCAATGGACATCGGTGGGAGCGGCAGATTTATCCGCGCGTGCGGGCCGTGATCTACGACAACGAACCGCGGGCGGTGCTGGTGAGTTCGCGGGCGCGCACGATTCAGCCGATGTCGGTGGCCGCGGCTTCTGAGGTGATTGCAGCAGCGCCGGCCGCGTCGGCGGTGGGTGATGTCGAAATCGATACCGGCGTGATTACTGCTGCGGCGGATGGAGCCAGCGCCGCCGCCAAGCCGCAGCAGGGGTCACCGGCGCCACGCCGACGGCCACCGGCGACGCAGTGATCTGTTCGTTCAGATGACCGCATCGTGCAAACGATGCGGTCGTTTCTTCAGGTAGCCAAATGTGCGGAAGTCGTGGCGGCTTCTTCGGGCGATCACTGCATCAACGACTCGGCCGCTCTCGGTGCAAGCCGTCACCGGCCTCGTTATGCGAGCGCAGCGGCCCAGCTTCAGCTACTCAAGCCGCGACGCTTTTCCACGGCTGCACGGCAGGCACTTCGCACGGACCTTCGACTTCAATCGACTTGAAATCGGCCGGCGACACGATTTCGATGTACTCCATATCTTCTGAGTAATCGAATAGATAATGGACGATGCCGGGCGCCTGATGCACGCAATCGCCGGCGGCGACGAGCGTCTCCCTGTCGCCGTACATGAAGCGTGCCCAGCCCTTCAGCATGATCACAATGTGGAAATCGGCCTCATGGCGGTGCCAACCGGTGCCTTGCTCTGGTGCGTGATTCGCCTTGACGAGTTGCGCCAGCACCTTGCCGCCGGTTGCCTGCGCGATGCCTAAATCGCGGTAGAGAAAAAAGTCGCGTAGGCCCTGATCCACGTAGGACGTGTCTTGCGGACGGACATGGCTGAACTGCGTGGCGAATTCGGTGGACATGATCGCGCTCCTCTTGAGTGAGCCGGCAGTTGAAAACGACGCGTTGGAGCGTCGTTTGCAAGCATCAAGCGGGCCAGTTTGCGCGGGGTTTTGCGATGCGAACTATTACGCGGTCGGGCGGAACATCTGGAACATCTCGCCGATTTCCGCGTAGTCGGCACGATAGCCGGCGCGCATGATCGGCTGCGCTGCATGGGTGTCGAACAGGCCGTCTTTCAGATAGGCCTCGTTGATATGGACGCCGACCACTTGCCCAAGCGACAGGTAGTTGTCCATCGGCTTGCCGTCGAGGGTGTGCAAACGCACCACTTGCAGCAGCTTGCATTCGAGCGCGGCCGGCGATTCGGCGACGTGCGGCACGGCGACGTTGCGGCCGGCCGCGGGCGTAAGGCCGGCGAGTTCGAATTCGTCGACGTGCGGCGGGACGGGTGCGGAGGAACGGTTCATCTGCTCGGCGAGCGGCTTGCCGGCAAGATTCCAGACGAACTCGCCAGTCGCTTCGATGTTGGCGATGCTGTCTTTACGGCCTTCGCTGCAGAAGCCGATGATCGGCGGGAAGCTGGCGAAGGCGCCGAAGAAGCTGTAGGGCGCGAGGTTCAGCGTGCCGTCGGTGGCGCGTGAGGAAATCCAGCCGATCAGGCGCGGGGCGACGATGGCCTTGAACGGGTCATGCGGGAGGCCGTGACCGGCAGCGGGGTCGTAGAAGTAGTGGGACATGGGTTCGCGTTGGGGGTTTGCGGGTGAGGCGGGAGAGTATTTATACCGCAGACTTGCTGGGGCTGCTGGGGGGGGGTTGAAGAGGTGCGGCTATTGGCCCTTCCGAGGGTTGCAGCTGATCGATTGGCTGCGCGATTCACACTTAACAGGTTTTGGACTGTTAATTAAAATTACAGCCTAAAACTTGTATATTCAATTTACAGCTTAATACCTGTATTTTTGTGCTACAGTCCAGAGACTGTACGGGCCTGAAGAAAATCCAATGGATTACGCTATCAAGACGCTAAGTCAGCTCCGCCCCATACTGCTGGGCTTCCGCAAGTCCGCAGGGCTCACACAAGCTGCGGTGGCCGAACTGTTAGGAATCACCCAGCAAAGCTACGCGCAACTGGAAGCCAATCCGGCATCGGCGAGCGTAGAGCGGCTCTTTAAGGTCATGCGTTTGCTGAACGTGGAGCTGCGCATGAGTCAGACGTCATCCGCGCCTGGCAGTGAACCGGCGCAGACCGACGCGCCAAGGCGTCAACGGCCAGTCCCCGCCGCGAAGAAAGCAAAACCTTCGTCTGCGGCCAACCGCACAGGCCCGCCCCAGAAGGCGCCGAGTTCGAAGCAGCCCGTTGGTGGGATCACGACCAAAAAGAAAAGGGAAAACTGGTAATCATGGCGCGCCGCTCTCAGACGCAACGACTCGACATCTGGATGAACGGCCTGCCCGTCGGCTACTGGGAAAAAGCACGGGAAGGGGACCGCCTGAGTTATCGCGACGAGTGGATCGAAGATGAACAGGGGCGCCCGCTTTCCCTGTCGATGCCGTTCACACCCGGCAATCTGCCGTACCGCGGCGACGTGGTCAGCGCTTTCTTCGACAATCTACTTCCCGATAGCGACGCCATTCGCCGGCGGTTGGCTCAACGGCATCGCACAGGCAGCACGCATGCTTTTGACCTGCTGGTAGCGCTTGGTCGTGACTGCGTTGGTGCGATCCAACTCCTCCCGCCTGACGAGCAACCCACCGATCTTTACGACATCTCTGGGACGCCGTTATCCGATCCGCAGGTTGCTCAGTTGCTGCGTAACGCAACCGCAGCAGCGCCGCTCGGCCAATACGATAGCGGTGCGGATCTGAGATTATCGATTGCTGGCGCCCAGGAGAAAACTGCGCTGCTGCGTCTTGATGAACAGTGGATCTATCCGGCCGGCAGCACGCCGACCACGCATATCTTCAAGCTCCCGCTCGGCCTCGTGGGGAACATGCAAGCGGACATGAGGACATCGATTGAAAACGAATGGCTGTGCTCGAAAATCGTATCGGCGTATGGACTGCCCGCGGCGAATTGCGAGGTTGCAACGTTCGAGGACCAGAAAGCGCTCGTGGTCGAGCGTTTCGATCGTAGGCTGTCGAGTGACGCGAGCTGGATCGTGCGCCTTCCGCAGGAAGACATGTGCCAGGCCACTGGAAGGCCCTCACATCTGAAGTACCAAGCCGACGGTGGGCCGGGCATCGCCGAGATCATGGACGTATTGCTCGGCTCGGAAAAAGCGGATCACGATCGGCGGCAGTTCTTCAAGACCCAACTCGTGTTCTGGCTACTGGCAGCAACGGATGGGCATGCGAAAAACTTCAGCATTTTTCATTTACCTGGCGGGTTGTACCGGTCGACGCCACTTTACGACGTGCTCTCCGCACATCCGATCATTGGCCCGGGACGGAATCAGATTGCGCGTCAGAAAGCGAAGATGGCGATGGCCGTTCGCGGCAGTGCGAATCACTATCTGATCGACAAGATTCAACGTCGGCACTGGATTGAGCAGGCTCGGCGGGTTGGGTTGGGAAGCGAGACGGCGCAGGGCATCATTGCCGAAGTAGTTGACGCGACGGATCAAGTGATCAACGAGGTGAGCGGTCTGGTGCCTTCAGGATTTCCAAAGGGACTGGCGGAATCGATCCTGGGTGGAGTTGGGAGGCAGCGGAATAAGCTAGCAGCGACGCCGAGTCGGTCGTCAGCCGCGTAGCAAGGAAAAGTGCCTCCCGCATAGCTCCATTAACCGCGACCCATTACCTGCTTGCGGCCTTCCTTGATTCGCGCCAGATAGGCGTCGTCCCATTCATAGAAACCAGCGCCGCTGCGCAAGCCGACGCGTCCCGCGTTGACGCCCATCAACCCCTTGCCCACTACGCCTATGACTGCCCTGTCCACGCCGCTCGCCTGCTGCCGTCGATGAAAGCTTTCGGGCATAGCGCAGCGCGCCGTTTCCGAGCCCCAACATGACAAAGCCGGTCTTCCGTGAGGAAGGACCGGCTTTTGGACTTCACGCCGCGGCATGCGGTGCCGTCATGCGCGCATTAATAGTGCGGCGGCGGCGGGCGATGGTCGTCGCCGTGATGGTGCGGATCATAGTCGTGCGGGTGATGACGCATCCAGTCGTCATGGGCCCAGTAGCGATGGCCGTCGTAGTAACGATCGCCATGCCAGCCGATGTTGATCGACACGCCCACCGGCATCATGTGCGGCTGACCGTAAGCCGCCGGTCCCGGACCATTCTCCACAACCACCCGTTCCTGGGCGAAAGCACTGCCGGCTGCGAGCAACGCGCCGCCCGCCAGCAAGGTTGCAATAATCGAACGCGGTGTTTTGTTAAAGGTTTTCATAGTGACCTCCCATACAAAGTTTTTGTATCAAGCCAGCGCCCGTGTTCGGTCAACATCGAACCGCGATTTTGAGTTCGGACCAGACGCCGTACGCTTGAAACCAACTTTAGCGGTGGAAACTGCATGAAGACGTGAGCACTTGTAAGCACACGTTTCATAGAAAGGGACGGATGGAGAGCAGCCTTTTGGGTGTCCGCCGCCCGTCTACAGCGCATGCGCGGCGAATCAACGCGATGGCACGACGGCACCTTGTCAGGCGTCGTTACATTCATTTCGGCCAGGAAATATTCGGAAAGACTGGGAATTGGGCGGTAACCGCCCAAAAAACAAAAGCCACGGCACGCGTTTCGCGGGCGGTGGCTTCAATGACGCGAGGCGCACTCGACGTGCGCGCCCACGCGCGGTGGTCCGCGCTCAGGCCGTACAACTTTGCTTTTTAGTCGCTCAGCTTGACGCCGAACAACGTTGATTGCGCTTTGCGCATGCGCTCTGCTTCGCGGCTACGCGCTGCATACGAGTAGTCCGAATCCAGCGGCAGATGGGGCGACGCAAAGAGGTCGCTGACCTTTTGGAACAGTGCAAAAATGAAGCTCATGGCGACTCCCGGTTAGTTACTGCATTTGCTAGGGTTTTCCCTTAAGAAGCATTATAGGGTTTTCCCTAGTCAAAAGCTAGTGCAATGCAGCAATTTCTCGGGTGGTGTGTTGCCACAGGGTTTTTATCCATGATGCGTTGCACCATGACAACGTCCCCGTTTTTTTATATTTCAGGACGACACGCCTGCGAAGCAAACCGCCGCGCCAGCTTTCGCCAGCGCGGCGGCACCGACACTCAGTGCGAGTTGGCTGCTTTCGGCTTGTGCGCGTGCTGTGCGCGCGCGCCGCGTTTGCCATGAGCGGGCGTGGCCGCGGCCGGCTGGGGCGCCGCGGTTGCGGCTGCGTCAGAAGCGGCAGTGGCCGCCGCCGCGTTGGCCATCGCTATGTGGGTGTCGAGCAAGCTGGCCATGGCAGCCTGCTGGTTCTGCATCATCTGTTCGATGCGGTGCTGCTGGGCGGTGGTTTCACGCGTCAAGCGCATTAGAAGCACCGTCTGCGTGATACCGATCGCAACCGTCATCAGCAACGCGCCAACGACGATCGACAGCATCCATTTCATGCGGCGCGAATGGTCGGTGGCGGCGAGGCGTTGATCGGCGATCACGCCATATAGGGCGTCGACGGTATCGGCGAAGGCCGTCGCACGCGCGCGGTCGAGTTCAGGCGCGGCACGCAGCGCTGCCGCGGCAGCTTCGGCGCGCTGAGCTTCCCGAAAGGAGGGCGCCGCGAAAGAGGCGCTCGCATGCGCGGATGTGGGCGCAGATGCGGATGCTGGCGCGGATGCGGCCGCAGTTGCAGACGCATTGGCGGCCGGCTTCGGCTCGGCAACCGCCGCGCCGGAATCGGACCCGGACCCGGACGAAAACGACGCGCGCTCCGCTCCCACATTCGCGGCTTCGGCGCCGGCTGCTTCTCGCGAAGCCGTCGTCGCCTTGGCAAAGGTCGCCGCGAAGCGCTGCGGCGGCATAGGCGGCCTGGCACCGCCCGAAGTCGGTGCCGCCGCTGTATCTGTCGTCGCGGCACCCGGCTCGGCCGCCTGGCGCAGCGCGGTCACGCTGCGCGCCACGGTCGCCGCCGCCATCGCCGGCGTGAGCGGCGCGACCGCGTCGCGTGCCGAAGCCGCCGGCTTCTCTTCGGCCGGCACCTCTGCTGGCGCCTTCGCATCCCCGAAAGCCAGCTCGCCAACAGGCGATGCCGTCGCCTCCACGGCCTCCGTCTCCAGCCCGCTCAATTGCGCATTCACCGGCGCGGGATCATCGGACTTCGTGGCGCGAGGCGCGCGACGCGCCGCCCTTGCCTCCAGCGACACGCCGTCGGCATCGATCGCGCCAACCGCTGCCAGCACGACATCGGGTAATTCGAAGCCATGCAGCGTGCCTTGCCGGACGTCGATGTTCATCGCTTCCAGCGTGGCGCGGGTGGGATCGTCAGGGAACAGATCGAGCGTGCTGTCGTCGCGTGAGGCATCGCTCAGTTGCGCGAGACGTTGTGCCGAGCGCGCGGCGCGCGCCAGCTTGTTTTCGGTTTCGGTCGAGACGGTGGCCTGACGCCGCTTCTTCGAAGCGGCGCGCTGAGGCCGGGACTGCGTGGATGCTGCGGAATCTGCCATAGAGAAAAAAGCGGTCGTCGCCGGAAAGCGGGCGCCGAGCACCGCTCGTCAATGCCATTGGAATTTTTCGAGACCGCATTGTCGCATGGCCGCCCGCCCCTGCCGAAGCCATTCGCCGACGATTTTCCGCTTTTAAGAAGACGTCGGGTCCTGCCGGAACTGCTTGACGCCGTGCAGTTGACGCAAGCGCGCGCAAATCGCCTCATATTCAGTATTCGACACGCGGTGCAGCGTGATCACCACTTCATCGCACTCCGGCGCGTCGTCGCTTTGCTGCATCACGAACTGCTTGACGCGCGGGCTCGCGGCGCCGAGTTCGTCGTGCAGCGAATGAAATGTCATGGTGCCGCGCTCGACGATCATCGTCAGCTGGCGCCGTTGCTTCACCGTGATGAAGCGGCGCTCGAGCGGCTTGATCCCGGCGAGGATGATCAGAATGATGATGGTCGCCGCGATCGACGCCGTATACAGCCCGCCGCCGACCGCCAGCCCGATAGCGGCGACCGACCAGAGGCTCGCCGCCGTCGTCAGCCCGCGCACGATCTCGCCGCGCAGCAGGATCGAGCCCGCGCCGAGAAAGCCGATGCCCGAGACCACCTGAGCGGCCATCCGCGAGGGATCGAGCACGACGTGTTCGCCACCCAGCACTTCGGCGAAACCATACGCCGACACGATCATGATGAGCGTCGAACCGACGCAGACCAGCATGTGCGTGCGCAACCCTGCGGCCCATGAAAGCCGTTCGCGCTCGAAGCCGATCACGCTGCCGAGCGCAGCGGCCAGCACCAGACGGGAAATGAGTTCGAGGTTCCCCAACATTGTTTTCCTCCTTATCTGAAATTATTTGAAGCGTATTCCGCACCTGTGGCGGAGTGCCAGCGGCCGCCGTTTGCTTTATGCTTGGCCGCACGCCGCCGCGCGGGTTGCTGGGACGGTCGAAATGCTGCTGTCGAACCGTCCTATTGGAGGCCGATCAGCATCCACGATCCACGATCGCCAGCACCGCACAATCGCCGCCGGCCGCGCTGCGGCGAGAGCCAAAATCCGCAGGCGCTTCGAATGACCGCGTTTGACCAACCGAACTATGCAGAGCATGACCCCTTCCGCCGCTTCGACGATCACTCTCGCCACCACCCTGCGTGATCACTTCACGCGTGTGGTGTTGCCGCTGTGGCGCGGGCCCGGTTTCAACACCGCGCTGAAACTGCCGTACGAAGCGGTCAGCGCCGAGGGTCCCGAGCCGTTGCCGGCAGAACGCTACCGGGCGATGGCGTGCGCGCGACAATTGTTCGTGTTCTCGCAAGCCGGCGATGCGGCCCATGCCCAGGTGCTGTTCGATTCGCTGATGCACACCTTTCAGGACACGCGCCACGGCGGATGGTTCTATAGCGTGGATGCGCAGGGCGCTCCGCTCGACACCACCAAAGACCTGTACACGCATGCATTCGTGGTGTTCGCCTGTGCGGAATACGGCGGCCGTTCCGGCAACCGCGACGCGCTGGAAGTCGTGCATCGCACGTCGGCATTGATTCAGTCGCACTTCGCGGCGGAAGATGATCTGTTCAACGCCGCGCTCACCGCGGACTTCGCCCGCGTGACCGGCACGCCGATCCAGAATCCCCTGATGCACCTGACCGAAGCCTGGCTGGCCGCCCGCAACGCGACGCGCGACAACGCCTTCGACGCCGCGTTGCGCCGTCTTGCCGGCGCCGTCGCACATCACTTCGTGCATGCACCGACCGGCTGCATCGCCGAATTGCCGATTTGCGCGGACGACAACCGTCTGGAACCGGGGCACCAGTTCGAATGGTTCTGGCTGGTCAAGCAGGCGGGCGCGTTGTTCGAAGCCTCTGGTCTCGACGAATCGCTGATGCGCGCGTTCAGCTTCGCGCAGCAATATGGCGTGGACCCGCAAACGGGCGGCGTGTGCGCCTCGCTCGACGCAACCGGTCGAATCAAGGACGCCACCCAGCGGATCTGGGCCCAGACGGAGTATCTGCGCGCACTGGCGAGGCATGACGACGCCGCTGCGCTCGCCGCGCTGCCGCGGCAAATCGAGCTTTTCCGGCAACGCTTCCTGCGTCCACAAGGCTGGTTTGAATGCAAAACGGCCGCCGGTGACGTGGCGCGCGCCGACATGCCGTCGACCACTCCCTATCACCTCGCGACCGCCTATGACGCGTTGCCGGGCTAAGCGCCGGCCGTCGTCTCCGGGACGTCGGCGTTAATAGCCGACTGACCGGTCAATCAATATTCTTCGCGTTGCCAAGGTCCCCAATCGGCGTCGGCAGTTTTAAATCGCGTGTAGGTCGCGCTTTGTCCGGTGGGGGTATCCGACGTGTCGCCGTGCGGCTTTTTATCGGTGGTGTGAAGGGCGAAAGCCTGGTGGTCTTCGGTATCGACCGTGATACGGCCGACCGGGTCCGGGGCGCTTTCTTGAGGTGCTTTCGACTCCAATATCGCGAGATAGGGGGTCAAACGACTCCAAAACGAGGTGAGTTCTTCCTGCAGATAATGTGTCAATGTTTTTCCTGGAAGAGTAATACAAGCAGTTTACCCTACCGGCTGGAGACCCCTGAAAAATGCTTTCCGGCCGCAAAAGGGTCCAATCACGGGAATACCCGAATACTTGTTGATTGGCGTCCATCATAAAGACGTGATACAACTCGTACTTCGCGCTCGATCTCGTGTTGAGAAATAGCGGTCGCGAATGCAACACACAACATTTACTGGATTAAAAATGGCAACAGGTACTGTGAAGTGGTTTAACGATGCAAAGGGCTTTGGCTTCATCACCCCGGACGACGGCGGCGAAGACCTGTTTGCACACTTTTCGGAAGTTCAAGGCAGCGGCTTCAAGTCCCTGCAGGAAAACCAAAAAGTGACGTTCGAAGTCAAGCAAGGCCCGAAGGGCAAGCAAGCTGCGAACATCCAGCCGGCCTAAGTACCAACAGGTACTTTGAGGCACGCTTAGGCGCTTGCGTCTGATGCAAAATGGCCCGCTTCGGCGGGCCATTTTCTTTTGCAGATGCACTCTTTTGGGGTGCCTGTGCGGTGTCTGTGCGGTTTAAATTGCCCGCATCGCCGACTGCCCAAACCCCGCCATTTGCCCTCGCGTGTCGTCCATTTGTTGCATCCGCAACACAGTTTCCGAAATTTCGAACACGGAAACGGCCTCCTTCAATTGCTGCGTCTGTTGATGCAGTGAGGCTGCCGCTGCGGCAGCTTCTTCGACCAGCGCCGCGTTCTGCTGCGTCATCTCGTCCATCTGCACCACCGCCTGGTTGACCTGCTCGATGCCCGTGCTCTGCTCGAGCGACGATGCGCTGATTTCCGCCATCATCTGCGTGACCCGCGAAATCGATGCGGAAACGTTGCTCATGGCTTCGCCGGCATGCTCGACCAGCGCCGAACCGCCCTGAATCTCGGCAACCGACTCACTGATCAGCGTCTTGATTTCCTTCGCCGACTGGGCGCTGCGCTGGGCGAGACCGCGCACCTCGCCCGCCACCACGGCGAAGCCACGGCCCTGCTCGCCCGCGCGGGCCGCTTCGACGGCCGCGTTCAGCGCGAGGATATTGGTCTGGAACGCGATGCCGTCGATCACCGAAATGATCTCGGCGATCTTGTCCGAGCTTTGCGCGATGCCGCGCATCTTGTCGACCACCTCGTTGACCACTTCGCTGCCACGCGAGGTCGCCTCGAGCGCGGTTTCGGCGAGCGCATTGGCCTCGCGGGCGTGATCGGCGTTCTGGCGCACCGTGGCGGTCAATTCCTCCATGCTCGACGCGGTTTCTTCGAGCGATGCCGCCTGGTTTTCCGTGCGCGCCGACAAATCGGCGTTGCCGGTGGCAATTTCGTCCGCGCCGAGGTGGATCGAGTCAGCGGATTCGCGCACGGTTTGCACGGTGCGCGCCACGCTGGCCTGCATTTTCGCGAGGCCCGAGAACAGGCGGCCGATTTCATTGGTGCCGCGCGAGGCAATCGGCTGGTCGAGACGCCCTTGCGCGATGCGGTCGAAGTGACGGCCGGCTTCCTCGAGCGGGGCCACCACGCCCTTGCGGAGCGCCGCGTACACACCGAACGTGCCCACCACCAGCACCAGCAGGATCGCGACGCTGACGCCCCGGAACAGTGTCATGCGGGCATCGATCGAATCGAGCGACGCACGGCTCGCGGCGTCGCCGAATTGCACGAAGTTGTGCGACTCGGCGAGGTAGGCGTCCTGGAAGCCTTGGGTCGGCTGGTCGAGGAAAGCCTGGATATTGTTCGCGTCGAGAAACTGCACCAGTTTCGAGAGTGCGTCATGCAGCTTTTTATAGCGCTCGGCGAGCGCGGCAGCGCGGGTGCTGTTTTCGTCGCTGGTCTTCTGCGCGCTCATGAAGGTGCCAAACGACTGATCGGCGGCCGTCAACTGTTCGCGGGCGTGCTGCACGATATCGGTTGGTTCAGTGCCGCCGCGCACCATGCGCGTACCCGCGCGCGACAGGTTGATGCGGGCATCCATCAGGCGCTGGGTCGTTTCATTGACCGCGTCCACCTGCTTTAACGCGATATTCGATAGATCGCCCACGTCGTCATGGGTGCGCGTGAGCGACCAGAACCCCAAACCCACCGTGACAAGCTGGAAAACGCAGAACGCGGCCAGGACACACAACAGGCCGGATGCGACCTTGATCTTGCTGAACATCGTGAACACCTAAAGCAAAGAATGACGGGAGCTACGTCAGGGTTAACGGCATAACCGAACTTTGCTTGAGATCAATTTCGCTAAAGATCGCCTTACGGCCCCTTTTCATCGGCCAACTCCGCTATTCGCGTTATTTTTCGCAACAATGCCACACAGATATTTTGGATTCACCTTGACGCGGTGCGTCAGCGCTTCCTAGAGTGGGTAGGGACTGCACAACGCACGCCGGTGCAGATGCCACTGCGGGCCACGCCCGAAGGAATCATCACGATGACCGACATCCTCGACCGGGCGCGCGGCGCACTGCATGCCCAGCCGTTCAGCATGCTGCTAGGCGCCGAGCTGATGCACACGGGCACCAACGAGCTGACGCTATGCCTGCCGATCCGCGACGAGTTGCGGCAACAGCATGGCTTCGTGCATGGCGGCGTCATCAGTTATCTCGCCGACAATGCGCTGACGTTCGCCGGTGCGCTGTCGCTCGGGCCGAAGGTCGTGACCGGCGAGTACAAGATCAACTATCTGCGGCCAGTGGTGAACGGCACGCTGATCGCACGGGCGAAAGTCGTCTACGCGGGCCGGTATCAGGCGACCTGTCAGTGCAATGTGTATGTGATGGACGGTGACCGCGAGAAGCTCGTCGCTGTTGCACAAGGCACGATCAATCGAATCAGCGAGAACGGCGAGCACGAACCGGTGAGTTGAACGCGCACCATCACCAGGCACGAGGCAATCGTGTCGCGGTAAAGCGGAAGCGGATCCTCGCCGACGCGGGCCTCGTGCGCGCAACGGATCGGCGAATTCAGCTACTACAAGCGGGGCGACGCCGAATTGCAGAAGCTCGGCCGCGACCTCGCCAACCTCTGAACCTCGGACCCAAGACAGCGCGCCCATGAAAAAGCCGTTTCTGCATCACACGCAGAAACGGCTTTTTTCACTTCAACAACACGTGTCAGCTAAGCGAGCGCAACTCACTCTGCCGCGTAAGTCTTCTGCGTCTGCTCGCCGAGACCTTCGATACCGAGACGGATCGTCTGGCCCGGCTTCAGGAACACCGGATTCGGCTTCACGCCCATGCCGACGCCCGGCGGCGTACCGGTCGAAATCACGTCACCTGGTTGCAGGCTCATGCACTGCGACACATACGACACCAGCTTCGCGACGCCGAACACCATCGTCTTCGTGCTGCCGTTCTGATAGCGATGGCCGTCCACTTCGAGCCACAAGCTCAGGTTCTGCGGATCGGCCACTTCGTCGCGCGTCACGACCCACGGGCCGATCGGACCGAACGTATCGAAGCCCTTGCCCTTGTCCCACGTGCCGCCGCGTTCGATCTGCCATTCGCGTTCCGACACGTCGTTGATCACGCAGTAACCGGCGACGTAATCGAGCGCGTTGGCTTCGTCGATATATTTCGCCGGCTTGCCGATCACCACGCCGAGTTCGACCTCCCAATCCGTCTTCTTCGAGCCGCGCGGAATTTCGACGTCGTCGTTCGGGCCGCAGATCGCGCTCGTCCACTTGTTGAAAATCACCGGTTCCGACGGTACCGGCAGATTCGATTCAGCCGCGTGGTCCGCGTAGTTCAGCCCGATGCAGATGAACTTGCCGATCTTGCCGACGCACGGCCCAATGCGCGGATTGCCTTCCACGACCGGCAGCGAGGCCGGATCGATCGCGCGCAGTTTGGCGAGGCTTTCGTCGCTCAGCGCTGCGCCGTCGATATCGCCAACCACTTTCGACAGATCGCGAATCTTGCCTTGCGCGTCGAGCAAGCCCGGTTTTTCCTGGCCTTTCGGGCCGTAACGAAGCAGTTTCATCTTGCACTTCCCTTTACGTTCAGTGGTATTCGGTTCGTGTTTCAGCGTTTATCTGTGTGTCAGTTCGACCAGCCGCCGTCGATCACATGTGCGTGACCGGTGGTAAACGACGATTCGTCAGACGCGAGATACAGCGCCAACGCAGCGATCTCTTCCGGCTTGCCGATGCGGCCCATCGGCTGGCGCGCGACAAAGGCAGCCTGCACGGCCTCGAGCGTCGCACCTTGCGACTTGGCCTGCTCGACGATCCGCTGTTCGAGCGAGGGCGATGCCACCGTGCCCGGGCAAATCGCGTTACAGCGTACACCACGCGTAATGAAGTCTGCAGCAACGGACTTGGTCAGCCCGATCACCGCAGCTTTCGACGCGCTGTACGCAAAGCGGTTCGGCACGCCCTTCACGCTCGACGCCGCCGACGACATATTGATGATCGACCCGCCGCCCTTCTCCAGCATGGCGGGCAAAAACGCGCGGATCATGCGGTACATCGCTTTCGCGTTCAGATCGAAGGCGAAGTCCCAATCTTCTTCGCTGCATTCGAGGATGTCACCGGCGTGCACAAAGCCCGCGCAGTTGAACAGCACGTCGATCGCGCCGAGTTCGGCGGCCAGCGCCTTGATCGCCGCGCCGTCGCGCACGTCGAGTTTGCGCGCTTCGACCGGTTTGCCGGCAAGTCCGTCGATGCGGATATCGGTGGCGATCACGCGGGCGCCTTCGCGCGCGAACAATTCCGCGGTGGCGAGACCGATGCCTTGTCCTGCCGCGGTGATCAGGGCCGTCTTGCCGGCCAGTCTTTGTGTCATCTACGACTCCAGTTGATTGGGCTTTCGCTTGTATTCGTTACATCAAAGTCGATAAAACGCAGCGGCGTTGCCGCCGAAAACCGCCTCACGCTCGGCGTCGCTCAAGGACGCGAGCAAGGTGTTCGCCACCGAGTGCCAGAGCAGATAGTCGCCGTTCAGATCGAGCACGGGCCAGTCGCTGCCCCACATCAACCGTGCCGGACCGAACGACTTCAGCAGATGCTCGACGTACGGATGAAGCGTTGTTTCAGTCCAGCCAGGCGACGCCTCCGTGACGAGTCCCGACAGCTTGCAGTGCACTTGCGGTAAGTTTGCGAGCCGCGTGATCGCATCGGCCCAGGTTGACCAACCCGCGCGACCGTAACGGATCGGCGGCTTCGCGCCGTGATCGACAACAATGCGCAGCGCGGGAAACCGCGCGGCGAACGTTTCGATATGCTCGACGTGCCGCGCGTAAATCAAGGCGTCGAACGCGAGGTCGTGCGCGATCAGCGCTTCGATCGCGGGCGCGAGATCAGGGTTGGCAATCCACGTATCGTCCGGTAGATCCTGCAGCATCGGCCGCACGCCTTTGAATTTCGGCTCACGCGCGAGCGCTTCGATCACAACCGGCGCGGTGGGCAACAGCAACGGCACCCAGCCGACGACACCGGCGATCGACGGCTCATGCCGCGCGACGTCCAGCAAATAACGTGTTTCGTCGATCGTCGCCGCCGCCTGCACCACCACCGTCCGCTCGATGCCCGCTCGTTCACGCAGCGGCTTGAGATCGGCGGGACCGAACGGCCGGTACAGGATTTTCAGTTCCGGCGTGAGCCACTCGTAGTCGCCGCGAGCGGGGTCCCAATAGTGCTGGTGGGCGTCGATAGGCATCGTCAAATCAATCCTCTGGCACGGGCGCGCGGCTGTCGAGCAAGCCCTTGTCACGCAACGCGAACCACAAGTCCGCGGGGATCGGCTGCTCGAACGACGCCGCGTTCTCACGTAATTCGTCGGCACTGCGCGCGCCGGTCAACACGGTCGCGACCGCCGGATGCGCATACGGAAACTGCAAAGCCGCGGCAGCAAGCGGCACGCCATGCACCCGGCACACCGCTTCAAGCCGCGCGACGCGCTCGATGACTTCACGCGGCGCATCGCCATAGTTGAATTTCAGATCGCCTTCGACGCCGCGCGCCAGAATGCCCGAATTGAACGCGCCACCTAACAGGATGCTGACGCCGCGTTGTTCACATGCTGGGAGCAGGTCGTCGAGTGTGGTCTGTTCGAGCAGCGTATAACGGCCCGCGAGCAACGCGCAATCGATATCGAATTCAGCCATCGCGTCGAGTATGACCGCGCCTTCATTGACGCCGAGCCCAACTGCCTTAACCGCGCCCGAGGACCGCAGATCATCGAGCGCACGAAAGCCGCCGCCCTCGGTAAGTTGTTTCCAGTAGTAGGGGTTCTTGTCGCCATGCGTGACAACGCCAATATCGTGCACCAGCAGAATGTCGATATCGACGATGCCGAGGCGCTGCTGGCTGTCTTCGAACGAACGCAGAATACCGTCGTGTGTGTAGTCGTAGATCGCCTGGAACGGCAGCGGGTCTTGCCAGCCTTCGCTGCCATCGTAGGGCGTGGTGCGCGGTACGAAACGGCGCCCGACTTTGGTGGACAGTACGTATTCACTGCGCGGATAGCCGCGCAACGCATCGCCCAGACGGTGCTCGGCTTTCGTGTGACCGTAATGCGGCGCGGTATCGAAGTAGCGCACGCCGGCGCCCCATGCGGCTGCGATGGTCGCGTGCGCTTCTTCTTCGGACAGATCGCGATAGAGGCCGCCCAAGGGCGCGGTACCGAGCCCCAATCCGGTTACCTGCAATGCACGGCGGCCGATGCCGCGCCGCTGTTCGATCTTCGAGCCGACCTTTGCCGTCATGGACCACGTCTCCTATTTGATAGTGTTTTAGCACGTGCCGACGATGTTTGCGCGACGCGCCTGGCGCGCTGATGGCCGTCGAATCGATTACGGCTCGCGCCTGGGGGCCTACTGATCGCTTAGACCCCTCAGTGCGGCTCGATCGCGACAACCCGATGCGGCGGTGCAGCGTTCGACGGCAAACAAGCCGGACCCACCGGCTCGAAAGTCTTGTACGTCAGGATGAATTCCTGATGACCGAGCGTTTCCGATTTTGACGCCGCACCGAGCGACACCGCCACCGTTTGCTCGAACACTTCGCGGCCGACTTCGTCGAGCGTGCCGCGGCCTTCGAGAATGCGGCCTGCATCGACGTCCATATCGCCGGCGAGATTGCGGTACGTCGCGGGATTCGCGCACACCTTGATGACTGGCGAAATCGCCGAGCCGACCACCGATCCGCGTCCGGTCGTGAACAGAATCACGTGCGCGCCGCAGGCGATCAGTTCGCCGATTTCCGCGTTGTCGCTGATATTCGGAAAGCCGAAGCGGGGTTCGCCGTCTGGTACGACGTCGAGGAGATAGAGGCCACCCGTCGGCGGAACATCACCGGGTTTGACTATGCCGACAATCGGCGATGCGCCGCTTTTCGCATACGCGCCCAGAGATTTCTCTTCCTGCGTGGTGAGGCCGCCATCCGCATTGCCGACAGCAAAACTGCCGTGCCCAAGGATTGAGTAATAACGCGCCGCCTTCGCTACACACGCAACAATTTCATCTCCGAGTTCCGGCCTCGCGGCGCGCGTTTTCATATGGAATTCGCAGCCCACCAGCTCGCCGGTTTCCTCGAAGATGCAAGTTGCACCCGCGTCGATCAGATGATCGAACGCGCGGCCCACCGCGGGATTCGCCGTGATGCCACTGGTGCCGTCCGAGCCGCCGCAAATCGTGCCGATCACCAACTCGCTCAGCGCCATCGGCACTTTCTGCTGCGCGGCAAGTTGCTTGCGTGCGTCACGAATCCAGTCGACGCCGTATTGAATCGTGCTGCGTGTGCCGCCTTTTTCCTGGATCGTCAGGACTTCGACGGGACGGCCACTCGCGCGCACGACGTCGACGAGGTAGTGCTTGTTCATGCTCTCGCACCCGAGCGACACGAACAGCACCGCGCCTACATTCGGATGCGTGGTGAGCCGTTCAAGCATCTTTTCGGCATACCCATTCGGATAGCAACCGGGAAAGCCGATCAGATGCACCGGCGGCTCGCGCTCGGCTAAAGGATCGTCGAACGCATCGAGCGGTTCGCGAAACTGCGTGACGATCTCGCGCGCGACATGATGCGCACACTCGACCAGATACGCTACCGCGACCACATTGCGAATGCCCTTGCGGCCGTCGCTGCGCAGATAGCCTTGCAGCGTGGGCCGCTGCAAGGCGGCGGATGCTACGGAAGTGTCAGTCATGGTCATTCCAGCGCGGCGCGAAGCCACGTCATTGTGCTCACATCAGTGATGGACGAACTCGTGGCCCGCGTCATGCGTATAAGTGGGCAGGTAATCGCTTTCGAGGTTATGCGTGTGCAGATGCGCACCGCGCACCACCGCCTCGGTCACGTGACCGATCACCGCGCCGTAACGCAGCACCTTGTCGTTTTTCGCGAGTGCATGGCGCGCGACCTTATGGCCGAGGTTGATGGTTTTGGTGAGCGTCACGCGCTCGCCTTCGATCTCGACTTGCGTGCCCGCATCGAGACGCGCCGCCGCGATCAGGCAGTTATCCGTCGGACTAAGCAGGATCAGGCGTGAGTCGGTTTGCGATGTTTGCGGCATTTGCAACGGGCGGCTAGTCAAGTAAGTTCTCCGTGATGCATGCGCATCAGTTCTGGCCTTCGCCGCTGGCGAGCCGTGCCACCATCAGCGAGCCGAGGATGATTGCGCCGTAGATCGCCTGAATCCAGAACGACGGCACCTGGGCCAGCGTCAACAGGTTCTGTACGACGCCCAGCAGCAGCACGCCGGTGAGCGCGCCGAGCATCGTGCCCTTGCCGCCGTCGAGCGAAATGCCGCCGATTACCGCCGCCGCGAACACCGTGAAAATCATGCCATTACCCTGATTCGCATTGATCGCGCCGACATAGCCGGTCACGATCAATCCGCCCACCGAGGCCAGCATGCTGCCGAGCACGAATACGCCCCACGTGATGCGCTCCACGCGAATCCCCGCCGCACGTGCTGCTTCCGGATTGCCGCCAATCGCGTATAACGCACGGCCCAATCGGTGATAGCGCAGCACGAACGCAGCGATCGCGAATGCAGCCGCCGCGAGCCACACGGACAACGGCAAACCGAACACGATGGTGGTGGCGAGCGAGAAGAACGACGGCGGCATATCGAACAGCGTGCCGCCTTTGGTCGCGCCGACCAGCATGCCGCGCAACACGATCAGCATCGCCAGCGTGACGATGAACGCGTTCAGCCGCAGACGCACCACCAGGAAACCATTGACGAAGCCGATCACCGCGCCGACCACGAGAATCGCCAGCAGGCCCGTCGCCGCCGGCCATTCCATTCCGAAGCCCGCGGACGCCGCCGGCATCACCAGCATCGCACCGATAGCCGGCGCGATGCCCACCGTCGATTCCAAAGACAAATCGAACTTGCCGGTCAACACGATCAGCGATTCAGCAAGCACCACCAACGCCAACGCCGCGGACGCACCCAGCACGCTGATCAGATTCGCCTTCGTCAGAAAGCTCGGGCTGACAAACGCGCCGATCACGATGAGCAGGGCCAGCGCCGGCAGCAGCGCCAGTTCGCGCAGCCGGGCGAGTTCGTTGCGAGCACGTTTGCCGCGCGTCGCCCGTGCAGCGGGCTGCGGCTGGGCCGCCTGAGTTTGCGCGGTGCCGAATGCAGGGCTGGGCACACTATTCTTCATGGAGACTGACTCCTTCAACGGACGCGATCAGGTCGTGGTCCTGCCAACCCGCGGGAAATTCGGCCGCGACACGGCCACGGAACATGACCAGAACACGGTCACAGGTGCGCAGATCGTCGAGTTCGCCGGATACGACCAACACGGCTTTACCGTCTTCGCGCACGCGATCCACGACTGCCAGCAACGCTTCTTTCGATTTCACATCGACGCCTGCTGTGGGGTCGATCAACACGAGCACGTTGGGATCGGTGGCGAGCGCGCGCGCCATCACGACCTTCTGCTGATTGCCGCCCGATAGCCCTGACACGACATGCTCGGGGCCTTGCGCGACGATGCCGAGCGCGTCGATCATCTTCTGACCGAAGGCATTTTTCTTCGCCGGTGTCGCGATGCCGAATTTGCCGAGCAGACGCGCGATGGTCATCGAGGCGTTTTCGGCAACCGATTGCGTCAGCACCAGGCCTTCGTGATGGCGATCCTTCGGCACGCAGCCGATGCCGTGCGCCAATGCTGCGGGCACGTCGCCTGGTGGCAGCGTTGCGCCGTCGACGTTGATCGAGCCGCGTTTAGCTGCACGGAGACCGGCAATCGCTTCGGCTACGCTCGTGCGGCCGCTGCTCGTCGCGCCAGTCAGCCCCACGACTTCGCCACGCTTCACCGTGAACGACACGCCTTCGTAATCGGAACCCGCCAGATCTTTGACTTCCAGCGCAATGGCTGTGTCCGCAGGCAACGCAGCGCGCGCCGCCGCATCGGCGACGGCAAGGCCGCCACGCTCACCTGTCATCGCTTCGATCAGTTGCTCTCGCGGCAACGCGGAAACCGGCGCGCTGACGATATGCCGCGCGTCGCGCAGCACCGTCACGGCCTGGCAAATCTCATAGACCTCTTGCAGATGATGCGAGATGAACAGGAACGTCACGCCTTCGCGCTGCAACTCGCTGATGCGGCGGAACAACCGCTTGATCTCGTCACCGTCGAGCTGCGCGGTCGGTTCATCGAGGATGATGAAACGCGCGCCGTACGACAGCGCCCGCGCAATCTCCACGAGTTGCCGCGCTTCCACGGACAGATCGCCAGCGCGCGCATCTTCGCGCACGTCGATCTTCCAGTGATCGAGCAACTCACGCGCGTCGCGGCGCATCGCGTGCCAATCGATCACGCCACCGCGAGACGGCTGCCGATTGATGAACAGATTCTCCGCGACGCTCAAATCGCGGATGATCGTCGAATGCTGATAAACGCAGGCCACACGCTCGCGCCACGCATCGCGATCCGCGATCGACGGCGCGGCCGCGCCACTGAAACGCACCTCGCCGGTATCGGGTTTGCGCAGGCCGGTGAGGATCGACACCAGCGTCGATTTGCCCGCACCGTTGCGCCCGACGAGCGCATGCGACTCACCGGGCATCACGCGGATACTGACGTCTTTCAGCGCGGGCGTGGAGCCGAAGCGTTTGGTGATCTCAAACGCTTCGACAACCGGCACGGAGGGCGTCGGCTCGCTCATTTAACGGTATTGCCCCACAACGCTTTGTCGTCGACATTCGCCTTCGTGACGAGCGGCGCGGGCAATTGATCTTCGAGCACGCCCGGCGACAACTGGACGATGGTGCTGCCGTGATCAGTCGGACCCGGCTTGAAGGTCTGCCCGGCCAGCGCGGCCTTGATGTAGAAGAGACCGTATTTCGCGTAGGAATCGGCGGGCTGCGAGATGGTCGCGTCGATATCACCGCGGCGGATTGCCTCGAACTCCTGAGGAATGCCGTCGTTACTGACGATCACGACATGCTTTGCATCGCCGGCCGGAAACAGCATCTGCTTGCGGCGCAGGGTTTGCAGCGTGGGCGATAGATAGACGCCACCCGCCTGCATATAGATTGCCTTCACGTCAGGATTCGCGGTGAGCAGACTGTCGAGCGCGGTGGCGGCGACGTCACCCTTCCAGGCGGCAGGAATTTCCAGCAGCGACAAACCCGGAAAGCCCTTCAGGCATGAGCGAAACGCCTCGGACCGGTCGCGCCCATTCACCGAAGCGAGGTCGCCCATGATCTGCACGACCTTGCCCGACTTCACATGCTCGCCGATGTACTTGCACGCTTTCTCGCCGTAGGCGCGATTGTCGGCGCGCACCACCATCGCCACCTTGCCTTGCGTCGGTGCGACGTCGACAGCGACCACCGGCACGTTCTTCGCGGCGGCTGCATCGAGCGCCCGACTGATCGCCGCCGAATCCAACGGACCGACCACGATGCCCTTCGCACCGAGGTTCAGCAGGTTGTTCATGTCGGTGATCTGCTGGACCGGATCGCCGTTCGAATTGACCGGGGCGAGGATATCGATGCCCATATCCTTCGCGTACTTGGGCAGATAGTTGTTGTACGACTGCCAGAAAGGCGACGTGAGGAGCGGCAGACCGAGGCCGACCTTGCCGGCGTCAGCGGCTTGTGCCGAACCACTAACGGCGAGGCCGGCGACGCAAGCTGCCGCCGCAACGGCAAATAGCGAACTCTGGAACAAACGGCGAGCCGCGTGCGGCCCTTTTGCGAACGACATGGTGTTGTCTCCTGTGTCGGTCCGGAGTTAACGCTTCAGCTGTCGACCAGAGTTCGCGCTTTAGCGCGCTACTCGGGTCGCATGCAAAGCTCTTACTCCGGCCCCATGCACCGCTATGCGTTGTTGAACTGCGTGAACCCGCCATGTTGGATGGCGGGCACTTCGTCCTGCGCTTTCTTATCGTATTGGTGATTGGTGCACATTCATTCACCAATGAACGTATTATTCATATACGAACTTTATGAAGTCAAGGAATGTGCGCTGCACCATGCGTCAGTGTTTCCCCTGGACCCGCGCCATCTCGCACCAGATTCACCACGCACTTACACTCATGCGCCAGATAATGAGAACAACACTTGGAACCTCGCCCACGATGGACGCAGACGACAAAGACGACGACCGTTACCGCGCCCCCGCACTGGACAAGGGCCTCGACATCCTCGAACTGCTCGCCGAGCAGAAAGAGGGGCTGACGCGCGCCGAAATCACCAAGCTGCTGGGACGCAATGCGAGCGAGATGTACCGGATGCTGGAGCGGCTGGTCGCGCGGCAATACGTGGTGCGCTCGGCGGCGGGCGACCGTTATTCGCTGAGTCTGAAGTTGTATGCGCTCGCGCATCGTCATCCGCCGATGAACCGGCTGATCTCCGAGGCGCTGCCGCTGATGCAGCGCTTTGCCGATGCTGCCGAACAATCGTGTCACCTTGTGGTGTACGACCGCGGCAATCTGCTAGTGATCGCACAGGTGGATGGACCGGGCACATGGGGGATGTCGGTGCGGCTTGGCTCACGGGTGGGCCTGATCGATACGGGTTCGGGCCGCGTCATGCTCGCGTTTCAAAGCAACGAGCAGCGCGAACAGATGCTCGCCGAACACACCAAGGTGAAGGGCGAAGTCACGATCGATCGCGATGCGCTGGAACAGGCCTGCACGCGGATTCGCGCGGCGGGTTTTTCGCAGAAGGACAGCCAGCAGACGTTCGGTGTCACGGACCTTACGTTTCCGATCCAGGGGCCGTCAGGCCAGGCGATCGCGGTGCTCACTTGCCCGTACTTGAAACGTATCGATGAATACGTCGCGCCGACCTTGGAAGCGGCAACGGCGCTCTTGCGCGAGACGGTGCAGGCGTTGTCGATGTTTCGGGAACCGAGCCCCTCAGTCTGACGCCCTTCGGGTAACGGGAAAATAGGCACTCCAGTGCATGACCGTAAAGCCCCCATGCAGGGTCCGCGCGCCCACATGCAGCTATGTCAACATGACATATAATATGTTGACATAGACTCCATCAAAGGTTGACATGGACGCCGTCGAACATCTTAAAAAATTGTCGCCAGACATCAGCCGCACGCTTTGGGCGCATCAAGGAACGGCGGCTCCGCTCGGGCCGATTTTCCAGAAAAACCGGGGGATTTCCCGACAGGCGGCAAACACGCTTTTAACGCGGCTAGTGGCGAGTGGCCTGCTAGGCGAAGGCGAAGGCCAACGTCCCAAAACGTACGTTCAGCCCGTGATAGCGGCCCTTACCCGCGAATATCCGCTCGCCGGTATCGAAGAGCATGTCGTGTGGGCGCAGGATTTTCGGCCGGGTTTCACCGAATTCATGAGCGAAGCGGCCCTGAAGATCTGGGACTACGGTTTTACGGAGATGCTCAACAATGCGATCGAGCACTCGCAGGGGACCAGGGTTGTGGTGCACGCACAAGTCAAAGCCAGCGGCACGATTTGCACTATTGCCGACGATGGCGACGGCATCTTCAAGCGGATCACACGTCTTTGCGAACTTGCAGACGAGCGGCAAGCGATTCTCGAATTGGCGAAAGGAAAGCTGACGACCGATCCTGAACGCCACACTGGGGAGGGGGTGTTCTTCTCGTCGCGCGCGTTCGACATATTTCAGATTTCTTCTGGCGGCTTGTTGTTCGATCACAAGGACGGAGAAGAAGACTTTCTCTTCGAGCGCGATCTCACGCATGGCGGCACCGTCGTCCTGATGGGTCATGGCAACCATACTGAGCGCGTGCTGACAGAAGTGTTTGACGAGTACGCCGAGCCGGACGAATACACCTTCAGTAAAACGGTCGTGCCGGTTCGGTTGGCAAGAATGGGAGCCGAGAGTCTGGTGTCCCGTTCACAAGCTCAACGGCTTCTCGCACGAGTGGACAGGTTCAAGGTGGTGTTGTTTGACTTCAAGGATGTCGATACGGTTGGCCAAGCCTTTGCGGACGAAATATTCCGCGTGTACGCCAATGCGCATCCGGAAGTGGAATTGGTTCCGGTACGGGCCAGCACTCAGGTGCAACAGATGGTGACACGCGCGACCGCCGGGCGCATCTGATTGTCGCCATCGTTAGCTCGGGAATGATCGCGGCCTGGTTGACAATTGACGATCGCGCGTCGCCCCGCGCACATGGTTTAGAATGGCGACCCTCTCAAAAATCACGCCGCATGGGCCCCCTCATGCGCGCTCAACGATCAAGCAATGGCGAAACTTCTGACCGATTCCGAATTCCTGCGTTTTTCCGAACTCCAGCAGAAGCAGTCGAGCTTCACGATCACGCCTGAAGAAGCCGACGAACTGCGCGACATCGTCGCTCATGCGCAAAAGCGCCGCGACGACCGCGCTGCGGCGATGCAAAGCATCGAGACCTTCATCCAGCAATTCGACATCAGCCCGGACGAGCTGTTTTCGGCCGAGCAGATCGGCGACGCCGCGCGCACCTTCGGCCTGATTCCGGCCGCGAAGAAAGAACGCGTGTTGCCGCCGCAGTTCACGTTCAACGGCAAGCCGTATCAATGGACGGCGCGTCCGCTGCCGGACGACATCCGCGTGCCGCTGTTCGACGCTTTCAAGGCAGGTGAATCGGTGAAGTCGTTCATCGCGACGCTGAAGGACGCGAACCGTTGCGCGGCAACCATTGCGCGTCTGGAACGTGAGACGGGCGCTGTCTACGCTGAGGCGTTGCTGGAAGAGCTGGCCGTGACCCGCACGCAGGTGGATGAAGCTGCGGCGAAGCTGCCGGCCTGAGCTTAAGTTTCATCCAGCGCCATTCTGAAACCCACCACGCCCGGATCTTCCGTCGGCGTGATGGTGAAGCCGCAAGATCTGGCCAGCGCAATCATGGGCGTGTTTTCGCGCAACGCCTCGCCGACCAGCCAATGGATGCCGCGCGCCCGCGCGTACTTGATGATCCGGTCCATCAGCAATTGCCCAAGGCGCCGGCCTTTCTGGTCCGAGCGCACTGCGGCAGCGAACTCTGCTGTCTCGTTGTCCGGATCGGCCACCGCGCGCACCACACCGAGGGTGCGCGTAAAACCTTCCTCGCTCGTTACCGTCGCGATCAGCGCCATTTCGCGGTCGTAGTCGATCTGCGTCATCCGCGCGAGTTGCGAGTGATCGAAACTGCCGACCGCACCGAAAAACCGCAGGCGTAGATCTTCGGGCGTCATCGCCTCGACGAAATCGTGATGCGCGGCTTCGTCTTCCGGACGGATCGGCCGGATTGTCACACGCAGCCCCTGCCAGTCGATCGTCTCTTCAAAGCGGCGCGGATACGGCACGATTGCGAGCCGGCTACGCGTCGATGCGATGTTCAGGGTCGGCTCGACGACCACGACATGGTCGCTGAACACGCGCAGCGTCAATGTGAGGCCGACGAGCTCCTTGACGTCACAGACTGCCTGCGACAAGGCCGTCAATGCGGCCAGCGCCCGCTCCGGCTCGATCAGCCTCGCGTAGCGCGAGCGCGTGACGATATCGCGCGCCAACATCGGATTGAGCGGCGGCAGGCCGTAGACACGTAGTGGATCGGACACACCATCCACCGACGGCGCGGTGAAGCGAAAAACGGGGCCAAAGTTGTCGTCGTCGTGAAGCTCGACGGCGATGTCGACAACGGGTTTTTGAGACGCTTGCGGTTCGACACGCAGCCCGAAGCGCTCCAGAAACCGCGCCGCCGCCTCCCCAGTTAGTTGGTGCTCACCTGCGGCAATGGCGGCCCGCGCCTGGGCCTGGGCAGCGTCGATCGCTTCGGGAATCTGCGCCGGCAAGCCCTCCGGGGTCTGCATCAGCAGTTCGCGGCCCATCCGGTAGTCGACCAGCCGGGCAAAGGCGCGCGCGAGCCGCTGCGGCGTTGTATGAACCGGGATGCCCTGCGCGTGCAGGGCGTCGCGCGTGGCCGCATTCAACCCGCCGAAGAAACACGCTAGCAGACCGCGATACGCGAAGCGCTGATTCGCGATCAGCGCCTGCGCGACCTCGTCGACCGGCGCGCCATGCGTCGATGCGTGGACCACGAAGGCTGTGCCGCTGCTGCGATGCTCGGCGAGTATTTTGAGCGCGGTGCCGAAGTGCTCGGGACGGGCGTCGTCGCCGAGTCTTAGCGGGTTGCCGGCCATCGCGTGCGGCAGCGCTTCGGTGAGCGCCGCGTCGGCTTCTGCGGGCCATGCCGCCAGCGTGTCGCCGGCCGCGGCGAAGGCGTCGCAGGCGAGCGTGGCGAGGCCGCTGTCACTGGTGATCAGCGTCGCCGTCGCGCCCGCCGCCACGCGGCCCACGCCGAGCGTTTCGATTTCATCGAGCAGATCGTCGAGCGCATCGACGCGGACCATGCCCGCGCGACGGAACGCGGCGGTGTAGAGCCCATCGGCGGGGTCGGCGCGGCCCGAGCGCAACGCCAGCACCGGCTTGTTGCGCGCCGCCGCACGCGCCGCCGACATGAACTTGCGAGCGGCGCGTACCGTATCCAGTTCGAGCAGGATGGCGCGCGTGCCGGGATCGCTCGCCAGGTAGTCGAGCACGTCGCCGGCATCGACGTCGGCCTCGCCACCCAGTGCCACCGCGTGCGAAAACCCAAGCCCACGCGCGTGCGCCCAACCGAGCACGGCATTGGTCAGCGCATTCGACTGCGAGACCCACGCGACGCCACCCGCCTTCACCGTGCACGACGGCGCGCCGAAATGCGCATGCAGCGCCGGCGTCACCACGCCGAGACTGCCCGGCCCAACTATGCGCAACAGATGCGGCCGCGCCGCCGACAGCGCGTGCCGCAGCGCCAGGCGGTCCTCATCGCAGCGCACCTCGCCGACGATGATCGCCGCGCGCGTGCCCAAACCGCCGAGTTTATGAATGATGCCAGGCCACGTATCGGGCGGCGTGCAGATCAGCGCGACGGAGGGTGCTTCCGGCAGATCTCCGGCATCGCCGATCACCGCGCGGCCGCCGAGCGTGTCGTATTTCGGATTGACCGGCCACACAGGGCCTTCGAACCCCCCTTCCAGCACGCGCGCCCACACCATCGCACCCGTGCTTCCTGGCCGCTCGGAAGCGCCGATCACGGCGACGGATTTGGGTCGGAACAAGGCGTCGAGATTGCGAACGGTCACGGGCGCTCCGTAGATTGGGAGTGCGCGCCGGCAGCGAGGCGCGCGTCCTCGTCAGGATAGGCGAAGTCGCAGGCTTGCGCGGCGCTTCTGCGTAAGCCGCCTGGCGCGCATGATTTTCCGCTTAAACCAGGCCAGCGCGCATCGGAATTTTTTTAGCGCACTCAAGCAAAATATTGAGCCGAAATGCGACAATCCAGAAGCTGCCACACGCCACCTTAGCCTTGCAATTTGCGGGCTGATTGATGGCTTGCAAAGCGCGTCGGAGACAACGCGCGGCGCGAACACATATTTCGCTGCGCCGGCGTGGCACTAGCCGGCCCGCAGCGGTTGAACAAAGAGACAGAAGGTGATTTATGCGGCGCTTGCCATCGCTGATCGCGTTGCGCTTCTTCGAAGAAACCGCCCGTCATATGAGCTTCAATCGCGCCGCCACCGCGCTGTGCGTGACGCAGGGCGCCGTGAGCCGGCAGATCAAGCTGCTTGAGGAGTCGCTTGGCGAGAAACTGTTCGAGCGCGATCACAAGGGTATCCGTTTGACGCAGGCGGGTCTGCAATTCCTGCCTTGCCTTTCCGAGGCCTTCGACACGATCGAACGCGGCTTCCGGCAGATCACCGCAGCCAAAGGCCGGCGTCGCCTCGTGCTCGCCGTACCGCCCACTTTCGCGACGCAATGGTTCTCGCCGCGGCTCGGTTCGCTGGCGGACGAGTTGCCCGACGTCGAACTGTCTGTCCGCACATCGCCCACCGAAGACTGTCACTGCAATATCCGCTTCGGTCGCGACGCGCTGCCAGGTGCGCATTCCGAATTGCTGATGATCGAGCGCCATGTACTCGTCGGCACACCAAGTCTGCTCGGCGAATCGCTCGACATGCTGCTCGAACACATGCCCGCGCTGCATGTGCTGCATAACGACACCCGGCTCGACCTGTGGCCGAACTGGCTGACGAGCGCGCGGCTGCCCGCGCGCTATGCGGAAAACGGCATCGAGTTCTCGACGCTCGAACAAGCGATCCGCGCCGCGCGTAAGGGCGCGGGGCTGGCGGTGGTCGATCGGAACATGATCGTCGAGGAACTGGCGGACGGCAGTCTGGCGCAGTTCTCGGATATCGAAGTGACCGGCCCCTTCGGTTACTGGCTCGACGTGGCGCAACGCCACGCAGCGCTTGAGCATGTGCAAGCGTTTGCCGGATGGATGCGGGAAGAGGTTTTGAAGATGGAGTGAGGCGGACGGCGTACTGCAATGATTCCGCGGGCGTAGAACCGCCACCGCAGCGGTGGCAGGACTAGCCGACCGATTACGGAAAAACATGCAGCTCAACTTTGCCTGGGTCACCTTATCCAAATGGCCAAAATTAACCACTTCGTCTGAACAATAGACAAGCGTCACGCTGCCCTGATTTATAATCATCAAGCCATCGGGAAACACCCGGTGGTCAGGTTTGGAAGCCTGCGATACAAACCGCACACCCGCTCAGGCGGGTCGTGCGTCTACCGCTGCACGTCTATATTTCAATGGGCGGGTCGTGGTGGGGGAGCCGCGAGGCTCGCCGGTTTGTTTGTGTCCCGGTCTTCCAATCCCGCTTCGTGCCCGCTCACCCCCTTCCCAAGACGAGTGTCGGGCGATCCATGAAGTATCAGGGAGGTCGCACCATGAGCAAATCCACAAAACAATCTCAACCCGGTTCACGTCCGCCAGTCGACGCGCTCCAGTACGAAAAGCTTGCGCTGTCCGCCTTCCATCTTTGCGACCGGCAGTTGAGCCATCTCAATACGCTGATCACACTTGCGTCCTCAATGTGTAGGAATCCTGCCGTCATGAGCGACGAAAGACGACGTCAACAGGCCATGCTCGAATTGCTTGTCGACACGGCTGAGCAATATCAGCAGGAGCTCGAGTGTGACCGTGAGTTGTACCAGGTCATCGCGCTCGATGCGAAGGGCGTCCCCCAAAGCCGCATCACCGCGAACCGTGCCGCACGCCTTCTTGAAGAAGCATCAAACATCGCTGGGCAAGCTTCGCCTACGGCAAAGACTGAAGAGTGCAAACAGGCTTCCGCTGGAAGCACGAGAGACGTAGATGCAGATGCAGGTGAAGACGCGCAGCAAACAGTGGAGGTGCGACACTGATCCATCAGAGGCCGTCACTGCTCTGCATAAACCTCAATTCGAGCAGATAGGATAGGACAGCGCCAACTGCACCAAACCTCCGCGCGAAAAACAGGCCCCGTGACTCGTCGGCGGGGCCTTTTCACATGATCGTCAGCCTTGACGTGCAGGCGCGCCGACATATTCGGATTCTTTCGCGGCATCAGTAGGGATATTCCTACGTAATTAAGAATGCTCCGATTCTTTCTGAGATGCCGTTCAGCGAACATTTTATTTGTGCCATCGCGCGTTAGCGCCCATCCGGGCGCTCGTCATCTTTCTGCTATTCGTTTCACCCGCAATTCTGATTGCGCGTGGCGACACAGGAAATCATTACGCCACGGTGGCTTACATCTAAAAGCTCGCCGTTTCGCGCGACGCCACAACAGGGAAATAATCATGAATGGATTATTCAATTTTTTCCGCGCGAAGGCGCGTCGCGGGACCGCCGAGGTCACCGCACTTCACAGGCCGGTGACGCGCGTGCTGGCGATCGTCGCGTGCGCCCTCGGAATGTGTGCGGCAATTCCAGCCAACGCAGCCTGTGTGTTCTCTGCCGGGTCCTTCAAGACAGGCAGCGTGGACATGGGCAGCATAACAGTGCCCCCGAACGTGCCGGTCGGGACCGTCCTTGCGACCAAGCAGGTATCGTCCAGCAGCATTTTGGGTCAGGAAAGTTTCACGTGTGGAAACAACCTAGTCACGACTGTTTCCTTCGCCATGTCGGGTTCCGCTACGTCGAACATTTACCCGACAAACATCCCCGGTATCGGCATTCGCATTTACGCCTGGTCCAGCCAGACCTACTACACGTCACCGACGACGCCGACACTGACGCCAAATTCGTGGACTTTTAGCTATTCGCAGGCCAGCGGCGCCTACGGAATGGGTTATCAACAATTTCGATTCGACCTCGTTGCTACCGGGCCGGTCAGCAACAGTGGGACCGACATGCTGTCCTACAACGTCGCACCGTGGATATCGGTCGCGGCCAATGACGGTTCTGGTCAGATGGCCATCGCGAACCTCGCGTTGACGGCAACGGTGACTACGCCGACCTGCAGTGTGGTCAATTCCCGGATTCCAGTGTTCCTGCCGACAATTTTGGTAGATAACTTTAATACTGGATCAACCGGCACGAGCGGATTTAGCCTGGACCTGAACTGCACGGCAGGCGTGAAAGTCGGCGTGACGCTTACCGACGCAACGAATCCGTCCAACACCTCGACTACGCTGAGCCTGTCACCCGACTCGACCGCGACGGGAGTCGGTCTGCAGATCCTGAAGGAATCAACACCGATCGCCTATGGCGCCGACTCCCCGGCGGCTGACAACCTCAATCAATGGTCGGCGGGTACCTCCGTGGGCGGAGCGATGAGCATTCCACTTACCGCACAGTACGTGCGAACAACAGGCGCGTTGAACGCCGGCACGGTTAAAGGGTTGGCCACCTTCACGATGTCCTATCAATAGGCTTTGCAAGCCAATCGAGCATAACCAACGCGGCACAATGGAACGGCGTTCCTTCCATCGTGCCGCCTTTTGCTAGTTTTAGCCGAACGCCCCAAACAAAGCCGCAAAGCAAAAGGCCCGGTGTCACCACTGGGCCTTTTGCCTGATCGTTACCTCGAAATACTAGCCGGACCGCACAGCTGTCGCATTTGTGCGCCTACATCGACTTCTTGAACGGCGCACCCGAATGCTCACGCAATTCGTTAAAGACGATCTTCGGCCACGCCTTCTGCGCGACTTCGATTTCCGACACGTGCGAGGCCAGATACGTCGGCGCATCCGATGCATCGAGCGCAATCCGCGCCGCGTACGAATCGGTGAAACGGCGCAACTCAGCCGCATCGTCACACGTCACCCAGCGCGACATCCGATAGCGCGCCGGCGCCATTCGCACGTCGACCTTGTATTCCGTCGACAACCGATGCGACACGACTTCAAACTGCAGCTGGCCGACCGCGCCAAGAATCATCAAGCCGCCGACTTCCGGGCGGAACACCTGAATCGCGCCTTCCTCACCCAGTTGCTTCAGCGCTTCGCCGAGCTGCTTGGCGCGCATCGGATCGACCACTTCCACCGTCTGGAAAATTTCCGGCGCGAAGAACGGCAAGCCGACGAACTGCAACTGTTCGCCTTCGGTCAGCGTATCGCCGAGACTCAGCGTGCCGTGATTCGGGATACCGATGATGTCGCCCGGATACGCCTCGCTCACCGTCTCGCGACGCTGCGACAGGAACGTCACCACGTTATTCGCGCGGAACGTCTTGTTCGTGCGCGTCACCTTCACGGCCATGCCGCGTTCGAAATGCCCCGAACACACGCGAATGAACGCCACGCGGTCGCGGTGCGCCAGATCCATGTTCGCCTGCACCTTGAACACGACGCCGGTGAACTTAGGCTCGTCCGGCATCACCGGACGTTGCACGGTCATGCGCATCGACGGCGGCGGTGCCAGATCGACCAGCGCGTCGAGAATTTCCTTCACGCCGAAGTTGTTGATCGCCGAGCCGAACAGCACCGGCGATTGCTGACCGGCGAGGAACAGCTCGCGATCGAAATCAGGCGACGCGCCGGTGATCAGATCGATCTCTTCTTTCGCCTTGACCCAGGCATGGCCGAAGCGGCGTTCACCTTCTTCGTCGCCGAGAGCATGCAGCGTTTCGACCGCGCCGCCCGCCTTATCCTGCCCGGCGCGGAACAAGCGCACCTGGTCGCGCTGGATGTCGTAGACGCCCTGGAAATCCTTGCCCATACCGATAGGCCACGTGAACGGCACGGCGGCCACGCCAAGGTGCTGTTCGATCTCGTCGAGCAACTCGAGCGGCTCGCGCACTTCGCGGTCGAGCTTGTTGATGAAGGTGACGATCGGCGTCTTGCGGCTACGGCAGACTTCGAGCAGCTTCAGCGTTTGCGCTTCGACGCCGTTCGCGCCGTCGATCACCATCACGGCGGCATCGACCGCGGTCAGCACACGGTAGGTATCTTCGGAGAAGTCTTCGTGGCCCGGGGTGTCCAGCAGGTTGATGACGGCGTCGCCGTACTCGAACTGCATGACCGAGCTGGCGACGGAAATGCCGCGCTGCTTTTCGATCTCCATCCAGTCGGACGTCGCGTAGCGATTGCTCTTGCGGCCCTTCACGGTGCCGGCGATCTGGATCGCGCCCGAGAATAGCAGCAGCTTTTCAGTAAGCGTGGTCTTGCCCGCATCCGGGTGGGAAATGACCGCGAACGTGCGGCGGCGTTTAAGTTCGGAGACTGACATCGGGTCGGGCGGTCACGGATAGGGGTTCGGGCGGTCTTCAGCGGCTTGTGGCCGCTGGGCTGCCACGTCTGGCGCGGCGGCGTCGAGCTGCGGGAGTTGGGTCTGGAACCCGCGTCACAATGGCAACTCAGCCGCGTCGGAACCAGGTCACGAACGAGCGTTCGACAATCCGGGAATCGCCAGCGCAGAACAGCGCAAGGTGCGAATGATACACGTCATGGGGACGGCCGTATGCAAATGGGGGTTGAAGGGACGGATGCGCCGCTTGGGTGGCGGCTGCCGCCCAAGCGCTTATGGAAGACCGCAACTGCCCATGGAGGGCTATTGATATGACATAGTGAAAGTGGCCGCGCCTTTCACCGTACCGGGAGTCAGAGCGCCCGTCGTTCGTACGTACTGGACGGTAAGCGGAATATTCATCGGACCGCCTGCCGCCGTACCTGCCGACCATTGATTGGTAGTCCCTGCAACTGCGGAGTCGGGGCCGTAGGCAATCGGTGTCGATCCGTTAAGGATCTGTAGACCGATGCCCGCTGCGGTCGAGTCTGGCGTCAGGCCAAGGGTGGTCGACGTGTTGGATACATTTGATGCGTCGGTCAGCGTCGCATAGACTTTGGTACCCGCTGCGCAGTCGAGGCTGAGGTTGAACGGGGTCGATCCAGTCGATCGCGTGGCTAGATTGCTCGCAAAAGCTGTAGGCAACGTCACAGAAACGGAAGACGTAGTCACGCTGCAACTGCGCGAAGTTATCGTCGCCGTTACCGCGAGATCTGCCACTGAAAACGGGCTTGCGCTTCCATCCGTCGGTTGAATGGTCAACCAAGGGCTGACGTTATAAGACAGGGCGTTACCACCGCTCAAATCGATCGGACCTGTTTTCACAAGCTGGATTGAAAAAATTTGGTTATTGAACGCGAAGCCATAACCAGCCATAGAGATTGTATAGCTCCACGAAATAGGCATATATGTTTGAGGCATACCGTAGCCTCCCGACGTGGCTCTGATACGAATCCCAATGCCTGGAATATTGGTCTCATATAGTCCGGACGACCCCGTGCCCGACATCATGAAAGACAGCGTGGTGGGAACGCTCGACCCGCACCAGAACTCCTGCGTGCCAAAGAGACGGTTGCCGAATGATGCGAGTACGGTCCCGACCGGGGCGTTGGTCGACACGCTAACGTTTCCGAAAGATTGATTGGCAGTTGAGAAGCCTCCACTCTTGAACGAGCAGGCTGCGTTAGCTGGGATCGTCGCACACATGCCCAGTACGCACGCCAGGATTGTCAGGATATGCCTAGTCCAGGTACTACCCGCGGAGTCGCTAAGCGCACAGAGGCGCGCATTCACGCGAAAAATCTTGAATAGGATTTTCATAGTCGAATCACCTGGTTGTTCTAGTTATTTCAATGGATTTGCGCCGCAACGTCTCGCTGCGTTTGGCTACCCACAGCAGCGCCCGTCTGAACCGGTTCACTCCCACCCACGCAATGCCCTTCCACCAACAAATAAGCGGCTCCCGCCTTACCCGTTGATTTCGGCAACACATAATCAATCCGGCACTCTTCCGACGCCGCTGAACCCCACTTCACAAACAGCGAGCCTTTATCTTCCAGGCCGCGCGCAAAAATCCGGCTGTCCTGAGCGACGACACCAACGGTCTTGCCGTTTCCATCAACCACATCCGCGCCAAACGGCAGCGCCTTGTCGCCGAGTTGCGGCGCGCGAATCAGCGCGGCACGTCCGCTCACCGTCTTGTACTTGATCATCACCACAGAACCGAGACGCGGCACCGCCTGCTCCGAAGTCGATTCGAATTCGACGTCGGTCGAGGTGCCCTTCGGGTCGATGTCGACGACATTCATGCCGTACGGCGTTAGGTAAGGCACCACCGCATAACCGCGGCTATTGAGCTTGACGCCCGGCGCGCTGCTCACGCTTGCGCCCGCCGCGCCCGGTGCCTCGACGATGCCGAACGTATCGCCGACGGTTTGCGAGAACGTCACGCCGCCCGGATGCGCAACGACCGTCCCGCTGATACCGGCCGACACCTGGCTCGAACCCGAGCCCGCGCTTGCCGACGCCGTCATCTGCGCATACGGCGCACGCCATGCACCGCTCACGCCTGTGTTGGCGGAGCTGCTGCCGCTGGCGCTGCCATACGTGCCGTACGCGTTGTACGAGTACTGGTTGGCGTCGCCAAGCGAGCCGCTCACGTTGGCCTGCAGGTTGGTGCTGCCGCCCGAGCTGGACAGGTTCGTCGACATCAACGGCGCATGCTGGCTGTGGCCAAGCGGCATCGTCGTGCTGAGCATGAACTGGTTGGACATCGAACCGTCAGCGTTGCGAGTACGTCCCGCAGTGATGCTGTAAGTGCCGTACTTGAAACTGTTCGTGTAGCCGGCCTGATAGAACATGTCGCTGCCGTCGTGATTCCAGTACTGCTGCGCCGATGCGCTCAGGAACACGGTCCCGTGATCCTTGAAATTCTGGTTGACCGAGAGCTGGAAGCGGTTGCGCTGGCGATAAACCGAGTTCGTATCACCGCCGTGCATCGCAAGATCGCGCACCGAGGCTGCATCCGTCAGATTCATGAAGCCCGCAGTCGAATAGCGGTAGGCCGCCACCGAAATGTTGGTACCCGTCGGGTCGATGAACTTGCTGTAGCCAATGCGCAAGCTCGTGCCGCGCATCGTGCTCTGGTTCGGCACCTGCGTCTGTGCAGCGGTCACGTCAGCCGAGAACGCGCCGAACTTCGTGTTGAGCGCCGCGCCCACGTCAGCCGCTACGTAGCCGTTCGCAGCCACGCCGCCGCCATAGGCCGTCACCAGATTCGTGAGGCCGCGTTGCAACGTGAACTGCGCAAAGTTCGGCTTCGTTTCGAGCGCGTCGTTGCGCAATTGCCCGGCGGTCACCGAGAAGCGCGTCGTGCCCGGCCGAAGCGATTGTGCAACCGAGGCGTAAGGCACGGTAAAGGTCTTCGTGCGGCCATCGGCTTCGGTCACCGTCACGTCGAGGTTGCCGCCGTAGCCGGTCGCATACAGGTCGTTGATTTCGAACGGACCCGGTGACACGCTGGTTTCGTAAATCACCTGGTTGTTCTGACGGATCGTCACACGCGCATTCGATTCCGCCGTACCACGCACCACCGGCGCGTAGCCACGCAGCGATTCCGGCAACATGCGGTCGTCGGTGGCGATCTGCGCGCCGCGGAACTGCACGCTGTCGAACACGTCGCCCGTCGTGTAGCCGTCGCCCAACGTCACTTGCGACTTCAGCGCTGCAACGTCGTGCTGTACGTACGTCGCAATGTTGTCGAAATGCGTGCCCTGGCCGGTCTGCTGCGATACCGACGATTGATGGCGGAAATGCCACGCGCCGATGTTCACGCCGGCATCCAGACCCAGATAGCTTTGCGTCGACTGCGTGCCCGAACCTGCGGTGTGATAGGTATTGGCGTTGTAACTCACGAAGCCCGCGTTCACGCCGTTTTGCCACATGTCCGGCGGCACGTAGCCGCGCGCGGCGTTGCGCATGTATTTCTGCGGCACGCTCAGCGTGAGCTTCTGTTCGGAGAAATCGAAGTCGACGGTCGCGTCCGGCACCGCTGCGGCAAGGTCAAGGCATTCGTCGGCGTTGGCGGCGTTGGTGGCGTTGGCGACTTCACCGGATTGCTTGCTGGCGGTCGCATCAGCGCTTGCGCCGGCGGCGGCGTGGGTATCTTTGGCCGCGGCTTCAGCTGCATAGGCAGACGCATGCTCCGGCAGCTTCGCACCGGTAGCCGCGCCAACCTTGGCGAAATCAACACCGAGTGTTTCCAGCATCTGACGACTAAAGCACGCACGCGCGCTTTGTCCGTCGCGCGTCGCCACGAAGCGCACGTCCTGGCGCGCCACACGAACATCGTTGACCCAGAGGTCGACAGAATACAAACCCGGCTGCACCATGTTGCCGCGCGCGAAACGCGAAACGTCCACGGTTTGCTTCGGATCGGTACGCAGAAACGTCGTGTCGAATTGGACAGCTGCACCGGCGTCGCTGGATTCTGCTGCATTCACGCTCGCCGACTGGACGCCGCCCAGCACCGCGAAAGCCGACATGACCACTGCGGCTACGGGGCTCAGGCCGAACGAACCAGCGAATTCGCTGGTGCGAGCATGCGACTGATGACGAGGTGAGTGCTTCATGATCTAACTCAATTCCAATATTCGCGACAGGCGTGAGTCGTCCTTATGCGTTGCCTGTGCAACGCACGCCGTGGTCGAGAAGGGGTTTAACGATGGGCGGAAGGCGGCCGCCCGGCCGGCAAGCTGCTGCGGTCTATTGACCGAGCGTCGCGTCGCCGTTAATGGCGCCGCCGTAGTCGCTGATTGCGGTGTAGTGAACCTTTGCACCTGCCGGTACGGCATTCATCTTTGCGACCGGCAAGACTACCGATGCACGCGGCGCAACCATGCCGCCCTGTTCGTTCTTGAAAGTGTGACCACCGCTTTCGACATCCACTTCGCTAAACGACACGTAGTACGGCGTCGGATTCGATACGCTCACCGCCTGGCCCTTGCCATCCGGTGATGCGGCAATCTTCCAGTTCAACTGCGTCGGTGCATCTTCTGGCTTGCCAGGCAATTTGGCCGGACGCACAAAAACCTTGATGCGGGTGCGGTAGGCCATTTGCAGCGAGTTGACGTCGGGCGCGCCGTTTGCCTTCGGCGGAATATCCAGCACGTTGAGCCAGTAGACCGATTCGCGATCCTGCGGCAGCGCTTCGCCGCTATACATCACACGCAGGGTCTGTGCTTTCGCCGGGTCCATGCGGAAAATCGGCGGCGTAATCACAAACGGCACCTTGACTTCGCCGGGTTTTGCATCCGGATTGCCGTCGTCCATCCATACCTGCACGAGCGACGGGGTGTGGCTGTCGTTATCGAGCTTGACCGTGACTTCGCGCTGCTCGAGCGGATACACCACTCGCGTACCGCCGATCGTCACGCTTGCTTGTGCGCTGCCTGCAAGCAGCGCACAAGCAAAACCGATTCCCATCGTCATTTTTCCGAGCAACTTCATCACATCACCTTTGAAAATAATCTTGAAATAAGGCCGCAAAAAAGGCGTTCGCCTGAGCGAACGCCTCGGCTATCGCTTACTGATACTGCATCGTGTATTGAACGTTCGTGCTCACGTTGCCGGCCGTAGCCTTGCCCGTTGCGTAGTACTGCGCGAAATACTTCAGGTTCGCGCTGCCGGTGGTGATCGTCGCGCCGTTGCCAGCGATATCGTTGTTCAAACCGGTCACGATGTTGATCGGTTGCATCGATGCGTTCAGCAGACGGACTTCAACGTTCGTGGCCGGGGTCGTACTAGCCAGGTTCGTCAAATAGCCGTTTGCCTGGTCGACCGTCGAGCCGTTTTCGAAGGTGGCAACTGCCTTGGTTGCGCCGCCCGAGCAGCCGGTCAGTGCCATCGTGATACCGGTCGGGCTCGACGTACCGGCAACTGCGCCTGCCGCCGAGAGCGTGCCGGCCGAAACCGTCGGCAGCGTGACTGCCACATCGGCAGCCGTACCCGATGCCTTGCCGTTGATCGAGCAGGTGGTGTTCGACAGCGTGCCGGTGATGCTGATCGTGCCGTCCGCCGCGTGGGCGCCGAACGATGCAAGACCCAACAGACTGCCGGTTGCGATTGCGATTGCGGGGAGAATTGATTTCATGTTTTGCTGCTCCAGTGAGTTAAGAAAATTATTGAATCAACAGCGAATCGATATTGGATGAGACCCGCCATTTGGTCCTGGGCGCTCCAATGTTCTCGGTATCTGCTTCGAACTATTGGCCTCTCGTTCAGGCACAAACCAATGTTAGGGCTTCGAGATTCCTAAGTACCTAGGACGATTCTTATTTGAATAAGACTTTCCCTACGTGAAATAAGAATGCTTCTGACGGTTGTGCTTTTGTCGTCTGTAGGCGATTAAGACTTTTCCTAAAACTCGAAGAAGAAAGGTCCAATCCAGATCTGGCGCCACAAATGGAAAACCCGCCGCATCGTTACCGATGCGGCGGGTTTTTTTTGCAGCTCTCTGCGCGGGCTACGCGCCGCTGGCTTCGTCCAACGTCAAGTGCTTCGTCTCAGGCGCCCAGGCGATCGATACCACCATGCCGATCAACAAAACGGCTGCGAGCACCATCATCGTCGCGTGAAAACCTAGATGGAGGATCCCGAGCGGCAGCAGAAACGTACCGACAGCCGAGCCGAGACGGCTGCACGCGATCGCAAGTCCGACGCCGCACGCGCGCACTTCTGTCGGAAAGCATTCCGGCGGAAACACGCCGACCAGATTCGAAAAAGCGGACATGGTCAGCGTGAAGATCGCGAACGCGACGATCATCGCGAGCGTTGCAGACTCCGGCAGCAAGCTCAATGCGATCAGCGACAAGCACGTCACCGCGAACGAACCGATCAGAAACATGCGGCGCGATAACTTGATCGTGAGCCAGATGCCAATCAGCGCGCCCAGCACCAGGAAGCCGTTCAACAGGAAATCCGCACCCGAACCGTCGTTCAGATGAATCGCCTTAAGAATGGTCGGCAGGAACGTGTAGATCGCGAAGTACGGAATCACGAGGCAGACGAAAAATGCACAGTTGAAGACTGTTCTGCGGATCAGGTCCTTTCTGAAAAGCCGTGCAAAGCCCGTATGTCCGTGAGCCGCGTGGTCATCGTCGCCACCATCGAGTGTCACGTTAGGACCGAAGTGCTTGAGTACGATCGCCTTGGCTTCGGCGACACGTCCCTTGCCGTGCAGCCAACGCGGCGATTCCGGCGTGCCCATGCGCAAGATCAACACGATCAACGCCGGAACGCCCGCCGACGCAAGCAGCCAACGCCACGCATCTGGCGAAGCGTCCGCGTATTGCATACCGAGCACGTTAGCCACCACATAACCAACGGTCCACACCACGCTAAACGAACCTAGCAACGTCCCACGATGTTTGCGCGGAGAAAATTCAGCAAGAATTGCGTGTCCGACCGCAAAGTCCCCGCCCATGCCGAAGCCGATCAACACACGCAGCAAACACAACTCTGACGGCGACGACACGTAAAACTGCGCGAAAGCCGCCGCTGTAATGATGAGGAAGCTCAGTAGAAAGATCTTCTGCCGTCCCAGTCGATCGGACAGCCAGCCAAACACGAGGCTGCCGACAAAGATGCCCATCAACGCGGAACTGCCGATCATGCCCATCCAGAAAGCGTCGAGCGGCATCTGGCGATTTAACGAGGCCAGCGCATAGCCGATCGTGCCGAGTGCAAACCCTTCAGTAAAGTGGGCGCCGAATGTCAGTCCGGCGATCTTGACGTGGAACGCGTTCAGCGGAACGTCGTCGAGAGAAATGGGGCCGTGCGCTGCTGCGGCAACCGCAGGCGGCATAGTGGGGGCAAGGCCGAGAGTGGCGGCCTGGGTATCCTGATTGCTCACGCTGTCTCCTTCGTTGTGTGGGCAGCGCTTGCGTAGCCGGCTGGGTGACCGGCTCAGATACGCAGCGCTGCTTCGTGCGCCTCGCTTCGCTTTGCGCATGAAACGCGAGGCGCACGCATGAACGTTCAATACAAGACGCTAGCGTCCGAGGCCGCCCATCATCATGTACTTCAGTTCGGTGTATTCATCGAGCCCGTACTTCGAGCCTTCGCGGCCGAGGCCCGATTGTTTGACACCGCCGAACGGCGCGACTTCAGTCGACAAAATGCCTTCGTTGATGCCGACCATGCCGCTCTCCAGTGCTTCCGCGACGCGCCATGCGCGGGCGAGGTCGCGCGTGTAGAAATACGCGGAGAGGCCGAATGGCGTGTCGTTGGCGGCGGCAATCGCTTCGTCTTCAGTCTTGAAGCGGAAGCATGCAGCCACCGGGCCGAAGGTCTCTTCCTCCGCTATCAACATCGACTTCGAGGCATCGACCAGTACGGTCGGCTCATAGAACGTGCCGCCGAGTGCGTGCGGTTTGCCGCCGGTGAGGATCTTCGCGCCTTTTTGCAACGCATCGGCCACGTGCGCCTCGACCTTCTTCAACGC
This sequence comes from Paraburkholderia polaris, assembly GCF_012927345.1. Classification (GTDB taxonomy): domain Bacteria; phylum Pseudomonadota; class Gammaproteobacteria; order Burkholderiales; family Burkholderiaceae; genus Paraburkholderia; species Paraburkholderia polaris. Next base: position 72,950 of record NZ_JABBGJ010000028.1, read on the forward strand.
CGCATGATTGATCAGCGGACCTTGCTCGACTTCGCCCTGCAGCGCATTACCGACGCGCATTTGACGCACGGCTTTGGTCAGCGCCAGGGTGAACGCGTCGTAGATACCCTCCTGCACGTAGAAGCGGTTCACGCACACACAGGTCTGCCCGGTGTTGCGGAACTTCGAGGCCATCGCCCCTTGCACGGCGGCGTCGATATCGGCGTCGTCGAAGACGATGAACGGCGCGTTGCCGCCAAGTTCCAGCGACAGCTTCTTCAGCGTATCCGCCGACTGCTTCGCGAGCAGCTTTCCCACGCGCGTCGATCCGGTGAATGAGAGCTTGCGCACCACATCCGATTCCGTCAGCGCGCCGCCGATCGCTACTGCGTCACCAGAGACGATGTTGAACACGCCCGATGGAATGCCAGCATTCTCCGCCAGCACAGCCAGCGCAAAAGCCGACAACGGCGTCTCTTCCGACGGCTTGAGCACCATCGTGCAACCTGCCGCGAGCGCCGGGCCGGCCTTGCGCGTGATCATCGCGAGCGGAAAGTTCCACGGCGTGATCGCCGCGACCACGCCGACCGGTTCGCGCGTGACGATGATCTTCGCGTTCAGGTTGGGGCTCGGGATCACGTCGCCATACGCGCGCTTGGCTTCCTCGGCAAACCATTCGAAGAAGCTCGCCGCGTAGCCGACCTCGCCGCGCGCTTCCGCCAACGGCTTGCCTTGTTCGAGGGTCAGCAGCTCGGCAAGCGCGTCGCGATTCTCCAGCATCAACTCGCCCCAGCGCTTCACGCGTGCGCCGCGCTCCTTTGCGGTCAACCTACGCCATGCCGGAAGGGCCCGCTCGGCGGCGGCAATGGCTTGCGTCGTTTCCGCTGCGCCGCCTTTGGCAACTTGAGCGATGACCTCGCCCGTCGCGGGATTCAGCACGGGATACGTGCTCGCGCTTTCGTACCACTCGCCACCAATGTAATGTCCGGTTCGGAGAAACTCGCTCATGCCGCCTTCTCCAGATTCTCGACGAACGTGCCTTGCGCAAGCCGCGCTTCGCGGGCGATGCGCTTACCGGCGGTGTAGTCGTTGATCAGATCGCACGGTGTGTAATTGCGTTCGAGTTCGAAGAGCTCGTCCGCACTGAGTTTCGTGCTGAGTGCCGCCAACGCGCTATCGAATTGCGCGGGCGTGTCCGCGCCGACCAGCATGCTCGCGACGCCGCCGTGATTGAGCACCCACGCTTGCGCGATCTGCGCCGCCGACACGCCACGCCGCGCCGCCACGCGCGCCACTGACGCAGCAATCTCGCGCGACGCCGTATCGCCGTACATTTGCGAGGTGAAGAAATCGGTCTGGTTGCGCGTCGACTGCGGATCGCAGGTCAGCAACCCGCGAGCTAACGGACTGAACACCGAGACGCCGACCCCCTGATCCTGGCAATACGGAATCATCTCGCGCTCCTCCTCGCGGTAAGCAAGGTTCAGTTGCAACTGCATGTTGATCGGCTTGTGCCACCCGTTGCGCTCGCAGACCTGCATGATCTTGGCGAACTGCCATGTGTACATCGTCGATACACCGATATAGCGAGCTTTGCCTGCGCGCACGATATCGTTGAGCGCGCCCATGGTTTCTTCGACCGGCGTATTCACGTCGAAAAAATGCAGCATGTAGATATCGACGTAATCCATACCAAGGCGCGTAAGCGACGCGTCGATGCCATCCATGATGTGCTTGCGCGAATGACCGCCGGCGTTCTGGTACGAGCCCATGTCGTAGCCGACCTTGGTCGTCACGACGATTTCCTCGCGGCGCGCGATGCGCTTCAGAATGCGGCCCACCACCACTTCACCCACACCCGTCGAATAGAAATCGGCAAGGTCGATGAAATTAACGCCTGCTTCCAGCGCGTGACGCACAATCGGCTTGCTCTGCGCTTCGTCGAAGATCCACGGTTTCCATTGCGGCGTGCCCATGTTCATCGTGCCGAGGCACAAACGCGAAACCTTCAGACCCGATTGGCCGAGGCGAATGTATTCCATAGTGCGTGTCTCCTTCCTGATCGCATCCAGTTACGTATGCGGCTGCGTCGGCCCCATGGCGCGCGAACCGCGTTACGGGTGATTAACGTTGTTTCGGGGTGTAGAACGGATTCGATACGTCGCGCGCGGCGGCGAACACTTCATTGCGATGCGGCAGGCCCTTCATCGCTGCGAGGATCGCGTTCTTGCACGCCAGGTAGTTGTTCTCGAAGACGGCGTCGAGATCGTCGGTGCCCGGGTTGACCCAGTTCGCCGACACCACCACCCAATCGTTTTCCGCTTCCGGCGGCAACGTGCCGTTCTCGAGCGACTCGGCCACCGCCTTGGCGATGCCAGCCTGCGAGGCGCCCCACGTTGCGTTGCCGTGGAAGTCGCTGCCGATCTGCGCCTTGTTCACGTACAGCGTCAACGGCTTGGTCGGCACGCCCGGCCTCGCGATCACGACGAACGGCGCGTGGCCCGCGGAGGGCGTCGCCAATGCGGTGGCGAAGGCCTGACCCGCGGGCCCATTGCGCGGGCCGACCAGTACATTGATGTGCGCGAGGTTGACGCCGGGGCCTTCGAATCCTTCGCCGATGAAGAGTTGTTTGTCCGTCGATACGCTCATGGTCTTTCCGTCGAGGGTGAGTGGATGACCGATTGTGCTGTCCGGTCTTCGCGACCATGTATCGATGAGTTTTGATGCGGGGTATGAGGCGAACTCATCTCCGGGTTTGCCCCCGGGCGCATGAAGCGCGCATATGAGGCGGTGCCTCAGGTGGCGTATGAGAGGCGCATTGGGTTGCGTATGAGGTGACGCATTTAGTGCGCGTACCACGTCGCGCACACGCGCACACTCAAAGGTGAGAGTTTTCGGGACCCGCGATTTCGAACCTCGAAGCGAGGCGAAAGGTGAACACAGCGGCGGCCGCTCACGCACCAGCGGTGCGAAGTTCGGCAACGGGGGAAGGTCGGCGGAAAAGACAGCGCGAGAACCGAACGACACTCTACGCGATGCTTCGCATAGCCTGGGAACGCCCGCCAGCAAAGGCTGGCGCGGGTTTCGAGCAAAGGGGTGCAGCCAGGAGGGACAGCAGAGGCAATCGCACCGCAAGGTGCGTCATCCGACAAAACCAGGCTCACCGAAACAACAAACCTTAGCGCCGGGCGCCTCGCGAAACCCAAGGCGCGCGTTGCAAGCTCACACGAAAGGTGAGCGTTTTCGGGACCCTCTCAGCGGTGCGAGAAAAACCCGACGCACCTTCACTTCAGAAAAATTCGGCACGTTGCGAGCGCAAGCGCCATGTAGGAAAGGACTTCAGCCTTCGATCAGAAAGCGCTCGCGATTCTTGCCCGCGAGCCAGCCAGGCGAGCGGCCACGACCGCTCCACGTCTCGCCGGTTTTCGGGTTGCGGTACTTGGCTACCGAAACCGTTTTGCGTCCCGTCGCACGCTTGCTCGTAAAACCCAGCTCCTCCGCGGTCAGGTCGTATTCAGCGATCTTCTGCTTGATCTCGGCGATCGCCTGCGCGATTTCCTTTTCGCGCGCCGCCGCGACTTCCTTGTGAAGCTTTTCGAGCTGGGCAGTCAACTGTTTGTACGAGGGCATGGCGGGTACTCCGATCGATTTGACGAACTGCAATGCGGACGCTCCGGAGGAAGTCCCCTTGGGGGGCACACTATCAGACGAATAAAGTGCCGGATAGAGCCGCGCGGGGAGCTCGCGCAGGGCCGGTTCGCGGAAGGCGGGCCGCGCAAAGGGCCACGCCGGCGGAGGATGGCCACGCAGGACGGCCCGAGAGCAACCGGCGATCAACGCTACCTGCTCAACGGCAGCAGCCAACGCACTCAATCGTCAATTGCATCGTACACGCGGCGCTCCACATAACCTTGCATGGCGTTCGTGAGCGCCGTCAGCCGGGTGGCTGAAAGTCCTGCAGGTTGCATGCTCCTCCTGATTCCTTAGGTGTTACGTTCCCTTATTTTTGAAGAAAACGTTACCCGATCAGACGGTACACGTCACCCTCCATCCCGCGGACGGTCACGCTTTCTTGCGCTCCTCCAATGCCGATAGGGCTGCATCAAGCCGTTTGACGCGGCTGGCCTGCGCCGGCACCAATGCCGCCTCGGACACCAAGGCGATTCGGTTGCGCCAGTAGGACAGTGGGATACGGTCTTCAGCGGAAAGATGCGAGATTACATGCTCAAGATGTTCGATATCTTTTTCGAGTTGATGGTGATTCATTTTGTCCCCGGACTTACTCATTGAACTCGTTTAAAAAGCATAAAACGTGCCGCAATTACGCCATCCACCTCACTCAAACGGAAAAACTTTCTTAAGCCGTTAATCTGGCCCGCCGTAACCCGGCAAAATCTGCGTATATGTTTATCTTCGAGTCGGCCAGATAACCATACTGCGAAGAATCTTCGCGTTCCGTTAGGTGCCGCACCGACTCGGCTTAGTGGAGAAACCGGGGCGCTTTGTTGTCGGCGCAAACGGTATGAGTAATAGTCCGGGAGCAGCGCGATAAATATTCAATGCGCATCATAACCGTTTAAGCAATGCGCATTAGAGGCAGATATTTATGACGGTCATATGTGTATTGCGTGACGCCAGATCACCGTATGACCGGATTTGGCCCGTTCAAAAAGCTTTGCGCTAAGAGGGACGCGCCCACCGTCATGCCGGGTAGCGGGATAAAGGAAGGAAATTAACGATCCCGTTATGCCAGCCATTGGCTGGCATAACGTCATTTCGCGCGGCAGGCGTAAATCAGACTGAGCGTGCCGTTGTCGCTGGACTGGCGCACGACGTCGAAAGCGCCGCCGCAAGCCGCGTTTGCCTGCTGCGAGCAGGAGTCGGAGCCTGCCGGACACTGAACCAGCGTAGTCGGGCGACCGTCCGATAGAAACAGCGGTGCGCTGCTGCTGCAGCCGCTCAGCATGGCGATTGCGGGAAGCGCCAGTGCGGCACAGGCCCGGAGCGCGAAAGAGGAGAGACTGCGTTTCATTTGAAACCCCGATCACATCTTGTTTTTCGATCCCGCGATTGTGCCACGCGGCAATTGCGCTGCGTCACTCGTCATCGCCGGACTTTGTCACACCTCGATGCCGTATGCCGCGATCTTCTTATAGAGCGTCGCGCGGCCCATGCCGATCTGCATGGCCGTCTCGATCACGCGACCGCCGTTGGCGCGCAAGGCATCGCCCAGATAGCGCTTTTCGAACGCGGCCATGGCGTCGCTCCACGAGGTCGCTTCGGATGCCCCTGAAGCCGCGTCTGAGGCCGCCCCTGAAGCCGCGTCTGTGACCGCGTCTGAAGTGTGCGCTTCCGAGACCATGGATACGTGCGGACGATGTCCGCCGTGTGCCGGACCGATGAACGGCGCCAGCGCACGCGCATCGATTCGCTCGCTGTCCGAGAGCATCACCGCCCGCTCCAGCGTGTTGCGCAGCTCGCGCACATTGCCGGGCCACCAATACGAACACAGCAGCCGCAAGGCATCGCCCTGCAATTCGAAGTGACTGGCGCCGCGCGCTTGCGCCGAGAGGTCCTCGAGCATGGCGTAGGCAAGCGCTTCGATATCGGACGAACGCTCGCGAAGTGCCGGCGCCTGGATCGTCAACACGTTCAGCCGATAGAACAGGTCCGCGCGGAAACGCCCCGCCGCGACCAGCGCCGGCAAATCGGCCGAGGTCGCAGCGATGATCCGCACGTCCGCGCGCACGATCCGGTTCGAGCCAAGCGGCTCGAACTCCTTGTCCTGCAGCACGCGCAACAGCTTGCCCTGCAAAGGCAGCGGCATGTCGCCGATCTCGTCGAGAAACAGCGTGCCGCCGTTCGCGAGTTCGAACTTGCCGACACGTCCCTTCCGGTCGGCGCCGGTATAGGCGCCGGGCGCGGCGCCGAAGAATTCGACCTCGAGCAAAGTGTCCGGAATCGCCGCGACGTTGACGGTCACGAGCGGCTGATTCGCCCGCGCCGACCCGCCGTGAATGGCATGCGCCAGCAGTTCCTTGCCCGTGCCGGTTTCTCCGAGCAACAGCACCGGTGACTCAAGTTGCGCGGCGCGGCGCGCCTGGCGCTTCACTTCGAGACTGGCCGCGCTCGTGCCGACGAAACTGCCGAACGTGTACTTCGCCCGCCTTGCCTGCGCGAGCGATTGACGCGTTGCGATCAACTCCTCCTGCACGCGTGAATAGTGGGAAAAAAGCGGCGTCAGCGCCTTCAGTTCATCGAACAACGCGAAACCCACCGCGCCGACCGTTTCGCCCGCATCGTCTTTCAACGGCAGCCGCGTCACGACAAGCGGCTCGCGGTCCGTTTCGAGGATGTCGAGCAGAATCGGTTTGCCGGTGTTGACGACCTCGCGCATCAGGCTGTTCGGAATCACCTCCTCGCAATCCCGGCCAATCGCCTGCTCCGGGTCCGAAAAACCGAAGCGCGCTGCATAGCGCTTGTTGATCCAGACGACGCGCGCTTCGGCGTCGACGATGAACGTGCCTTCGCTGAAGTTTTCGAACGTACGGAAAAGCGAATCCATCGCCCGGCGAAGTACGTCGCCGTAGGTGGCAGGAAGGCCCGCCCAGTCGTTCATCATGGTGTCGCTGTCTCCGGCTATCGTTTTATTTATGCATGTCTCATTTCGTAGACAAGCTTATCTCATCGACGAGATCGCCAGCAAGCGCATCACATAAGGGTTTGGCCTCGATTCAGCTATGTCCAGATGATTTTGCGTCCCGTTTTTGAGACGTTTGGGTACAATCGGCCGCATCACGTTTCGAAATTCGGCCTGTGAAATCAACGGTCAGGCCGCTACAACGCGCGTGGCATGGAACCTGCATTTGTCGACGCCGTGCCGTCGCATCAATCGAGATGGCGTACACGTAGAACAACCAAGCTTTGGAGACTCAATGTCCTTTGTCATCGTCCTCGCCGCGCTGGCGTTTCTGATGTTTGCCGCGTATCGCGGCTACAGCGTCATTCTATTCGCGCCGATCGCCGCCCTCGGCGCAGTGCTGCTGACCGATCCGGGCGCCGTCGCGCCGGTGTTCTCCGGGATCTTCATGGAGAAAATGGTCGGCTTCGTGAAGCTTTACTTCCCCGTTTTTCTGCTGGGCGCGGTGTTCGGTAAGGTCATCGAACTCTCCGGTTTCTCGGAGTCGATCGTGGCCGCGGCTATCCGCTACATTGGCCGCTCACGCGCCAATGCGGTGATCGTCGCGGTGTGCGCATTGCTCACCTATGGCGGCGTATCGCTGTTCGTGGTGGTGTTTGCCGTGTATCCGTTCGCCGCCGAGTTGTACCGCCAGAGCAATATTCCGAAACGCCTGATGCCTGGCGCGATCGCGCTCGGCGCGTTCTCGTTCACGATGGATTCGCTGCCGGGCACGCCGCAGATCCAGAACATCATCCCGACCACCTTCTTCAAGACGACGTCCTGGGCCGCACCCACGCTCGGCGTGATCGGCTCGCTGTTCATCATCGTGGTCGGCCTCACGTATCTGGAATGGCGCCGCCGCGCGGCGATGGCCACCGGCGAAGGCTACGGCACGGATCTCGTCAACGAGCCGGAGCGCGTCGAATCGAAGCAACTGCCGCATCCGCTGCTGGCGGTTGCGCCGCTGGTGCTGGTCGGCGTGGCGAACTTTCTGCTGACCCGCTGGATTCCGAACTGGTACGGCGCGTCGTACACCATCGCACCGGACATCCTGCCGGGCATCCATGCGCCGGTCACGACGACGATCAAAAGCGTCGTCGCGATCTGGGCCGTTGAAGGTGCACTGCTGCTCGGTATCGTGATGGTCGTGGTAACGGCGTTTGGCCGCGTGCGCGAGCGCTTCGCGGTCGGCACCAAGGCGGCGGTGGCGGGCGCGCTGCTGGCTTCGTTGAATACGGCGTCGGAGTATGGCTTCGGCGGCGTGATCGCGGCTTTGCCGGGCTTCCTGGTGGTCAGCGATGCGCTGAAGAGCATTCCAAACCCGCTCGTCAATGCCGCGGTTTCGGTGAGCTCGCTTGCGGGTATCACGGGTTCGGCATCGGGCGGTATGAGCATCGCGCTCGCGGCCATGTCCGACACCTTCATCAAGGGCGCGGAAGCGGCGCATATTCCGATGGAAGTGCTGCACCGGGTCGTCGCAATGGCGAGCGGCGGGATGGACACGCTGCCGCATAACGGCGCGGTGATCACGCTGCTGGCGGTGACGGGTTTGACGCACCGTCAGTCGTACCGCGATATCTTTGCCGTGACGGTGATCAAGACTATGGCGGTTTTCTTTGTGATCGCGGTTTATTACATGACCGGGCTGGTTTAAATTTGTCGCTCTGACAGACTGCTGATTCAAAGCCGGGCGCGCCGACACATCGGCGCGCCCAGCACATTCAAGCGCGACGCTTGCGCATCTCTTACCATTCCATTTCAATTTCACACTCGACTGCAGTGTGCTTGACCCCGGCGCATTCCGATGTTTTGATCTGGGCGCGTGACTATAGACGCGTGAAATAAAACACGTGAAATAGCGACCCAAACCCGGGGCATACAAATGATCAAGAAGGTCACGGCGCGCGGGCTTTTCGCCCTCGTCGCGCTCGTTGGTTACGCGGCGTCGGCGGGCGCGGATGAACGCGATCCGATTGCCGCCGATCTGCATGAAACCGTCGTTCAGGTCCCGATGACCGAGCACGGCTTGTTCGGCGAGCACACGCGCGATATTGTCGCCACCACCTATATGCCCGACGGCGCGGGTCCGTTTCCGCTGATCGTCCTGAGCCATGGCAATCCGCCGAACGCCCGCGATCGCTTCAAGGTCGGCCGCTACCGCAAGCTCGCGCAAATTCGCGAGTTTGTTCAGCTGGGCTTTGCGGTCATCGTTCCGATTCGACGCGGGTATGGCGCAACCGGTGGCTCGTTTGCGGAAAACACCGGTTCGTGTCAGAACCCGGACTTCGAAAGTGCCGGACGGGAAGCCGCTCAAGACGTGCTCGCCACCATTGCGTTTGCGGACACGCTGCCGCAAGTCGACCGCAACAACGTGATACTCGTTGGTCAGTCCGCCGGAGGGTTCGCTTCTCTAGCCGCGGCGAGTTATGCGCCCAAGGGGCTCGTTGCGGTGATCAACTTCTCCGGCGGCCGCGGCGGGGACCCAAGCCAGCATCCCGGCCAGCCCTGCTCACCGGAGCGGATGGCCGCGACCATGGCGCACTTCGCCGCGACCACACCGGTGCCCGTGCTGTGGCACTACGTCGAAAACGATCAGTATTTCGCGCCGGAGGTCGTCAAGACCTGGTTCAGTGCATTCCAGGCGGCAGGGGGGCATGGCGAACTCGTTGTCGAGCCACCGTTCGGCCGGGACGGCCACGGCATGTTCGCGGTGGACCGCGCGATTCCGATCTGGCTGCCGCATTTCGAGCAATTCGTCGCGCCGATTGTCCCACTGAAGCAAAGCGCTCCTGTGCCTTCCACGAATGCGGACGGTGCGGCCTCGTCGCCGTAGGCGCGACGCAGGCAGCGGTTGCCGCTGCACACGTCAATGCATCGACGCTTCATCCAGCCCGAAGCGATCGCATACCGCCTCATGCAGCGAGATTGCGCGTTCGTCCATTTCGGTCGTCCAACTTTCGCTGTTCTCGCATAGCCGCTGCAACTCGCGGCATTGCTGCGCGAACTGCCGCTCCTGCACCACGAGGAACGCGCCGCCGGCGCTATGCGCCCAACCGCGCAGCGCTTCCCGGTCTTCCTGCTCGACAATCGCCAGCAGCCTTGGCAGATCGTTCTGCAAGTGCTCTTTCAGCATGGCCGTGTAACGCGTCTTGTCGTCCGCGCTGAGCGTGTTGGCCGGATCAGCGGTAGCACCTGCCGGAGCCGAGGTTTCCGGAGCCACCGGCGCTGTTGCTGCCGCTACTGTTGATGGCGATGCCGATGCCGATGCCGAAGCCAGCGACCCCGCCGACGTCGCCGCGAGCAACGCCGCCTCCAACTCACCCAGCGACGCCGGCTTCGCGACATAGCCGGTAAAGCCGCGCTCGCGCCAGCCTTCCTGCTGCTGATTGTCGGTGACCGCGCTAAAGGCCAGCACCGGCAGGTCCGCGTCCGCTTTGCGCAACGCGGCGAGCAATCCGTAACCGTCCATGACCGGCATGTGGATATCGGTCAGCACGACCTCGAAGTGTCCCTGTTCGAATGCCGCCAGCGCCTGCCGCCCGTCGCCGGCGATCGTCGGCAGGCAGCCGAGCGCATCGAGCTGCTCCACGATCAGCGTCTGGATCAGCGGATTGTCTTCGGCGACCAGAACCGTCAGACCTTGCAACGCCGGATTCGCAGCCGGCGGCAGCGCCACGGCGGACTCGCCGGCGAGCGCCCCCGCACCGTCGGCAGCCACCCCGCCCTCGGCTGCCAGTTCGACTGCGGACAGGATCGCCGTGCGGCTGAATTCGGTGGCTTCGAGCACGCCATCGCCGCGCGCTGCGGGACGATGCGGCCCGGTGCGCGTGATCCACGCGGCGCCGACCGGCTGGACAGCGCGCAACCCGGCAATGGCGTCGAGACTGTACTCACCGGTGATCAGCATCGCCTGCGGCCGGTTCACGCGTAACCAGGCCTGCGCGCTACGCGTCGACATCACGGTGTGTGCCGACCAGCCCGCGCGCTGCAGCCAGCCGTCGAGCAGTTGTCCTGACTCACGCTCCTGACACAACACCAGCACGCTTCCACGGCGCGCCGGTTCGACGAACGGAACACGCAATTCATCAGGCGGCACCCCAAGCGGTATCGAAGCGCTGAACGCACTGCCCACCCCGAGCACGCTCTCGACGGAGATATGCCCACCCATCAACTCGCACAGCCGCGCGCAAATCGACAAACCCAAGCCGGTACCGCCGTAGCGGCTCGAGGTGCTGGCCTCGCCCTGCTCGAACGGATTGAAAATGCGCGCCACCAGCGCCTGATCCATGCCGATGCCCGAATCACAGACCCGGCAGATCAAAATCGGACGCCCTTGCAGATCGTCCTTCACTTCCGCATTCAACGTGATCTTGCCGCACGACGTGAATTTGAACGCATTGCTCAGCAGGTTGTTGACGATCTGCGCGATACGCGTGCGATCGCCACGCAGCACCTGGTCGAGTGTCGGCGACAAATGCGAATAGAAGCGGATCGCGCGATCCGCCGTCATCGGCGCATAGGAAAGCGCGATATTTTCGAAGTCGTCGATCGGCCGGAACGATTCGGTCATGAGCCTCATCTCGCCGGCGTCGATCTTCGAAAAGTCGAGAATGTCATTGACGATGCGGCGTAGCGCGTCGGCCGCCACACCCAGCGTGGCTAGCCGTTGCGTATGTGCTTCGAGCCCGGGCGTGCGCGCGAATAGTTCGAGGTTGCCAAGCAGCGCATTCAACGGCGTACGAATTTCGTGGCTCATCGAGGCGAAGAAATTCGAACGCGCCCGCATCATGATCTCGGAACTCTGCTGCGCGAGCCGCAGTTGCTGTTCGAGCGCATGCTGCGCGGTCACGTCGAGAATCGCGCAGAACAGCACGTCCTCGTCGGCGTAACGCGCGGCGGCGTAGGTGAACTGCAGGAACTGCGCGGGCGCCGCTTCGCCTTCGTCTGGCAGCGGTTGCGTTGCCGATTGCATGACGGGTTGCGATAAATGCGGCTGCGACGGAAAGGGTCGTGCGGGCGCGACAAAAGCGGCGACCTTCGCAAACGCCATTACCGACGGCTTGTCCGGCGCCTGCGCCGAGAACTCGCCGACGATGTGCGGCGGCAAGCGGTTGCTACCCGGTTCGATATGCAGCAATTCGCCGGCCAGCGCGTTGGCGGTGAGGATTGAAAAATCGCTTTGCCGAACGATGCATAAACCGATCGGCGTCGCGCTGACGAGAATGTGATTGATGGTTTCGCTTTCCAGCGCGCGCGTCGTTTCGGCGAACGTCTTCTGCAACAGACGCAGTCCCCATAGACGCGCGGTTAGCGCGATGGCGCCTAGTACGAGCAGCGCAAGGCCGGCGAGCATCGCCAGCTGCCAGCGTAGTGCGCCGACTAACGCCCGCCACGGCAGATAACCCACCAGCGAGCCGAAGTCCGACATGAGCGGCTCGACCAGCACGGCGCCATCGCGCGTGTAGCGATACCCGTCAGCGGGCATGTTTGTGACGGTGTTCCGCAGCATTTGCAACGTGCCCGCGTCGACCGGCGGCGACGACACGATCACGCGACGGTCTGGCTTCATGAGCAGCAACGTTCCCTCGGCCGCCGGCCGGGTGAAATAGTCGGGCAGCGTGCTGACAGGGATGCTAGTTGTGATGAGCGTGACTGGCGTGTCGCCGGAATAGTAGGCGCTCACGGCGGTGATCACCGGTACGCCTTGCAGCGGTTCGCGAGAGGGGCCGAGCCAGATACGCTCGCCTTTACCTGGCACGCGCTTGCCGGTTTGAGCCTGCAATTGGCTCTCGATTGCGTCGCGCAGCGTGCCGATCGTTGCCGGTTGCAGCAACAGCGCATCGGTGCCGGATGCGGCGCCCGGTGCGTCGACTGGGGGAAGCATGACCGCGTAGTCTTCGTTCAGTCCGATCAGCATCGCGCGTTGGCGCAGCGCGAAGGCCTGCTCGGTTGCCAGCGTCGACACCCCGGTCTGGTACAGACGCCAGAGTTTCGTTTTCAGCTGCGGCCCCCACGCAGCCCGAGTCGCGTCGCCGACCAGCAGATCGATATGCGCGCCGCCCCTCTCCGCAAGGCTGCGTGCCGCACCCGTTTTCTGGACCGATTCCTCCATGCCCTCGGGCAGCGGCAGCTTGCCTTCGAATGCGTCGTAGTAAGCGAGTGTCAGCTCCGCACGCCGCAAAAACGCCTGCTCGCGATGCAGCAACGCTGTGATATCGGCGGCATTCCGCGTGGCGAACGCGCGCCGGTAGTCCAGTTGCTTGGACGCGGCGAGGACCGCCAGCAGAAGCGTGAATATCACCACGATCAGCATCAACGATCCGATCGTCGCAAGGTACAAGCGCCGTTGATGCTTCGCGCTTTGCGCGAGCGAAGCGAACGCGTGGGCCAGTGACTCCTGAGTACGGTCGAGGATCTTCTGCATCGGCTCGCTTGAGTAGCGGATTCGCGCAGGCAGACCGCTGCGGGTGTCGGGGCGACGAAATGCGTCTGCAGGCCTTGTCCGGCGCAGTGTAACGCTTTTGAAGGCGCGGCGAAACGCATCCGGCACCGTTTTCCACGGCCATTCGGCGCGCATGAAACAACCCTGTATTAACGGCTCAGCGCGTCATAAACCTGAGTGGTTTACCAGGAAACCCTAAATCCTGCGGGGTTAATGCCGTTATTGCTTGCATAGATGTAAGGACCGTGCGGACACGCGTCCGCACCTGCAAGGAAAGCCATGCGCAACAACCAGCCTGTCACCGGGCACGAGTACGAATTCCCTTCTTCACAGATGCTTGTTTCCGCGACCGACCTGACCGGCCGCATCCAGTATTGCAACCCGGCCTTCATCGCCGTCTCGGGCTACACACGCGAAGAGCTGATCGGCCAGCCCAGCCGCTGCGGCAGGTACCCTCGCTTAATGCAGCGCCGGCTCCGGCGCATAACGCAGCGCCCGAATTCAGGCGCGACGCTGCGCACGAAATTGCGCACGAAGTCGAGCAGGAAGAATTGACATTGATCTGATAGATCGGCGTTACTACTACCTCGACAGCCCAGAATTGACGCATCACGATGCAAACGTCAGCGCCCAAATAGTTGCAAGGGCAGCCTGACCCGAGTAACAACGGCGTTTAGCAGCCCGTCCCTTCAAGGACGGGCTATTTTTTTGCCGCCCGGCGCTCTCATTGCGCCCGCCCCTAGCCGAAGCGCGCGTCAGCACCGTGACAGCCGGGGAGAAGGGATGCACCGCCACGGGGCACGAAAAATGCAGCCGTCGTTATGGGGAGTCGCGTTAAACTGGTTGTCACAGCCGGGCGTCACGGCTCGCGCTGGCCGGCGCGTCTCGCCAGCTATTGGCCAATACAGCGCAGCGCGGCGCCCGGCAAGCAGACAGGTGGACGGGCAGATTCCCCAGGGTGTGAATGCGGCGCGACAGACGGCGCGCCAGCCTGCCCGTACAATGGTTCGATCAACAACGGAACAAGGACAACTTCGATGCGCACTACCGGGTCCTCCGGGTCAATGGCCCTGCTCACCGAATACGACGACGCAACGGCGCGCGAACTCCGCTCGCTGCGCCTCGAATCGACAGAAGACGGCAAAGGCATTCTTCTGATCGAGGTCGATGAGCGCAAGCCAGGCATTCACCGCGAAGTGCGCTACGAAATCACGCCTGCCGAACTGATTGCGGCGATTCGCGCGCATGGCGCGGAGTTGCCGGGCGAACAGCACAATCATCGTCAGTAAAAGCTGCGGCGCACGGCATCGCGCTCACGCGCGAATGCCTTACGCCGTCGCTGTATCGCCAGCTTGGATTCTCGTAATGCAGAACGTTCTACGGATGACCGTAAGAGGTTATTCGACCGCTCGCTTGTCGCGTAAGCTTGTATCCGTTTCGCTTTGTTTCATTCGCGCTTCTAATCCGCGCCTTTAATTCATCCGGCACACCGCAGCCGCGCTTTTAACACTCGAATAACGGGCCGCTTTTCCGGGCGTTTGCACGTCTTGAAAATGCGTCCATAATCCTTACATTCTCCGTTGCTTTCCCTACCTGCGCCGCGCTCGAAAGGGCCGCGGATGTAAGCCGATGCTACATGATCTCGTCGAGCAATATGGACCGGCGCTCGTCTTCGTCAACGTGCTGGCCGCCTCGCTCGGGCTGCCGGTGCCGGCGATGCCGTCGCTCGTGCTGTTTGGGGCGATGGCGGCCATGCATCCCGGCTCGGTGGGCACGCAACTGATGCCGGTCCTTGTGTTGTCGATCTTCGCCACGCTGATCGGCGACAGCGCCTGGTATCTCGCCGGCCGTATGTACGGCGGCAACACGCTCAAAACGATCTGCCGTCTTTCCCTGTCACGCGACACCTGTGTAAAAAAGACCGAACGCTTTTTCGGCCGCTGGGGCGTGCGCGTGCTGGCAGTCGCGAAGTTCGTGCCGGGCTTGTCGATCGTGTCGATTCCGATGGCCGGCGCGATGGGCACGCGCTACCGCACGTTTCTCACTTACGACAGCATCGGCGCCGCCTTGTGGTCGGGTACCGGCTTGATCATCGGTGCGCTGTTCGCCCGGCAGATCGACATACTGTTCGCCATGGCCGGACGCCTCGGCCGCACGGCCGCGATGGTGGCCGTCGCGTTGTTGCTGCTGTATGCGGCCTATCGCTGGATTCGCCGGCGCCAGCTGATTTCCAAGCTCGCGACCCAGCGAATGGAAATCGAGGAGCTGGCGGCGCTGGTCGCGGCCGGCAAAACGCCAGTATTGTTCGATATCCGCTCGCAGGAAAAGCGCGCGCTCGACCCGTTCGTGATTCCGGGCTCGCAATTCGCTGACGAGCGGCAGCTCGACGAAATCGTCGCGACGTACCCGCACGATCAGAAGGTAGTGATTTACTGTTCGTGCCCAAATGAAATATCCGCGGCATGGATGGCCAAACAGATGAACGAAGCCGGCTTCGCCGACGTGCTGCCGTTACGCGGCGGCATGGAAGCCTGGCGCGACTCGGGCAAAGCGGTGGACGCGCTGCCCGGCATGCCGCCGCCCGACGTGGCGGTCGACGATATCGCGCCCAAGGCCGTGTAGCGCAGCAGCGCATTCACATCGGCGCCCTCGCGCGCCCGCGCCGCTTCGCCCCCCGTGTCGATCAATCAGGACGAACACAGAAGGAGCGGTTCAATGCTGTCGACTCAAGAAGCAGAAGGGCAACAAGCCGTCGTCGCCGACGCGCCGTTTTCGTCGCTGGCGACGCGCATGCATCAGATGTTCCCCGAACTCACGTGCGCAGAAATCGATCGTCTGCGCCGGTTCGGCGAAGTGGGCCACTGGGAAGCCGGTGAGCTGCTGTTCGAGACCGGCCACACTGGTCCAGGCATGTTCGTGCTGTTGAATGGGCGCGTGAAAATTTATCAGCGCGACGGCATCGGGCGCGAAGTCGTGATTGCAGAACATGGCGCCGGGCATTTTCTCGCCGAAGTCGGTCAGTTGTCCGGACGGCCCGCGCTGGTCAACGGCCTGGCCGTTGACCAGGTCGACGCCTTGCTGATTCCGCCGGACAAGCTGCGCGCGCTGATCGTCGCCGAGGCCGAACTGGGCGAGCGCATCATGCGCGCGCTGATTCTGCGCCGCGTGTCGCTGATCGAAAAGGGCGCGGGTGGCCCGATCCTGATCGGCAACAGCGGCGACGCGCGGCTCGTGATGTTGCAAGGCTTCCTGTCGCGCAACGGTCATCCTCACTCGGTCATCGACGAACGCGACGAAGACGCGCTGCGTCTGATCGAGCAATTCGCCGCGCAGAAAGAAGACATGCCGCTGGTGATCTGCCCGGACGGCTCGGTGCTGCGTCATCCGAGCATGCCGGAACTCGCCACCTGCCTCGGCTTGCTGCCCGATCTCGACGATTCGCATGTGTACGACGTCGCGATCGTCGGCGCGGGACCGGCCGGCCTCGCCACTGCCGTGTACGCGGCGTCCGAAGGACTCTCGGTCATCGTGCTCGACAGCCGCGCGCCGGGCGGCCAGGCGGGCGCCAGTTCACGGATCGAAAACTATCTCGGCTTTCCCACCGGCATCTCCGGTCAGGCACTGGCGGGCCGCGCGTTCGTGCAGGCGCAGAAATTCGGCGCGCACGTCGCGATTCCGGTCCATGTGAAGGCGCTGAATTGCGCGGAGTCGCCGTATCGGCTGGAACTCAAGTGCGGCGGCCAGATCACCTCCCGCGCGATTGTGATCGCGAGCGGCGCGGTCTATCGGCGCCCGGCGCTCGAAGGGCTCGACCGCTTCGATGGGCGTGGCGTCTACTATTGGGCGTCGCCGGTCGAGGCGAAGCTGTGCAAGCGCCAGGAAATCGTGCTCGTGGGCGGCGGCAATTCGGCGGGCCAGGCGATCGTCTATCTGGCGACGCACGCGGCCAAGGTCCATGTGCTGATCCGCCGAAGCGGCTTTGAAGCCACCATGTCGCGCTATCTGATCGACCGGATCCGCTCGCTGCCGAATGTGTTCGTGCATCCGAATTCGGAAGTTGGCCGGCTCGAGGCGGACGAAATCGGGCTGGCGTCCGTCTCGTTGAAGAAGCCGTTGCCGGATGGCACCGCAAGCTTCGATACACGGCATCTGTTCCTTTTCACCGGCGCGGATCCGAATACCGACTGGCTGCGCACCTGCGGCGTGGAGCTGGACGACAAGGGCTTCGTGCTGACCGGCACCGGCGTGGACGGCGCATCCGTGTGCGATCTCGCTACGACTGTCGAGGGCGTGTATGCGATCGGCGACGCGCGCGCCGGGTCGACGAAACGCGTCGCGGCGGCGGTTGGAGAAGGCGCGGCGGTGGTCGCGCAAATCCATCAGATGCTGGCGGTGTCGGCGGGAGAAGCGGTGGCTTTGGGCGCGTGAGCGCCTCGTTCGAATACGCCGCCGGCATAACAACGCCCGGACGCCCTTCACGCCGCCCGGCCGCCGGGTATCGCGAGCGCCCCCTGACCATGGCCGCCACCGCGGCTGGGATAAGCACCAAAGGCGCGCCTGGTGATGTCCGTTCGGCTGAGTTGCTGAGGTGCTGAGCCATTGTCAGTGCGTCCGCTTCGGCTTCCACGGTGCCGGCTCCGGTCATCCTCCATGCCGATTCGTCTGCCGTATTCGCGCTACAGTAGCGGCTGCTGATCCAGGCTGGACCTCGCGTCCGCTCCCATCGCAGTCAATTAACCCAGACTCGTGACCCAAGCCCGTGACCGACGCCCGCGTGAAGACGCTTCCGCTATCCGCCGCGCGCACCCTGCATCTGGCCGCGCAAGGTTTGTTGACGCCGCCACGCCGCAAAGCCGTTAAAGCCGACGTGCTCGACGCCATCCGCCGCATGGCGCAATTGCAGATCGACACGATCCACGTCGTCGCGCGCAGTCCGTATCTCGTGCTATTCAGCCGGCTCGGCGCGTATCCGCAGCAATGGCTCGACGAGCATCTCGCCGAAGGCAAGCTATTCGAATACTGGTCGCATGAAGCCTGTTTCGTCCCGACCGAAGACTACGGCCTGCTGCGCCACCGCATGCTCGACCCGAGCGGCATGGGCTGGAAATACGCCGCCGAGTGGCACAAGAAGCATCGCAAAGACATCGACAAACTGCTCGCGCATATCCGTGCGACGGGCTCCGTGCGTTCAGCGGACTTCGCCCGCGAAGCGGGCAAGGGCAACGGCTGGTGGGACTGGAAGCCGGAGAAGCGCCACCTTGAAGTGCTGTTCGCAATCGGGCAACTGATGGTGGCCGAGCGGCGCAATTTTCATCGTGTCTACGATCTGACCGAGCGCGTGTTACCGGACTGGGACGACGCGCGCGACCTGCCGCCGCGAGAAACCGTCACCGAGGAAACGTTGCGCCGGACCTGCCGCGCGCTCGGCGTCGTGCGCGCCGATTGGGTCGCCGATTACTACCGGCTGCCGCGCCGTCCCTATCGCGACGAACTGCGAGCGCTCGCCGATCAGGGCGAGCTGATCCCGGTGCAAGTGGAAGGCTGGAAGCAGGACACCTTCGTCCATTGTGAATTCGCGCCGATGATCGACGACGCAGCGACCGGCAAGCTCGCTTCGACCGTCACCACGGTACTGTCGCCATTCGATCCGGTGGTGTGGGACCGCAAGCGCGCCGCCGCGCTCTTCGACTTCGACTATGCGATCGAATGCTATACACCGGCTGCCAAGCGCAAATACGGCTACTTCGTGTTGCCGCTTTTGAGCCGGGGGCGCCTGGTGGGTCGCGTGGACGCGAAAGCGCATCGGACCAACGGTGTATTCGAACTGAAATCGCTGCACATCGAACCCGGCGTGCGACTCAGCGCGCGGCTTGCAGGCGATCTGCGCCGCGCTCTGCAGCGCTGTGCGGACTGGCACGGCACACCGCAACTGGAAATCGCGTCCGCGCCGCCGGAATGGCTTGAGGCGTTGAACGTAGACAGCAGGATGGAAGCTTAACCGCGCGGCACAAGACGCGGTCTTAATGCAGCGCCGCCCACGCGAGCGACAAGGAAAACACGCCCAGCACAATCGACGCGCCGCGCTGCATCTTCACCGGATTCAGCCAGGTGAGTTTGCCGCTGCCAAGCGCCGCGCCGAACGCGATCCACGCAAGCGCGATCGGCACCAGCAGGCAAGCGAATATCAGCATCGCCATGGCATATGCGGGAACAAGCGCGAACGCAACGGCGGGAAAGATTGTGCCGGCGAACAACAAGCCTTTCGGGTTGAGCAGCGTCGCCACGAATAGCGTTCGCAGGCCGCTCGCCCGCTGCGTCGAATCGGGCAAGGCCACCGCCGCACGCCACATATCGACGGCGAGATACGCGATGTACACGCCAGCCGCCACGCGTAGCAGCGACGGCAACCACGGCAACGCGTGCGCGGCTTGCGCGAGAAAATGTCCCCACACTGAAATCGACACGAGATAGCCGGCCAGTTCGGCGGCGATCAGCGGCAACGAACGCCTCACGCCCTGGCGCAAACCGGCCGCCGCAAGCAGCGTATTGGTCGGACCCGGCGTAATCAGTACGACGATAATGCCGACAGCCAGCAACGCGATAGCAGACCAGGAAAGCATAAAAAAGGCGCAATGTTAGAAGCAATGCGCCTTTTTATCACAGAGAACCGCGCTGCCGACATGCGGCAGCGATTGCGATGCGAACCACGCCGCCCGCAGGCGGCGCACCACTGTCTTCAGTGGTCGAGCCTCGCTCGCAATTCGCGAGCTGCTTCCAGCAGCCCCTCATAACCCGAACGCGCGTGTTCCGGCAGATCGGGATCGCCGACGAATGCGCCGAGCGTTTCGATCAGGCTATACAGAATGCCCTTTGCGGCACCCGAAGCAATGCTGCCGGACGATACCTGCTGATCCACGTGACTGAGCGCTGCATCCAGGTGTTCCAGGTCGGGCCGGTCGCCTGCGGGCGGCTTAGGCGTTATGTCTTGCGTCATGATTAAACTTCTCTCCTATGTCGATCCGGAGTTAGCGCTTTAGCGCTTACTCCGGACCCATGCATCAGCGGTCGATCCGGAGTTGGCGCTTTAGCTGTCGACCAGAGTTAGCGCTTTAGCGCTTACTTTGGTCCCATGCAAAGCACTTACTCCGGTCCCATGCATCCGTGAACAAAGCCATCCTTTCACGTTGTTATATACCGAACGTGCGCTGCCGTCTATTCGTGATCGGACCCAGCGCGATCCACGCGAGCGGTTCTTCGTCGCATGCGCGTTATTTGCCTTTAAGCCTCACGCGATAGGCACATCGCCGCGCGCCTGCAAGCACATGCTCCTCGCGCTCAATCGAACCTTCATCACCGACGATCTCCGCGAACAGTTGCAACTCCGTGCGGCAAAAACCCTGGCAGGTGCGCGCCGCCGCGCAAATCGGACAGTGGTTCTCGAGCAGCATCCAGTCGCGCCCGTCTTTGCGCAACTCGGCCATATAGCCTTCGGCGCTGCGAAGCTCGGCGAGCCTGGTGAGCCGCGCCTTGAGACCCTTGATCGGCTTGAGCACCGCGAGATAGTTCGCGCGCGTTTCTATTGCACGCTGATCGATCAATTTGTCGAGCCCCTCTTCGCCGAAGAGCTGGCGAATCGAGCCGAGCAATTGCACGGTCAATTGCGGATGCGTGTCCGGAAAGCGTGCATTGCCCGCTTCCGTCAAACCCCAGCTTTGACTCGGCCGCCCCGGGCCCGCCTGTGACACCTGGTGCCCTTCGATCAGGCCGCCTGTCAGCAGCTTCTGGATCTGCTGACGCGCGGCTTCGACCGTGATGCCGAGTTCGCCCGCGATCGACGCCGTCGACGAAGGCCCCTGCGTCTTCAACAGATTCAGGATGCGATCCACCGGCGCAGCAGTCGACACGGCTTGCGCGAACGCCGGTGAATTTTCCAAGCTTTCATTTGCATATCTCATCGGAGCACATTATTATCCAAGCCAATACTTGCATAATAAGCCAGCCTTGCATGGCTGTCCATGACATGAAAAATATGCAATCGGATGTGCCGGCCTGGAGCGATCTGCTCAGCGGCAGTAACGGCTGGCGGGCGTTGGGCCTTGCGGGCGGCGTCGCGCTGCATGCCACCAACGTGTATGTGGCGACGACAATTCTGCCGTCGGTCGTGCATGACATCGGCGGCCTCGAACTGTATGCGTGGAATACCACGCTGTTCGTGGTCGCGTCGATTCTCGGCTCGGTGTTGTCGGTGCGCCTGCTCGCGGTGCTCGGCGCGCGCTCCGCGTACTTCAGCGCGCTGGCGGTGTTCGCGCTGGGCACCGTGGTGTGCGCGACTGCACCGTCGATGCCATGGATGCTCGCCGGCCGCACGCTGCAAGGTCTCGGCGGCGGCATTCTGCTCGCCCTCAGTTACGCGCTGATTCGCGTGGTGTTCGAAGAACGCCTGTGGCCGCGCGCGATGGGGCTGGTGTCGGGCATGTGGGGCGTTGCGACGTTATGCGGGCCGGCGGTCGGTGGCATCTTCGCGCAACTCGGCGATTGGCGGCTGGCGTTCTGGGTGTTGCTGCCGGTCGTACTGCTGCTCGCCGTGATCGTGCATCGCGAGGTCGACGACAAACGCGCCCACGGTGAAGCGGCTCAGCCGATTCCGTTGCTCAAGGTCAGTTTGCTCGGCGCTTCAGTCCTGGTGATTTCGCTCGCCGCATTAACCGAAGACATGCGCTGGAACGCACTCGGTGTCATCGCCGGCCTCGGTTTCGTGTGGCTGCTCGCCAGACTCGAACGCAGTCGCACCACTACGCGCCTGCTGCCGAGCGGCTCGTTCTCGATTCGCACGCGGATCGGCAGCATCTACGCCTGTATGAGCCTGCTCGGCATTGGCGTGACCAGTGAAATTTTTGTGCCGTATTTCTTGCAGACGATCCACGGACGTTCGCCGCTGGCCGCCGGTTATCTGACCGCATTAATGGCGGCCGGCTGGTCGGTCGGCTCGATGTTCAGCGCCGGCCGCTCCGCCACCGCCGCGCGACGCTTGAGCAGCGCCGGTCCGGTAGTCGCGGCGCTTGGACTCGCCACGCTCGCATGGCTGATGCCGGTGGCAGGTTTGTTTGACGGCTTGCCCGGCACGGTCGCATTGTGCATGGCGCTCACGAGTGTCGGGCTGGGTGTCGGGATCGGCTGGCCGCATCTGCTCACTCGTGTGTTTACCGCCGCGCAGCCGGGCGAGGAGAACCTCGCGTCACTCTCGATCACCACCATTCAACTGTTCGCGATGGCGTTCGGCTCGGCGCTCGCGGGCCTCGTCGCGAACGGCGCCGGTCTTACGACGCTCGCCCCGCTGCCCGGCGCGCAACACACCGCGCTGTGGCTGTTTGCGACGTTCGCTGTCGCCCCCCTGCTCGCAGCCGGGCTGACCCGCCACAACCCGCGCCTTACCGGAGAAGCATCGTGATAGACCGAGTCCAAGCCATGCGGATCTTCGTGCGAATCGTCGATGCCAGCAGCTTCACGCGCGCCGCCGAGTCGCTCGAGATTCCGCGCGCCACCGCGTCGACCACCGTGCAGGCGCTCGAGTCCCTGCTCGGCGTGCAATTGCTGGTGCGCACGACGCGCAAGGTCACGCTGACCGCGGAAGGCGCCGCCTACTACGAACGCTGTGCGCAGATTCTCGCCGCAATCGAAGAAGTCGAATCGGGCCTGTTCAACCGTCCGGAGAATCTGCGCGGCCGCTTGCGCATCGCCATGCCGGGCATGATCGCCGCGTCGATCGTGGTGCCCGCCCTGGCCTCGTTCCGTGCGCTGCATCCGCATGTCGAGCTGGCGCTCGGCGTGAGTCAGCGCACGCTCGATCCGGTCGGCGAAAGCGTCGATTGCAGCATCGAGCTTGGCGAGTTGCCCGATTCCCGGCTGCTCGCGCGCCGCCTCGGGTTGCTCGAACGCGTCACCTGCGCGAGCCCCGCATATCTCACGCGGTTCGGCGAACCGCGTCACCTGGACGATCTCTCGAATCACGTCGCGGTGAACTGGCTGTCGACGCAAACTGGCCGGCGCGTGGACTTCGACTTCAGCGTGGCGGCGCGGGCGAGCAAGGTGAAAGTGGACAGCTTTATTCAGGTTAACGAAGAACACACGTATCTCGCGTGCGGGCTCGAAGGGCTGGGGCTGATTCAACCTGGGCGCGCCGCCGCCGCGCCGTATCTTGCATCCGGACAGCTGATCGAGGTCCTGCCGAAGTGCAAGCCGACGCCGGTTGCCCTCTCGGTCACGTATGTGAAAAGCCGGCAGATTTCGCCGCGCGTGCGTGCCTTTGTCGACTGGCTCGTCGAGGTGTTCGACAACGCGCCGGGAATGGTTAAGCCAGCGCCGTCGCTGGCCGATCCGCCGGCCTGGCCGGTGCTCGATGCGCAGCGGCTACTCGATTCTTTCTCGCCGTCTCTCTGATGCGCACCGGTTCGCATTGACGTAGATGGAGCGGGCCGCGAGGCGTGCTCGTCTGACGCTCGCGCTGGTGGCGAGCGGCATGTTCATGGCCGTGCTCGACACCACCATCGTCAACGTCGCCCTGCCCGCGATGCGGGTTAGCCTGGGCGCGTCCGCGGGCGGTCATCTGCATGCGCTAGTGACACGGGTGTCATTCTTCCGGCGGCGCTGCGCGCGCCGAAGCGTACTTCTTAAAACCGTCCGATAGCTTTTTTGGCGCATGCGGTCTGTCCGGCGCAGCACTCGCAGTTGCGCGCTTCGCGCTTTTCTCGCTCCCGGAAAAGCTCACCGGTGGTGTCTTTTGTTCATTTTTTGCTCCCGGAAAGACTCACCTTTAACGCTGTCGGTGCAGGCGCGATCGTTCAGGACATCACCATTCGTTGAACCCCTCTCCTCAAGCATCCTCACGGGCTCCGGCACACGCCTCGTTCACTCGCCTTTAAACGCCGGTGGCCGCCTCTCTGAAAACGCCGCCAGTCCCTCGCTGAAATCCTCGCTCTCGCACGCCTGCCTGCGCAGTTCAGCAATCTGTTCCATCGCCTGCACAGGCATCGGCTGCAAGTCTTCAAGTATCCGTAGTTGTTCCTTCACGGCCTGGATCGCCAAGGGGGCTTTGCCTGCGATTCCGCGCGCCAGTTCCAGAGCCGTCGCTTCAAGCTTGTCGCTGTCGACCAGGCGGTTGATCACGCCGAAACGCTCCGCACGCGCTGCATCGAGCGGCTGTGCGCTGAAGAACATCTCCTTCAATACGTGAATCGGCACATTGTTGAAAAAACGCAGCAGACCGCTCGTCGTATAAGGCAAACCAATGTTCG
Source organism: Paraburkholderia polaris (assembly GCF_012927345.1). Taxonomy (GTDB): domain Bacteria; phylum Pseudomonadota; class Gammaproteobacteria; order Burkholderiales; family Burkholderiaceae; genus Paraburkholderia; species Paraburkholderia polaris. The sequence continues at coordinate 97,344 of NZ_JABBGJ010000028.1, forward strand.
CCGGGGTCATCGCGAAGCGCGCGCTGCCGTCCGCAACAACGAGGTCGCAACTCATCGCCAGATCGACCGCGCCGCCCCACGCGGAGCCAGACACCATCGCGATCACCACGCCCGGGTAAGCACGCACGCGACGCAACACCTGCTCCAACGGCTTGCCGTAGGCAATCGGGTCACGGTCATGCACCAACTCTCCAAGGTCATGGCCCGCGCTCCAAACGTCCTGCCCGACGCCGCTGCCAAGTATCACGACCGGTATACGCCGTGCAGCAAGCTCGCAAAGGTGGAAGTCGAGCGCTTGCAACAATTCCGCGCTGAGGGCGTTCCTGCGCGTAGGATGACTGAACGTCAAGCGTGCGATCCGTTCATCCACGATATCGACCGTTACCGTAAACAGCGATGTGTTCGGTGTGTTCATTGTGTGACCTCTGCAGCGTGTTCCAAAGTTTGCGGCGTATTTATCGCGCGCCTCCCGCAGCCTTGTTCCAAGACTTGCGTCGGGCTCATCGCGCGGCTCCCACAGCATGCTCCAAGCTTTTTCGACCCGCTCACTGCGTAACTCCAGCCGCGCGTTCCAAGACCGTCTCCGGCGGCAGATACTCGCCCTGTTGATGCACCGCTTTGGCAGCAAGCAGCGCTTCTATCGAGACCTCATCGAAACCCGCCTCGCGCAACACATCGACAGTATGTTCGCCAAGGCCCGGCGGCGCATGCCGGCTAATGTGACGCGAAGAATCGCCCGTCACTGCTGAACTCGACGCCGGCGTCACCACCTGGCGCAGCGCGCCAAGCGTCGGATGCTCAACCGTTTCGACCAAGCGGCAATGCTGCACCTGCGGATCGGCGAACACTTCGTCTAACGTATTGATCGGGCCGGCGGGCAGTCCCACGCCAATGAACAACTCTGTCCACTCCCGTTTGCTGCGCGTCTTCAAGCGCGCTTCCAACGCAGCCTTCAATTCATCACGATGCGCAACGCGGGCTTCGTTGGTCGCGAAGCGCGGATCGTCCGGCAACGCCGGCAAATCGAGCAATTGGCACAAGCGCAGCCACATGTCCGACGTGATCGGCGCGATGTTGAGCGGGCCGTCGGCGGTTTCGAACACGCCATAAGGGGCGATCACCGAGTGTGCGTTGCCCGTACGGCACGGAATATCGCCAAGACTCAGGTAGCGCTGTCCATGCACGCTCAGCAGCCCCACCAGACTCGCCAGCAACGACGTGCTCACATGCTGGCCACGCCCGGTTCGCTCGCGCTCCAATAACGCGGACAGTATCGCCATCGCGAGCCACATGCCCGAACTCAGATCGCCGATCGCGGTTCCGGTGCGCGTGGGGTCGCCATCGGCGAAACCGGTCAAGCTCATCAAACCGGAATAACCCTGCGCGATCTGGTCGAAGCCCGGCCAGCCGCTCATCGGACCATCGGCGCCGAACGCGTTGATGCTGCCCATCACCAGCCGCGGATTGCGCGCGCTGAGGACGTCGTAGCCGAGCCCCATGCTGTCGATGGTGCCGGGCTTGAAGTTCTCGATCACCACATCGGCATCGTCGATCAGCCGGTGGATCGCGGCCAGTCCTTCCGGGTTGCGAAAGTCGATGCACACACCGCGCTTGTTGCGGTTGCAGGATAGATAGTAGGTACTCACGCCCCGGTCGAACGGCCCCCAGGTGCGGCTCATGTCGCCGCCCGGGCCCGGCTCGACCTTGATGACGTCCGCGCCGAGATCGGCCAGCACCATCGAGCAGAACGGCCCCGACAGCGCACGGCTCAGTTCGACGACTTTGATTCCTTGTAACGCTTGCATTCAGTTCTCCAGCGAATTGATGACGGTTGCGGATAGCCCGAGCGATGCGCGTGCGCTATGCCCGCAACGTCTGAGGATCGGTACGGATAGCGTGAGCGATGCGCCTGCGCTACGCCCGAAGCGTCCGAGGACCAGTGCGGATAGCCCGAGCGATACGCTCGACGCGGCGCTATTCCGGCAGCGTCTGATGACGGGTCTCGACAGCAAACGGCAAAATCAGCAGGCCAATCACAAAGGCCACCGCGGTCCACGCAATCGGCAAGCCGAGCGAACCCTGCCAATGAATCGCGGCAGCCAGCAGGAAGTTCACACCGGCGCCAAGCAGGCGACCCACCGACGCATTGAAGGCAAACGCGGTGGCGCGGATCCGCGTCGGGTATTGCTCAGGCAGCCACAGCGAAAAGATCGCGAAATTGCCGCCGAAGAAGCCGAGGAACAGCAGCGACACCATGAACAGGTTGAGTCCGTTCGGCAGATAGAAGACCCAGCCGAAAGCGAACACGATCGACACCGCCATACCAGCGAAATACACCCCGAGCGCCGCTCGGCGCCCCAGCCGTTCCGCCAGCCACGGCGCGACGAGACAGCCGAGGATCGTCCCGACCGACAGCACCGCCGCTCCGATCGACGCAAGGTGCACAGCGCCGACGCGGTCGATGCCGGCGCGCGTCGCCAGTGTCACGACCGCGCTCGCTTCGTAGACCGAACCCGCCCACAATCCGATGATCGCGACACCCACCAGGCTCGCACTCGTCAACGTGCGACGCCGATAAGCCGGCGCGAATATCTCAAGCAACGGCCGGCGTTTAGACACCACTGCGGCGTTGTTCTGACCGACGCCATGCGCAGCCTTACGCCACTGACCCGGCTCCTTCACCTTGAGCACCGTGAAAATCGCGACCAACGCCGGGGCGAGACCGCACAGGAACATCGCGCGCCAACCGTACGTTGCGCCGACCGTATAGTTCAGCAAGGCGGCAAGAAAGAATCCGACGTAGTAACCGGTTTGCAGATAGCCCGCACCCATCTTGCGGCGATCTTCCGGCCAGCTCTCGGCGACATAGGTCCCCGCCAGCGCCCATTCGCCACCCACACCGATGCCGGCAATCAGCCGGAACGCGGCCAGCTCCCATACGTTGTGCGCGAACGCCGCTGCACCGGTGAATACCGAGTAAATGAGGATGCTGGCGGCCAGCGTCTTGACCCGCCCAAAGCGGTCGGCAAGTGGCCCCCAGATGAACGACAGCCCCCAGCCGATCAGAAACAGCGCGAACAGGATCGAGCCATACATGCCGAGATTGCCGGGCGTCGCGGCAATACCGGAGTTGGGCAGCAACTCGGTGAGCGCCGGAATCAGCACCAGCGCGTAGATCACGGAATCCACGCCGTCCAGCACCCATCCCGAGTAAACCGCCCAGAAGCCGCCGATCTGCTCGCGGGTGAGGGGCGTGCGCCGGGGCTTGAGCCCGGGCGTCGATACAGCGATCGCTTTGGACATCCTTGTCTCCTGTGTCGACCAGAGTTCGCGCTTTAGCGCGATTACTCTGGTCCCATGCAACGCGGTCGACCAGAGTTGACGCTTTAGCGCGATTACTCTGCTCCCATGCAACATGGTTGCTGCCGGCAGCCGCCGGCCGTTTTGAAGCGGTGCCGAACAGCTCAGGCGGGGCACGCTTCGGTTTTTTGTGGTTTGAGTATAAGAACGCGCTCGATAATCGAAAAATATGATATTTCTCTAGCTCGATCGGATTTCGTTATGGGAAGAAGGAGCGAGCGACCCACATGGACCTGCGGCAACTGCGGTATTTCGTCAAAGTGGTGGAGTGCGGCAACGTCACCCGCGCGAGCGAGGCGCTGCACATCGCGCAGCCCGCGATCAGCCAGCAGATGCGCAATCTGGAGCGCGATCTGGGGATGCAATTGCTGGAGCGCAGCGTGCAGGGCGTGGCGCCCACCGCAGCCGGGCAAACGCTTTACCGGCACGCGATCGAGTTGCTACGGCAGGCCGACAGCACGCGTGAACTGCTACGGCAGGACGCCGAGCTTCCGCAGGGCAGAGTGTCGGTCGCCATGCCGTCGAGCACGGCGCGGATGGTGGCGATCCCGCTTGCACGCACGATCCGCGACCGTTACCCCGGCATCGCGCTGGAATTGGTTGAAGCACCGAGCGCGGAGCTCGGCAGTCTGATCGGTAGCGGACGGGTGGAACTGGCCGTCGTGGTGGACGCGGTCGAAACGCGCGGGGTCGCCGCGCAAAGGCTACTCACCGAGGCGCTCTATCTGATTGCGTGGCCAGAGTTTCAGATGCCGCGCGAGCCGGTGTCGATCACCGAACTCGCGCGCATGCCGTTGATCCTGCCGAGCGCGCCGAATACGATTCGCAGCCGCGTCGAGTGGGCCCTGCGCGAAGCCGGGCTGCCGTGCGAAATTCTGTTCGAGGCCAGTTCCACCGCATTGTTGTTCGCGGCGGTGATGGCAAAGTTAGGCGTGACGATCCTGCCGTGGACGGCTGCGCACGTCGAACTCGATGAACACAAGCTCAAGCTTGCCAAGGTCGATCACCCACTGTTCTCGCGCGACCTGTCGCTGTGCTGGCACGACACGGCGTTACTGAGCAATGCCGTGCAGAAGGTCAAGGCGACGATACTCGAACTGTTCGACAGCCTTGGCAAGCGGCCGGAGTGGGCGGCGGCGGATTAAGACGCCCGCACCCGCCGCACGAAGAGTCGCCGCGTGAGATTGAACGCCACCAGATTGCCCGCCACCACCAGCAGGAGCCCGACCACCGCCAACGCGGACCATTGGTAGCCCTCGAATACCGTCGACACCGCGAGCGCCACAATCGGAAACAGCACGGTGCAGTACGCGGCCCGCTCCGGCCCGATGCGCCCGACCAGCATCAGGTACGCGGTAAAACCGATCACCGAACCGAACACGGCCAGATAAGCGAGCGCGCCAAGATAACGCGCATCTGGCTCGATAGAGAAAGAAAAGCCGGCCAGCGCGCTGCCCACCGTCAGGATGCTGGCGCCGATCAGCATCGCCCAGCTGTTGGTGGCAAACGGGTGCAAGCCCATCGATTGCATCCGGCTCGACAGCAGATTGCCGGCCGAAAAACACAAGGTGCCAAGGAAAGCGATAGCGAGTCCCAACCACACCGTGTGGTCGCCCAGGTGCCCTGCCATCTGCTGGACGAACAGGCACACGATGCCGACGAGTCCCAACGCCGCGCCGGCAATTGCCGACGGTTGCAAAGGACGGCCCATGAAAAGCCGGCCGTTGATCGAATTCAGCAGCGGCGCGGTGGAAAACACCACCGCGACAAGGCCACTCGGCACCACCTGTTCGGCATAGTAAAAACACAGAAAGTTGAGGCAGAAGAGCGCCAGGCCTTGCGCGGCCAGGAAGCGCCATGCGGCGCGCGGCGGCCAGATCGGCCGGCGCATGATGCGCAGCAGCGCGAACAGGACCAGCGCCGCGATCCAGAAACGCCACGCAATCGACACCGGCGGCGGCACCGCACCCAATTGCCATTTGATCGCGATCCACGTGGTGCCCCAGATGAGCACGGTGACGGCATAGAGCGAAAGATTCATGACGAAGCCTGCAGCAGCAAAAAGCGGAAACCCCACTATGCTGCAGCGCCGGCGGACGCACTTGTCCAGGATTGCGCACTTTTTCGGATGCCTGCGCGGCCGGCGATCGCTCGCCCTATACTGACGCTAACCCTGTCATCGAATGCATCCCGCTCGTTCCGTGAACGCCAGACCGCCCGTCCCCGTGATCGAATCCACCGAAACGCCGTTCGGCCTTCAGTCGGTCTGTCACACGCTGCAGAGCGCCAACGCGAATCTCGAACGCTTCGCGTGGCTGGGCGATCGGCTCGCCATCGCCCTCTGGACCCGCGACACTGAGGAAGCCGAGACTGTCTACGATCGGCCCGGTCATCACACGCTGTCGTGCTATCTGGATGGCGGCTATCGCACGGAGCGTCAGAAGATGCCCGGGCGCTACGGCGCGCCGTCGCGGCTCTGTGCGCTGCCCGGCGAGCACGAATCGCGCTGGTGGGTGCGCGGCCACATGCATTTCATGCATCTTTACTTCCTGCCGGAACACTTCACGCAGCGCGCCGTGCAGGAACTCGATCGCGAGCCGCGCGAACTGACGCTTGCCGATCGCACCTATTTCGAAGACGCCCGCATCGCGAGCCTGTGTCAATCGCTCGCCAATGAAGACTGGCAGGACCCCGATGGCCTGCTGCGGACCAATGAAGCGGCGCATCAGGTGTTGAGTCTGTTGCTGCGCGCACAAGGCGTGCGCCGCACGGATGCGTCGCTCAAGGGCGGTCTGTCGGTCGCGACCCGGCGGCGTTTGCGCGACTACATCGAGAACCATCTCGCGCAAACGCTCACACTCGGCGAGCTTGCCGGTGTGGCGGCGCTGTCGGAGTTTCATCTGGCGCGCATGTTCCGCACATCGTTCGGACTACCGCCTGCTGCCTGGATCGCGCAGCAACGGCTCGAACGCGCACGCACGCTGCTGCGCACCACGAGACTGCCGCTCGCACAAGTTGCCGAACAATGCGGTTATGCGAACGCCAGTCATTTCAGCCATCGTTTCCGTGAAAGGGTCGGCGTGGCGCCGACGGCGTATCGGCAGGTGGTGGGCGCAGCATACTGAACCAGGCTGCCTCGGGCTGAGCGGGCCGCCCTGCCGTCGCCCTGGCCCCTTAACCTGGCTGTCCGCTTTCGGCTTACCGGCGCTGACCTAAGCTGACCGCGCTCACTGCAAAGCCATCGCCAGCACGCGCGCCACATGGATTGCGTCGACGCCCGCCCCATCATGAATCTGATGCCGGCAACTCGTGCCGTCCGCGACCATCACCGTGTTGCCGTCGATCTTGCGCACCGCGGGCAGCAGCGAGAGTTCCGCCATCGCCTGCGATGTGGCGTAATGCTCGGCTTCGTAGCCAAAGCTGCCCGCCATCCCGCAGCACGACGATTCCACCGTCGACACCTTGAGATCAGGAATCCACTTCAGCACGGTTTGCACGGGCGTGAACGCGTCGAAGGCCTTTTGATGGCAGTGGCCATGAACGAGCGCCTGCTCCTTGGCCAACGGCTTCAACGCAAGCTGCAAGCGCCCGGCCTTTTCCTCACGCACCAGAAACTCTTCGAACAAAAACGCCTGTTTCGAAAGCCGTTGCGCTTCTTCGCCGAAACCGTAGTGCAGAAACTCGTCGCGCAAGGACAGCAAACACGACGGCTCCAACCCGACGATCGGTACGCCACGCTCCACAAACGGTTTGAACAGATCGAGCATGCGCCGCGCTTCCTGCTTAGCTTCATCGACCAAACCGGCCGCGAGGAAGGTGCGGCCGCAACACACCGGCCGCTCGCCTCGGCGCGTATTGAAGTGCACCGTGTAACCGGCAGCCTCCAACACCAGTTGCGCCGCGCGCGCGTTTTCAGGCTCCATGTTGTTGTTGAATGTGTCGACGAACAACAAGACTTCTTTCAGCGCACCGCCTTGAGGCGGTTTGGCCGCCGACGCACTCGCCAAAAACGATTTCTTGAAACGCGGCAGCGTCCGTTCCGGCGCGAAACCCACCGAACGCTTGAACCACGCCGACAACACCGGCACGTTGTCGGCCAACGCCATCAATCCCGGCACGCGGCTCGCCGTTGCGGCATAGCGCGGCATGAAGGCCACGAGTCTATCGCGCAAACGCAAGCCGTGACGTTTGACGCGCGCCGCCCGCGCCTCGATCTTGAACTTCGCCATGTCGACGCCCGTCGGGCAATCGCGCTTGCAGCCCTTGCACGAGACGCACAGATCGAGCGTGTCCTTGACGTCGTCGCTCGCGAGACCTGCTTCGCCCAGTTGCCCGGAGATGGCCAGACGCAACGTGTTCGCACGTCCGCGCGTCACATGCTGCTCATCCTTCGTCACGCGATAACTCGGGCACATGGTGCCTGCATCGAACTTGCGGCAATGGCCGTTGTTGTTGCACATCTCGACGGCCTTCGCGAGACCGCCCGAGAGATCGTTGCCGCTGCCCGGCAGCGTCTCCTGCCCCGTCAGCGGATCGCGTTCGACGTTCCATGCGGACCAGTCGAGCGCCGTCTCGATCCGATGCGCCTGGTAGCCCGGCGCAAAGCGGAAATTACGCGTGTCGTCCATCTTCGGCGGACGCACGATCTTGTCAGGATTGAAGCGGTTGTCCGGATCGAACAGCGCCTTGATCTCGGTGAACGCCTGATTCAGACGCGGCCCGTATTGCCACGCGACCCATTCGCCGCGGCACAAGCCGTCGCCGTGTTCGCCGGAATACGCGCCCTTGTATTCACGCACTAGCGCTGCCGCTTCTTCGGCGATAGCGCGCATCTTCACCGCGCCGTCGCGCCGCATATCGAGAATCGGTCGCACGTGCAGCGTACCGACACTCGCATGCGCATACCAGGTGCCTTCAGTGCCGTTGCGATGGAAGACTTCGGTCAAACGGCTCGTGTATTCCGCCAGATGTTCGAGCGGCACCGCGCAATCTTCGATGAAGGAGACCGGCTTGCCGTCGCCCTTCATGCTCATCATGATGTTCAGCCCAGCTTTGCGGACTTCCCACAGCGCTTTTTGTTCGTTCGCGTCAGGCATCTCGACGACCGAATCGGGCAAACCCAGATCCGCCATCAGCTCGGCGAGTTGTTTGAGCGACGCAAGTTGCTGGCCACGGTCCTCGCCTGCGAATTCCACCAGCAGGATCGCTTGCGGCTCGCCGACCAGCGCCTTCTCAATCACCGGACGGAAGGCGGGATTGCTCATCGCCAGATCGATCATGGTGCGATCGACCAGTTCCACGGCCACCGGCTTCAGCTTGACGATGTGCTGCGTGAGATCCATCGACTGCCAGAAGGTCGGGAAGTTGACCACGCCAAGCGTTTTATGGGCGGGCAGCGGCGCGAGCTTCAACGTCAATTGCCGGCTGAACGCAAGCGTGCCTTCCGAACCGACCAGCAGATGCGCGAGATTCGCGATGCCGTCGTCGGTGTAGGCGCGCGGGTTCTGGCAATCGAACATGTCGATGTTGTAGCCCGCTACACGACGCAAGACTTTCGGCACGCGCGCCACGATTTCATCGCGCTCGCGTTGGGCAATCTGCTTCACACCTTCGACGATCTGCTGCAAGCGCGCGCCTTGCGGCGCCTCGCGTAATGAGGCGAAACGCGCTTCGCTGCCGTCGGCGAGGATGGCGTCGATCGCATCGACGTTGTGCACCATATTGCCGTATTCGATCGAGCGCGAGCCGCACGAGTTGTTGCCCGCCATTCCGCCGATCGTGCACTGCGCCGCCGTCGAGACATCGACCGGAAACCACAGGCCATGCGGCTTCAGCCATGCGTTCAGATGGTCCAGTACGACGCCTGGTTCGACCGTCACCGTGCGCGCTTCGGCATCGAAGGCGACGATGTTGTTCAGCCATTTGCTGGTGTCTATGACTAGCGCTTCGCCGACCGTTTGGCCGCATTGGCTGGTACCCGCGCCGCGCGCCAGCAGCGGCACTTTCTCGCTACGCGCAATGTCCAGCGCGATGCGCAGATCGTCCTGATCGCGCGGCACCACCACGCCGATCGGCGTGATCTGATAGATCGACGCATCGGTCGCGTAACGGCCACGGCTCGCTGCATCGAACAACACGTCGCCGCGCAATGACTTGCGCAGATGCTGCGCGAGCGGAGTCGTCAAGCGCGCGGCGGACGGTACCAAATGGATCGGCTTGACGAGTAAAGCGGAAGTGGGGTTCGTCATATCGTCGGCCTATAGGAAAGCGGGCTAGTACAGCGTCAGGCTAATCGGCGCGAGCCCTTCAATGAGCCCGCTTGCCGTTCCCGCGCTCTGCGGAAAGAACATGCCGGTGTACGAACCGGCGGTGACGACCATCTCCGGCGTGACCGCGATACCGCGCGACGTGGCGTGATTGACGAGCCATGTCAGCAGGCGCCGCGGATCGCCGGCCGGATTGGCGGGCGTCGCCTCGACCACGTCACGCCCTTCAAAAGTGAAGCGGGCCAATGGCGCCACAAACGGAAAGTCCTCGCGATACGGCGTGAACTCGCCGACGATCAGCGCGCCGTGGTTCTGCAAATCCGCGAGTTGGGCGAGCTTGTCGACGTTGGGCCAGCCGTCGTAACGGCTCGCCACGATCTCGATGGTCGCGCCGATCGAGCCGATGCCTGCGTGCACGTCGGCTTCGCTATAAGGGGTTGTGGAAGGCTCGAAGCGGCGGCCGAAGCGGAATGCGATTTCCAGTTCGAGACCCAGCGGCGCAAAGGCTTCGCGCGGCAACCGTGCACCGTCGGCGTGCAGGTCGCTCGCAGGCAACGGTGCGCCCTGGATCGGGCCGCTGTCGGATTTCGCGCCGATCTTCCAACCGCCGATCGGCGCATCCAGTATGCGAAAAATGTCGTGCTGGATCGCGTAGGCCGCGGCGCCGTCCGCGGGCGTTTGCTCCAGCGGCAACGCATCAAGCGTCAGGTGATTGCGGCGCGCGTCGGCGAGACGTTGGCTCAGTGGTGTTGTCATTGCTTTAGAGGCGAAGAGGGGGAATGGTGCAGTCTGCTTATGCACTCACGCCCTTGGTGGCGTGGGCTTTGTCGACCGCGTTGAACTCGAATTTGGTTTCCGGCTGCATGCGGAACGCGAGCACCACGCCGATCGCCATCAACAGAATGCTGCCGACGAACGGCAACTCCCAGCTGCCGAAGTAGTCGATCAGAAACCCGCCGGCCACCGGCGAAATGATCGCGGCCAAGGCCGAGCCGGTGTTCATCATGCCGCTCGCGGTGCCTGAGTATTCCGGCGCGATGTCCATCGGAATCGCCCACATCGGGCCGATCGTCATTTCAGCAAAGAAGAAGCCTGAGGCGAGACACGCCATCGACAGATACAGGCTGTGTGTGAACATCAGCGGAATGAGCGAGAGCAGACAGAACAGCATGCACACCGACACCATCCAGCTCCGGGCACGCCTCAGGCTGCGGGTACGCGCGAAGATCCAGTCGGTCACGATGCCGCCGAGCGTGTCGCCGAGTACGCCAGCAAAGAACACGACCGAGGCGAAGATTGCCGACTTTTGCAGTTGCAGGTGATAGCTGTGCAGGAAGTACTGCGGAATCCAGCTAAGGAACAGCCACAAGGTCCAGCCGTAGCAGAAGTACACGATCGTGACCGGCCACATGCGGCGAAACAGTTTTCCCCACGGCACGCTGGCCGCTTTCGGCTTCGGCGCGGGCAGGACTTCAAGTTCCTCGGTCGTAATACGCGGATGATCTTTCGGATGTTCGGTGAACGTGAACGCCCAGACAGCGACCCACACCAAGCTGAACACGCCGCAGATATAGAACGATTCGCGCCAGCCCCAGGTCGCCATCACCAGCACGATCAAACCGGGGGCAATGGCATTGCCGATACGCGATGCTGCATGTGTAATGCCCTGCGCAAAGCCGCGTTTTTCTTTCGCGACCCAGCGCGCCATCGCGGAGGTAGCCGCAGGAAACGTGGCACCTTCGCCGAAGCCGAGCAGCACGCGAGCGGCCAGCAACGAAGCCAGGCCACCGGCGAGGCCGGTCAGCAAAGTCGCCACGCCCCAGATAGCGCCGCAGAAAATCAACGTGCGCTTTGCGCCGAAACGATCGCTGACCCAGCCCCCGATGATCTGAAAAATCAGATACGGATAAGCGAAAGCGGAGAACACCAGGCCCACTTCCATATGGGAGAGGTCGAACTCCTTGCCGAATCCGGCGGCCGCGGTGCTGACGTTGACGCGGTCCAGGTAAGTGATGAAGTACATGATGCTTAGCATCACTAGAACGATACTGGTCGCACTGGTCACACGAAACCGCTTCATCGTCTCTCTCCATTGCAGTCTATCGACGGCGCGCCTGGAATGGCGCGCTGCCTCGTCGCCCGTCAGCGGGCTGCGCTGCGGGAACATCGCATGTTGTTCGTGGGCCGCGTTCTATGCGCGGCTCCGTGAGGGAAGTGCTTTCCGCCTTCCCGTGCTGCGAGATGCGCGATTGCGCTTAGGTGCTTAAGCCGCTGCTTTCAGCCCTGCGGCTTGCTTCGGCTGGCTCAACCACTCCATAGCGGCTGGCAGACCGCTTTCCTTGAGCGGCACGCCCGCGAGCCGCAGGCCCATTTCGCAACCGGCCAGCGTCGCCAGCAGCGTCAGGTCGTTGCAGTCGCCAAGATGGCCGATGCGGAACATGCGGCCTTTCATCTTGCCGAGGCCCGTGCCGAGCGACATGTCGAAGCGTTCGTAGATGACCTTGCGCACCGCGTCGGCATCGATGCCCTCGGGCATCATCACGCCGGTCAGCACCGGGCTATACACAGCGGGATCCGCACACTGGATCTCCAGACCCCACGCGCGAACCGCACGGCGGGTGGCTTCGGCGAGACGCTCGTGGCGGGCAAACACGTTGTCCAGCCCTTCGCCGAGAATCATCTCCAGCGCCTCATTGAGCCCGTACAGCAGGTTCGTGTTCGGCGTGTACGGCCAGTAGCCGCTCTTGTTCATCTCGACGATGTCGGTCCAGTCCCAGAAGCTGCGCGGCAATTTGGCCTGCTTGCTGGCAGCGAATGCCTTCGGCGAGATCGCGTTGAAGCTGATACCCGGCGGCAGCATCAGACCCTTTTGCGAGCCCGACACGGTGACGTCGACGCCCCATTCGTCATGGCGATAGTCAGCGCAGGCCAGGCCCGAGATCGTGTCGACCAGCAGCAGTGCCGGGTGGCCGGCGGCGTCGATCGCGCGGCGCACGGCGGCGATATCCGAGGTGACGCCCGTCGAGGTTTCGTTATGGACGACGCACACCGCCTTGATCGCGTGCTGCGTGTCGGCACGCAGGCGCTCTTCGATCATTTTCGGCTGAACCCCGCGCCGCCAGCCTTCGATGCCAGGCAGGCCGAGGAACTCCGGCTTCAGCCCGAGGCTTTCCGCCATCTTTTTCCACAGCGTCGCGAAGTGACCGGTTTCGAACATCAGCACGTTGTCGCCGGGGCTCAGCGTGTTTGACAGCGCCGCTTCCCACGCGCCGGTGCCTGAGGCCGGATAGATGACCACCGGTTGCTGCGTCTTGAAGATTTTCTTGATGCCTTCGAGCACCTTCAGACCGAGTTCGCCGAACTCGGGGCCGCGGTGATCGATGGTCGGGTAGCTCATCGCCCGGAGAATGCGATCGGGCACCGGGCTCGGACCCGGGATCTGCAGGAAGTGACGGCCAGCGGGGTGAAAGTCTAACTTGAGCATTTGGCTCCTCCGATTGAATTTTGCATGCAAAAAACTATATCAGATGATCCGCAAGTACCCCAAGGCAAAATTTGCGTGCTGACACCGGTGTTTACCCGTGCTATTAACTAATCTGTATGCTTCCGCTAAAATCAGACCTAACACGATGTTGAGGGCTTTTGTATGCAAAATTCGGATTTCGACGCGGGTGTGGCCGCTTCCCCGCTGATGCCGAGGGTCGAGCGTCAGCGCTTGCACGACACGGTGGTGGAGCACATTCGCCGGTTTATCGTCGAGGGGGTGCTCGAGCCGGGCAAGAAACTGAACGAGCGCGAGTTATGCGAGACGCTTGGGATTTCGCGCACGCCGTTGCGGGAGGCGCTGAAGGTGTTGGCTGCCGAAGGGCTGATCGAGATTTCGCCGAACCGGGGCGCGTCGGTGTCGAAGATGTCGGAAGCGGAGTTACGCGAGACTTTTGAATTGATGAGTGGTCTTGAAGCTTTTTCCGGCGAACTGGCAGCTGAGCGGATGACAGCGGCGGAGCTTGCCGAGATCAAGGCGTTGCATTACGCGATGCTGGCTTGCCGGACGCAGAACGATCTGGCTGGGTACTACAGCCGCAACCAGGCGATTCACGACAAGATCAATGAGGCGGCGAGGAATTCAGCACTGCGGCAGACTTATGTCGCTGTTAATCGACGCCTGCAGGCGTTGCGGTTCCGGTCGAATTTTCAGACCCCCAAGTGGGACAGCGCGATTCATGATCACGATGAGATGTTGAAGGCGCTCGAGGCGCGGGACGGGAAGAAGTTGAGCGCGATTCTGCGGCAGCATTTGCTGGATAAGCGGGATGCGGTTTTGCAGGTGCAATCGCGGGAAGAGGTGGCGGCTTCGGTGTTGAAGGTTTAAGCGGTCTGTTGGCTTGGGCGGTGGTGTGGGGTGCGCGGCTTGCGGCATTGGCTTCCTTTTGGTTTGCAGCGTCGTAGGCACAATGAACGCCGCCACCGCGGGCAGAAAAACTTGTCCCCATAAAATGTTGGCAAGCCTGTGGACAACCTTCGCACATCCCAGCCAAGTCGTTGAAGCAACAGAAATATCCAGTGGCGGTTGATGCGTAAGCATCACTCACCATCCCGTTGCCGGCCACGCACAAAACTAGAATAGCGAAGCCGCGGCCCCAGGCGCGACACCCCACCCCCTAGTTGTCCACATAATTTGTGATCAAGGCTGTGGACAACACGCCCACAACGATGCCAAGCCATTGATGCAAATACGTTCTGCCAAGTCGATGCATCTTGTGCCGTTTTGACGAGGCGAAGCGGACAGACGCGATGCGCACGCTGCCACCATGAATTGGGGTGTACACCACCGCTGTTACCAATTAGGGACTCCGCCCGTCGCCTTGAATTGCGCGTAACTGATCATCTGAAAATGCTGGCCGCCGGTCAATTTCAAGATCATCTTTGAGTCGTCGGGCGGAATCTCTCCGAACATCTCGTAGTGAAATGCGAGCGTGCTCACGTAGTTGACGGTTGGTGCTGTTGAGTGGAACCGCGTGTACCCACCGGTTTGCGCGGCGTTCCAAAATACCCTGTCGCCGCTGATGCTTTCGCGCGCGTCCTTGAATAGCCACGCCGCGCACGCGGGAAAGACGGGGCGTTTAAGGAAATAACAGTTGGTGTCGTTGAAATCGACGCCGTTGGACTCTTTACAGATTCCGAGCATACGGCCGTCGGCAGAGAAAATATTTCGCGCCGCCGTGACCACCTGCGCACCCGTTTCCTCGACGATCATGCGCATCGTTTCGACATGGTTTGGCTCGTACCAGTTATCGGCGTCAAGAAAACAGATCGCATCAAATCCATTGGCGGCCGCGCAAGCGGCACCTACACCGCGAGGTGTATCTCCGTAGTCGGCGTGATTGGGAATTTTGATGTGGACCACCCCCGTCCAGCTATCAACTTCGGAGTCAGGAAATCCATCGGCGACCATAAAGTGGGTCACGTCACCTAGCTGCGCAAGGACGCTTTCGTGACATCTTCGTAAGACGTGACGCGGCTCTTTGTAGTAGGCGCTAATGACGGCGACTCGCATGAAGATTCTTTGCGGGACTGGTGGAACGGCGGATTATATCTATTGGCAACTCGCTCAAGGCTATCTCAATTACCGGTCGTCCGAGGCGCCATCAGGCATTCACGCAACTACGGTCATCAGGTACGCGAGCGCCAAAAAATTGATGCGCACTAGTCTGCCCCTGTTCTTGAACCGACAAGCAATTTAATCATGCGCCAGCAGGGGCGATGCCAAAGCGGCACCCCCGCTGCAACAAAGTCCCACAAACTCGTTGTCCGTCACCGCAACTGCTAGAACACACCGTTGCAATGATCGAACGTCGTTCGGTCATTGCGCAGAACTCGCTCACCAATTACTCTTCTGACGGTCGATCGATTGGATGCTGCGTAAAGGTCATGTATTGCTTGATCTCCGGCTGGCCCAGCGCAATCAGATTAAGTACGCCACCACCAAACCGACGCACGAATTCGTCGTCAAGCCTGAAATTGAATTCGTCCAGCAGGACCGGCACTTCGAGTTCTCCAGCCACAACTGGGGCCACCCTAGCCCGTGAAGCAGATTGCACAATCAACCATTGACGATCTTCGTCGTAAGTTATTACCACAGAACATGGCGGAAATTTAGTCATCAACGCCCTCTGCAAGTTTGATAATCAGCAAACGCCTGCTCCATAAGCAGCATGAATGCGGCAAGCACGTGTGCTGCCATGCCTGCTGGGCTCCCATTGTGTCCCTTGTTTTTCATAGTCATCCTTATTGGTTGTACTTGTATGAAGCCCAAGTACCCTATAAGGAGCACTTCATCCTCTCTATCCGACAATTCCTAAAATTACGACTTCCTTGGCATCTCACCAGAGACTTTCGACGCCACTCAGGACAATGCGTGAGACTTCATGGAAGATCACGTAGGCCATCTACACGCAGCGACGACAGCAACAGGAAAAGGCGGACGCGGACAAACCGTCGCGGCTCGTCCGGTCCCGAGACATTCCTGCGCGGAAGTAGATAGAAGCTGAGAAGCCGCGTCGGGCCGACAAGGAAGCAAGGGACACCGCATCGCATGAAAACCGAGCTGTGCGTTAGCGGCCTGGCGTTCGAGCGACGGTCGCAAAGTTATCCCCAGTTTTTGTTCGCAAGGCTGTGGACAACTTGCGCACAGGCCCGCCAAGTGCTTGATGCCGCACGCGTATCTCCCATCGGCTCAGCCGCAGGCAGAAGCCTCGCCATGTGATAAAAAGAAACTCCCCACGCTTTGCCACTCGTCGAGGCCCCCGCATGTCCACCGTCATGGCCTTCAAACTCGTCCTGCTGTCGCTCGTCGCGATGATCGGTCTTCAGCTACTCGCCAAGCGGCTGCGGCTCCCACCGGCCGCAGCGCTTCTGGTCGGCGGGGCTGCGATGGCCTTCGTGCCGGGCCTGCCGCCCGTCAATCTCGATCCCGAACTAGTCCTGGTCGTGTTCCTGCCGCCGCTCCTTATGGACGGTGCGTATTTCTCCGTGTGGGACGAATTCAAGCGCAATCTCGGCGGCATCCTGCTGCTCGCGATCGGCGCCGTTGCCTTTACGACCCTCGCGGTCGGCCTGGTTGTGCATTGGGCCGTGCCGACGCTGCCGTGGGGCGCATGCTTCGCGCTGGGGGCAATCGTTTCGCCCCCCGACGCCGTCGCCGCAAAAGCCGTGCTGGAACGCGTCGCGCTGCCGCGCCGGTTGATGGTGTTGCTCGAAGGCGAAAGCCTGCTCAACGACGCCGCTGGCATCGTCCTCTTCCGCTTCGCCGTCGCGGCCGCGCTGACCGGCACGTTCAGCGCGCAACATGCCATCGGGCGCTTTGCTGTGCTCGGGTTGGGCGGCATCGCAGTGGGCATCGCGATCGGCTTCGTGGTCGTCAAACTGCTGCGCTATCTCGACGACGCCTACCTCATCATCACCGCATCCGTACTCTCCGCGTGGATCAGCTACATCGCCGGCGACATGCTGGACGTCTCCGGCGTCATTGCGACCGTCAGTTGCGGGATGGTGCTCGGCTGGCATCAGCATGAAGTCTTCTCAGCCGCGGTGCGCATGCGCGGCACGGCTTTCTGGCAGGTCCTGATCTTCCTGATGGAAGCCCTGGTGTTCATTCTGATCGGGCTGTCGCTGCGCGGCGTGATCGTGCGGCTGGGCGGTGTCGGCGACACGCTGACCGCGCTTGCACCTGCCGTCGGCGCAGTGATCGCAGCCGTCGTGCTATCGCGCTTCGTGTGGGTGTTCGCCGTCGAATCGTTGAAAGGACTACTGTGCAGGCTGATGCAGCGCGCGGATGGGACGCCCGACTGGCGCTCGGCCACCGTCACGAGCTGGGCGGGTATGCGCGGCGTGGTCACACTTGCCATCGCGCTGTCCCTGCCTGAAACGATGCCCGGGCGCGATCTGATTCTGGTCGCTTCTTTCGCGGTCATTCTGGTGACGGTGCTGGGTCAAGGCACGACGATCGGACCGCTGATCAAATGGGTCAATCCTGACCAAGCGTCCGAGCGAAATGCCCTGCATCTGACCGAGCCGCAGGCGTGGGCGCGGCTCGAGGCGGCTCAGCTTGCGGCAATCCAACCGCTGGTGCATGACGCACAAGGACAAGTGATCCATCCAAGACTGCTGGAGCAGTACAGCTATCGCGCGCGCATGACCGAGGCCTATCAAAGCGAAGCCGCCTATCCTTCCGATGTCCGTGCGGCGCATTATGACGTGGTGCTGGCCGCCATCTCCGCAGGACGCACGGAACTATTGCGCATGCACCGAACGGGTTTGATTCATGACGAACTACTGACCATTCTCGAACACGATCTGGATTTGCAGGAAATCGCGGCAGTGCATGGCAGAGGATGACCGGGCCGCATCTGACGTTAGCCGGGACGCGAGCCGGTCGAACCTTGGTGGGTTCAATGGCCTTTGAAAATATCGAGCAGTTGATTCTGCGTTTGCATCATTTCGTGCGCATACTTCATTTCCATCTGCGCCATCGAGATTTGGCCGCAACCATCGCGATGGCGCATCGTCAACACCCTAGTCTTTCCACGCCGACCCAAGAATCATCGTGCAGAAATTCTCGCGATGGTAATGCGGATCTTTCAGCGCCAGCACGTCCGCCTTCACGTTGCCGAAGGTCGTCTCCGGTTTGTGAATCGTGCCGTGCGCAAACGCGTCGATGATGCCTTCCTTGAAATGCGCGCCGCGCGGATGCGCGTGAATCACCTCATGACGTTGCTGCTCGCTGAACTCATCGTAAGCGAGGCCCAGCACGTCCATCTCCACGCCCGCGGTGACCAGCGCAACCACCGGCTTCATATATTGCGGAATCCCAGGCGTGGTGTGCAGCGCAATCGAATTCCACACCTGTTCGATATCTGCTTCGCCGATGCCGTGGCGCTGCAGAAAATCACGCGCCGCGTTCGCGCCGTCCACCTCGAATCGATCATGCTCGCTGCTATACGGCGCGACGAGCCCCATGTCGTGAAACATCGCGCCGATGTACAGCAGCTCGGGGTCGTACTTGAGTTGCTTGCGCGCGCCGGCCAGCGAGCCGAACAGGAATACGCGCCGCGAATGGTGGTAGAGCAACTCGGTTTCGGTATCGCGCACGAGCTGCGTGGCTTCGCGCGCCATCATGCTGTCGGGGATCTGGATGCCTGCAATCGTGGTCATGTGAAGTGCTCCATGAAAGACTTGAATGAACCGGACGCGCGGTCTTGGTGAGTTGATGGCGCGTTTGGTATGCTGGTCCGCGATGCTTTTTTCTATCCGTTCAAGCAGCGCGTCCGATGAGTTCAGTATTGGCCAGCGCGCTGTCGCGGGCAATCGGCGCGGACCGTTGAACACTGCCAAACGCACCGCGTTGACTGCCGCGGGTTGCGGATTCCGTCCATCGTCAAAGGAAATCATTCGATGCCTACCGTCGCGATCGCAATCTTTCCGGGCGTACAGACGCTCGACGTCGCCGGTCCGGTCGATGTGTTCTCCGAAGCCAATCGGTTCATCACGCCGCAGGATCGCTATGAGGTCACGCTGGTCAGCGCGGAGCCGGGTTCGCTGCGGGCGTCCAACGGCATGAAGCTCACCGCCGACGCCACTTTCGAACAGGCACGCCGTCCGTTTGATCTTGCGCTGGTTGCAGGCGGCCCCGCGCTGCCCGAGGATGCAGCGCCCGACACCCGTTTGCTGGAATGGTTATCGCGCGTCGCCACGCAGTGCGAGCGTTATGGCTCGATCTGCACCGGCGCGTTCGCGCTCGGTCACGCCGGACTGCTCGACGCGCGCAATGTCACAACGCACTGGCAGCACGCGGCACAACTTGCCGAGCAGTTTCCGCGAGCCCATGTCGATTTCGACCGGATCTATCTGCGCGACGGCAACCTGGTCACGTCAGCGGGCGTGACGGCGGGCATCGATCTATCGCTTGCGCTGGTCGCTGAGTATCACGGGCCGCACACGGCGCTCGCCGTCGCCAAACGGCTTGTGGTGTTTGCACAGCGGCAAGGCGGTCAATCGCAGTTCAGCCCGTACTTGACCGCCCCCGCCGACGACACCTCGCCGGTCGCCAAAGTGCAGGCGCACGTGATGGAGCGGATTCGCGAGAGCTTTACGGTCAAACAATTGGCGGACGTCGCCGGAATGAGCGCACGGAATTTCGCCCGCGTGTTCGTGCAGGAAACCAGGGTGACGCCGCACGAATTCGTCGAGCGTGCACGCGTGGATGCCGCGCGCAAGTTGCTCGAAAGCAGCGGCGCGGCGCTCAAGGCGATTGCCTACGACTGCGGCTTCGGCACTGCGGACCGGATGCGCATTGTCTTCACGAAGCGGATCGGCGTCACGCCGATGCAATATCGCGAGCGCTTTCGCTCTGAGTGAGGGAGACGTGAAGGGGAATGAAGAGGTGATGAAGGAGGCGTGACGGACCCTGCAAGCGCACGGCATAGGAACGGCATAAGGGCGGCTAGAGGGCGGCTCAAGCGCCGCCGGAATGCGGCTTGAAGAACGGCGCCGCTGCAAGCATCAAACATAGCGTGCGAAAATAACGGCCTCCTCAAGCCAACGATCACAAGGAACGACATGTCCACCTCTTCTCCGATCCGCGCGATCGTTACCGGCCACACCCGCGGCCTCGGCGCTGCCCTTGCTGAACAACTGCTGGCGCGCGGCGTAGTGGTACTGGGTTTGTCCCGCTCGCGTCACGCCACGCTTAAAGAGCGTTTCCCCGCACTGCTCGAAGAAATCGAGCTGGAACTCGCCGATCCCACGCGCGTCACGCAGTGGGTCGCAAGCGATGCATTGCGCAGTTTCGTCAGCGGCGCGCAGACCGTGCTGCTGATCAACAATGCAGGCATGGTTCAGCCGATCGGTCCGATCGAAGGCCAGGACGCCACGGACATCGCCAACGCCGTGAGCCTGAACGTGGCCACGCCGCTGATGCTGGCGAGCGCGCTCGCGGCAGCCAGCGTCGGCGCAACCGATCGGCGCATCGTGCATATCTCCAGCGGCGCGGCGCGCAATGCGTATCCCGGTTGGAGCATCTACTGCGCGACCAAGGCCGCACTCGATCATCACGCGCGCGCCGTTGCACTCGACGCCAATCGTGCGCTGCGGATTTGCAGCCTGGCGCCAGGCGTCATCGATACGAATATGCAGGCGGAGATTCGCAGCAGCGGCGCCGAACAGTTCCCGATGCGCGAAAAATTCGAAGATCTCAAGCGCAACGGCCAGCTCTCGACACCTGAACAATGCGCGACCCAGTTGCTCGATTACGCCTTCAGCGACGCATTCGGACAAACGCCAGTGGCCGACATTCGCGAGGTCGCGAAGCAAGGCTGAGACGAGAGCGCCGCGCTCCCGTAAAACCTCACCTTTCGGCTGATACGCCGATATTCACACGCCGGGCGCAATCATCGCGCCGCGCTCGGCCGCCTAATCTCGCCGTACGGTACGAACACATACCCGCGTCCCCACACCGTCTGAACATAGCGCGGCTCGGAAGGATCGATCTCGATTAGCCGCCACAACCGCCGCCACCGCCAGATCGATACATCGAGGCTGCGCCCTTGATGCAGCACACTATTGCCCCCAAGGTTGGCAATTTCTTCTCGACACTTTCAACATGGAACGCGATAGGGGACGGCTCGCAAAGTCACGGTCCGATGCGCGGATCAGCTCCCGAAAAGTCTCACCTTTGGCACGGAGCGGTTGGGGCTGGGCGCAGAGTGCACATCTGACCACTCCCGAAAACGCTCACCTTCAGGTCTTGGGGACAGGCCGCAAAGGCATGCTGGGCGTGGCACCGGTGGTCCCAAACCGGCCACTCCCGCAAACCCTCACCTTTGGAGGGGATCGAGTAATCTGCATACCCAGGTAAGAGGCGTTATGTGTCAGGCGGTGAGCGATGCACTTTCGGGGGTTGCCCAAATCGGCGCAGGGACGGTGGCACCGGACAACGGCACACTCCGTTGAACGGCATCAACCTGCCGGGTGCGCATCGATCTTCCCACTCACCGCTTTCAGTCCAAAGCTCGCGACCAGCGAAAGCGCAGCGCACGCCGCCATGAAATACGCAGGCGCGGCGACATTACCCGTCGACGAAATCAGCCACGTGGCGATCAACGGCGCGGTGCCGCTAAACACGGTGAAGCTGACATTAAACGTCAACGCGACGCCGCTGAAACGCACACGCGTCGGAAACATGTCGGCGATGATGCAGGCGAACGTGCCGTTGGCGAGGCACGCGGCCACACCGGCCAACGCGAGCAGCAACACGACATCGATCGTATGGCGGCTTGCTGCCAGGTAGAACGGATAGCTCAGCACCATCAGCAGCAGCGAACCGAAGCGCAGTACAAAGCGCCTCGGCAGTTTGTCGCCGAGCCAGCCGGATAGCAGAATGCCCGTCGACACCACCGCGAGACCGACGTTCTGTCCGATCGCCACGCGGCGCGGGTCGTAGTGCAACACGCGATCGAGGTAAGCCGGCATGTGCGCGAACAGCAAGCCGTTGAATGCGGCAACCACCGCTGTCGTGCCGATGCCGAGCAACACGGGCCGCCAGTGCTCGCGCAGCAGTTCTGCAAGCGGATGCTTCGCGGCGAGATGCTTCATCTCTGCGAACGCAGGCGTTTCCTCGAGCTTGCGGCGCAGCCAGAAACTCAGCAAGCCGATGGCGCCGCCGAACAGAAACGCGATGCGCCAACCGTACGCCGCAACATCGTCGCCACTCAGAAAGCTGTGCACCGAAAGATTGACGGCCGCCGCCAGCAGCACGCCGGAGTTCACGCAAAAGAACACGATGCCGCACACGAGTCCCGCGCGCCGCGGCACCGTTTCGACCACGTAGGTAATCGACCCGGGCAACTCCCCGCCGAGGCAGAAGCCTTGCACGAGACGCAGCAAGATCATCAACAGCGTGGCGCTGATACCCCACGTCGCGTAGGTCGGCACGATACCCATGCCGATCGTACACATCGACACGACAATCACCGACACGATGAACACGCGCCGGCGTCCGTACTTGTCGCCGAAATAGCTGAGCACGATACCGCCGACCGGACGCGCGAGATAACCGATTGCAAACACGGCGAACGAAAGCATCAAACCGACAATCGGATCGCGCATCGGAAAGAACGCACGGCCGATGAACTGCGCGAAGATGCCGTAGACGACGAAATCGTAGAACTCGAGCGCGCCGCCAAGACTCGCGAGAATGATCATGCGCCACTGTGAGCGCGTGAGCCGCGTCGGGGCTTCTTCCGAAAGACTGGCGGATTCAAGATTGGACATGGTTGTCTCCTGCGCGGCCCGGCATGGTTGATTGCCATGCTCGCCGCTGTGCCTGCGCGTTTTATCGGCCGTATCCGGCGCGATGGTGGCGCTTACGCCTCATCCTCACCGATCGACGCCTCATACGGCCACTCCACAGCGCCAGAGTGCGTCACTGCGCCGAGATTCGCCGGCCGCACCAGCGCTTCATATTTCTCCAGCACGCCGCCCAACCGACCCCGTGTGAACGGCACGGCCTCCTTGGCGCGCCGCGTGAGTTCCTCGTCGCTCAATTCGACGTCGAGCGTGCCTTTGTGCGCGTCGATATGAATCCGGTCGCCGTCCCTGAGCAAGCGAATTGGGCCGCCTGCTGCCGCTTCCGGTCCCACGTAGCCGATGCACATGCCGCGCGTCGCGCCTGAGAAGCGTCCGTCGGTCAGCAGCGCAACTTTTTCGCCCATGCCTTGACCGTAGATCGCCGCCGTCACGCTGAGCATTTCGCGCATGCCGGGGCCGCCCTTCGGCCCTTCGTTGCGGATCACGAGCACGTCGCCTTCCTGATAGGTGCGCTTCGACACAACCGACATGCACGCCTCTTCCGCTTCGAACACGCGCGCCCTGCCGCTGAAAACCAGGGACTTCAAACCCGCGGTTTTCAGGCACGCGCCATCCGGTGCGAGATTGCCGCGCAACACCACCAGCCCGGCGTTTTCGCTTAGCGGTTCGTTATGCGGACGGACGACGCGGCCATCCGGGCCTGCGAACGCCTTCAATGCGGTTTCGAGCGTTTCGCCGGTTTGCGTCAACGTATCGCCATGCAGGAAGCCGCCCGCGAGCAGCGCATTCAGTACCGCCGGCACGCCGCCAACGTGATACAGATCCAGCGCGAGATACTTGCCGCCCGGCTGCAGATCGCCGATCAACGGCGTGCGGGCGAGGACCTCGGACACATCGTCCAACGTAAAGCGGATGCCCGCTTCGTGCGCGATCGCTGGAATGTGCAGCGCCGCGTTGGTCGAACCGCCGGTGGCGGCCACGGCGGCGCATGCATTTTCCAGGCTCTTGCGCGTGACCAGATCGCGTGGCAGCGGACCGCCGTTTTTCAGCGTGTTCATGACCGTTTCGCCCGCACGGCGCGCAATTGCAATGCGCTCGCTGTAGACGGCGGGCACCATCGCCGAGCCGAGCGGCGCGAGACCGAGCGTTTCGGCGACCATTGCCATCGTGTTCGCAGTGAATTGTCCGGGGCAAGATCCCGCACCCGGCGTGCAACGCTTCTCGATGCCACGCAAGGTGTCGAGCGACATGTCGCCGCGTTGTGCCGCGCCGACCGCTTCGATCGCGGTCAGAATCGTCGCTTGGGTGCCGTCCGGTGCAATGCCTGGCAGCATCGCGCCGCCGAACAGGAACACGCCCGGCACGTTCACCCGCACCATGCCCATCAGAATGCCGGGCAGCGTCTTGTCGCAACCGGCCACGCCGACAAATGCGTCGTAGCAATGCGCGCGCACAAACACTTCGACGCTGTCCGCGATGATCTCGCGCGATACGAGGCTAAAGCGCATGCCCGAATGATTCATCGAGGTGCCGTCCGACACCGAGATCGCCGAGCCGCGAATCGGCACGCCGCCGCCCGCCGCGACGCCTAGGCGCACGTTGTCGGAAGCCGCTGCAAGCGACATCGAGCACGGCGTGTTTTCGCCGAACGTATCGACAATCGCAACGAAGGGCTTTTCGATCGCGGCGTCGTCCATGCCGGTCGCCCGCAGGAAAGCGCGATGCGGCGTGCGTGTGATGCCTTCGGTGACGGTGCGCGAGCGGTGTTTGTGGAGATTGCTCATGGTGTGTCCTGTGCGTATCTGTGTATTGTGCGTTCAGCCGTTCAGCCGTTCAGCCGTTCAGCCGTTCAGCCGTTCAGCCGTTCAGCCGTTCAGCCGTTCAGCAGCATGCCGTTCTCGGCGGCGATCACCTGGCCGGTCATCGAAGGCGCATGCGCGACGATGAACCAGGCAAGGTCGGCAATCTCGCCGGGCTGCGACACTCGCTTGAGCGGCGCGACATTCGTCATGCTGTCGACGATCTTCGCGTACGCCTCTTCGCCGAGCACGCGACGCGGCAAGCCGTCGTCCACCATGCCGGGCGCCAACGCATTCACGCGGATATGCGGCGCGAGATTGCGGGCAAGCGAGAGGGTCAGTGTATTGACCGCGCCCTTCGAGGCGGCATAGGCAATAGAAGAACCTGTGCCGTTCAGTGAGGCCAGCGACGAGATATTGATCACCGCCGTGCTATGCGAAGCGGTCGACGAATCGCGCAGCACCGGCACCGCGGCGCGCGTCATCTGAAACATGCCGATCAGGTTCACGCGATAGACGCGCTCGAACTCCATGTCGTCGACGGCGGCCAGATCGCCGTGCGGGATGAAGCGCGTCGTGCCGGCGCAGTTGATTAGCGCGTCGATGCGCTGCCACTTCGAGGCCACCGCGTCGACCGCTTTCACGCACGCGGCGTCGGAACCGACGTCGGCATCGAACACCATGGTCTCAGCGCCGAGTTGTTTGCATTGCGCTTCGATGGCCAAGGCTGCTTCGCGTGTGCTGTCGTCGAAGTTACCGATCGCCACCGCCCAACCGGCGCCCGCAAAGCGCAACGCGGTGGCCGCGCCGATGCCGGTGGCCGCGCCGGTGACCATACAAACCTGCTGCGTCATCCTGCTCTCCTCATGCTGTTTTTACGCGTGGCCGGCATCGCCAGCACGATCACAGCGGCCAGCACCAGCGCGCAGGCGAGCACGATCATGCCGGGCAGCAAGGTGCCGGTCGTGTCCTTCAGAAAACCGATCACGTAGGGGCTCACGAAGCCCGCCAGATTGCCGGTGCAATTGATCACCGCGATGGCCGCCGCCGCGCCCACGCCGCCCATCAGCGCGGTGGGAATGCCCCAGAACACCGGCGCAATCGAATTGATGCCGATCGCCGCGACCACCAGCGCCGCCATCGAGAGCCACACGTGGTGGCCGAGCAGCACCGCCGCCAGCATGCCGGCGGCACCCAGCACCGCGCACACGGCCACGTGCTTGCGCCGCTCGTCGTGCTTGTCGGTGTGACGTGCAATCAGGATCATCGCGACCGCACTGATCAGCGACGGCACCGCCGACAGCAAACCGATATTCGCCACGCTCACCACACCGCTCGCGCGGATCATCGTCGGTAGCCAGAAGACGAGGCCGTAGTTGCCCATTGCGATGCAGAAATACAGCAGGCCGAGCAGCCATACCTTCGGATTGGTAAACGCGCCGCGCACTGTTTGGTGCGCGCGGGTCTGCGCATCGGCTTCGAGGTCCTGCGCGAGCAACGCTTTTTCCTCTTTGTTCAGCCAGCTCACCGACTCGATGCGGTCGTGCAAAACAAAAAACGCCGCGATGCCCACCAGCAACGATGCGATCCCCTCGATCAGGAACAGCCACTTCCAACCGGCGAGCCCGTGCACGCCGGCCAGCTGCTGCATGATCCAGCCCGACACCGGACCGCCGATCGCACCCGACACCGGAATTGCCGCCATGAACAGCGCGATGATCTGCGAGCGCCGGTTCGACGGAAACCACGTCGACAGATACAGCACGATGCCGGGAAAAAAGCCCGCCTCGGCGACGCCGAGCAGAAAGCGCAGCACGTAGAACGAGGTCGCGCCGCTCGCGAACATCGTCAGACACGAGACGATCGACCACGTGACCATGATCCGCGCGATCCAGATGCGAGCGCCGACGCGATGCAAGATGAGGTTGCTCGGCACTTCGAAGATGAAATAGCCGAGAAAGAAGATGCCGGCGCCCGCGCCGTACACGGTCTCGCTCAACGAGAGATCGGTGAGCATCTGCAACTTGGCGAAGCTCACGTTCACACGATCGATATACGCGACGATGAACGCGAGAAACAGAAACGGCACGATGCGCCAGGCTAGCTTGCGATACAGCGCCGCGCGTTCTGCGGATTCCGCGGTTCCGCGGGTTCATTGGGTACAGCCGGCCGCTCGGCGCCGCCGTAAAGAGGGGTGCTCATGCTTGTCTCCTTCCGCGCGCTTGGATGCACGCTGTGGTCGCGGCGATGCGGGGGCATGGAGCGACTCCGGTTATACCCCGAGTCATGCGATCGAAGCGTAGCTGCTATGCTCGACCCACCCGCTTCACGCTCTACCGTCCTGCCGATATTGGAGATTAGCCGGGTTGAGCGCCGCACCGCAAATCACCGTTTTGGCGCAGGTCATTACCATTCAGTTATGTTCACCGAGTAAACACGGATGGCCACCACCGAAAACGACGCAATCGACCGCTTCTTCCGCAGCGGCCTGAAACTGCCGCATCTGCGCATCCTGGTGAGCCTCGCGGAGCTCGGACAGGTGACGCGGGTTGCGGCCGCCTTCCACGTCACACAGCCGGCCATTTCGAAGCAGATCGGTGAAATCGAGGAAGCGCTCGGCGTACCGGTCGCGCGACGAGTCGGCAACGCGGTCGAGTTGACCAGCATCGGCAAGGTGATGGCCGCACGCGGCCGCGAAATCCTCCGGCACATCGAACTGGCGCGCCGCGATGTCAGCGCGCTGACCACCGGCACGGCCGGTCACGTGCGCTTCGGCGCAGTCGTGACAATTCCGCAGCCGCTGATCGCGCACGCGGTCGAACTGTTCATGCGGCGCGCGCCGTCGGCGACGCTGTCGTTCGTGGAAACGACGCTCGACAAGCTGATCAAGATGCTCGACGAAGGCGAGCTCGATCTCGCATTAGGCCGTAACCGGCTCGCCGACAACCAGGGCCTGTTGCGCCAGCAGACGTTGCATCGCGAGCCGTTCGTGTTTGTAGTGGGTGCGAGCCATCCGCTCGGCAAGATGGATATGCCGGTGAGCTGGAACGATCTGCGCTCGGCGCGCTGGATTACGCCGCTGCGCGGTTCACCCGCTTTCGCGACACTGGCCGAGACACTCGCCGAACAAGGTATTCCGCTCGATCGCGGCGCGGTCGAATCGAGTTCGTTGACGTTGAATCTGTCGCTGCTGATCGGTGGGGACTTCGTGTCGATCCTGCCGCTGTCGGTCGCGCGGCATCACGTGAGCCGTGGACGCATGCGCGTGCTGCCGCTCGCGCCGCTCGAACCGTTAGGCGAAGTGGTGCTGGTGTGGCGCGCGGATACCTCCGCGCCGGCGGCGGATCTGTTCAGCGAGTGCTTGAGGGAGTCGTCGTCG
Organism: Paraburkholderia polaris; assembly: GCF_012927345.1. Classification (GTDB taxonomy): domain Bacteria; phylum Pseudomonadota; class Gammaproteobacteria; order Burkholderiales; family Burkholderiaceae; genus Paraburkholderia; species Paraburkholderia polaris. The sequence goes on from NZ_JABBGJ010000028.1 coordinate 125,513, forward strand.
GAATTGCTGGATGGTGAGGCGGAATGATGCGTGCGGGCTCACGTGTCGCCGATTGCCCGTTGGCTCCCGAATGTTCTCACCTTTGAGCTTTTTGAAGGTATTCGGAAGGCCGGCTGCCATCAAGGCAGCCGGCTCGTTCAGACAGGCAATCAGAACTTGTGACGGATGCCCACAATCGCCAATTCCTGGCTGTTCGTCCCTGAATTCACGCCGTAACTGCCGATCGAGGCGTCCGCGCTCACCACCTTGCCGCTTGCGTTCAGCGTGTTGCCGCTCGCCTTCTGGTAGCCAGCCAGCGCGTACAGTTCGGTGCGCTTCGACAGCGCGTAATCCGCACCGAGGTTGACCTGGTTGTAGTGCGCCGAGCTCGGACCGGTGAGCGACGTGTAGTTATAGCCCACACCGGTGCGCAGGGCTGGGGTGATCTGATAGTTGAAGAACACCGAACCGTTATTGAACTTGGCCGTGTCGTGGAACGCGGAGAATGCATCGTTCGCGTACTGCGTGTTCGAGTAAGCCGCGCCGATGGTTGCCGCGCCGATTACGTATTGTCCGCCGACACGTACGATCTGAATCGACTTCGCACTCGCAAAGCCCGAGTTGATCACCGTGTTGAAAAGCGAATCGGAACTGCTGGTCCACGTGCGCACATTCGCCGTGGTGGTGTTGCCGCCATTCGCGTAGAAGTAGCCTGCGCCGAGCGACAGCGGTCCATTCGCATAGGCCGCGCCGAAGCTGTACGTCTGACCGCTGCCGGTTGCACCGGCCACGCCGCCCACGCCGTACAACGCTTCAACCTGGAAGCCGGCAAACAACGGGCTCACATACTTGACCGAGTTGCTCACGCGCAGACTGTTGTCGTAGTTGTCGAGGTCGCCGGGCGTGGCGAACACACCACCGAAGTAGTTGTCTTCAGTGAGGCCTTGAACCAGATCGACGATCGGGTCGTATTGACGTCCCAGCGTGACCGCGCCCCACGTGCCACTCGACAAGCCGACCACCGCCTTGCGCCCGAATTCGCGGCCGCCTTGACCCAACGCACCCGTGCCGACGTTAAAGCCGTTCTCGAGCTGGAACACCGCAGCAAGACCGCCGCCCAGGTCCTCGGTGCCCTTGAGGCCCCAGCGGCTGCCGGACAGGTTGCCGCTGCTGAACTTCACGAGTGTTGACTGATTCTGGCCGTTGGTGCTTTGTGCGTTATGCACATAAGCGATACCGGCGTCGACGATGCCATACAGCGTCACGCTGCTTTGCGCCTGAGCGCCGGCAGCAAGCAGAAGACCGGCAGGCAATGCGAGGAGAGAAAGTCGTTTCATTTTTCAAGTTCCCGTATCGGTGTTGTATTTGTTTAAAACTGGCGAAACGATACGAGACCGGTTTGCGTCGGCAAACCAACTAATTCTTCGATGAATATGAAAGCGACAATCGCTCGATTGCGTCTAAGGTGACACGCTTACGCGTGTTGAAGATGTCACGCCGGGACGGCGGACAATTCGGAGGGTGCGTATTTCGCGGTCGCAAGAACTTCGGCGGGAACGGGGACGTGCGCACGCCGCACCAACGCGCCGCTGCGGAACATCAGCAGATCGCCCGGTTCGCAGGCGGTCCATACTTCATCGGTGAGCGGCGTGGTGGCGATGACCGCCGTGCGATCGGCCGGCGTGCCACGCTCGGCGAAATCGACAGAGAGGTCTCCATCGACGAGACGCGCGCTCGAAAACGGCCAGTGACGTATCACATACGACAGACGCGTCGAGCAATAAGCGAATTGCGCCTGGCCGTTCGAGAGCACGAAGTTGAAAATGCCATACGGGTTCAGTGTGCGCGTCGCCTGCTCGATAACGTCGAAGACGGCGTCGATGTCGTCCACGCCCGGGGCCGTGTTCGCTTGAGCAGCGAAATGCGCGTAGAGGCGATTCATGATGAAGCAGAACGCCGCTTCGCTATCGGTCGTGCCGACCTGCGCATACGGCCCGTGCTCCGGTCCATCGAGCGGTTGCAGGTCGCCGTTGTGCGCGAACACCCATTGCTGGCCGCGCAACTCGCGCATGAACGGGTGGCAGTTCTCCACCCGCGCGCCGCCTTGCGTCGCCTTACGTATATGCGCGACGACATTGCGCGACTTGATCGGATAGCTCTTCAGAAACTCCGCCACCGGCGACTGATACGCGGGCTTTTCATCGACGAACACGCGGCACGCGCGGTCTTCGTAGAACGCCACACCCCAACCGTCGACGTGATGGTCGGTGAGTCCGCCGCGTGCGGCAAAGCCCGTCAGCGAGAAACTGACGTCGGTGGGTTCCGCGCAATTGAGGGCGAGCAGTTGGCACATGTCCGACGCCGCCCTATGCCCGTTGATCCAGAACGTGCGGGAACGTGACGACATCCGCGGTTGCGGCACCAGCGCTTTTTGAAGTTTTCGCGGCCATCACGTGTCACCCCGTCGTTTACTCTCACAGGGAGACTAGCGTGTTTCAACCGCCACCGTTATAGCGAATCAAGCTTTGCAAATCACCGGCGCGCGGGCTCCCGAAAACCCTCACCTTTGGTCGGTCCGCCGCGCGCGCGGCGTCTAGCTCGCCAGCTTGCGGAACGTTTCCAGCACCGCGTCGCCCTTGAACGGCTTGACAATCCAGCCTTTCACGCCCGCCGCCTTGCCGCGCTCTTTCATCGCCGGGCTGCTCTCGGTCGTCAGCATGATGACGTTGACGGTCTTGTTCGCGAGTTCACCGCGAATCTTCTCGACCATCGTCAGGCCGTCCATGTTCGGCATGTTCACGTCGCTGATCACCAGCTTGATGCCGGGGCTGGCCTTCAGTTTGGCGAGGCCTTCTTTGCCATCTACCGCCGTGTCGACGTCCAGACCGTTCTTCTTCAGAAAGCCGGCCACTTCGTCACGCACCGTGCTCGAGTCATCCACCACCAGAATTTTCGACATGTTTTTTCCTATGACAACGCTCAAAACAACTCCAGCTCACCGCTGGTTTCTTCGATCGCGCTCGTGTCCGCCACGAAGTCGATCGGCGCATGGGCGCACACACATATCGTCGCGGCAAGCTGAACGGAACCGTTAAGCGTGATCGAATACGACGCCAGCAAACCCGGCTTCAATTCCGGCAGATGCCCCAGACAACGCGCGCTCAGTACATAGGGCGTCGACATGCCGAGGTCCGGGAAGTAACGCAGCAGTTCCTGATTCATCGCGCCGCAACACAGATTGCAGATTTCCAGAAACGCTTCCTGGAACGGGCGCTCGTCGGCCTCTTTCAGGTAGTAGTTGCGGGTGCTGTCGTTTTCGTCGAAGTGAAGGATCAGCAGCAGTCTGAATACGATCGACGAGATGGTCAGCACAACCACCTGGGTGTCCGCCGTTGCGCCCGTGCCGGCCTCGGCGAGCGGCGCGATCTCGCACGTATCGCCTGAATCCAGCGGCAAGCGCGCCTGCGCCGCCTTGCGGAAAATGCGTTCGAAGCTTTCCTTCGCGTGGCCCGTGATCACATCGGCACCTGATGCAGCTTCGAGTGAAACTGGTTGGCGAGCGATTCGACGCTGGAGAGCGACGCCGCGATCATCTTGCCGCCCGCCTGGATGTCCTGGAACGTGGAGGTGGTGGTCAGGTCGTTGCGGTGCAGGCTGTCGCGATAGCTCTTCGACAATTCCTCGGAACGCGCAGCGAGAGCCCTCACCTCGCTTGCCACCACCGCGAAGCCGCGTCCGGCCGGACCCGCGCGCGCGGCCTCGATCGACGCGTTCAGCGACACGATCACCACATGCCGGACAATCGACGAGAGCTCCAGATTCTTCGCGTGCATGTCGTGGTTCTGCGTCATCAGCGAGATCATCTGCTCGTGCCAACGCTCGAATGTCGCGCCGAGGCTCTTCAGACGCGCGGCTTCTCCTGCGATCTGTCGCGCCTGATGCGCCCACTGGTCTTTGTCGTCAGTCGCGGCTTTCAGCGTTGCGCGCAGCGCATCGACGCTGGCCGATTGCTGCATCAGTTCCTCACGCAACTGTGCGGCCAACGCTTCCATCTTTTGCGCGGCCTGTTCGCGTTCGCGGATCGCTTCACCGCGGTCCGCGTGTTCCGCCAAAAGCGTGTTGATGCGCGTTTCCGCATCGGCACGCAGTCGTGCCGTCAACTTCGCGCTATGCAGCTTGTGCGCGACAAACGCCAACAGCGCGGTCACCGCGCTGCCTGCCACCACAGCCAATACATACTGTTGAATCACAACCCACCCTTCCAAAGTCTGTCGCGCAGTCCGTCGACCACCGTTCAATCCGCGATCGCGTCGAGTTGCAGTTCGCCGGCATCGCCGCGCGCTTCCATACCCAGCGTATCGACGGCGACGCTATCCGGCAGGCAGACTATCGTCTGGAACTGGCGGAACGATGCGCCCTTGTGATCGTCGGTGAAGCGCAGTTCGATGTGGCCGTTCTCGCGCTTGAGGAAGTCGCGCACGGCGTCCATGCCCACGCCACGGCCCGACACTTCCGTGACCGTTGCGGCAGTGGAGAATCCCGGCCGGAAAATGAATTCGGCGATGGTTTCGTCGCTCAGTTGTTCGTCGCCGTCGATCCAGCCGCGCTCCACGGCAATGCCGCGAATCCGTTCGAGCGCGAGGCCGCGGCCATCGTCGCTGAGCGTGATCTGCAGCGCGCGGTTGTCGACGCCCAATTCGATATCGATCGTGCCAGCCGGCGTCTTGCCGTGCGCGCTGCGCGCCTCTGCGGTTTCGATACCGTGGTCCATCGAATTGCGCAGCAGATGCATGAACACGTTGTTCAGCGTGCCGCCCGCCTGGCCGCGCAGACGGTAGCCGTTGTCGTCGATGCGCACGGTCGGCGCCGGCTTGCCCAGTTCTTGCGCGAGCGAAGGCAGCGAGTCCAGCACGCCGGACAGTGCTTCGCGCACGCTTTCGCTGCCGAGGGCGCGCAAGGTATGACGCATCGCATCGCGCATCAACTGCAATTCGTGGAGTTCGCTGGTGTTCGTCTTGTCCAGCATGCTCAGCGTCTGCTGAATCTGGTCCTTCTCGACCATCACGTAGCGGTTAGCATTGCCGGCGTTGTTCGCGCCGGCTTTGGCCTTGCGGCCGAGGCTCTGTTCGTTGATCCTGGCGTAGCTCTCGATCGCCTCGCGCACGCGCGTCAGCTCCTGCATCAGGTGATCCTGATCCCACGAGCGGTCCGCGTCAGGTTGGCGCAGTTCGTGATAGCTCTGCTCGGTTTCATGGACGACATTGGTCAGATGCGCCAGGTTGTAGGTCCGCGCATTGCCCTTGATGGTGTGCATGTTGCGGAACAGTTCGGCGATCGCCGCATGGTCCGCTTCCGAATGCTTGCGGATGATGCGCTCGTTCTCGCTGACAAAACCCGCGGAGCTTTCGATGAAGTGATGGAACTTCTCTTCACTCACCGCGAGAATCTCGCCGATCATGTCGAGTCGGCGGCGCTGTTCGCTGGCTTCTGCAGCGAGCTTGCGCAGTTCGGTGACGTCGCGCACGCACAGCATCAAACGCACAATGACGTCGTTTTCGTCGGTGATCGCCGACCAGCTGAGGTCGAGAATCTTCACACGGCCATCGGGCATGCGCTTCGAAATTTCGCCGACCAGCAGATGCTGATTGAACGCGAAGTTGATGCAGTCTTCGCCGAGGCACGCGTGCGCAGCCGCGTCGACTTGCGAGAGCACGTCCGAGCCGAGATCGGTATCCGAGAACACCAGATCCATCAGACCGCGCCCAGCAATGTCTTTCGTTTCGAAGATGTCTTCCAGATAGGCCGAGTACTCCGCGTGGATCACAGCGCCGTCGATCACCGTCAAAATGCCTTGCTGCATGTTCTGCAACATCGCCTGAATGTCGGCGGTCTTCTGCTTGAGTTGCGCCGAGCTTTCCTGGATCTTTTCGATCATGCCGTTGAAGGCGACGATCGAATGGCCGATCTCATCCAGCCGGCCCACCGGCACGCGGCGCGTGAAATCCTGGCTCGACGCGATCTCACTCATCATGGCTTGCATGCGGCTGAGCGGGCGGGTGATCTGACGGTAGAGCAGCGAGCCGATCGAGGTCAGCAGAATGATCGCGATACCGGTGACGACGGCGATGGCCGTCGTGATGGTGGCGAGCGTGGCGTTTAGTGCGGTGATCGCCTCGTCTTTCTGGCGGTTCTTCTCGACGCGGAGGGTTTCGACGATGCCTTCGAGTTCGTCGCGATACTGTGCGACGTTGGCGAACAGATACGCTTGCGCGAGTTCGTTCTTGCCGTCGGCCTTCATTTTCGCCGTCTCGGCGATAGCGGAGAAGTAGTTCTCGAGGCTGTCGTTGGCCTGGGAGACGAGGCCTTGCTGGGCGTGGCTCGCGGCGTCTTTGGCTTGCAGCGCGAGGGCCTGTTGCAACGAGGCCTTTTTCTTCTTCAGTTCGTCTTGTGCCTGGGCGACCATGTTGGTGTCCGGCGCGTAGACCAAGGTCATGGTCGCGAGCTGTACGTCTTTGACTTGCGAGACGAGGTCGGCGGAAGCCAGCGCGCTGGGGACGACGCCTTCGGTCACCTTGCGCACTTCGGCTGCGCTGCCGCGCGTCTGATACACGGCGTAACCACCGATCGCCGACAAGGCGACGAACATCAAGACAACCAATAGCGTGATGCGATGACGGATAGTCATGTGAACCCCCCGAGGGTATGGCCTTCGCGTCAGCCCTCGATTGGAGCAGCGCGTTTTTTTGCGAATCTGAGTCAAGCTTGCAGCGCTGCCGAGTATTGCCGACGCATGTTACTAAGCGATGACTACAGGGTTTTTGACCACGCCCGGGGGGTTAAATATTCTTCTAAAGTTTTTGGTTTTGACGCCGTTAATTGGAGCCCGTTGAATTGAGCGTCGCGGTGCGCGGCGCTTTTGCTAAAACGCGCGTTGCGTTGACACACACCGCGAATTGGACGGCAAGTCGAAGTGGTGACGCATATAGGCGCGCATGGCGAGCGCGCGTTGAGGGTCGGCGTGCGGCACAAGCGCCGCCTTGATTTCTTCAGCGAAGGCGTCCGGCGTCATTGGGGGAAGCGCTCAACGTGAATTTCGCCGCGCCGTCCGAAATATTGCACCTGACGTCCCGCGATCCAGACGAAATACCCCACACATCCTGCGGCCATCGTTCGGCGCACAAACTCCGGATATTTGACCGCTCCGCTTTGCGCGCCGCGCACAGCCTGATTGACTGCATCCGCATCGAATGCGTCGGCGATAACGGCTTCCGCTATCGGCAACGAAATCGAATACGTCTCGCCCCCGGACGCATAGTAAGTGTGCTCACCGCGCCGGTAATCGGTGAAATACGATTCGATGCCGGTCTCACCGAGCGCGCGGACGACCGAACCAAAGTCGATCAAGCCGGCATGAGAGCGTTGCGCGCAATCTTCAGCAATGCGGCGGCTTTCCGCGTTCAGGTTTGCGGACATGTCTATCTCCATGTCTATCTCCAACAGGGTTGAGTATTTACTCGACGGGAACCGACTTCAGACCATGGACGGCGACCACGTTTTTCATGGCGTCGACAATCGCCGCTTTGACTGAAGCGGGCAGGTGACCGAAGAACTCTTCGTCGTTTTGATCGGCCAGTTGCGCCAGTTCGGGAACGAGCTTCTTTCCTGCCGCGCTCAACGCCACCACATGATTGCGGCGGTCTTCTTCGACTGTCGCGCGTTCGAGGAGCGCTTTGGCCTCGATGCGCGCCAGCAGTTTCGATACGGCACCCTTGCTCATGCCAGTGCACGCGGCCAATGCCGTGGCGGACGTCGGGCCCGAACCGTAAATTTCGCGAAGCAGCACCCACTCGGACACCGTCACGCCATGCGCCTCCACTTTCGCCTGGAAACCATGCGACACGTGATTCGACACGAAGCGCAACCAGTAGCCGATGTGCGCTTCGAGGTCACTAACCGGCTTCTTACGAGACGGACTAGCGACGTTGTCTTTATGGCGAGGACTGGGCATTGAGGGGATGCAGGTATCCGAGGAGCATTGATCGAATATTAGTTTCCTAGGAAACCAATGTCAAGTCCATTGGAAATTTGACTGGCGAGGGTGTGGGTACATGCTCCCGAATTCCCTCACCTTTGAGTTTGAAGTGCGTAGACAGGTAGCTATATTCTCACCTCCCCTGCTCCCGAATCTTCTCACCTATCGGCTTTTGCCCGTCGTCCTGAGTGTTCGATGCAACACGGTGAGCGGCCATGACGAGCCCCCCTGGAAATCCTCACCTTATTTGGGGTGCGTGCTCGACACGACAATTGCTCACCTCCTGGAATCACTCACCTTGTGCGAGCGATCTCCTGGAACTCCTCACCGTGGCGCGTCTTTGCACGCTTCCACGGTGCAGATCGGCACCTGGGACCGCTCACCTCTCGCTGATAGGGCGATACCTCCTGGAACGTCTCACCTCTCATCGACGTGATGCCATGCCCCCTGGAACAACTCACCTTTCGTCGAGATGGCGGCGTCTCCTGGAATTCCTCACCTCTGGCTGTGGTGACGTCATTTCCTGGCGTTCCTCACCTTTGATCACGATGACGCCATCTCCTGGAATTCCTCACCGTTGATCGAGACGGCGCCGTCTCCTGGAATTCCTCACCGTTAATCGAGATGACGCCGGCTCCTGGAATTCCTCACCATCCTGGAACCGCTCACCTTGGCTGGATCATGTAGTTTCATCATGGCTGAGACAGCTGCCCTATTGGCGATAGGCAATCTCCCGAGCATCCTCACGGAGGACCCTGAACAAAGAGGTTGCCTGGCGCTTTACCCGACGCTGCCGCATGCCGTCAGATTATTTTTAGCTGCCACCGAAGAAGATATTGCATTGCGGGTCGATGCTGCAGGGCTTCACATGTTTCCAACTGCCGCTCTGCACTTTCGTATCGGGCATGCCACCGTATGCCTGCGTCGCCGCGGCGGAGGGGGCAGCCTGAGTCGCTGCGTTTTCCTGTTGGGCGGGTTGTTGAGGCTCCGGCATGGCTTGCGAATGCGCAAGCCCGGCCATAACAAGCAATCCGGCGGCAGAAGCCACCATCAGTTGTGATTTCACTTTTAGCTCCTTAATTTAGGGTACGTTTTTCACTGATCCGATTCGTTATCCGCGGGCCCGGAAGTCAGAATACACAGGAGAATTTCGGACGCGCGAAGCGCTCTTCGGGTCCGCAGGCGAATTGCCCGAGGCCAAAGTTTTAGGTCGTCGTGAAAATAAGGAGAGCAGTGCGCCGAGCCGAGGTCCCGGGGCGCAAGGTGGCGTGCGAACTGGCAGTGTCAACGGATTTTGTGGACCCTTCGACACATAATAATCGCCCTGCAAATACGTGTTATAGAGCGTGAGATGCCGAAGTGATAGCGAATATTTGCGCCGGATTCCGTCCACGCACGCGCAAGCGGCTTTTTACGCCAGGTTCGGGGCTTATTACGCCAGACACCTCCGCAGCGCTCGGGGCCCCAGGATGATGCATGGCGAACGTCAGAAGCGTCAGGATGCCGACGACGCGTCGCACCCATGCTATGCGGCGGCGAATGCGCGTCCGGTTCATGGCAGGCCTCGTTGTACCGTGATCGTGCTTGCAATGCTATCTAACGCAGGCGCGTGGCGGACCGCGGGATCGGTTAGCCCCACTGCATCGACAATCTTCGACGTGCCGTGCAACGCGTCTAGAGGTATTCGGCCAGGCGAACCAACATTGCATCGCAGCGGGTCAGCTGCTCAAGGGTAATAAATTCGTCCGGCTTGTGCCCTTGATCCATGCTTCCCGGCCCGCAGACCACCGTGGGAATCCCCGCCTGGTCGAACAGGCCGCCCTCTGTGCCGAAGGCCACCGTACCGAACTCGGTGGAACCGCTCAGCAGCGCCAACAGGCGCGCCGCCTCGCTGTCAGGCGAGGTGGCCAATCCCGGGTAGGCGGAGAGCGGCTGCAAGCGAATGCCGGTATCGGGTTGCACCGAACGCATCCTCGGCAGCAACTCGGCCTCGGCATAGGTCTGCAACTCATCCGCCACCTCGTGGGCGTCGAAACCTGGCAGGGCGCGTACCTCGAAGTCGAATTCGCATTCAGCCGGCACGATGTTCAGCGCACGACCACCCTTGATTGTGCCGGTCTGCACTGTCGAGAACGGCGGATCAAAGCGCTGATCGTGATGTTCAGGCTGTGCCAGTTGCGCACCGATTTCTCCCAGCCGGCCGATCAGTCGCGCCGCATATTCGATAGCGTTGACCCCATAGGGTGCATAGGCCGAGTGGCAGGCGGCCCCTTTCACCTGGCAGCGCATGGCCAACTTGCCCTTGTGGCCCAGCACCGGTTTCAACTCGGTGGGTTCGCCGATCAGGCACAGGTGCGGCTTGTGTGGACGCTTCTCCAGCTCCGCCAACATCGGTCGCACACCCAGGCATCCCACTTCCTCGTCATAGGAGAAGGCAAGGTGTACCGGCAGCTTCAGCGTCCGTTTGAGAAAGACCGGTACGGCCGCCAACACCGAGGCGATGAAGCCCTTCATGTCGGCCGTGCCGCGACCGTACAACCGTCCGTCTCTCTCGGTGAGACGGAACGGCTCCACCGTCCAGGCCTGCCCATCGACCGGCACCACATCGGTATGACCGGAAAGCACAACGCCACCTCGGTCACGAGGACCGATGGTGGCGAACAGGTTGGCCTTGGTGCGCTCCGGGTTGTAGAAAAGCTCACTCTCCACGCCGAGTTCCGCCAGGTAATGCCGGATGAAGGCGATCAGCTCCAGGTTGGAGTCCCGACTGACCGTGGCGAAGCCGATCAGCCGTTCGAGCAGTTCACGACTGGAAACCTCACTCATCGCCCGGCACTCCGTAGCTGGGCGCTGCGGTCGGATTCAACGCCCGAGCCACGTAGTCCTGCATCTGCGGCCGGTAGGCTTGCCAGAGAGCGCCCAGTTGGCCGATTGGGTCTTCATCCGCCCAGTCGACTCGCAGATCGACGATCGGCCAGATCAGGTCGCCCACTACCTTGAGCGCCGCCGAGTGCACGGGCCCCGCTTCACCACCGGCGGCCATCGCGGCATGCATGGCCGCCAACAGGCGGTCGGCAAGCATCCCAGGCGCATTCTCGAACGCCTGAACCATAGCCTCGATGACCTGAACCCCAGCCAATAAGTTGCCCGCGGCTACGCACTGCTTACCCGCCACAGCGTTGTGCACGCCCAGTGCTTCTTTACCGCTAAAAAATGCGGTACGACCCTGCCCATCGATCACCGTCACCTGCCGATACTCGCTCCAACCGTTGGCGCTGAGCGCGCGGTCCAGGGCCGCCGCAGGCTCGATCTGCTGGCTTTCGAGGAGGTCGAGTATCTGCGGGCCGAGGGCAGGCAGGGTGACATTCTGGGTCGCCACAGCACCCACACCTGCGCGCACCCAGGGGCATCGAGCACCCACCGCGATACTGGAAGAGCTGATGGCGATCCCAAGCTGCCCGGTTTCCGGGCAACGTCCAACGATAGAGAATGTCATGTCCTATTCCTTAGGCCTGGTTCGGCTTCCAGTCGTCCGGGATCACCGCGATCACATCGATCTCCATCAGCCACTGCGGCTGGCCCAGTGCGCTCACAACGAGGCCGGTGGAAATGGGGAACACGCCCTTAAGCCACTTGCCAACCTCCTGGTACACCGGTTCGCGATAGCGCGGGTCGATCAGGTAGGTTGTGGTCTTGACGATGTGGGACAAATCGCTGCCCGCCTCTTCCAGCAGCTGCTTGACGTTTTTCATCGCCTGTTCGGCCTGGGCGCCCGGGTCGCCGAGTCCTACCAGGCGGCCTTCGAAATCGGTGCCCACCTGACCGCGCACATAAACGGTATTGCCGGCGCGCACCGCCTGACAGAGATCGTTATCCAGCGTCTGGTTCGGGTAGGTGTCCTTGGTGTTGAACATGCGAATGCGGGTATGCGTAGGTTGGCTCATCAATGCACCTCAATACTCGGGAAAAAATCTGCCTTGCAGATCTCGCGACCGTCTTCTGCCTCACGTTCCGAGGCATCACGGTAGGAGAGATATTTGCGCTGCGTGACGATATGGTCGGCAATGTGGCGGGCATCGTGCCAGACGCCCCAGATGAAAGCGGAGCCACGACGCGACAGCCACGGCAGACCCAGGAAATAGACGCCAGGCTCGGTCGAAACGCCGCGCTGATGCTGCGGCTTACCGTTTGCGTCGAAGGCGTTGACGTGCAGCCAGCTGTAATCGACCGCATAGCCAGTTGCCCAAACGATCGAGGTAACGCCGGCGTCGGCCAGATCGAGCTCAGGAATGGGATGGGTCACGCATTCCGGATCCGGAAGCGTATTGCGGGCTTCAGGTTCTTCCGGAAGGTCGAGACCATTGCGGGCAATATAGGCGTCAGCTGCATTCAGCAGCGACAGATAGTTCTCATCGCCGCGAGCAAGGTTGTCTGCGAGATCCGATTCGAAGGTCACTACCCCGTCATTGAACGATTTCGTCAAACCAACGAGCGTCATCCCCTGATTGGCAAGACGCCGGAAGTCAACCGTATGGCCGCCACGAGCGCCGCTTACTGCAATCGTGACATGTTCCTTACCCGGCCTCATGACCTCCGCATCCCATTCGCCGAGAACACCCAGCCACCAGCAAAAGTCACGGCCGCGATAGGCCCGTGGAGGACGATCGTGCGGTCCAACGGAGAGGTAAACCTTCTTGCCCGCGCGCTGCAGCTCATCCGCGATCTGCACCCCCGACGACCCGGCACCGACCACTAGCACCCCACCCTCGGGCAGTTGCGCTGGATTACGATATTCGGCCGAGTGGATCTGTGTGAGCTTCTCGTCTTTAGGCGCTATCGGCGGGATAACCGGGCGCTGAAAAGGTCCGGTAGTGACAACCACGCGGTTGGCCTCGAGCACGCCCTTAGTGGTTTCAATTGTGAAGCCCGGCCGGCCAGCATTGCGTACAACCTTCGTCACTTCCACACCCGTGCGGATGGGTGCGTTGAACTTCTTCGCATAGGCTTCAAAATAGTCCGCCACCCGGTCTTTTGAAGCAAACGCGTCGGGGTCGAGATCGTCGAACTCCATTCCCGGGAAACGATCGTGCCAGGCCGGACCATTGGCAACCAGAGAATCCCACCGTCCCGTGCGCCAGCGTTCGGCGATACGATCGCGCTCCAGAACGAGGTGGGGCACCCCGAGTTTGCTCAGGTGTTCACTCATGGCCACGCCGGCCTGACCGGCGCCGACAACAAGCGTATCGATTGACGTTCTTTCATCTGTCACGGCTATCTCCTTCCAGGATCTGCTGATGAAAGAAATCTACGCGGAAACACACCATCCGAAAAACATATTTAAAAAATGCAAGCCATCTGTTTTAGCTATGCAAAGCGCGAGATAATCAGCACGGAGACGAGCGCCGTACCCGGCGCATCCAGAATAATTTTTCTCATGGGAATAGTTCAATGGAAAGCCCACTGCTTCGGTATTCGCTGCGCCAGCTGCGATACTTTGTCGTGACGGCAGAAGCACTGTCTTTTACCGGCGCGTCAAAAGTCCTGCACATTTCGCAGCCCTCGATTTCTACTGCGATTGCCGAGCTCGAGGAGTCCTTTGGTGTGCAGTTGTTCATCCGTCACCACGCCTCCGGGCTTTCCTTGACCCAGGCAGGCCGCGAGATGCTCGGCAAGACGCGTGATCTGCTAAAGAATGCGGAAGAACTGCAGGTTGCTGCACGCGGGATGGACACCGGCATATCGGGCGGCATTGCGCTCGGTTGCCTGGTCTCGCTTGCCCCGCCGTTGCTGCCGGGCCTCATCAGCCACTTTGTCGCTCAACATGCCGGCGTCGTATTCCAGACGCGGGAAGCGCACCAGGAGGATTTGTTCACGGGCCTGCACGACGGGTCGCTCGACCTCGCGCTGACCTACAGCATCGATCTGACCGACGACATTGAATTCCTGCCGATGCTGACGCTGCCGCCGTACGTCATCTTGCCGAAAACGCACCATCTGGCTCAGCATCGCTCGATCTCTCTCGCGAATCTCGTGGGAGAACCCTACGTGATGCTGGACCTGCCCCATAGCCGGGAATATTTTGCGGCGCTATTCGACGCGGTGGGCGAGCGTCCGGTCCCGGCGTTCAAGTCCGCCCAACCCGAGGTGGTACGCGGTATGGTGGCAAACGGTCTGGGATACAGCATCCTGAACTTTCCGCTCAAATCGACCCATACCGTGGACGGTGAGGATTTCGTCGTCAAGCGGTTCAAGGACGACGTTACAGCAGCCACGCTGGGCATTGCACAGTCGCGCAACATGAAGCCGAGACAGGTTGTGCGGCGTTTCGCGTCTTTCTGCGAAACGCAGATAAAGAAGCAGCACGCGAAGCGCTGAACGCTTGTGCTGGGGCCCGACGACGCTGTCGAGGGGCCCCTCACTTCGACGCAAGGTATTAGAACGAATAGATGAGCTGTGTCCCGAGCAGGTCGTTGGACTTGCCATACGAACCGTCGTTCTTCAGGAACACCTGTTTGTTCGCCCAGTCGTGACGGTATTCCACCTTGACCGTGATCTGCTGGGTCGGGTAGAACAACAGATCGAGCGATACGTCCTGATGGGTTGCGCCCTTGCACTCGAAGCCAACGCCGCCGCCCGCCTTCGAATTGGCGAGGCAATCCGCGCCGATACCGAAGCCGTCCGCCGTGTCCATGCCGTTCGAGTTCAACGCCACGCCACCACCACCGCCGCCGTTCTTGCTGTCGACCAGCACGTCGTAGCGCGCCGTCGCGCCCATGCGGCCGACCACCGGCAGCGTGAACTTGCGGTGCGCGAGCAGCGACAGGCCGTACCACTGCGCCTGGCCGCCGTTGAACGCGGCGTTCTGCTGCTGGCCGTAGTCGAGTTCGGCGTTGTACTGAACGTCCGCCTGGGTGTAGGCCAGGTCCGCTTCGCCGAAGAAGAACGTGCCGAAGGCGCTCGATGCGCCACCGCCCACGCCATACACCGGGATCGTATTGCCGTTCACGTTCTGCGTGGCGGCCGAGAGCGTCTGACGACCGATATTGAACGAGCCGCCGATATCCAGCGCGCTCGACCAGGTGTAGTCGAGGCGGGCGGTGAAGGTCGGGATCTTGTTGCTGCTGGTGATCGGATCGCCCAGCGCGTTGGTGCCCGTCTGTACCACCGAGC
>NZ_JABBGJ010000029.1 GCF_012927345.1 Paraburkholderia polaris
GCACTGCCACAGCGGCCTGAAGTATGTGAGTCCGGGGCAGCGGCACCGCGGCGAAGCCGACGAGCTTCTGGCCCGACGGCGTGCGCTGTACGAAGACGCGCGCCTGCAGAACCCCGCACGCTGGTCAGGTGCCATCCGCAACTGGCACCTGACAGACGCGGTCTATCTGAACCCGGAGCGAACCCACGCCTCGGCCGGAATGTATAAGCACGCAGCGTAACGGTTCACGCGACAACTACCTTGACACACACCGGCGGCAAAGAAAGTAAGTGCCGCCCCGCACAGGGGCGACGCTAATAAACCACTAACAATTCAAAGAAACCCCAAACAACCGCAGACATACAAAAAGAAAACACCCACCACCAAAGGCAAAAAAACCCCCAACCTCAAGCATCCGCACCACCCAACGCACGCGACTCATCAGCAACATCGCCGTCATCACGCGCGTCATTACCATACTCAACAAGACGGTTATAAAGCGTCTTTAGACTAATCCCAAGAATCTCAGCAGCACGCGTCTTCACACCACCACATTGCTCGAGCGTAGCCAGAATCAGCTGACGATCCGCTTCGGCAAGCGAGGTGCCAAACGGAATCGTAATCGCCGTGCCGGCCGCAGGTTTCGACAACGTAATCTGCAGCGGCACCGTCGCCGTGCTATCCGAATCCGAACCCGACATGATATGCGCGCGCTGTACGTAATTCTTCAGCTCGCGCACATTCCCCGGCCACGGATACGACATCAACATCTCCTTCACAGCGGCTGGGAAATGCTTCTTCGTGCTGTGACGCTCGTTGAGTTCGTCGAGGAACGCCTGCGCCAGCAGTTCAACGTCCTTACCCCGGTCGCGCAGCGGCGGCAGACTGATCGGAAACACATTCAGCCGGTGGTACAGGTCGAGCCGCAACTTGCCTTCCAGCACCGCCTGCTCAGGATCGCGGTTGGTAGCCGCAATCAGGCGCACGTCCGTTTCAATTTCCTTGGTCGTGCCGACCCGCATGAACATGCCAGTCTCCAGCACGCGCAGCAGCTTCACCTGCAACTCGATCGGCATTTCAGTGATTTCGTCGAGGAACAGCGTGCCACCGTTCGCGCGTTCGAAATAGCCTTTGTGCTGGCGGTCCGCGCCGGTGAACGAGCCGCGCTCATGGCCGAACATTTCCGATTCGATCAGGTTCGGCGAGATCGCGCCGCAGTTCACCGCGAGAAACGCATGCTTGCGGCGCAAGCTCAGTTGGTGCAGCGTCTGGGCGGCGACTTCCTTGCCGGTGCCCGACTCGCCCACCAGCATGACCGAGGCTGCAGTCGGCGCGACACGGCTGACCTGGTCGTAGACCTCCTGCATGGCCGGTGAATTGCCGAGCATCAAACCGAAGCGGCCCATGCGGCGCAACTCGCCGCGCAAGGTGCCAATTTCCGCCTTCAGGTCGCCGGCGCGCGGCAGGCGCGACAGGATCGCCTTCACACGCTGCATGTTGATCGGCTTCACCAGATAGTCGGTGGCGCCCATCTTCAGCGCGTTGACCGCCGACTCCACCGTGGCGTGACCCGTGATCACGATCACCTCCACGCCGGAGCGCGGATCGAGATCTTCAAACAGATCGACTCCACTGCCGTCGGGCAGCTTCAGGTCGGTAAAGACGACGTCCGGCATCTGCCGGACCAGTTGAATGCGCGCTTCGCGCAAATCGCCCGCAGTGGCGGTAGTCAGACCGTCTTCCCCGATGATGGCGGAAAGCGCCTCGCGGGTACCGGCATCGTCATCGACAATCAGTACGTGTGGCATCGCGTCTCGAAAGCCCGAAAGCGTGAATAAGGGAACATGCAAAGCGCATGCTGAAAAGCCGGCCGACAGCCTGCCGCTGCGTCGCACGTGCGTTTTGATGTGAGCACACGCTAACGTTCCGCAAGAGCGCCGAACCTCTGACTTGATTCAATATTGCAACAATCAGCTGGAAAACCGCCCACCAAGGCGCGACATTGTTGTCTATTTACCTATTATACGGCTTTATCGAGACAAGTTTGTAATGTGCGTCAGGCGCTGCCTGTCGAAGCGGCACGCCGGTGCAACGGCGCACGGAAGGTCATCATTGCAGCCCCTAGCTACGCGGAAACGGCCACGCTTCACCTTTGCCGTTCGGATACGCCGAACCATTGGCGCCGTGCGCGGTGTCTGGCGCAGACGGGCCCGCACTCGCCGCGGTCGCGTTGCCGGACGGCGTAGCCCGCGTCGCCACCGTACCGCCCTCGCCTTCCCAGCGACTCAGCTCACGCGCCGCCGGAACCTGTGCAGCACGATTTCGCTGTACGTAGCGCACAGCCAGAAAGCCGCCGAGGGCCATCAGCGCGCCGAAGATGCCAATTTTGGGTCGTCCCATCGTGAACTCCTTGTTATCGTCAAACGGATCGACATCGAGCACTGCGCGTTAGCGCGCGCTGAGAACGCCAAGCAGGAAGCCGACACTCGCGGCAATGCCGATCGAGCGCCACGGGTTGCGCCGCACGTAGCGTTCGGTATTGACAGTCGCGACCCGGTAGCGGCGCTGCGCGTTCTGCTGTGCATCGCCGAGCGCCGATTGCAGCGTTTCGACATGCGCGCCCAAGCGCTCGCGCAACGCATCGACGCCCTCGCCCGGCACGTTGGCCGCAAGCCGCAGCATCTCTTCCGAGTCCGATAGAAGCACTCTTAGATCCTCGACAATCTTCTGGCCGCCGAGTGCAAGCTGTTGCGTGGTGTCAGTCATCATTCACTCCTATGTCTGAGTTCGGCGTTTGCGTCTTGTTTCCGGTACGTGGCGAACAATCGGAGAACCGCATCCGCCGTCGGCGCGCTTGAAGTTTGAACAGAGTCGCTCAAAAGCACGCGCATGTCGGATCCAATTCGCAAACGGCGTGCCCGGTAATTTTGCCGCTCTCATTCGATACGACGCGCGCTTAGGCACTTTCGACCGAGCGTGCGCCGGACTATTTCGCCGACCGTCACATGGATTGCCGGAAGCGGCGTCAAAGTGGTTAAATCGAATTTTTGTGAGATAGTGACTGCACTGGTCCGTCTTGCTCCGAGGGCTTCAAGGCCTGCGCGCCGCACCATCGAACCCCATTTGCACAGGACTCCCCGTTTATGGCGTCAATCGATCTAGACTCGCCCGCCGTCTCGGCCGCGCAGATGAAGCAGCGCGTCGCAGACGGCATCGCGGGACTGAAATCGTACGGGCTACTGTATGGCTCGTCGCCGGTGATGCTCGATCTGTACGAACAGATCGAACGCGTCGCCAGCACCGACGCGACCGCGCTGATCATCGGCGAATCCGGCACCGGCAAGGAACTGATTGCCCGCACGATTCACGATCAAAGCAGCCGCAAGAACGCACCGTTTGTCGCGGTGAACTGCGGCGCGATTCCTGACGAACTGATCGAAGCCGAATTGTTCGGTCACGAAAAAGGCAGCTTCACCGGCGCAGTCCAGGGCCGCATCGGCTACTTCGAACATGCGAACGGCGGCACGCTGTTTCTCGACGAAATCACTGAAATGGCCCCGGTGCGCCAGGTCAAACTTTTGCGCGCCCTCGAGACCGGCACGTTTTTCAGGGTCGGCGGCAACGAACTGATTCGTGGCGACGTGCGCGTGATCGCGGCGACCAATCGCGACCCCGCGGTCGCTGTGAAGGAAAACGGTCTGCGTGAAGACCTGATGTACCGGCTCGCGGTTTTTCCGTTGCGCGCGCCGCCGTTGCGCGAGCGTGAGAGCGATCGCGAACTGCTCGCGCAACACTTTCTCGCCTTACTGAATCACCAGGAAAGCACCAGCAAGAGCTTCAGCAAACGGTCGATCGAAACCCTGCGGACCTGGTCGTGGCCGGGCAACGTGCGCGAGTTGAAGAACGCGGTGTATCGCGCGTTCATCCTCGCGGAGAAGACGGTCGAGTTGCCGCATCCGCATCTTGCGTCGCGCGTGAAAAAGCCTGTGACGCAGGGCGACGCGATGAGCGTGTGGATCGGCACTCCGCTCGCCGATGCACAAAAGCAGATCATTCTCGGCACGCTCAAGTATTGCGGCGGCGACAAGCGGCGCGCGGCCAAAGCGCTCGGCGTGAGTCTGAAAACGCTGTACAACCGCTTGAGCGCATACGGCGACGAAGGCACGGAAGAAGACACCGAGCAATAAGCGGTACCAGGCGCTCATGCAGTTCGTTCGCATGAGCGCGTGTTTTCTGCGTACTGATCGTCTACTTTTTGCGCCCTCCTTGTGCGCTTGTTTTGCATTTCCTCTCTGCTGAAATGGCCTTTTCCGCACACCTGTCATCTCACAATTAATCCCTTCGCACCACCAATCAAATCGGCAGCTCCCCACCAGAAACCGATTTGACTCGCACCATCTTTTGCAATTGCTTGCACTTTCCCACTGCCAATTACAAATGGCATCCTGCAAAATGCTGCAGCGCATAGTGCAACGATGAGGAAGACGTGCCTTTCGCTCACGCACCGTTTTACTCACGTGCTTCGAGTGCAAGAACGGTGCATGAACGAAAGGCACTTGCAGGAGCAGAGACAGGGAAATGCAAAAAAGTATGGTGTGGGCCGAATGGGCAAAACGAACAGCCAAAGCGTCTAAAGCAGCTAAACGCGGACATCCGAATGCAACGGCGCTCGCCGCGTTGGCAGTGGCGATCTCGTCTGCGTTGAGCGGATGTAGTTCGCTCTACTCGGAAGGCGCCACCGCCGGCGCCGGTATCGCAGGTGCCGCGCTCGCGGCCAAAGTCACCAGCAATGCGGCAGTCGCTACCGGCATTGGTCTCGGCGCGGTAGCCGCGGCCCGCGCCGGCGTGCAGTACTCGGAGCGCGTGGTGCACACGAATACGCAGGACGGCATCGCCAAAATCGCCGGACCGCTCGAGGTCGGCGCGATTGCACCGTGGAGCGTGACCCACTCAATGCCGATCGAAGACGACGAACACGGCCGCGTCACGGTCAGCCGTACGATCAGTGCGGGCGCGCTCGACTGCAAGGAAATCGTCTTCTCGGTCGATCAGACCGCCACCAAGAATGTGCCGGCGAGCAGCGCGTTCTACGTCGCGTCGATCTGCCGTGACGGCGACAACTGGAAATGGGCGTCGGCCGAACCCGCCACCGAACGCTGGGGCGCGCTGCAATGAGGGCGCTGTCGCTTCCACGCCCCCGAAATGGACACGCGCTGTCCGCGCTACGCTGCGTCGATGGCGAGCCTGCCACCCGGGTCTCGCGCACGCCTGCGGCGGCGTTCTCCGGCAACCGGCTGCGGCTCGTGCTGGCCGGTGCGCTCTGCGTCGGCGCCAGTCTGCTGACGAGCGGCTGCTCGTCGGTGGGCGCGGTGAGCGGTGCCGCGGCCGGTGTCGCGTCGGGTCTCGTGACCACCAACCCCGCAGTCGGCATCGGTGTCGGGATCGCCGTGCAGGCCGCAACCGACGAAGCCGTCAACCGCTACATGCGCACCATGCACACCGATCAGCAGAACATGATCGCCGCGTTGGCGGGTGCGATGCCGGTCGGCGAGACGCGGCCTTGGGCGGTCAAGCACACACTGCCGATCGAGAACGGCCACGGGCAAGTGCGCGTCACGCGCGCGTTCAGCTCGGCGCTCGCGCTGTGCAAGGATTTCGTGTTCTCCGTTCAGGACGGCGACGGCCCGAACGCGCACGAAGACTGGTACACGGCGAGCGCATGTCAGCAGGACAAGGGCTGGAAATGGGCGTCTGCGGAGCCGGCGGTCGAGCGCTGGGGCAATCTGCAATAAAAAACGCGGCAGGGTCTCCCCTGCCGCGTTTTGCCTGAAGCGTCTTAATCAACTCGAGCGGATTTAAGACTCCACGTCTTCCAGACTGAAAATTTCCGTCTGGTCGTTGTACGAGAAGATCTCGCCATAACGGCCCCAGTTGATCACTGCGTCCAGCGTCTCTTCCGCGGCGCTGTCCGACAGAAAATCCTCCAGTTCCTGCTCGAAGCGCACGCGCGGCGCGCGATGCCCCGGCCGTTCGTTCAACACCTTCTTGATCCGCGCGGCGAGCGGCACGTGGCGCAGCAAGTGCTCGGCGAACATCATCTTGCGTTCCTGCGTGCCGAATTCCGCGAACACGCGTGCCGGCGGCGTCAGGAAAATATCCCCTTCGCGGATGTCAGCGAAGCCCAGGTGCTGCAGCACTTCGGCGACCGGGAACAGATCGTCCACCTCCAGATGCAGCGAACGGGCGATTTCCGGCATGTCGGCACGGCCATGGTACGGCGCGGCGGCCAGCGTTTCGATCAGACCGGCCATCAGGTTGGTGGACACGTGCGGCAGCCAGCTATGCAGCTCCAGCCCCTTCTTGGTCTTCTCGTCGGTCTGACGCGCGGTCATCTTCGCGTAGATATCGTCGACCAGCCGGCGAAACGCCGGGTCCAGGCGGTTACGCGGATGCTTGAACGGCACCTTGATCTCGGCGATCACACGGCCAGGATTCGACGACAGCACCAGAATCCGGTCGCACATGAACACCGCTTCCTCGATGTTGTGCGTGACGATCAAAACGGCCTTGATCGGCATGCGGCCTTGCGTCCACAGGTCGAGCAAGTCGGTCCGCAGCGTTTCGGCGGTCAACACGTCGAGTGCGGAAAACGGCTCGTCCATCAGAAGCAGCGTGGGGTCGACCACCAGCGCGCGTGCAAAGCCGACGCGCTGACGCATGCCGCCCGACAACTCGCGCGGATACGCGTTTTCAAAGCCGTCGAGACCGATCAGGTCGATTGCTGCCAGCGCGCGCGTACGGCGATCACTCGCGCCGACGCCTTGTGCTTCGAGACCCGCTTCCACGTTTTGCAGCACGGTCAGCCATGGGAACAGCGCGAAGGTCTGGAACACCATCGCCACGCCCTTGGCCGGGCCGTCGAGCGGCTTGCCCATATATGTGACTTCGCCGTCGGTCGGCTCGATCAGACCGGCGATGATGCGCAGCAGTGTCGACTTGCCCGAGCCCGAACGGCCCAGCAAACCGACGATCTCGCCTTCGCGCAACGACAGATTCGCGTCGTCGAGGACGAGCAGCTCGCCCTGCGACTTGTTGAACCCGCGGCACACGTCCTTGACGCGCAGGATCTCTTCACCGAGGCGCGGCGGCTTCGGCGGGGTCTGGATCGGCGCGGCGGTCATAGCAGCTTTAGGATTTTGCATCGCGTTTAGCCTTTATTTCTCAATCGAGCCGGAGCTTGGCTTCGGCGTAGGCGTACATCGGACGCCACAGCAGGCGGTTGAACAGGGTCACGAACAGGGACATCACGGCGATGCCCAGAATAATCTTCGGATAGTCGCCCGCCGCCGTGGTCTGCGCGATATAGGCGCCGAGGCCATGCGCCGCGACCTTGGTGTCGCCCCACTGGACGAATTCCGCGACGATGCTCGCGTTCCACGCACCGCCCGAGGCGGTGATCGCACCGGTCACGTAGTACGGGAAAATGCCCGGCAGCATGATCTGGCGCCACCACTGCCAGCCGCGAATGTGGAAGTTCGTGGCGGCCTCGCGGTAGTCGTTCGGATACGAACTCGCGCCGGCAATCACGTTGAACAGGATATACCACTGGGTGCCGAGCACGATCAGCGGCGACAGCCAGATGTCCGGATTCAGATGAAAGCGCACGATCGCGATCACGAACACCGGGAACAGCAGGTTCGCCGGGAACGCGGCGAGGAACTGGGCAATCGGCTGCATCTTCTCCGCCAACGCCGGCCGCAAGCCGATCAGCACGCCGATCGGCACCCAGATCACCGAGGCGATTGCGATCAGCAGCACCACTCGCAGCAGCGTGATGAGCCCCAGTACGAACACGTGCCAGACTTCGTCGAGCGACACACCGGTGCGCACGTACGTGACCACGCGGTACACCACATAGACCGTGGCGAGCAGCACCAGAATTGCCCAGACAATGTCGCCGATGCGCGAGGTCTTCTCGCGCTGCGGAATCTGGAAGCGCGGGCCGCGAAACGCCGGCAACCTGAAGTTGACGCGCGCAGCCTTGGCGAACATCCAGCCGAGCGGCACCAGCAGACGGTGAATCAGATGGGTGCGGCGGATCAGGTCGAGCAGCCACGATTCCGGCGCATTGCCCGAGCTGGTGGTTTCCATGCGGAATTTATCGGCCCACGCGACCAGCGGGCGGAACATAAACTGGTCGTACGCAAGAATCACGACCGTCATGGCGAGGATCACCCACCCGACCGCATGCAGATTCTTATCGGAGATCGCCTGCGCAAGATAAGCGCCGATACCCGGTAGCGTGATCGTATTGTTGCCGACCGTGATGGCTTCCGACGCGACCACGAAGAACCAGCCGCCCGACATGGACATCATCATGTTCCAGATGAGGCCCGGCATCGAGAACGGCACTTCCAGCTTCCAGAAGCGCTGCCAGGAAGTCAAATGAAAGCCCCGCGAGACTTCGTCCAGATCGCGCGGCACCGTACGCAGCGACTGGTAGAAGCTGAACGTCATGTTCCACGCCTGGCTCGTGAAGATCGCGAAGATCGCCGCCAACTCGGCGCCGAGCACGCGGCCCGGGAACAGTGCGAGGAAGAACGTGACGGTAAACGAAATGTAGCCGAGCACCGGCACCGACTGCAGGATGTCGAGAATCGGCACCAGCACGAGGCCGGCGCGGCGGCTCTTGGCAGCCAGCGTGCCGTACACGAGCGTGAAGATCAGCGAGGCGACCATCGCCGCCAGCATGCGCAGGGTGGTGCGCATGGCGTACTCGGGCAGATTCGACGGGTCGAGCGAGATCGCCTGAGTCTTGAGCGTCGACATCGGCGCCAAGGTCTCGTGAAAGCCGATCGCCGCCATCGCGATGATGCAGATGATCAGCGGAAAGGCGACGAAGTCCCAGCGATTGGGCAGCACCCGCCATGCCGACGCATTGGCGGTGCGCTTCAGGTTGAAGCTGAAATCCATCAGACGCTCTCCCTATTCATATAGGCATTCAAACGCACGAAAGGGGCCACGGCTTCGGCGCGGCAGTCTGAAGATCGGTCCGGAAAGCGGAAATCAGGCATGGCAAAACGCATGTGCGCGGTAAATCGTTAGCGTTGGAGACACGTGGACCGGTGACGAATGTGTCCACGGGCAAGCCGCCCGGGACCCCAATCGTCAAGCCGGGCTCCTGTCGCCGCGGGCGCCGCCCGAAGGCTGGCGGGCTTTCCTTGTTTTGGACGGCACGACACTACACCATCCTATGTTTCAGGCACAACCTTTCACGGCAAATAGCAGCAAATAGCGGCGAACGCCCCGGCAACGGCCTTTGGCCCGCGTTGGCGAGGCGTGATGCAGCGGGCCCGCTGTCGTGCGCCAGCCATTTTCGCGGCAATCACGATGGCTGCCCGGACCGCATTTCAAACACCCCGAAAACCCGTGCAGCCATTCAGAAAGCTGACGCGCTGCCGTTAAGAACCTGATGGGCAAGGCGGACGTACTTCGCATTCCCGCAATAACGGTGGCGTCAGGCCCCATGACGGTTAAAATCAGGAGACGACACGCCTATTTGCGGTTATGCCGGGCCACAGCGCGGCCCACACCGAGGCGTATCGCCACCCGCTTCCACAAGGGCGAAACAGCGCCAGCGCGCTGCCACGAATGAGCTAGTTGCATGCCACAGCCAGACGGATTAGAGGGTCGATGAACAGGACAACCTTGCGCCAGGCAACCGGACCGATCAGCTTCGTGCTGATCGTGCTCGTTTGCTGGTTCGTGGCCGGCATGGTCGCGGACCGGATGGTACAGCAAGAGCTGGACGCGGCCTTGCGCGCGCAGCGGCAAATGTCCACGTCGATCGTTGACAACATGGCAGAGGTGATCGCCAGCGACCTCGCGATGTCTCGGGCCATCCCCGCAACCATGGCCGAAATGGACGTGGTCCAGCACGCGCTGGTGCAATCCCAGAATTATGCCGCGAACGGCGAAACGGCGGAACCCGCCCTGCGCGCCACGTTGTTAAAAGACCCGCAGATGCACACCGTGAGCAATTTCCTGCACGACGCACAAGGCTTCTCCGGGCTCGACCAGATCTGGCTCGTCAACGCCAACGGCATCTGCGTCGCGTCGAGCAACTCCGTTAATAACCCGCTTGCCGCGGAACGCTCCTTCGTCGGCGTCGACATGCGCATGCGCGGCTACTTGGTGAATGCCCTGCTCGGCGCCTTTTCGGAAGCCTATGGCGTCGGCCGCAATAGCGGCGAGCCGGGCATCTTCATCGCCGCGCCAGTGTACGCCGACGGCCTGCTGGTTGGGGCAGTCGTCGCCAAGGTGGGGATCGCGCGGTTGCGCCACTGGGTCGCGCATGCCGGCACCTTCGTCGCCGATGAAAACGGCGTCATCATCATGGCGCACAACAGCGAACTCGAAGGCCACGCCCTGCCCAACTCGCGCGTCACGCAGATGAGCGCAGTCGAGCGCATGACCGTCTATCGCCGCGAAATCCTCCCCGACATACAGATTCAGGTCGACACGCAGGTGCGCGAACAGGCACCCTGGGTGCCCACAGCTGTCGCCGGCCAGCTGTTCGGCATGAGCGTGCAGCCAGCGCCGTCCCTGTACCAGGCGCGCGGCGGCTTGAACTCGGGGTTGTCGGCGCATCTGGTTGATCCGCTCGCGGCGTGGCCCGAACTGCTACGCAATCACAAGCGCGATCATCTGCTGGTGTTTCTGACGCTGGCCGGTACGGTCGCGCTCGCGTGGGTGATCACCGTGTCGTACGTGCGCGAGCGGCGCCACCATCGCGCCACTCGCGATCTTGCCGAGCAATTGCAATCGGCCAACACCCTGCTCTCGGCCGAGGCGCGCCACGATGCGCTGACCGGCGCGCTGTCGCGGCGCTACTTCCTCGATCTGCTGCGCCACGAGATCGAACGTGCGCATGCGGGCAACGAGCCGCTGTGCATGGCGATCGCCGACCTCGACCACTTCAAGCAGATCAACGACCGCTTCGGCCACGCCGCCGGCGACCGCGCGCTCGAACATTTCGTCGACACCTGCCGGGCTGAGTTGCGCGGCACGGATGCGATCGGCCGGCTGGGCGGCGAAGAGTTCGGCTTGCTGCTGCCGGCCACGGATCTGGCGGGCGGCCGCGAAGTCGTCGAACGCTTGCGCCTGCGACTGAAGGCGATTCCTTCGCCGAAGCTGCCGGCCTCGGTGGGCTTGAGCGTGAGCATCGGCATCACCGAACTCTCCGCCGACGATCTGCCCGAGCGCATCATGAGCCGCGCCGACACGGCGCTTTACGCCGCGAAGACAGGCGGCCGCGACCGCACCGAAGCGCTTCCGCCCGACGACACCGCGCCGCCCGCGCGGACGGTGGCCAACGCCTGGTGACGCGTGCTGACGCTTGGTGACACCTGGTACTGCGGCAGTCATCGACGCAATTCAATTCGCACCGTCGCGCCGGCGGCACCCCGATGAGCGCGGTAGCTGACGCAAAGCAAGCCGCGGCCTCGGGCGTCCCGCAACGAAGCAGGTATCATCAACCCTGACATTGAGGTTGCCGCTACCGCTCTAACGGGAGATTCGCATGAAGGGAAATTTGGTCATCGTCTGTCGCGATCAGGATGCTGACGCATTCGACCATTTGCTAGCCGAATATGGCGCGTTCCAGACGCGCTTGTCGTCGACCGCGTGGTATCTGAAACTGGCTGTCGCGCCGGAACTGATTCAGGAAGAAATACTCGCGCGTCTTGGCAAGTACACCACGCACTACATCTTCGAGGCCGAAACGGTAACGTGGAATACGGTCGATAGTGACGCGGCGAATGCGTTGAACACGCTGTTTTCAGACTAGCCCAACGGTTGCCGCACGCGCCCAGAGGGCGCATTCGACACTGCATTCCGGCCGCCGGATTCCACACTGGATTCCGAACATTGCGTTCGGAACCGCTTTCCGGCCTAGACACAACGGGGGCGGGCGCCTGCCGCCCTTGCCCCGCTCAACCTACCAGACGCTTTCCGAGGCCGCCATGACACGCGGCACCACTTCGAACGGAAAGCTCATCAAGACTCGCAAGCCACGGCCGCCGTGGTTGCCGATCTCCCACTCCCCGCCCGCACGCCGCACCAGACGCTCGACGATCGCGAGCCCCAGTCCGCTATGACCGTTGCCGCCGCGTGCCGGGTCGAGCCGGACGAACGGCCGGCTGGCATTGATCAGGTCCTGCGCGGCGATACCGCTGCCGTTGTCGCTCACCGAAAGCGTGAAACCTTGCGCCGTGCGCGCCGTGGCGACGACGACCGGCGGCGCGCCGTAGGCATGTGCGTTGTCCAACAGGTTCGACAGGATCCGGTCGAGTGTCGCCGCGGGCAGCAGGAACCCGGGCCCCGCGCCGAGTTCAGTCCGCACGGTGGGCGCACCGGCAGCGACCGCGCGGTAACTGCGGACCACGCGGTCGCATTGCGCGTCCACTTCGACCGCTTCGCTGCGATCGGCGCCGTCGTGTGCGAACACCAGAAACTGTTCGACGATATGCGTCATCGAGTCGACGTCGCGCACGACGCCGTCACGCATTTTCACTTCTTCCATCATTTCGGCGCGTAGCCGCAAGCGTGCCAACGGCGTTTTCAGATCGTGCGCGACGCCGGCCAGCATCACGGCCCGGTCGTTTTCAGTGCGCGCCACTTCCTGAACCATCTGGTTGAAGCCGTGCGTCAACTGCCGCAACTCGCGCGGACCGCGCTCGGGCACCGGCGGCACCGGCAGGCCACGGCCGAAGCGCGCCACTGCCTGGGCAAGCGAGCGCAACGGCTGCTGCAGCGCCCACGCGGCAAAGAGCGCCGCCATCACCGCGAACGAGAAAATGATCGCGAGCCACAGCACCGTGCGATCGAGCGAACGCGGCGGACGCAATGGCTGCACCGGCACGACGATCCAGCTGCGATCCGTGTTGCCGCGCACCCACAGCGTGGGCGGACGCCCTGGCTGGCCGACCCGCACCTGGGTGCCGGCAGGCATGCGATCGCGCACGTCCTCGATGAAACGTTCAAGCGGCGGCGGCAGCGCGGTGCTATCCGGCGGCACGTCGGGGCTCGCCGGATCGACCAGCTTGACGCGCGACGGCAAGGGCTGGTCTGGCGTGCGGGCGACGTGCTGGCGCACCGCGTCGACGAGGAAAGTGGCTTCCTCGACTGCGTAGCGCGTTTGCAACTGGCTGCGCTCGAGCCGCATGAGCGCGTACCACGCGAAATGCGACAGCAGCAGCACCGCAATGACTAGCAGCGCCAGGCGCCCGAAAAGCGAATCAATGGGCCGGCGCATGCTGTTCGCCATCCGGCACGAACACGTAGCCGCGGCCGCGCACCGTTTGAATGAAGCGCGGCGTGGACGGATCGGTTTCGAGAATGCGACGCAAACGCCACACCTGTACGTCGATGCCGCGGTCGGTGCCGTCGTATTCCGGGCCATGCAGCAGTTCGAGCAGGCGCTCACGGGTGAGCGTGCGCATGGGGTGATTGACGAAAATCTTCAGGAGCGCGAATTCGCTGCCCGACAGCGTGAGCGGCTTGTCTTCGAGATGCAGCGTGCGCGACTGGAAATCCAGCGTGAAGCGGCCGAAGTTGAACGGCTCGCGCTGTTCCGGTGCCGCCGCCGACGGCAGCGTGCGGCGCCGCCGCAGCACCGCCTGCACGCGCGCCAATAGCTCGCGCGGGTTGAACGGCTTGCCGAGATAGTCGTCCGCGCCGAGCTCCAACCCGACAATCCGGTCGACGTCGTCAGCACGTGCGGTGAGCATGATTACCGGGATGTCGTCGCCCGACGCGCGCAGCTTACGCAGCGCGGTCAGCCCGTCTACGCCCGGCATCATCAGATCGAGCACGATCAGATCGGGACGCTCGCGCTCGAGCCTGCGCTCAAGCGTACCCGCGTCGTGCAGCACCGAGACTTCGATGCCCTGACGGGCCAGATAGTCGCGCAGCAGATCGCGCAATTCGACGTCGTCGTCGACAACAAGTATTTGAGTAGCCATGGGATGAAGTTTAACGCGCAGCAGGAAGGGTTTTCGATTTCAGACGGCCCGCAAGGGTTACCGGGTGTTACGGTGAAAGGCGTGCGTAATGACCCGTAATAGCCGCATCAAGCCACGTAACACAGCGCCGGGCGCAGTTCTCTACGCTGTGACTTACCGAATGCAGGCCGTCCACATTACCGGTTGCATCGTCGGCTATTCCATTACAGGGAGTCTTACATGTCCACCAAAAAAATGTCGCGCGTTCTCGCCGTTGCCGCCACTGCCCTCGCCATCGGCGCGGGCGCTGCCTATGCCGCACAGCCCGCCGGTCAAGGCGGCTGGCATGGCCACTTCATGAAGGAACTGACGCAACTGCATGACCAGTTGAAGCTGAACGCGGATCAGGAAAAGCAATGGCAGGCCGCGCTCGACACCATGAAGCAGAACCACGAGGCCATGCGCGCCAATCACAAACAGATCAAGGACCAGTTCAAGGCCGCGCAGCAACAGCCGATCCTGGATCTGAACGCCATGGCTAACGCACACCAACAAGTTGAGCAGAAAGACGCGCAACTGCGTCAGCAAACCACGGACGCGTGGCTCAAGTTCTATAACGGTTTGAATGACCAGCAGAAGACCACCGTCAGCACCGCACTGAAGCAGCGTTTTGCGAAGATGGAAGCGCGTCACGAAAAGATGCACGAGCGCTGGGAGCATCGTAAGGGCGCAGCGTCGGCACCGGCTGCGAATCAATAAACGGCACGACGTGGGCGGAAGGCGGGCTGCGCGCCGGCCGTCGTCCGAATGCAAAAACGCCACGGAAAACCCTCCGTGGCGTTTTTGCGTTGCATGCAGCCGGCACTTCAAGCCGAGGTATTCATTGTGATCGCTGGTGGCTGCTGGCTGGTGGCTGGTAGCAACTAGTAACTAGCGGCCATCAGTCATCGGCCGACGAACGCACGGCCGATGATTGGCGCCTATCCGCGCTTATCCGTTGAGCTGCCCTAGATCGAACAGCAGCACTTCGGCGTTCTCGCCCTTTTCGAGCGTCACCGAATCGGTCTCGCTGAGCTTGGCGGCGTCGCCGGCCTGGAGCGCTTCGCCATTCACAGTCAGCGCGCCGCGCGCTACGTGCACATACGCCAGCCGGCCTTTCGGCAACGTGAACGTAGCCTGCTCCGCGCCGTCGATCAGCGCCGCGTAGATCGAGGCATCCGCGTGAATCGTGACCGAACCGTCCCGGCCGTCGGGCGACGCGACCACGCACAGACGCCCGCGCTTATCGGCGTCGTCGAAGCGTTTTTCCTCGTAGCCGGGCTGGTCGCCCGCGCGTTGCGGGATCACCCAGATCTGCAACAGGTGCGCCGGTTCGTCCTGCGATGCATTGAACTCGCTGTGCTGCACGCCCGTGCCGGCGCTCATGCGCTGCACGTCGCCGGGACGGATGGTCGAGCCGTTGCCCATGCTGTCGCGGTGCGCGAGCGCGCCTTCGAGCACGTACGTGACGATTTCCATGTCGCGGTGACCGTGCGTGCCGAAGCCCTGGCCGCCGGCGATGCGGTCTTCGTTGATCACCCGCAGCGGCCCGAAATGCACGTGTTGCGGGTCG
Source organism: Paraburkholderia polaris (assembly GCF_012927345.1). Lineage (GTDB taxonomy): Bacteria > Pseudomonadota > Gammaproteobacteria > Burkholderiales > Burkholderiaceae > Paraburkholderia > Paraburkholderia polaris. Next base: position 15,595 of record NZ_JABBGJ010000029.1, read on the forward strand.
CGGTAGTCGGCAAACGAGAAGCTGTGATACGAGTCGAGCCAGCCGTGATTGGCGTGGCCGCGTTCGTCGGAACGGCGAATCTCGATCATGAGGGTCTCCCGGTAAGTAAATAGCGATGCCCAGAATGTATGGGCGCGAAGCGCACTAAACAATCGGCAACGGCGCACCGGATCGTTTCATAAATCCGTGCAATCGCGCCCCGGTGGGGCGCACGCGGCATTGCCAGGCCGGCTACTGGCGGTTCTCCTCGCCATACCGGCCGCCGGCTTGTCGATCACTAACGCGAATGAGCGCGAACAAGAACAACCGGAGCGCGGCCCGACACCGTCGCGCATGCACAACGCATGTGCCCACCCACCGGCAGCCAAGGGCGTTCCGCACTGGCGCCCCGCCCCTGTTCGGGTAAAATACCGCCCTTTTCGAGACGCGTGGGCCCAGAAGCCGCGCCGGGAGCCCCGGCAGCCGGGCCCGCGATGGAATAGCCGCGGGTTTCAGCCCCTCGCCAATCTTGCTTGATACGTCGAAAAGACATCGGCGGGAGCGAAATGGGACCGAAGCCGGACCGAAGCGGAATCGAAGCGAAAGCCATACGCGGCGCGACAATTTTGACCGCCTAGAATAGCGACGGCCGGCCACGAGCCGGCGGTCGTCGAGATCGGCACACCACGACGATCAGTTTGATCCAGGAGAAACATGAAGAAGGCCGCACTGTGCGTGGCGCTTGCCGTCATGGCCACCACCAGCGCCATGGCGAAAGAATGGAAAACCGTGCGCATCGGGGTGGACGCCAGCTACCCGCCGTTCGAATCGACGGCGGCCAGCGGCCAGGTAGCCGGCTTCGACGTCGATTTGACGAAAGCGCTGTGCGCGAAAATGAACGTCAAGTGCGTATGGGTCGAGCAGGACCTGGACGGGATCATCCCGGCGTTGAAGGGCAAGAAGTTCGACGCGATCGTGTCGTCGCTGACCGTCACGGACAAACGCCGCGAGCAGATCGATTTCTCCGACAAGCTGTTCGACGCCCCGGCCCGCATGATCGCCAAAGCCGGCTCGCCGCTGCTGCCCACGGCTGAAGCGCTGAAGGGCAAGCATGTCGGCGTCGAGCAGGGCTCGACTCAGGAAGCTTACGCCAAGGCGTACTGGGAGCCCAAAGGCGTGATCGTGGTGCCCTACCAGAATCAGGATCAGGTGTACGCCGACGTCGCTTCGGGGCGTCTCGACGCCGCGTTGCAGGACGAATTGCAGGCCGACGCCGGGTTCCTGAAGACGTCGCGCGGTAAAGGCTTCGCCTGGGCCGGCCCGGAAGTGAAAGACCCAAAGACGATCGGTGAAGGCACGGCTATCGGCCTGCGCAAGGATGACGTCGAGCTGAAAGCGATGTTCAACAAGGCGTTGGCGCAAGTGCATCAGGACGGCACGTTCAGGAAGCTCGAAAAGCAGTACTTCGACGTCGACATCTATCCTGGTCACTGAATGGATCACCGGGCAGGGGCACTGCCCCGGTCACTGAGCCGCTCGCTGAGCGGGCCTCCGGCTCGGCAACCGGTGAGGTAACCAGCAAGAAGAAGCAACGAGAAGCGACACACAGCAACACGCAGCACCCGCGAAACTCGGGGCTCGCCCGCATGGGCTTTCCCGAGGCTTCGTAATACAGTCGGTAATCGCTTCAAAAACAGCTTCAGAAACAGTTTCAACCCCGATTCAAAACGAGAGTCGAAAAGCGCGCTGCAAGACCGGTAACGGTCATGCAGTCATGATTTGCACAGCGGTGCGCTGTGCGCCGCAGGAAACGGCGAGCCCAGGCTCGCAGCAAACGCGGTGCAGAGCTGGCCGCGTCTTTCGCGGTGCGTCGCAAACGCATCGTCAAGGACCCCATATGTTCCTTCAAGGCTACGGCCCGCTGCTTCTCAACGGCACCTGGCAAACCGTCAAACTGGCGGTGTTGTCGCTGGCGTTCGCTTTCGTGCTGGGCCTGCTCGGCGCGGCGGCGAAACTGTCGAAGAACCGCTTCACCTATAGTGTCGGCACTGTCTACACGACGCTCGTGCGCGGCGTGCCCGACCTGGTGCTAATGCTGCTGCTGTTCTACAGCATCCAGATCTGGCTGAATAACCTGACCGATCTGCTCGGCTGGGACCAGATTGACATCGACCCATTCGTGGCCGGCGTCGCGGTGCTCGGCTTCATCTACGGCGCGTACTTCACCGAGACTTTCCGCGGCGCGTTTCTCGCGGTGCCGCGCGGTCAGCTCGAAGCGGGCTCGGCCTACGGCATGACCGGCTGGCAAGTGTTCTCGCGGGTGATGTTCCCGCAGATGATGCGCTTCGCGCTGCCCGGCATCGGCAACAACTGGCAGGTGATGGTGAAAGCCACGGCGCTGGTGTCGATCATCGGTCTCGCGGATGTGGTCAAGGCCTCGCAGGATGCGGGCAAGGGCACGTTGCGGTTCTTCTTCTTCACCCTGCTCGCAGGGGCGATCTATCTCGTCATCACCACAGTGTCCAACTTCGTGCTGATGTACCTCGAAAAGCGTTACTCGACCGGCGTACGAAAGGCGGATCTATGATCGAGATCATTCAGGAATACTGGCGCAACTATCTTTATAGCGACGGCTACCGCCTCACCGGCGTCGTGATAACGCTGTGGCTGCTGGTGGTGTCGATCGGACTCGGCTTCTGCCTGTCGATTCCGCTCGCGGTCGCACGGGTGTCGAAGAAGAAATGGCTCGCCGGTCTGGTGTGGCTGTATACGTACATCTTTCGCGGCACGCCGCTCTACGTGCAGCTGCTGCTGTGCTACACCGGCCTGTATAGCCTCGAAATCATCCGTAATAACGAACTGACCAACGCGTTCTTCCGCGACGGCATGCATTGCACGCTGCTCGCGTTCACGCTGAACACCTGCGCGTACACCACCGAAATCTTCGCTGGCGCGATCAAGGCCACGCCGTATGGCGAGATCGAAGCGGCACGCGCGTATGGCATGTCGTCGTTCACGTTGTACCGGCGGGTGATTCTGCCGTCAGCGCTGCGCCGCGCGTTGCCTTACTACAGCAACGAAGTGATCCTGATGCTGCACGCCACCACCGTCGCGTTCACCGCGACCGTGCCGGACATTCTCAAGATCGCGCGCGACGTGAACTCGGCCACGTATCAGTCGTTCAATGCGTTCGGCCTCGCCGCCCTGCTCTATCTGTTGATTTCTTTTGCGCTCGTGTGGCTGTTCCGCCGCGCCGAGCGCCGCTGGCTCGCTTACCTGCGGCCGCAAGGCAAGTAATTAAGAAGGGCACTGTGCCCCAAAGCAAGTAAGCCCGCCAAGGATCCCGATGAACACCAAGAAGCAAAAGCTCTTCGTCGACGAGCTTCACAAACAGTACGGCGACAACGAAGTCCTCAAGGGCGTGTCGCTGAAGGCCAACGCCGGCGACGTGATCAGCGTGATCGGCTCGTCCGGTTCGGGCAAGAGCACGATGCTTCGCTGCATCAACTTCCTCGAGCAGCCGAACGCCGGGCGCATCTTTGTCGACGGTGAAGAAGTCCGCACGCAGCTCGCCAAGAACGGCGCGCTGCGCGTATCCGATCCGAAGCAGTTACAGCGCGTGCGCACCAGGCTGTCGATGGTGTTCCAGCACTTCAACCTGTGGTCGCACATGAACGTGCTCGAGAACATCATCGAGGCACCGGTCAACGTGCTGGGTCTGAAGCGCAAAGAGGCCGAAGAACGTGCGCGCCAGTATCTGGAGAAAGTGGGCCTCGCGCCTCGTCTCGAGAAGCAGTACCCGTCGCATCTGTCGGGCGGTCAGCAGCAACGTGTCGCGATCGCGCGTGCGCTGGCCATGCATCCGGACGTCATGCTGTTCGATGAACCGACTTCCGCGCTCGATCCCGAGCTGGTCGGCGAAGTGCTCAAGGTCATGCAGACGCTCGCCGAAGAAGGCCGCACGATGATTGTCGTCACGCATGAAATGGCGTTCGCGCGCAACGTGTCGAATCACGTGATGTTCCTGCATCAAGGCCGCGTCGAAGAAGAAGGCCATCCGGACGAAGTCTTCAAGAACACGAAAAGCGACCGGCTCAAGCAGTTCCTCTCCGGCAGCCTCAAATAAGACTGTCACACAGCCCGCTATTTGGGCTGTAGTCGAAGTAGCATTACAAGGCGCTTACGGTCGCCTTTTTTACTTCGCTCACCTGCACATTCCGGCCATTCTGGCCTCGAAATTGGGCCCAAACCTGGCTTGAGCCCCCCTCCTTTCGCCCTACTCTGCCGCATATAAAGCGTCAATAGTGGCAATCCTTAACGTTGTTCGTCCCAATCCGTGATTCCCTTGCCACATAAGGGTTTCCCGTCTTTTTGTGGATGTTGCAATGATTCCTTGTACACATTCGTATTGCAATTTGGAGACACCGGCCCAGGCCGGACCTAATTTCTTCTCCCACTCCAGGGTATTTTTGATAAATTAGTAACCAAAGTAGCAAAACAAAGTTCATTAAAAGTAGTTTCACTTCAAAGCAACAGAGGAGAACCGGTCGGCGAGGGATCGGCATGGCGCGAAGAATAGCCCTCTGAGGCTATCCGTCACGGCAGGAGACCCAATCCACCCGCTAATCTCCCTGGTACCGATTTCTGTTCGGCACGCTTGTGTCCGAACACCATTCGCAGTACTGGGTTTCACTTTTTGACAGGGTATGGAGGAGAAGATGAAGAAAGCTTTGCTCGCCGCTGCGCTGATGACAGCCGGTGTAGTTGCGCACGCCCAAAGCAGCGTGACGCTGTACGGCCGCCTTGACGCTGGCCTGGAATACATGTCGGGCGTTCCGCAAGGCGTCGGTGCAAACGGTCAGGCAACGGGCAGCACGAACCGTTTCAAAGCAGAAAGCGGCGACTGGGGTACCAGCCTGTGGGGCATGAAGGGCGTTGAGGACATCGGCGGCGGTAACAAGGTCCTGTTCCAGTTGGAAGGCTCCTTCAACACCATGACGGGCGCAGGCCCTGGCGGTGGCGGTCTCTTCAATCGCTGGGCAACGGTCGGTATGTCGAACGACGCATTCGGTACGCTGCTGTTGGGTCGCGAACTCTTCATCTCGAACGGCGTGTGGGACTTCGATCCGTTCGGTCAGTCGAACTGGTCGTCGGCGTCGCTGGTGCGTGGTCGCAACTGGCCGCAATCGAGCAACAACATTTCGTACCAGTCGCCGAAGGTCGCAGGCTTTGACTTCTACGGTCAATACGCCCTGTCGAACGCAACGAGCTGGAACGGTAACGGCACGACCCCGCAAGGTCGTGAAGCTGGCGCACAGGTTACGTACACGAACGCGCTGTTCCAGGTTCGCGGCCTGTACGACGAAATCCGCAACCCGGCCAATGGTTCTCTGTATGGTCCGGCTGCTGCCACTCCGGCCAATGCGGCTAACATCGCCACCGGCGTGTTCGCGGCATCGCGCGAGTACTCGGCTCTCGTGAACGTGTTCCTCGGCCAGTTCAAGATTCAGGGCGCGTTCCAGGCTGTCCGTTCGGCAGGTGCGACGGGCGTTCTGCCGGGCCAGCCGACCACCCTCGATCACGAATGGGGCGGTGTGACGTGGCAAGCAACGCCGGCTGCAGCGCTGATTGCAGCGGTGTACCACGTCAACGGCAACAATGGCGCGGGCAATGCGACGATCTACACGATTGGCGGTTCGTACAATCTGTCCAAGCGCACGCTGCTGGATATCCAGATCGCAACGAACCGCAACAGCAAGAATGCTAACTTCGGCCTGAATGCGGACAACGCCGGTACGTCCACCGCAACGGACAACCCGCTGCCGGGTCACCAGCAATCAGGCGTGTATGCAGGTATTCAACACTCGTTCTAATCGAACGGTGTTCCCCGAAGGGACTTCCTTCGGGGCGTAGTCACAAGTTCTTCAAGAGAATCTTTTTCACGCTGCTGCGAGAGGCGCGTATCGGTGCGATGTCCGAAAGGGTATCGCACCGTTTTTTATTTGCGCGCACGGTTTTGCCCCTGCCCCAACGCACCTGATCGGTGCGCGCGCAGCGCAGGTATCAATACTGGTGCTTTAACTCTGCATTCCGACAGTGCGAGCTGAACCGCTCAAACTGCCGCTTCGTTTTCCTCGCCCGTGCGAATCCGGATCACACGCTCCACGTCCGCGACGAAAATCTTGCCGTCGCCGATCTTGCCGGTGCGCGCCGCGCCGATGATCGCGTCGATCACCTGATCGCACTGGTTGTCCGCGACCACCACTTCGATCTTCACTTTCGGCAGAAAGTCGACCACGTACTCTGCACCACGATAGAGCTCAGTGTGGCCTTTTTGCCGACCGAAACCCTTGACTTCAGTAACGGTCAACCCCGTGAGGCCGACTTCAGCAAGCGCCTCGCGCACTTCGTCAAGTTTGAACGGTTTGATGACTGCAGTGATGCGCTTCATGGCGGACCTCGTCTCGTGATTGGAAGGTTGAAAGGGGAATGGATGATTTTTATTCTACGCCGCGCCGGATGCGTTGCGGCAATCCGGCGCGCGCTTGTGGTCTGCTATGGGGTAAATCCGCGGCAGCCGTTCGCTTCTCACTGAACCGGCTCGGTGTAGCGCGACGTAATCGGATAACGCCAGTCGCGACCAAACGCGCGATGTGTCACGCGAATACCGATCGGCGCCTGACGGCGTTTGTACTCGTTGATCTTGATGAGGCGCGTGACGCGTTTCACGTCTTCGACCGCATAGCCCGCCGCGATGATTTCGGCAAGCGAGCGGTCCTCTTCCATATACATGCGCATGATCGCGTCGAGCACTTCGTACGGCGGCAAGCTGTCCTGATCGGTCTGGTTATCGCGCAGTTCCGCCGACGGCGCGCGCGTCAGAATCCGCTCGGGAATCACGTCCTGCTTGCCGAAGGTGGTGGCGTGGTTGCGGTAATGGCATAGCTTGTAGACCAAGGTCTTGGCGATGTCCTTGATCACCGCGAAGCCGCCGGCCATGTCGCCGTAGAGCGTGCAGTAACCCACCGCCATCTCGCTCTTGTTGCCGGTGGTCAGCACGATCGAGCCGAACTTGTTCGACAGCGCCATCAGCAAGGTGCCGCGAATGCGCGCCTGAATGTTTTCTTCGGTGGCGTCTTCGGCGCGGCCGGCGAATTCATCGGCGAGCGAGCCGCGGAACGCGTCGAACATCGGCGCGATCGCGATTTCGTCGTAACGTACGCCGACGCGGCGCGCCATTTCGGCGGCGTCGGTCGTCGAGATATCCGCGGTGTAGCGCGACGGCATCATCACCGCGCGCACGCGGTCGGCGCCCAACGCGTCGCACGCGACAGCCAGCACCAGCGCCGAATCCACGCCGCCCGACAGGCCGATCAGCGCACCCGGGAAACCGTTCTTATTGATGTAGTCGCGCACGCCCATCACGAGTGCGGCGTACACCTGCGCCTCCAAAGAGAGCTCTGGCGCGATCGCACCGGGCAACGGTGTGCCCCTATCGAACTCGACGATCGCGTTGCCCTCTTCGAACTGTGCCATCTTCGCGACGAGCTGACCTTCACCGTCGAGCACGAACGAACCGCCGTCGAACACCAGTTCGTCCTGCGCGCCGACCATGTTCACGTAGACCATAGGCAAGCCCGTCTCGCGAATCCGCGCGCGCAGAATGTCGAAGCGCACCGCTTCCTTGTTCAGGTGGTACGGCGAGCCGTTCGGAATCAGCAGCACTTGTGCGCCGGCCGCCTTCGCCATTTGCGCAGCCGACGCATGCCACGCGTCCTCGCAAATCACCACGCCGTACTTCACGCCGTCCAGTTCGAACACGAACGGCTTCGGGTCGGAAGCGAAGTAGCGCTTCTCGTCAAACACCTCCGTATTCGGCAAATCCTGCTTGCGATAGGTGCCGACCACGTCCCCGTCCACGATCAGCGAGGCCGCGTTGAAGGTGTCGACCGGCGGGACGCCGCGCTCGATCGGCGCGTTTGCATTACCATGGCCGTGCGCCGCGCTGTGCGTCAAGTCACGCAGTGGATGGCCGACGATCACGTGCAAGCCGGCGAAGGGCTTCAGTTGCGTGGCCAGATCGGCGAGCGCCGCCGCACTCGCGGTATAGAACGCGGGACGCAGCAGCAGATCTTCGGGCGGATAGCCGGATAGCGCGAGTTCGGGCGCAATCAGCAGCTTCGCACCATCGTTGTGCGCGGCGCGCGCGGCAGCAACAATCTTCGCGACATTGCCGGCGAAGTCGCCGACGGTGACATTGATTTGAGCAAGAGCGATTCGGGTCTTCATGGCAGGATCGACAGGCAAGCCAGGTGGCTTGCGAGTACCGCGGCTGGTTAGCTCGACGGCAACGGACAAATCGGATAAACGAACGACGCATCGCTACACGCTTGGCGTCGCTCATTGGGAACAGTCACACAGATTGAACCAGGAACGCTTTGATTATCGCACGGGCATTCTGGCGTCGCCCTCCGAGGTGGACGCTGCGGAATGGAACGCCCTCCTTGCGCAGCAGACGCAGCCCACGCCGTTTCTGCGGCACGAGTTTTTGAGCGCGCTGCACGCGACCCGATGCGCGGTCGCCGATACCGGCTGGGCGCCGCAATTCGTTACGCTCACCGATCCGCGCACCGACAAGCTCGTGGCGGCCGCGCCCGTGTATCTGAAGGGGCACTCGTACGGCGAATATGTCTTCGATTGGGCCTGGGCCGATGCGTACAAACGCAACGGCCTGCCGTATTACCCGAAGCTGCTGTGCGCGGTGCCGTTCACACCGGTGCAAGGCAACCGGCTGTTGTCGGCGGACACGCATGCCCTCCGACATCTGGCGGCAACGCTGATGGCGTTCGCCGAGCAAGCCGACGTGTCGTCGCTGCACGTGCTGTTTCCGACCGAAACGGAGGCAAACGCGCTGACCGACATGGGCATGATGCAGCGCGAAGGCGTGCAATTCCACTGGCTGAACGACGGCTATCGCGACTTCGACGATTTCCTCTCCACGCTCGAACAGAAGAAGCGCAAGAACATCCGCGCGGAGCGTCGCAAGGTACAGGAAGCCGGCGTGACGATGCGCCGGATTCGCGGCGAAGATATCCAGGACGCCGACTGGCGATTCTTCAGCAAGTGTTATCGGCAAACCTACCGCGAGCACTTTTCGAGTCCGTATCTGAACCTCGATTTCTTCCGGATGATCGGCGCGTCGATGCCGGAAAATCTGCTGCTGGTGATCGCCGAATACGAAGGCAAGCCGATCGCCAGCTCGCTCGTGGTCTATCAGCGCGACGCGAAAACCGGCGGCACCTTGTACGGCCGCTACTGGGGCGCGCTCGAGCATGTGCCATGCCTGCACTTCGAAACCGCGTACTACCAGCCACTTGAATTCTGCATCGAAGAAAAGCTCGGCGCGTTCGAAGGCGGCGCCCAGGGTGAGCACAAGATGGCGCGCGGTTTTTTGCCGACTGTGACGCGTTCGGCGCATTGGCTCGCGCATCCGGCCTTCGCCGATGCGGTCGGCCATTTCCTCGACAACGAAAAGAACAGCATCCACGCGTACGTGGACGAGCTGCGCGAACACAATCCGTTCAAAGGCTGAAGCGTACCCATGGCGTGGTTTCTGTATCTGCTCGAATGCTCGGACGGCAGCGTCTATACCGGCATTGCCATCGACGTGCAGGCGCGCTTCGATAAACACCTGAGCGGTGCGGGCGCGCGCTATACGCGTTCGCGCAAGCCGGTGCAGGTGTTGGCGTCGTTTGAGTTGGCGGATCGATCGAGTGCGTCGCGTGCGGAGTATTGGGTCAAGCGGTTGGCGCCTGCCGAAAAGCGGGCCTTGGGCGCAGGACTGCGTACGCTTGAATCGGTATTGCCCGAGCCCGTGCCCGAGCCGGCGGCCGTCGACGAAACGGAAGAAGAAAGCGGCGCGTCCTGACGGCGCTTGGCTGCCTTTAGGGCATTTGCTTTCTCGAACGTGTTGGCTTTCTGTCACGGATTCGCTTTAACGCGTTGGCTTCTTGTCACGCGTTCGCTTGCTCCAGCGTGTTGACCGTGCAGCTTCACACCATCAAGTGCCGGTTGGGCCTACCCACTTCCGCTACCCCCTCGCCTCCCGCATCCGTTCAGTCAGCAGTCGATGCATCAGCGCGATTTCCCCCACCGCATCCGCCTCCAGTGACGAGAGCCGGTCTCGCGCAGGCAGATCGCGCCGTATCGGTCGCAAGGTTCGATCTAACGCGGCGTCGATGTCGGCGCTCGCAGCGGCAATCCACGCGTCAAGATCACCGTGCATGCTGCGCCGGTTCTTACTCAAGCGCAGTTGCGTCGCCGTTCCCGCCATTTTCCGCAACACGCTCAGCACCGTCAGCGTCACCGTGTCGACCATCGAGTCCTCGAGCTTTTCGAGTCGAATGCGGCCGATAGCCTCCTCGGCGTTATTGCTGCCCAGGCCAGCGGCTCGGCGCAAGCGTTCCATGTCCTTCTCGCTTCGGTCCGGCGACTCCAGTGCCGCCCTCAGATACCCGAGATTGGCCCGCACCGCCTCGCTCAGATAGGCGCGATAGTCGATTTTTTCCCGCGTCGGCCACAGATAGAACGTGGCCAGCAGCGCCAATACACAGCCAAGCACATTGTTGCCGAGGCGCGTGAGCGCGTAGGCGAATTCGCTGGCGCCTGGCGTCGCGAAGTCGGCCACGAGCACAAAGGTCGGTGTCAGGAAAAGAACGAAGAGGCTGTAGCTGACGGGGCGCAGCGCCATCGTCGCCACCACCAGCGGAAAGACCGCCAATGAAATGCCGAGCGGCGAATGAATCGCATAGCCGATGGCGGCCGCCAGCACGCCCCCGACGATACTCCCGGCAGCGCGCTCGATACTTCTTGGCCAGGTCGCGGCAATGGACGGTTGCAGGATCAGCAGCGTCGCCATGGTTGCCCAGTAGCCGAAGGGAAGCCCGAGCGCCCGTATGACCAGAAAGCCCGCCGTCGTCGTGACACCTACGCGGGCCGCGTGGCGCAAGCCGACCGACTGAACGGAGAGGTTTGCCTTGAGGGTCGACCAGGCCCGCATCAGCAATCTGGCGGCACTGTCCGACCACCCCAGCGGCTGGGCATATGCCGGCGTGAAATCGACCAGTTCGAAGTCGGACTTCAATGTCACGGGTTCCATCAGCGCGGATTCGAGTCGCCTCGCGAGGCGCCGCAAACGGCGTTGCAGGTCAGCGAGGCGGTTCCATCGCGCGTCGTTGGTGGCCGCGCCGATTCTTCGCAGAACCTCGCCCATCCCGGTCAGCAGTCGAGCCGTGCGTCTGGTGCGACGCGCGTCTTCCGGGATTTTTTCGCAGGCGCCGGTGACCGCAATCAGATACGCAAAGAGCGCTTCACCTTCGGTCAGCAGGGCAAGGAGATTGTCGTAGGTTTCCCGGCCGGCCGCTCTTGAGCCAGGCACGTTCGCGAGAGCCTTGCGCGAGCGCTCAAGCGTTGCCCGCGCATCGGCGCGAAATTTCGCGGCATGCGTGGCCCACTGGCGAGGGACTGCACGCTGCTCGAGCAGGCGCGCGCTGTCGAATGCGATGTCAGCCAGCCGCACATACACGCCACGCAACGAAGCGCGGCTCGTGCCGAACGGATGAATGCGCCAGACAGTCAAGCTCAGCACGACGGCAAACAGGCATCCGGCCAGGTAGATGCCGAGAAACGCCATCCCCTCCCGAAGGTCGCGCATAGGTCGGTCGACCATCACGACGCAGGCGGTCGCGGCGAGAATCGTCACCTGCGACGTCGCGGCGCCCCAGATCCTGCCGAACGCGCCGAGCGTCGTGAATAGCAGAATGGCGAGCGCCGCGAATACCGCCCCCTCGCCTGATGCGAAGGCGGTCACGCCGCCGCACACGGTCGACAGAAGCGCAAAGCCCATCATCGACGCGAAGCGCGAGCGATTCGAGCCGGCCGCGTCTGCGAGACAGGTCCAGAAAGCGCCGATCGCGGCCCATGCGAAGGCCGGGTCGTGCAGCAGATTGCCAAGCCCTAGCATGGCGGTGGACGCACAGGCGGCTCGCAGCCCTTCCGACAGATTGGCCTCGCTCGTCGAAAACGACACCATCCATACCGGCCGTCTGCGGTAGATCGCGGTGACGAGCGCATACAGGCTCGCGTACAGGCGGCTCGACCGGCGCGGCGACGAAGGGTTGGACTTGCGATTCAGCATCCGGACGGTGGGCTCCCAAAAACGCTCATTGGCGCTGTCTCAGCGCATTAATACGCCGACGGCAGGAAACCTGCTGCGGCTGGCGAATAATAAGGGTTAACACTGATATATGAAAATGCCTTCGGTTCATCCAGTCGATGCGCCGTGTCTATGCGCTGGAACGGCCCGCCAGGCGGGCGCGCCGCCGGTATTACGCATTAAGCGCGGAGTGGGATCGCTGAAATCGCCGCCCATGAAAAAACCGCGCGGCCCTGGCAGGCTCGCGCGGTTTTTTCGTCAACTACCGGTGTAACGCAGCTTACTTATTGTAGTTCGCCACGCCTTCGGTGATTTCCTTGTGTGCGGCTTCGATGCCCGCCCAACCGTCGACCTTCACCCACTTGCCCTTTTCCAGCGCCTTGTATTGCTCGAAGAAGTGCTTGATCTGGTCTTTCAGGTACGCCGGGACGTCGTCAATCGACTTGAGATCAGCGGTCATCGGGCAGACCTTGTCGTGCGCGACGGCGACCAGCTTCGCGTCCACGCCCGACTCGTCGGTCATTTGCAGCATGCCGAGGGCGCGTGCGCGAATCACCGAGCCGGCCAGCAGCGGGAACGGCGTGATCACCAGCACGTCGACCGGGTCGCCGTCGCCCGACAGCGTTTGCGGAATGTAGCCGTAGTTCGCCGGATAGCGCATGCCGGTGCTGATGAAACGGTCGACGTGGAGCAGGCCCGTTTCCTTGTCAGCTTCGTACTTCACCGGATCGCTTTGCGCCGGGATTTCGATGATGACGTTGAAATCTTGCGGAAGGTCTTTGCCTGCGGGGACGTGATTGAAGCTCATGAGCGCTCTCTGATCAGATGGAATTCGGAACACGGCGTGCGGCGCGCGGGCTCAAGCGGCGTGAATCGTGAAACTCGCCAGGACAAGGCGCTACGGCCGGACAGTGCGGAATACGTCATTATAGCCAATCGGCCGATGGCACCTCTGGTTGGATCGGCGCGATAATCGTCTGGCGTCTCTCGATTGTGCCTCTCGTTTGTGAACACCGCGCACCTGAGCCTCGGCTTGAATCTCGGCCTGGGTATCGGCCTGGACCTCGGCCTGGACCTCGGCCTGGACCTCGGCTGCGCGACACCTCAAGGAGCATGCATGGAAGAAGCCCGACATTTCATCGGCGGCGAATGGTCCGCTGCATCAGGCGGCGAGACGATCGCCGTGCTCGATCCCTCGGACGGCCAGCCGTTCACCCGGCTTGCTCGCGGCACCGCGGCGGATATCGACACCGCCGTCCACGCCGCCCGCCGCGCCTTCGAAGGCGCATGGGGCGAAGCGAGCGCCGCCGAACGCGGCCGCGTGCTGTACCGGCTGTCCACGCTGGTGGCCGCCCACCAGGAAGAACTTGCCCAGCTCGAAGCCCGCGACACCGGCAAGCCGCTCAAACAGGCGCGCGCCGATTCGGCAGCGCTCACGCGCTACTTCGAGTTTTACGCCGGTGCCGCAGACAAGCTGCACGGCGAAACGCTCCCCTATCAGGCCGGCTACACGGTGCTGACGATCCGTGAGCCGCACGGCGTGACCGGCCATATCGTGCCGTGGAACTACCCGATGCAGATCTTCGGCCGCAGCGTCGGCGCGGCGCTTGCCACCGGCAATGCGTGCGTCGTCAAACCGGCGGAAGACGCGTGCCTGTCGGTATTGCGTGTCGCCGAACTGGCGGCCGAGGCGGGCTTGCCGGCGGGCGCGCTGAATATCGTCACGGGTTTTGGCCATGAAGCGGGCGCGGCACTCGCGCGTCATCCGGGCATCGATCACATCTCCTTCACCGGCTCGCCAGAAACCGGCAAGCTCGTGACGCAGATGGCCGCCGAGAACCATGTGCCGGTCACACTCGAACTGGGCGGCAAATCGCCGCAAATCGTTTTCGCCGACGCGGATCTCGACGCGGCGTTGCCCGTGCTGGTGTCGGCGATTGTGCAGAACGCCGGGCAAACCTGCTCGGCGGGCAGCCGCGTGCTAATCGACCGGGCAATCTATGAGCCGCTGCTCGACCGGCTGAGCGGCGCGTTCCAGGCGCTGCGGGTCGGACCGTCGCATGCCGATCTCGACTGCGGCCCATTGATCAACGCGAAGCAGCAACAGCGCGTGTGGGACTTCCTCTCCGACGCGCAACACGACGGCATTCCGATGGCGGCACACGGCGAAGTGATTCCCGAAGCGCCGGAAAGCGGCTTCTATCAGGCACCCACGCTGCTGCGCGACGTGCCCGCGAGCCACCGTCTGGCGCGCGACGAAGTGTTCGGCCCGGTCCTCGCCGCCATGTCGTTCACGGACGAAGACGAAGCGCTCTCGCTCGCCAACGGCACGCAGTACGGCCTTGTCGCGGGTATCTGGACGCGCGACGGTGCCCGTCAGATGCGCCTCGCACGGCGCTTGCGCTCCGGCCAGGTCTTCATCAACAACTATGGCGCGGGTGGCGGCGTCGAATTGCCGTTCGGCGGCGTGAAGCATTCAGGCCACGGACGCGAAAAGGGTTTCGAAGCGCTATATGGCTTCACGGTACTGAAAACCATCGCCATTCGTCACGGCTAGCGAGGCACTCGCGTTCGCAGCGAACGGAAGCAAACAGGAGCAAACAGGAGCAGGCGCATCACCATCCACGACCAACAACGGAGACATCATGCGGTTGACAGGTAAAACGGCCATCGTCACGGGTGGCGGCTCGGGTTTCGGCGAAGGCATCGCGAAGACCTACGCGCGCGAAGGCGCGAACGTGGTGATCAACGATCTGAACGGCGCGGCGGCCGAGCGTGTGGCGAGCGAAATCGCGCTCGCCGGCGGCAAGGCGATCGCGGTGGCCGGCGACGTCACGCAACGCGAGGACTGGCAGACACTGCGCGAGGCCGCGCTCGAAGACTTCGGCAGCGTGCAGATCGTCGTCAACAATGCCGGCACTACGCATCGCAACAAACCGGTGCTCGACGTGACAGAAGCTGAGTTCGACCGCGTCTATGCGGTGAACGTCAAAAGCATCTACTGGAGCGTGCAGGAATTCGTGCCGTATTTCCGCCAGCAAGGCGGCGGCGTTTTCATCAATATCGCGTCGACGGCCGGTGTGCGGCCGCGGCCGGGCCTCGTCTGGTACAACGGCAGCAAGGGCGCGGTGATCATCGCCAGCAAGTCGCTCGCCGTCGAACTGGGCCCGGACCGCATTCGGGTGAACTGTGTGAATCCGGTGATCGGCGAGACCGCGCTGCTGTCGGAATTCATGGGTGTCGAAGATACGCCTGAGAACCGCAAACGCTTTCTCGCCGGCATTCCGCTCGGCCGGTTCTCGACGCCGCAGGATATCGCCAATGCAGCGCTGTATCTCGCCTCGGACGAGGCCGAGTTCATCACCGGTGTGTGTCTCGAAGTGGACGGTGGGCGCTGCGTGTAAACGCCATGCCAACCAAACCATCCAGCACGGCTAGAATCGCGATCGACGGCGGTACTTCATTTCCACAAGAAAAGAGGAGACACCATGGCTAGTCCCGCAAATCCGCTCCACCATCCCGGCGCGGGGGCGCCACCTTCCACGTTTGAAGAGGCGACCTACCGCAAGGTCACCTGGCGGCTCGCGCCGCTCCTGATGCTCTGCTACGTGGTCGCGTATCTCGACCGCGTCAACGTCGGCTTCGCCAAGCTGCAAATGACCACCGATCTCGGCTTAAGCGACGCGGTCTACGGCTTCGGCGCGGGGATTTTCTTCATCGGCTATTTCATCTTCGAAATCCCGAGCAACGTGATCCTGCACAAGGTGGGCGCACGCGTGTGGATCGCACGGATCATGGTGTCGTGGGGCGTGATCTCGATGCTGACCATGTTCATCACCACGCCGGCCATGTTCTACGTGATGCGCTTCCTGCTCGGTCTCGCCGAAGCGGGCTTCTTTCCCGGCATCATCCTGTATCTCACCTACTGGTATCCGGCGCATCGTCGTGGCCGCATGACCACCTGGTTCATGACGGCAATCGCATTGTCCGGCGTGATCGGCGGCCCGCTGTCGGGCTATATCCTGAAGAGCTTCAACGGCATGAACGGCTGGCACGGCTGGCAATGGCTGTTTCTGCTCGAGGGGATCCCCTCGGTGATCGTCGGTGTCCTAGTGTTCGTGATGCTCGACGACCGCGTCTCGAAGGCGAAGTGGCTCACCAACGAAGAGAAGGAATTGCTGGAACGTCAGGTGTCAGCAGAAGAAGCCGCCAAGCACGATATGCCGATTCGTCAGGTGCTCACGAGCGGCCGCGTGCTGATGCTGAGCCTCACGTACTTCTCGTTCGTGATGGGCCTGTACGGTGTGAGCTTCTGGCTGCCGACCATCATCAAGGCGACCGGCGTGACCGACTCGTTCATGATCGGCCTCTTGTCCGCGATTCCGTTCGCCGCGGCGGTGATCGCGATGGTGTTCGTCTCGCGCAGCGCGGACCGCAACCGCGAGCGGCGCTGGCATATCGCGTTGCCGGCATTCGCTGGCGCGATCGGCCTCGTGCTCTCCGTGGTGTGGACGCACAACACGGTGCTGGCGATGGCCTCGCTCACGCTCGCGACCATGGGCATCCTGACCACCCTGCCGCTGTTCTGGAGTTTGCCGACGGCGATCCTCGCCGGCACGGGCGCGGCAGCCGGCATCGCGATGATTAATTCGATCGGCAATCTCGCGGGCTTTCTCAGCCCATACGCGGTTGGCTGGTTGAAGCAGGCGACTGCCGCGAACGACTCCGGCATGTATATGCTGGCGGCGTTCATGATCCTCGGCGGTCTGCTGGCGGTGAGTGTGCCGGCGAAGATGGTAAATAAATAGCGCGGCTGACCGACGATCTCGCGGATGACGTAAGGCAGGCAGCGCCGTCAAACGCCGTACGTCACGAGCCTCGCGCCAAGATTCACGGTTCGCGTGACACGTAACGGGCACCACGGTCCCGCATCGCACCACCAACGAAGAAGCCCCCGGCGTCCTGCAACGCCGGGGGCTTCTTCAATCCACTGCATCGCTCGATCAGCCGCTCGCCGCAGCGATCAGCGCATCAAACGATATTCATCGCCAACGCACTCTCACGATAGTGCTGGCTCGCCTTATCGGAATCGCCGAGCTGTTCATGCAAACGCGCCAGCGCGCGATGCGAACGAATCTTCAGTGTCTCGTTGTCGGCCAGTTTCAGCGCGCGCTCGAGGAACGATTGTGCCTTGCCCCACAGCTGCTGATGCAGGCACAAGCGGCCCAACGCGAACATCAAGTCCGCATCTTCCGGGCGATCCTTCTGCCAGCCTTCGGCCTTCTGGATCAGCGGTAACGCGTCGCCCCCGGTTGTGTCCGGATAACGGCGCAGCAGACGCGCGTCCCAGTTCTGCGCCAACGCTTCTTCGACGATCTTGCGTGCTTCCTGCGGACGATTCAGCGACACCAGCAGTTCAGCAGCGAGATCGGCGAGACGCGGCGAATGACGCTCAGTGGCCGACAGCGAATGCCACAACTCCAGCAGCGCATCAGCGTTATGACGCCGGTCGCGCAACAGGTTCTCCGCCGCGAGCTGACGCAAGCGCACCGCTACCGCCGGATGGATCGCTTCGCGCTTTTCCAGCGTCTTGACGAGCTTGAGCACTTCAGCCCAGTTCTTCAACTGCTGTTGTGCGCGCAACGTGATCTGCTGCGCGTGAATGCGCCGTGCGCCCTGCGATTGCATTTCGGTAAGCGCAGTGAGCGCGCCGTCCGCGTCGCGGCCGTCGGCACGCATGTCGGCGGTGGCCATCAGGCGCGCGTCCTGCCAGTCGGCCTCGTCGATCTGGGCAAGCCATTCGTCGCGCCGCGCATATTCATGCATGCGGTGCGCCGCGGTGGCCGCGATCAAACCGGCCGCGCCCTTGTTGTCGCCATTCGCGAGCGAATCTTTCGCGGCTTTTTCAGCGCGCGAGAAACGCCCGGCATACAGATTGCCGATCGCATCACGCAATGCGGCGTGCGCCTTCGCGACCCGCGAGCGCGCGCGATAGGCCGCCACGCGCTGCGGCATGCGCCAGATATTCCGCACGATGCGCAGCAGCGCGTAGATCAGGATGAACAGCACCACCAGCCCGACCACGAACAGATTCAGCGAGATATCGACGCGGTACGGCGGATAGATCAGCAGCACCTGCCCCATGTCGAAGCGTCCGACCACCGCCAGCACCACCGCGATGGCGAACAGCAACGCGAGCCATAGAAGTCCCCGGATTGCCATGATTAACCTCGGCTCCGGTATTGATTGACGGCCTGCAGGCTGGTGTTCAGATTCGGCAGCTCAACCGCGGCCGAGCCCGCATCCACCTGCTTGACCAGATCGACCACGGTCTGCGTTTTCTTCGACGTGTTGTCGAAGTAGCGCGTGAGCGCGGCCTGCGCCGCCTGCAAGTCGGACTTCAGCGTGGTCTGGTTGCGCGAGAGCAGCGCAAGCCGCGCCGACAGCAAACGCAGCTTCAGATTCTCGCGCACGAAGTAGCCTTGATCGGGCGTGACGAGCATGGCGTCGGCGTTGTCGATGCGGCGCACCTGCACGAGGCTGGTGAGCTGCTGGCCGATACCGGTCGTGACTTCACGCCACCAGACTTTCCAGCGCGGCTCGCCGGTGGCCGCGGCCACCTTCGCCGTGTCGGCCCAGGTGGCGGCCTTCGGCGTGGCGTGGGCAATCGGTGCTTCGCCGGAGAGCGGCAGGCTGTCGACCTGGTCGAGCGCGTTGTCGAGCTTGATCGCCATACCCGTCAGATCCGTTGAAGGCGCGGCCTTCAGCTTGTCGATGTCTTGCGCGATGGCCTTGCGCACGGAGACGGCCTGCGGGCTATCCGAGGCGGCAAGACGCGTGTCCGCGCTTTGCAGCGCGAACAGCGCGAGTTGCGTATTGCCGGTGAGCTGCAATTGCTGGCTCGCGGCCGACAGCATCTGGCCGACTTCAGCCATCGTCCAGTCGTCGCGATTGCGGGCAAGATCGGTGTATTGCTGTTGCAGCGCCTGCTGCGCGGTTTGCGCATCAGCGAGCTTGCCCTCGAGTTGCGCGACCTGCGAGTCGGATTGATGCACCGTGGCCAGTGCCTGATCGGTCTTGACGCGCAACTCGTTGGTTTGTGCGTCATTGGCCTGCTGGCGTTGCACGAGCTGCTGCTCGGTGCGCTCCACCTTGCGATTGAGCGCATAGCCGCCCACGCCCGCCGCGCAAGCGATGATCACGACGACAAACCACAGCAGCGGTCCGCTCGCGCTGCGGCGCTTTTGCGCTTCGTAGGGCGTGAAGGGTGGATTCGGCGGCAACGCAGTGGTTGCGGCCGGCTGGGGTGAAGCGTTCGTGGATGCGTTCGTTTCAGTCATGCGTGATTTAGCCGGTGAATGAGCCGGGTTGGACGGTACCGGTTGAACAGCGGTCGGGACGGCGGCAAGCAAGGCGCGGGCAATGCGATCATCGCCCGCGCCGGACACCGTAATGCTATCAAAACCCAATGCCCGCGCGGTCTGCGCGATACGGGGATGCGGCGTGACCAGATTGGCGCGCTGCAGCTGCGCGATTTCGTCGGCGGTCAGATGCTCTTGCGCAAGTTCATGCAAATTGCGCACACCTTCCGAACTGGTGAGCAGCCAGGCGTGCGGCTCGCCGGCAAGCAGTGCGTGCACACGCGCCCAGCCGCCGATCGACGGTTCCGGCACGAGGCGGCGATAGGCCGCAACCGTTTCGACTTCGGCGCCCGCTTCGCGCAAGCGGTCGGCGAGCCATTCGCGGCCGCCGTCGCCGCGCACGATCAGTACCCGCTTGCCTTCGAGGCTCGCCGCGCCGAGCGCCGTGTCGATCGCCGCGAACAGGCCCTCGGAATCGAAGCGCCCCGTGTCGTCGTCGGGTACGGAGGACGGACTGATGACGTTGTACGCGGGCGCCGTGACGCCGTGGCGCGCCAGCGCCTGCACACTGCCCGGCCCGACTACGCCGACCGGCAGCGCGTGAGGCCAGATCGCATCGCGCCTGGCAAACGCGTGATCGACCGCATTGGGCGAGACGAACACGACCAATGCATAGCGTTCCAGAGAAGCCAGCGCTGCGCGCAATGGTGCTTCGTCGGTGACAGGCGCGATGTCGATTAGCGGAAAGTCGAGCACGGCGATGCCGGCCGCCTCGAGTTGCGCGATCAATTCCTTCGACTGACCGGCCGGTCGCGTAATCACGACCGTGAACGCCGCCTTGCCGACGGATGAGGATGCGTTGCCTGGGATATCGGCCGCCATCACTCGCCGGTCGCCGCGCTGTCCGACACGCCGTCTGCTGACGCTGCCGCGGGACCGCTGGCCGTGCTCAGCGCACGGACGATTTCCATCGCACCTTGCTGTTCGAGCGCGCTCGCCACTTCCTGGCCGAGCGCAACAGCACGTTCGACGGTGGGCGCCGGCGCCGATGCCTGCGCGCTCAAAACACGCTGGCCGTCGGGCGTGGCAACGATGCCGCGCAGATGCAGCGCGCCGTCGTGCCAGCTCGCATAGGCTGCAAGCGGCACTTCGCAACTGCCGCCGAGCGCGCGCGACACCATCCGCTCCGCCTCGACCGCCGCTGCCGTATGTTCGTGATGCAGCGGCGCGAGCCATGCCGCGAGGTCCGCGCGATCGGCGCGAATCTCAATGCCGAGCGCGCCCTGACCGGCCGCGGGCAAGCTGTCTTCGGGATCGAGCAGCGCACGGATGCGCTCGCCGAGACCCAAACGCTTCAAACCGGCAGCCGCCAGAATGATCGCCGCGTAATCGCCGCGATCGAGTTTCGACAGGCGCGTGTCCAGATTGCCGCGCAACGGCCGCACTACGAGGTGCGGGTAACGCATGCGCAGCATGGCCTCACGGCGCAGGCTGGAGGTGCCGACCACGGCGCCGGCCGGCAGCGCGGCAAGCGAGTCGTAATCGTTGGACACCAGCGCATCGCGCGGATCTTCGCGTTCCATGATGGTGGAGAGCGCAAAGCCCGCGGGCAATTCCATCGGCACGTCTTTGAGCGAGTGCACGGCCAGATCGGCGCGACCGTCGGCCAGTGCCGCTTCCAGTTCTTTGACGAAAAGGCCCTTACCACCAACCTTCGACAAAGTGCGATCGAGAATTTGATCGCCACGTGTCGTCATTCCGAGGATTTTTACGTCACAAGATGGATATAATTTGTGCAGCGCACATCGCACATGCTCCGCCTGCCACATGGCAAGGCGGCTTTCTCGCGACGCAATCACAAGCGTGTGGGGTGGCGCAGAAAACGTCTCGGTGTTCATTAGCTTGCTGATCGAATGACGGGATGTAATAACAATCAATGTTAGCACGCGTCCTTATGTCTCAAGGCATAGCGGAGCGCCGTGCCGGCGCGGTATCGATGGAGGAGACGGGCCTCGCTCAGCGCGCGCCTGCCTCATCCCAGCCTGTTCAAGCACGGTCGTTCGCGCACCGGGGCGCGGCATGCGGGATGATGCAATGCGGCGCAACGTGCCTCGCGTGCCTATCGTGCATGCAATGCACGTCATGCACCTCAAGCGCTTTGTGCAAATGCATGCGCAGCCACCCTCTCCGGCTTATTGCCATCGGTGCATACCGCTTTGTGCTGGTTCCGTGCAGTTCCCGTTGCAACTCATAGTGCAGTTCCGCAGTAGCAGTTCATCACTCAACAGACCCTGGCTTCCCTGAGGAAACCCATCGTGACGTCTTCCGGATCGGCGCGCCCTGCCCGCCGCAACACTGCATCGCCCAACGCTCAAGCGGCCGACGCCGCCGCGGCGTCCGCCGCTTCTGCCTCCGCCGTAACGGCTGCCCAGTCCACACCGGCCAAACGCGCCGGCAAAGCGGCCAGGACAGCCCAGGCCGCTAACGTCGCCAAAGCCGCCAAGTCCACCAAAACCTCCGCGCCGAAGAAGGCGGACAAGGCAGTGAAGGCCGTCAAGGCAGATAAGGCAACGCAAGCCGCGAACGCCGCCCAGGCGCTGAAACCGGCCAAAGCCAGGTCCCCGAAGATCAAGGTCGCCGTGAGCGAAGCCGCGGCGCAAGCCGCTAAAGCGCCCAAGCTGCAAGCCGTTTCGCAGGATACGATCGTGCCCGCGTCGAAAAGCAGCGGCCGCACGCGTGAGGACAAGGACCATCCGCTGTTTCAGGACATCCGCTATCTGGGACGCCTGCTCGGCGACGTGCTGCGCGAACAGGAAGGCGACGCGGTGTTCGACGTCGTGGAGACGATCCGCCAGACCGCCGTGCGTTTTCGCCGCGAGGACGACAGTGCCGCCGCGCAGACACTCGACAAGAAACTGCGAACGCTCAGCCCGGAACAAACGGTCAGCGTGGTACGCGCGTTCAGCTACTTCTCGCATCTTGCCAATATCGCTGAAGACCGCCACCGCAATCGCCGTCACCGGATTCACGCGCTCGCCGGCTCGACCTCGCAACCGGGCACCATGGCGCATGCGCTCGAACGGCTGGTCGAGGCGGGCGCCGCCGCGACGCCGGTGCTGCAACAGTTCTTCAACGACGCGCTGATCGTGCCGGTCCTGACCGCGCACCCTACCGAGGTGCAGCGCAAGAGCATTCTCGACGCGCAGCATGATGTCGCGCGCCTGCTGGCCGAACGCGATCAGGAATTGACCAACCGCGAACGCGCGCATAACGAAGCCATGCTGCGTGCAAGCGTCACGTCGCTCTGGCAAACGCGGATGCTGCGCGACTCGCGCCTGACGGTGGGCGATGAAATCGAAAACGCGCTGTCGTATTACCGCGCGACCTTCCTCGAAGAAATTCCGGCGCTCTACGCCGACATCGAACAAGCGCTCGCCGAGCACGGCCTCGCTGCGCGCCTGCCGCCGTTCCTCCAGATGGGCAGCTGGATCGGCGGCGATCGTGACGGCAATCCAAACGTCACGGCCGAAACGCTCGAACACGCGATCACCCGCCAGGCCGCGGTGATCTTCGAACACTATATGGAGCAGGTGCACAAGTTGGGCGCCGAATTGTCGGTGTCGAACCTGCTGGCCGGCGCAAGCGACGCGTTGAAAGAACTCGCGGCAGCCTCGCCCGACCAGTCGCCGCACCGTACCGACGAACCGTATCGCCGTGCCTTGATCGGCATGTACACGCGGCTCGCGGCAAGTGCGCGCGTGCGTCTCGGTGAAGGCAGCGTGCCGGTGCGCAGCGCGGGCCGCGGCGTGGCGCCGGTGCGCGCCAAACCGTATGACGACGCCGCCGAATTCGTGCGCGACCTGCATGTGCTGATCGATTCGCTCGCCGAGCATCATGGCGCGCCGCTCGCGGCACCGCGCCTGTCGCCGCTCGCGCGCGCCGCCGAAGTGTTCGGCTTCCATCTGGCAAGTATCGACTTGCGCCAGAGCTCCGACATCCATGAAGCGGTGATCGCCGAGTTGCTGAAACGCGCGGGCGTCGAAGAAGACTACGCGTCGCTCTCCGAAGAAGACAAACTCAAGGTGCTGCTCGCCGAACTCGCACAGCCGCGCGCGTTGCGTCTGCCCTACGCCGAGTACTCCGATCTAGTGAAGAGCGAGCTCGGCGTGCTCGAAGAAGCCCGCGTCACGCGCGAGAAGTTCGGCGCGCGCGCGGTGCGCAACTACATCATTTCGCACACGGAGACCGTCAGCGATCTGGTCGAAGTGATGTTGCTGCAAAAGGAAACCGGCCTGCTGCACGGACGTCTGGGCGACGCGAACGATCCGGCGAAAGCGGACTTGATGGTGATCCCGCTGTTCGAGACGATCCCCGACTTGCGCAACGCGCCGCACATCATGCGCGATCTGATCGCACTGCCGGGCGTGGATGCACTGATCGAACATCAGGGCAACGAGCAGGAAGTGATGCTCGGCTATTCGGACAGCAACAAGGACGGCGGCTTCCTGACGTCGAACTGGGAGCTATATCGCGCCGAGCTTGCGTTGGTGTCGCTCTTCAATCAACGCGGCGTGACCCTGCGCCTGTTCCATGGACGCGGCGGCACGGTTGGCCGCGGCGGTGGTCCGACTTATCAGGCGATTCTGTCGCAGCCGCCGGGCACCGTCGACGGCCAGATCCGCTTGACCGAGCAAGGCGAAGTGATCGCCAGCAAGTTCGGCAACCCGGAAATCGGCCGGCGCAATCTGGAAACGGTGGTGGCCGCGACGCTCGAAGCATCGTTGCTGCCGCACGGCATGGCGCCCGCGCAACTGCCCGCCTTCGAAGAGACGATGCAGCAATTGTCCGACGCGGCGATGGCGTCGTATCGCGCGCTGGTCTACGAAACACCGGGCTTCAAGGAGTATTTCTTCGAGTCGACGCCGATCTCGGAGATCGCCGAGTTGAACATCGGCAGCCGTCCGGCTTCGCGCAAATTGCAGGACCCGAAGCAACGCAAGATCGAAGATCTGCGCGCGATTCCGTGGGGCTTCTCATGGGGCCAATGCCGTTTGCTGCTGACCGGCTGGTACGGTTTCGGCAGCGCGGTGGCCGCGCATCTGGACAGCGCGCCGAGCGATGCCGAGCGCACCCGCCGTCTTGCGCTGCTCAAGAAGATGCACAAGACCTGGCCGTTCTTCTCGAACCTGCTCTCCAACATGGACATGGTGCTGGCGAAGACCGACCTCGCGGTGGCCTCGCGCTACGCGCAACTGGTGTCGGACAAGAAGCTGCGCAAGCACGTGTTCGAGCGGATCGTCGCGGAATGGGAGCGTACGTCGAAGGTTTTATCGGAAATCACCGGCAAGAGCGAACGGCTCGCGGAGAATCCGTTACTCGCGCGTTCGATCAAGAACCGCTTCCCGTATCTCGACCCGCTCAATCACTTGCAGGTGGAGTTGCTCAAGCGTCACCGCGCGGGCGATACCAACGCGCGCGTGCGGCGCGGGATTCATTTGAGCATCAACGGGATTGCGGCTGGGCTGCGTAATACCGGCTAGTCGAGCCAGACCAGGCGGGTGGGTTACATCACCCGGCCTAACAAGCGGCCTCTTTAGAACCGCTTGAAAAACGAAGCCGAGCGCGGATCAGTTAGCCGTGCTCGGCTTCGGCATTTCTGGCACGGGAATGTTGAATTCGAGCGGCGGCTCTCGCCATGCTTCAACCCGCTTGTCGCGCTCCGTACGTTCTGACTGAACGCGCGCGTCAAGGTCGCGGCGCGCTTGCCGTGACATGTTCACATTGGAACCGGGCGTGGTAATGCCGATCGGCCCACTGGTTGAGTCAGGCATGACCGGATCAGACGAAAGTGCGCGCGGCAACGTCGTGTAGGGATTGCCGGAATAGGCCGGATTGCCCTGCGCCGACGTAGTGCCAGGCAACGCAACTGTCGCCGCCACAAGAAAGATCAGCCGTTGCATCTGCATACCTCCGAATTGCTTAGCAATCCGCAGCGTAGCACGCAGATGCGCCGCAGCTTTTCTGAAATCAAGCACCCGTGTCGTTCGGTCGCATCGGCGCCCGATGCGTCGACGCCCGCCGCACGGGCGCCCCCAATCATTTCCGGACAGGCTTATTGCGCCTCGACCATCAGCGCATCGAGCTTGAACGAGCCGTCTTCCTGCACGTCGAAATACTCGCGGACCTCATCGGGCGAATTGCTCCACAGCGAGCGAATCGCCACCACGCGCGGCTCTGGCGTGCGCATGCGCGCCACCCAGGAGCTGAACTCGATCGCGATACGCCAACGCTCGCGAATCGATGCCTTGAAACCGGCCGCTTCGAAGAACGCGATCCATTCGTCAGCGCGGTAGTCACGGATATGCGAGCCGTCGCGCAACACTTCCACCGCCTGAATATGCGTGTCGAGCAGCGGATGATCGGCGCCGGCGATGTCGATGAACAGCACCTTGCCGCCCGGCTTCAACACGCGCCGCACTTCGGCGAGCGCGAGCGGCACGTCATGCCAGTGATGCGCGCTCATCCGGCTGATGATCCAGTCGAACGAATGATCGTCGAACGGCAGCGTCTCGGCGGCGCCCTGTTGCGTGCGAATGTTGGCGAGGCCGCGATCCTTTGCCGCGCCTTCGACCGTCGCCAGCATCTGCGGCGCGATGTCGTACGCGATCACTTCTTTTGCATGCGGCGCCACCGCGAAACTCGCGTGGCCCGCGCCACAGCCCATGTCGAGCACCGTTGCGTCCGGCGTCGCGGCGATCGATTCGGCCAGCGTCTGCAGATCGGCGCCGGTGGCATGCGTCTGACTCGTCAAATACGCGGCGGCGGTCGAGCCGAAGGCGTCGGCGACCTGATCGTGATGCTTCATGGGAGGCTCCGATTGTCTATGTGGGGTTGGCCCGGGTGGGTCTGGACGGCGCAGCGCCGTTCCAGCCGTTACAATAGAGCCCGCCGTGTACCAGTACAAGTTAAGCAATTATTCTGGTATCGGAAACACCACCCCGACACCACCCCAACACCCTTCCAAGCGCTGCCCGATAAGAATGACCACGCCGTCCTCCGCCGACACCCCGCCGCCGCTCGACGCCACGCCCGCCCGCGCACTTGGCGATTTCATCCGCGCGCACCGCGAACGCCTCTCGCCGCAAGCGCTCGGCCTGCCGCCCGGTCCGCGCCGCCGCACGCCCGGCTTGCGGCGCGAAGAAGTCGCGCAGTTGTGCGGCGTGAGCCCGACCTGGTACACGTGGATCGAACAGGGCCGCCCGGTCTCCGCCTCCGCCGAGGCGCTGGCGCGGATCGCCGTCGCGCTGCAACTGTCGCGCGCCGAGCGGGCCTATCTGTTCGAACTGGCCGCGCAGCGCGACCCGGCCGAGCCCGATCCGGCCGCCGCCGACGCGCCCGCTACCCTGCTCGAAACCGTGCAACTCGTGAACGCACCGGCTTACGTGCTCGACCGGCAGTGGAACGCGCTCGCCTGGAACGAGCGCGCCGCCGACCTGTTCGTCGGCTGGCTGGACGGCGCGCATGACCGCAATCTGCTGCGCTACACCTTCACCGAACCGGCCGCGCGCGAGCTGATCGTCGACTGGGAAACCCGCGCGCGGCGCCTCGCCGCCGAATTCCGCGCCGACTCGATTCGCCATCTGAACGACGCGCCCACCCGCGGGCTGATTGACTCACTCACAGCCGCAAGTGACGAATTTGCACGTTTCTGGGCGTCGCAGGATGTGGGCGGTCGTGAAGGCGGCCGGCGTGAGTTCAACCATCCGCGCGACGGCCGCATCGTCTACGACCAGATCACCTTCAAACCCGCGCATCGCGAGGATCTGAAGCTGGTGGTGCTGGTGCGGGAATAACTACCGCCCCCCGACGCGCCTTGACCGCCGCGCCTGATCGCGGCTTGACCGAACATGCTGGCTCAGGCCGGCAGCGCCCTTTAACCGCGTTTCAGCCTGAACGGCCCAAGTCCTGAAGCGTCGGTAGCATCGTCAGCCAGTGTTAAAATCTCTGTCTTTCGCTCGTTTCGATGGCGCCGGCACCGTCCGCAAACGCCGTCAGCCTCTTCACCGCCCGCTCAACTGCCGCTTAACTGCCCAACACCATGACGTCCCAACTGCACAAAAAAGGCGAAGCCTGGTCGGCTCGCTTCTCGGAGCCGATGTCGGAGCTCGTCAAACGCTACACGTCGTCGGTTTTCTTCGACAAGCGTCTGGCGCTCGTCGATATCGAAGGGTCGCTCGCGCACGCCTCGATGCTGGCCGCGCAGAAGATCATCGCCGCCGACGACCTCGCCGCGATCCAACGCGGCATGGCGCAGATCAAGGGTGAAATCGAGCGAGGCGAGTTCGAGTGGCAACTCGATCTGGAAGACGTCCACCTGAACATCGAGGCGCGCCTGACCGCGCTGATCGGCGACGCCGGCAAGCGCCTGCACACCGGCCGCTCGCGTAACGACCAGGTCGCGACCGACATCCGCCTGTGGCTGCGCGGTGAAATCGACCGCATCGGCGGCCTGCTGACGGAACTGCGCACGGCCTTGCTCGACATGGCGGAGAAGAACGCGTCGACCATCATGCCGGGCTTCACCCACTTGCAAGTGGCGCAGCCGGTCACGTTCGGCCATCACCTGCTTGCCTACGTCGAAATGTTTTCGCGCGACGCCGAACGCATGATCGATTGCCGCAAGCGCGTGAACCGTCTGCCCCTGGGCGCAGCCGCTCTGGCCGGCACCAGCTATCCGATCGACCGTCATGCGGTGGCGAAGACGCTGGGTTTCGACGGCATCTGCGCAAACTCGCTGGACGCGGTGTCCGATCGTGACTTCGCGATCGAGTTCACGGCCGCGTCCGCGCTGATCATGACGCACGTGTCGCGCTTCTCCGAAGAACTCGTACTGTGGATGAGCCCGCGCGTCGGCTTCATCGATCTGGCTGACCGTTTCTGCACGGGCTCGTCGATCATGCCGCAGAAGAAGAACCCGGATGTGCCGGAACTCGCGCGTGGCAAGACGGGGCGTGTGAACGGCCACCTGATTGCGCTGCTCACCTTGATGAAAGGCCAGCCGCTCGCGTACAACAAGGACAATCAGGAAGACAAGGAGCCGCTGTTCGACACCGTCGATACGGTCGCGGACACGCTGCGCATCTTCGCTGAAATGGTCGCCGGCATCTCGGTGAAGCCGCAAGCCATGCGCGACGCCGCGCTGCAAGGCTTCTCCACGGCAACCGATCTCGCCGACTACCTGGTCAAGCGTGGCCTGCCGTTCCGCGACGCGCACGAAGCGGTGGCGCTGGCGGTTCGCGTGTGTGCCGATCGCGGCTGCGACCTGGCCGACCTGACGCTGGAAGAAATGCGTAAGGAACTGCCGAACGTCGCGCATCTGATCGGCGAAGACGTGTTCTCGTATCTGACGCTCGAAGGTTCGGTGGCAAGCCGCAACCATCCGGGCGGCACGGCGCCCGAGCAGGTGCTCGCCGCGGTCAAGGCCGCACGGGAAGCGTTGAAGTAAGGTCGGGCCTGGCGCGCGTTAGCGCGTCCGGCAACGCGTGCGTGACGGCGTGCTTTGCTGCGGGCATCACGGCGGCCACTAAGCGGCGCGCGAAAACAAAGGCGAACTCATCGACGGGTTCGCCTTTTTCGTTTTCGTGGCTGGATTGATTGCGCGAAGCACCGCGCAAAAAAGAAAGCCCGCGCGAAGCGGGCTAAATGAAAGACTTCCACCGATGCCTCTCGAAAGAGGCAATCGAAGTGTAGGCTCGTTTTGGCCGAAGAGAAAACCGGCCATATTTCAGCCTATTACAAAGCCCGCAATGGTTCGGCGCGCAAGCTAAGCCGGCGATGCGCCCCCCGCCGCTAGCGCACCTCCACGGCGCCTCAGGGCGCTGCGGTCTCCGGCAACAGGTCAAGAAAACCCGCATCGCGCAGATACGCGACGTACAGCCGGATCAGCGCGCCGTAGTCGACCGTCAGATCCACGCCGTGCCGCGCCAACTCCGTCAGCGTGCCGATCTGCTCAACCGGTAATGGCGCAGCGGACAGGTCGCCGGTATAAAAGTCGCGAATCAGCGCCAGACCATTCGACGCGTCGAGATACGCCAGCCGCCGTTGCCAGTCGGCCGCCGCCTGCGGCTCAGCACGCAAACCGCAAGCGGCCAGCGCCGCGAACCACTGCCGCTGGTTGAGCGCGAGCGGATTGTTCAGGTTCGCCACCCGTAAGCCGGCACGCGGATGCAGCGTCACCGCCATCACTGCGCCGGCGAGCAGATCGACTGGCATCATCTCGACTTTCTGCCCAATCTCCGGATAGGCGCCCAACTGCAGGCACCCCTTGTTGAACAGCCAGAAATGGTTGTGCGCGAAGTTGCTGAAGCCGGTACGGCTATCGCCGGTGATATTGCCCGGTCGCGCGATCACCGCCGGCAAACCGAAGCGGCGCGCGCACTCCGCGACCCGCTGCTCACCTACCCACTTCGTCAGCAGATAGCCGTTGTCCAGCAGTGGACGGGCGTCATTAACGTGCTCGTCGATGCGCCGTGCACCCGCCAGCATCTCGCCGACCGACAGCGTCGAGACGAAGCAGAACGGCTTTTGCCGCTGCGTCAGCGCGAGCCGCAGCAGGGCCTCGGTACCGCCGACATTCGCAGCCTTCATCGCCTCATAGCTATGCAGGTGATGCACGAACGCGCCGCAATGCAGGATCGCGTCGACCTCCCCGGCGAGTTGCCGCCAGCGCGGCGCGTCGAGTCCAAGCTGCGGCGCGGCAAGATCGGCAGGGATCACGTCGACGCGGCTGAAGTCGATCGCAAGCCCCGCCTCGCGCGCTTTGTCCTGCAACACGACGCGCCCTGCCGCGGCGCTCGAACAGCGTTGCAGGCAGATCACCTTGTCGAGGCGCCCGCATAACGCGTGCAGCAGGTAAATGCCGAGGAAGCCGCTCGCGCCGGTCAGCAGCATCGTGCGAATCGGCGCTCCTTCGGCGGCGTCAGAAAAAGCGGGCGCGGCATGCTCGACGACGAACGGCTGCGACGCGTCGGCGATCGCGCGTTCGATCATGTCCTCGTGACCGCCCTCCGCGAGCGTCGCGATGGTCGGCGAGCGGTAAAACGCAGCCATCGGAAACTCAATGCCGAGCGCCTCGCGCAATTGCGCCTGCATCCGCACCGCCAGAATCGAGTTGCCGCCTAGCCGGAAGAAACTGTCGTCACGGCCGATGCCGGTGACACGCAGCAGCGTCTGCCACATTTCGGCGATGCGTTGCTCGACGCCTTCGCGCGGCGGCGTACCGCTTGCACGTAATGGCGCCGGCAACGCCTTGCGGTCGTGCTTGCCGTTCGGCGATGCCGGCAGCGTGTCCAGCCGGATAAAACAGGCCGGCACCATGTAGTCGGGCAGCGCCTGCGCCACATGACGGCGCAGCGTGTCTTCATCGAGCGCGGCGCCGACTTCGTCCGGTGCGGCCACGTAATACGCGGCCAGATAGCGCGCCTCGCCCTCGCCCCACACCCGGCATGCAGCATGCGCGACGCCCGGCGCGGCCGTTATGCAATTCTCGATCTCGCCGAGTTCGATGCGAAAGCCGCGCAGCTTGATCTGCGCGTCGTTGCGGCCGAAATATTCGATCGTGCCGTCGGCGAGAAAGCGGCCGAGGTCGCCGGTGCGATACATCAGGGCGTATGGCGCATCGCGAAACGGATCGACCACGAAACGCTCCATCGTCATGGCCGACTGATTGATGTAGCCCCGCGCCAGATTCTCGCCGCCGATGTAGATTTCGCCGACCGTCCCCGGCGGCGCCAATTGCCGCTGCGCATTGAGCAGATAGAGCCGGTAGCCCGGCAGCGGCTTGCCGATGATGCGGCTCGGGCCGCCTGGCAGCACTTGCCCGCACGAGGCCATCACCGTGATTTCGGTCGGTCCGTACAGACTGAAGAGCCGCGTGTGTTCGCTCCACCAGGCAGCGCTCGGCTCGTCAAGCGTATCGCCACCGAAGCCGAGCAATTGCAGATCGGGCAGCGGCTCGCGCGGCAAGCTCTGCACCACCACCGGTGCAAGCGATGCATGCGTGACACGTTCCGCCTTCAGCAACGAGTGCAGCAGCAGCGGATCGCGGCGCGCCTCCTCCGGCAGCACGATCAGCGTGCCGCCGTGCAGCAGCGCGAGGAACAGATCAAGCACGCTGGCGTCGAAGTTGGTGGACGCCGCAAGCGTGCTGACGCTGCCCGGCGCATAGCCAAGCGCGCGGCTCGCCCCGGCCACCATTCGGACGACGCTATGGTGTTCGACCAGCACGCCCTTCGGCTTACCAGTCGACCCCGAGGTGTGGATCACATAGGCGAGCGCCTCCGGGCCGATGGCGCGTGGCCGGAGCGGTTGCACCGCCTGCTTCTCCGCGTCCACCTGTGCGTCCGTCTTCGCCTGGACGTCCGCTCCTGCCTGCATGTCCGTTTCCGCTTGCACGTCCGCTCCTGCCTGCGTGTCCCTTTCCGCTTGGACGTCCGCTGCCGCCTGCGCGGCCGTTTCCGCTTGAACGTCCGCTTCCGCCTGCGTATCCGTATCCGTATCCACCCGGGCCAATGCCTTTGGCCACCCCTGCGCCAGTTGCGCCGGGTCGAGCGTGCGCAATTCGCCGAGACCGGCGGCCTCCAGCGCGCGGCGGCTCGGTTCATCGGCGAGCACCGTATCGACCGAGCAGTTCTCGACGAAATAGCGCAGGCGCTCGGCGGGATAAGCGGGATCGAGCGGCACATACGCGCAACCCGCCTTGAGCGTGCCCAGCACGGTCGCCACCATCAAGACGCCCTTCTGCATGCTCAAACCGATGCGCGCGCCGCCCGGCACGCAGGCGCTCAGGCCGTTGGCGATAGCATCGCTAAGCGCGTCGAGTTCGCGGTAGCTGAGCTGCTCTGCGCCGCAGCGCACCGCCACGCGCGAAGCGTTCGCCGCGACTACCTCGGCGAAACGCGCGGGGATCGACTGCGGCGCGTCTGGCAGCGGCTCGCCGCAAGCGAAGCTCAAACACAGCGCATGTTGCCCGTCGCTCAGATAGTTGAGTTCGCCGACCAGCGCGTCCGGCTGGTGAGCGGCGGCGTCGCACAGCGTCATGAACACCTCGGCCATTTGCTCGACCGAGGCCGCATGCAGCACCGAGCTGTCGTATTCGAAGCGTCCGTCCAGGCTGCCGTTGGGCCGCAGATAGAAGATCGCCGACAGATCCGCCTTCGACGTGAGCGAAGGGTATTCCTCTGCGTGATAAGGTGCCTCGCCGATGCGGCCATTCAGTTCGATACCGTTCTGCAAACTGAAAATCGTGTTCAGCGCACCGAGTTGGGCGTGATCGGTGTCGTAAGGTGTGGCGAGCAGATAATCGCGGTCGTCGAGCATCTGGCGCTGCACCGCTCGCGCCAGCTCGCCGAAACCCTGCCGCGGGTCGATGCGCTGCGCCAGCACCGCCATCGAGACGAACATGCCGTAAATCCCCTCGCTGCCGGGCACATCGCGGCCCGCATACGGATAGGCGCAGGCCAGTTGCTGCTGGCCGCTCACGCGCCATAGCCAGACGAGGTACAGCGCGAACAGCACGGGCGGCAAAGTCATGTCGTGCGCCTCGGCAATCTGCTTCAAACGCCGCATCTGGGCGGGCCGCACATGCAGCTTCAGTGCGCGGTTCGCGTTGGGCTCGCGCTGCAGCGCGTCGAACGGCAGCTCGGTGCGCAAGGCGGCGGCGTCGAGCTTGCGCATCCAGTAGTCGCGCGCAACGGCAAAGCGCGGCGATGCCGCAAGTTGCGGCGCCCAATGCCCGTAGTCGAACCACGATAGCGGTTGCCCTGAAACCGGCTTGCCTTCGTAGCGCCACGTCAGTTCATCCAGCAGCAGTTTGAACGACCAGCCGTCGAAAATCGCGTGATGAATGCAGAGCAGCAAGCTGGTGCGGCTTTCGTGCGGGGACATCAGCAGTTGTGCGCGCCACAACGGCGCGCAGTCGAATGATAAGCGCAGCGCGCGCATGGCATCGATACGTGCGTCGATCGCAGCGGCATCGCAGCTTTCCAGCGGAATCAGCGAATTCGGCGAATTCGCCGATACAGCGGCAGTACCCGGCAGCATCAACAATTGTCCGTCGCGCTCGGCGAAGCTCGCGTTGAAGATCGGGTTGTGCGCGAGCACGGCGACGAGCGCCTGGTGCAACCGCAGCGGATTCGCTGCGCCGCCGAAGTCCACCCGCATCACGATGTTGTACGCGTTATCGTCTGGCTTGCTGAGCGTGCGGGTGTGCATCATCCGCACGAGTCGGCTTGTCACAGGCGCGGACATGGGTTCGCCGGGCTGCGCGACGAGCGGCGCAAGCATGGCGCCTTGTTCGACACCTTGCCGCGCCCACGCGCAGAACGCATCGAACTGGGGATGCTCGAACAGCGTCTTCAGTTTGACCGGCGCGTTCAAGCTCACGCTGACGCGATTGCAGACGAGAGTCGCGAGTAACGAGTGGCCACCCAGCTGGAAGAAATGGCTGTGCTCGCCAACACTCTCGAGCGGCACGCCCAGCACCTCCGACCAGATCGCTTGCACCGCCTGTTCGAAGGCGTCGGAAGCGCGGCTCGCAGGGTCGGCCGGACCGGCTTGCGGCGCCGGCAACCTGGCGCGGTCGATCTTGCCGTTCAGCGTCAGGGGCAGCGCCTCGATCTGCAGCAGGAACGCCGGCACCATGTAATGCGCGAGACGTTGCGCAAGACGATGCCGCAGCACTGCCGGCTCCAGCGACGCACCGACATACCAGGCCACCAGCGCCGTGCCGCCCTGCCGCGCGCACGTGCTGACATAGGCGCTGCGCACCTCCGGCTGCTCGACGATGCTGGCCTCGATCTCGCCGAGCTCGATCCGGTAGCCGCGAATTTTCACCTGAAAATCGCTGCGGCCGAGAAACTCGATCGCGCCGTCCGGCTGGAAGCGGCCGAGATCACCGGAGCGGTAGAGACGGCCCGGGCCGAATGGATTGCTCCGGAACTTCTGTCCGGTCAACTCGGGCCGCAGCAGATAGCCGCGCGAGACAGCCGCGCCGCCGATGCAGATCTCGCCGATACCGCCGAGCGGCACCGCTTCGCCTTCCTCATCGAGCAAGTGGATCTGGTAGCCGGGGAGCGGATGACCCAGTTGATTGGCCGGCTTGTCGTCCTCGAAGGTGTTCTCGGTCGCCATCACGGTGGCCTCCGTCGGCCCGTAGATGTTCGACAGACGCAGCACGCCGGACCAGAAGCGGATCGTCTCGTCGTCGCTCGCTTCGCCGCCGCACAAGATCGTGTCCAGGTTCGGCAGCGCGCGCCGCGGCAGCAGCTTGAGAATCGCCGGCGGCAGGAATGCATGCGTGATGCGTTCGGTGTCGAGGAAGCCGGACAGCGCTTCGGCGTCGGTGCGAACCGCTTCGGGCGCGACAATGAGATGGCCGCCATGCGTCAGCGGATTGAAGATCTCCAGTACGCTTGCATCGAAATTCACGGACGCGAACTGAAGCCAGCGCGTGCTTTCATCACGCCGGTAGCGGTCCGTCAGCGACGCGATGAAATGCGCCAGCATGCCGCGCTCGATGACGACCCCCTTGGGTTTGCCCGTCGTTCCCGAGGTGTAGATCACGTAGGCCGTGCAGCGCGGATCGGTCTGCGTCAATCCTGAAGCGGCCGCCCCGGGAGCCGGGGCTTTCAATAGATCGTCGATCCGATACAGCGCGCAATCGGCCAGCGCACTCAAACGCTCGTGCGTCGCCGCATCGACAATCACCGCTCGCAGTTGCGCATCCTTGACGATGTAGCGCAGCCGCTCGTCGGGCATCTGCGGATCGAGCGGTAGATAGCCCGCGCCGCTGGCGAGCACGCCGAGCATTGCTGGAACGATGCGCGCGCCGCGCGAGACGCAAATGCCGATCAACGCGTCCCGCCGGTCCGGTGCGGCTGGGCCGAGCGCAGCGAGTGTGCCGAGCGCTGCGCCCACGCGCTGAGCGGCGAGGGCCAGTTGCGCGTAAGTGAAAACGGCGTCCGGACCACTGAGCGCCGGACGCCCGGCGTGTTCGAGCGCCGCCTGCGCGAACAAATCGAGCACGTCGCGCGCGGGCGCCGCGAGCGGGCCGCCATCGGACCATGCGGCGCAACGCTGCCGCAACGTCGGCGTATAGAGATCGATCGCACCGAGCTTCTGCTCGAGGCTCTCACCGACGCGCCCGAGTAGCGCCGTCAAATGCTCAAACGCGAGACGCAAGCCGTCAAGTTCCTGGGGACGGCGGCTATGCACGTGCAACGCGATCTCCTCGCGCACATCGAGATAGACGCCCACGTCCTCGTGCGAGAAACGGCGCGAGTATGGCGCCAGCAACGTCGCAGGCAGCGTGTCGAGCGTGAGCGCGTCATAGGGCAGGCTGTCGGTCTCGCACACCACGTTGGTCGCGCGCAGGAAACCCGGCTCGCGCCGCTCGATA
Organism: Paraburkholderia polaris; assembly: GCF_012927345.1. Taxonomy (GTDB): domain Bacteria; phylum Pseudomonadota; class Gammaproteobacteria; order Burkholderiales; family Burkholderiaceae; genus Paraburkholderia; species Paraburkholderia polaris. The sequence continues at coordinate 51,605 of NZ_JABBGJ010000029.1, forward strand.
TCGTGCAGCACTTCGAAGGCCGGCAGCTCGGCGTGAAAATCGGCCATCTCGGCGCGCGCCGCCGCGTGCCGTAGAAACTGCCGCAGCGTCATCGTGTCGTCGAAGTCGGTTTTCAGGAAGCGCCGCCGTTCGTCGAAGCCGATCGTCTCGTCGCGATGGCCGCGGCCGCGCTGATGATGCGCGGTGAGCACCCCGCGGCTGCCGGTCATGCGGCGCAGCAGCACGTGTACACACAGTTTGATCAGCAGATCGGGCGCGACGCTGAGCGCTTTTGCCTCATTGCGCAATGCAGCGCCTGTTTGCGCGTCGAGACGTACCGTAAAGCTGCTGTCGGCGAGTGCGTTCTGCCGGCGCGGGGCATGCCATTCGAACGAGGCGTCGCCGACCTGGCCGATCCAGAAATCGAGGTCGGTCTGCAAACGGTCGCTCGCGAGCAGTTCGCGCTCGGCGTCGAGCAGGCCTTGCTGATCGATGCCGAGCGGCGCGCCGGGAGCCTCGTCGCCATAGAACCGCGACAGCGCGTTGAACAACGGCGTCAGCGAAAATCGGTCGAGCAAGGCGGGATGGCAGGCGAACACGAGATAACTGTGGGCGCCGGCGCGTAGCAGCGTGAACGCCCACGGCAGTCCGGCGTCCGTGCGGAAGGCACGCGCGCAAAGGCCGTCGATCAACGACAGCACGGCGGCTTCCTCGCGCGCGTCACGCCTGTCGAGATCGATGACGTTCAGTTCCGCGCGTACATCACGGCGGATGACCCAGCGCAGGCCCTGGTCGGCTTCGACGAGCCGGTAGGCAAGCGGCCGGCAATGCGCCACCAGTTGTGCCACGGCGGAGGATAGACGCTCGACGTCTGGAGCGCCGTCGATCCGGTAGACGGCGCAGAGATTGGGACCAGCGGCGGCGTGCGCCAACGTGCGGGATTGCGTGCGCGTCAACGCAAAGGAAGTGTGTTCCAAACGATACCTCGTTGTCGGGATGGACAGGACCGATCGGCTTGCGTAGCGCCGGCCGCACGCGACTCATGACCGCACTGCGGCGCCTCGCCTGATGGGCCGGCCCACGCTATCGACGTGAGGCTCTTGTCACCATAGGAAAACTCTTAGAACTCCTGTTGTGTGCGGATCGGCGTGACGACCTTTGTCTAAACGTCGCTTATGTCAGGCGAACCGCGTCAGACTGAATGCGCTCATGCATGCAGCAGAAAGGCAATGGAAAGACCTCTTGGCCTGGCGCGCAAGCCAGCCGAATCACATGACTTGGGACCGGCATACAGGGCGAACGACAATTGCATATTGGCGCTTTTTGACTACCATCAAGTTAGACCTGTCTCAGCACTTTCTACGACGATGCTTACCCGCACGCGTCACCTTCGCCGCTTGACCGGACGCTTCGCTTCACGCGTGAGCGTGTCTCTATCGCATGCGCATAATGCGGCGGCGCCGTTGACGTCGGCGTTGACGGCGGTTTCGGTTTTGATGCTCGCGGCCATAGCAGGCTGCACCATCACGCCGCCGGACCGCCCGCTTGTCATCACGCCAGCGGCCGCCGTCAACAGTGCGACGCTCGACCAGTACCGCAGTGCGGTCGCCCAACGCATCATCGAACGCAGCCCTTCCTACGTGTTGCACGGCACGCCGCAAGCGATGCTGCGCTCGCTGGTGGTGGTGTCGTTCACGGTGGATCGCGATGGCCGGGTGGTGCAGTCGTCGGTGTATCGCACCAATGGCGACGACGAAGCCGAAAGCACCGCGCTCGCCACTTTGCGACGCGCCTCGCCGCTGCCGCAACCGCCTGGCAAATTGCTGAACGGCCGTGGCCAGCTCGAACTGTTCGAAGACTGGCTTTTCAACGACGACGGCAAATTCCAGTTGCGCGAGTTAGCCTCGCCGCAAGCGCAGGCCATCAACTGAACGCGGCGCCGACACCGCGCCCGATAGGCAAGACGCGAGGCAAGTCTTGCCCCGCCTTGCTGCGCCAACGCCGCGCTCGTTATAATTTTCCGATTCCCTAAGCCGGGGCCTTCCGGCATGGCCCACGCCGCCCGCTCACCCGCTGGCGCGGCGCGAGTCCAATTGCAGCGCCGCCGCGCCACCCGCGCAGCCCGCCTGCCTGATACTCGACACACGACGCACGCGACGACCGACGTCTGATCGTCAGCACCTCGCGCTGAACCGGCCGCCCTGCTGTCCGGCCGTCCGCACGCGCCACGCAGCCCACCGGGTTATTCCCCTGGCAAGGCTGCTTTCGCACGCGAGCGCTGACGACTACCCGCTGCCGTTGTAAGCTGTCGCATCGTCGCCCGCGCCGAGCATGGCTTCAACCGCCAGCGAGACGCGCCGAAGCGCACGAACTTAAACAAAGATGCCGCCTGACCACGCGCCGCTCGCACGTAAAAGTGCGGTGCCCAACGGCATCACGACACACGGAGACCCTGCATGTCCACTTCGCCGATTTCCGCGGCCCAGCCCAATGCTTCCGGGCAGAACAGCAGCGCGCGGATCATCTTCGCGAGCTTCATCGGCACCGCGATCGAGTTCTACGATTTCTACGTCTATGCGACCGCCGCGGCGCTCGTCATCGGACCGGTGTTTTTCCCGCACGGCTCGGCGACCGCCCAGGCCTTGTCGGCTTTCGTCACGTTCGGCATCGCGTTCGTCGCGCGCCCGATCGGCTCGTTTATCTTTGGTCACTTCGGCGACCGGATCGGCCGTAAGTCGACACTGGTGGCTTCACTACTGGTGATGGGCGTGTCGACCACGCTGATCGGTTTCGTGCCCGGCTACGACTCGATCGGCAGCCTCGCGCCGATCCTGCTGTGCATCTTGCGCTTCGGCCAGGGTATCGGCCTTGGCGGCGAATGGGGCGGCGCGGCGCTGCTCGCCACCGAGAATGCACCGGCCGGCAAACGCGGCTGGTTCGGGATGTTCCCGCAGCTGGGACCGTCGATCGGTTTCCTGGCGTCCAACGGTCTGTTCTTCGCTTTGGCGTTGTCTTTGAGCGACGAGCAATTCCGCAGCTGGGGCTGGCGCGTGCCGTTTATCGTCAGCGCGGTGCTGGTGGCGCTCGGCTTGTATGTGCGATTGAAGATCGCCGAGACGCCGGCTTTCCAGGCGGCCATCGAACGCAAGGAACGCGTGAAGGTGCCGATCGCCACGCTGCTGTCGCAGCACTGGCTGCCGACCCTGCTCGGCGCGCTGGCCATGGTGGTCTGCTACACGCTGTTCTACAACGCCACGACGTTTTCGCTGTCGTACGGCGTGTCAGTGCTGCATATTCCCCGGCCGACCTTCCTCGGCATGCTGTGCATCGCGGTCGTGTTCATGGCGCTCGCCACGCCGCTGTCGGCCTGGGCGAGCGACCGTTATGGCCGTAAGCCGGTGCTGATCGTCGGCATCATCGCGGCGATCCTGTCGGGCTTCACAATGGCGCCGTTGCTGGGCAGCGGACAGATGCCATTGGTGCTGCTGTTCCTCGTGATCGAACTGTTCCTGATGGGCGTGACCTTCGCGCCGATGGGCGCGCTGCTGCCGGAACTGTTTCCGACCAACGTGCGCTATACCGGTGCAGGCGTGTCGTACAACCTCGGCGGGATTCTCGGCGCGTCAGTCGCGCCGTATATCGCGCAGGTGCTGGCCGCGCACGGCGGGCTGACGTGGGTGGGCGCTTATGTGTCGATTGCGGCTGCCGTCAGCATGATCGGCGTGCTGTGCATGCGCGAGACGCGCGATGCACGCTTGATGTAAAGAGACCGAAGACGCGCTGAGTAAATCCCCTGCCTTGCGCGTCTTTTTGACTTGCCTATACTCGAATCCAATAACCCTAAGGCAAGCAGGGAGGCTCTGATGAATATCCATCTTCACAATGCGGACATCGTGATGATCATCGCGCTGGCGTTGCTGTGTTCGCTGCTGCTGGCTTTGCGCTTTCGTCCTGCGACGTGGAAAGGCATCGTCGTGGAAGCGCTGGCCGCGAACGCGGCTGCGATCACCGCGGTGATCGCTTTTGAAATGCTGCTCGCCTGAGTGGGCGAACGCTGCGACGCCGGTCAGGCGCGGCAGCGTTCGCCCACTCGTATCCAAACAAGCGATTGACGGCTGCCCGTGCCTATGCAGGCAAGCGGCAGCCGTCAGGATTTGGCGCTGCGTCTAGCCGAACGCGCGCCACAAGCCGTTACCGTTAGTAGTAGCCACCGTGATGGTAGTAACCGCCGCCGTAGTAATAGCCAGGCGCCGGTGCAACGATGCAGCCTCCGAGCGCCGTTGCGAGCAGCGTGCCTGCGATCAGGGTCAGGATCAAGCGTTTCATATTGTTCTCCTTCCAGTCAGATTCATTCGAGCCGAAACCCCGAATGACTCGATTGAACACGACCCTGCCTCGCGCGAACGTTGCCATTTGTAAGGGAAGATCACTGGGGTGTTACATGTTTGAACCCCGAAACCAGTCGCGCCGAAGCGTGGCAACGACAGGTTCACATCAGACGAAAACACCACCTATACTGCTTCGAACACGCGCGTTTTCGTGCAAACCGTGCCCATGGCGGGTGTGTGGATCGAGGCGCTGACGATGGGTGTTGGATACGCGCTTCTATGCGCGATGGTTGAGCCGACGGTCTCGCGTTGGAACACACGTGTAGCCAATTAGGCACTCAACGAAAAGCGACAGATTTAACAAGTGTGTAATGCGTGACGCTTATCCGAACGCAGAGAACGGTCATGAGCGGCAGGCTGCGGGGCGCCGGTGAACGGCATACGAATCTTGCCGGCACGCGCACGGCATGTGTCGATGAATGCACATTGAACTCGACCGCCGGCCGGCGGTCTCTTTAGAACTGAGTCGATCATTGTGGCCGCTCAGTGCGTGACTGGCGAATGACTCCGTGAATGAGTCGGCGAATGACCCAGTTTGTTCATTGCAGCGATTCCTCTCCGCCCGTAGTTCCCCGACGCGGGCGTTTTTCGAGGCGTTCCGTGGCAGCGCTCGTTTGATTGGGCGACTGTACGTCGCGCCTCTTTTCTTTTAGCCAAACGATTGCGCGAAAGCGCGGCCAAGGCGCTGCGCTTAGGCGGCAGCCGATCCGTGCCGCATGACGACGACGCCCGGCTCGCTATGCACGTAATCGATCGCCTCCAGCGCCTCAGCAATCGACGGCACTGAATGGCCGTCACCGATCGAAATCGAGCGGAACGGCGCTTCGATGCCGCAATGCGACGGCGAGGTCGCCACAAAAATCATGACCGTGCGCTTCTGCAATGCATGCGCCAGATGAACGAAACCGGTATCGGTGCCGACCACCAGCGCGCACGCGTCGATCATCTGCGCGATTTCGGTCACGCTCAGCTTCGGCAGGACGGCCGAGCCCGGCAACTGTGACGCGATTTGCTCCGCCTCGGCTCGCTCGCCTTCCGAGCCCCACGGCAATACCACACGAAAACCGCGCTGCGCCAACTCGCGACCGACCGCAACCCAATGGGGCAGCGGCCACTTCTTGTCGTCTTTGGAAGTGGCGTGAAATAGCGCCGCGACCGGCGCGCTGTTAGCCTCGAACGGTGCGGCGGCCGGGTCGGGCAGGCGCAGGTTGTAGACGGCCGGCCCTTCGACCTCATAGCCCAGCGCCTCACCCGCGCTGATGCGCATGCCATGCCATGCATTGCACTGCGGACGTGGGCCGAAACGCCCGGTGTAGGCAAATGCGGCGCCCCGCTCGCCCAGATCCTGGGACTGATAGCCAATACGTTTCGACGAACGCGCCAGGAACGCGATGATCGCGCTCTTGTACACACCGTGAATGTCGATAATGAAGTCGTAGCGGTAGGCGCGCAATTCGGCGATCGACGCCGCGATCGCCTTGAAATCGCCCCAGCGGCGCGCCTTCTTGAAGCGGCGCAGCGGTGCGCACAGCACGCGGTCCACGCTCTCGCTCCAATGCACCACTTCGGCGAAGGCTTCGTCGGCCGCCCAGTCCACTTCAACGCCGGGAAACGCGCGTTTGACGTCGGCGACGACTGGCAACGCCTGCACGATATCGCCGAGTGAAGTGACCTTGACGATAAGGACTCGCTTCATTGAGGACCTATTAGTTGTTCGAACGTCAAACCATTTTAGCCGACGATTGGAATAATCTTTGCTGAACACGGCCGAGCGCCATCCAGCCATTAATACGGCGCGTTACATTGCACGCCTTACAAATAAGCCTTTTACTATATTTCTAAATACTTTCATACCGTTTTATCGATGCGGCACGTTTTATAATTCACCCTTTGCGCCAGCACATCCCTCATGTCCCGGGCATTCCTTCCGCTCTCTTCCAGCATCGTGCGTCGCGCCAGACGCCTGTGGCGGCAATATGGCGTCTTCTGGCTCGGCGCGATCGCGGTCGGCCTGGTGGCGGTGCTGTATGCACGGCTGATCGACTGGGGCTACGGCGAATTCCGCACGATGCAGCAACACCACGTGTGGGCGCCGTTGATCGTCACGCCCGCTGTCGCGGCGCTCGCTGTCTGGCTCACGCGCAAGTTCTTCCGCGGCGCCGAAGGCAGCGGCATTCCGCAAGTCATCGCCACCCTGCATTCCAGGCCCGGTGAATACGGCGCACGGTTGCTGTCGTTCAGGATTCTGTTCGGCAAGATCGCGGTGTCGTTTCTGGCGATTCTCGGCGGCTTCACGATCGGCCGCGAAGGACCGACCGTGCAGGTCGGCGCGGCACTGATGTTCAATCTGCGGCGGCTGTATCCGCGCTCGAACGCGCAAATCGAACGGCAGCTGGTGCTCGCGGGCGCGGCAGCGGGCTTATCCGCGGCATTCAATACGCCGCTGGCAGGGATCGTGTTCGCGATCGAGGAGCTCACGCGCAGCTTCGAGGCCCGCGCGAGCGGCGTGCTGATTACGGCGATCATCATCGCCGGTGTAATCGCGCTCGGGCTGAACGGCAACTACACCTATTTCGGCACCATCCAGATCGGCGCGCATTTCCCCGATCTGCTGGCGGTGGCCGTCGTGCTCACGGCAGTCGTCACCGGTATTGCAGGCGGCGTGTTCGGCTGGCTGCTGCTGAACACCGCGCGCTGGATTCCAGCGCCGCTGCGTCAGTTGCACGGCGAGCGGCCGGTCGTGTTCGCCGCGCTGTGCGGTTTCGTGATCGCGGTGGTCGGCCTCATCTCCGGTGGCACGACCTTCGGCAGCGGCTATGCGGAAGCGCGCGGACTGCTCGACGGACACGAGCACCTGTCCGTGTTCTATCCGTTTCTGAAGATGATCTCGATGGTCGGCTCGTATCTGCCGGGTATTCCGGGCGGCATCTTCGCGCCGTCGCTGTCGATCGGTGCGGGCTTCGGCAATCTGCTGCACATGGTGTTCGGCTCGATGCAATTGCCGATGCTGATCGCCCTCGCCATGGTGGGCTATCTGGCGGCCGTCACGCAGTCGCCGATTACGTCGTTCGTGATCGTGATGGAGATGATCGACGGTCATGCACTGGTGATTTCGCTGATGGCCACCGCGTTGATTGCGAGCCGCGTGGCGCGTTTCTTCGCGCCGCCGTTGTATGAGTCGCTGGCAGAGCGCTATATGGCGCCGCTGCCGCAGCCGGCACCCGCTCCGGTGCCGGAAGTCCCCGAAGTCGAAGCGCCCGAAGCAACGGTCATCGATGAAATCAACGGCGACGCCCGCGCTGAAGACAGCGCCCCGCGTCAGTAAACGACGACTGCCGGCACGCGCATCACCAACGGCCGCGCCGGCACCACCACGCAGCCGGCCAGCATGACCGCCAGTACGGCGATCAGAAGCAGATTCTTTTTCATCATGTATTCCTCTGAAACACAGGGGAGCACTACGCCGAGCGCGTGCGCGGCTTCTGTGTCGTCAAACTGAAGGGAGTGGCACGAGCGGGATCAACCACGCCGTGCCGCACACCGCTGGAGCCCGCGGACTTACGCCCAGTGGCCTTCGACCCAGCGATAGTTCGGGCCGTGTTCGACCCAGTGGCCCGGCACCCAGTGGTAGCCGACACGCTCGGCCTGCCAATGACCCGTGACCCACACATAGCGGCCGTGGTCCCAACGCCAATGACCGTGATCCCACACGTAGCCGACGCGCGGCGCCGGCACGGCTTCGTAACGCACGGCCGGCGGTGCGGACGGCGCGATCAAGACGACTTCCTCGGCGGAAGCGGATGCCACAGCGGATGCACCGGCAGCGATCAGAACAGCGTTGGCGATCAGCAAGCGAAAGGTCTTGTTCATGTTTTCCCTCTGTAGTTGGACACCGAATACGGCGTTATCCGTTTAATGCGCGAGGGGACCAAAGCGCTGACTGCGCGCGTGTAACGGCACACGCTGAAGTGCAACGGATTATTTCGCTGCGCGGCGTAGCAACGTGCGGACATGCGTGGCCGTACACGGCGAAGCGGCGCGTTTTAGCAGAAAAGGAGAGAACGAGGGGACAGACAGCGCGTAGAACCCGCATCCGCGCGTCAAATTGAACAGCAGAAAGAACAGCGAGAGGACAGCGCCCACGCGCTCCACCTCGTCACGTCACATCGACGAAACGAAGCAGAACGCGCAGCACGTTATGCGGAACCGGCCTGCGGTATTTCGATCTTGACCTCGAGCACTTCGAGGTCGTCCTGGCGCTCGAGGCTCACGCGAATATCGTCGTTGGAGATTTTCACGTACTTTGAAATCACGGCCACCAGTTCGCGTTGCAACGCAGGCAGGTAATCGGCGGGCGCATGGCCGCCGGCGCGCTCGTGCGCGATGATCAACTGCAAGCGTTCCTTCGCTACCGACGCGGACTTCTTCTTCTCGCCCAGCAAAAACGAAAGAATCGACATTACGCGCTCCCTTTACTTGGTGCCGAAGAGGCGCTGCAGCAGCCCTGGCTTCTGGTAATCGGTAAAGCGAAGCGACTTCTGCTCGCCGAGGAAACGCGACACGACATCTTTATAGGCTTCTGCGACATCGGTACCGTCGAGGTGCACGGCCGGCAGGCCCTGGTTCGACGCATGCAGCACCGCTTCCGATTCCGGGATCACGCCGATCAGATCGATGCGCAGGATTTCCTGGATGTCGGTGAGCGACAGCATTTCGCCTTCGCTCACGCGCTTCGGGTTGTAGCGGGTGATCAGCAGGTGTTCCTTGATCGGTTCCTTGCTTTCGATCGCGCGCTTGGTCTTCGACGACAGAATGCCAAGGATACGGTCCGAGTCGCGTACCGAGGAGACTTCCGGATTGGTCACGATCAGCGCTTCGTCGGCGAAGTGCATGGCCAGCAGTGCGCCCGATTCGATACCCGCCGGCGAATCGCAAACGATGAATTCGAAGTCCATCGCGATCAGGTCGTTGATGACCTTCTCGACGCCTTCCATGGTCAACGCGTCTTTGTCACGTGTTTGCGAGGCCGGCAGGATGAACAGGTTCTCGCACTTCTTGTCCTTGATCAGCGCCTGGTTGAGGTTGGCTTCGCCCTGGATCACGTTGATCAGGTCGTACACCACACGGCGCTCACAGCCCATGATGAGGTCGAGGTTACGCAGGCCGACGTCGAAGTCGATCACGGCGGTTTTGCTGCCACGCAATGCGAGGGCCGATGCAAAACTCGCGCTCGTGGTCGTCTTGCCCACGCCACCCTTGCCCGAAGTCACCACAATGATTTTTGCCATTACCCTTACCTGTGTTCGTCAAATTCGTCAATTATGTGCGGCCATATTTGCCGTGGAACGCCGCGTGCCGAGATCGTTCAGGGCAGCGCGCGCGTCACGTCGATTACGTGAGCCGCAGCGGTTCGATCATCAGTTTTTCTTCTTCGAGCCAGATCTGCACCGGCTTGCCGAGCACGTCGGCAGGCAGCGGCGTCTCAGTCGTACGGTAGATGCCCGCGATCGAGATCAGTTCCGGTTCGAGACACGTGCAGAAAATGCGCGCGTCGTGATTGCCCTGCACGCCGGCCAACGCCCGGCCGCGCAGCGGCGCATAAATATGGATGTTGCCTTCCGCGATCACTTCCGCGCCGTAGCTCACCAGACCCAGCACGACCAGATCGCCCTTTGCGTAGATGCGCTGGCCCGAGCGCAGCGGCTTGTCGACCACCATGGTTTGCGATGAGGTGGCGAGACGTACTGGCTCGGCGGCAGGCGCCGGCTCAACCGCGGCTGCAGTGGCCGGTGTGCCGTTTTCCGGCGGCGCGCCAGCGGGGGTGACGGCTGCGGCTGTGAACAGATCGGCCGACGTGGCCGTCGCAGCGGTCGGCACCGGTGCTGACGAAGAGGCACTGGCGCCCTCTTCGTCAGCGGACTTCGCGGCGCCGCCGCGGCGGTCGCGCGCTTCGAGCAACGGCAGCGCGGATTCGGCCGCCCACGCCTGCTGCGCGTTGGCGACAACGCCGACCGGACGCATGCGCACGCTGTCGAGCAGTTGCGCGATGTCGGCAAGCGGCACGCGTTCATTCTCGGCGAGACGGCGCACGTCGATCGCGACGACGTCGTTAGCGAAAAATTCGGGGGTCGCCTCGAAGCGCCGGGTCAGTTCGGCACGCATTGCGTCGAGATCGGTTGTCTTGACCACAAACAGGAGCGTGTCGACAGAGCCGCTGCGGAGTTCGAAAAAGGGCGATTTCTTGGGCGACATAGCGTTCGGCAAAAAATTTTGCGTATTTTACAGGCGTCCAGGCGGGGAGCGAGTTTTTTTGCCGGGAGAACGCGCCCCTGCGGCCTGAATACCCGTGACGTAGCCACGCCTCGGCCGTTCAGGCCGCGCTTAGGCCGGTTATTCGACCACGAACTCGGCCATGAACGCTGTAGCGACGCGGATGGGATTTGAGCGGCAGACTGACGCGCCGCTCGCGGGATCACTGCTGAAATACCTGCGACGTGGTCGGCACGTGGCGCACTAGCAGGCTTTCGGCCTGCTCGGGCGCGCGCACGACACGCCGATGCTCGCCGGTCGGACCGAAGCCGAGCGCCTCGTAAAAGCGCATCGCATTGCGGTTGGCGTCGGCAACCCACGCGTAGATTTCCATGGCGCCTTCGCCGGCGAGCCAGGCGCTGGCGGTATCGACCAGCAACTCGCCACCTCGCAGATGACGCACGGCCGGCGCCACCCACAACTCGCAGACGAACGCGCGGGGCGCCGCGGTGTCGTCGAAATAGGCTTCGATCAGCCCTGCCGGATGGCCCTCGGTATAGAGGATGAAAGTGGTGGCAATAAACGAAACAGCGTGTTCGGCGGCGGTGGCGTTGAACGTGGCGGCATCCGCCGACAACGCGTCCTCTAGCGTTTCGCCGAAGGCATAGGGCGCCTCCCGCAGCGACGCAGTACGGAGTTCGCGAAAAACGGCGCCCTGATCAGCGGCGATACGGCGAACGGTCAATGACGGACTCATGCAGACGAAAACCCCTTGAAACCCTAAGGCATAGCTTTAACCGAACCGGCGCGCGAGTCAAATCCTTATTTACTGGATCGGACCACAGCGGCGGCCCCTGGTGCGGGCGCCGCGCGCCAACTGCGCAGCAATTCGCGCCCGCACCGCCTTGATAGCCGGTTCGTCAGGCGCGCTGGCCGCTGCGTTCAAGGCGCTTCGTAATCTCCGGTGCCGTCCGGCCACGGCGTCAGCAGCTCGTAGCCTTCTTCGGTCACGGCGATCATGTGCTCCCATTGCGCCGACAGCGAACGGTCTTTGGTGACGACCGTCCAGCCGTCACGCTGCACAGCGGTGCCGGCGCGGCCCGCGTTGATCATCGGTTCGATCGTGAAGACCATACCCGGTTTCAGACGCACGCCCTGCCCCGGCTGACCGTAGTGCAACACTTGCGGGTCTTCGTGGTAGACACGGCCGATGCCGTGGCCGCAGTAGTCGCGCACGATCGAGAAGCCGTCGCGCTGCGCGACCTTCTGGATCGCGTAGCCGACGTCGCCCAGCGTAGCGCCAGGCTTGACCTCACGGATGCCGGCAAGCATCGCTTCGTAGGTCGTGTCGATTAGCTGGCGCGCCACCGTGCTCGGCTGGCCGACGCAATACATCCGGCTGGTGTCGCCGAAATAGCCATCTTTGATAATCGCGACGTCGATATTGATGATGTCGCCATCTTTCAGGATTTCGCTGCGGTTGGGAATGCCGTGGCACACCACCTGATTGACGGATGTGCAGACAGTCTTCGGAAATCCCAAATAACCGACATTTGCCGGAATCGTCTTTTGCGTATTGACAATGTAATCGTTGCACAGCGCGTCGAGCTCGTCGGTGGAGACACCGGCCTTGACGTGCTCGCCGATCATCGCCAGGACGTCGGCCGCGAGGCGGCCGGAAATGCGCAGCTTGGCGATGTCGTCGGGAGTCTTGTAGGTAATGGCCATGAATTCGGTCGAGGTGGGTCGATGTTGACGATCGGCCAATTGTACAGAGGATCGCCGGACGGCCTCCGCGAGCCGGGTCGAGCCTGCTCGCCGGATGCTTTTCCGCATCACGCCGACCGGCTTTCACGAAGCGGCAAAAAAGAGTCAGTCTGCCTCATGCTGCGAGCGCCCACATAAATCTTTTGCGAGGTTTGCATCTGGCAGCGCATTCGTTCCGTAAAGGTGGTTGAGGACTCGCTTCTTCTCCCCGCATCGTTTGGTTCTTCTCAGAAGAACCGGGCCCTCTTTTGCGTCCGCGATTTGCGCCGTTGCATCGCGTCGTAGCAGTTTTCAGCGCGTAGACGTTGCGAATCCGCGGCATTGGCAGCGAACCATCTGAGGAGCATAGCCATGTCGGAATCCACCACTAAATCAGCAGAACTTATCGATGTATTTGATCGCCGGGTTGAACGGCGCCTGCAACGCAGACAGTTTTTTCGCAACGCCGGCGGCCTAAGTTTAGGTTTGGTCGGCGGCACACTGATCAGTGCATGCGGTGGCGGTTCCGGATCGATCGCGTCAGCGCAGAGCGCGCCGACCGATGCGGAAATACTGAACTTCGCGCTGAATCTGGAGTACCTCGAATCGCAGTTTTACACGTATGCGACGACGGGTTCGGGCCTCGCGGCTAGCGTGACGGCCGGTGTGGGCACAATGGGCACGGTCATCCCAGGGCAGCAAGTGCCGTTCCAGGATCCGGTGGTTCAGGCCTATGCGAACGAGATCGCCAACGACGAGCGTGAGCACGTCAACTTCCTGCGCAGTGCGTTGGGCTCGGCGGCGGTCGCGATGCCCTCGATAGACATCGGCGGCACCAATCCGAACGGTGCGTTCTCGAATGCGGCGCGCGCAGCGGGACTCGTCGGCGCGGGTGTGGCGTTCAATCCGTATGCGAACGACAACAACTTCCTGCTCGGCGCGTTCATCTTCGAAGATGTGGGTGTGACGGCCTACAAGGGCGCCTCTCCGCTCATCAGCAACAAGACCTTCCTCGAAGCAGCTGCCGGCATTCTCGCGGCCGAGGCGTATCACGCAGGTCTCGTACGCACGGTGCTGTTTGCCAAAGGCGTCGACACGGCGAGTATCTACACCGCCGCCAACGCGATCTCCGCCGCACGCGACAGCCTCGACAACAACGGCCACGACGATCAGGGCATCACCGGCGCGACGCCGGGCTCATCGAACATCGTGCCGCTCGACAGCAACGGGCTCGCCTTCAGCCGCGGCTACGGCAACGTCCTCAACATCGTGTATCTGACGAGTTCGATGGCGACCAAGGGTGGCTTCTTCCCGAACGGCGTGAACGGTACGCTCAACATGAGCGCCTGAAGCACGCAACCTGCTGTGCCATTTGCACCGGCAACGGGTCGCCGCGATGACGATCGCGCTCACCCGTTGGCCAGCCTTCATCCGCATTGCCTTGAACGCTTGAAGACGGACAGGAGCAGTTATGAACGAAGCGATGAGTCAGGCCACCGTGCCGCAAACCCTCACCGAGCAGACCTGTTTCGACATCCGTGAGACGCTGGCGGGACGGCGCCGCGGCTTGCGGGCGATGCTGCCGTTCGTCGGACCAGCGGTGGTGGCCTCGATCGCGTATATGGACCCGGGCAACTTCGCCACCAATATCCAGGCGGGCGCCGGCTACGGCTATACGTTGCTGTGGGTCGTGGCCTTGGCGAACATCGTGGCCATGTTATTTCAGGCTTTGTCCGCCAAACTTGGACTCGTGACCGGCAGCAATCTCGCCGAATTATGCCGCTCGGCACTGCCGCGCCGTTGCGTGCTCGCGATGTGGGGCATCAGCGAAACCGCGGCGATGGCGACGGATCTCGCGGAATTCGTCGGCGGCGCGATCGGCGTTTCGTTGCTCACGCATCTACCGATGATGCCAAGCATGCTGATCACGGCCGCCGTCACCTACGGCTTGCTGCAGTTCGAGAAGCGCGGCTTCCGCCCACTCGAACTGGCGATCGCGGCGCTCGTCGGTGTGATCGGGCTGTCGTATCTCGGCGAGTTGCTGATTGCGCCGGTGCATTGGCCGTCGGTCGTCAAGCATACGTTCACGCCGAGCATGCCCGATAGCAATGCATTGACGATTTCCGTCGGCATTATCGGCGCAACGGTCATGCCGCATGTGCTGTTCCTCCATTCGGGACTCACGCAGAATCGCGTGAAGCCGCGCAATGAAGGTGAACGTGCCAAGCTGCTGCGCTTTTCGAATATCGAGGTGGTGGCTGCGCTCGGCGTCGCCGGGCTCATCAACATGGCGATGGTGATCATGGCGTCGAGCGCGTTTCATGCCGGCCACGCTGAGATCGCGAGCATCGAAACGGCATGGCGCACGCTGACGCCGCTGCTGGGTGGCGCTGCGGCGGGTCTCTTTCTTGCGGCATTGATCGCGTCCGGTGTATCGAGCTCGGTCGTCGGCACAATGGCCGGGCAGATGATCATGCAGGGCTTCGTCGGCTTTCACATCCCCGTTTGGGCGCGGCGGCTGATTACCATGGTGCCGGCCTTCGTCGTGGTGGCCTGCGGAGTGGATGCAACACGCGCGCTAGTGCTGAGCCAGGTGGTGCTAAGCATCGCGCTGCCGGTGCCGATGATCGCGCTGGTGTGGTTCACGTCGCGTGGGGATTTGATGGGCCGCTACAGGAATCGTCGCACGACGACGATTGCGGCGGTGGCCGGTACAGTCGTCGTGCTAGCCCTCAATATCGTTCTGCTGGTCCAGATCGCCGGCTTTTCGATGTAATCGCGCCTCACCCTCGCAAGGCAGCCGTCTGCATCCGGTTATCGGGTTGGCGCGTACATTGCTCGAACGCTTATTCTCGAACGATCTTCGACGGACCCGACTCTCATGCCTCGACACCTGTTCACCCTGACCGCAGCGCTGGCGCTCGCCGCCCTGGGCGGCTGTAGCGCCGCCAGCGTGCTCAATGCCGCCGTATCGCGCAAGAACTTCCAGGTCGAGGACGCCCGGGCGTACGGCAGCGCGCCGCGCCAGAAACTCGACGTCTACATGCCGACAGCAAGCCGTACACCGACAAGCGCTTCGCATGGCCGTCCCATCGTCGTGTTCTTCTACGGCGGCAGTTGGCAGAGCGGCTCGCGGGACAACTATCTGTTTGTCGGAGCTGCGCTAGCCTCGCGCGGCTTTATCGCCGTGGTGCCCGACTATCGGACGTGGCCGGAAACCGCCTTCCCGGGCTTTGTCGACGACGCCGCCGTGGCCGTGCGATGGACCCGCGATCACGCGGCCGAGTTCGGCGGCGACCCGTCACGAATCTTTCTGATGGGTCATTCAGCCGGCGCGCATATCGTGACGCTGCTGGCCACCGACGGCCGCTATCTCGCGGCGCAGCAGATGAGCAAGCATGATTTGAGCGGCGTGATCGGCCTTGCCGGTCCGTATGACTTTCTGCCGCTGAAGGATGCGACGCTCGAAGAGATTTTCCCGCCGGCATTGCGCGCGGCGAGCCAGCCGATCAACTTCGTCGGCGGCGACGAACCGCCGATGTTCCTCGCGGCGGGCAAGCAGGATACGACGGTCGATCCGGGCAATACCGACCGGTTCGCGGCCAGGCTGCACGCCGCCGGCGATACCGTCGAGGTGAAGCACTACCCAAGGATCGGGCACGCGCTGCTGGTCGGCGCCATCGCGGGGCCGTTGCGCGGCTTTGCGCCGGTACTCGACGATATGAGCGCGTTTATTGACGCACAAGCGAATCGTGAGGCGCAGCGCGATGATGATGCGCAATCGTTGGCCGCATCTTCCGGCACACCGGGTAACGTCTATCAGATGCGGCGGCGTGCAAAAGCGCAAGCCGTGCCATGCGCGGCTGCTTCGTCAGCATCAGCGGTGAATGTGGGTCCCGATTGCCACACGAAGAGCACCGTCGGACACAACGATTGAACGCAGAGGACGCGCTGCCCACCCTACGGCGTCGTGCCGAGCAACTGCTTGCGCAAAGTCGGCGCGCGCGTCGACGGGTCGAGCCAGATGCCGAAAAATGCGCGGGCGAATGCCGGATCGTCGAACTCGCCGGTCATGCGGTCGCCAGCATAAAAACGCACGCCCTTATCCGGCAAATAGACCGCACTTAGCTGGTCCCCGGGGCCGACGTCGACGAGCGCCTGCATCATATCCGCGCGCCAGCGTGCCAACGTATCCGCCGGAATCGGCGCGCTCGCAAGACGCTTGATCTCGCTCATGCCCGCGTCGACGAACCGCTCGCGCTTGATGCCGCGAGCGTAAGTGATGTGCAGCGCGAAGCGTTCGTCATAGTCGACCGGCACGCGTTCGCTCCACATCTGCGCGCGGTAAAGCTTGAAGCCGAACACCTTGAAGTCGCCCTCGCCCACGAGTTTCGCGGACTGCACGTCACCGCGCCAATCGGCGCAGGCGGCGGTCACCCACACCATCAGTACGATAGCCGCGAGCGCACGCATGTCAGTCCGCCGGGGACAGTACGAACTGCATCACGTCCGTGCGTCCTTCGTCGAACCCGGCTTCGCAGTACGCCAGATAGAGCCGCCACGTGCGCACGAAAGTTTCATCGAAGCCTTGCATCTGGATCGCATCGAGCTGAGCTTCAAACGCGCTACGCCAGCGGCGCAGTGTCTCGGCGTAATCGCGCCCAAATGCCAACGACGTGCGCGCCGCGAGCTTGCCACGCCGCGCCGCTTCGATGAAACGCTGCGGACTCGGCAACATGCCGCCCGGGAAAATGAATTCGCGGATGAAGTCACTGGTCGCCCGATAGGCCGCGAAATGCGAGTCGTCGATCGTGATCGTTTGCACGAGCGCGCGGGCGCCAGGCTGTAGGCGTTCGCGCAAGGTGCGGAAGTACCTCGGCCAGAATTTCTCGCCGACGGCCTCGAACATTTCGATTGATACGATGCCGTCGTACTGGCCAGTCAGCGCACGGTAGTCGCGTAGTTCAAGATGCACCATGCCGCTCAAGCCTGCTTCGCTCACGCGCTTCTGGGCGAATTCGAGCTGCGCGGGAGAGATCGTCACGCCGTGCACGTGGATGCCCTGGCGTGCCGCATGCATCGCAAAACCGCCCCATCCGCTGCCAATTTCCAGAATGCGCATGCCTTCGCGCAAACCCAGCGTATCGATGATGCGTTGATACTTCGCATGCTGTGCGTCTTCAAGCGATTGATAGAAATTGCCGTCGAACACCGCGCTTGAATAGGTGAATGTCGAGTCCAGCCACTGCGCGTAGAACGCGTTGCCGATATCGTAGTGCGCGTGAATATTGCGCTGGCTGCCCGAGCGTGTATTGGGCCTCAGTTTATGACGCAGCCCGTACCAGAGTTGCGCGAGCCAGCCGCCGTAGACTGTGCGTTGCAGCGCGCGTTCGTTGCGGATCGCAACGCGCAGCAAGGCGGCCAGATCGGGCGTCTCGACCCAGAAGGCGCGCCATGCGTCGGCAAAACCAATATCGCCTTTGCGCAGAATCGCGCCGCAGGCACGCCAATCGCGCAACTCCAGACGCGCACCCGGCACCGCGTGCGGGTCGCCGAACACGCGCTGCTGACCATCGGGCGTGATCAGCACCAGATGCCCAACCTGAATCCGTTCAAGCAGAGATAGAAACAGACGGCCCGACGCGGGGACGGTTCGATGCCCGCTCAGGGTTCTTGAAAGCGCCATGGATGAATCTCCTCAATCGGACGAAATGCGGCGCGCAGCGGCGGACGGTTGGCCGGCAGCGGTGTGGTCGGTGGGTGCGTCAGCGGTACGGCCCGGCGCGGGATTTTTGCCGTAGAACGGCGCTTTTTTGATGGCGAGGCGCAACGCCTGCCAATGAATTCTTGCGACGACGCCGACGGTCAGCAACGGCTGACGGATCAGCGCGGCGAGTGCTGTCGAGCGCGTTAAGGGCTTTAAACGGCCACCGAGCGCTGTTCGAATCAGAAGCCCGTCAGCGTCCGTGTAATCGATCGAGACCGACGCACGGTTCGGCGTCTCTCTGACGCGAAATTCGTAGCGCCCCTCGACGCGGCAAAACGGCGACACGTGCAGCACTTTGCGGCATTTGAGTTCCGTTTTAGCGGTGATCGGTGCGTTCCCCGCAGCGCTCAGCAGATAGCTGTGGCGATCGCCGAAGGTGTTGCGCACTTCGGCCAATAGCGCACGCAGATGACCGTCGCGGTCGTGGCAAAACCAGAAACTGACCGGATTGAACGCGTAGCCGAACACACGCGGGAATGCTTGCAGCCAGATCTTGCCGTCCGCCTCTTCCAGACCCGCCGCGGATAGTTGCGCGCGCATCCATGTGGCGAGATCGCTGCCATCGCGCGGACCATGATCGCGCTGGTACAAGCTCAGCGGACGCCAGCGATCGACGCCGAACCATCCGCTATCGAGCGACATCAGACGATCCAGATCGCAGCGCACGTAAAACACCGGATACGTGAAGCGGTGATGCTTCGGCCGCAGACGCTCGTGCATCACCTGCCCCGTCAAAAGCCAGCCGGCCGGATCGACGTTGGCTTTGATGCTGGCCGGATTCATAGCTTGGCCCATGTCGGCGACGCGTTGAAATCGGCGGCGACACGCAGCGCCGATTTCAGACCGTCTTCGTGAAAACCGTAGCCCGTCCATGCGCCCGCGAACCAGGTGCGGCGCTTGCCTTGCAGCGACGGCAGACGGTGCTGCGCATCGATGGCGGCCAGATCGAACAGCGGATGGTCGTAGACGAAACGGCGCAGCTCAGTGCCTGGCGCGGGTTGCGCCACCGGATTGAGCGTGACGACGAGCGGCGTCCTGAACGGCAGCGGCTGGAGTTGGTTGACCAGATAGCTGACGCACACCGGATGCGTGCCGTCGACCGCGTGGCTCCCCAGGTAATTCCACGCCGACCACACGCGCTGACGGCGCGGCAGCAGATTCGTATCCGTATGCAGCACGGCGACGTTGGGCTGGTAGCGCACGGCGCCCAGCACGCTGCGCTCGTCCTGATCGGCGTCGTTGTCCAGCAGCCGCAGCGAGGTCGGCGCGTGGGTGGCGAGCACCAGCGCGTCGAAACGCTCCGTGCCCGTGTCCGTGAACACATCGACGCCGTCGGCATCGCGCCGTACGCCTCTAACCGCAGTACCGATGCGGACGTCATCGAGCGTGCCGACGATGCGGCGCACATATTCGCGCCCGCCTCCGACGACCGTCTTCCACTGTGGCCGCCGATTCACCTGAAGCAGCGCGTGGTTCAGGCAGAAACGCAGGAACGTGGTGGCCGGGAAGGCCAGGATATCGGCGGTCGCGCTCGACCAGATCGCCGCGGCCATCGGCAGCAGGTAATGGCGCTGGAACGCGCGGCCATAGCCACCCGCCGTCAGCAGCTCGCCCATCGACGCGCGCGTTTCTATCGCGAGCTCCAGATTGCTTTGCGCGCTGCCGTTGAAACGCACGATGTCGCGCAGCATGCCGAGGAAGGTCGGCGAGAACAGGTTGCGACGTTGCGCGAACACCGTGTTCAGGCTGGTGCCGGCCCATTCGAGGCGGCCTTCGTCGAGCGAGACCGAGAAGGTCATGTCGCTCGGGTGCGACTCAACACCCAATTCGGCGAACAGCGCGATCAGATTCGGATAGGTGCGGTCGTTGAAAACGAGGAAGCCCGTGTCGACGGGATGCGTGTGGCCTTCGAGCGTGACGTCCACGGTGTTGGTGTGGCCGCCGGCATAGCCGGCCGATTCGAAGAGGGTGACTTGATGGTTGCGCGCCAACAGGTAGGCGCTGGCTAAACCCGAAATACCGGCGCCGATGACCGCGACCCGCGAGCCGCGCGGTAGTGGAGAGGTCGGTGCGGGATGGGTCATGGGCGCGTCTCCTGGTCTTGGGGGCGCGCGGTCGGTTAGTTGGGTCTGGCGGGGGTTGCGCGTCCTTGAGGGGATTTACGCAGCGAGGGCTGAAATGGATGCAAAGGTGACGGACTTGAGGCGTGAGGAAATTGCTGATCTGCCTGGGTGGTTGATCCCCAGTTGGATGCAGTGATTTATACTTTTGGGTGCCGCCTAGACAAGGGTGGCCGGGTTTGACAGCCTGAATCACACCTACCCCGCACATGGCCGCGCGACGCGGCTCAATCATGTAACGGGAGCGTTTTATGTTTTCTTCAAATACCCCTTCTTCTTTCTCCCAACCCCGTACGCGCGATGAGTTCATCGAACGCCTGCTCGACGCAGCGGCTAGTGCGGGGGATTTCTATGTGCAGCAGTTCGGACGGCTGGCGGCGATTGCGCAGTCGATTCGGATTGGTGGGTGGTCGGTTGAGGACAATGAACAGCTGATCGAGGCGCTCGAAGGCATCGCCTGTCAGTCGGAGCAGCGAGCGCTAATTGATGTGGAATTGTATCGGGGGATGCTCGCCGGCAAATTGATGGCGCGACCGGCGAGGAACCAAATCGACCAGTTTGATGTTTGCGGCCTACACCCGGCCAACGATACAAAGCATTGAATACGATAGCGGTGCTACCCAGCCCCGGGCGTTTGCTCAGCTAACCAAAAAGTGAAATGGTTACGGCAGGCGCACACCCGCCGCAGCCGCTAACATTTCGGTAACGGCAGGCGCGTGACCTCATGCGCCGCGCTCGCTCATCTTCCATGTCCGCCGTGGCCGCCGAAGTAGCCACCAATGCCGATGCCGACATCGACGGTCGGCCCCGCGTAATATCCAGGCGCATACCCGTAGTAGCCTGGGCCAGATTGATACGCGGGTGCAGGCTGAGGTCCGTAACCAGAACCGTATGGCGGAGCGACGAGACAGCCTGCAAGGCCGGCTGAGAGTGCGAAGATACAGAATAGTCGGATCATGATGGTCCTCCTGATAAAAGTTGGAGGGACCGGCGACGGCGTTCGTTCACGCCGGTGCGTGGCAGCGCATTCCTGCCCTGCTCACTTCAGATCGTCGCACCAGGCGGGTTGTGCCGTCTGTACGGTGGGAACCCATGATTGGAAGCATTAACAGTTGCTTACCTTCAGCGCGGATCATTCCGGCAGATGGCGCCCAGTGACAGAACTTGCCCCCAAGGACGCAAGCGCTTGGTCAGCGGACAAACTTGCTTGCCCTGTGGACACAAATGGGTTGATAACCCCCTGCCGATTCGCGACTAGTCCCATGGTGGGCATGGCGCAAACTGCCATCTAAAATCTAAGCATGGCCGTGACTTCTATGGAGGGACGCCATGTCTGACTTAACGTTGGCGATTTTGATAGGGATCATCGTGGTTGTGTGCGGCGCGGGGATCTGGGCCGCATCCGAGAACCGGGAGAGACTAAGCCACTGGTTCCAAGAACATCATCTTCGGGACTTGATGCACCGCAAGCATTGATGGCTCGCCCAAAGGACACTTTAATGTTCGGCGGGTTCTTCGGCGGGCAGAAACGAAAACAGGCCCCGAAGGGCCTGTTTTCTAAATTTGGCGGAAAGGGTGAGATTCGAACTCACGGTACCCCTAAAGGTACACTGGATTTCGAGTCCAGCGCATTCGACCACTCTGCCACCTTTCCGGGTCTTCCGACTCGCAGCAACGAAACTGCTTAGTTGCTGGCGAATCAGATCCAAGCGGGTCGTTGCTTGGGAGAGAAAGATTATAGAACAGCTGAATCCGATTTCCAAGCCCCTCGACCAAAAAATTTCGAAGGGGCTTGGCAAGCGGTAGCGGCATTAGCCGCGCATCAGCCTGACACCAATCAAGCCGCCGGCACTTCCAGCCGTTCCACCCCACCGAGGTACGGACGCAACGCCGCCGGCACCGTCACCGAACCATCCGCGTTCTGGAAGTTCTCGAGCACAGCCACGAGCGTGCGGCCAACCGCCAATCCCGAACCGTTCAGCGTATGCACCAGCTCCGGCTTGCCTTGCGCATTGCGGAAGCGCGCCTGCATCCGGCGAGCCTGGAACGACTCCGTATTCGAGCAGCTCGAAATCTCACGATATGTATTCTGCGCAGGCACCCACACTTCCAGGTCATACGTCTTGGCAGCCGAGAAACCCATATCGCCCGTGCACAGCGTAATCACGCGGTACGGCAGTTCAAGCTTCTGCAGAATCGCCTCAGCGTGGCCGACCATCTGCTCTAGCGCGTCATACGACGCTTCCGGCGCGACGATCTGCACCATCTCGACCTTGTCGAACTGATGCTGGCGGATAAGACCGCGCGTATCGCGGCCATACGAGCCCGCTTCCGAGCGGAAGCACGGCGAATGCGCGGTCAGCTTGATCGGCAACGCGTCCGCTTCGACGATGCTGTCGCGCACCGTGTTCGTCAGCGAGATTTCCGATGTCGAAATCAGATACTGCGTGACCGTGTTCTCGTCACCGCCCTTCTCGACGCGGAACATGTCGTCGGCGAATTTCGGCAGTTGGCCCGTTCCGTACAGAATCTCCGGATTCACGATGTACGGCGTGTACACCTCGGTGTAGCCGTGATGCTGAGTGTGCGTGTCAATCATGAACTGCGCCAGCGCACGATGCAGCCGCGCAATCTGGCCGCGCAGCAACGTGAAACGCGCGCCCGACAGTTTCGCGCCGGTCTCGAAATCGAGGCCGAGCGGCGTACCAACGTCGACGTGATCCTTCACCTCGAAATCGAACTGACGCGGCGTGCCCCAGCGGCGCACTTCGACGTTCTCGGTTTCGTCCTTGCCTGCGGGCACGCTTTCGTGCGGAAGGTTCGGCACGCCGAGCAGCAGGTCGGACAAACGCTTCTGGATATCGTCGAGCCTGGCCGCCGACGCCTTCATCTCGTCGCCGATACCGCCCACTTCGGCCATCAGCGCCGAGGTGTCCTCGCCCCGCCCTTTCATCCCGCCGATCTGCTTCGACAGGGTGTTGCGGCGCGCCTGCATCTCTTCGGTACGGGTCTGGGTGTCGCGGCGTTCCGCTTCGAGGGCGGTAAAGGCCGCCACGTCGAGGGTATAGCCGCGGTCGGCGAGGCGCTTGGCGACGCCGTCGAGGTCTTTGCGCAGCAGCTGGATGTCGAGCATGGGATGGGGCGGGTGTTCGTTATATGAAGCTGGGATTTTAGCGCACCGGCGCGGGCGGCCGGTGCGTTAGATGGTCAAGGCGTGCGGAATGGCGGCAAGGCGCGAGAAACGATGCGCGGTGGGCACTGGCCGAGGCGCGAGAACGGCGCCAACCGACGCGCAAAACGAGGCGCTCGGCGAGCCGCAAAAGCTTACCCCTTCTTCGGCTTGTTCTCGCTGCGCCACTGCGCATCAAGTTGGGCCAGGCGCGCCATCTTGTCGCCGATCTTGCCTTCAAGACCGCGCGGCGTCGGCTCGTACCAGTGCGGATCACGCATGTTGTCCGGCAGATAAGTCTCGCCGGCCGCGTAGGCATCGGGTTCGTCGTGCGCGTAGCGATATTCGTGACCGTAGCCGAGTTCCTTCATCAGCTTGGTCGGCGCATTACGCAGATGCACCGGCACGCCGCGCGACTGGTCCTTGCTCACGAACCGCCGGGCCTCGTTGTACGCGTTATATCCAGCGTTCGACTTCGGCGCGACCGCCAGATAGATGATCGCCTGCGCCAGCGCCAGTTCGCCCTCGGGCGTACCGAGGCGCTCATAGGTTTCGGACGCGTCGAGCGCGATGCGGGCCGCGCGCGGGTCGGCGAGACCGATGTCTTCCCACGCCATCCGCACGATACGGCGCGCGAGATAACGGGGGTCCGCGCCGCCGTCGAGCATGCGGCAGAACCAGTAGAGCGCGCCGTCCGGGCTGCTGCCGCGCACCGATTTATGCAGCGCGCTGATCTGGTCGTAGAATGCGTCGCCGCCTTTGTCGAAACGGCGCAGGTTCTCGGCAAGCGCACTGCCGAGCAAGGCGCCGTCGATTTCGGTGCTCTTCTGCTGGGCCGCGGCGCGCGCGACGATTTCCAGATTGTTCAGCAGCTTGCGGCCGTCGCCATCGGCGGAACCGATCAGGGCGTCGCGGGCTTCGTCGGTGAACGTCAGACCGCCGAGTTCTTTCTGCGCGCGGTCGAGCAGTTCGCGTTGTTCTTCGTCGGTGAGGCTTTTCAGCACGTAGACAGCGGCTCGCGAGAGCAACGCGCTATTCACCTCGAACGATGGATTCTCGGTCGTCGCGCCGACGAACACGAACAGCCCGGACTCGACGTGCGGCAAGAACGCGTCCTGCTGGCTCTTGTTGAAGCGATGCACTTCGTCGACGAACACAAGCGTCTGATGCCCGTTCGCGCGATGAATCTGCGCCGTCTCAACAGCTTCGCGAATATCCTTCACGCCCGACAGCACCGCGGACAGCGCGATGAACTCGGCATGAAACGCATCGGCCATGAGCCGCGCGAGCGTGGTTTTGCCGACGCCGGGCGGCCCCCACAGGATCATCGAATGGGCTTCGCCGGATTCGAAGGCGACCCGCAGCGGCTTGTTCGGGCCAAGCAGGTGCTTCTGGCCGATCACTTCGTCGATATTGCGGGGCCGCAGGCGTTCGGCGAGCGGAACATTGGCACGGGGTTCTTCAAACATGACGTTTTGGGGATAATCTCGGCTTTTCCGGACGCGGTCCGTGTGAAGGCGGCGTACTGCCGGTGAGCCACGCCAGCACGCAGGAGTGCGGGCAACGTCCCGCATTATGACAGTGACGGCGCCTGGACGACGACCGCGCGGCGGATCGAAGCGATTCGGCTAGCCACACTTGCGCAAGATTCCATCGATGAAAACCGCAAAACAGCAGGCAAGTTAACGGATAACGGGGTGAATAACTGAGCGGGCCATGTCGCAGGCAAAATCGCACGCAAATGAGCGGCCCGATTAGCCAGTAATCTCGCCGACAGCCTGACAGGCTAATATCGCGCGCGGATTGGCCGGCAACGCCGGCGTCGCACGCGAACGTGCAAGCAACACCAACAGGGACAAGATTAGATGGCACAAGATCCACTCGTCGGCGACGCCGGCTCCACCTACGCACCGCTCACGCCGGTGCCCGACGCGCGCCGCGCGTTCCGCACCGGCGACGCTTTCGCGCTCTGGTTCTCGCTCGGCATCGGCCTCCTGGTCGCGCAAGCGGGCGCACTACTGGTGCCGGGGCTGTCGCTGCCGCATGCGTTGCTGGCGATCGTGATCGGCAGTGTGATCGGCGTCGTATTGCTGGCACTGGCCGGTGTGATCGGCACGGACACAGGCCTCGCGGCCATGTCGTCACTGCGGCCGACGCTCGGCGTGCGCGGCGCCTCAGTGCCGGCGGTGCTGAACGCGGTGCAACTGGTCGGCTGGGGCTCGTTCGAGGTGATCGTGATGCGCGATTCCGCCGATGCGCTCGCCAAGCAGGCCTTCGGTTTCTCGATGCCGCTGATCTGGACCGTGGTCTTCGGCTTGCTCGCAACGCTGCTGGCCATCAGCGGCCCGCTGTCTTTCGTGCGGCGTTTTCTGCGCACATGGGGTATCTGGCTGCTGCTGGCGGGCGCCGCGTGGCTTTCGTGGAATCTGCTGGCCAAACACGACCTGGCTGCGCTGATGCGCCGTCCGGGCACCGGCGAGATGTCGTTCGGCGGCGCAATCGATCTGGTGGTCGCGATGCCGCTCTCGTGGCTGCCGCTGATCGCCGACTACACGCGTTTCGGCCGACGCCCCGGCGAAACCTTCCGCGGCACGCTGCTCGGCTATGGTATTGCGAACATCTGGTTTTACGCGCTCGGCGCGATCTACGGCCTCGCGGCAGGCGGTGGCGACGCGCTGCTGACCGGCGCGCTGGCTCAAGCGGGCGGCGGCCTCGCCCTGTTGCTGATCCTGATCGACGAAGTGGACAACGCGTTCGCCGATATCCACTCGGCAGCGGTCTCGACCGGCACGTTCTGGACGCGCGGCAGTGTGCCGTTGTTGTCGGCGGCATTCGGCGCGCTGTGCACGGCGATCGCCTTGCTCGTGCCGATGGCTAAGTATCAGAACTTCCTGCTGTTGATCGGCTCGGTGTTCGCGCCGCTGTTCGGCGTGGTGCTGGTGGATCACTTCATCGTGCGCAAGCGTCGCATTGAAGCCGCCGTGCTCGGTGATGTGCGCGGCCGTTATGGCTTCTCGGGTGGCTGGCATCTGAGCGCGTTCGCGTCGTGGGCGATCGGGATCGTGTCGTATCAGGCGATCAATCAATGGCTGCCGAATCTCGGCGCGACGTTGCCCGCGTTGGTGATCGGCGCGGTGTGTTATCTGGCGCTGGTGTCGGCTCGGAAGACTGCTTACGCTTGAGTCGCCCAAGCATCATCGCAATACAGAAAAGGCCTGCAAATGCGGGCCTTTTCTCTTCATACGTCATCAACCTGAATCAGCAAAACGCGCAGTTCAACCCGCAGTTCAACGCGTCGAAGCCCGATACTCGACGCCCGGCAACACGCACAGCAATTCGAATGCGAGATTCGCGCCGAGCAACGCGGTCGTGCCGAACGGATCGTACGGCGGCGCCACTTCAACCAGATCGCAGCCGACGATGTTCAGCCCATGCGAGCCGCGAATGATTTCCAGCGCCTGCGGCACCGTCAACCCGGCGATTTCCGGCGTGCCCGTACCCGGCGCGAAGGCCGGATCGATACCGTCGATATCGAACGTGATGTACACCGGACCGTCGCCCATGCGTTCACGCACGCGCGCCATCAGCGGCCCCAGCGACTGGTTCCAGCACGCCTCGGCCTGCACGACTTCAAAGCCCTGATCGCGGCACCAGTCGAAATCTTCAGCCGCGTACCCCGTGCCACGCAGACCGATCTGCACGACGCGGTCGCAGTCGAGCAAGCCCTCTTCCACCGCGCGACGGAACGGCGTGCCGTGCGCGATCTTCTCGCCCATCATCGTGTCGTTGACGTCGGCGTGAGCATCCACGTGAATCAGACCGACCTTGCCGTGCTTGCGATGAATCGCGCGCAGGATCGGCAGCGCAATCGTGTGGTCGCCGCCCAACGTGATTGGCTTGCAGTTGTGCTGGAGAATTTCGTCGTAGGCGGTTTCGATGCGCTTGATCGAATCGTGCAGGTTGTACGGATTGATCGCGACGTCGCCGAGATCGGCCACGCGCAGCGAATCGAACGGCGCGGCGCGCGTCGCCATGTTGTATGGGCGCAGCAGCACCGATTCGCTGCGGATCTGGCGCGGTCCGAAGCGCGCGCCGGTGCGGTTCGAGGTGCCGAGATCGAACGGCACGCCGACGAAGCAGGCGTCGAACCCTTCGGCCGAGCCGACGTTCGGCAGCCGCATCATCGTCGCAATGCCGCCGCAGCGGGGCATTGCGTTGCCGGACAGCGGTTGCGGCCGTTCACCGGCCTCGGGGGAAATGAAGGAGGAAGTATTCATCGTGTCTCGGCAATGAAAAGAGGGCAGTAAGCAAAACCGTGCAACCGGCCGAGGAGTGAGTAAAAAGCGCACCTTGCCGGGCGAATCTCGATTCTTGAGCAGTTTCCCTCAAGTTAAAATACGAACAGAATAAACTTCACATTGATTCGTAGCGATGTATCCTGACGTATGTTCTCCCAACTCACTGATCTCGACCTGCGGTCAATCCGCGTCTTCCTCGCCATCGTCGACGCCGGCGGCGTTTCGCCGGCCCAAGCCACGCTGAACGTCGGCCAGTCGACCATCAGCACGCAACTCGCCACCCTGGAAACGCGCCTCGGCTACCGGCTGTGCGAGCGCGGCCGCGGCGGCTTCAGCCTGACCGCGCGCGGCGAGCAATTCATCGACGCAGCTCGTGCCCTGCTATCTGCCGTCGATACCTTCGGCATGCAGGCGCGCAATGTCGGCCGCAAGCTGGTCGGCACGCTCGATATCGGCATGATCGGCCACACGCCGGTGTCGGCGAGCGCGCGCATCAGCGACGCGATCGGCCGGTTTCGGGCGCGCGATCAGTCAGTGCGATTTTCGATTCTGGTGCGCTCGCCGGGCGAACTCGAAGAACTGTTGTTGAACGGCCGGATTCAGATCGGCATCGGCTATTTCTGGCATCGCGTGCCGTCGCTCGAATACACCGAGGTGTTTGCCGAAGATCAGTTCGCGTATTGTGCGAAGGGACACCCGTTGTTCGCTATAGCCGGAGAAGTGTCACCCGCAGAAGCCGCGGCTCACGAATGGGCG
Source organism: Paraburkholderia polaris (assembly GCF_012927345.1). Lineage (GTDB taxonomy): Bacteria > Pseudomonadota > Gammaproteobacteria > Burkholderiales > Burkholderiaceae > Paraburkholderia > Paraburkholderia polaris. The sequence goes on from NZ_JABBGJ010000029.1 coordinate 80,077, forward strand.
TGGCGCAGCTATCCGCTTCCTGAAGCCGAAAGTTCGACGACGCCGCAGAACGTGACCGCCGTCGCAGACAACATGGAAGCAGTCGCGATGCTGGTGCTGTCGGGCCAGCATCTCGGCTATCTGCCCGGGCATTTCGCGGCGCCGTTCGTCAAACAAGGTTTGCTGGCCGCCGTGAATCCGGCACTGATGCGCTACCGTGTCGCATTCCACATGGTCACTCGCGCACGGCAACATCGCACCGATATCGTCGAAGCGTTCATCGACGACATGAAGGCCGCGCACGCCGCCCCCCACGCTGAGGTAGACCAATAGCAGACAGGAGGATGGTGCGCGGAAAATCGGCTGGCAGGACACACAGTGGAGCGCATCGCCGCCATCGATATCCTGCGGTGTCGCTGTGGCCCGTCACAGCGGCTTGCCGTCTTCTGCAATCCTATGGCCGGCTCGCACTCACGCACGATCTGACGCAAACCGTGATTGGTCTCGTGCTGCTGCCCGCGCTGATTGCGATAGGTCCGTTGAATGCCGCCGAATTGTCATGCCTGTGCGTGGCAGTTAGGGCGAGCCAGATCGTGTTCTCGCGGCTGTGGTTGCGGCGCTTTGGTTTCGGCCCCGTCGAATGGCTATGGCGCTGTGCAACCTATATGCGTATCCAACCTTTGGCGAAACAAACGGCCGCGCAATGATAAAAGCCGCGCTCGATGGCGCGGCTTTTATCCGGGCAAGGCTTAAAGCCGGCGCTTAACCGTTGATCACATCCGCGCCCTTCGGCACCGTGAACTTGAATGCATCGGCCGGCAGCGGCGGGTTCTTCTGAATGTTCGAGAACGTCAGCAGCGTCACGTTGCCGAACACATCGTGCAGTTCCATCGCTTCAAGATTGCCGTCCTTGAAGCCGATGCCGACGCGCTGAAACTGCGTGTCTTTCGCCTTGGGCGTCAGTTCGAGCCAGTCGATGCCGGCCTTCACGCCTGCATCGCGCAGCGTGAAGTTCTTATCCAGATCGTTGCTGCCGAACAGAATCGCCGCCGGGCTCGCGCCGAGCGCGCCGCCGAGACTACGCACCGTCACCTGATTCAGATCCTTGTCGTACACGTAGAGCTTGTCGCCGTCGGCTTGCAGCAGTTGTGCATAGGGCTTCTCGTATTGCCAGATGAACTTGCCGGGACGGGCGAACGTGAACGTGCCGCTCGACGTGCCAGTCTTGCCACCCGTGGACAGCACGCCGCTCGCACCTTGCGCCTTGCTCGGCGCGCGCACTTCCTGCTGCACAAAGGTACCGCGCGCGGAATGCACTTGCGCGACGAACGCCTTCAGTTGCTCGGTGCCGCTCGCGAATGCCTGCGACGCGACGAGCATCGACGCTCCGATCGCCACACTGCCGACGCCGCGTACGATCGTGCGAGCGAGTTGGCCAAAACGACTGGGTTGAGCACTCTGTCGAGCGTGCTGCTGCGCGAATAGCTGCATGGTGTTTTCTCCCTTAATTGAATTCGTTGAGCGGGCGCGGCGGCGGGCTTTGTGGGCAACGCACGGGTGACCGTAGCGGCTAGATTGAACCGCGCCGCCGAGGGACGAGCCCTCGGCTTTCGGTCACAGCTTAAGCAAGAAGCCTTAAACGGGACTTATGCGCGGGACTTATGCGCGGGGCCTATGCCCGGCGCGTTGCGGCGGGTTCAGCGGAACAGCCGTATGGATCGCCTATTCCGCTTCCCGCGCCGGGGCAAGAATCTCGCGATTGCCGTTCGACGACATCGCCGATACCACGCCCGAGTTCTCCATCTGCTCGAGCAGGCGCGCCGCGCGGTTATAGCCGATGCGCAAATGCCGCTGCACCAGCGAGATCGACGCCCGGCGGTTCTTCAGCACCACGTCGACCGCCTGGTCGTATAACGGGTCCGCCTCGCCGTCGCCCGAGCCCGTTCCCCCGGCGCCCGCGGAGCCTTCGTCGCCCTCGCCCGTCACGCCGCCTTCGAGAATGCCCTCGATGTAGTTCGGCTCGCCCTGCTCCTTGAGCTTGTCGACGACGCGATGCACTTCTTCGTCCGACACAAACGCGCCGTGCACACGCACCGGCAAACCGCTGCCCGGCGGCAGGTACAGCATGTCGCCCATACCCAGCAGCGATTCCGCGCCCTGCTGATCGAGAATCGTGCGCGAGTCGATCTTCGACGACACCTGGAAAGCCATCCGCGTCGGCACGTTGGCCTTGATCAGGCCCGTAATCACGTCGACCGACGGACGCTGCGTCGCGAGAATCAGATGGATGCCGGCCGCGCGCGCCTTCTGCGCGATCCGCGCAATCAGTTCTTCGACCTTCTTGCCGACCACCATCATCAGGTCGGCCAATTCGTCGATCACCACGACGATGTTCGGCAGACGCGTCAGCGGTTCCGGATCGTCCGGCGTCAGGCTGAACGGATTCGGCAGCTTCTCTTCGCGCTTCGCGGCTTCGTCGATCTTGTTGTTGTAACCGGCAAGATTTCGCACGCCGAGCTTGCTCATCAGCTTGTAGCGGCGCTCCATTTCGGCGACCGCCCAGTTCAGCGCGTGACCCGCCTGGCGCATGTCCGTCACGACCGGACACAGCAAATGCGGAATGCCTTCGTAGACGCTCATTTCGAGCATCTTCGGATCGATCAGGATCATGCGGACCTGGTCGGCGCTCGCCTTGTAGAGCAGCGACAGGATCATCGCGTTGATACCCACCGACTTGCCCGAACCGGTCGTACCGGCCACCAGCAAGTGCGGCATTTTCGCGAGGTCGGCGCACACCGGCTTGCCGCCGATGTCCTTGCCGAGGCCCATGGTGAGCGGCGAAGCCGCGTCCGCATAAACCGCCGAGCCGAGAATCTCCGAGAGACTCACGGTCTGACGGCGCTGGTTCGGCAACTCCAGCGCCATGAAATTCTTGCCCGGAATCGTTTCGACCACACGAATCGACACCAGCGACAACGAACGCGCCAGATCCTTCGCCAGACCGACGATCTGGCTGCCCTTCACGCCGGTGGCCGGCTCGATTTCGTAACGTGTGACGACCGGACCCGGATAGGCGGCAACCACGCTGACTTCGACGCCGAAGTCCTTGAGTTTTTTCTCGATCAGACGCGAGGTGAATTCGAGCGTATCGGCGGAAATGGTTTCCTGCGCGACGGGCGCCGCGTCGAGCAGCGAGATCGGCGGCAAGGTAGAGTCGCCCGGCAGGTCGGTGAATAGCGGCACTTGCCGCTCTTTCTCGACGCGCTCTGATTTGGCGGGCGTGACGATCGGCGGCACGATCATGACCGGCTCGTGTTCCTCGATCCGCACGCGGCCCTTTTCGACCTTGCCTTCGCGCTTCACGGCGGCGGCTTCGCCCAATTTACGGTCGCGGCCGGCCTCGCGGCGCAGCTTGGCGAAAGTCACCGCCGAAATGATCGACTCACCGACCTTTTCCGACACCGACAGCCACGAAAAGCGGAAATACAGCGACAACCCGATGCCCAGCGCGATCAGCAGCGCCAAGGTGCCGCCCGTGAAGCCCAGCGCATGCGACACCCCGCGCGCGACCGCCTCGCCGATCACGCCGCCCGGCGCACGGGGCAACTGCACTTTCAGCGACCACATGCGCAGCGCCTCGATACCGTCGCAGGCAAGCAACACCAGCATGAACGCGAACGCGTCCGCGAGCCAGCTGACATCGCGTGGCGCATCTTCCTGCGGTTCCTCGTGACGGGTGATACGGCGGTAATTGGCGGAGATATGGCGGCCCAGCAGCACGATCCACCAGTAGGCGGACAGCCCGAACAGCAGCAGCAGGATGTCGGACGTCCACGCGCCGACACGGCCCGCCCAGTTGGCGATGTGGTCGACCTGCGCGGCATGCGTCCAGCTCGGATCGTGCCGGCTGTAGCTGACGAGCGCCATGAGCAGGAACACGCCGAGCGCGACCTGCAAGATCCAGCGGATTTCGGTGAAAAGGCGCGACATGCGGTGCGGCAATGCCTGCGCGCTCGCGGAATAGGTAGCTTTTGCCATTGATCCTGTTGCTTATGTGGCCGATTTGCTGCCAGAGTCGCGGCCCGAAGCCGCGCCTAGGGCGGCTCCAGACCCGGTCCTGGCTGCCGGGTCCATCGATGCGGCCTATTGTAAACGCAGTGCCGGACGCGAGGCTGTAAATGACAGTAACTTAGCCGATTGGCCTCGCGAAAGGCTGCCGCGACCCGCAGCAACGCTATCGCCGCGATCAGAAAGCTTCATGGAGCAAGCCGGCGTGCCGCCCTTTATAATGCCGCTCTGATACCCATCTATAGTTTCAGCTCAAGTCGCGCGGCCTCGCATGGGCGAGCCGGGCGCCGTAAAAGGATTTCGACCATGCCCGCAACTTCCACGAAACACGCCAAAGTTCTGATTCTCGGTTCCGGTCCCGCCGGCTACACGGCAGCGGTCTACGCGGCACGCGCCAACCTGTCGCCGGTGCTCGTCACGGGCCTCGCCCAGGGCGGCCAGCTGATGACCACGACCGACGTCGAAAACTGGCCGGCGGACGCCCACGGCGTGCAAGGTCCGGAACTGATGGGGCGCTTCCTGGAGCACGCAGAGCGCTTCAACACTGAAATCATTTTCGACCACATCCATACGGCGAAGCTGGATGAGAAGCCGATTCGCCTGATCGGCGATTCTGGCGAATACACCTGTGACTCGCTGATCATCTCGACCGGCGCGTCGGCGCAGTATCTCGGCCTGCCGTCCGAAGAGGCGTTCATGGGTAAAGGCGTGTCGGCTTGCGCCACCTGCGACGGCTTCTTCTACAAGCAACAACATGTGGCCGTGATCGGCGGCGGCAATACCGCAGTCGAGGAAGCCCTCTATCTTTCCGGCATCGCCAAGAAAGTGACCGTGATCCATCGCCGCGACAAGTTCCGCGCCGAGCCGATCCTGATCGACCGCCTGCTGGCGAAGGAAAAAGAAGGCGCGGTCGAGATCAAGTGGAACAGCACGCTCGAGGAAGTGACCGGCGACCAAACCGGCGTGACTGGCCTGCGCATCAAGAACACGCAAAACGGTGAAACCACGGACATCGCGCTGCAAGGCCTGTTCGTCGCGATCGGCCACAAGCCGAACACGGACATTTTCGAAGGTCAGCTGGAGATGAAGAACGGCTACATCATCACCAAGGGCGGCCTGAACGGTTTTGCAACGGCAACCAGCGTGCCTGGCGTGTTCGCCGCGGGCGACGTGCAGGATCATGTCTATCGTCAGGCGATCACCAGCGCGGGCACGGGCTGTATGGCCGCGCTCGACGCGCAACGTTATCTGGAAACCCTCGACGAGATTGGCGAACACGTGATGAGCGCCGAAGCCGAGCGCTGATCTGCAACCATAAGCGCAACGGTAAAATGGCGGCTGGGCGTGGCCCGGCCGCTCGCTTCATAGAAGGCCGCGGCTGAAAAGCTGGCGGCTTTTTTCGTCTTGGCGCGTGTTGTTTTGCGCTGTGCTTGTCCGAGTTTGCGTCTTCCCGGCCCGCTGGCCAGCGCTTCGTGGCGACGCTCTGTGGTACGTTTGCGTGCCCCAAAGAACCATCGCGCGATCGATCTACTTCTCTGTGTATTACCGATATGCCGAAGAATCAGCCCCACCCTAGCGAACCGAAGCGCGCCCGTGCCGTTGCCCGGCCCGGGCCCGAGGCTGCAGCACCTGAGCCGGCCGCACCGATCGTCAAGCCGAAGATCGAACCGGCCGCGGGTCTAGCCGGCCTCGGCGCGTTGCGTGATGCCTTAAAGGGCGACACGCAACGGCGTGAGCGCGAACGCGCGGCAGCAGCGGCCGCGCAGCGCGAAGCCTCCGCGGACGCCGATCTGTTCCGCCGCGAGATCGGCGTGGTTGCGCCGCTGGCGGTGCCGCCGCGCGCCAGCTTGCCGCGCAATCCCCCGTCGCCGTTGCCGGTCCAAACCAAACTCGACGAAGAAGCCGTGCTGCACGAAGCGATCTCTGACGAGTTCGATCCCGAGATCCTGCTCGAAACCGACGAAACGCTCTCGTATTGCCGGCCTGGCGTCAGTCAGGAGGTCGTGCGAAAACTGCGGCGTGGCGATTGGATCGTGCAGGCGCAAATCGATCTGCACGGTATGCGTCGCGAGGAAGCGCGCGAGGCGTTGGCGGAGTTCATTCGCGAGTCGGTGAAACGTGGCCTGCGGTGTTTGCGCGTGATTCACGGCAAGGGCCTCGGGTCGATCGGTAAAGAACCTGTATTGAAGGGCAAAGTGCGCGCTTGGCTCGTGCAGAAGTCCGAGGTGATCGCGTTCTGTCAGGCACGTCCGAATGACGGCGGCGCGGGCGCGGTGGTCGTGCTGTTGCAGCCGGGCGCATGGCCGGCTCACCCCAAGTCCTGACGGAGTCCCGGTGATCCATCCGAGGTTGACGCTGGCGCTGACCATCATGGAGGCGCTGGCTCTTTTCGCGTACGCGATTTCCGGGTTTATCGAAGCCAGAACCCGACGGCTCGATGCGGTGGGAACCTTCCTCGTGGCGATCGCGACGGCCTTCGGCGGCGGTACGTTGCGCGACGTGCTGCTCGAGCGGCGGCCCTTCTACTGGGTCGAACATCAGGCGTATCTGATCGCGATCTTCGTGATGTCGTTGTTTGCGCCGACGCTATTGAAGATGACGTCGCGCCTGCTCTCCGAGCGGGTCCTGCTGGTGGCCGATGCCGTGGGACTCGGCTTGTTCAGCATTTCCGGCACTTCGATCGCGCACGACGCGCAGATGCCGTGGTTCACGTCGGTGATGATGGGGGTGTTGACAGGCGTATTCGGCGGCGTGATTCGCGACGTGTTGTGCAATGAAGTGCCGCTGATTTTGCGCGATTCGCGACCGTACGCGACATGCGCATTTGTGGGGTGTTGGCTGTACGTGCTGCTGGACTACATGAACGTCGATACGGTGTACAGCGTGTTGCTCGCCACCGCCTTCATTCTGCTCGCAAGACTGGTGACGTTCAGACTCGACGTCCGCCTGCCTCACTAAGCCTGCCTCACCAAGCCTTTTCAAAAATTACGCTGCCCTTCTTGAAAGTTCGTACAGTTTTGTTTGCGCCGACACGTTTTCTTGAAGACGGCCCCGCGGCTGTTGCCCGAGCAGGTCTTGCCGGTTGTGGCTCGTGATTCAGTTCGGCGGCGAAACCTCCAGCACCGCCGTCTGCTCAAACTGAGCGCGAGCGTCTCGCACCGCCTGATCCGCCTGCGCCTTGTGCTTAAAGAACTGATACAACTTCGCCGCACCGATCACATAAATCGCGACGCCGATCAGGACACAGTGCAAGGTAGCGAAACCGCCAAGTGCAACCACGCTGCCCCAAACCGCATACGGCCAAAGTTTCGGCTTCCGGGGAATCGACGCTTTAGCGCGGCCGATGCGGGCCACGGCTCTCCCCAGCCCTTCCACATTGCCTCGTTGCGCTAACAACCGCGCTTCGATCTTGTAAATCGCACGCATGGTTTTCTCCTTGTCTGGAAGCGACAGAAATCCAATGTCTCCCAGCAAGTTGATAGATTCCATCACCCGAGCAAACTCGGGTTCCAACGCCGAAAAAACGTGTTCGTGCTCGGGCAGCCTGGTCGCCGTTCTTAGATCCGCACGGCTGACGCAAACGCCGTGCGAAAAGAAGTACGTCAAAATCGCAGACGACGTTCTGCCCTGGATATTCTCCAGGAATGCCTGGTTTATCTGCTCCCGTTCGCCGCCCATTCTGATCTCGCTTCCGTACTCTTTTGTGCCTCACCAAGACTATTACTTAGCTTACCTAATTTACACACGGAAGGAATGCCCCGCCCTTTACGACTAACTGCTGGCATGGCCAGGTGATACTACATTCGCTCGAGTAGCGAATGAACGGTCAATCACGCAATAAAGATTTGACACTTTTCAGGGTATTCGCGCGGAACTGACAACCACAGTCTCATCCGACTGGCAGAACGGCCCTGCGCCTCTGACGCACCGGCTGCGCCCCGGGTTATCCTGATATTTGATTTGCATACCGACAGAAAAAAGGGCGAGTTCATGAGATGTCGATTCTCACCCGTCTCATTCGTCGTCTGTAAGCCGGCCTCGCGCCGATGCTGCGCCGCAACCCGCTCTCTCTGAACCAAAGGTGATCACCATGGCACTGAAACTCTATGCGCACCCTTTCTCGTCATACTCGCAGAAAGTTCTTATCGCATTGTACGAATGCAGCACCCCGTTTGAATTCCGCTTTTTGTCGCACGACAATCCGGAAGTCATGACGGAATTCGCCGCGCTCTGGCCGATCAAGCGTTTCCCCGTGCTGGTTGACGGTAACCGCACCGTCACGGAGGCGAGCATCATCATCGAGTATCTCGGCTTGTATCACCCGGGCCCGGTGCCGCTCTTACCTGCCGATGCCCGCGCCGCGCTGGAAGTGCGCAGAATGGATCGCTTCTTCGACAACTACATCTCCACGCCGCAGCAAAAGATTATTTACGACAGCCTGCGGGCCGAGCCGGAGCGTGATCCGCGCGCCGTGGCCGAAGCCCGCGACATGCTCGACACCGCCTACGGCTGGCTCGACAAGGTGATGGCCGAGCGTGAATGGGCGGCCGGCGATGCGTTCAGCCTCGCCGACTGCGGCGCGGCGCCGTTCCTGTTTTACGCCGACTGGACGCATCGGATCGGCCCGGCGTTTCCGCACGTGCTCGCCTATCGCAAGCGACTGCTGGCCCGGCCATCATTCGCACGCGCGGTCGACGAGGCACGTCCGTATCGCTCGCTGTTTCCGCTTGGCGCGCCCGACCGCGATTGAGCGCACCGACGTGGCCAAACCGGGCACAACGAGGCACGACGGGGCCAACGCGCGAGCAAATTAATCGGCGCCCCCGCCTGCGCGCCCGTAGGCCTCATTGCCACAACAATATTTCCAACCTATACACTTCACTTCGAAGACCAATTTCCGCCAATCTGCGACAAGGGAAAAACATGGACCGTTTCGAAGCGATGGAGATATTTACGCGTGTGGTCGAGGCGAACAGCTTCACCAAAGTATCCGAATCGCTCGACCTGCCCCGCGCCAAAGTCAGCCGCACCATTCAGGCACTGGAAGAACACGTTGGCGTACGGTTGCTGAACCGTTCGACGCGGCAGGTCAGCGTCACGGAAGACGGCGCGCTGTTCTACGAACGCTGCGTGCGCATCCTCGCGGAGGTCGCCGATGCCGAATCGTCGCTGTCGAACAAGCGCGAACATCCGAGCGGCACGATCCGCGTCGATACATCCGGCACGCTCGCCCGTGCGCTGCTGCTGCCCGCGCTCGACGACTTTTACCGGCAATACCCTGAGATCGACGTGCGGCTCGGGCTGGCGGATCGCAATATCGATCTGATTCAGGACGGGGTGGATTGCGTGATCCGCATGGGCACGCCGGAAGAGTCGAGTCTCGTCGCGCGGCATATCGGCCAGGCGCGGATCGTGACCTGCGCATCGCCGGCCTATCTGGAGAAATACGGCACGCCAACCACGCTCGAAGAGCTCAGCGAGCATCGTGCCGTCAACTACGTTTCCGCGCGCAGCGGCAAGACCTTTCCATTCGAGTACGAGGTGGACGGCGAGATCGTCAAAGTCACGTTGAAGAGCGTGCTCGCGGTAAACGACGGCAGCGTCTACATCGGCGCGAGCGCGCTCGGCCACGGCATCATCCAGCCATCGCGCTTCATGGTCGCCGATCTGATCGCGCAAGGCGCGCTCAAGGAAATCCTCACGAACTACACGAGCCCTGGCACGCCGCTGTCGATTCTGTACGCGCATCGCCGCAATCTGAGTTCACGGCTTCGCGCCTTCACCGAGTGGGTCACCGAACTGGCGCGAAACAATCCGGATCTGCGCATCACGAACGCTTGACGTCACGGCGCAGGGACGGCAGGTGCCGGACCTTGCGCAAAAAACACTAGCGAACGGCAAAAAGCCCCGTGCGTTTCGCACGCATGGGGCTTTCTTCAACCCGGACCGCTCAGCGAATAACCCGCCTCAGGCAATCCGCTCTTCATTGGACGGATCGAACAACACCGCCTTCGACGCATCGAACAGCAGCGTCGTACTCGTCAGCGGCTGCGGATTCGACGCCGGGTGCACACGGCTCACAATGCGCTTGCCGTTGACCTGCGCGAATACCAGCGTGTCCGGTCCAGTCGGCTCGATCACGTCGACCTTGACTTCGATCGGCTGCAACGAGGCATTGTCGCCATGCGCGCCGCGCGCATCGGTAATCCGCTCCGGGCGCAGGCCCAGAATCACTTCACGCCCCAAGTGCGACTTCACCTTCGCGGAGTCGAACGGCAGGTTCAGCACGCTGCGCGCCCCGCCCGTATCCAGTTCGATGCCGACGCCCGAACCCTGCTCCACCAGCTTGCCCTGGATGAAGTTCATCGGCGGCGCGCCGATGAAGCCCGCCACGAACAAATTCGCCGGCGAGTCGTAGATCTCTTGCGGCGCGCCGAACTGCTGGACGACGCCGTCTTTCATCACCGCGATGCGGTCGCCGAGCGTCATCGCTTCGATCTGATCGTGCGTCACGTAGACGATCGTTGTGCCGAGGCGTTGATGCAGCAGTTTGATTTCCGAACGCATTTCGATCCGCAGTTTCGCGTCGAGGTTCGACAGCGGTTCGTCGAACAGGAACATCACCGGATCGCGCGCCAAGGCACGGCCCATGGCCACCCGCTGACGCTGACCGCCGGACAGCTGACCCGGCTTGCGGTCGAGCAAGTGCGTGATCTGCAGCGTGTTCGACACGCGGTCGACGATCTGCGCCTGTTCCTGCTTCGGCACCTTGCGGATACCCAGGCCGAACGAGATGTTCTCGCGCACCGTCATGGACGGATACAGCGCGTACGACTGGAACACCATCGCGATGTCGCGATCTTTCGGCGAGAGGTTGTTCACCGTCTTGCCGTCGATCTGGATCTCGCCCTTGGTCACGGTTTCGAGGCCGGCGATCATATTGAGCAGCGTCGACTTACCGCAGCCCGAGCCGCCGACGAGAATCAGGAACTGGCCGTCTTCGATGTCGATGTTGACACCCTTCAGAACCGGCACCCCGTTCGGGTAGGTCTTGTACACGTCACGGATGGAAAGGCTTGCCATGCTGTGAATCCTCTTTGTCTCTGGTACTGCTTAAAAGCGCCCCCAAACCTGGCACTTCGCGCCAGGCCCCCCGAGGGGGACTGAGAAAACTTGGGGCGGCCCGGCGTTTTCTCAGGAGCGTCTTGTCGGATGACGGCGGCGTTTCCCTGAAGAAGCGCCGCCGCGATGCGTATGCGTTAGCCCTTGACTGCGCCCGCCGTCAGACCGCGCACGAAATAGCGGCCGGCGACGATATAAACGAGCAGGGTCGGCAAGGCGGCGATGATCGCGCCGGCCATGTCCACGTTGTATTCCTTCACGCCGGTCGAGGTGTTCACGAGGTTGTTCAGCGCCACCGTGATCGGCATCGAATCGACACCGGAGAACACAATCCCGAACAGGAAGTCATTCCAGATCTGCGTGAATTGCCAGATCAGGCACACCATGAAAATCGGCAGCGACACCGGCATCAGAATCTTCGTGAAGATCGTGAAGAAACCCGCACCATCGATCCGCGCGGCCTTCACGAGTTCAGCCGGAATGCTGACGTAGAAGTTGCGGAAGAACATCGTGGTGAAGGCGATACCGTAGATCACGTGCACCACCACCAGACCGGTTATCGAATTCGACAGGCCGAGCAAGCCTTCGAAGCGTGCCATCGGCAGCAGGATCGCCTGGAACGGAATGAAGCAGCCGACCAGGATCATGGTGAAGATCGGATCCGCGCCACGGAAACGCCAGTGCGTGAGCACATAACCGTTGAACGCGCCGATGATCGACGAGATCAGCACGGCCGGAATCACCATGCGCACGGAGTTCATGAAGAACGGCTGCATACCGTCGCAACGCACCCCGGTACACGCGCCGCTCCACGCCTTGATCCAGGGGTCGATGGTCCAGTGCGTTGGCGGCGTGAGCAGGTTGCCGGTGCGCAGCTGATCGATGTCCTTGAACGACGTGGACAGCATCACGTACAGCGGAAACAGGAAATACAGGGCGAACAGGATCAAGGCCGCATAAATGACGGCACGGCTGATCGTCATCTTAGGCTGCATTGCGGGTGCTCCTCGATTCCAGATACATCAGCGGCACGAGCACGGCCACAACGGTGGCGAGCATCATCATCGACGATGCCGCGCCGACGCCCAGCTGCCCGCGATTGAACGAAAACGTGTACATGAAAATAGCCGGCAGCGATGAAGACGTACCCGGACCGCCCGCGGTCAACGCGACGACCAGGTCGAAGGTCTTGATCGTGATGTGGCAGAGAATCAGCAGCACGGAGAAGAACACCGGGCGCATGCTCGGAATCACGATCTTGCGATAGATGGTGGGCAAGCCGGCGCCGTCCATCTGCGCGGCCTTGAAGATTTCAGCGTCGACACCGCGCAAACCCGCGAGGAAAAGTGCCATCACGAAGCCGGTGGATTGCCACACCGCCGCGATCACGACGCAGAAAATCGCCTTATCGGGGTCGCCGAGCCAGCTGAACGAGAAGCTCGTCCAGCCCCAGTCGTGGAACACCTTCTCGAGGCCGACGCTCGGCGTCATGATCCATTGCCACGCCGTACCCGTCACGATGAACGAGAGCGCCATCGGGTACAGGAACACGGCGCGCAGCGCGCCTTCATTGCGGATCTGCTGATCGAGCAGGATCGCGAGGAACAAGCCGAGGCCGATACAGATACCGATAAACGGAATGCCGAACCAGCCGAGGTTGGCAGCCGAGGTCCAGAACACATCGTTATCGAACAGCTCGCGATAACGATCAAGACCGACAAATTCATACCGTGGCATCAGTCGCGAATTGGACAGCGACAGAAAGCCGGTAATAGCGATGAAGCCATACACGAAGATCAGGCTGATCACGACGCTGGGTGCGAGCACCAGCTTCGGAATCCAGCGATCGGCAAGGGCCGCCATCGGCGACGTGCGGCGGGTCACGGTAGCCGTTTTCCCGTTTCCGCTGATAGAAGCAGTCACTACTCGACTCCTGCTGAAACTGTACCGCCGGGGCGCTCACGCCTGAAAAACGCGAGGCCGGAACGGCATAGGTGTGACTCGATGAAACCAGGGGTGAAGTCTCTCGCCCGAAGTAACTAAGTAACGTAACGGCTGCGAGCAATCCGAAGAGCACGCCCGGCGCCCACGAAGGGAACAGCCAGGCGCACTACTTCGCTTACGTCACTTACTTGGTCTTCGCTGCCTTCGCGAGCGCGGCAACCGCGGTCTTCGAATCTTGCTGCGAGTTCATGAACTTCGTGACCACGTCCGAGATCGCACCAGCTGCTGCATCCGGTTGCGCCATGCCGTGTGCCAGCGAAGGCACATAGCCGCCCGACTTGATCGCGACTTGTTCATCCGCGTACGACTTCTTCGCGCAGTCGTCGAACTTGGCCATCGACACGCCCAGACGAACCGGGATCGAGCCCTTGTTCAGGCTGAACTGTTCCTGGAAGTCCGGTGTCATGATCGTCTTGGCCAGTGCCAATTGACCCGGCGTTGCAGTCTTCTGGCCTTTCTGCTGGAAGAACACGAACGAGTCGACGTTGAACGTGTACGACTTTTCCGTGCCCGGAACCGCAGCGCAGATGTAGTCCGAGCCCGACTTCTTGCCGGCGTTGGCGAACTCGCCCTTCGCCCAGTCGCCCATGAACTGCATGCCGGCCTTGCCGTTGATGACCATCGCCGTTGCCAGGTTCCAGTCACGGCCCGTGCGGCCCGCGTCGAAGTAACCCTGGATCTTGCGGACCGTGTCGAACACGCCGACCATCTTGTCCGACGTCAGCGTCTTTTCGTCGAGGTCGACCAGCGCCTTCTTGTAGAAGTCAGAACCCTGCGACAGCACGACGTCTTCCCACAGCGTCAGGTCTTGCCACGGCTGACCGCCCATCGCGATCGGCTGGATGCCGGCAGCCTTCATCTTGTCGGCCACCGCGAAGAACTCAGGCCACGTGGTCGGCGCCTTGCCGCCTGCCTTGTCCAGTGCTGCCTTGTTGATGTACAGCCAGTTCACGCGGTGCACCGAGAACGGCGCAGCAACGTAGTGACCGTCTGCGTGGATGATCTTGTCGATTTCCGGCGGCAGGTTCTTTTTCCAGTCGCCAGCAGCCGCGTCAATCGGCACCAGCACGCCTTGCGAAGCCCAGTCCTGGATCAGCGGACCCTTGATCTGCGCAGCGCTCGGCGCGTTGCCCGAGATCACCTGCGTCTTGAGTGCCGTCATGGCAGCCGCACCTGCGCCGCCAGCAACCGCGAAGTCCTTCCACGTGTAACCCTGCTTCGTCATGTCGTCCTTGAGGACGCCGACGGCTTTCGATTCGCCGCCCGAAGTCCACCAGTGCAACACTTCGATCGACTCGGCAGCTTGCACAGCCGAGACGCCACACATCAGACCTGCGGCGCACAAAGCGCCCATGATCGCGCGAAATTTCATTGCTTATCTCCTCCAGACACCTGAACAAAAAACAAATGGCCCCTGATGTCGCCAGGGTGCTGTGGTTGGTTCAAACAGGCAAAACACTGGGCGATCGAGCACGGTCGGGCGCATGCTTAAGGCATGTGCCGGCGGACCGATATCCGGCCGCTGGAAGCTCAAGAGATGAGTGGTTCGGGATGCAACTGACTGTCTCCTCTTTTGATTTTTGCCTGCCCGCGTCGCGCGCGGCAGACTCGAGGTGCCTCACACGTTAACCCTGACGCCAGTTCAGCTTTCCGGCTTTCCGTAAAGGCTGCCGGGGGCATGCTGGCACGTGCTCGCACGCAATGTCCGTTAACATGCAGGGGCCGCATGCCGATTCGGGAAAACGCGCATCTAGCCTCACAGCGCACGCTTTTTTCATCGAATTAGCGCTACCTCTTGATTTGGATTGTAGTTAAACTACAATTCAGTGTCAAAAATTATTTTATCGGACTACGGTCGCCCTTTCCGGTCACCACGGCGGCCCCCAGGATATCGACGGAGACTCATGCAAACCGATTCAAGCTTCACCTTCGTTCTCTTCGGCGGAACTGGCGATCTGTCGATGCGCAAGATCCTGCCGGCACTGTATGAAGCGCACCGTGCAGGTGGCATGCTGGCCGACAGCGGCAAGATCGTCGCGGTGGCGCGGCATGTGGCTGGTCGTGCTGACTA
The DNA here is from genome assembly GCF_012927345.1 of Paraburkholderia polaris. Taxonomy (GTDB): domain Bacteria; phylum Pseudomonadota; class Gammaproteobacteria; order Burkholderiales; family Burkholderiaceae; genus Paraburkholderia; species Paraburkholderia polaris. The sequence continues at coordinate 95,321 of NZ_JABBGJ010000029.1, forward strand.
CCTCGAATGGGTCAATGAGCACGTCAAGCCGCACGTGTCGAAGAACGGTCTGGATGAAACAGCATGGGCGAGCTTCCTCGACCGTATCGAGTTCGTGAAGATCGATCTCGGCAACCCCGAAGACTTCACGCTGCTGCGCGACGCCGTGAGCGGCCTGCCCGGCATTCGCGTGTTCTATCTGGCCACGGGTCCGTCGCTGTTCGTGCCGATCTGCCATGCGCTAGCGTCGGTGGGGCTCAACGAAAATTCGCGCATCGTGCTGGAAAAGCCGCTCGGCTACGACCTCAAGTCGTCCAACGCAATTAATGATGCAGTCGGTGAAATCTTCGCTGAAGAACAGATCTACCGGATCGACCACTACCTCGGTAAGGAGCCGGTGCAGAACCTGCTCGCGCTGCGTTTCGGCAATGTGCTGTTCGAACCGTTGTGGCGCCGTGAATGGGTGGAAAGCATTCAGATCACGATTGCGGAAGAGCTCGGCGTGGAAGCGCGCGGCGACTTCTACGACAACACCGGCGCCTTGCGCGACATGGTGCAGAATCATTTGCTGCAACTGCTTTCCATCGTGGCGATGGAACCGCCGCATTCGATGGATTCCGACTCGGTACGTGACGAAAAGCTGCGCGTGCTGCGCGCCTTGAAACCAATCGATCCGCGCGATATCGGCAAGGTCGCGGTGCGCGGCCAGTATCATGCAGGCGTGATCCGTGGCACCGCGGTGCCGGCGTATGCAACCGAACCTGGCGTGAAGCAGGACAGCACGACTGAGACCTTCGTTGCGTTGAAGGTGGAAATCGAAAACTGGCGCTGGGCCGGCGTGCCGTTCTTCCTGCGCACGGGCAAGCGTCTCGCGGATCGTGTTGCCGAGATCGTCGTGAATTTTCGTGCAGTGCCGCATTCGGCACTGGGCGCGTCCGCGTTGCGCGGCGGTGCGAACCGCCTCGTGATCCGTTTGCAGCCGAACGAAACCATTCGCCTCTACTGTCTCGCGAAACAGCCGGGCGAAGGCATGAACCTCGCCAGCGTCCACCTCGACCTCGCGTTCGACCGGTTCTTCCGCGAAGGGCAGATGGAGGCGTATCAGCGCCTGTTGCTCGACGTCATCAACGGCCGCCTCGCGCTGTTTGTGCGGCGCGATGAACAGGAAGCGGCATGGCGTTGGGTCGAACCGATCCTCAACGAATGGGCAGCGTCGAACAAGCCGCCCAAGCCGTATGCAGCAGGCACATGGGGACCGGCCGCGGCGAGCGCGATGTTGGCGCAGCACGGCACCTGCTGGCTCGAAGAAGAGAATTGAATCAACTGAATCACGGCGCCGCGCCGTGCCCTGATCGCGATCCCGATCGAAGCACAGCGCAGCGCCTGCAAGACCCACCGACGAACTGAACGGAATGGCGCCGGTATCACGAAGGCGCCTGCAAGTCATCCCACTTGCAGGCATCGCGTGAGAGCAGCACGGCACGTTCCGCAGATCTAACAAAAAAGCAGCACGGAGGAGAAGTGATCGAGCTTCACGCTTTCGACGATCAACGCGCCCAATCCGACGCGTTGGCGAAAGCGGTTGGCGACGCGTTACATGCGTCGCTCGCCGCACAGGCGGCCGCGTCTCAAGCAGGCGCGCGCCCGGCAATGCTTGCAGTGTCCGGCGGCTCCAGTCCGCGTCCGTTCCTGCAGACGTTGTCCACGCAATCCTTCGACTGGGCACGCATTGCCGTGACGCTGGTCGACGACCGCTGGGTGCCGGAAACGGACAGTGCGAGCAATTCACAACTCGCGCACGATACGCTGTTGCAGAACGCCGCGAAGAATGCCGCTTTCTGGCCGCTGGTCGACACGGCGCAAGAGCTGAATGCGCACGTTGCCGCGCTCAACGCCGACCCGCGCTTTAGCGCCGTGCCGGACGTCGCGATTCTCGGCATGGGCGAAGACGGCCATACCGCGTCGATTTTCGCGGATGCGCCCGAATGGGATCACGCGATCACCACGACTGAGCGCTTCGTTGCCGTGCATCCCGGCAGCGCGCCGCATGCGCGCGTGAGCTGGTCGCTCTCCGCCCTGAAAGAAGTGAAGCACCTCTATTTGCTGATCGCAGGACCGCGAAAGATGGACGTGCTGAATGCCGCCGCCGCTTCGCTACAAAAAAATGCCATCTCGCAGTTGGCAAACGACAAGGGAGTGAGACTCGATGTCTACTGGTGTGCAAACTAAGGCTGTTCCGGGCGCGGGCCAGCACGCCGATGGACCGAGGCTGCTCGCCGACATCGGCGGCACCAATGCGCGATTCGCGCTCGAATACAGTCCGGGCGAAATCGGCTCGGTGCAGGTGTATCCGTGCGCCGACTATCCGGGCGTTGCCGAAGTCATCAAGAAGTATCTGAAGGACACCAAGATCGGCCGCGTGAACCACGCGGCGATTGCGATTGCGAACCCGGTCGACGGCGATCAGGTCAGCATGACCAACCACGACTGGAGCTTTTCGATCGAAGCCACGCGCCGCGCGCTCGGCTTCGACACGCTGCTGGTGGTGAACGACTTTACCGCGCTGGCGATGGCCCTGCCGGGCCTGACCGACGCGCAGCGCGTGCAGGTAGGCGGTGGCTCGCGTCGCCCGAACAGTGTGATCGGCTTGCTGGGCCCGGGCACCGGCACGGGCGTGTCCGGCCTGATTCCGGCCGACGACCGCTGGATCGCGCTCGGCAGCGAAGGCGGCCACGCCACCTTCGCCCCGTCCGACGAACGCGAAGACATCGTGCTGCACTACGCACGCAAGAAGTGGTCGCACGTCTCGTTCGAACGTGTGGCGGCGGGCCCCGGCATCGAAGTGATTTACCGTGCGCTGGCAGGCCGCGACAAGAAGCGTGTGGCGGCGAATGTCGACACGATCGAGATCGTCAAACGCGCGCTGGAAGGCGAGCCGCTCGCGGCCGAATCCGTCGATGTGTTCTGCGGGATTCTCGGCACCTTCGCGGGCAATATCGCGGTGACGCTCGGCGCATTGGGCGGCATCTACATTGGCGGCGGCGTCGTGCCACGGCTCGGCGAGTTCTTCACGCGTTCGTCGTTTCGCAAACGATTCGAGGCGAAGGGCCGCTTCGAGGCGTATTTGCAGAGCGTGCCGACCTACGTGATTACCGCTGAATACCCGGCGTTTCTGGGTGTGTCGGCGATTCTCGCGGAGCAGTTGTCGAATCGCGCGGGCGGCAGTTCATCGGCCGTGTTCGAGCGGATTCGCCAGATGCGCGATGCGTTGACGCCGGCCGAGCGCCGCGTGGCCGATCTCGCGTTGAATCATCCGCGTTCGATCATCAACGATCCGATTGTGGATATTGCGCGCAAGGCCGACGTGAGCCAGCCGACGGTGATCCGCTTTTGCCGCTCGCTTGGCTGCCAGGGCTTGTCGGATTTCAAGCTGAAGCTGGCGACGGGTTTGACCGGCACGATTCCGGTGAGTCACAGCCAGGTGCATCTGGGCGATACCGCGACCGACTTCGGCGCGAAGGTGCTCGATAACACCGTGTCCGCAATTTTGCAGCTGCGTGAGCATTTGAATTTCGACCAGGTCGAGCGGGCGATCGATCTGTTGAACGGCGCGCGGCGGATCGAGTTTTATGGGCTCGGCAATTCGAACATCGTCGCGCAGGACGCGCATTACAAGTTCTTCCGGTTTGGTATTCCGACGATTGCCTATGGCGATCTGTATATGCAGGCGGCGTCTGCAGCATTGCTCGGCAAGGGTGATGTGATCGTTGCCGTGTCCAAGTCGGGGCGTGCGCCTGAGCTACTGCGTGTGCTGGATGTCGCCATGCAGGCGGGGGCCAAGGTGATTGCCATTACGTCCAGCAATACGCCGCTGGCCAAGCGGGCTACTGTCGCTTTGGAGACCGATCACATTGAAATTCGCGAATCGCAGTTGTCGATGATTTCGCGGATCCTGCATCTGGTGATGATCGATATTCTTGCTGTTGGCGTGGCGATTCGGCGCGCCGTGCCTAGCGCGGATGTGGCTGAGACGGTCGCTAAGGCACGACAGGGTGCTGATGATGATGCTAGCGCTGTGCTCGATTGGTTGAGTCATGGAGCGGCTTCTTCGGCACGCGATTGATTTGGGCGTTTGGCCCGCGCCGCGGTATGGGTTGTGATGCCTGCGGCGCGGGTCTTCTCCTGCCTTGTTTGCCACTTACAGCGGCATTGCCTGTTTGCCTGCAGCGCAAAGAAAATAGCGCCGCCCAGGCAAAAAGCGATAATAGAAACCTCATCGCTGAAGGCACAAAGCCCCCCCAATGATCATCCGCCCACACCTCCATTGGTTCCGCATGCTGCTGGCCTGGCGGGGCTCGGTCCTCCCGCGGCTCCTGCCGCGCCTGTTCCTGATCTTCTGTATTGCGATCGTCGCGGTAGCCGCCCACGATCATCTGCTGCCGGTCTCGCTCAGCCTCAACAGCACTACCCCCTTCTCATTGATCGGCATCGCCCTGGCTGTGTTTCTGGGCTTCAGGAACAACACCAGCTACGACCGCTGGTGGGAAGCCCGCAAACTGTGGGGCCAACTACTCAACGACGCACGCTCGCTGACCCGTCAGGCCGTTACGCTGCCAAACAAGCCACTGCCAAAGACAGAAATCGAGGCATTCACAGCCGTCCTGAGCGCCCTCCCCCATGCGTTGCGTCACCAGCTCCGCAAGAGCGATCCTGGCGAAGACCTCGCCGCACGTCTGCCGAAACCGTTATTCGACCGCGTCATGGCGTCGCGCTATAAACCGGCGACGCTGATGCTCTGGCTAGGTGAATGGGTGCAGCGCCATGCGCAAGCAGGCGCGATCGATCCCATGGCGGTGCTCGCCTTCGATCGAAACCTGAATGGGCTGTCGGAGATCATCGGCGGTTGCGAGCGCATCGCGTCGACGCCGCTGCCCTTCGCCTACTCGGTCATGATTCACCGCACGGTGTATTTCTTCTGTGCAGCGCTACCGTTCGGACTGGTCAACAGTATCGGGATCTTTACGCCGGTCTTCGCGGTGTTCGTGGCATATACCTTCATGGCGCACGAGGCGATCGCATCGCAAATCGAAGAGCCGTTCGGCACCGACGACAACGACCTGCCGCTCAAGATGCTGTCGTTCTCCATCGAAGACGCCACGCGCGATCTGCTCGGCGAGCCAGCGCTGGAGATGCCCAAGCCGGAAGCCGAAGGTTACATGCTCAATTGACAGTGTCGCGGCACAAGCGCGACCGCATAGTCGGGAAAAGATGGCTGCAGGCAGGCGCCGCGCAAGCGTGCCGCCTGACGCTCATTGGTTGCCGGCGGTCCCGCCAGCCCTCAGTCGTTACCGACCGTCTCCGACAAGCGCTTGAGCGTCGCCACCCGCGCGCCGATGATATCGGTGCGGCCGCGTTCATCGATCAACGGCGTGGTGGCGTCGAGATAAGCGATCCAAGCCTTTTGGGCGCGCGCGAGCGTCGGACGCGAGCGCACCGGCATCTTCGATTGCAGGCGGCGGTAATAGCGGTTCAGATCGAACATCGCGTGTTCGCATTGCGCGTCCGCGGTACAGGCGCGCGGACGGCGCGGCGGATCCCCGCCGGCGCTGATCCTGGCCACGGCGCTGCGCAGCGCAAGCGCGCGGTCACGCACCGGCTGCAATTGCATATCGGCTTCGGCCAGCACATACATCGTGCCGCGCGTCGTCGCGAACACGGCTGCCAGCAACGGCTTCTCGACGTCGCGCGAAGCCTGCCAGCTCGCCTGGCTCTTTTCCCACGGTTTGCGTTGCGCCTGCGGCAACTTCGCCTGAAGCTGCTGCCACGCGCCGTCCAACGCGGCCTTCCAGCCAATCCGCGCGTTGTCCATGCACTGCACCTGCCCCGCCGTCGATGACATGTCGCTGCGCGCAAGACAGCTGCGCATCGACGCGTCGATCGGGTCGGCGGCGGCGACTTCGGCGTGCGCCTGAAGCGGCGCAATGCCGAGCACTGCCACCGACATCGCCGATATCGCCGACATCGTTGACGTCAGGACCAGCGCGCCAAACGCGCGCCGCCAGCCGTCAACGCCCAACAGGGACTTCACTACCCGCATCGTCAGGCGCGCACGCAATCGACGAAGTATTCGATGCGCCCGTTGATGGTTTCGCCGACAAGCCCGTGAATATCCGTGTGGAAACCCGGGAAGCGCTCGTTGAACTCGCGCGCGAAACGCAGATAGTTGACGATGGTCTTGTTGAAGCGTTCGCCCGGAATCAGCAGCGGAATGCCCGGCGGATACGGCGTCAACAGGATCGACGTGACGCGGCCTTCGAGTTCGTCGATCGGTACCCGGTCGATCTCGCGGTGCGCGAGCTTGGCGAACGCATCCGACGGCTTCATGGCCGGTTCCATGCTCGACAGGTACATCTCAGTCGTCAGGCGCGCAATGTCGTTCGCGCGGTAAACGCTATGGATCTGCTCGCACAGATCGCGCAGACCGACACGTTCGTACATCGGATGATGCGAGACGAATTCGGGCAGCACGCGCCACAGCGGCTGGTTGTTGTCGTAGTCGTCCTTGAACTGTTGCAACTCAGTCACCATCGAGTTCCAACGGCCCTTGGTGATGCCGATCGTGAACATGATGAAGAACGAATACAGCCCGGTCTTCTCGACGATGATGCCGTGCTCGGCCAGATACTTCGTGACGATCGCAGCCGGAATGCCGGACTCGCCAAAGCCGCCGTCCATATCCAGACCCGGCGTGACGATGGTCGCCTTGATCGGGTCAAGCATATTGAAACCATCGGCGAGCGGGCCGAAGCCGTGCCACGCGTCGTTCGGGCGCAGCATCCAGTCTTCGCGCGAACCGATGCCCTCTTCCGCGAACGTTTCCGGACCCCACACCTTGAAGAACCAGTCGTCGCCGTATTCGTCGTCGACCTTTCGCATCGCGCGACGGAAGTCGAGCGCTTCGGCGATCGACTCTTCGACCAGCGCCGTGCCGCCCGGCGCTTCCATCATTGCCGCGGCCACGTCGCACGAGGCGATGATCGCGTACTGCGGGCTGGTGGACGTATGCATCAGATACGCTTCATTGAAACGATGCTTGTCGAAGCGGCTGTTCTTCGAATCCTGCACGACGATCTGCGAAGCCTGCGAAATACCGGCGAGCAGCTTGTGCGTGGAGTGCGTGGCGAACACCATCGCGCCGATGCGCGGACGGCCCGCGCCAATCGCGTGCATGTCCTGGTAGAACTCGTGGAACTCGGCGTGCGGCAGCCACGCTTCGTCGAAGTGCAGCGTATCGAGCCAATCGCCGAGCATTTCCTTGATCATCTCGACGTTGTAGATCACGCCGTCATAGGTGCTCTGCGTGATCGTCAGAATGCGCGGCTTCAGATCCGGATTCTTGGCCAGCGCTTCGCGGGCAAACGGATTCGCGAGGATCTTCTTGCGGATGTTTTCCGGTTCGAATTCGCTGCGCGGAATCGGACCGATGATGCCGAAATTGTTACGCGTGGGCGTGAGGAACACCGGAATCGCGCCCGTCATCGTGATCGCGTGCAGGATCGACTTGTGGCAATTGCGGTCCACCAGCACGATGTCGCCCGGCGCAACCGTGCCGTGCCAGACGATCTTGTTCGAGGTCGACGTGCCGTTGGTCACGAAGAACACATGGTCGGCGCTGAAGATGCGCGCCGCGTTGCGCTCGGAGGCCGCAATCGGACCCGTGTGATCGAGCAGCTGACCGAGTTCGTCGACGGCGTTACACACGTCGGCGCGCAACATGTTCTCGCCGAAGAACTGGTGGAACATCTGGCCGAGCGGGCTCTTCAGGAACGCCACGCCGCCCGAGTGCCCCGGGCAATGCCACGAATACGAGCCTTCGTCCGCGTACTGCACCAGCTCCTTGAAGAACGGCGGCGCGAGCGAATCCAGATACACCTTGGTCTCGCGGATGATGTGGCGCGCGACGAACTCCGGCGTGTCCTCGAACATGTGGATGAAGCCGTGCAGTTCGCGCAGGATGTCGTTCGGCAGGTGGCGCGAGGTGCGCGTTTCGCCGTACAGGAAGATCGGAATATCGGCGTTGCGGCGGCGCACTTCGGTCACGAACGCGCGCAATGCGACGATCGCGGCAGCCAGTTCCGGCGTCTCGCCTTCCACCACGACGTTATCGACGTACGGCAGCAGTTCGTCGTCGTCGATCGACAGGATGAAGCACGACGCGCGGCTCGATTGCTGTGCGAACGAAGTCAGATCGCCGTAGCTCGTCAACCCGAGCACTTCCGCGCCTTCTTTCTCGATAGCTTCGGCCAAAGCCCGGATGCCGGAACCCGAGATATTCTCGGAGCGAAAATCTTCGTCGATGATGACGACGGGAAAACGAAACTTCATGGGCGATTCTCCAAAAAGAACGACCGCTGCATTCTGTAAATTGCAGCGGTCACCCGGTATAGCTGGTGGGTCAGTGCGCTGCCGACGTCACGTCTTGGGCAACGTGACGCCGTGCTGACCTTGATATTTGCCGCCGCGATCCGCGTACGACGTCTGACAAATCTCGTCGCTTTCGAAAAACAGCACTTGAGCGACGCCTTCGTTCGCGTAGATTTTCGCAGGCAAAGGTGTCGTATTCGAGAATTCGAGCGTGACGTGCCCTTCCCATTCCGGCTCGAACGGCGTCACGTTGACGATAATCCCGCAACGCGCATACGTGGATTTGCCCAGACACACGGTCAGGACGCTGCGCGGAATGCGGAAATACTCAACCGTGCGAGCCAGCGCGAAGGAATTCGGCGGGATGATGCAGACATCACCCTTGAAGTCGACAAACGACTTCTCGTCAAAGTTCTTCGGATCGACGATCGTCGAGTTGATATTGGTGAAGATCTTGAATTCGTCGGCGCAGCGGATGTCGTAGCCGTAGCTCGACGTGCCGTAGCTGACAATCTTCCGGCCGTCTTCGGAGACGCGGACCTGATCTGGCGCAAACGGCTCGATCATATTGTGCGACTCGGCCATGCGCCGGATCCACTTGTCGGATTTGATAGTCATAGGTGAACGCTGCTCGACTTGAGTGACAGGTGTGTGACGGGTAACAACCCGGCAAGTACCGGGCCCGTCAACGAAAGGCGCTTATTTTACGCGATCGTGAGATTGCTGCTGCGAACACGGCCTGAGCGCCGCCTGCGCTGCCTTCACTGGCGAATCAGCCCGCATGCAAGCGCGGGGCCTGCGCCATGCTGCGGATACGCATAAGGGTCGGTCGCGTCGTGATGCAGCAGGACTGCGCGTTGCAACACCGAGCGGATACCGTCGAGCGATACGTCCGGCGCAACGATGAAGCCGGTGGCCACGCCGTTCGAGTCCGCGTGGATGTTGCCGAGATCGCCTTCGACCCGGGCACCTGCTTTCAGACGCTCGGCGGCCGGTGAGAACACCTGGCCGGCGCTGGAGCCGTCGGCGGCATTGCAGTCGCCGCGCTCATGCACTTGCAAAGCGTGGTCGCTATTGGGCGGCAAGCCCGCAAGATTGTAGGTGACCTGCACGCCGTCCGAACGCTCGATGAACGTTACGAGGCCGCGCGCCTGATTGCCCACGGTGGGCAGCAACTGCGCGTCGGCACGCTTTTCCTGTGGTCTCAGGAACGTGCTACAGCCGCATAACAGCACGCTGCTGGCAGCCAGGACGATGAACGCATACACCGCCTGCCCGTCGATTCGTTTTCCCATGCGATCCTCTTGCCGGCCTGGCGGCCGCCCCTGCGGCCGCCGAGCCGAACTTGTGAAGTCGACATGATACCGCGAGACCAGGCGCAAATTGACGCCTCGGCCTCGCTTTAGCCCCTCATCCGAACGGCTGCTCAGGTGTTCTGGACAACGATGTTGGGAAACTTCGAGGTCATGTCGCGAGCCCGCTCGGCGATATGGATTGCAACCTTGCGCGCAATCGACCGGTAGATCTCCGCGATGCGCCCTTCCGGATCCGCCACGACGGTGGGTTTGCCCGAGTCGGCCTGCTCACGGATGGCGATGTCGAGCGGCAGGCTGCCGAGCACGTCGACACCGTATTCCTTGCCCATCCGCTCGCCGCCGCCCGCGCCAAAGATATGCTCTTCGTGGCCGCAATTCGAGCAGATATGCATACCCATGTTCTCGACGATGCCGAGGATCGGAATGCCGACCTTTTCGAACATCTTGAGGCCCTTCTTCGCGTCGAGCAGGGCGATGTCCTGCGGCGTCGTGACGATCACGGCGCCCGTCACCGGCACGCGCTGCGACAAGGTCAGCTGAATGTCGCCGGTGCCTGGCGGCATGTCGACGATCAGGTAGTCAAGATCTTGCCAGTTGGTCTGCCGCAACAGTTGTTCGAGCGCCGAGGTGGCCATCGGGCCGCGCCACACCATCGGGTTGTCCTGCTCGATCAGAAAGCCGATCGAGTTGGCCTGCAAGCCGTGGCCGGTCATCGGGTTCATCGACTTTTCGTCGGGTGATTCGGGACGGCCGACAATCCCAAGCATCATCGGCAACGAGGGGCCGTAGATATCCGCATCGAGGATGCCGACCGACGCGCCTTCGCTCGCCAGTGCCAGCGCGAGGTTCACGGCGGTCGTGCTCTTGCCGACCCCACCCTTGCCCGACGCCACCGCGACGATGTTTTTAACGTTCGGCAATAGTTTGACGCCGCGCTGCACGGTATGAGCAGCGATGTTCTGGGACACCTCGACGCGTGCGTTTACCACACCGGGAACGGCCTTCAGCGCGTCGGCGAATTGCGTGCGGACCGCTTCAAACTGCCGTTTCGCCGGATAGCCGAGTACCACCTCGAGGCTAACCGTGTCATCCTCCACGGCCACGTTCTTGACGTTCCTGGCAGCCGCGTACGGCTTGCCGGTGTTGGGGTCAGTGACGGCCGCGAGGGCAGCGTCGACCAAAGCCCGATCGATACTCATTGACACTCCGTGGGAACACTTGCGGCGCGGTGGAATCGAAGCTTCGGCCACGCGCCGGAATTTGAAAAAAATTGTTAGACGGGATTGCTAAAACCACGCGTGCCGTGCACCCTTCGGGCAGGCGGAACGCCATGGGGTCGCATCGCTGCGTACTTCAGTCATCATTGTAGTGGCTGGCGCCAAGCCATGCCGGAAGACCCTTCTCCACTGTCGGACCGGGATTGGGGAAGACGCAGGATTCTCGTATTGTCGACTTGCGCGCTTTACGGCCGTCACGTCCGGCGGATAGATTTATCGCTTCCACCCGCTTCACTCAAAAGGAATTAAAAAATGAATGCAAAAATCATGACTCGCCTTGCCGTTTTCGCCGTTGCCGGTTCGTTGCTGGCTGGCTGCGCAAGCCAGCAAGGCACTGACACGGCTGTCGGCACGGGCGTAGGCGCCGCCACCGGCGCGGCGATCGGCGCGATCTTCGGCGGCGGCAAGGGCGCGGCGATCGGCGCGGGCGCCGGCGCAGCCGTGGGCGGTATCACCGGCTACAACTGGCAAGCCATTCACAACAAGCTGTCGGGCGCCACCAAGGGCACCGGCACGCAGATCACCGAGCAGCCGGACGGCTCGCTCAAGCTGAACATCCCGAGCTCGGTCACGTTCGACACCAACAGCTACGCAGTCAAGCCGTCGTTCGCGCCGGTGCTGGATCAGTTGACGCAGACCATGCAGCAGAATCCGGAACTGATCGCCCAGGTGATCGGCTACACGGACAGCACGGGTCAGCCGGCCTACAACCAGACGCTGTCGGTTAACCGTGCGCAAAGCGTGACGGGCTATCTGGGGCAACGCGGTGTCGCGCCGCAACGCCTGTCGGCACAAGGCATGGGCCAGAACCAACCGGTCGCCGACAACAACACCGAAGCCGGCCGTGCAGCTAACCGCCGCGTGGAAATCTATCTGCGCGCCACGGCTCAACACGCCACGCAATAAGGGCACAGCCTGAAAGAGGGAGAAGCAACCGGGCACAAGGCGGCTTTGCCGCTTTTTGCCGCCAGCGTCCGGCAAGCCGTAAAAAGCGGAGGAAAGGAAATCTCGCACGAGAACGAAAAAAATTTCGAACTCTGCCGAAAATCCGCGGTCTGTCTTTACGGTACGTGGCTGGCGAAGCCGCCGCGTCACCATTCTCCTCTTGTCGTTGTTGCTCCGGGGTTAATAGCCCCGGTTTTTTTTGGGCGCTCGCTTTTCGCCCCGCAGGAAGTCCACCGCCCAGATGGAAATCCCCTTGGGGGATTGGGGGACAAACCCACCCACTCCAGCAACTGCCCAGCCGCGGCCCAGGCGGCCCAGCCCGCGCCGGGCGCCCGCCCTGCTAGAATCAACGTTTCGTCCCACCGCAGGCTCCCACCATCCTTATGTCAGTACCCGCAACCGATCTCTCCGCAGGCGCGCCGTCAGGCCGTCGCCAGGTTCTCGTCACGTCGGCCCTTCCGTATGCGAATGGGCAAATCCATATCGGCCATCTGGTCGAATATATCCAGACGGACATCTGGGTCCGGACGTTGCGAATGCACGGGCACGAGGTCTACTACGTGGGCGCCGACGACACGCACGGCACGCCGGTCATGCTGCGCGCGGAAAAGGAAGGTCTGACGCCGAAGCAGCTGATCGACCGCGTCTGGCAGGAACACAAACGCGATTTCGACAGCTTCGGGATTTCGTTCGACAATTACTACTCAACCGATTCCGAAGAGAATCGCGTGTTGAGCGAATCGGTCTACCTTGCGCTCAAAGACGCCGGCCTGATCGAAGCGCGCGACATCGAACAGGCGTACGACCCCGTCAAGGAAATGTTCCTGCCGGACCGCTTCATCAAGGGCGAATGCCCGAAGTGCGGCGCGAAGGATCAATACGGCGACAGTTGCGAAGTATGCGGTTCGACTTACCTGCCGACCGACCTGGTCAATCCGTATTCGGTGGTCTCGGGCGCCACGCCGATTCGTAAGACTTCGACGCACTATTTCTTCCGCCTGTCAGATCCGCGCTGCGAGAATTTCCTGCGCGCGTGGGTCAGCGGCCTCGCGCAGCCGGAAGCCACCAACAAGATGCGCGAATGGCTCGGCGACGCCGGCGAAGCCAAGCTCGCCGACTGGGATATTTCGCGCGACGCGCCGTATTTCGGCTTCGAGATTCCGGGCGCGCCGGGCAAATATTTCTACGTGTGGCTGGATGCACCGGTCGGCTATTACGCGAGTTTCAAAAACCTGGCCGTTAAGCGCGGCCTCGACTTCGACGCGTGGATTCGCAAGGGCTCGACCGCCGAGCAGTACCACTTCATCGGCAAAGACATTCTGTATTTCCACACGCTGTTCTGGCCGGCCATGCTCGAATTCTCGGGTCACCGCACGCCGACCAACGTGTTCGCGCACGGCTTCCTGACGGTGGACGGCGCGAAGATGTCGAAGTCGCGCGGCACGTTCATCACCGCGCAAAGCGTGATCGACACGGGCCTGAATCCGGAATGGCTGCGCTACTACTTCGCCGCCAAGCTGAACAGCACGATGGAAGACCTCGACCTGAACCTCGACGACTTCCAGGCTCGTGTGAACAGCGATCTGGTCGGCAAGTACGTGAACATCGCGAGCCGCGCCGCCGGCTTCCTGATCAAGCGTTTCGACGGCCGCGTGCAGGACAGCGCCATGCAGCACCCGTTGCTCGCCACGCTGCGCGCGGCCGTGCCGCAAATCGCCGCGAACTATGAGGCGCGCGAGTACAACCGCGCACTGCGCCAGACCATGGAACTGGCCGACGCAGTCAATGCATACGTCGACACCGCCAAGCCGTGGGATCAGGCGAAAGACCCGGCTAACGCGGTCGCGTTGCACGAAACCTGCAGCGTGAGCATCGAAGCATTCCGTCTGCTGTCGCTGGCGCTCAAACCGGTGTTGCCGAAGCTGGCGGAAGCGGTCGAAGCCTTCCTCGGCATCGAGCCGCTGGTGTGGGCCGACGCGAACGTGCCGCTCTCCTCCACGCGCCCGATCAACGCGTACAAGCATCTGATGACGCGCGTCGATCCGAAGCAGATCGAGGCGCTCATCGCAGCGAATCGCGACTCGCTGCAAGCCACGCCGGAAGCTGCGGCGCCGGCTGATGCGAAGGCCAAGTCGAAGGCAGCGAAAGCAGCCGCTACCGATAAGGATGAAACGCCTGGCATCATCTCGATCGACGACTTCGCCAAGATCGATCTGCGCATCGCGAAGATCGTCGACTGCAAGGCGGTGGAAGGCTCGGACAAACTGCTGCAACTGACGCTCGACGTCGGCGAAGAGAAAACGCGCAACGTGTTCTCGGGCATCAAGTCGGCTTATCAGCCGGAGCAACTGATCGGCAAGCTGACAGTGATGGTCGCGAACCTCGCACCGCGCAAGATGAAGTTCGGCCTGTCCGAAGGGATGGTGCTGGCGGCCTCGGCGACTGACGAGAAAGCCGAACCGGGCCTCTACGTCCTCGAGCCGGATAGCGGCGCGAAGCCGGGCATGCGCGTGAAATAAAGCGCGCGGCGTCGAACGCTGCAGGTATCAACAAAAAACGGCACGCTTTAAAAGGCGTGCCGTTTTTTTGTGCCGTGGCGTTGCCCGGACCACTGCCACCGCCGTCACCTCCATCACCACCGGATCTGGTCGAAGCGCCGGGTGTAAAGCAGTTCTAAGCCGTCGAACGTGCCGCCATATGCCGCAACCGACCAATAGCGCGTGAGGTTCACCGTCGCCTTGATCGCATTGCTCGCCGACTGCAGACCCTGCTCGTAGCCGACCACGAGCCACTCGTTGATTGCCTTCGACACCATCACCACCTGGGGATCGGTCAACCCGACTTCGCTTCGCCCGATCGAAAATTCGTCGAGTCCGAAGGTCTGCGCGATCCGCTTGCCGCTCGCGCTGCCGAGCAAGGCGAGCGCGGTCGTCATGGTGCTTTGCTGACCGAGGTTATTGCCCTGATCCGTGCCGTGTCCAAACAACAGCCACGAGAGCTTTTCGTTATCGGGCACGCTCGGCTCTGACACCAGCTTCGCAACCGGGAACTGAACGGTGCCGGTGACCTGCACGCCCGCCTCGACCTGCTGATTGCGGCGCATTGCCAGGATATTGATTCCCGGATTGGCCACCGGACCGTTGAACGTGAAGAAGCCGTTCTCGATGTTGAGCTTGCGACCGAACGCGGTATAGGTCGAACCCGGCGTTACGCGGACATTGCCGACCGCGCGCAGCGGCAGGTTCGGCGCGCTCATTGCCGTGATCGTGCCGCTCAGGCCGAGGTCCGCGCCTTGCCCGCGAAAACGGAAGCTGTTGCCGAGACTGATGTCGATATTGGCGCGCGGCGCGAACGGACCGATCGGCTTGTTGGTGCCGGCCACCGCGGGCGGCGGCCGCTCGCCCGCCACCGTGCCGTCCGGACGCACGATCACCACATCGTCGCCGAGCTTCGGCGCGGACTGCTCCGGCATATCGAACAGCGCGTGATCGACCACGAATTTGCCGTTGATCGCCATGCCGCCCTCTGCCCCGGCATTCGCCACGCTCGCGCTGCCCGACAGCGACAGATTGCGATCAGGCGCCGCGAACAATTCCAGCTTATCCGCGACGATGCTCGCGGACAGATCCGGCTGGGCGCCATCCAGACGCACACGGCCGGTGGCGCGCAGCGTGCCGCTCGCGCCGTGAAACTCGACCTGCTGGAAGTCCACCAGATTTTGCGAGAGCGCGATGCGCACCACACCGTCCTTCAACTGCACGCCCTGGTCGACCATCGTTGCCGACAAACCGTCGCCGAGCAGCGACCCCGTCAGGTTCGGCTTGGCGACCGTGCCCCCGAGCGCGAGTTTCAGCGCGAGGTGACCGTCGAGCAGATAGCTCGGGCCGAACAGGCCGCCGGTCGTTTTCAGCGACGGCACGTTCGCATTCACATTGCCGCTCAGCGCGCCCTCTTCGTTAATGGTCAGGAAGCCGTCGCGCATCACGAGCGCGGTGTGCGCGTCGGCGTCGACCACGCCGATCCGGCTAGCCTGCGCGTGGACGGTCGCATTCAGCCGGTTGCCGCCGCTGAATTCAGCGCGCGCGCTCAAATCCGTAATACCCAGCGAAGCCAAACCACGACCGATTTCGACCGTCACGTCGCCGCCGCGACGCTTCAACTCGATGTGACCGCTCGCGGTGCTGCCGAGCGCAAAATCCCAGTCGCCGTCGAACACCAGATCGGTTTTGACGGCCGGCGGCTCGCCGGTGATCTCGCGACGCAGATCCTGCAAGCGCGCGAGCGAAATGTCGGTCAAGGTGCCCGCGGACTGGATCTTGCCGTGGTCAAAGGCGAACGATTTCAGGCTCAGCACCGCGCCCTCGAGCGTGAGACGTGTCGCGCCGAGCGTCAGGCGGTCCGGTCCGGCACTCACGGCGAGCGGCGACTCGAGATTCAGAGCGGGCGTGCCGCGGTTCTGCAGGCGGGTCACGGTGCCGTCCCAGCGCGTGCCGTCGCGTGCTTCGGTCAGCTTGCCGTTGGCCGCGAGCGCCAGATCGAGCGGACGGTCCTGCAGTTTGCCGGTGGCCGCCGCCTCCAGCGTATGGTTTGCGCGCGTGCCGGACAGGCGTGCCGTGAGCGTGGTCAGATCGACGCCACCAGCGCTGAGATTGCGCGCGTCGGTCGTGAAAACGAGCGCGCCGTTCGCACCGTCGCGCAGTTCGGCGTGACCTTCCGCATGGCCGATGCGGTTACTGCTGAACACCACGCTGTCTGCCTTGTAGTTCAGCACGATATTCGGATGCGCAAACGAGCCGGTGACGTCGCCATCCGCCGCGACGAACCCGGCGAGGCCGAAACCGAGGCGCTCCAGTTCCGGCGCATCGACGCGGAAACGCAGCCGGTCGCCGCGCGCGCCGAAGCTGCCTTGCAAGTCCACCTGATTGCCCGCCACCGACAGATTCGCGCGGCTTGGCAGAATTCGCGCGCCGGCTAGCTGGACCGTGCCGCCGCCCGTCAGCGGCAGGCCGTCATAGACGCTCGGGCCAAGCTTGAACTCAGCTTTGGTGGTGAAGACCGGACCGAGCATCCCCGCTGCCGTGAGCGTGCCGTTCACGCGTGCCTCGATCTTGCGCGCTGGCTGCGCGCCGCGCCTGGGCGGCGGCGCTTTGCGTTGAATCACCTCAGTCCGCACCGCGGCCTTGGCGGTGTTCTTTACTGCGGCGGCGGCTTTGTCGGCAGGGGCCGCGCTTTTCGCACCGGCCGTGCTGCCCGCTTCCGCCGCACCTTGTGCAACTTTCCTGCTTTTGGCATTGCTCGCCGCGGGTGCCGGGCCCGTTACCGGCGTGCGCGACGGCATCTGCGAAGTTAGCGTCAACGGATCGAAATCGGTCAGTTGCGCTTTCAGGTTGTAGGTGGAATTCGCGTCGTGCTTGAGCGCGCCGGACAGATCGATGCGGCCTTTGCCCGACGTGACACGCACATCGTTGAAGCTCATGCGCGCGGGGTCGAAGGTCACCTTGCCTTGCGCGCGCAACCCGGCTTTCGGGTCGGCGAGATCGAGGGTCAGGCTTTGGACGTCGTCGTTCAGACGGATGCCGATCGGACCGGAAAGCTGGGTAGGCCGCACGGTCGCTTCGAGCGCGTTCAGGTCGAGCCCGGCGACTTGCAGATCGAACTGGCCGCGCTTGCCGGTCAGCGCGCCGCCGCCAGTGAGCGTGGCGCTCTTCACGAGCCGTACCTTCAGGTTCGAGATGCGCTGCGCCTGGGCGTCGAGGCGCACGTCGGCGTTGGCATCGATCACGGGCAACAGGTTCTGGTCGATCGCACCCGGTTTCGCGTTGACGATCGAGACATGGCCGGCAACGGCGAAACCTGCGGCGCCTTTTTCTGCCGCGTCGGTGTTGACGCCGCCTTTGCCGTTTTTGACAACATGCGACTCGGCAATGCCGGCGGCGTTGTTCTGGCTCGCGCTATTGCTGGCGGCGGCGCTGCCGGCACTGACGGTGCTCGCGGCGCCGGAAGCGCCGGCGGGACTCGCCTTACTCGCCGCGCCTGCGCCACTCACCCCGCTCGCCCCACTAGCCGTGCCCAACACTACCGCACCCGCCGCATCTTGCCCCACCGGAGCAAGTTCAGCCCGCACCGCCAGATCCGCTAACGGCGCGCCGGGCGCAAATGCCTGCGGATTGAGGTGGTCGAAAGTCAGCGTCGCGCGTTGCAACGGTACGTCGCCAAATGGCGTCGCCTCGACCCGGGCGTGGCCGGCGAGCTTCATGCCGCTGGCATCGAGTTCGGCAATGAGATTCTCCAGCGAGCCGCTCAGATGGCCGCCCACCTGCACTGCCTCGTTGTTGACCTTACCGGAATAACCAATATCTCCGGTCAGCGGAAACGGCCGCACCCCGTCGAGCTTCGCCGCCGCCGTCACCGCGCCGAACGGCGTGTCCAGCCGCTCGATCGCCGCCTCGTGGCGCCGGCCGTCGCTGCGGCCATGAAACATGAAGCGGGAAAGCTCGGTCGTCGACCCACCCTGGCGCAACAGCAGTTTGTCGACCTGCACGTCGCGCACTTCGAGTTGCATCGGCAAGCGCAAGTCTTGCGGCAGTTTCAGCGGTCCGCTGCTGCTGGACGACGAAGAGCCGACACGGGCGTCGATCGTACCGATATGCAGATAGTCGATCGTGAAGCGCCAAGGCTTGCGCGTCAGTCCCCAGCGGCCGGCCACGCGGTCGATCTGGATATCGGTGCCGTTGCCGTCGAGGCTGCGCCAGCGTACCTGCCGGAGTTGCACGCCGTTGGCGATGGCGCCGCTCTCGAGTGTGCCCGTTAGCTTGCCACCCAGCAGTTTGACGGCCGCCTGCCATGCGTATGCCGTTCCGCGCTCAGTCGTCAGCGCGCCGTACACCAGGCCGATTGCCACGGCGACCAGCAGTACCAGCACAGCGATCGTCCACGCAAGCGTTTTCAGCAGCAACCGACCACGACGGCGCTCAGGTGGCGGCGCGTCGGGCGAAGGTGGCTGTCCGGGCGGATGAGCGCCGGGCGGCTGCGCGGGTGGCTGGGCGGAAACGTCCGTGGTCATGCGTGGATCATGTAAAAGCAGGTTTCCATCAGAAGGCGATGCCGAGGGTCAGGTAGGGTCGCACGCTCCTGTTGCGGATCCCGTAGGCGACATCGACGTTGACCGGACCGACCGGGCTGCGCCAGCGCGCCCCGACGCCGACGCCGGGATAAAAGACTTTCTCGCCCCAGGTATCGGTGGCGGTGCCGACGTCGAAGAACGCGGCTGCGCCCCAGTCGTGACTAAACCAGTGCTGATACTCGGCCGCCGCCGTCACGAGATACTTGGTGGGCAGCACCGAACCGTCGACGTTGTTACCAATACTCTGATAGCTGTAGCCACGTATCGAATTCGAGCCCCCCGCGCGGAACAACAGCGAAGCCGGGATCCCGCTCGAACTGCCGCTCGTGAACACGCCGCCGAGTTCGGCACGGAACAGCACAATGTCTTCCTTGCCGATCGGCAGGTACTGCTGGCCACGGGCGTAGCCGCGCACGAAGGTCTGGTCGGTCAGCACGCCTTTGACCGCGAAGCCCGCTTCGACGTGAATCAGGTTG
The DNA here is from genome assembly GCF_012927345.1 of Paraburkholderia polaris. Lineage (GTDB taxonomy): Bacteria > Pseudomonadota > Gammaproteobacteria > Burkholderiales > Burkholderiaceae > Paraburkholderia > Paraburkholderia polaris. The sequence goes on from NZ_JABBGJ010000029.1 coordinate 114,861, forward strand.
CCCGAGCGCGGGAACAGCGGGTCGTCGGTATTGCGGCGGGTCCATGACCATGATGGCACCAACGCGCGACTGGTGGTCGGCGCAAACTCGTTCTGGTCGAGCCGGTCCTGGTAGTAGAGGATCGAGTAGTTGTAGTCGATGTATTGCGACGTACGGGCCCGCTGCACGCCGCCGCGGATACTGTAGATGCGCGTATCGGACACGTCGGTCGTGGTGTAGGAGGCCAGCACGCTATTAGTCCACGCGCGCGGCCCAGGCGGCATCGAGAGCTGGATTTGCCCGTACTGCTGGATCTGGTCGAGACGGCCCTCGACCGTAAACGGCCACGCTTTGCCGAACGTGTCGAGATACGAATACGAACCCTGGATCAGCGGGCCGTTGTCAGTCGAATAACCCACCCCGCCGCGGATATTGTTGTACGGATATTCCGACACCTTCACGTGCATCGGCGTATCGACCGGCTTGGCCGGATCGCTATCCACGTCGATCGCCACGCTCGCGTAGTACGGCGTGTTCTGCAACTGCCGCTGCAATTCGGCGACGCGCTGCACGTCGTAGATATCCCCGGCCGAAATCGGATTCACGTTGTCGACGATCTGTTCCGGATAGCGCCGCGTGCCGGAGACGTCGAGCTTGCCCATCGTGAAGGTCGGGCCGCTTTCATACGTAACCGACAATTTCGCTTCGTGCGTGCGCGGGTCGATCCGCGCTTCGGAGTGGTAGATCTTCGCGCCCAGGTAACGGCGCGCCTGCAACGCCTTGAGCGACGCGTTTTTCGCGTCGTCCCAGTCGCCTTGCGAAAACGGATCGCCTTCATGCAGTGAAAACGCGAAGCGCGCGGCGTTTTCCTGAGCCGGGTCTTCGGTCAGCACCGGGCCGCGAAACGACAGCGAAATCGACGTGATGAGGGTTTGCGGGCCGGGATCGACGCTCACTGTCACGCGCTTTTCATCGTCGACGGTTCTCACGTCGGTGCGGACGACGGGCGTGAAATAGCCCTGCGTGGCGGCCAGATCGCGCACCTGCTGGGGCGTGGCCGTAATCAGAAATTCGAACTGGTCGTCGCTGATGTCGGGACGCTTGGCGAAGCGCGCCACGTCCAGGTGCGCTTCGAGCAGCTTGCGCAGCGAGCGCGGCGTGGCTTCGATATCGACCTTGTAGCTGGCGGCCGCGCGCCGCGCTGCGTGCGCGTCGACCGTGGCAAGCATGAGCATGACGATGCCGAACGCCAGCCACGCGCGCAGCCAGCGCCGAATGGGCATCAGATGCCCGGGTTCGTCACCGGTTTTGCCGCGCCGCACATTCGGCTCTTCGATCGCACACCCCGCCAAACAGGACCTCCGGCCGTGGTTGATGAATTCTGTCGCTCGGGCTCGCCGCGGCGGCCGAAGCTCGCTATTTGACCACATCGGCGAAGCCGCGCCATCTCTTAAAGCCGTTTGCAGCTTGAGGCGCGGCGGGCCCTCAGGCTGGTATGCAGCGCCCCATGCGGCACACGTCACGAGGTCCGCCCGGACGCATAGCGCGGATGTACACCGCCGCGCCAACCACGCGCCCGCCATTGACGCATCGCAGCAGCGCGGGTTCCGGGCGTTTTTGCGGGCGCCCCGCTCCCGCCAGCCACCGTTTTTCGACCACGCGCGCAGCATGCGGTAAAATTATGGAATAGCAGCGATGCCGCGCGGGTTCCCGCTGGGCAGCCGCCATTCCCCAAATCACGGACGTCTAGCCATGTATCAATCGGACATCACCCAGTTCCTGAACCAGCTCAAGCAGCAAAAACCGAATCTGGAAGCTGAGCAGCGCCGTGGCCGGTCGCTGCTGTGGGACAAACAGCCGATCGACCTCGAAGAACGCGCCGAACAGAAAGCTTCGCGCGTAGAGCAGACGCCTTACTCGTACTATCAAAACTTCTAAGCGCGTGAGTCACGCCGACGAGGCAAAGGGCGCCACGCCGGCGCCCGACGCCGCGCTTGCCGCGCCCGCCACCGATTCAACGCCGGATACCGTCGACGGCATCGCTTTCGCACGCCTGTACGGCGAGCCGCTCTTCAAGCTGCCGACGGATCTGTACATTCCGCCGGACGCGCTCGAGGTGTTCCTCGAAACGTTCGAAGGCCCGCTGGATCTGTTGCTGTACCTGATCCGCAAGCAGAATTTCAACGTGCTCGACATCCCGATGGCGGATGTCACGGTTCAATACCTCGGCTACGTCGACCAGTTGCGTCAGACCAATCTCGAACTCGCGTCCGAGTATCTGCTGATGGCTGCGATGCTGATCGAGATCAAGTCGCGCATGCTGCTGCCGGTAAAGAAGGCCGACAGCGGCGATGAAGCCGAAGATCCGCGTGCGGAACTGGTACGCCGCCTGCTCGAATACGAGCAGATGAAGCTCGCCGCGCAGCGCATCGACCATCTGCCGCAGCTTGGCCGCGATTTCCTGCGCGCCGAGGTGTATATCGAGCAAAGCATCACGCCGCGCTTTCCGGATGTGGATAGCGAAGATCTGCGCGCCGCGTGGGCCGACGTGATCAAGCGCGCCAAGCTGGTTCAGCATCACAAGATTTCGCGCGAGGAATTGTCGGTGCGCGAGCATATGAGCACGATCCTGCGGCGCCTGCAGAACGCGCGTTTCATGGAATTCTCCGATCTGTTCGACACGAGCAAAGGCGTGCCGGTGGTCGTGGTGAATTTCATCGCCATGCTCGAGTTGTGCCGTGAGTCGCTTATCGAAATCACTCAGGCCGAGCCGTTCGCACCGATCTATGTGCGCCTCGCCTATTTGCCGGCCTGAGGCCGCGAAACGGGGTTTGCATGCGCCATCGCTGTCGCAAACGCCCCGCTTCAGTGCATCCTCCGGAACAAATCCACTACGTCGGTGCGCCCCCGCAACAAATCCACTACAATCCGGCGCTCCGAACCTGTCATTGCCAGTGAGGCCGCGGGTCCCGCAAAACTGAGTTTTTGCGTCCACCGAGTCTCGCGCCGCGCGAGGAAATCCCTGTCCAATCATGAAAGTCATCAGCTCGATCCATGAATTGCGCGACCAGTTGCGCGGCCAGAATCGCACCGCCTTCGTGCCAACCATGGGCAATTTGCATGAGGGCCATCTGTCGCTGATGCGCCTCGCGCGCCAGCACGGCGATCCGGTGGTGGCGAGCATCTTCGTCAACCGCCTGCAGTTCGGCCCGAACGAAGATTTCGACAAATATCCACGCACGATGGAAGCGGACATCGAGAAGCTGCAGAAAGAAGGCGTCTACGTCCTGTTCGCGCCGACGGAACGGGATCTGTACCCGGAGCCGCAGGAATACCGCGTGCATCCGCCGCACGATCTGGGCGACATTCTCGAAGGCGAATTCCGGCCTGGGTTCTTCCAGGGTGTGTGCACGGTGGTGATGAAGCTGATGTCGTGCGTGCAGCCGCGCGTCGCGGTGTTCGGCAAGAAGGATTACCAGCAACTGATGATCGTGCGCAGCATGTGCCACCAGTTCGCGTTGCCGACGGACATCATCGCCGCGGAAACCGTGCGTGACACCGACGGCCTCGCGCTCAGTTCGCGCAACCGCTATCTGCAGCCCGCCGAGCGCGCCGAAGCGCCGATGCTGGCCGCCGAACTCAATCGCGTGCGCGATGCGGTGCTCGCCGGCGATCGCGACTTCGCAAAACTCGAACAGGCGGCGATGGCGGCCTTGGCCGCGCGCGGCTGGCAACCTGATTACATCGCCGTGCGCAAGCGCTCGAATCTGCTGCCGCCGGGCCCGCAAGACGCGAACGCGGAGTTGGTCGTGCTGACGGCCGCCAAGCTCGGTGCGACTCGTCTCATCGACAACCTCGAAATCTGAAACCGTCTGAGTTTGCGCAAACGCGCATAAGAAGCCACAAGGGATTGGTCATGCAACGCAACATGCTGAAGTCGAAAATCCATCGCGTCGCGGTCACGCACTGCGAACTGCACTACGAAGGTTCGTGCGCGATCGACGAGGACTTGCTGGAAGCCGCGAATATCGTCGAAAACGAACGGATCGACATCTGGAACATCAACAACGGCGAGCGTTTCTCGACGTATGCGATCAAGGGCGAACGGGGCAGCGGCATGATTTCGCTGAACGGTTCGGCCGCGCGGCGCGCGCAACTGGGCGATCTGGTGATCATCGCAGCGTTTGCGGTGGTCGACGAAGCGGAGCTGAAGGCAGGCTGGAAGCCGGATCTGGTGTTCGTCGACGATAACAACAAGATCAAGGGCAGCCGCGATCACGTGCCGACCCAGAACTGGACCTGAGCCTGCCTTTCGCCGCGCGGGTCCATGCAGCGGGCGGCCACGCCGCCTGCTGATTCATATCAAGCCTTCTTGCTGGTGCCGTTGGTCCATTGGATGATCGGCTGCCACTGCTCCAGATCCTTCTCCACGCGGCTTTTCGCGACGTCCCACAAGGTCAGGCCGTGCGCCGCCAGTTGCACGTAATTCTGCGTGTCGCGCAGGTAACCCAGCACCGGCAGTTTCAATCCCTCGACAAAGCGATGCAGCTGCTCCGCTGAGCGCGTGCGAGCGTCGACGCGCATGCCCACCACACCGATCTCGATCGCGCCTTTCCTGACCGCCTTCTCCTTCGCCAGCCGCTCGAGAAATTCCTGGGTGGCGAGAATATCGAACATGGATGGCTGCAGCGGCACGATCACCTTGTCGGCCAGATCCAGCGCGATATTCATGCGGTTGCCGTGCAACCCGGCCGGCGTGTCGATGACCGCGTGTTCCAAACCTCTGGGTGGTTTGGTGGGGTTTTCAAGGTCAACCTCCCAGGTCTCGATGGCCGGCAACGCAGGCGGACGCAGCGACAGCCAAGCGTGCGCGGACTGCTGTTTGTCCAGGTCCGCCAGTGCGACCCATTCTCCGAGCGACGCGAAATAGCCAGCCAGATTGGTGGACAGCGTGCTTTTGCCCACGCCGCCCTTCGGATTCGCCACCACGATCACCGTCATGAATTCTCCCGGAAAGAAGGCTGGGCGCCGCCAGCCGGTTTGCCGCGCAGTTTGCTCTGACTTGCGCAGGTGTGTCCTGATCCGTACCGGTTTCAGGTTCACCCGCCGATCCAGCCGTTGATAATATCGACAAATGCACCGGGGCCGAAGCCCCCAAACGGCTATTGGCTGCCCTGCAACCCTGATTTCTCGATCGAGGACCCCAATCTCATGAGCAAACTCCGTCCGGAATACTCCATCGAGCGCCTGCATGAACGTCAGAAGGGCAAGCTGCCCGGCTTGCTGGGCGTGCACGTGCTGACGCTGGAGCAAGGCGCCCTGACCGCGGAATTGACCGTGCGCGACGAATTGCTGGCACCGAACGGCTTTTTGCATGCCGCCACCGTGATCGGCCTCGCCGATACCGCCTGCGGCTATGCATGCCTCGCCCACCTGCCCGAAACGGCGCGCAATTTCACGACCGTCGAGCTGAAAAGCAATTTTCTCGGCACGGCGACGGAAGGCACGATCCGCGCGGTCGCCAAGGCCGTGCATCTGGGCCGCAGCACGCAGGTGTGGGACGCCACCGTCACCGATCCGAACGGCAAGACGATGGCGCTGTTTCGCTGCACGCAGATCGTGTTGTATTGACTGACTGACGCGCAGACACGGCGAAGGGCTCGACATGCCTGAAGCGCCTTGGCTCGGCGCGATAAAAAAAGCACGCGGCCTCACGGCGCGTGCTTTTTTGTTGTCCGACGGGGCGGAATGCCGGAGCGGTTGGGTGTCTAGGTGCCTGGGCTTTTGGGCTTTTGGGCTTTTGGGCTTTTGGGCTTTTGGGCTCTTCGGCTCCTGGGCTCCTGGGCTCCTAGGTGCTTGGTCGGCTTGAGTCTTGGCCGACGTGCCCCGGCTCGGCAACCGCCCACACGGACGCCCTAAGGTATCAGGCGGCCACTGCGCGCGGCGCCTTCGCACCGCTCAGCGCCAGCGCGCCGCCGCCGAGCAGCGACTGCACCGCCAAGGTCACCGCCCAGAAGGCCGGATATTCCCAGCCGCCGTTCGGCGACGCGAACCCCCAGCCGTTATGCAAATGCGCCGACATCGCGCCGAGCATGAACGGCAGCAGGACTAGTGCGACCCAGCGGACCTGCACGCCGAGCAGCAACGCGATACCGCCGACCAATTCGACAAACGCCGTGACATAGCCGAGCCAACCCGGCAAGCCGAGCGAGACGAAAAACTGCGCAGTGCCCGGCAGCGTGAAAACGAAGATCTTCTGCAGGCTGTGCGCGAGATAAAGGACGCCCAAGGCCAGGCGAAGGATTAAGGCGGCCGCATCGGCCGAGCGGTTCGAGTTCATGACGAGTCCTTTAGAAGAGTGACGACCTGCATCGGCCGTCGATGTGAGGACTGTATTCGAACCATATAAGACGAAAAACTGCCTTTTACGCTTTGATTATTTCCCAATCGGATTTAATCCCCGCCACCCGGTCGATCTTCGTCAGCCAATTGCAGCAAAAAGCTTCGTGAGATCAAGGTGCTCGGCGAGCGTGTCGGCCAGACGATCCAGCGAAGCCTCACGCAACGCCGGGTAGTCGATTTTCTCGGCGTCGCTCAACCCCGCCCACACGAGCAGGGCGGCGCACGCGGCCGGCGTGTCGAACAGACCGTGCACGTAGGTGGCGAGGATCTGGCCATCGGCCGAAATCGCGCCGTCGGGATGAGCGTCTTCCACGCTGCCTAATTGCAGCGCGGGCGAGTTCAGCGCCGGACCGTGCGTCTCGCCCATGTGAATCTCGTAACCGGCAACCTCCGGCAAACCAGGCAATGCGAGACGCCCTGTCACGTTCTTAAGCGTTTTTTCGCGCGTCAGCACCGTCGAGTAATCGAGCCAGCCGAGGCCCGCGCTCGTTCCGGGCGCGCCTTCCACACCGTGCGGGTCGGCCACTTCGCGTCCGAGCATCTGCATGCCGCCGCAAATCCCGATGACGCGGCCGCCGTAGCGTAAATGCCGTTGCAGCACCGCATCCCAGCCTTGCGCACGCAGAAAGGCCAGATCGCCCGGTACATTCTTGGAGCCCGGCAAGATGATCAGATCGGCCGGCGGAGGCGGCGTGCCGCTTCGCACATAATGAAAATCGACCTGCGGATGCGCGCGCAGCGCGTCGAAATCGGTGTGATTGCTGATGTGCGGCAACACCGGCACGACCACCCGCAACATCCGGCCGGCATCGCCGCTTTGCGCGGCGCGCAGTTCGGGTGGCAGCATGTCTTCGGCGTCGAGCGTCAGACCGTGCAGGTAGGGCACCACGCCAAGCACCGGCTTGCCGGTCTTGGCTTCGAGCCAGTCGAGCCCGGGCTTGAGCAAGCTGACGTCGCCGCGAAAGCGGTTGATGATGAAGCCGCGCACACGCGCCTGCTCGCTTTCCGACAGACACGCGAGCGTACCGGTCAAATGCGCGAACACCCCACCACGGTCGATGTCGGCCACCAGCACGACCGGACAGTCGACCGCTTCGGCGAAACCCATATTGGCAATATCGCGGTCGCGCAGATTGATCTCGGCGGGACTCCCCGCGCCTTCGACAAAAATCGTGTCGTATGCCGCTTGCAGACGCGCATAAGATTCCAGCACTGCCTCGAAAGCGACCGGCTTGTAATCGTGATACGCACGGGCATCGAGATTCATGCGCGCCTTGCCGTGGATGATCACTTGCGCGCCGCGGTCGCTCGTCGGCTTGAGCAGCACGGGGTTCAGGTCGGTATGCGCGGCGATGCCCGCAGCCACTGCCTGCAAGGCCTGCGCGCGGCCGATCTCGCCGCCGTCGACCGTCACCGCGCTATTGAGCGCCATGTTCTGCGGCTTGAACGGCGCGACCCGCACGCCGGCGCGGCGCGCCAGCCGGCACAAACCCGCGACGAGCGTGCTCTTGCCCGCATCGGACGTGGTGCCCTGAATCATCAGCGTGCCGCGCGGCACAGGTACGGCGTCATGCAGGTTCGAAGTGGTGGTCACGGAATGTCGGGCTCGGCGGTGAATAGGCGGTGAAGCGGCAAAGAAGCAGCCACGAAGCGGCAACGATAATGCCGTACGCGATGGCGCAGTACAGCAACGAAGGGACCACGCGGCGATTTGAACGCGGCATTATCCCATCGTGCCGGCACGTGCTGCACGCCGGTACAATCACGCGATGATTCCCCGCGACCTCACCTTCGTTCTCGGCGGCGCCCGTTCGGGCAAGAGCGTGCACGCCGAACAACTGGCGAACGGCAGCGCCCTCCCCGTCACATACATCGCCACCGCGCGCGTCGCTGACGACGCCGAATTCAGCGCGCGTATCGCGCATCATCGCGAGCGGCGTCCGGCGCATTGGCAGTTGCACGAAGCGGGCGTCGATCTCGCCGGCGCCGTGACGCAAATAGACGCGCCCGACCACTGCATCCTGATCGACTGCCTGACGCTGTGGCTCGCCAACCTGCTGTGCCCACCCGACGGCGACGGCTTGCCGGTCGATCAATATCACGCGCACTTTGCTGCTCTGGAAGCGGCGCTCATCAACGCCAAAGGCAAGATCATCGTGGTCAGCAATGAAATCGGCTTGGGCGTCGTGCCGCTCGGCGCAGAAACGCGCCTCTATGTCGACGAACTGGGGCGGCTCAATCAGCGCATCGCCGCGTTGAGCACCCGGGTCACGATGATGGTGGCGGGCTTGCCGCTCGCCTTGAAAACAGCGGGCAGCGCGTGATGCTGTCGCTTCCTCTGGTCGTCACGCTGGCCACGGCGGGCGTCGCCATCGACCGTTGGCTCGGTGAGCCGCGCACCGCGCATCCGCTGGTCGGCTTCGGCAAATGGGCGATGCGCCTCGAAACGCGCTACAACACCGGCCGGCGCTTGCGGCTCAAGGGGCTGCTCGCGTGGTCGCTGGCGGTCATGCCACCGGTGCTGATCGCCTGGTGGCTCGTCGCCGTGCTGCCGTTTTTTGCGGCCTGCGCGGTACATGTCGTGTTGCTGTGGTTCGCCCTCGGCGCACGCAGTCTGCACGATCACATTGCGCCGATCGCAGACGCATTAGCGCGACGCGATCTGGCGCAAGCGCGTCTCTTGACCTCGCGCATCGTGTCGCGCGAAACCGCTCATGCCGACGAAGCGGCGCTGTCACGCGCCGCCGTCGAATCGGCACTCGAAAATGGCAACGACGCGATCTTCGGCGCGCTGTTCTGGTTCGCGATCGCGGGCGGTCCGGGCGCGCTGGGGTTTCGTCTGGCCAATACGCTCGACGCCATGTGGGGCTACCGCACGCCGCGCTATTTGCGCTTCGGCTGGGCCGCCGCGCGCATCGACGATGTGCTCAACTGGATTCCCGCGCGCCTCACCGCGGCAAGCTATGCCTTACTCGGCGACACGCGCACCGCGCTGCGTTGCTGGCGCGAACAGGCGCCACGTTGGGACAGTCCGAACGCCGGGCCGGTCATGGCGTCAGGCGCGGGCAGTCTGAACGTCTTGATCGGCGGCCCTGCGATGTATCACGGTGCGCTGGAACACAGGCCGACGTTAGGTTTCGGACACCCCGCGAAGGCCACGCATGTCACGGCGGCGTTGATGCTGGTCGAACGGACGGTCATTCTCTGGCTGGCGGTACTGATCGTGCTGGCATTGTTGAGCGTGCCCTTTCATGGTTGATCGAATGGCGGATCACAAAGCCGGTACCGGCACCACGCTCAACGCCGTGGTCCACGGCGGCAATCTGCACGAAGCGGCTGAGCGTTACGGCATTCCGTACGCGCAATGGCTCGACCTGTCGACGGGTATCAATCCGCATGGCTACCCGGTGCCGCCGGTTCCCGCCGATGCCTGGCGCCGACTGCCCGACGAAGGCGACGGTTTTGCCGCCTGCGCGGCGCGTTACTATGGCGCGCCCGATGCCGCGCATGTGCTCCCCGTAGCAGGAAGCCAGGCGGCGATTCGCGCGCTGCCTTCGCTGCTGCCATGTGCCCAGGTTGGCATCGCGCCGCTCACGTACAGCGAATATGCGCCCGCATTCGAGCGGGCAGGACACGAAGTCATACCACTGGATGTATCCTGGGATACCTTGCCCGACGCGCTCACACACGTGGTCGTCGTGAATCCTAACAATCCGACCGCGGAGCATCTGAGTGCCGGCAAGCTGCTACACTGGCATGCGCAACTTGCCGCGCGCGGTGGCACGTTGCTGATCGACGAGGCTTTCGCCGATACCATGCCTTCGGCGTCTCTCGCGGCAAGCACCCATCGCGATGGGTTGATCGTGTTACGTTCACCGGGGAAATTCTTTGGGCTCGCCGGCGTGCGCGCCGGTTTCGTACTCGGTGCGCCAGCTTTGCTCGACGCTTTGCGTCGTACGCTCGGGGCGTGGACTGTCAGCGGCCCGGCTCGCCACGCCGTCAAAGCCGCGTTCGAAGACGAATTATGGCAACAGCGGATGCGCACGCGGCTCGATGCCGAAAGCGCCCGTCTGGTGAGTCTGTTGCATGCACAAGGTCTCCCAACACACAGCACGCCGCTCTTCGCGTGGACCGACGATGCGCGCGCCGCCGCCCTGCATGAAGCATTGGCACGGCGTGGCGTGTGGACACGCCTCTTCACGGCATCGGGCAGTGTGCGTTTCGGGCTGCCTGCGAGCGATACGGAATGGACGCGCTTCGAAGAGAGTTTGCGCGAGGCTGTTCGATGACTCGACGCCTACGTTTCGCCGTCGCCGCGGCACTTTGTGCGAGCACACTGCACGCGCATGCCGCAATCACCGTCACCGACGACACCGGCGCAACGGTCACCCTGCCTGCGCCCGCACAGCGCGTCGTCAGTCTCGCGCCGCATGTCACCGAGCTGCTGTATGCCGCGGGCGGTGGCGCGAAACTGGTCGGCGCCGTGTCCTACAGCGACTATCCGCCCGAAGCAAAGCAACTGCCGCGCGTTGGCGACAACAAGGCGCTCGACCTCGAACGGATCGTCGCGTTGAAGCCCGATCTGATCGTCGTATGGCGGCATGGCAATGCACAGCGCCAACTTGATCGCCTTCGTGAAATGCATGTGCCGCTGTTCTTCAGCGAGCCGCATCATCTCGACGATATCGCCGTGTCGCTGACGAAGCTCGGGCAATTGCTCGGCACCTCACCGACCGCAGATGCAACTGCGGCGGCATACCGTCAGGACATCGCGCGATTGCGCGCGCAGTATGCCGGCCGGCCGCCTGTCAGCGTGTTCTATCAGGTATGGGATCAACCGTTGATGACGCTCAACGGCGATCATATGGTCAGCGACGTGATTGCGTTATGCGGTGGCCGCAATGTGTTTGCGAAACTCGAGCCGTTGGTGCCGACCGTTTCGACTGAAGCGGTGCTCGCAGCGAATCCGGAAGCGATCTTCACCGCCGCGCCCGGCGCGACCAAACCGGACACGGCCCTGCCGCAACTCGACACATGGCGTGCGTGGCCGAGTCTGAAGGCCGTGGCGAACAACAATCTGTTCGCCATCGACGGCGATCTGATCAACCGGCCGGCGCCGCGTATCGCGCTAGGGGCTAAGCAATTGTGCGAAGACCTCGACCAGGCGCGCTCGCGGAGGAAGAGCGGCGCGCAGTGATGCACGTCGCAAAGCCGAAAGTACGGCGTTAGCGTGAGACTGTCTCGGAGCGCTTGAACGGCCAGCGCTCGAATTCAGAAAGCCGCAAACGGTAACGCGCGACATTGCCAAGGTAGAGGTGATCGAGATCGGACTGGATCGCGTCGACGAACGAGAACATATCGCCCGCAGGCACCAGATTCTGTGCGAGCGTTTCGATCTCGCCACGCGTGCCGGCAAAGCCGCCGCGAATCACCTCCTGCACCACCTCTATCAACGCATTGCGATACTTGAGGCGGAACGCGTCCGGCTCGCCGATGGATTGTCGAATCGCCAGATAACGCTGACACGAGCGCTCGTACGCCCAGATGAAAACGTCGCGCAACAACTCGACGCGATTGGCCTCGTACACACCAAGCGTACCGTCCACGTAGGCTTTTTCGGGAACGTCGATGAACGACAGCGGACACAGATTCTGCCGGATCAGCGGAATATTCGCGGTCAGACGCGAGACCCGTTTGTTGACGTCTTCGAACGGCTGCAGATACGGCAGGTGCACCATGCTGAAGAAAGCCTGCTCGAAGGGGTCGTCGATTTGGGCGGCCTTGTTTAAAACCGTCTCGAAGCATTCCGCAATCTGCTGCGGCACGGCGAGCGGAAAAAATACAGTGCCGCTGATCTCCACTTCGCGCACGCGCAAACGACCGCTGGCGAACGGGTCGGACATCAGGTTGTCGGAAAGAATCGCGTGAAGATTCAGCACGGTGAATCGATTGAAGCCCACTTCGTCCGCGCTCTCGACAATCATTTCGATCGCGGCCTTGTGATTCAGGATCATCTGCGTTTCCTGAGCGTCCTTGCCTTCCGCAATGTGCCCTTGCTCGATCAACCGGACAGTGTCGAGCCGCGTGTAGGTATTGCCCTCGAGCCGCGACGACGCCCACGACAAATCGATCAGAAGCCGGCTCATGATGTCGCGCGCGTAAGTGCCGGCCGGTCGCACATCCGCCGACGTGCGGCCCCATTCATGCATGCGCTCACGCTGCGCTTGCGATAGATACGCGTCCTGATTCGGACGATAGCGTTCGAGAAACGTACGGTTATAGCCGACCGGGCGGCGCTCGTGCAGCGGCCTGTTCACTTCCGCGCGCACCTCGAGACCCGCACTCGATACGGGCACGTAGGCCTCGCCGGAAGTGCTTGCGCCAGCGATAACCTGTGCGGGGAAAACAGCCGCGCCGGGAACGGCAGCCTGTTTGTAGGCCACTGCCCGGCCGGCCCCTTCCGAGATGATCCGGCCAGCTTCGAGCAACACGTCGAGACGACGTTGCAGCGTGCGGCGCTGCATGGGATGGCGGCGCGCGGCAAGTGCAGATGCAAGCGCACGAACGCCCCGCCCCTCGGCGCTTGCAGCGATGATCTGCTCGATCAGATCCAATTCCTGCTTGATGCCACTACTGTTCATGCGCGCCACCCTCATGCCTATGTGGCGCGATAAACCCTAATCGCGCCACTTTTCTCTGACATTGTGGCACAAGTCGAGTTAATCGCGACACTTTTCACGTCAAAAAGTGTCGCGATTATTTTTTTGCGACAAATTTACTGAAAAAGTGTCACGAATAAGCCTAAGACTGACGCAATTCGGGGCTGGAGGCACCAAGCCCCAACCCCTCACGCATTCCACCTCACCAACGACCACTGCTGCCCCGCCTCATCCCTGCGCAGCCAGACAATGCCCGTCATCTCCAACGACCAGCGCAGACAGCGTTCCAGCGGCACGTCGAGCACCAACGAAGCGATCACCCGCATGACACCGGCATGCGTGACCACATACGCCGGCGACAACTCGCGCGTCTGCGCGAACGCGTCGAACCACGCCCGCACCCGCGCGACGAATTGCGCGACGCTCTCGCCGCCGTGCGCACGCGCGTGCTCGAAGTTGGCCGCCCAGTCGTCGAGCAACTCACGATCGATCGCGTCCCAGCGCTGCTGCTCCCAATCGCCGAAGTTCATTTCCTGCAGACGATCGTCATGGCTGAGCGCGCAGCCGAAATCGTTCGCCATCGCGGCGGCGAGCGCCGAGCAACGCATCAACGGACTCGACATGAACACGCGCGGCGGCGGCACCTGCAAAGTCGCGAGTTTCAACGCAAGCGCGGTTGAGGACACTTCAGCATCCTCGACAAGCGCGACATCGCTCTGGCCGTAGCACACGCCAGCATCGAGCGCGACGGCGGGATGACGGATCAGGACGATATCCATGCAAGCCCCAGCAGATAGATGCTCAATTCAAAAATCTGTTGTGCGAAGCCGAGGCAGTCGCCGGTGTAACCGCCAATACGTCTGACGAAGTAACGGCCCATGCCAAACCGCAGCACCGCGAGCACGACGAATGTCGCGCCAGCGAAGCGCCAATCCGGCAGACCGGGCCCGTTCGGCCAGAGCAACAACGGCAAACCGAACACCGCTGCGCAGAGCAACGCGGGACCGCCCAAACGTTGTGCGACCGGTTTGGCTTTGCCTTCGGCTCGCACATAGTCGAGCGTGGCCAGATAGCTGATTGCAAACACGCGGCTTGCCGCATGCGCTGCAATCATCAGACTTGCGGCGCGCATCGGCGGTAACGCGGCGAGCGTTTGCCACTTCAGTGCTAGCGCGATCACGAGCGCGATGGCGCCAAAAGCGCCGATGCGTGAGTCATGCATGATGCGCAACACGTCCTCGCGCGTATAGGCGCCACCGAACGCATCGACGCAATCAGCGAGTCCGTCTTCGTGAAATGCGCCGGTGACCAGCAGCGACGCAGCCATCGACAGCAGCACCGCCACGCCCGCTGGAAAAACATGCAACGCCGCGAGATAAACCAGCGCGCTCAATCCGCCGATCAATAGACCGACGAGCGGAAAATAACGCGCCGCCGCATTCAGATAGTGCGGTTCATAGCCGACCCAACGCGGCACCGGCACGCGCGTGAAATAGCCGAGCGCAGTGAAGAAATAACGCAGTTCCGCGAGCGGGTTCATGGGTGAGCCGCACGCGCGCTTCTGTATGACGGCGCTTCGTATAACGACGCAGCGTATGACAGACTACGCATCGCGATTCGCAACACCGGCCGATTCAAAGCTCGCCATTTCGTTGACGAACGCCACCGCCGCGCGCAGCAGCGGCACCGCGAGCACCGCGCCGGTGCCTTCGCCAAGACGCATATCGAGCGAGAGCAATGGCAGCGCGCCGAAATGATCGAGCATGCGCCGATGCCCCGCCTCGTTCGACGCATGCGCGAACACGCAATACTCGCGCACCTTCGGTGCGAACGCATCGGCCACCAGCAATGCCGAGGTCGCGATGAAACCGTCGACAAGGATCGTCATACGCGCTTGCGCGGCAGCGAGGTATGCGCCCGTCATCATGGCGATTTCGAAGCCGCCGAAGGTGGCGAGCACGGTGAGCGGATCGTTCGAAACGGCGTGATGTGCGAGTGCCGACGCAAGTATGTTGCGCTTCTTCGCAAGCCCGGCATTGTCGAGACCCGTACCCCGTCCGACGCATTCGTCGATCGGCACACCGCACAGGCGGCTCATCAGACACGCCGCCGAGGACGTATTCGCAATGCCCATTTCGCCGAAGCCGATCACATTAGTGCCGAGCGCCGCGTGATGCCGCACGCGAGCCGCGCCCGCCTGCATCGCGGCAAGCGCCTGTTCGTGCGTCATCGCGGGTTCGTGCGCGAAGTTGCGCGTGCCGGCCGCGACCGGAATATCGATGAGACCGTCAGTGGAAGGCAGCGGCGTTGCAATGCCTGAGTTGACCACTTCGAGCTCGACGCCGGAGACGCGGCTCAAGGCATTGATCGCCGCGCCGCCCGCGAGAAAGTTAGCGACCATTTGCGCGGTCACCGCTTGCGGATAAGGGCTCACGCCTTCCTGTGCAATGCCGTGGTCGCCGGCGAACACGATCATCGCCGGACGTGCGACCGTGGGATGTGTCGTACGCTGGATCAACCCCATCTGGCGCGCGAGCGTCTCGAGCCGCCCAAGACTGCCGGGCGGCTTGGTCTTGGTATCGATGATGTGTTGCAGTTCGGCACGCAGCGTTTGATCGAGCGATTCGACTTCGGTCAATCCCGACAATCCCGGCAAACCTGGCAAAGAAGTCATAGACGTTTCTAAAAGAGAGAGTGTTTTAATAAAGTGCTTAGGCTGCCGGTGTGTCATGAACTGCAGGCGATTCGTGACGCGAGCGCGGCGCGGGAATCAGCGCCTCATGCTCGCCGTCGCGAATCAGAATCAATGGATAGCCGAACGCGCGGCTCGTCAGCGTGGGCGTCAGCACGTCGTGCACCGGTCCGGCATACGCGCCGCCGTTGCCGTCGAGCAGCAGCGCATGCGTCGCGAAGCGGCGCGCGAGGTTCAAATCGTGGCACGAAAACATCACTGTACGCCGAGGCTCGCGCGTCCAGGCCGTCAGCGCTTCAAGACAGTCGATCTGGTGGTGCAGATCCAGATGCGAGAGCGGTTCGTCGAGCAGCAACAACGGCGCCTCCTGACACAATACCGCCGCCAATGCCACGCGTTGACGTTCGCCGCCCGAAAGCGACAGTACGTCGCGCGCGGCGAATGCAGCGAGGCCCAAACCATCCAACGCGGCATGCGCGGCAGCACGATCAGCCTCGCCCTCCCACCCCCAACCGGTCAGATGTGGAAAGCGGTTCAGCATCACGATGTCGAGCACGCTCGCGCTGAAAGCGTCCGCTGCGCTTTGCGGCATCAGCGCGCGACGCTGCGCAAGCGGCAACGGCTGCCAGTCGGCGAGACGCACGCCGTCGAGTTCGACATGGCCCGCCGACGGCTGCGCCAGACCCGCGAGCGTG
Source organism: Paraburkholderia polaris (assembly GCF_012927345.1). Classification (GTDB taxonomy): domain Bacteria; phylum Pseudomonadota; class Gammaproteobacteria; order Burkholderiales; family Burkholderiaceae; genus Paraburkholderia; species Paraburkholderia polaris. The sequence goes on from NZ_JABBGJ010000029.1 coordinate 131,288, forward strand.
GACAGCAAGGTCGTCTTGCCCGCGCCGTTCGGCCCGGCGATACACCAGATCTCGCCCGCGTAAAACGTATGCGTGAACGCGTCGAGCAAGGTGCGCATGCCCACACGCAAGGTCAGGCGTTGCGCGCTGAGCGCCGAATGCGGGGCGTTGTGTGCGTTCATCATCGGCGCCTGCGCAACAGCATCCACAGAAACACCGGCACGCCGACGATCGACGTGATCACGCCGACCGGCAATTGCGCCGGCGCGATCACGGTACGCGCGATCAGGTCCGCGCCCATGACCGCGACACCGCCGCCGAGCGCCGCAGCGGGCAGCAGCATGCGCTGATCGTTGCCGAACGCGAGCCGCAGCATATGTGGCACCACGAGGCCGACAAAACCGATGGTGCCCGCCGTGGTCACCGCCGCAGCAGCCGCCAGCGACGCCACCAGATACACGCGCAAGCGCAGCGGCATGACAGCCACACCGAGCGCCTGCGCGGCGGCGTCGCCTCGCAGCAGCACATTCAGCCGCGGCGCAACGGGAACGATCGCCAACAGCACGACGACGAGCGCGGCGAGCGCCGTCCATGGCAGCGTGCCGCCGTTCAGATCACCGGTCAGCCAGAACAACATGCCGCGCAGCCGATTGTCCGGCGCGAGGTTGAGCAGCAAGGTAATAACGGCGCCCCAACCGGCCGCGATCACCGCGCCGGTCAACAGCAAACGCGGCGACGTATCCTGCGGCTCGCCCCGCCACAACTCGCGGCGTGCGAGGCCGAGCACCAGCAGGATCGACACGAAGGCACCGGCGAACGCGCTGGCATCGACGATCCACCATGCGCAACCGGCGATCATCGCGACCAGCGCAAAAGTCGCCGCGCCGCCCGACACCCCTAATACGTAGGGCTCGGCCAACGGGTTGCGCAACAGCACTTGCAGCAGCGCGCCGGCGAGCGCAAGCAACGCGCCGCACGCGAAGCCGGCCAGCGCACGCGGCAAACGCAGCGTGCGCACGATCTCGCCGGCAAGATCGGCGGACTCGACATGCGATGCGTGCGACGGCAGCAGCGCCGCCAACACGCGTGCGGGTGCGAGCGACACGCTGCCAAGCGCGAGCGACGCCATCAGCACAGCGAGTGCGATTCCCGCGAGCGCGAGCCAGATCGCGGCCGCGCGCTTCGCGCTCATCACGCGCATCGTGGTCGTGGGCATCGGGCTCGAGCTGCGGTTCATCGACGCGTTCTCATGCAAGCACGTTCGTCACTGCTGCTGCCAACCAACCGTGACATACGCACCGCGCCGCGGCGAGTTATACGAGTAGGCCGTTTCATAGTCCTTGTTCAACAGGTTCTGGATCTGCGCGGCGACGTACCACGCCTTCGTGATGTTGTAGCGTGCCGACAGATTGACCACACCGTAGCCGCCCAGCGTGCCGCTGCTATCTTCACGGGCGCCGCTGACGATCCACTCGCCCCCGACACGCCACCCGGCGATGCTGCGATTCACCGCCAGCGACGCGAAGCGCCGTGCACGCCGCACGAGATCGGTATCGCTATCGAGGTCGACAGAATTTTGCAGTGTCACCGACGCGCGTATATCTGTCTTGCCCACATGGCCGCTCCACGACCCTTCGAGCCCCTGCACCTTCGCACGCCCGACGTTCTCGGCCAGATAAATACCGGGCGAGACCTGCGGGTAGTCGATCAGATTCGAATAACGTGTCTGGAACGCACTCAGACGCATCACACCAAGCGCATTCGAGGCGTACTGCAACGCTGCTTCGATCGAATGGCTGCGCTCCGGCTGGATCGACGGATTGCCGCTGATCGGATAGTACAGATCGTCGAAGCTCGGCGCGCGGAACGAATCCGAATAGCTTGCAGTCGCCTTCCAATGCTCGGTGATGTCGAAGCCGTAGCCGAGATAGTAACTGTTCGCCCCGCCGAAATCGGAATACTGATCGCGCCGCACGTTGGCCTGAATCTGATTGCGCCCGAATCGCCCCGTATAACCGACAAAGCCCGAATCCACATGCCGGTCGGGCGCCGCAAACGTATCCGAGTCGAGGCTCTGATCCAGATGCTCATAGCCGACCTGCAATTTCTGCTGCGCGGCGAGCGCGAAATCGTTCTGCCAGGTGTACTGGCGATTGTCGGTGTCGAAGCGGCCGTTGTAGATGCCGTTGGTATTCGACACGCTGCGGTCGTCGCCTTCGGCAACGATGAAGTGCGTGGTCCACCAGTCGGTCAGCTTGCCGTTCGCGAACACCGACACCTGGCGCACTTTAGAGTACAGGTTGTTCAGATCGGTCGGCACACCGTATGCGTTGTCGTAGCTGTTATTGCCGTTCGACTGCAGATACGTGACGCCCGCGTCCCACTTGTCGTTGAACTTGTGGCGCAGCGAAGCCGAGATGCTTTCGTTCAGATAGCCGTTCGCGTTCGGATTCGCGTTGGGCGCCTGTGCCGGATTGAGCGACGAGAAGCCGTCGTCTTTCGAGCGCGCGAGTGAAATGCTGAAGGTGGTGTTGCCGTCTTTATCCAGTGCGCCGTTCACGCCCATCTGCTGCGTCTGTGTGTGATAGCTGCCATAGCCCACCGAAAAATTGAAACGCGGCGGATGGTCGCCGCCGTCTTTAGTGAAAACCTGCACTACGCCGCCAATTGCGCCCGAGCCATAAAGCGCGGACACGTTGCCGTTCACCACTTCGACGTGATCGATCTGGTCGAGCGGAATCTGCGCGAGTTGCGGCGCGCCCAGGCTCACCGAATCGACCCGCACGCCGTCGATCAGCAAAAGTGATTGCGTCGACGATGCGCCGCGCAGAAACAGACTCGCCGTCGAACCCGGGCCACCGGTACGCGAAATCTGCGCGCCGGGCGCGAATTGCAGCAGACCGGGCAAATCGGTCGCGGTTGTATCCGCGATGTCCTGCTGGTCGAATAGCGTGGTCTGCGGGATCGCATCGGCGAGCGGTTGCGGCCCACGCTCCGCGGTGACTACAACGGGCGACAACACCGTGGGTGACGAACCGGCAGCGTCCGTATCGGCGGAAGAAGATGAAGACGCAGACGAAGAAGAAGCAGCAGCTTGCGCATGCACGACGAGCGGCAGGCTCGCAAAGGCGAGCAACGCCGCGCGAGCGATGGGGGACAGCATGGGATGACATTCCTGTGGATAGCGTGCTCGGCCTGCTTCCCCGCGGGCCGATGCGTAACGAGGCGCCCGCGCTGTTTTACGTTTGCGTGGGGACGACCCTCTCCCTCTGGCCGGTATCCGGGCTGGCGACACATCGATCCCGCCTTCCCACGCGTGACGCGCAGTGGCACACTCGCATGTTGAGCTTCAAACACGCGATCAGGATCGACCTGCATGACGTATGCGGTCGCTTACCGTTGCGGGGGCAGCGCAGGTTCGCGCATTCAGGCGAGACGCGCGCCCTGCTTCCCGTTTAACTGCGCGCACTGTGGAAAAGCGCGCGCGGGCACCAGAGTGCGGCAAGTTTAGGAGCGGCCCTCGGGTCCGTCAAGAATGGTCAATCCGCGTGCAATCTGTTCTGTTAAGTGCGGGTTATTGTCCGATGCGCGTGTTGCTTTTCATCATATGGTCGCTAAAAGCCTGCACAAAGCGATGTTGTTACGTCTCGAAACGAGACAATTGTCGGAACCTGCGACATTCCGCGCTAAAATGCGATGTCTTTAGAGGACGCAGCAGATGCTCACCGAACTCGAAACACTTTCACAGAATATCGGCAAGCTGATCTCGATCAGCCAACGCCACAATGAAGCGCGGCTCGCGCTCGAAGATCAGCTCGCCCAAACGCGTGCCGAAGCAGAGACCACGCGCACTGAACTCGCGTTGATGCGCGAGGAGCGCGATGCACTGCAGGCGGAACGCGACGCGCTGTCGGCAAAGATCGACGACGCACAGGTACGCCTGAATGCGATCCTCGAAAAGCTGCCGCGGGCTCGTGCGAATAGCGAGCCGGACAATCAGCTCGATCTGCTCGAGACCGCACCGCATGAGGTCGAAGCGGAGAGCGACGTCACCCGCCATGGAGAAAATGCATGACCACCAAGCAGATCGAAGTATCGATTCTCGGCGTGCCCTATCGCCTCGCCTGCTCGCCGGAAACTGAAGGCGCGCTGCTTGAAGCGGTGGCACGCGTCGACGCCGAGATGTCGAAGATCCGCAATAACAGCAACGTGCGCGGCACGGATCGCATTGCCGTCATGGCTGCGCTGTCGCTGGCATCGGAACTGCTTAAGCTGCAAAGTAGCGTGCGACACGGAGAAGCATTTCCCGCAGAAGAAATCCGGCGTACAATGCATCAAATGAACGAACAACTGGGTACTGTGATTCAGCAGTACAGCATGCAGTAAGTGCCTAGCAGTCTCGAACAGTTTTAAGTAGCCGGTCCTGAGATCGGCTGCGAATTCAAGCGGAATGCATGGGCAAAGACTCATGCAAACGATTGAGTTCAATCGGTTTGACCTCCCTGCCTGGTTCGCCAAGGTCATATATTCCTTGAACCAATGCCATGTGCACGGTTGTGGAAATTTGTAGCACGGGTGTGCGCGTCACTCTGTCTGATGTACCCGAAGTGCTGCTAACTGCGACCAATTCTGAACCCCCGGTTCAGGATGCCGGCCTAGCGGCTAAGGCGGGGACCTTATTCAAAACGGCATCGGACTTCGGTTCGGTGCCGTTTTTCTTTGGGCCTCGATTTTTCTTCTGTATTCTCAAACCTTTACCGTTCACTTCGATTCATGCGCTACTGGCTAATGAAGTCCGAACCGGACGAAGCGAGCATCGACCATCTCGCCCACGCACCGCAACACACGCTGCCGTGGACTGGCGTGCGCAACTATCAGGCACGCAACTTCATGCGCGACGTGATGCAGGTCGGCGACGGTGTGCTGTTCTATCACTCGAGTTGCCCTGAGCCGGGCATCGCGGGACTCGCGGAGGTATCGTCCATCGCCTATCCGGATCCGACTCAATTCGACAAGAAGAGCCCCTACTACGACCCCAAGTCGTCGCAAGAAACGCCGCGCTGGCTACTCGTCGACGTCGTGTTCAAGAAAAAGATCCCGTTGATTCCGCTTGCTGCGCTGCGCGAGCATGAGGAATTGAAGGACATGCGCGTGCTCGCCAGAGGCAACCGCCTGTCGATCACACCGGTGACCGAAGCCGAATGGCGCTTCATCACCAAACGTCTTGTTTGACGTTGCATACGCACATGTGAACGTTGTTGCTTAAGTCATGCGTAAATCTGCGCGTGGATGAAGCCCAACGTTGAGCAAACGTCAAATTAGGGAACCAAGCTCAGGTTACAAGCGCCTAACAGACTCGCAAACGTTGTGCCATTGCATGGCGTTCGCTCCAATCGTGCACAACCTGTTCAAGCAAGGAGTCCAACAATGACGAAAAACACCGCACGTGCACTCGCTCTCGCTCTCGTATGCGCCGCCCCTGCCGCGCTCGCGCTGACGCCGGCTGTGGCCCGCGCGCAGGGCGTGACACAGTATCAGCCCGCGGGCGTGCTGTCGCTGAATGCACAGGCAAGCGCGGAAGTACCGCAAGACGTCGTCGATATCACGCTGTTCTACGAACAGGAAGCGAGCGATCCGTCCGCGCTCACCTCCACGCTGAATCAGCGCGCCGACGCCGCGCTACAAAAAGCCAAGGGTGTCAATGGTGTAACGGCTCGCACCGGTTCCTTCTCGATCTACCCGTCCACCGATCGTGACGGCCGCATTTCCGCATGGCGCGGCCGTACCGAAGTTGTGCTCGAATCGCACGACTTCGCCGCGGCGTCGAAACTCGCAGGCCAGATGGCATCGATCATGCAGGTCGGCAACGTGCAGTTCTCACTGTCGCCTGAAGCGCAGCGTACCGCGGAGCAGAAGCTCACCGGTGAAGCCATCAAGTCGTTCCGTGAGCAAGCCGCTTCGTCGGCGCAGGCGTTCGGCTACAACGGCTATTCGATTCGTGAGGTCAACGTCGGGCACAACGGCGTCATGCCGCGTCCGATGATGATGATGAGCGCGCGCGCAATGAGCGCCGATGCGAAGGCATCCGCGCCGGTACCGCTCGAAGGCGGTACGTCGACCGTGACGGTCAACGTGTCGGGCTCGGTGCAGATGAAGTAACGCGGCCTACAGCGCGATTTAAGCGTGAAGTACCGCTGTAAAGGAAAAAAGCCACGGCATGCCGTGGCTTTTTTATTGGCTGATCACTACGACAAAACGTAGCGCTCAGTTAGTGCTAACCGACTAACCGACCGCGCCGGTTCGCGACGCCTCGACGATACCGCTCCGGTACGATAAACCGGAGCGCTCAGTTCGCGCCGACAGCCTGCGCCGATTCACGCCGCGCACGGCGATAGGACCACACCAGAATGCCGATGCCCACGAGGATCATCGGCAGCGAGAGCCATTGGCCCATTGAGAGGCCCATTGCAAGCAAGCCAAGGAAGTCGTCCGGCTCACGCGCGAATTCCACCGTGAAGCGCGCAAGTCCGTAGCCGATCAGGAACACTGCGGAAATCGCACCCAGCGGCTTCGGTTTGCGCGAGAAGAAGAACAGCACGAAAAACAGCGCCACGCCTTCGAGCGCAATCTCATACAGCTCCGACGGATGACGTGGCAGCATGTGATATTGCGCGAACACTTCGTTCAGATGCCATTGCGCGGCCAGTTGCGGATGCGCGGTGAGCCATGCGGCGTCGTCCGGCGCGGCGCCTGGAAACAGCATCGCCCACGGTGCCGACGGATCGGTCACACGGCCCCACAACTCACCGTTGATAAAGTTGCCGAGACGCCCTGCCGCGAGCCCCGTTGGCACCATCGGCGCAACGAAATCGGTGACCTGCAGCCACGAACGTTTGCGCTGGTACGCGAACAGCACCATTGCCAGCGTCACGCCGAGGAAGCCGCCGTGAAACGACATGCCGCCTTCCCACACCTTGAAGATGTCGAGCGGATGCGCGAAGTAAAAGCTCGCCTTGTAGAACAGCACGTAGCCGAGCCGGCCGCCAAGAATCGTACCGAGCACGCCGTAAAACAGCATGTCGTCGATATCTTTAGCGGTCCAGCCTTGCGCGGCGACGTACGGCAAACGCAGCCGCAGCCGGCCGACGACGATCGCCGCGATGAACGCAACGAGGTACATCAGTCCATACCAGCGCACAGCGAGCGGCCCCAGATGAATGGCAACGGGGTCGAAATTCGGGTGAATGAGCATCGTGTTGTTATGGGCAGTTCAGGTTCAGAAGCGGATTTCTAGTCGACTCAAGTAGCAGCGGGCAGTTTGCACACCCTGCGGCGCATGCGTTGGACGGTTCGGTTTGCAATGCGTTCGCGGCAGCGTCGAGCCTAAACACGGGGTGCCGCGAACTGCGCCTCGACGGTGGCCGCATGCGCTCGCACGATCTCGATGAAGCCCGCCAACACCGGACTCACCTCCGCCGTGCGCCAGACCAGCCCCGTCTCGATCGCCGGCACCGATTCGGAGAGCGGCCGGTACACGACGCCGGTGCGGCGCAGGTTACGCAACGATTGCGGCACCAGTGCGACGCCCATTCCGGCCGACACGAGGCTCACGATTGTCTGCATCTGGATCGCCTCCTGGCCGACCCGGGGTGCAAGGCCCGCCACGCCGTAGCAATCCATAATGATGTCATAAAAGCCTGGCGCCAAACGTCTTGGGAAGATCACGAGCGGTGCGTCGGCGACGTCGCGCAGGCTGATCGGCGTGTCCAGCCACTCGGCGTGCGGGTCGGCGTTAGACCCCGCGGCGCTGCCCACGCGTGCCGCCATTTCCGTCGACATCGCGATCACCAGCGGTTCGCGGGCGATCGGCAGCCACGAGAGCTGAGCGGCGTGGCGCGACGGTAGCGGGGCGATCACGAGGCCCGCATCGATGCGCCCGGCCACCAGTTCGTCGACCTGCACGTCGCTGGTGGCTTCGGTCAGTTCGAGGCGCACCCGTGGATGGCGTGCGCCGAAATCGCGAAGCAGCGACGGCAGCAGGCCGTAATCGGCCGTCGAGACGAAGGCCAGCGACAACACCCCGGCTTCGCCTCGCGCGAGGCTCTGCGCCAGCGGTCGCAGGCCCTCGGCGCTCGCCAGCAGGCGCTGAACTTCAGGCAGCAGATCGGCGCCCACAGGCGTGAGTTCAACCGAGCGCTTGGTGCGCGCGAACAACTCGACGCCTAGTGTCTCCTCCAGCGCCCGAATCGCTTGCGACAACGGCGGCTGCGTCATGGAAAGGCGCGCGGCCGCTCGCCCGAAATGTTTTTCTTCGGCGACGGTCACGAAATAGCGCAATTGGCGCAGGTCAGGAATGGCAGGCAGCATGATTAATACATTTTACGACCCAATCGAGCCCGAATAATATATTGGACACGCGCTTCGCAAAACTGCATCCTTGCGCGACGCGCCGGAACTAAACTGAACTGACGCGCTGGCCGAACCCGCCGGCGGCGCATTGGCAGCATAGGTGCGGCCTCTGCGGCAACACCTGAGCCTCGAACACGCAGCTCAGATCAAAACAAAACAGATTGGAGTTCCCCATGGCATACAACCGTCGTTCGAAGAACATCACGCAAGGCGTGGCCCGCTCACCGAACCGCTCGATGTACTACGCACTCGGCTATCAGAAGGACGACTTCGACAAGCCGATGATCGGCATCGCCAACGGCCACTCGACCATCACGCCGTGCAACGCCGGCCTGCAGCGTCTGGCCGACGCAGCGGTCGCCGCGGTCAAGGGCGCCGACGCAAATCCGCAGATCTTCGGCACGCCGACGATCTCGGACGGCATGTCGATGGGCACCGAAGGCATGAAGTACTCGCTGGTGTCGCGCGAAGTCATCGCCGACTGTATCGAGACGTGCGTGCAGGGCCAGTGGATGGACGGCGTGGTCGTGATCGGCGGCTGCGACAAGAACATGCCGGGCGGCATGATCGGTATGTTGCGCACCAACGTGCCGAGCATTTACGTGTATGGCGGCACGATCCGTCCGGGCAACTGGAAAGGCACCGACCTGACCATCGTGTCGTCGTTCGAAGCCGTGGGCGAGTTCACGGCCGGCCGGATGTCGCAGGAAGATTTCGACGGGATCGAAAAGAACGCATGCCCGTCCACGGGTTCGTGCGGCGGCATGTACACCGCCAACACCATGAGCTCGTCGTTCGAAGCACTGGGCATGTCGCTGCTGTATTCGTCGACGATGGCGAACCCCGACCAGGAAAAGGTCGACTCGGCAGC
>NZ_JABBGJ010000003.1 GCF_012927345.1 Paraburkholderia polaris
AAGAGCACTGCCACAGCGGCCTGAAGTATGTGAGTCCGGGGCAGCGGCACCGCGGCGAAGCCGACGAGCTTCTGGCCCGACGGCGTGCGCTGTACGAAGACGCGCGCCTGCAGAACCCCGCACGCTGGTCAGGTGCCATCCGCAACTGGCACCTGACAGACGCGGTCTATCTGAACCCGGAGCGAACCCACGCCTCGGCCGGAATGTATAAGCACGCAGCGTAACGGTTCACGCGACAACTACCTTGACACACACCGGCGGCGGCAAAGAAAGTAAGTGCCTGCCCCGCACAGGGGCGACGCTAGTAGACCACTAACAAATCAAGGAAAGGCCAAGAATCCGGATCAAGGAAAGCCCAACGCCGCAGCCCAACAAACGAAACAAGCGCCGCGCAGGCAAACAAATCAAGAAAAACCCAACGCCGCATGCAAACAGAAAGTAAGCGCCGCACAGGCAAAAACCCCTAACTTCTAACCCTGGCAGGAAGCCCCAAATGATTCCAAGCCGCCAGCCCGGCAAAACCAACCCCAGCAACACTAACCCCAATCCACCCAAAGGTCGGCCAAACCACAGCACCGACCCCCGACCCCACGGCACCGCCAATAAAATACGCCACCATATAAACCGTATTCACCCGACTCCGCGCTTCCGGCTTCAACGCATAAATCCGCGATTGATTGGAAATCTGCGCAGCCTGCACACCAACATCGAGGATGATCACGCCGATCACCAATCCAGCAATGCTCTTCGCCGACAAGGCGAAAACAACAAACGAAATCGCCACCAGCACAATCGACACCGTGATAATCGCGTGCGGTCCGCGTCGGTCGGAAAACTTGCCCGCGAGCGGCGCGGCCATCGCCCCCGCGGCACCGACGATCCCGAATAACCCAGCCGCCTGCGGCCCAAGATGAAACGGTGCGCCCGCCAGCAATAACGCCAGCACCGACCAGAAAATGCTGAACGCCGCGAACATCGCGGCCCCGGTCAATGAGGCTTCACGCAGCGCGCGATGCTCGACCACCAGGTGCCACATCGAGACCAACAGCTTGCCGTACGGCAACGTCGACGTCGGCTTACTCTTCGGCAGACGCATGATGATCACCACCGCCAGCACCAGCAGCGCGACAACCGAAGCGCCGAACACGGCACGCCAGCCGAAATACTCGGCGACAAACCCCGCCGCGGTCCGCGCCAGCAAAATCCCCAACAATAGTCCACTCATCACGGTGCCAACGGCATGGCCACGTTCGGATGCGGGCGCGAGTTCGGCCGCGAACGGCACGGCCTGCTGCGCGATCGTGGCGAGCACACCAATCGCGAGGCTCGCGACAATCAACACCGACAGCGTCGGTGCCGCGGACGCCAGTACCAGCGCGAGGCACATGCCCGCGATCTGCAACAGGATCAGGCGGCGGCGATCGAAGCGGTCGCCGAGCGGCGCCAACAGCAGCATCCCGGCTGCGTAGCCGAGCTGCGTCACTGCCGGCACCGCGCCGACCCACGACGCGCTGTTCGGAAACGACAGCCGCAAATTGTCGAGCAGCGGCTGGTTGTAGTAGATATTTGCGACTGCCACACCGGCAATCGTCGCGAGCAGAAGCAGCAAGCCGCGCAACGACCGGTCGGCGGAAGCAGGAGTAGAAGCTTCGGATGTGGACATGAGAGGAGACCATCGACGGACCGGCCCATGCACGGTCCTCAAGCGTGCCGATCATACCGGAGCAGGAAGGATCGTGCTGACGGCCGCGGAACGCCTCGCAGACAAAATGAGATGGTCGTTCGGTTTTCGTTCGTAGAATCGGCACGCGCAATAAGATCCATCACGTGACCGATTTCATGAACACAACCTCGAAACCCGAACCCCGACAAATCAGCGGCTGGCTGCTCATCGCCCTGATCTGCCTCGCCGCATGGGCGTTCTCAACTGCGGTCGCATTGCGCGATCCGCTCAAACTCATGCTCGAATGGGAGCTGCTGGCAGTATTCGTGCGCCCTGAAACTCATGGTTGGTATCGCACCGTGATCGCGATGGTCGGCTGCGACGTGATCATTGGGTCGTTCATCGTTGCCGGCGCAGGCTGGCTTGCGCTGCTCGCAAGGCGAAAATCGGCGCGCTTTCCCGTACAGGTGCAGGCGTGGTTATTAGCCATTGTGATCATGCGAACCGTTGCCTACCTGCTCGGCGACCACATGACCCACGCCATTGGCGTCGACATCACCATTCCATTCGATGGCTTCGTGCAGGCCGTCGTCGCTGCCGCGCTGGGGATACCGTATTTCAGGCTGTCCCGGCGCGTACAGCAAACTTTTGTCGCTCCCTGAACCAGCGAGGCGACACCGTCAATCGATCAAGTCGCCTTCAGGTTCGTAAAACGGATACGGCCCATCCGCTGTATCGACATACGCGTGATGCGTGACGATGCCCGTCGCCGGGTCGTAGCGATGCAGCGCATACGCGGGCGGTTCCATCACGAACGCGGAGGGCGCATCCTCGCGCAGATCGAGCCCGACCTGATGCGCGGGCGCCGGCACCGCCGACGCAATCGTGCCGGCAAAACGCACGAACATCGGCCGATGCACATGCCCGCAAATCACCCGTTCGACGTTCGGATAACGCGCGATCAATGCGGCGAGCCTGTCGGCGGCTGCGGGGTCAAGGCGCAATTCATCCATATGACCGATGCCGCAAACGAACGGCGGATGGTGCAGCGCGACCACCGTCGGCTTGCCTTGTGCCGCATCGAGTTGTGCCTCGAGCCACGCGAGCCGTGCGTCGCACAGATTGCCGGCGCTTTCGCCTGGCACCATCGAATCGAGCGCGATCATCCGCAGCGGTCCGACATCAACCGCGTATTGCACGAACTCGCCACCACTGTGCAATTCTGCGCGATCGGGAAACGCCGCGCGCAACGCAGCGCGTTCGTCGTGATTGCCCACCATCAGGAAGTAGGGAATGTTGAGCGGCGCGAGCAGAGTTTTGAGGTGCTCGTACTGCTCCGGATCGCCCTGATCGACGAGGTCGCCAGTCATGACCACAGCGTCGGGGCGCGGCTCCAGCGCATTGAGCGCGGCGACAGTGCGCGCGAGATAGGCACTGGTGTCGACGCGGCGGTAAGCCAGCGCGCCGGGCCGTTTGATATGCAGGTCGCTAATTTGAGCCAGCAGCATGGGGAATTCCTTTATATGGCGCGCTAAAAGCACAGCGCAGCGTCATTACGATAGCGCAATCAGCGCGTCCTGCGCGATTGAAATCCCGACCGGCGTGCCGCGCGCGAGTTCTACCCGGCCCGCGACGTCGATCAGCAAAGCATCCGGTGCGGCGCCGCCAATCGTCAGCCGGGTGCGTTCGCCGAGAAACGCCGTGCCTTCGATATTGCCGTGCAATTGGGCGTTGGCGGGATCGGCGAGGTACGCGTCTTCGGGACGAAAGAAAAATTCGTGAGCTGTGCTTGTGTGCGCGGGGCCTGAGGGCAGCGGTACGGCGCCGCCGGTCGTCGTTAGCAGGCCATCGCGCCGCTCGCCCGCCAGTCGGTTGATCGTGCCGACGAATTGCGCGACCGTGCGATTCGCTGGACGGTAGTAAATGTCGCGCGGCGAACCGATCTGCTCGATGCGCCCGGCGCTCATCACGACGATGCGGTCGCCGAGTTCCATCGCTTCGGCCTGATCGTGGGTCACGTAGACGGTCGTGATGCCCAACTCGCGCAGCAGCGTATTCATCTCGCTGCGTAAGGTGTCGCGCAAACGCGCGTCGAGTGCGGTGAGCGGTTCGTCGAGCAGTAGTACGCGAGGTTGCACGGCGAGCGCGCGCGCCAAAGCAACGCGCTGACGCTGGCCACCCGAAAGCTGATCGATCGGTTTGTCCGCGTGGGCAGTGAGACGCATCATCGTGAGCAATTCGTCGACGCGTTGCCGTGCGGTTTCAGCCGGCACCCGTTTGATCTTCAGTCCGTAGGCGATGTTGCCGCGCACGGTCAGGTTCGGAAACAGCGCATAGTTCTGAAACACCATGCCGACCTGGCGTTTTTCGATTGGCAACGCGGTGACGTCTTCATCGCCGAAAGCGATGGAGCCGCCGGCGTCGGGTGTTTCGAGACCTGCGATCATGCGCAGCGTGGTGGTCTTGCCGCAACCGGACGGGCCGAGCAGCACCAGTGTCTCACCGGCGCCGATGTGCAGATCGAGCGGGTCGAGCACGCGCGTGCCGCGAAACGTTTTCGCGCATTGCGTGAGCGTGATGGGAACGGAGTCGAGTTTCATGGCGTGGGCGTCGGTGTAGGCTTCGAACGGGAGGCAGCGATGCGCTTTTTCCCCGCGTTGCGCTGGCCGGTCGCATCGACGCCGAGCCATTGCATCGCGACGAGCAGCGGCATCGTCATGATGAAAAACAGAATCGTGTAGGCGCTGCCGATTTCGATGCGTAACGACGCATAGGTGTCGGCGAGACCGACCGGCAGCGTCTTGGTGTCGGGCGTGTGCAGCATCCACGTCAGGTTGAATTCGCCGATCGAGAGCGTCAGTACTGCCAGCGCACCGGCGACGATCCCTGGCCGCGCATTCGGCAGCACGATCGTTATGAAGCGTTGAAAGAAGCTCGCGCCGAGGCTCGCCGCGCCTTCTTCGAGCGTGCGCAGATCGCTGCTCGCGCACACTGCAGCGACCGCGCGCACCATGAACGGCAGCGTGAAAACCACGTGTCCGACGACGATAAACGCGACGCTCATGCGAAACATCGTGAAGCCGCCGTAGACCACCAGCAGCGCCAGCGCCGAAGCGAGGCCGGGCAGGGCGATCGGCAGCACCAGAAACTCTTCGATGATGCGGGAGAGTCGCGTTTTGCTGCGCGCAAGCACGTAGCCGGCGGGCACGCCAGTCAGCAGCGTGATCAGCAAGGTCGCCGCGGCCACTTCGAGCGAGAGAAATACCGAGCCGTGATACTGCGTCCACACTTCGCTGAGCCAGCGCAGCGTGAGTCCGCTCGATACGCCTTTGAAATAGTTGACTGTGAGGCCGGCCATGATCGACATCACGATCGGCACGATCAGAAACGCGCACAGCAGCAGCGTAACGAACCACTGACCTGCTGCCAGCCAGGTGCGTGACGTGGGTAGCCTGAGCCGCCGCGCGCGCCGCTTTGCAGTCGGCTGAAGGGGAGAACTGATGGAATTCATCGAAGTCTTGTCATCGGGTTTGGACACACCGCTCACGCGCTTGCCGCGACAGCCGAGCCGCTCACACTGCGAGCGAACGCCAGCACGGCCCATGTAACGATGCCGAGCACGATCGAGAGGCCCGCCGCCGTCACCATGTTCGCGTTCAGCGTGAACTCGGTGTAGATGGTCATCGGCAACACGTCGATGTCGGTGGCCAGTGTGAAGGCGGTGCCGAAGGCGCCCATCGCGGTCGCGAAACATACCGCGCCTGCCGCGATCAAGCCCGGCGACAACGCGGGCAACACGATGTCGCGCGTGATACGCCATGGCGATGCGCCGAGCGAACGTGCGGCTTCTTCGAGCGAGGCATCGAGCTTGGTTGCCGATGCCATCACGGTGACGATCACGCGGGGAATCGAGAAGTACAGGTAGCCGAGAAAGAGGCCGCTCATCGAGTAAGCGAACACCCAACGGTCGCCGGTGAGTTTCAACGACAACGCACCGATCAAACCCTGGCGTCCTGCCAGCATGATCACCATGAAACCGACAACGACGCCTGGGAATGCCAACGGAAACGTCAGCAACGCGAGCAGCGTACGCTTGAGTGGAAACTCACGACGCGCCAGCAGCAGGCCGGCGATCACCGAGAGCACCAGCGTCGCCGCCGTGACCGCTGCGGATAACACCACGGTCGCGCCAAGGCTCGACATGTAGCGCGGATTCGTTAGCATCGCGCGATAGGTCGCGAACGCGTGGCCGTCGCCGCTGATTTGCGCGAGCGCACCCATCGGCAGCAGCCAGAAAGCGATGAAAACCGCCAGCGCCGGCGCAATCAACGCGATGCGCCAGCGCAGCGGGAACGTGACGTCGTTCAATGCATCACCTGCAGATAACGCTCACCGAAACTCGACTGTTTCTCGGCCATTTTGCCGAAGTCGACCGGCTTGGCGCGGGCATAGTCGCTTGCGGGCAGAAATTTGGCGGCGGTTTCAGGGCTCATTGCATTCGCGCGCACCGGACGCAGATAGGCTTCGGCCCACAATTTCTGGCCTTCGTCCGACAGCACGAAATCGAGCACCTTCTTGCCGTTCGCTTCATGCGGCGCGCCCTTCACGAGACTCATCACATATGGCACCGAGATCGTGCCTTCCTTCGGAATCACGAATTCGACGTTGGCGTGATCCTTGTACTTCGCGCGGTAGGCGTCGAAGTCGTAGTCGAGCAGGATCGGGATTTCGCCGGACATCACGCGCGCATAAGCGGTTTGCTTCGGCACGATCGGCGCGTTGGCCTTCAGCTTGCGGAACCAGTCGAGGCCCGGCTCGAAGTTATCGAGTGTGCCGCCGAGCGCCTGATTCACCGCGACCGCGCCTGCATAGCCGACAAACGCGCTCGACGGATCGAGGTAGCCGATCATGCCTTTGTACTCGGGCTTCAGAAGGTCGGCCCACGAACGCGGGACCGGCTTGCCTTCAAGCGCGTCCTTGTTGACGAAAAAGCCCAGCGTGCCCGAGTGGATCGTGAACCAGTAGCCTTGCGGGTCCTTCATGTTCGCCGGAATGTCGTCCCAGTGCGCGGGCTTGTACGGCTGGATCACGCCTTTGTCTTTCGCCTGGAACGCCGACGATACGCCGAGATACACCACGTCGGCGACCGGGCTCTTCTGCTCGGCCATCAGTTGCGCTATCGATTGACCGGAGTTCTTGTTGTCGAACGGTACGCGGATGCCGGTCTTTTGCTGGATTGCCTTGATCTGACTCGCCCAGTCGGCCCACTCGGGCGGGCAGTTGTAGCAGATTGCGGTTTCGTCGGCATGGGCCGCTTGCGGCGCGACGGCTGCGAGCGCGGCGGTGACGATCATGCCGGTCGACAGCGCGGTGGCCGTGGTGCGGCCGAGGCGGCGCCAGAGCGGCTTGATCGATGAAGCAAAGCGTGTTGAAGAACGGATCACTGCGGATCTCCTGGAGAGGAAGGGAGCGGGTGGTTCGGGATTCGAATTGGATGACTACGCAAGCGACTATGCAAACGGCCTCTCGGCAGCCGCCGAAGTTTCGTCGTGGTTCGAAATCGCCGCGATGGTGGCGCCTTCGCGCAAGCTGTGCGGCAACGTCAACGTGAGCGACGTTTCCCCTGATGTTTCGTAAGTACCGGTTACGCGGGCCAGCAAACGCCGCCAGGCCGCGCAGCCGATCTCGCGATTCGGCGCGCAGACGCTTGCCAACGGCGGCGACAGCAATTCGCCCATCGCGAGTCCGTCGAAGCCGAGAATCGACATGTCGCGCGGAATCTGCAGACGCGCACGGCGCAGGCCGCGCATCACGACCATCGCGAGCAGGTCGTTACTGCAGAAAAGGGCGGTGGGCCGGTTCGGGCCGCTGGTCAGATGAGCGAGCACGGACGGCGACAGTTCGTCGGCGTTGAAATCGACTTCGAGCGCGGGCGCAGGGATGAGGCCGGCCTGCTGCATCGCCTGCGCGTAGCCGAGGTGCCGCTGGCGCGCGCGGTCCGAGGCGGCCAGCGTGCCTGCGAGCATCAGGATGCGGCGATGGCCCTGCGCGATCAGCATGCGTACGCCGTCGAAGGCGGCGAGGCGGTTGTCGACCGAGACCGACGGACGCCGCACGGTGTCGTTATGCATTAGCACGTAGAGCAGGCCGGCGCGGTCGAGCTCGTCAAGCAGCGGGTGGGTATCGGCATCGGCGACGGTCAGGATCAGGCCTTCCACGCGATGTTCGCGCAGCGTTTCGATGGCGTGGCGCTCGCGGTCGGCATCGTACTGGGTGGTCATCAGCATGAGCCGGTAGCCTTGCGCCGCGGCGAGCTCGTCGATGCCTTGCAGGGATTCGGCGAACACGGGGTTGGCGAGGGTCGGCAGGATCACGCCGATGAGGCGCGTGCGCTCGCCGCGCAGCTGTCGGCCTAGCGGGCTGGGGCGGAAGTTAAGGGCGTCGATGGAGTGACGCACTTTGTCGAGCGTGACCGGGTTTACGGTGTGCGGCGCGTTGATCGCGCGCGAGACCGTGGCGATGGAGAAGCCCGCGTGGGCGGCGACGTCTTTGATCGTTGGGATCATGGTTTCCGCTCAGGTTGTAAACGTTTTCGTGAGCGGATTATCGGGAAGGTTTATGACTTCCGGATGACTTCAATTTTGTCCTTGGCGGGCGGGGTGGGGATGGACAGCGGCTGGATTGCCCCGGTTTGGCGCGCTCGCCGGGCAATGGTAGAATTCGCGTCCACACGCGGTTCTACCCCTGCCGGGGTGATGAAATTGGTAAACATAGCGGACTTAAAATCCGCCGCTTCACAGCTTGCCGGTTCGAGTCCGGTCCCCGGCACCAGTCCACCATCCGCATTACTCTCCCCGAAAGTCAGGCAATCGCGTGCTTTGCGGCTCGAAGCCTTATAAGGTAAGGCGCGCAGCGGGTTCTGCCGCACGCTGAGCCTGCGGCACCGCGAAGCCATCAAGGCTAACGGCGGAACGCCCATCAAGATCCGCCAGTTCAAATATCTCAACAACCTGATCGAGCAGGACCATCGGGCGATCAAGCGACGAATGCGGCCCATGCTGGGGTTCAAAACTTTTTGTCGAATGCTTCTCTTGATGAGGCGCTCGAAGAAACTTTTCCCGCGAGCGACCCTATTGCTGTGGGCGGCGTGACTCGCATCGAAGGCGAGAGCAATTAATCGAAACTCGGTCGGGACTGACGCGCAGTGTCATAGATTCCTATCGGCTAGCGACGCGACGCGGCGCAGCCAAATAGATTGAGGGGTGCCCACGTGCGCGCGCCCAAATTCGCAGTCTGTGTTGGCAGTCGCAGTCTGCCGTCATCCGTATTCTGGTAAATTTAGAGGCGAGGGACAGCAATAGTTCTCAGATGAATCCACGAGGTGTGTGATGGACGTTGTTGATTTCGCCGCAGGCGTGTCGTCAGACGGAAGCGAAATCGCTTTCCGGTTGCCCGGCCGGATTGGCGGCGCCGAGTGTGCAATTACGCGCGAGGCACTTGAAGTGCATTTCTGGCTGCCAGTGGGTGCCGATACTAGCCGCATGCTCAGGACGTTCGCCGACGGTCGAAATCGGATTGTCGCGGTCGCGGAAAGGAAAATGCTGGCGCGCCCGGACCAGCCCGTTCGGCTCACCGGCAATGACTTCATGACAAAACGCTAGACAATCGGCTTGCGCGAGGGCGGAACGCTCAAGCTATCGCGCTGCACTCCGCCGGCGCGATAGTTTGCCTGAAGTCTTCTTTTCCGCGGCGCTAGCCAGTTCAACCGCTGGCAAACCCTGTGCCGTCTCCCTCAGCAGGGTGCGCAACCATGAGATCGCGGGGTCGCGTTCCTGATATTTGTGCCACTGAACCTTCTCCGCAAACGCAGGAATTTCGACCGGACATTGCAGGATTCGCAGAGGAAATCGCTGTGCCATCTGCAAGGCTAAGCGTGTCGGAAGCGTGGCGATTCTCGATGTGCCGAGGAGGAGTTCCGGGACAAGTGTGAAGGTCGGCGAAATCACGTCCTGCCGGCGAGCGCGTTCGCCTGCGGAAATCATCCGTGCATCGTAGGTCACCCGCCTGCCGCCTCCCCATTCGACACCCACATGCGCTAGTTCAAAGTACTGATCGGCGGTGATCGTGCGGCCTTTCACCGGATGGTCCGCGCAGACCAGGCACGAAAACGTGTCTTCAAACAATATCTCAGCTGGATGCCCCGCAACCGTGTTGAATACCGGTGCGATCAGCAACTCCACTTCGCCTCTCTCAAGATGTTCCGGCGACTGTGGGCTGATCGCTCTCAAGTCGAATTGCATCAATGGCGCGAGCGTTGCCGCCTTTCTCACGACTTCGGAAAGAAACACGCTGATCACGTAGTCGGACGACTCTATCGTGAAGCGTCGTGTCGAAGTCGCCGGATCGAACGTGGGTCGGGCCCGCGTGATCGTCTGGATTTGCAGCAGAACTTCCCTGACCGGCTTGACCAGTTCAGTCGCAAGTGGCGTCAGAACCTGAGTCTTTCCCACGGGCACCAGAAGCTCATCTTCGAAGTATTCGCGCAGGCGGGCGAGGGAGCAACTCGTTGCGGGCTGGCTGAGAAACAGTTGTTCGGCCGCGCGGCCGACGCTGCGAGTGGACAGGATCGCATCGAGCACGACCAGCTGGTTGAGGTCCAGTTTATTGAAGCGCATCTTCGTCTGACCTTTACGGAATCAATGCTCTGCATTTAAACAATAAATTTTGTAAATGTCTCCTGAAATCTATACTTGCTGCAAATAGCGGCCCTCTGTGGCGCGCACAAAACCTTCGGAGACAGAGAATATGGAGGACCGTCGTAACCGCAAGTCGATTCTGCGGCAGTGGGGGCTGGTTGCCTGCCTCACCGTCGTGAGCATGCTGGCTCAGATCGACAAGAACATCCTCGTGCTGATGGTGGGGCCGATTCAACGGGACTTCGGCGCGAGCGACGTCCAGATCAGCCTGCTTATCGGCGCGGCATTTGCCGTTGCCAACATTGTGGTCGGGCTGCCGTCTGGCTGGTTGGCGGATCGATTCAACCGGCGCGTTGTCATTGCCGTGGGCGTCGCGATCTGGTCGTTTGCCGTGGCGTCCAACGCAGTCGCATCGGGGTTCGCGGCGCTTCTCGTGGCGCGCATCATCGTGGGCGGTGCGGAGGCATTGATTCCGCCTTCTTCCTACTCGTTGATTCGCGACGGGGTCGACGAACAACGTCGAGCGCGCGCGTTGTCGGTGTACACGATGTCGCTGATGCTCGGAACCGGATTGTCGCTCGTACTGGGCGGCCCGTTGCTAGGTGCAGTCCAGTCCGCGGGTATCCGCTCGATTCCCTTCATCGGGACGGTCTCGCCGTGGCAGGTCACGTTGTTTCTGATCGGCGTCGTCGGGCTGCCCATGAGTCTGCTCATTTTTCTTGCGAAGGAGCCGGGGCGGCAACAAGACGCGTCCTCGAATGCGAGCCGCAGTCTGGCGGGTGTCGGCCGCTATCTCGTCATCAATCGGGCCATATTTCTGCCGCTGATCCTGTTCGCTGTCTCGCACGCGATGATTACCTTCGGTCTTGGAAGCTGGATGCCAACCATGACCGCACGCCGCTTTCATCTCGGTCTGCGGGACATCGGCCTGATGCAGGGCGGCCTGTTACTGACGATGGGGCCGCTCGGTTTGTGGCTCGCCGGTATGGCGATGGACCGGAAAGGGGGCAGGAGCCTGGCGGGCGTTGCGCTTGTCGGCATGCTCGTGACCATTGCTGTGACGACGCTGACAGTCGTGATGTGCCTGATCGGATCGGTGACTGCGTTCTGGATGGTCGATGCCACGGTGGTGCTGTTCTCATGGACATTTATGGCCGTCACATCGACGGTGGTTGCGAAAACCGCGCCTGCATCGATAGTCGGCGCCGTCATGGCGATCGTCCTCGTGCTGAACGGGCTGATCGGACAAGGCGGCTCGCCCACGTTGATCGCACTGGTCAGCCAGCATGTATTTGGCGGAGGCCCCGATGCGTTGCCTCGTGCGATGGCTTCGGTATTCGCCGTGGCGGGCGCCGTCGCGCTCTGGGCTGCGGTGGTGCTTTACCGCAACTTTCTTCGTCGGGATCGAGTCATCGATCCTGTGGCGTTGAGAGTTCAAATCGGCGACGCTCGGTGAAAACTGAACCTTCGGTCAAATGAAGTGTGGAAGATGCCGTCGCTAAAGAGCGATTGGTTTGATCCCGGTTCGAGTCGCGAATCGCAGCGATAGCGGTCGTATCTGAATCGGGCTTATAGAGGATGTGAGGAGACGTGGAAGTGAAAATAAAATTATTGATTAGTATAACGATGTATATGGCTATTTCAGGCAGTGCTTGCGCCCAGTCGAGCGTGACCCTTTCCGGTTTGCTCGGCACGGGCATTGCGTACAGCAACAACGCTGGCAAGGGCAGTAGCCTGTATCAGATGACGGGGACCCATGCGGTGCCGTTCTGGGCAATATCGGGCAGGGAGGAACTGGACACGGATTCATCCGCGTTCTTTCGCCTTAGCCAATATGCTTTTATTAACAATGGCACGAGTTCGCCTTTCGAAAGCTACCTTGGTCTGAAATCCAACCGGGTGGGTACGGTCACGCTGGGGTCCATGTACGACCTTCTTGCCGATCTCGTTCCCTTCACGTCTGAACGTTTCACCTCTTTTCTGGCGACCCATCCTGGCAATCTGGACCGGACTGTCGGCAACTCGCTCAACAACCTGATCAAGTACAAGTCGCCTGTGTTCGGCGGCGCGCTCCAGTTTGGCGCTCAGTATGGATTCGGACAGCAGGGTTCAACGACCAACACCGGTCGCACGGTTGGCGCCGAGGCCAGCTTCACAAGCGGCCCGTTCCAGTCCGTGCTCGTTTGGGAATCAGTAGATGGCGTCCCGTATGCGCCGTACACCCGGCTAGGCGTGAGCGAGTTGTATGGCATCAATTTCGCCGCCAATCCCTCGCGGACCGTTAGCCAGAACCAGAACACGACAACGCTCGGCGTGGCCTACGCCGGCGACACGGTGCGTGTCATGGGCAACTACAGCTATACGCACCTGACAGCCGCCGGCCAATCGGAAACGGCGCAGACCATCGATGTCGGCGGCTACAAGTACATCACGACGCAAACGCGCATCGGCGGCGGCTATTCATACACGAAGCTGGATACCTACAAATGGAACCAGCTTCACGCGCATCTCGACTACGCGCTTTCGAAGCGCACGAGCCTCTACGTGCTTAGCGTGCTGCAACTAGCCGGTAGTGGACAACTGGCGGTGCTTCGTAATCAGGCGCCAGCGTCAACGTCCCGACAACTGGAGCTTGAAGTCGGGATGACGCATCTTTTTTAAGTAAGGCGGCTGTCTTAGCCGGTATGGCGTCCTGGTCATAACGGTTTGGTCGCGTTCGGAGTGACGGGATCGCGGTACAGGGTCCCTATCCACAAAGTAGATGGAGAAATACGATGCAGTGGGATGTCATTGTGGTCGGCGGCGGTCCGTCGGGCCTTACTGTTGCCGCGGAACTGGCGGGAGCGGGCGTCAAGACGCTGGTGCTGGAGCGGCGTACTGAGGGTGTCCAGTCACGCGCCGGGACGATCCTACCGCGCGTGCTGGAGTTGTTCCACGCGCGAGGTATCGCGGACAGGTTCATCGAGAAAACACGCAAGATCGCCGATTACCCGTTCCGTCCGTCCCACATCTGGGCAGGCTTCCATCCGATCGAATGGAAGTATCTGGAAACGCGCTTTGGTTTCACGTTGGGATTGCCACAGAACCTGACCGAAGAAGTTCTGTGGGACTGGGCGGTGGAAAGTGGCGTGAATGTGCAGCGAGGCGCTGAAGTGCGGGACGTCCGCCAGCATGCCGACGGTGTCGAGGTCGACGTGGCCGATGTGGCCGACGCCTCCGGTGTCATCTCGACGCTGCGCGCGCAGTATCTGATCGGTGCCGACGGCGGCCGCAGCACCGTCCGTTCGAAAGTCGGCCTGCCGTTCGAAGGCCGCTCCGGTACGTTCCGCGGCATCGTGCTCGATGCCGAATTGAAGGCGCCGTGGCCCGGCGGCCGGATCAATGTCGACAACGAAATGGGCTGGGTGCGCGGCTACACCTTTGGCGAAGGGATTACCCGCTTCAATATCGTTCACCGTGACCGCCGCCATGCGCCGAAAGACGAGCCCGTTACGCTCGAGGAAGCGTTGCAGTGCATTCGTGATGTGCATGGTACCGATTACGGCATCGAGAAGTATCGCTGGGCATCGCGGTTCGATGACCAGATGCGTGCGGTGCCGAGCTTGCGTCAGGGACGTACGTTCCTGGTTGGCGAATCCGCGCGTATTCATTACCCGGCAAGCGGTGTGGGCATGAATTTCTGTCTGCAGGACGCTTTCAATCTCGGCTGGAAACTCGCGAACGTAATCAACGGTGTGGCGGATGTGACCACGCTCGACACTTACGACACGGAACGTCTTCCCGTCATGCATGCGCTCCTCGATAGCGTGAAGGCGCAGTGCGTGCTTCAGTTCAATTTCGATCCGGAGGCGGTGGCCCTCAAGCGTCGCATGCAGGAGCACATTGTTCCGCTGCCTGATGTGCAACGCAAGCTGGTGCTGGAATTATGCGGTCTGGAAGCGCCTTATCCGCGCGACGCAGATTGCCATCCGCTAACGGGCCTGCGGTGTCCCGACTTCGATCTCGTGTTGCTTGACGGACGTTCTGTCGCGGTGACGCAGACGTTGCGAAGCCGGCACTTCGTGTTGCTCGATCTCGAGGGATTCAGCCGCCAGTTCGAAACACTCGATGTGTCCGGGTTGCCGGTCACGGTGTTGCAGGCACGCGCCGCACAGAGTCCCGCGTCGATGGACGGCGTGAAGGCACTGCTGGTGCGCCCGGATGGTTACGTGGCGTGGGCCAGCACAGAGGTGGGGTGTGCCGCCGAAGCCGAAGCGCAAATCGGCAAATGGCTGAAGCGGTGACATGATGAATGAGCAACGAATTCTGCTGACAGGTGGCTGGATCCTGAGTATGGACCCGGCAATCGGCGACCTGCGTAAAGGCGACATTCTCATCGAGGGGACGGACATCATTGCCGTCGAGCCTCATATCGACGCGCCCGATGCCGTGCATGTCGACGCGCGCGGCATGATCGTGCTGCCTGGATTTGTCGATACGCATCGCCATACATGGCAAACCTGCGTGCGCCATCGCTATGCGGATATCGATCCGCAGATTTACTTCGCCGAGATGCTGGGCGCCAAAGGCGCTGCGTTCCGGCCTGAGGATGTCTACATCGGCACGATGCTCGGCGCCGTTTCCGCGCTGGACGGCGGTATCACCACGATGCTCGACTGGTCGCATGTGCAGAACACGCCCGAGCATGCGGATGCGGCTATTCTGGGCTTGCGCGACGCAAACATTCGCGGCGTGTTTGCTCACGGCTGGCCGTTGGTCGACGGTGCTTCGTGGATGTTCGACAGCCAGCGCGGCCATCCCGATGACATCCGGCGCCTGCGCGAACGATTCTTTTCGTCAGACGATCAACTGCTCACGCTGGCGATGGCGGCGCGCGGCCCCGAAATGGCGCGTCGCGACGTCTGGCTTGATGATCTGCGACTCGCTCGCGAACTCGACATCCGCTCGACCATCCATATGGGCGCCTACGCACGCAACGCGTCCGTGAGGGCCATTGCACAGATGCACGACGCCGGCGTATTGAGCGACGACCTGACGTTCGTGCATTGCTGTTTTTGCGGTGCGGACGAGATTGCGATGATGGCCGATGCTGGGGTCAGCGCCTCGCTCGGCGTGCATTGCGAATTGAATGCGCAAGGCATCGGCGACATTCCGCTCGATCGACTGTTGGCAGTTGGCATCCGGCCCAGTCTGAGCGGCGACACCGAAACGAAATGCTCGGGCGACATGTTCACGCAGATGCGGCACGCGTTCGCCTATTACCGTTCGTGGATGGGCGGCAACCACTCGAACGTGGCGAACGCACCGGCCACGCTGTCGATGCGCGACGTCCTCGAATTCGCCACGGTCGCGGGCGCACGCGCGAACGGCCTTGCTCACAAAGTCGGTTCGCTCACGCCAGGCAAACAGGCCGACATCATCATGATTCGCGGCGACGACCTCAATCTCACGCCGGTTTCCGACGCAGTGGGCGCCGTTGTGCTGGCCGCCCATCCGGGCAATGTGGACACGGTTTTCGTCGCGGGACGGGCGGTGAAGCGGCACGGCCACATGCTGGATGTCGACCTCGACGCGCTACGGCAACGCGCGGTTGCCTCCCAGCAGTACATTCTCGGATTGCAATGAGACATACCACCATGCCTGTGCCGCTCGATCCTGAGTTGGCCGCTATTGTGTCAGCCATGCGAGCCGCTAACGCCCCGCCGCCGTTTTCCGGCACGCCTGAGCAAGCTCGCGAGCGGATGCGGCGCGCCATCATGGCGGCGCGCGAACGCTTTCCGCTGCCCATCGTCGGCACGGTTGAAGATGCACTCGCTGAGTTCGACCGTGCCCACGTGCCGGTGCGCGTCTATCGTCCGCAAGATGCGCAACCTGGGCTGGCGACGGTCGTGTTCTTCCACGGCGGGGGATTCGTGCTCGGCAGCGTCGAATTGATGGACGACATTGCACGCAAGCTGTGTCGAGACATGAGCGCGGTCGTTGTATCAGTCGAGTACCGGCTGGCGCCGGAGCATCCGTTTCCTGCCGCCCATGACGACGCGCTGACGGCCACGTTATGGGCCATTCGCAACGTCACGGCCCTGGGGGGCGATGCGTCGCGCGTTGCGGTGGCGGGGGAGAGCGCCGGCGGCAACCTCGCTGCTTCGGCCGCCCTGACGCTGCGCGACCGGGGACAACGGCTCGCGGCACAACTGCTCGTGGTGCCTGGAGTCGACCTGGCTCGGGACACCTTGCGGATCGAAGCGAAACGGAGCGACTTCCCGATGCTGTCGCCTTCGGATCTGCGCGATATCTCGCGGCTTTACATGGGGTTGAACCCGGCGCGGGCGGGGATGTTTCCGCCGTCGCCCTTGCACGCCGCGGATTTCACTGGGTTGCCACCCGCGGTGATCGCCGTTGCCGGGCAGGACCCGCTGTGTGAGGAAGGACTTGCCTATGCGGAACGTCTTGCCGCGGCTGGCGTTCCCGTGCAGTTGCACCGGTTCGAAGATATGTTCCATCCATTCTTTGCATTCTTCGACGCGTCAGCAGCGGCGCGCCGCGCGAACGACGAGATTTGCCACGACTTTGCAGCTTGGCTTGAGCAACATGCGTTGCCCGTCGGCCAGTGAAAGAGATACCCCAAGCTCACGATTAATGTAAATTGGTCGTTCTTGAGAGTGCCTTTCAGCGGAGCGACCCATGAAAAACGGAAAACCAAAACTGACGCGTCGGGATGCAGACGGTCTTTTCCCCGACCTGCAGCAAAGCGGCGCCCATCTCGCTAGCCGGCCTGATAACCCGTTCGGAGAAAAAGTATCCAGAACAACCGATCGACGGGAACGTGACGAGGCGTCGCTTTGGAAAGATAACCTCGTTACCCTGCCCGCAGCGATTGAGTTGCCTCCGGGTTATAAGTCAGTGTCGCACGTGCGCGACGCGATGGAGCGGGCATGGCGCATGAAATGGGTCCGGGAAAGCGGCAATGAGGTCGTCGCGGAATTTCCCGAAGGCTGGACGGCCGTTCGGCCGACAAGCGGAGCAGTGGAGTTAAAGGACGCGACCGGCGTGGTCCGCGCCGTATACGGCTGGGCAGGGGATGCTGAAGTGAGGCTTCTGCCACGGTATCGGGTCGAATCGCAGGAGAACAGTTCGAGCGGTCTCGGCAGTCTGGTTGTCCGTGATCGTGAGAACGGACAGATTCTTGAGCGGTCGTCGACATGGTCTGCTCAGACCGGGACCAACCACCCCGATTGGACCCGACTGTCGGCGTGGCTCGACAAGCAGTATCCGCTTCACAGGGATCCGCTGCGGTTCTGGACGGATTGCGAAGCCAATCTCAGTTGAATTCGGCTCAACGAAAGTCCGCGCCCCACCGTCTCTGCCGCGACGCATGCACCCGTGCCGTCGCCATTCGCCAAAACACCATCATGCAACACCTGAAATACCTGACAGGCTATCCGCCCGCGCTACAGGAAAAAGTCAAAAAGCTGATAGTGGATGACCAACTCGGCCACTACCTCACCGCGCGGTACCCCGGCACGCACAAAGTGCAAACAGATCGGGCGCTATACGAATACTGCGCGGAGCTCAAGCGCGAGCATCTTCGCAACGGTGCGCAAATCGACAAAGTCACCTACGACAGCAAGCTCGACGTCGTGCGCCATGCTCTCGGTCTTCACACGAGCATCTCGCGCGTGCAGGGCGGCAAGCTGAAGGCAAAAAAAGAAATTCGCATCGCGTCGCTATTCAGGGACGCCGCGCCGGAATTCCTGAAAATGATCGTCGTGCATGAACTTGCTCATCTGAAAGAAAGCGACCATAACAAGGCGTTCTATCGCCTCTGCGAGTTCATGCAACCGGGTTACCACCAGATCGAATTCGATCTGCGCTTGTATCTCACGCACCGCGATCTGACGAAAAAACAGACCTGAGCGTCAAGCTTCAGGTGCAGAGCTTCGGGCGGCGCCCACTACCCGCCACCCGGAGCGGCACTACATCAAGCAGCAACCGCTTCAACCACCGCCGACGCCGTCAACAACACCGGAATCGACTTCGAAGTCGGCGTCCCTGCGCCATCGGCCACCGAAGACAGCGGCACCAGCGGATTCGTCTCCGGGTAGTAAGCGCCGAGACACCCACGTGGAATGTCGTACTCCACCAGCAAGAAGCCGGCCGCATGACGCTCGATCCCATCTGCCCACACGCTCGTGATATCCACGCGCTGGCCCGCAACGAAACCGAGCATCGCCAGATCGTCCTTGTTGGCGAACAGCACGCGCCGCTGCCCATACACGCCGCGATAGCGGTCGTCGAGGCCGTAGATCGTCGTGTTGTACTGGTCGTGTGAACGCGTCGTCATCAAGGTCATCAGACGCTCGCCGTGCTCTGCGCGCGCTTGATGAATCGGCGTGTCGACGTCAATCGCATGCACCAGGAATTGCGCTTTGCCGCTTGGCGTTTTCCAGATCCGCTCGCGTGACGCCACGCCCAGATGAAAACCGCCTGGCTTCTTCAGGCGCTCGTTGTAGTCCTGGAAGCCTTCGATCACCTGCGCGATGCCGTCGCGAATCAACGCATAGTCGGCCGCCTGAGCAAGCCAGTCGACCTTGCCACTGCCGAGCATGGCGTGCGCCATGCGCGCAACGATTGCAATCTCCGACAACAGATTCCCCGAGGCTGGCTTATTCATGCCGTACGAGATGTGCACCATGCTCATCGAATCCTCGACGCTCACGCCTTGCGCCACACCATTTTGCAGATCGATTTCGGTGCGCCCCAGCGTCGGCAGAATGAGCGCATCGCGGCCGTGCACGAGGTGGCTGCGGTTCAGCTTGGTCGTGATGTGCACGGTCAGGTCGCACGAGCGCATTGCTTCCCATGTGCGCGGCGTGTCCGGCGTCGCGATCGAGAAGTTGCCGCCGAGGCCGATGAACACCTTCACCTTGCCGTCGAGCATCGCCTGAATCGTGTTGACGACGTCGAGGCCATGCTCGCGCGGCGGCTCGAAATCGTAGACTTCGCCGAGCCGGTCCAGGAACGCTTGAGTCGGCCTTTCTTCGATGCCGACCGTACGGTCGCCCTGCACATTCGAGTGCCCGCGCACCGGGCACAAACCCGCGCCGCGGCGGCCGATATTGCCGCGCATCATCATCAGGTTTGACAGAATTTGCACCGTCGGCACGGAGTTCTTGTGCTGCGTGAGGCCCATACCCCACGTCGATATCACCGCGCGGCCCTTCACGTAGATGTCAGCGAGCTTCAGCACGTCTTCAAACGGCACGCCCGATTCGGCGACGATGGTGTCCCAGCTTTCCGCACGCAAATCGTCGGCGAACGTATCGAAGCCGACGGTGTGTTCGGCGATGAACGCGACGTCGAGCACACGTTCGAGGCCTGAGGCCAAGGCTTCGTCGTCGAGTTCGATCACGCGTTTGGCGACGCCCTTGATCAGCGCGAAATCGCCGCCAACCTTCGGCCGGATGAACACGGAGCTGATCTTCGTGCTGCCCATCGTGATCATCTCTACCGGATGTTGCGGGCTTGCAAAGCGCTCGAGGCCTCGTTCCTTCAGCGGATTGATCGACACAATGGTCGCGCCGCGCTTCGCACATTCGCGCAGCTCGCCGAGCATACGCGGATGGTTGGTCGCCGGATTCTGGCCGAAGATCAGGAGCGTATCGGCGTGTTCGAAGTCGTCGAGCGTGACCGTGCCCTTGCCGATGCCGACCGTGTGCGGCAAGCCACGGCTGGTCGCTTCGTGGCACATGTTCGAGCAGTCGGGGAAGTTGTTGGTGCCGTACATGCGCACGAACAACTGGTACAGGAATGCGGCTTCGTTGCTGGCGCGGCCCGACGTGTAGAAGGCGGCACGGTCGGGATTGTCGAGGCGCTTCAGGTGATCGGCGATCAGGTCGAAGGCTTCGTCCCAGCCGATCGGCACATAACGGTCGCGCATCGCGTCGTAGACGAGCGGGTCGGTCAGACGGCCGTGTTGTTCCAACTCGAAATCCGACTGCGCCATCAGTTCTTCGACTGTGTGCTCCTCGAAAAAAGCCGGCGTCACGCGCTTGCTGGTCGCCTCGGCGGCCACGGCCTTGACGCCGTTTTCGCAGAACTCAAAGGTCGACGCATGCTCGCGATCCGGCCATGCGCAACCCGGGCAGTCGAAGCCGTCCGGCTGGTTCTGTTTGAACAGCATGCGGTAGTCGCCGCCCGTCACCTTTTCCTTGATCAGGTTGATGGCGACGTATTTGAGCGCGCCCCAGCCAGCGGCGGGGTGCGTATACGGTTCGATGCGAGCTTCGGGTTTCTTCATGATCTTGCCGCCGGGTGAGGCTTGGACGAGGCTTTTATGCCGATGCATAGAAGCCTACTGTGTTCCAAAAACGGCGCAGCATACAGAAAAACGGAAAGCGGAGGGATACAGTTGCTCGATATTTGTCATAGACTGGCGTTCTCACCCACGCGTTTGTTTGAGCCAGGTCCTTGAAACTGTACGAAAAACTCGCTGATGAAATGACCGAAGCCGTGCGCCGCGGCGTCTTCGCGGCGGGCGAGCGGATTCCGTCGGTGCGGCAGGCGAGCCAGCAGCACGGCGTCAGCATCAAGACCGTGCTGCACGCGTACGCGTTGCTGGAAAGCAGGGGGATTGTCGAGACCCGGCCGCAGTCGGGCTATTTCGTGCGCGACGCGGTGGCGACGGCGGCAGCGCTCGATGAGCCGCGTCTGAGCCGCCAGCCGGCAGCCCAAACGCCACCGGTGGCTGCCGCAGTCGACGTGAGCCGCCTCGTGCTGTCGACCCTGCGCAGCATCCGCGCGCACGACGCTGTGCCGCTCGGCTCGCCGTATCCCGATCCGTCGCTGTTCCCGTGGCGGCGCATCAACCAGTACGCGAATGCGATCGCCCGGCGCCATGCGAGCTGGAATCTGATCGACGACTTGCCGCCCGGCAATCCCGAACTGATCCGCCAGATCGCGCGGCGTTATGCCGAGAACGGCGTGCCGGTCGATCCGGATGAAATCATCATCACGCTTGGCGCGACGGAGGCGATCAACCTCAGCTTGCAGGCGGTCGCCAAGCCGGGCGATACGGTTGCCGTCGAATCGCCGACCTACTACGCGATGCTGCACGCCATCGAGCGGCTCGGCATGCGCGCAATCGAAGTGACGACGCATCCGGTCCATGGCATCGATATCGAGGCGTTGGCCCAGGTCATCGCCCGGCAGAAGATCGCCGCGTGCATGGTGATGCCGAACTTCCAGAATCCGCTCGGTTTCCAGATGCCGGACGCGCGCAAGCAGCAACTGGTTGAACTGCTCGCCGCGCACGAGATTCCGGCCATTGAGAACGATGTCTATCAGGAGCTGTACTTCGGCGAGTCGCGGCCGTCGACCTTGAAGAACTTCGATACCAAGGGGCTGGTGCTGCATTGCGCGTCGTTTTCGAAGAGTCTGACCGCGTCGTACCGGATCGGTTGGGCAATGCCGGGGCGCTATCGCGCGCAGGTCGAGAAGCTGAAGTTTCTCAACACGCTGACGACGCCTTCGGTGCCGCAAGTCGCCGTCGCCGATTACCTCCGGCAGGACGGCTACGACCGGCATCTGCGGCACGTGCGCAAGGTCTACCGGCAGCAGGCGAGCATCATGATGGCGATGGTCCAGCGGTTTTTTCCGGCGGGCACACACATGTCGACGCCGCAAGGCGGGTACGTGCTGTGGGTGGAATTGCCCGAACGTGTCGATTCGATGCGGCTCTATCAGGCGGCGCTCGCGCGCAGCATCACGATCGGGCCCGGCATGATGTTTTCGATGCGCAATGATTTTCGCCACTTCATCCGGCTCAACTACAGCTATCCGTGGACGGCGCAGACCGAGGCGGCATTGAAGACGCTGGGTGAACTGGTAGCGCAGATGGCTCGATAGGGCCTGGTGGGGCATGGTAGGGCATGAGAAAAGCGAGGAGACATTCACGATGGAAGACGACGAACTCGATCCGGTGCTGGTCGCCATACTGACGCAGTTGTGGCGCGCGTATCAGGAAACGCCAGGCGGCGCGTGGTCGCTCGCCAAGCTTTCCAAGCAGGCGGACGTGCCGATGAGCGGTTTGCGGCGGCAGTTGACGGCGCTGGTCGACGGTGGGTTGGTGGACACCACCTTCAACGAGGAAGGCACGGGGACGGCGCGCTTGAGCGAGATCGGCCAAGGCTTGTGTGCGGAGCTGTTCGGTGAGGGCGGTCCGCCTGACGATGACCAGGCAGACCCGCCGCCACAGGTTCACTGAGTTGCAAATGAATTCGGCGCGAGGGCGACGGATGTGCCCTCAGCGTGCGAGCGTTACGGGCCCTCCGTGCGCTCGCAGCGATTCTTCTGCACCCTGCCTTGTAGCTGGCTCATGCCGCCATCGACGATGGCGTACCAAAATACAGATCCCGTTATGGGCGAGATAACGAATAATAATTTTCCGCTGAAATTGGCCTTCGAATATGACCCCCTATGCTGGAGCCTTGCCCGGGACGATCCCGAGCGCTGTGGCAGGCCCCTGGAAACCATCTTCGGAGAATTCATGAAAACAAAGCTGGCGCGAGTGCTGCATCACTCATTGCGCATCAAAACCGTCCGGACCGTTCGCACTGTTCTTGCGGCAGCGTTCGGCGCGTCCCTCGCGTTCAGTGCCGGGGCGGCAGCAGCTGCAACCGCGCAGCCGCTCGGCATCGCCTTCGTATACCTCGGCAATCCGGGTGACGCCGGTTGGACCTATGCGCATGAGCAGGGCGTGAAAGAGGTCGAGGCGAAATTCGGCGACAAGATCAAAGTGACGCGCGTCGAGAACGTGCCGGAGTCGGCGGATTCGGAGCGCGTGTTTCGCGATCTGGCGTCCAAGGGCAACAAGATCGTGGTTGGCTCGAGCTTCGGCTTCCAGGATTTCGAGTTGAAGGTCGCCAAGGATTTCCCGGACGCCGTGTTCGAACATGCGACCGGCTACAAGAAGGCCGCCAACTTCGCCACCTATGACGTGCGCACCTACCAGAGCGCCTACCTGGCCGGGCTGGTCGCCGGTTATACGACCAAGTCCAACACGCTCGGCTTTGTCGGTTCGGTGCCGGTGCCGGAGGTGGTGCGCAACATCAACGCGTTCACGATGGGTGCGCGCTCGGTCAACCCGAATGCGCGCGTGAAGGTTGTGTGGATCAACAGCTGGTTCGACCCGGGCCGCGAAAAGCAGGCCGCCGAGACGTTGATCGGCCAAGGCGCCGACGTGCTGATCCAGAACACCGATTCGACGGCGACGATGCAGACCGCCGAACAGAAGAAAGTGCACGCATTCGGCTGGGACTCCGACATGAAAAAGTTCGGACCGAACGCGCAGCTGGGCGCATGCGTGAGCAACTGGGGCGTG
This sequence comes from Paraburkholderia polaris, assembly GCF_012927345.1. Taxonomy (GTDB): domain Bacteria; phylum Pseudomonadota; class Gammaproteobacteria; order Burkholderiales; family Burkholderiaceae; genus Paraburkholderia; species Paraburkholderia polaris. Next base: position 23,738 of record NZ_JABBGJ010000003.1, read on the forward strand.
TACTACTCGCATCTGGTGGAGCAGGTCATGTCGGGCACGTGGAACAACTCGCCGGTGTGGTGGGGTTTGAAAGAGAAGGCGATCGACCTGGCCGACATCAATACGGACGCGGTGTCGCCGACGGCGCAAAAAGCGTTGAGCCAGAAGCGTGACGACATCATCGCCGGCAAGTTCAATCCGTTTGCCGGCCCGATCGCGGATCAGTCCGGCGTGGTGAAAGTCGCTGCGGGCAAGTCGTTGAGCGATGCTGAACTGCTGCGTTTGAACTGGTTCGTGCAGGGCGTGGACGGTTCGTTGCCGAAGTAAGAAATTGCCTGGTTTGCCTAAATATTATTAAAGATTAAAGGAGATCGCCCGTGAGTCTGACCGTTCCGAACGATGCCGGTGCCGCAGGAGTGGCGGCGACCTATCCGCCGCAGGGTTTAACGCCGACTCACGAGCAGATCGTGCGGCATCTGCGGCATTCGAGCCGGGTGGCCGAGCGGGCGACGCTGCTGGGGCATCATCCGTTCGGCGCGGTGCTGGTCGGCCCGGACCAGGAGACCGTGTTGATGGAGCAGGGCAACGTCGACACGGTGAATCACGCCGAGTCGGTGCTGGCTCGCGTGGCGGCGTTGAACTTCACGCCGGAGTACTTGTGGAGTTGTACGTTGTACACGTCGGTCGAGCCTTGCTGCATGTGCGCCGGCACGATGTATTGGGCCAATATCGGCCGCGTCGTGTTTGGTATGACCGAGAAGAGGTTGCTGGAGGCAACCGGGGATCATTCCGAGAATCCAACCATGAGCGTGGATTGCCGGTATGTGTTCGATCATTGCCAGAAGCCCGTCGAAGTGATTGGCCCGGTGGTCGACGTGGAGGGCGAGGTGATGGATGTTCAGCGGAGGTTCTGGAGCGGCAGGTAGGGTTTCTTGCCTACGCTTCGCCGAAGTCTGTTTACCTGCGGTGGGCAAAGAATTAAAACGTAAGGTCCAATACCGCAGGCAGACACTAACAGGCCAATCTCACTGTGCCGAGCCGGCACGAGCATCGCCAGTCCGCAAAAACAGTCGCCGCCGAGTGGCTGATATTTCCACCGGCCGGTGTTCTCCATTGATCACAATGGAACGCTGGTCATTCACGACGATCCCGGGATTCGCCGCGGTGTATCGAAGCATCGCGGTTTCGGGTTGTTGTCGCGCGGGCATCACTGCCTTGCGCTGAGTGCCCGGTTCGGCCGGCACATCGGGCCCGTCAAGGTTCCCGTTCGCACACTTTCGATCAGCCGTTGCAGTTCCCCGATCCGCGTCGCATACCACGTCCCCGACACGCCGCATCGCATCCCACGTCCTCGACACGCCGATCGCGGCAATTCGCTTCCCTCGCCCACTTGCTGTCACTGTCGGTGAGGAAGGCGCGGCCGTTGATGACCCGCCGCCACGCTTTCCAGTACAGTTGTCCCGGCGTGTCATCGAGCTTCGAAAGCGCAGGGTCGTTGCAGATCATCCGTTCGGTGAGCGAGCGTCCCCTGTTGCAGTCGAAGCTGGTAGCGTGAGCGGGCAGATGCGAGAGCATCAGTGCGGTGACAAAAATTGGCTTCGCAAGGGGGCGCACTGGAACGGGTAGGGCAAGCCCGTAAGCATTTGCCGGGTGGTTTCAGGCATGTGTATTGCAGATGCAGATGCAGATGAGGAGGAACCTTGGCCGCCACACCGCTTAAGCCGACGGCCAGGCCCGACGCATTTACACGTGCGTTCAGGTAGGCACGCATGCGGGCCGTAGCGGCACGCACGCAAACGCGGGACGTAAAAACGGGAAAAAAAATGAAACGACACCTCGTTCGATGTATGTACGCGGCGGCCGGCTTGCTGGCGCTGCCAGCAGTGGCGTCCGCACAATCGCAGGCTTATACGAACAGCACGGTCAACGTGCGCGCCGGGCCCGCTTCGGATTACCCGGTCGTGACGCAGTTGCCGGGCGGCGTCCCGGTTAGCGTGATGGGTTGCATCAGCAGCTATCAATGGTGTGACGTCGCCGCTCCGAACCTGCGCGGATGGGTGTACGCGGGGCGGCTCAGCTATCCCTATCAGGGCAGCAACGTGCCGGTGATGAGCTACGGGACGGTGATCGGGCTGCCGATCGTGACGTTCTCGATCGGCACTTATTGGGGAAATTATTATCGGGGCCGGCCGTGGTACGGCCAGCAATCCCGCTGGGCGCATCATCCGCCCCCGCCACCGCCGCGACCCGGTGCCGGACGGCCACCAGGGGGCCGTCCGCCAGGCGGTCCGCCGCCGGGGAATGCGGGTGGACGGCCGCCGGGAGGTCCGCCGCCAGGGAATGCGGGTGGACGGCCGCCGGGTGGTCCGCCGCCGGGGAATGCGGGTGGACGGCCACCGGGAGGTCAGTCACCGGGTAATGCAGGTGGTCGGCCGCCAGGAGGTCAGTCACCGGGGAATGCGGGCGGGCGTCCTCCGGGCGGCCAGCAGTCGGGCAATGCGGGTGGCCGGCCGCCGGGCGGTCAGCAGTCGGGGAATGCCGGCGGGCGTCCACCGGGAGGTCAGCCACCGGGTAATGCGGGTGGACGGCCACCGGGCGGCCAGCAGCCGGGTAATGCCGGTGGCCGTCCACCGGGCGGTCAGCAAGGCGGCGGGAATAATCGGCCTCAAGGCGGGTCTCCGCAGGGCGGCGGCAGACCCTCGGGTGGAGGAAAAGAGGGAGGTGGAGGCGGCCGGCCACCGGATCAGCATTGATCGGGGTAACCGTACCGGCGGCTGGGAAGTCGCCTCGACTCGTGTGAGCCTGATTCGGGTTCCGCATCGCCGCGAAGCGCGAGCGGAACCCGTCTGAGAGCGTTCGCTGTAGCGCCATCGCTGTCCGCGCGTTGGCCACACGGCGAGCCGGCGCTTCTCTTCAGTACGCCGCGTTCAGAAACGCCGAACTGACCGCGCGCAAGGTTTCCTGCGAGCGCGGGTCGCTCAGCCGCGTATGCAATACCACCTTTGAGGTCGGCAGCGGCGGCAAGCCGAGTTGCTCGCCGACCTCGACCGCTCCCGCCGGCGCTACGCGCTGCGCCAGCGCGGCCACGGCGAGCCCTGCGCTGACGGCCGCGCCGACGGCCATCACGCCGCCGCCGACGAACACTTCGGTCCACGCAATCCCGGCCGCATCGAGCGCGTCCGTGGCAATCGCGCGAATCCCGCACGGCGCGGCGAGCGTCGCCAGCTTGAGCGGCTGCCCCGCGCGATGTTGCCAGCCCGGCGCCGCGAACCATCCAAGCCGCTCCTCAGCCAGCAGTTGCCCATCGCGGCGATCGCCCTCGCGACGGCCGATTGCCGCATCGACTTCACCGCGCTCGAACCATGCCAGCACGTCGCGTGACGCGGCAATGCGCACCTCGATCACGAGCAGCGGATCGTAAGCCGCGAGCCGTCCCAGCAACGCCGGCAGATTAGGCCCCGCCACGTGGTCGCTGATGCCCAGTTTGAGCCGGCGTTCCGGCGCGTCGGCGGTCCCCGCCAGGGCCCGCTCGTGGGCGAGCAGCAATTGCCGGGCGGCGCTGATGAAGGCATCGCCGCGCGGCGAGAGCCTCACCGCCCGCGGCGTGCGCTCCAGCAAGCGGTAGCCCAGGCGCGCTTCGAGCCGTTTGAGCTTGAGGCTCATCGCGGCCTGTGACGTATCCATGACTTCGGCAGCGCGCGTGAAGCTGCCGAGATCCGCAACCAGCACAAAGGCCTGGATCGCATCCAGATCGAGAGGACGGGAGAGTGCTGACATATCGAAACTTTATCGCAGATATAAATCACCATATCTTGCTGTAATGATCGCGCCGGCGCAAGCTCACCACCAGTCGATACCACAAGGAGTTCGCCATGCTTGCCAAACAGTATTCGCACCGTCTGCCGTCCACCTACGACATGGGGATCATCCGCGAGCGCGCGACGCGGCGTGGCCCGTTGTGGGACGCGACCGAGGGGCTGGGATTCAAGGCTTTTGTACTCCGTGAGCGGGGCCGCTATGGCGCCACCGCGAACGTGTATTCCGCGGTGTATCTCTGGCTTGACGCCGAGCAGACCGCCGACTTCTTCATGGGCTCGCGCTTTCAGAACGTGATCGACGACTTCGGCCGTCCCGATGTCGAAACGTGGCTGCCGCTCGATGCCCGCAAAGGTCCGGCGCAACGGGCGCTCGCGTTGTATCGCGACGAACAGCCGATCGGCGAGCAGGACAACCGCGCCGAGTTGCGCGCCGCGCATACGCAGCAGAACCGTCACATCGCGGAGCAGGACGATACGGTCGCCGTGGTCTGCGCGCTCGATGTCGCCAACTGGAAGCTGATCCGTCTCACGCTCTCGGCGGCGGCACCGGTCGCCACGGCGGGTCGCACGGTCTACGAGGTGCTGCATCTCGCGCGGCCGGGCGTCGCGAGCCTGAAGTGAGCGGCAGCGGCGCTTCCGGCAGTAGGGCGGGTGAAACGGGTCTGACAGCCGCGTCGGCGATCCCTTCTCAACCCGCGCGGCCAGCGCCGCTCGATGCCCGCGTCGCGCTGGCCGCACACCTGGCAGGGCTGGCGCTGACGGCGGGTGCGATCGTCGGATTCGCTGTGTTAATGGTGTTGTCGCTTCATTGGCTGACCGGGTAGGCGGCCGGACCATGCACTTCGCGCGCTATGCATCGCGATTAAAGTGCGCCGGTCTCGCGTAAACCCCGGTGCGCCGCGTACACTAACTTGCCGATGTGGGGTTAGGGGGCGCACAAATGACACGCGAAGCGACATCAGATTGCACGATGGGAGCAACGCCTGAGGGCACCCGCTACGGGCCGGACCGGGCCGAAGGGGTGTTGGCGTCGGAGCGTACGGTGTTGCGGCTGATTACCCGCAACACCCCGCTGCCGGAATTGCTCGATGAAGTATGCCGCCGCGCGGAAGCGCTGCTGGGCGATGGTGCGACCTGTTCGATCCTGCTGCTCGACGCGGACGGCGTACGCGCGCGCGTGGGCGGCGCACCATCGCTGCCGGCGCACTTCAGTGCCGCGATCGACGGTGTCGCGATCGGCCCACGGGTCGGATCCTGCGGCACCGCGATGTACGAGCGGCGCATGGTCGCTGTCGAAGATATCGAAACCGATCCCCTGTGGGCCGATTTTCGGCACCTCGCGTTGCCGCTCGGCTTGCGAGCGTGCTGGTCGGTGCCATTTGAAAACGATGCCGGCACGGTGCTGGGCGCGTTCGCGGTCTATCACCGCACATCGCGCCGACCGAGCGCCGAAGAAGCGGCGATGCTCTACGACATCGGCCACAGCGTCGGTCTCGCGGTCCATCAGGACGCCATGGCGCAACGCCTCGCGCACAGCGAGGAGCATCACCGGCTGGTTGTGAACCATCTGAACGAAGGCATCATCGTGCAGTCGCGCGACGGCGTGGTGCTGGCCTGCAATCCGAGCGCGCAGCGCATTCTGCGGGCGGGTGCCGACCTGATCGGCCACGACATTCTGACGGTGATGGTGCGTGCGTATCACGAGGACGGTTCCATCGTCACCGAGACCGATCGCCCGACCACTCGAGTGCTGGCGACCGGCAAACCCCTGCTCGGCGTCACGATCGGTCTGGAGCTGACCGACGGCGATGTCATCTGGATTACTGAAAATGTCGTGCCGATCATCAAGCCGGGCGACAGCGAACCCAGCTCGGTGCTGATCTCGTTTACCGACATCGGGCCCGTGCGCGAGGCGCACCGGCAGCTCAAGTTTCTGGCCACCCGCGATCCACTCACCGGCCTCTACAACCGCGCCTACCTGGCCGAGCGAATGCGCGATCTGTTCGAGCCGGGTGGGGTGGCCGGGGTGGGCGAGCTGGCGCGGGTCGCCGTGCTGTTCGTCGATCTGGACGGGTTCAAGAAGGTCAACGACACCGCCGGTCACGAGGCGGGGGATGCGCTTCTGTGCAGCGTGGCAGAGCGGCTGTCGGCATGTGTCGCGCTGGACGACACGCTCGCGCGCGTGGGCGGCGACGAGTTCGTGATCGTGGTCAGCGCTTACGAAAACACGGGTCATCTGATCGCGCTCGCCCAGCGCATTCTCGACACGATCGCGGTGCCGATCGCGGTGGCGGACATCGAGTACTACATGGGCGCGTCGATCGGCATCAGTCTGTTTCCCGAAGACGGCCAGGACGTGCCCACGCTGATGCGCAACGCCGACTCGGCGATGTACCACGCGAAACAATGCGGCCGCAACAATTTTCAGTTCTTCACGGCCGAGTTGAATCAGCATCTGCAACGCCGCTTCCTGATCGAGCAGGCGTTGCGGCGCGCGCTGGCCACCAACGAACTGAGCCTCGTGTATCAGCCGATCGTCGACAGCCAGTGCGGCCGCACGATCGGTGCCGAAGCGCTGCTGCGCTGGTACAACAGCGAGTTGGGCAATGTCTCGCCGGTGGAATTCATCCCCGTGGCCGAAGATGCCGGCCTGATCGTCGAGATCGGCGCCTGGGTGCTGGCGCGGGCCTGCGAGCAGGTCGCGCAATGGCGGCGAACGCTGGCGCCGGATCTGATCGTTGCGGTGAATCTGTCGCCGCGCCAGTTCAAAGGCGGCCTGGTGCAGCGGATCGAGCACTGTCTCGAGCAGTCCGGACTCGAGCCGGAGGCACTGGAACTGGAGATCACCGAACGGCTGTTGATGAGCGACAGCGACGCTGTCTTGCCGATGCTGAGCGCATTGAGCGCGATGGGCGTGCGGATTTCCGTCGACGATTTCGGCACCGGTTATTCGTCACTGTCGTATTTGAAGCGGTTTCCGCTGCATAACCTGAAGATCGATCGCTCCTTCGTCGCGGGATTGCCGGATCATCGCGATTCGATTGCGATCACGCAGGCGGTGGTGGCGATGGCGCATTCGCTTGGCATGAATGTCACGGCGGAAGGCGTGGAGACCGCCGAACAGGCGGCGTTTTTGCGCGGGATCGCGTGCGACAAGCAGCAGGGGTATTTTTATAGCCGGCCCGTGGGAGCGAGTGCTTATGCGCGTAGTTTGTGTGACGCGCAGGTGGGGCTGGCCGACGCGTCCTGATTGTCCTGGCGCTTCCGGCCACCGCCACCGCCACCGCCACCGCCACCGCCACCGCCACCGCCACCGCCACCGCCACGGGTGCCGCAAACCCACTTCACCGGGCGGGTTAATACCGCAGCCGGACCCGGCTGCCGGGGGCGCCCAGACCCGATTGTTCAGTCTGACGAACAAGTGCCTTCGCGTTCCCGGTATTTATCCGCGCCCCCCATCTCCCTAAAATCCTCCCATCGAATGTAAATTCCGCGCCGTGCCGAAGCGGCCCAGCGCGATGGGAGCCGTTATGCCAGCCTTAATTACAAACCAGCTTTATCGGCCATCGGTGGTCCTGCCGATGGTCGCCCTCATGCAGGTGATGGTGTCGCAGGATTTCAACCTTGGGCAGGTCGGCTGGGTCGTCGCGACGCGCGGCGCACAGGCCGCGCTGCAACGCTCGCGCGAATTGATCTGCGCCGTGCACTGCCACGCCTGAACACAACCAGGCGCAATCCCCACCAGTCGGCCGGCGCCGACCCCTCGGCGGGGCGAACACGGATCGCAAACCGATATGCCGCCTTGCGCAGCGCAACAGAAACAATCAGAAAGGGCGATCACGGCAACGCGAGGCGCTGAGGGTAAGATGCTACGACCTGCCCCCCAGCCTCGGGAGATCTGCCATGCCACAGCACTTCGACGCAGTCGTGATCGGTACGGGACAAGGCGGTGCGCCGCTCGCTGTGCGTCTCGGTGAAAGTGGCCGTAAAACCGCAGTCATCGAACGTGCGGCCTTCGGCGGGACCTGCGTGAATGTCGGCTGCACGCCGACCAAGTCTTATGTGGCCAGCGCCCGGGCGGCCCACGTGGCCCGCCATGCCGCGGAGCTGGGCGTGCAGGTGAGCGGGGCGGTCAGCGTCGATCTGGCAGCGGTCAAGGCGCGCAAGGACAGGATCATCGGCCAATCGCGCGACGGCGTCGAGAAATGGCTGCGCGGCGCGGTTAACGTCACCGTCTTCACCGGCCACGCGCGCTTCACCGGCGCGCATACGCTCGCCATCAGCGGCTCGGACGGCGCGGTGTTTGAGGAGCTCAGCGCCGACGAAATCTTCATCAATACCGGCACGCGCGCAGTCGTGCCGCCGCTCGAAGGGCTCGAGCGAATTCGCTACTACACCAACTCCAACCTCCTCGAACTGACGGAATTGCCGGGCCATCTGGCGATTGTCGGCGGCAGCTATATCGCGCTCGAATTCGCGCAGATTTTTCGCCGCTTCGGCAGCCGGGTGACGGTGCTGGTGCGCGGCGAGCGGGTGCTGACGCGCGAGGATGCCGACTTCGCCGACTCCGTGCAGAAGGTGCTGGCGCGCGAAGGGGTCGAGTTTGTCTTCGGCGTGCAGCCCTCGCGGGTCGAGCCGCATCCGCATCGAGACAACGAGGTGTGCATCGGCTTTGAGCAGAACATTCCCGCGCTCGAAGCCTCGCACCTGCTGTTCGCCACCGGCCGTGAACCCAATACCGACGACCTCGGCCTCGACGCCGCCGGCATCGCGACGGACCGGCACGGCACGATTCCCGTCGACGGCCAGTTGCGCACCAACGTGCCGGGCGTCTGGGCGATCGGCGACATCAACGGGCGCGGCGCTTTTACCCACACTTCGTACGACGACTTTCAGATCGTCGCGGCCAATCTGCTCGCCGGCGGCGCGCGCAGCGTCGACACGCGGATCATGGCGTATGCGGTGTTCGTCGACCCGCCGCTCGCGCGCGTCGGGCTCTCGGAGGCCGACGTGCGCAAGGCCGGCCGTGACGCGCTGATCGCCACCATGCCGATGACGCGGGTAGGCCGCGCCCGCGAACGCGGCGAGACCGACGGCTTCATGAAGGTGCTGGTGGACGCAGAGAGCAAGCAGATTCTTGGCGCGGCGATTCACGGCATCGAGGGCGACGAAGCGGTGCACACGTTCATCGACATCATGACGGCCGGCGCGCCGTATCCGACCTTGCAGTACGCCTTGCACATTCATCCGACCATCAGCGAACTGGTGCCGACCTTGCTCGATGGACTCAAGCCGATGAAATGAACGGTGCGTTCCCGTGGCAAACCGGGTGACGAGCGCGATGGGCAAAAACGCGCAGCGAATGCAGGTGACGAGCATAGCCGGAGCACAAGCGATGAAACGCGTAATCGATAGCGGCAATCTCTTCGATCTCAGCGCGCCGGCGAGCCCTGACGAGCAAGTCGAGGCGCTCGTGGAAGAAGCCGGCGTGAGCATCGAGCGGATCGTCTCGAGGGGGCACGCCAGCCCGCCGGGCTTCTGGTACGACAGTCCGCGCGCCGAGTGGGTCGTCCTGCTGAGCGGCGCGGCGACGCTCGAATTCGAAGGCGAGCGTGAGCCGCATCCGATGAAACCCGGCGACCACGTGCTGATTGAAGCGCATTGCCGGCATCGGGTGGCATGGACGAGCGACACCGAGCCGAGCGTGTGGCTGGCGGTTTATTACCCTGGCGTTGGCCGCTGATTGAGCGCTGGACAGCGCCAGATGGCGCCCGACAGCGTCAAACGAGGTGATGGGTAATGGCCGATAGCTGAGATCACCTCACCGTAACGGGATTACACTCAAACTGGCACGTATCCGGGAGCAAAATCATGAATGATGCCGACCCCAAAAGCACTTTTCGCGGTCTTCCGTTGACCCCGGAACAGGACGCGGAAGTCAGGCACTACATCAAGAGACAGAAGCAACAGGGCGCGGAGTGGGACACGCCAGATCTGGCGGCCATGCTTCGGGACATGCTGGAGCCCCCGGGCGATGACGACGCGGAATTTGATCCCATTTTCGACGAAACGAAAGCAGTCGCGGAGCGTGCGGCGGCTTCGATCGACGAGTCGATGGACCCGATTGAAGCCAGCGAGGAACTGCACGCGGCCATGGAAATCGAGGCCATGAAGGGCACGAGACGTTGAGCCTGCATCCCAGAACCACTGACGGACGGCGCTTGTCGACCCCGCGGGGAACGGTCGCGCATCCACCACGAGTCAGGGAAAAAACATGAGCATCAGCATCGTCCAGCTTGGGTCTCCGAGGACAGCCGACGAAGGGCTGCGTATCGGTACCGTTCGGCGACCGCCACGCGGAGTACCGCGGACGGAATTCAGCACCCGCGACTACTACGATGTGTGGCTGCCGAATCTGTCGCCTGATGCGGAGTTGGTGAAAGAAGCAAAGGCGGTCGCCAGCGACGCAGAGTGGGCCGCGTTTGCGAAAAAATTCCGGGCGGAGATGAATGGCAGCGATGCCGGTAAGGTGTTGGACCTGCTTGCCGCATTGTCAAAAACGACGCACTTTGCCATCGGCTGCTACTGCGAGGACGAAAGCCGGTGCCATCGCAGCATTCTTCGTCAGTTGTTGGACGAGCGGGGTGCGCTGATAAGGTGATGCGTGCGTACGCATTCGACCGGCATTCGACAAGTCCCGTTGCGATCGCCGATAATCGGCAGCGCGCGCCTGCCTGGGCGGCCCGCATACTGCGTGTCCGGCCGGCAATTGCGGTGCGCCATGCCCGCAAGCGCACGTCTTCACAATCGCGACTACACAATCAGGAAACCGACCGATGGGCAAGGGACGCGTCGAAGCCTTCAGCGATGGTGTAATCGCCATCATCATCACGATCATGGTGCTCGAGTTGAAGGTGCCGGAAGGCTTCGATCTCGCCGCGCTGCGCCCCGTGATTCCCGTATTCTGCGCCTACGTGCTGAGCTTCATCTACGTCGGCATCTACTGGAACAATCATCACCACATGTTCCATGCCGTGCAGAAGGTCAACGGCTCGGTGCTGTGGGCCAATCTCCATCTGCTGTTCTGGTTGTCGTTGCTGCCGGCCGTCACCCATTGGATCGGCGAAAGCCATCTGGCTTCGTGGCCGACCGCGACGTACGGCGCTGTGCTGTTCATGTCGGCGATTGCCTATTTCATTCTGACCCGCGTGCTGATCCGCGAGCACGGCACGGAGTCGACGATCGCGAAGGCGGTCGGCAACGACTTCAAGGGCAAGGTCTCGGTCGTTATCTATCTGGCGGGCATTGCGCTGGCATTTGTTCAGCCGTGGCTTTCGGCTGGGCTCTACACTTTGGCCGCGGCGTGGTGGCTGGTGCCCGACCGGCGCATCGAACACCTGATGGAAGCATAAGCATGTTGCTTGCGCTCAAGCTCGCGCTAGTGCCCGCGTTTCTCGCCGCGCTGACTGTGGCGGGGCGTGTGTGGGGACCGTCGGTGGCGGGATGGCTAGCGGGGCTGCCGGTGGTGGCCGGCCCGATCGTTTTGCTGCTCGCGCTGGAGCGTGGGCCGGCGTTCGCAGCGCAGGCGTCGGCGGCGTCGATCGCGGCGATTGCTGCATCCGAGGCGTTCAATTTTGCGTATGCGTGGACTTGCCGGCGTTCAGCGTGGCCGTTGGCGCTGACGACCGGCATGCTCGGGTGGGTCGGCGTTGCGATGCTGCTCACGCATTTGCCGGGTGGACTGATGTGGGCGGTGGCCGCGGGCTGTGTCGCTGTGGCCATTTCGCAAAACGGCTTGCCGCGTGTCATGGGCCACGTGCCGGCAGCGCGCCTCGGGCTCGGCGACCTCGCAGTGCGCATGCTCGCCGGCGCGCTGCTGACGGTTGCGGTGACCACACTGTCTGCGTCGATGGGTGCGACGTGGAGTGGGCTGCTGTCCGTGTTTCCGTTGCTCGGCATCGTGCTCGCGGTGTCGGCGCAGCGCGCGCATGGCGCGGACTTTGTCGCATTGTTGATGCGCGGCATGGTGATCGGGCGCGGCTCGTTCGCGGCGTTTTTTGCCGTGACCGCGATGATGCTGCCGCACTATGGCGTGTGGTTGAGCTTTGCGTGTGCGTCGATGGTGTCGGTGGCGGTGCAGGGCGCGACCAAGCGGATGCTTGGCACGAGGCGGCCGGTGCAGGCCTTGACTCGCGAGCTTGCCGAGTAGCAGTCGGCGGATTGAGCGTTTGAACTCAGCGAACAGCCGCAGCAGATTTGATCGTGTGGGTTTGTTGAACGGCTGCCGGCTGATTGAACGCGTGAACTCGCTAGACGGCCGCAGACGGGTTGAACGCGTGAACTCGTCGGGCGGTCGCAGACGGGTTGAACGTGTGAACTCGTCGGGCGGTCGCAGACGGATTGAACGCGTGAACCCGCCGAACCGCTGCAAGCAGACTGAGGCCGTTTGCCCGATACTGGCATCATGACTTCGCGCACTCACAACTCCCCCGCCACCCGAATCGGCCTGATCTCCGACACGCACAACCTCGTGCGTCCTGAAGTCCTGCAGTACCTCGCAGGGTGCGATGCGATCATCCACGCGGGCGATATCTGCAAACAGGCAGTGCTCGATGCACTCGCGCAGATCGCGCCGGTCACCGCCGTGCGCGGCAATAACGACATCGACGAACCGGTCGCGTTGCTGTCGACACACGTCAAGCTGACCGTGCAACAGGTAACGATCCTAGTCGTGCATGACATCGCCGACGTGGTCGACGATCCGCGTCGTGAAGGCATCGACGTGGTCGTGACGGGGCACTCGCATAAGCCCGCGATCAGCGAGCGCGACGGGGTGCTGTTCGTCAATCCAGGCAGCGCCGGACCGAGGCGTTTCAAGTTGCCGATTTCCGCTGGGCTGCTGATCATTGAAGGCGCGCACGCAAGCGCGACGTTCGATTCTTTGGTGACGTAAAAAAACGGGCCGGCAAATTTGAACTGCACCCCAAAAATTGGACACCGATCCAACCTTTGGGGTGTTTTTCATGGCGAAGTACAGTGAGCGGTTAAAGCTGAAAGTGGTGAAGCAGTATCTGGGCGGCGCCGGCGGGACGCGGCTGCCCGGCGCTCGCTACTGCACGTGACACGTAGGCGATACGCGTACTACTTCAGCGGCGGCTAGCTACCGCGCAATCCAGGATCAGGCACGCGCCGTAGCGGTGGCAGCGTAGCCTTCCTCCATCTCCGCCGCTTCACGTTCGCCGCGCAGCACGGCATGCGCTTCTGCACGCGTTGCGACACACGGGCCCGAACCGAGCAACGGCTTGCGGGCCGTTTCACGCAGCGCAAACACCGACACGATACCGATCAGCGACGCGCCCATCAGGTAGTACGCGGGCATCATCAGATTGCCGGTGCTGTCGACCAGCCATGCCGTCACGAGCGGCGTTGTCCCGCCAAACAGCGACACCGAAATATTGAAGCCGATCGCGAGCGCACCGTAGCGGATCCTGGTCGGGAACAGCGCCGGCAGTGCCGACGGCATCACGCCGGTGAAGCACGACAGCAGCACGCCGAGAATCATCAGGCCGCCGAACACCGGCAGCACCGTGCCCATGCGGATCAGCAGCAGCGCGGGAATCGACAGCGCGAACAGACCCACGCAACCGAACAGCATCACGGGCTTGCGGCCAATCGTGTCGGATAGGTGGCCGGCTGCCAGCGTCATCGGCATCATCAGCACCATGACGAGCAGCACGAGGAAGAGACCGTGCGTTTCGTTGAAGTGCAGCGTGGCCGACAGATAGCTCGGCAGATACGAGAGCGCCATGTAATCGGTGACGTTGAAGATCAGCACGAGGCCGACGCACAGCAGAAGCGGCTTCCATTGCTGCATGAGCAGCTCGCGGAACGATTGCTTCGGGAGCGCTTTGTCTTCGGCTTCGCGTTGCTCGGCCTGCTTCTTGAACGCGGGCGTTTCTTCGAGCTTCATCCGGATGTAGAGGCCGACCAAGCCCAACGGGCCCGCGATCAGGAACGGCACACGCCAGCCCCACGAGAGCAGTGCGTCGTGCGACAGCGTCGCCGTCAAGACCGCGACCGTACCGGCGCCGAGCACATAGCCGATCAGCGTACCGAACTCGAGGAAGCTGCCCATGAAGCCACGGCGTTTGTCCGTCGAGAATTCAGCGATGAAGGTGGCGGCCCCGCCGTATTCGCCACCCGTCGAGAAGCCTTGCACCAGCCGCGCGACCAACAGCAACGCCGGCGCGAAAATGCCGATTGTTGCGTAGCTCGGAATCAGGCCGATCGCGAAGGTGCCGATTGCCATCATGATCATCGTCATGGCCAGCACGCGCTGACGGCCGATGCGGTCGCCCAGCGGCCCGAACACCATGCCGCCGACCGGCCGTACGAGGAACGCCGCGGCAAACGTGCCGAAGGTGGCGATCAACTGGGCGGACGGGCTCGACGACGGGAAGAACACTTTGCCGAGCGTGACAGCAATGTAGCTGTACACGCCGAAATCGAACCATTCCATTGCGTTGCCGAGCGCCATGGCGCCGACGGCTCGCTTCAGGAGAGATTTGTCGACGACGGTGATGTCGTCGAGGGAGAGGCGTTGTTCTTCTTTGTGGTGTCGCCAGAAGCCGTTGCTGGAAGCGGTCAAGGTGAAAACTCCAATGACTGCGACGAAACTCATGAAAACGCGCATGAACGTTCCGCCACGGGTGCTGGGGAAGTGCAGTTTCGCGAGTAGAGCGATGGCGTCTCTTTCGCCCGGAGGCGATAGAAGAGGGCGTGAAAAAGAAAATAAAACGCCCGTGCCTCGCGAATTATTCGCGAAAAAACACTCGTCTAGATTGTGCTGACTGTTGCATCTGCGTGGCCGTGGAAGGGGGGCAGATGCATGAGGACGCTGGGGTGGCTGAAAGCTGGCCCATGCGCCGCTGGAAGGCTTGAAACGAAAAAGGCCGGTGCTGGATCGCCGCTTATGATGCGGGCTGAAGCGGTGAAACGACCGACGAGCCTTCTTGTATAAAAACTATTCAATTCAGCGCGGCGGCGTGCAGGGAAAACGGCACGGTGAGCCAGCTTGAAAAGAACGCGACTGAGGGTGAAATGCTGTTGGAACGGTGAACATGATAGCACGATGACAGATGATCGTGCAAACCCGGGATCTGGCCGCAAGTCGGCGGAGGGCGCTCAATCCCGCGTGTGGTGGGGGATTCAGCGGATTGCGACGGTATGGAAAGGCGGCTTAAAAGTGGCCGAAAATGGTCCGGTTAGTGAATTTTGGCGAGGCCCAAAAACGGCGCATGGCGCAATGGGAAGCCGACGAAAGTAGCGGCGAAAGGCTCGACGAAAATGTGCTGCATCGAGTGGCGAACGGGGCGATAAAAAATCTGGCGTATCTAGCAGCGAAACGCGGGCAAACAGGCGAAAAAACAGGCGAAAAAAATCCGCGCTCGCGGCGCGGATTTTTCGTCTGGCATTGGTCGCCAATGCTGGGGGGCAACCGAAAGTGCTTACTCGGCTGTCGGCGGCACGTAGCCCTGCGCCGTATCCGCGCCTTCGCCGAAGAAGAACTTTTCCGTCTGCTTCATCAGGTATTGACGTGCACGCGGGTCGGCCATGTTCAGGCGGTTTTCGTTGATCAGCATGGTTTGCTGCTTCAACCAGGCCTGCCAGGCTTCCTTCGAAATGCTTTCGTAGATCCGCTTGCCGAGTTCGCCCGGCAGCGGCGGGAAATCGAGGCCTTCGGCTTCCTTGCCGAGCTTCGCGCATTGAACCATACGAGTCATGCTGTGCTTCTCCGTTAATCAGATGTGGGGCGGGCAGTCGCTTTATATGGGGACGCTCAGAGCTGTTTCATCAGCACGAGCGACTTGCGCTGCCAGTTATAGAGCCGGCGACGGTCTTCCGGCAGGTCGTCGACCGTGACCTTGACGAAGCCGCGTTTCAGGAACCAGTGTTCGGTGCGCGTAGTGAGCACGAAAATCCGTGTGAGACCGCGTGCGCGGGCGCGTTGCTCGATGCGCTTCAACAGGCGCTCGCCGTCGCCGGTGCCTTGCGCTTCAGGCGCGACGGTCAGACACGCCATTTCCCCGATGCGCTCCTGCGGGTACGGATACAGCGCCGCGCAGCCGAACAGCACGCCATCGTGCTCGATCACCGAGAAATGGTCGATGTCGCGTTCGATCTGGTGGCGGCCGCGCCGCACCAGCGTGCCGTCGGATTCGAGCGGCTCGATCAGCGACAGAATGCCGCCGACGTCGTCCGGCGTGGCTTCGCGCAGGCTTTCGAGGTTCTCGTACGAGATCATCGTGCCCACGCCGTCGTGCAGGAACAGTTCGAGCAGCAGGCTGCCGTCGAGCGCGTAGGGGATGATGTGCGCCCGTGCCACGCCGCCGCGGCAGGCGCGGATCGAATGCTTCAGGTAGAAGCCCGCGTCGCCGGTGACTTCGCCGCTTTCATGCAGCTTGTAGGCGTCGTCGAGCGACAGTTCGCGAACCAGTTCGGGCCCGTCTTCGCCGGTTTCCATCAGGCCCGGGGTTTCGGTCAGGAACACGATCTTGTCGGCGCGCAGCGCGATGGCCGCCGCCGAGGCGACATCTTCCATCGACAGATTGAATGCCTCGCCGGTGGGCGAGAAACCGAGCGGCGACAGCAGCACCAGCTTGCGGCTCGCTAGCGAATGGCGGATCGAATCCGCGTCGATCTTGCGCACCACGCCGGTGTGGGCGAAATCGACGCCGTCCAGAATGCCGACCGGGCGTGCCGTCACGAAGTTGCCGGACACCACGCTGATATGCGCGTGCGCCATTGGCGTGTTCGGCAGACCCTGGCTGATCGCCGCCTCGATATCCAGACGCACTTCGCCGGCCGCTTCTTTCGCGGACTCCAACGCACGCGCGTCGGTAATGCGCATGCCGTGCGAAAACTCGGATTCCACGCCGTGCAGGCTCATCTGCTCTTCGACCTGCGGTCGGGAGCCGTGCACCAGAACGATCTGGATGCCCATGGCTTGCAGCAGCGCGATATCGGACACGAGCGCATTCAGGAGCCCCTGATGCACCACCTCGCCGCCGAAACCGACGACGAACGTCTTGTTACGGAACGCATGGATGTAAGGGGCGACTGAGCGCATCCAGTCGACGAATTGCGCGTGCTGGGCGAGATTTTCCGTTGCTCCGGTGGGGGCCGGAGCGCTCGCAGGCGCGGGGACGAGGTCGGTTTGGGAATTCATGCCGGGGATTATAATGCGCCCCCATGTCGAATGTACCCAAAAGTCCCGCTACGGCGAACGAGAATGTGACGCCGGCCGCCGATCAGGTGAATGCCGGCGACGCGAAGCGCCGCGATGCGCAGGACGCTACCCGCAACACGCCACCAGGCGCACGTGAGTCCCTGCGCGCCGCGGATGACGCGCGCGTGTCCGCACAGAAAAAAAACCAGCCACAGGGCGCGCGCCGCGACGATGGGCGCGCGCAGAACGCGCCTCGCGGCCAACGCCAGCAGCAGGGCGCTGAACGGCGCGCACAGTCCGAAAGCACGCGAGATCCCAATCAGCCGAAGCGTGGCGACGGACGTGCCAATCAGCAAGGCGGTGCGCCCGCGCAGAAATCGCCGCAAGCAGGCGATGCGCAAAACGGCCAGCCCCGTCGCGAGCCGCGGCCGCCACGCGCCCAGCGTGTCGTCGAACCGAACCCGATTCCGCCGATTACATTCCCCGAAGCGCTGCCGGTATCCGGCCGCCGCGACGAGATCGCTAAGGCGATCGCGCAGAATCAGGTCGTGATCGTCTGCGGCGAGACCGGCTCCGGCAAGACGACGCAGTTGCCGAAAATCTGCCTCGAACTCGGGCGCGGTCTCGGCGCGGGCGGCACCGGTCTGATCGGCCACACGCAGCCGCGCCGGATCGCGGCATCGGCGACGGGCCGCCGCATCGCCGAAGAACTCGGCACGCCGTTCGGCGAAGTGGTCGGCTACAAGGTGCGTTTTACCGACAATCTGTCGCCGGGAGCGTCGGTCAAACTCATGACCGACGGCATTCTGCTCGCCGAAACGCAGACCGATCCGCTGCTCAAAGCCTACGACACGCTGATCATCGACGAAGCGCACGAGCGCAGCCTGAACATCGATTTTCTGCTCGGCTATTTGAAGGAAATCCTCGTCAAACGTCCCGATCTGAAGCTGATCGTGACCTCGGCGACGATCGACGCGGACCGCTTCGCACGCCATTTCGGCAGCGAAGAAAAGCCCGCGCCGGTGATCGAAGTGAGCGGGCGCCTGTATCCGGTCGAGGTGCGCTATCGGCCGGTCGCGGAGGACAGTCCGGCGGTGAAGGCGGCGGAAGGCTCTTCTCCTTCTTCCCGTGAGCGCGAGCGGCCGAAAACCCAGCGCGAGACTGATCGCGATCTGATGGAAGCGATCGTCGATGCGGTTGACGAGTTGTGCCGTGAAGGTCCCGGCGACGTGCTGGTATTCCTCCCCGGCGAGCGCGAAATTCGCGATGCAGCCGAGGCGCTGCGCAAGCATCATCCGCCGCATACGGAAATTCTGCCGCTCTTTGCACGTTTGTCCGCGGCCGAACAGGAACGCGTGTTCCGAACCTCGAACGCGCGTCGCATCGTTTTGGCAACCAACGTTGCCGAAACCTCGTTGACGGTGCCGGGCATTCGCTATGTGGTCGATACCGGGCTTGCGCGCGTGAAGCGCTACTCGTATCGCAACAAGGTCGAACAGCTTCAGGTCGAGTCGATCTCGCAGGCCGCCGCGAATCAGCGGGCGGGGCGCTGCGGGCGCGTCGCAGATGGCATCTGTATTCGTCTGTACGAGGAAAGCGACTACCAGGGCCGCGTGCGTTTCACCGATCCGGAGATTTTGCGTTCGTCGCTGGCGTCGGTGATTCTGCGGATGAAGTCGCTGCATCTGACGGCCATCGAAACCTTCCCGTTCATCGAACCGCCGCCGGGTCGCGCGATCGCCGACGGTTATCAACTGCTCAATGAACTCGGCGCTGTCGACGACGACAACCAGCTCACACCGCTCGGCCGCGAACTCGCGCGCTTGCCGCTCGATCCGCGCGTCGGCCGGATGATTCTCGCCGCGCGCGATCAGCAGGCATTGAAGGAAGTGCTGATCATCGCCAGCGCATTGTCGGTGCAGGACCCGCGCGACCGGCCGATCGAAGCGCAGGAGCAGGCTGACCAGGCGCATCGCCGGTTCGCCGATGAGCGTTCCGAGTTCCTGCAATGGCTGAAGATCTGGAACTGGTTCGAAGAAGCGATCGCGCACAAGAAGTCGAATCGGCAATTGCAGGACGAGTGCCGCAAGAACTTCCTGTCGCAACTGCGGCTGCGTGAATGGCGTGATGTGCATTCGCAACTGCTGACGGTGGTGCGCGAGCACGGCTGGCGTCTGAACGAGGCCGAAGCGACCTTCGAGCAGATTCACCTCGCGTTGTTGACCGGCCTGCTCGGCAACATCGGTCTGAAAGCCGACGACGAACCGTATTTCCTCGGCGCGCGCAGCATCAAGTTCTACCTCTGGCCGGGCTCGGCGCTGGTGAAGAAGGCCGGCAAGTGGGTGATGGCCGCGGAACTGGTCGAGACGAGCCGTCTGTACGCACGCTGCATCGCGAAGATCGAGCCGGAATGGATCGAAAAGATCGGCGAGCATTTGCTGAAGAAATCGTTGTCCGAGCCGCATTGGGAAAAACGCGCGGCGCAGGTGTCGGCGTTCGAGCGCGCCATGCTGTACGGTCTGCCGATCTACCACCGGCGGCGCGTGAGCTTCGGCAAGCAGGACCCGGCGCGTGCGCGCGAGCTGTTCATTCGCGGCGCGCTGGTCGAAGGCGAGTTCGATACGAAGCTCGCGTTCTTCGCGCACAACCGCAAGCTGCTCGCCGATATCGAGCAACTCGAACACAAGTCGCGCCGCCAGGACGTGCTGGTCGACGACGAACTGATTTTTGGCTTCTACGATCAGGCGTTGCCACAAGGCATTTACACGGGCGCATCGTTCGAACGCTGGTATCGCGACGAGGTGAAAAAGAGCGGTCAGCCGGAAGACAAATTGCGTCTGCTGTATCTGTCGCGCGACGATCTGATGCGGCACGAAGCTGCCGGCGTCACGACCGACCTGTTCCCGAAGCGCATGACGATGGCGGGCGTCGAGATGGCGCTCACCTATCACTTCGAACCGGGTTCCCCGCGCGACGGCGTAACGCTCGCGGTGCCGCTGTATGCGCTGAATCAGGTCGACGCGCGGCGTTGCGAGTGGCTCGTCCCGGGCATGCTGAAAGAGAAGGCGCAACTGTTGCTGAAATCGTTGCCGCAGAAGCTGCGTCGTCATTGCGTGCCGCTGCCTGAGTATGCGGCGGGTTTCGTCGAACGGCATAGCGGTCCACGCTTCGGCGCGGGCGGGTTCCTCGAGTCGCTGATCGCGGACATTCGCGAGCAGACCCAGGTCGCGATGAAGCAATCGGACTTCAAGCTCGAGACGCTGACGCCGCATCTGTTCATGAACTTCAAGGTCGTCGACGAGCACGGGCGGCAGCTCGCGATGGGCCGGAATATGTCGCAACTGCGCGCCGAGCTCGGCGGCCAGGCGCAGCAGCATTTTCAGAAGATTGCGTCGGGCGCGGCTGGGGCGGCGTTGGCGGATGCGGGCGGCGGTGGCGGCGTGGCCGCTGGCGCGCAAGCGAGTGGAGCAGCCGGCGCGATAGGCGGAGCGGCGTCGCGAGGCAAGGGTGCCGCTGCGGCCGGTCCGCAAACTGCGCCGCGAGACGGCGCGCAAGGCACCGCGCTGTACGAAAAGCTGACGACGTGGAATTTCGGCAAGCTCCCCGAGTTGCTCGAAATTCGCCGTGGCGGCCAGACTTTGTTCGGCTATCCGGCGCTAGTGGATCGCGGCACGCACTGTGACGTCGAAGTATTCGATTCACCGGACGAGGCCGCGCGCATCCATCGCGCAGGGTTGCGGCGATTGTTCGCGTTGCAACTGAAAGAGCCGATCAAGTACCTGGAGAAGAATCTCCCGGGTTTGCGCGAAATGGCGATGCAGTTCATGCCGCGCGGCACCCAGGAGGAGCTGCGGGATCAACTGATCGACACCGCGCTCGACCGTGCCTGTCTGCAAGATCCGCTGCCGGCCGATGACGTCAGTTTTCATACGCGCCGCGACGAAGGCCGCAGCCGTCTGACTTTGCTGGCTCAGGAAATCTCGCGGCTGGTGGGGCAGATTCTGAGCGAATACGCGACCGTGACGAAGAAGTTGGTGCAGGCAAAGTCTTTCACGGCGGCGTATGCGGATATGCAGAACCAGCTCGATGGACTGATCGGAAAGCGCTTTGTGGTCGACACGCCGTACCCGCAGTTGGCGCACTTTCCGCGTTATCTGAAAGGGATTGCGATGCGCATCGACAAGCTGAAGGCGGACTCCGCGCGCGATGCACGGCAGTTCGCTGAATTCCAGCCGCTCTTGCAGAACTACCAGCGCGCGGTCGCGCAGCGCGGCGGCGTGCTGGACCCGCGCTTGTCGGAATTCCGCTGGCTGCTGGAGGAGTTGCGGATTTCGCTGTTCGCTCAGGAGTTGCGTACGCCGATGCCTGTTTCCGTGAAGCGTCTCTACAAAGTGTGGGAATCGATGCAGCGCTGAGTGCCGCGTGGGGTGGGACGCTGCGCGTGACGGTTCCATCTGGGCGCGGCGGCGGGCTGCGAGGTGCAACGCTTTGCCGCGCGCAAAAAAAGCGCGTGACATCACTCCTTGTGAGAATGACACCACGCGTAAAGGGCGCGGGCCCTTCCGGACCCGCGCCCGCTCGCTGCTTTTACAACAACGCTAAAGCCATTACGGTGGCTGGCTCAGGTCGAGCCAGTCCCGCGTCTTACCAATGCATGCCGGCGCCGACCGACGCGCCGAACTGGCCGCGCGAGTCCGAGGTGCCTTGCACCTTGTAGACCCACTTGCCGGTTTCAGACAGTTGCGACACGCCGATGGCGATTGCCGACTGGCCGCCGTAGGTGCCCGCAGCCATTGCGACCATGCCGTGACCCGGCAATACGGCTTGCGGCAAGCCCGCAGCCGCCAGTGCCGTTGCCGTGCCGCGGTAGGCATCGCGGCGAGCGGAGCGGATCTGGTCGTTGGTGTAGCTGTTGGCCTGACCGACCGCGCCGTTCATGCTCTGCTGCAACTGATTGACGTTGACTGCGTCCGTACCTTGCACCCCGGCTGCCACGTTGGTGATCTGACGCTCCGCACCCGCAGCGCCGACCGACACCGTGTTCGCGCGATCCGCGACTGAGCCTTGGCCTAACGCGACCGCGTTGTCGGCGCTCGCGTTCGCTGAGGCGCCGAGCGCGGTGGCGTTATTGCCGCTTGCGATCGAGTTCGCGCCGATGGCCACCGCGTTCGTTCCGGTGGCTTGCGCGTTCGCACCTGAAGCGACGGAGTGCGTACCGGTTGCTACCGCGCCTTCGGTATCGCGATCGCCTTCCGCGCTGAAGAACGGGTTGGCGGTATTGACTGTGATGTTGCTGACCGCGCCGTTGATGGCCGCGTTCAACTGACCGAGGTTGACCGCATCGCTTGCGTCGACGCCGTCCGCGACGTTGTGAATCGCGGTGCCGGCATCGCCACCGAGCGTCACGCTGTTCTTGTTGACGGTGCCGTCGGCGTTCTGGTCGTACATCACTGCGCCGTCGAGCTTGGCGGCAGTGGCGGCCGATTGGTCGCTGACCGCCTTCAACTGCGCGACGTTGACGGCGTCGGTGTCGGCGGTGCCGGCTGCGACGTTGGTGATCTGACGTTCGCTGCCTGCCGAGCCGACCGAGACGCTGTTTGCGCGGTCGGCGATCGAGCCTTGGCCGAGTGCGACGGAGTTGTCGGCTGTGGCGCTCGCGCCTTGGCCCAATGCAACCGAACCGGCCGTCGTTGCCGCGGCCATATTGCCGAGCGCGACGCTGCCGAATGCGGTGGCCGAGGAATTGCTGCCGATCGCGGTGGCGAGCGGGCCAGTTGCTGTTGCGCCGCCGCCTACTGCCGTGTCGCCCGTGTCGCTGGCGACGGAGTTGGCGCCGACCGCCGTCGAGATCGTGCCGGTTGCTGTGGCGAGGGTGCCGACTGCGGTGCTGTCGGAGGCGTTCGCCAACGCGGTCGTACCGGCGGCAAAAGATTTCTCGCCCGACGCGCCGGCGCCGCTGCCGATTGCGACCGAGTGGTCGCCGGTGGCGGACGCATCGTCACCGCTGCCGTCGATACCGGTCGCCTTGAAATAGCGCGACGCGCTGGCGGTGGCGGCAGCCAGCTGGCTGACGTTGACGGCGTCGGTGGCTTCCGTGCCGGCTGCGACGTTGGTGATCTGGCGTTCGCTGCCGGCCGAGCCGACCGAAACGGTATTGGCGCGATCGGCGACTGAGCCTTGGCCCAACGCGACAGAACCAGCCGCAGCGGCGCTCGAACCTTGGCCCAATGCGACGGAACCGTCGGCGCTGGCTTCAGCCATGTTGCCGAGCGCGACGCTGCCCAATGCCGTTGCGGATGAATTGGCTCCAATCGCAGTGGCGGCCGCGCCCGTTGCTTCTGCACCTGCGCCTACTGCGGTGGCTACCGAGGCGTCGGCAACGGAATTGGCACCGAGCGCAGTCGAGCTTCTATCGGTCGAGGAGGCGTTGTAGCCGACTGCGACGGAATTGGTCTGCGTAGCGCTGGCGTTTGCGCCGGCTGCGACTGAGTGCGTGCCGTTTGCGGCTGCATCGTCGGAATCATCGCCGGCGCCATCAGCTTTGAAGTAGCGCAGGGTGCCGCTTTGGGCGAGCGTATTGACCTTGCCGTCGACAGCGCTCAACTGGCTGACATTGACTGCGTCGGTGGGGGCAGCGCCAGCCGCGACGTTCGTCACACGGCGTTCATTGTCGGCGGAGCCGACCGATACTTCGCCGGTTGTGGTGGTGGCGACGACGGGTGTGGCGCCTGCGCCGGTCGGCACGACAGCTGCCGCATTCAGATTGGCGGTGGTGGTCGAGTTTGCGCCCAAGGCGACGCTATTGGCAGTCGATGCGGTCGCGCCGTAGCCGAGCGCTACAGCGTTGGTTCCCATGGCCGTGCTGTACGCACCTAGTGCGGTGGCGCCTTGCTCCAAGGCGTTGGAGAGGCCTCCGAGTGCCGTGCTGTAGTCGGCTGTTGCCCAGGCCGCGGATCCGTTCGCCGTGGAACTGACTCCGCTGGCGACTGTGCTAAAGCCGATTGCGGTAGCACCTCTTTGGGACGCGAGCGCGGTGGTACCCAATGCGACAGCGCCGACGTCCATTGCTTTTGCCCCGTCGCCGATTGCTGCCGAGCTCTGCCCCGATGCAAGCGCTCCGCCACCGGCAGCAACGGTTCCGGCTGCCGTGGCTTGCGCATTCTGGGTCAAGCCGGCGGTCGACGGATCGGCGGCAAAGTAATAGGTTGCCGCGGTGCTCTGAGCATGTGCTACAGACACCCCACCCATCAACGCCGCCCCAGCCAACACCGCTTGCGCAATCGCCAGTTTCCGCGCGGTGCCGCGTTTCGTCTTCGACCGAGCCGTTTCCGACGTGGCCACCCACGTTCCCGTCGCTTCACACCAGACCGATTTGTAAATTTTATTCATGCTTTCAGAAAACTCCGCGGAATTACGAGCATGGACGGCACGTGAAAGCATGCTGATTCGAAAAAGGCGTCATCGCCCTGATTTTTCGCGCACAAATAGAACATATCGACCGCGGTTATTTCCGTCGTCCGTTTTCCGTGTCCTGCTGAATTATTCGCGCGTCCGAATCGCCTGCGTCACGCTCTTAAGTCCACTGGATTAAGTGCATGGGCGATGATCGGCGGGATTGTCAGACCTGGCGGGGGAGGGCGGAATAAGCAAATTCCTAAATGGGTGAAAATAAATAACTCGTTGTATTTAAATTTGAGTAAATGTTTTTTAGTTGTTAAAAATAAAGAATAGTCTTGTTTTGTCTTATGAAAAAATCAACAACATAAGAATGTAATAATTTATCGTTTTTAAAATTTATTTGATCCGATGCGGATTAGTTGCCGACTTTCTTACGCAAATCCGACTGCGTGTCATCAAGGCGTCGGAAATCGCTGACAGAATCGTGTCTGGGTCCGGCCGCGCTCCTGTTTCTCGACGCGTCAAACCGGTATCTACATCAACCGCCGGCCCCGGCAAACGTTCTACAATGACGGTTGTTCTCCGAAGTGAGTTTTCATGCGTAAATTTTTTCTTCCCGGCTTGACTGCCGCGTTCGCCGCAGGTGTGGCACTGGTCGCCGCCGCAGGCTTTTTTTCTCCGGCGGCCCACGCCAACAACGTGATCGTGCTCAATTCCGGCGAAGCCACGCTGAGCCTGATCGACGAGACCACCCGCCAGGTCGTCGGCACGGTGCCGACGGGCAAGGAACCGCATCACCTGATGGCCACGCCGGACAATTCGTCGCTGATCGTCGCCAACTCGGTATCCAACAACCTGATGTTCGTCGACCCGAAGACGGGCCAGGTCCAGCGCTGGGTCGAGAACATTGAGGATCCTTACCAGATCGGCTTTTCGCCCGACCGTAAGTGGCTCGTCACCACCGGGCTGCGTCTGGACCGCCTCGACATCTATCATTACGACAGCCAGAAAAACCAGATGGCGCTGGCCTCGCGTCTGCCGCTCGCGGTGATGCCGAGCCACATGGCGTTCACCAATGACAGCAAGACGGTTTTCGTCACGCTGCAGGTGTCGGGTGAGCTGGCCGCGATCGATCTGGCCACGCAAACCGTCAAGTGGAAGATGAAAGTCGGCAAGGTGCCGGCCGGCCTGTGGATGACACCGGGCGAGAAGTACCTGCTGATCGGCATGACCGGCGCGGATTACGTCGCCGTGGTCGACTGGCGCAACCAGAAAATCGTCAAAACGATCCAGACAGGTAAGGGTGCGCACAATTTCCGTTCGCTGGCTGACGGTAAGCATGTGGCGGTGTCGAACCGTGTCGCGAGCACGATCAGCATCATTGACGAAGACACGCTCACCAACGTCGGCGACATCACCGGCCTGATGCCGGGGCCGGACGACATGGAGCTTTCCGCCGACAAACGCTATCTGTGGGTTACCTTCCGCTTTGCGAAGCATATCGGCATCATCGACCTGAACACGCGTAAGCTGATCCAGACGATTGCCGTCGGCCGTTCGCCGCACGGTATCTATTTCTTCAATCGCGCGCCGGTCACGGCGCCGAACGGCGCTTGATGCTGTAATAAGGAAGTAACAGGCCGGCACCATGTTCCATCTGATTTTTTCTTCTCTCGACAGCTTCGTCTCGGCGGTGCAGACGCTGCTGTACATCGACGTGGTGCAGCCGTTGCTGTTCCGCTTCGATCTGATGGGCTATGACGAAGATACCTACGACAGCCTGTATTGGGTGATCGTCGGCGTCTTCGAGGTGGTGGCGATGTACGCGGTCCTGCGCCCGCTCGAGGCGCTCCGCCCGGTGGAGCAGTGGGAAAACCGCAAGGCAGTGCGCGTCGACGTGATTTACACGTGGATCGCCAAGCTCGGCATCCTCAACCTGTTCTTCTTTTTCGCGCTACAGCCGTTTTTCGACACCGTGCAGGCTTGGCTGCGGCTGCACAACATCGCGAATATCGAATTCGACAATCTGTGGCCGGGCGTCACGACGCGGCCGCTCGTCACGTTCGTGATGTATATGCTCGTGCTCGATTTCGCCGGTTACTGGTACCACCGCTGGGAGCATCGGATCGGCGTGTGGTGGGAATTGCACGCGGTGCATCACAGCCAGCAGCAGATGTCGCTGTGGTCCGACGACCGTAACCATCTGCTCGACGATCTGCTGCAAGCGTCGTTCTTCGCGGTGATCGCACTGGTGATCGGCGTGCCGCCGTCGCAATTCGTGGTGTTGGTGGCGATCACGAACCTGGCGCAGAGCGTGCAGCACGCGAACATTCGTCTGTACTTCGGCTGGCTCGGCGAGCGCCTGCTGGTCAGTCCGACTTTCCACCGCCGTCATCACGCGATCGGCTACGGCCATGAAGGCCTGAAGTACGGTTGCAATTTCGGTGTGCTGTTCCCCTGGTGGGACATGCTGTTTCGTAGCGTCTCGTGGAATCGGGAGATGGAGCCGACCGGTATCAGTGACCAACTTGAAGGCCGGCGCTACGGTGACGGTTTCTGGGCGCAGCACTGGCTTGCCTTCGTGCGCATCGCCGGACGGCTTTCGTCAAAGCGTCGCACCGAGGGCAGCGACGCCGCGCCGGTTTGAGCATTCTTCCTCTCACGCCGCCGGTTTTCCCGGCGGCGCGTCACGTGGTTTATCCTGTCCACGTTTGCGCGCACGTTCCTGGTTCGTTTTCTGGTCTGCATTCCGGTCCGCGTTCAGATCCGTTTGCCGGACCCGCCGCCGGTTCGTCGCGCTGTTCTCCTTATTCCATTGTTTTGCTCACCGGCACTGGCTCGCATGAATGATCTGTTGCGCTCGTTCGGGCGTGCGCTCGCAAGCGCGCTCCACCCGCGCATGCTCTGGCTGACCTTCCTGCCGTTTCTGGCGGCAACGGTCGGGTGGGGCGTGATCCTGTGGTATTCCTGGCAGACGCTGATCGGCGCCACCCGCACGTGGCTCGAAAGCTGGTCGTTCACCGTCACGCTTTACCATCTGTTCGACTGGCTCGGCTTTTCGGCGCTGCACGCGGCGGTCGCGCCGTTCATCGTGATTGCGATGGCGATTCCGTTGATCGTCGTCACGGTGTTGCTGTTGATCGCCACGCTGTCGATGCCGGCTGTGATCCGCTTTCTGTCGGCACGGCAATTTGCCGGCCTTGAAATGCGCCACGGCGGAACGTGGTACGGTAGTCTCGGTCAGGCGTTGTGGACCACGCTGGTCTGTCTCGTGCTGCTGATCGTCACGTTGCCGCTCTGGCTGGTGCCGCCGTTCTTCGCGTTGATTCCGCCGCTGCTGTGGGGATGGCTGACGTATCGCGTGATGAGTTACGACGCGCTCGCGCTGCATGCCACGCGTGACGAGCGGCGCGCGTTGGTGCGGCGTTTCCGGCTGCCGCTGTTGTTGATCGGTATCGCGAGCGGACTGCTGGGTTCGCTGCCTACGCTGCTATGGGCGTCGTCGGTCTGGCTGATCGTGCTGTTCCCGGTGATCACTGCGGTGACCATCTGGATCTACGCGTTCATCCTCGTGTTCTCGGCGCTGTGGTTCGGCTACTACTGTCTGCGCGCGCTGCAACGCATGCG
The DNA here is from genome assembly GCF_012927345.1 of Paraburkholderia polaris. GTDB lineage: Bacteria > Pseudomonadota > Gammaproteobacteria > Burkholderiales > Burkholderiaceae > Paraburkholderia > Paraburkholderia polaris. The sequence continues at coordinate 51,788 of NZ_JABBGJ010000003.1, forward strand.
CGCGGAAGAGCGCGGCCCGCGGCATGCGGCGCCGGTTCCTTACTGATGAATTACTAAATTAAGCGAAAGAGGCGGCAATGGCATTTGGCGTCATCATCATCGGCGACGAAATCCTGTCGGGCAGACGTATCGACAAGCATCTGCCGAAGGTCATCGAATTGCTGGGCGCGCGCGGGCTGTCGCTCAGCTGGGCGGAATATATCGGCGACGAGCCGGAGCGCATCACAGCAACGCTGCGACGCACGTTCGCGTCGGGCGACATCGTGTTTTCCACGGGTGGCATCGGCGCCACGCCGGACGACCACACCCGCCAGTGCGCGGCAGCCGCGCTCGGCGTGCCGCTCGAACTGCATCCGGAGGCCGCGAAGCTGATTCAGGAGCGCATCCGTGACATGCATCCGGCGAACTCGGCTACGCCGCTCGATCTGGAAACGCCTGAGAACCGGCATCGTCTGAATATGGGCACGTATCCGCAGGGCGCATCGATCATTCCCAACGGCTACAACAAGATTCCGGGCTTCTCGATCAATCAGCACCACTTCGTGCCGGGGTTCCCGGTCATGGCGTGGCCGATGATCGAGTGGGTGCTGGATACGCAGTACGCGCATCTGCATCACGCGATGCCGCACGCGGAAAAGTCATTGCTGGTCTTCGAGCTGCCGGAATCGCGCCTGACGCCGTTGATGGAAAAGATCGAACACGATTTTCCGGGCGTGCGAGTGTTCAGCCTGCCGAGCGTGGGCGATTCTGAGCGCGGCGGCGTGTATGCGCGGCATCACATCGATCTCGGTGTGAAGGGCGAACCGGAAGCGGTGGCGGCGGCCTTCGTGAAGCTGCGCGAAGGCGTGCATCTGTTGGGCGGCGATATTGTCGAGCCTGAGGCGGCTGCGGCTAAACCGCGCGGTTGAGTCGCGGTCGAGTCGCGCTTGAGCCGCGGTTTAGCCGCAGCCCACGCCACCCTTCCTGCGGGCGCGCTTGCGCCCGTGCCTGACTTAAGACTCGACGAACCGGTCAACAATCAGGCGCCGATCCACGGCAACCCGCGAAAGCACCAGCCCGACACCGTCTTCCGATGCCCCTGGCCGTCCTTGTCGCCTTCGAAGCCTTCCAGCAGGTCGTACGCCTTGGTATAGCCCGCCTGGGTGGCGGCGATCGCGGCGAGCTTCGAGCGTGCGGCGCTGCGGCACAAAAACAGCACCGGCGTATCGGGCGAGGCCGCCTGGCTCAGTTGCTGAAGGAATTCCTGGTTCGGCACGGCGCCCGGATAGCGCGTCCATTCCACATGCGCGTATTGCCCGTCGCCGATAACCGGCCGGCCAACCCAATCGAGTTCGGCACGGGTGCGCACGTCGACGAGACGCGTGCGCGGATCGAGTTGCAGCAGTTCGAACGCCTCGGCGGGCGATATCGCGCCCGCATAGGGCAACTGACTCTCGGTGCGGCGTTTGTCCGCCTGGGCGTACAACTGTTCGAGCGTGCTCATGAGCGCAAACCTCCTTCGGACCAAATGATTATTCTAGCGCGCGGCGTGCGGTGCGCATGCGGTTCGGAGGCGGCATCTCGTCCGCACGAAGCAAGACGATCGTGGCTCTATTTTGGTGCATATTTCTGCAAATGCACCAAAATAGACATGTCGCTCGTTGCTTATTTTATGGATGCACTAACCCGGTGCGTTATGTCGCGCAGAGATTTCGGGGCCGCATGCTGTTCGGTGCGCCCATTCCCCGCAAACGCGCGTGCAGGGCGGTTTTGCGCCGGGTTGGCGCATACATGGCACAGAAGCTGCTTTATTGGTGCCGATCGATTTGTTCCAGCAGGCTTTTATGTTCATCCTCAACGATAGAGGGGTGGACGCGCCGGGACGGGTCAGCTAGATTGGGCGGCGGCTGAATCCGCCGAATTCGTTAATCAGGAGATAGGTTATGAGTAAATCCGTGGCCGACGTCGTTCAACTCGTCAAAGACGAAGACGTCAAGTTTGTCGACTTTCGTTTCACCGACACGCGCGGCAAAGAGCAACACGTTTCGGTGCCGGTGTCGGCATTCGATGAAGACAAGTTCGAAAGCGGCCATGCGTTTGACGGTTCGTCGATTGCCGGCTGGAAGGGCATCGAAGCATCGGACATGCTGCTGATCCCGGACGCGAACACCGCCTTCATCGACCCGTTCTACGAAGAGTCGACCCTCGTCTTAACCTGCGACGTCGTCGAACCGGCTGACGGCAAGGGCTACGAGCGCGACCCGCGCTCGCTGGCCAAGCGCGCTGAGGCGTACCTGAAGAGCACGGGTCTGGGCGACACGGCATTCTTCGGTCCGGAACCGGAATTCTTCATTTTCGACTCGATCAAGTTCGGCACCGACCAATCGGGCACGTTCGTCAAGATCGGTTCGGAAGAAGCGCCTTGGTCGTCGGCCATGGACTTCGAAGGCGGCAACACCGGTCACCGTCCGGGCACGAAGGGCGGCTACTTCCCGGTCGCTCCGGTCGACACGTTCCAGGACATCCGTTCGGAAATGTGCCTGTTGCTCGAACAGATCGGCATCCCGGTCGAAGTGCATCACCACGAAGTCGCGGGCCAGGGCCAGAACGAAATCGGCACCAAGTTCTCGACGCTGGTGCAACGCGCCGACTGGCTGCAGCAAATGAAGTACATCATCCACAACGTCGCGCACACGTACGGCAAGACCGCTACGTTCATGCCGAAGCCGGTGGTTGGCGATAACGGTTCGGGCATGCACGTTCACCAGTCGATCTGGAAAGACGGCGCGAACCTGTTCGCAGGCAACGGTTACGCAGGTCTGTCGGAATTCGCGTTGTTCTACATCGGCGGCATCATCAAGCATGCTCGCGCGCTGAACGCGATCACGAACCCGTCGACGAACTCGTACAAGCGCCTCGTGCCGCACTTCGAAGCACCGGTGAAGCTGGCTTACTCGGCTCGCAACCGTTCGGCATCGATCCGCATTCCGCACGTGTCGAACCCGAAGGGCCGCCGTATCGAAACGCGTTTCCCGGATCCGATGGCGAATCCGTACCTGTGCTTCTCCGCGCTGATGATGGCGGGTCTGGACGGCGTGCAGAACAAGATTCATCCGGGCGAAGCTGCCGACAAGAACCTGTACGACCTGCCGCCGGAAGAGGATGCAAAGATCCCGACCGTGTGTGCCGGCCTCGACCAGGCACTGGACGCACTCGACGCAGATCGTGAGTTCCTGACGCGCGGTGGCGTGTTCACGGATTCGATGCTCGACGCGTACATCGAACTGAAGACGGGCGAGCTGCAACGCTATCGTCAGTCGGTGCACCCGATCGAATTCGAAATGTACTACTCGCTGTAAGCGGCAATGGCGCTTCGCCCTTTAAACGGCGAAGCGCTTTGCCCGACGCTCGCGATCGGTCACGAAGGGACGGCGGCGCCGTCCCTTTTTTGTTGGACCCGAATTCGTTTGCGGCGTAGGGCAATGAAGCAGGACAGTAGGCAGGACACCAGGCAGGGCAATAAGCGGTACACCTGATTTATCACCATCTCCTATCGGCCAGACTGCAAGATGGTTCTGAAGAATCTGATGAAGGCAAGGAAAGGGCACGAGCAGACGCTGTCGGACGACGCTCAGCTGGTGAGTTCCGGTTTGCTGCCGGGCTTCGAGGCACTCCCGACGGTCGTGCTGGTGCTCGAAAAGCGCACGCTGCGCGTCGTGTTTGCGAACCCGTCGGCGGAATCGATGCTGGAGCTTTCGCGAAAGCAACTGACGCAGATGGCGTGGCAGGACATTTTCTCGAATGCCGACGAACTGGTCGCGACCATCTCCGCGATCGCTGCTCACCGTTTTCACGCGACGCATCTGGACGCCGTACTCGAGCGCCCGGGCCACGAGCCGCTGCATGTGCATGCGATCGTCGGTTTTCTGGAAAGCGCGCAAGACTATGTGCTGCTCGAACTGTTCGAGAACGAGCGGCATTTACGCAGCGACCGCGAGGAGCGCATCAACGACCTCACGGCGGTCAACAAACAACTGATCCGCAATCTCGCTCACGAGATCAAGAACCCGCTCGGCGGGATTCGCGGCGCGGCGCAACTGCTCGAGTTCGAACTCGGCGAGCGTCAGCGCGACGAGTTGCGCGAGTACACGCAGGTCATCATCAAGGAATCGGACCGGCTGCAAACGCTGGTCGATCGCTTGCTGGAGCCGCACCGTCATCCGCATATCGTCGGCGACGTGAATATTCACGAAGTATGCGAGCGTGTGCGCCAGGTGATTCTCGCGGAGTTTCCGCGCGGACTCACGATCGAGCGCGATTACGACGTGAGCGTGCCGGATCTGCGCGGCGACAAGGAGCAGCTGATCCAGGCGCTGCTGAACATCGTGCGTAATGCTGCCGAAGCATTGCGTGAACGCATTTCGCAAGGCGACGCGCGCATCGAATTGCGCACTCGCATTGCGCGCAAAATTACTGTGTCGAAACGCTTATGTAAGCTGGCACTGGACTTGCATATCACTGACAACGGCCCAGGCATTCCCGAGGAAATCCGTGACCGCATTTTCTATCCGCTCGTGTCGGGGCGCGAGGACGGCAGCGGTCTCGGCCTGACGCTCGCGCAGACTTTCGTGCAACAGCACGACGGGCTGATCGAAGTGGAAAGCCGGCCGGGCCATACCGAGTTTCAGATTCTGCTGCCGCTCGACTGCTAACACCAAACGTCTCATGAGAAAACGCCGGGCCGCCCCAAGTTTTCTCACCCCCCTCGGGGGGCCTGGCGCGAAGCGACAGGTTTGGGGGCGCTCTTAAGACTTCTGACCGACCTATATGAAGCCGATCTGGATAGTAGACGACGATCAATCGATTCGCTGGGTGCTCGAGAAAGCGCTCGCCCGCGAAAACTTCGCGACACGCAGCTTCGCGAACGTACGCGAGGCTTCCGCGGCGCTCGATCACGACAGCCCTCAGGTGCTGGTGTCCGACATCAGGATGCCTGGCGGCTCTGGCCTCGAATTGCTGCAAACCGTTCGTGACAAGGTGCCGGGCTTGCCCGTCATCATCATGACGGCGTTCTCTGACCTGGACAGCGCGGTCGCCGCATTCCAGGGCGGTGCGTTCGAATACCTCGCCAAACCGTTCGACGTCGACAAGGCGGTCGAGTTGATCCGCCGCGCGGTCGACGAAAGCATGCGCGGCGAACAGACGTGGGACGACCGCGTCGCCGATGCACCGGAAATGCTCGGCCAGGCGCCGGCGATGCAGGACATGTTTCGCGCGATCGGCCGGCTGTCGCATTCCTCGGCCACCGTGCTCATTACCGGCGAATCAGGCACCGGGAAGGAACTGGTCGCGCGTGCGTTGCACCGACATAGCCCACGCGCGAACGGTCCCTTCATCGCGCTGAATACAGCGGCAATTCCGAAGGATCTGCTGGAATCCGAATTGTTCGGTCACGAGCGCGGTGCGTTCACCGGCGCGCAGGCCATGCGCCAGGGGCGCTTCGAGCAGGCCGAGAACGGCACGCTGTTTCTCGATGAAATCGGCGACATGCCGTTCGATTTGCAGACACGTCTGTTGCGTGTGCTCTCGGACGGGCAGTTCTATCGCGTCGGTGGCCACAATCCGTTGCGGGCCAACGTGCGCGTGATCGCGGCGACCCACCAGAACCTCGAATCGCGTGTGCGTCAGGGCCTGTTCCGCGAGGACTTGTATCACCGGCTCAATGTGATCCGCTTGCGCCTGCCGGCGTTGCGCGAGCGCAGCGAAGACATTCCGCTGCTCACGCGCCACTTCCTGCAGAAGAGTGCGCGCGATCTGGGCGTGGAGCCGAAACGCGTGTCCGAAGAGGCACTCGCTCATCTGGCATCGCTGCCGTTTCCGGGCAATGTGCGTCAGCTGGAGAACCTCGCCAACTGGCTCACGGTGATGGCGCCGGCGCAGACCATCGAGATCAAGGACTTGCCGCCCGATCTGGGTCCCGCGCAAGCAGGCGTGACCGATCTCGCGGGCGGTGGCAGTGGCGTGATCGGCACGGGTGAAGCAGGCCTTGCCGGCGGCGCGCCGATCAACGGCACCAGCGCGGCCCAGCATCCGGCTACCGCTGCCGGCATGCCGGCAGCGACCACCGTGAGCGCCTGGGAAGGCGGCTTGCGCACCGAAGTCGCGCGGATGCTGCGCGAGAATGCAGCTGATGTGATGGACGAACTCGCGCGCCGTTTCGAAGCGGCGGTGATTCGCGAGGCGCTGGATTTCACGCGCGGACGCAAGGTGGAGGCGGCGGAGCGCCTCGGCATTGGCCGCAATACGATTACGCGCAAGATTCAGGAACTCAATCTCGAGCCCTGAGGTTTGCAGTGTCAGCCGGGGCGGCTTGCCAGCCGCCCCGGCAGTTGTCACGTAGGGTACTTATCCGGCCGCGCGTCAGGCCGCCTCCCGGGCAGCCCCATAAGTCGCCCCATCTGCGCACCTTCAACCGCTCGGGCACGTAGCGTCAAAGGCTCTCGGGCTCACGCAAGGCATAATCGACGCTGTTTTCATTCGACCGCTGACGATGCCCGCTTCTCCCGCTCCTTTCTCCTGGCCGCTTTCCCCCGATCCCTTTGTGTCGCTCGAGGCGCTCGACGACCCCGACGCGCTCGCGTGGGTCGAAGCGCAGAACGCCCGCACGCGCGCCGCATGGTGCAGCAGCGCAGAATTCGAGTCGCTCAAGCAGCGGCTTGCCGACGCTTATCTGCCGCGCGAGCGTCCGGTCATCCCCGATCGTTGGAAGGACTGGGCCTACGACCTGTGGCAGGACGAACGCAATCCCAAGGGCATCTGGCGGCGTACGACCTGGGCGGCCTGGCGCAGTGGCGCGCCCGTCTGGCAGAACCTGCTCGATTTCGACGCGCTCGGTGCGGCCGAAGGCACGCCATGGGTCTGCGCGGAACTCGACATTCTTTATCCGGACGGCGATCGCGCGCTGATCACGTTGTCGCCGGGTGGCTCGGATGCGCTGGTTGTGCGCGAGTTCGACATCGACGCGCAACGTTTTGTCGACGACGGTTTCGTGCTTGCGAAGGCCGGCAAGCACACGGCTTCGTGGATCGATCGGGATACGCTGTATGTCGGCTGGGACAACGGTCGCAAGACACTGACGCGCTCCGGCTATCCGCGCGAAGTGCGGCGCTGGACGCGGGGCAGTGCGCTGGCCGACGCGCCGGTGGTCTTCAAGGGCGCGTTCGGCGACATCGGCGTGGAGGCGCACTATGATCCGGTCGAGCAGCGCCATACGGTGGTGAGCAGCGTCGATTTCTTCGATTCGCATACGTATTACCTCGATAGCGCCGATGGCACCGCAGACGGCGCCCATGCCGCCGATGTGACCCATGCCGTCAACAATGCCCATGCCTGGCAGCAGTACGACGTGCCGTCGCACGTCGCGGTCGGCGGCTGGCAGGGCTGGCTGCTGCTCGAGCCGCGCCTCGATTGGGACTGCAACGGCGTGCGCTATCCGGGCGGCGCGTTGCTGGCGATCCGCGAAGCCGCGTTCTTGCGTGGCGAGCGTGACGTGGTGCCGCTTTTCACGCCGACAGCGCAAACCTCCGCCTGCGAGTGGACGCACACGCGCAATCACCTGATCGTGTCGTACCTGGAGGATGTGCAGAGCAGGGCCTCGCTGTGGATCCCGTCGCAAGCTGCCGATCAAGCCTGGCACTGGCATCAACGCCTCTTTCCGTCGCGTGACGACGTGCAAGCCGACGTCTCACCCGTCGAGCCGACGCTGAACGACGAAGTGTTCGTCGATACTGACGATTATTTGCAGCCGCCTGCGTACTGGCTCACCGATCTTGCCCAGGACGACCTGACCGATTGGGCGTTGCTCGACCGCTGGCCGACTCAATTCGATGCGGCGCCGTTCGCGGTGACCCGTGGGCACGCGGTGTCTGCGGACGGCACGCGGGTGCCGTACACCGTGATTGGACCGCGGGTTGCGCAACAAGCTGCGCAAGGGCAGACGGCGCAGACCGCGCGGCAGACGCATGGTCAAGCGCACGCGCAAACGCACGAGCAAGCGCACGAGCAAACGCACGAGCAAACGCACGAGCAAACGCACGAGCAAACGCACGAGCAAACGCACGAGCAAACGCGCCCATGCCTGCTCAACGGTTACGGCGGTTTCGCGATTCCGCTGCTGCCGGGTTATCTGACCGGGCAGGGCATCGGCTGGTTGGAGCGGGGCGGCGTGTATGTGGTGGCGCATATTCGCGGCGGTGGCGAGTTCGGCACGCAGTGGCATACGGCGGCGCAGGGCGAGCATCGGCAGCGCGCGTTCGACGATTTCATCGCGGTGGCCGAGGCGCTCATCAGCACAGGCGTGACCAGCGCCGCGCAACTCGGCATTCAGGGCGGCAGCAATGGCGGCCTGCTGGTCGCGGCGTGCATGGTGCAGCGGCCCGAGTTGTTCGGCGCAGTGGTGTGCGAGGTGCCGCTGCTCGACATGAGCCGCTATCACCTGCTGCACGCTGGCGCGTCATGGATCGATGAATACGGCGATCCGGACGAGCTCGACGAAGCGCGTGTGCTGGCGGCTTACTCGCCCTATCACCGCGTAAGTGCGGACGTGGCGTATCCGCCCGTGCTGTTCACCACGTCGACTGCGGACGACCGCGTGCACCCCGGACACGCGCGCAAGATGGCCGCGCGCATGCAGGCGCTGGGTGCAGAAAGGGTCTGGTATCGGGAGAACACAGAAGGGGGCCACGGCGGCTCCGATGAGTTGGAGCAGGCCGAGCATGATGCGATGGTGTACGAGTTCTTGTGGCGCTGTTTGAACGGGCCGGCATAGGCCTCGCTCGTCGCGCGTTCAGCCGATCTGTGCGACGACCGGTGCGTGGTCCGACGGCTGCTCCCATTTGCGCGGCACCTTGTCCACGTCACAAGAGGTGCATGCTTCAGCGAGCGTTTTTGACAGCAGAATGTGATCGATACGCAGCCCCGCATTGCGGCGGAACGCCATCATCCGGTAGTCCCACCATGAGTAAATCTTCTCCGGCTGCTCAAACTGACGGAACGCATCGACGAGACCGAGTTCAATCAGCCGCACGAATTCGGCGCGCTCTTCGGGCGACACCAGATTCTGGCCTTCCCATGCTTTCGGATCGTGCACGTCGCGATCTTCCGGCGCGATGTTGTAGTCGCCGAGCAGCGCGAGCTTGGGATATAGCGCCATTTCGCGCGCGATCCAGTCGTGCAGTTCGGCGAGCCAGCGCAGCTTGTAGGCGAATTTATCGGTGCCCGGCGCCTGGCCGTTCGGGAAGTACGCGGAGATGATGCGCACACCCTCGACGGTCGCGGCGATCACGCGTTGCTGAAGGTCTTCATAACCGGGGATATTGCGCACGACGCTGCTTTCGTCGACGTTCAGGCCTTCGCGCACCAGGATGCCGACGCCGTTATAGGTCTTCTGGCCTGCGAACCAGCTCCGGTAGCCTTTCGCTTCGAGTTCGGCGCGGGGGAATTTGTCGTCGGTCAGCTTCAATTCCTGCAGGCACAGCACATCTGTCTGGCTGGTTTCGAGCCAGTCGATGACGTGTTGCAGGCGGACTTTGAGGGAATTGACGTTCCAGGTGGCGATTTTCATGAAATTCTCACATTCTTGCTGGGCAAGGCTTTGTGGGGTGCTAGCCCCGCGTTGTTGCTTTTCTGCTTCAGCGAATACCCGTCTGGCAACCCGGATTCGGGTCGGCAGGATCAGGTTGATTCCGTTAGTCCCGCATCTTATCGCGCGAGACGAGCGACGGTGAAAATTGCCTCGGCGGCGGAGAAAAATAAAAGCGCGATCCCGTCATGCCCCGGCGTATAGTGGGATCACATTTACGCGCATCGGGAATGCATCATGGCTCAGCTTTATCCAGCCCTTTATAAGGACTTCGAAGTGCATCCGCTGGTGTTCTCGCGGCAGTTCGACAAGTTCGACGGCCACAAGCGGCATGCCGAAGGTTACGACGTTGCGGTGCGCGTCTGCCGGCCGGGCGCCATCAGCGGCTCGAAGGCAAGCCGCGTATTTCGTCTCGTGCTGCCATCCACGTTTTCCGATTTTGGCGTCGCGAAACGCAGCGCGAGTCAGTACGGCGCGGACATCATCGACGGCAAAGTGCAAGGCGCGACGGTCGAGGATCTCTGAGTTGCCTGCTCATTTGCTGCTTCACTTGCGGCATGAGTGCGAACACACGCTGCGCGCCTAATCTGAAAACTATTTCATCCGATTGTTTGACGTCTTGCTGACAACCGGATATAATTTTTTTCTCTGACGCGGGGTGGAGCAGTCTGGCAGCTCGTCGGGCTCATAACCCGAAGGTCGTAGGTTCAAATCCTACCCCCGCAACCAAGCATTGTTAAAAGCCCGCTAGCGCAAGCTACGCGGGCTTTTTGACTTCTGGCGTGTCTTCTTATCTCTCATGCATGCGCCAAGCGCGCTTGCATTCACTTCGAATCGATCGCCCATTCCACCGCCGCTTGAGTGTGCAGCGCGGTCGTGTTGATGCGGTGCAGGTCCGCGCGCGTTCGGTGTCATCGGGAATCAGGGTGAAGACGACCCGTTGGACCGTCTGAGGCAACACCGCGGCAGTAACTTCAACTCAAAAGAAAGTCACGCGACGAAAGTTCGTATTGGCACCGAAGGAGAGCATCCCATCCGGGTGATTGTCGAGCACGACGCGCTCACCGTTACGCCGGAGTACGACTACAGGATCGCCGGCAAATACATGGCTAAGCCCGAGGTAGCGGCCTCGCTGCAAAGACGCAGCAAACGGAAACGAACGACACCTACAAACGACAAGCCCAGTCGCGGCCGGGTTTGAGAGATCCGCACTGTCCGCCGTGACCGCGCGGGTGGTTCCGCCGAGACACTTCGCGCTTCAGTCTGTTCAGTTCGGCTTCCGGAATGCGGGGCATGAATCGTCCTTCGACTAAAAACCTGTCAAGTGGATTTTCATCAAATAGCTCATTTTCAGAGTACTCTGAAATAGAGAAAAAATATCCATTGAACTCGTGATCAGGAGTATCATTATGGCTGGATTTTCACCGCTTAACTCAGCCATGAACCCGAAGGACGAACAGTTTTTCAAGGCGTTGGGCGCGCGTATCGCCGGCGCTCGCAGGTCTCACGAACTCACTCAGCAGCAACTCGCCGAGCAGCTTGGCATTGCCCAGCAAACCCTCGCGCACTATGAAGGCGGGCGACTGCGACTGCCCGTCTCACTGCTACCGGAATTGACTAGAACGTTTGGGCTCTCATGCGATGAGCTGCTCGGGCAGAACGTCACCCCCCATGGCAAACGCGGCGCGTCCTCGAAGTTGCAACAGCAGATCGAGGCGATTAGTCAGTTGCCGAAGGCGCGGCAGCGCTTCGTGTCCGAGATGCTTGATACGGTGCTGGCAAAGACCCAGCAGTAAGGAAGGAGATTTGAAGCAGTAGAAGAAGCGCGGGCCGCATGGGCGGCAACCCATGCGGCCCGCTGACCACAACCAGTTCACTTGGAGAACTGACCATGGCTGACGCCAATCTTAATGCATTGCACGCTCATCCCGAGCGTCACGCTACCGTCCAGCAACTCATGCGCTGGCGACCCAGCCCCAAAGAGGGAAGGCCCTGGCGAACACCACGGTTTTTTCCGTGGCTGCGCATCGCCGGCATCTGGCTTGAACAGGCCGGCTTTCCACCCGGACAGCGCGTGAGGATCCAGGTCGAGCACGGCAGACTCGTCATCACGTCAGATTGAACCACTCCACAAACAATAGACCCGGCCGCGGCCGGGTCTATTGTTATTCGATCTCTAACGCATTTAGTGGCTCGTGAACTTCAACTTCGTGGACATCACCATCTGGCCAAACCCAAAGCTGCCAGTTGTCGATTAGCCATCGAGTCGACACATGATAGGGTAAGGTTTCCTTTGGAAACACAACATAGCAGTTGATCCCAGCCTTATAACCACTGATCGTTATTAGGCCGAGTCGATCTGACTTATCAGGGGCCTCGCAGACCATCATTACTACGTGACTTTCGAATGGCTGCCCCGCAGCGAAACGAAGCAATGTGCCTCGCTTCATTTCCGGGTCGGCGCTCTCAATCAGCTTTTTCCAGGTCATCATTTCAATTTAAGGTCGTGTCGTCCCGACGTATCCGCGGGTTTGGTGGGTTGCAAATCAAGCATACTCACTTCTCCCATATGTGCGCCGGTTTTTCCGTTGACTTGCTCGAGGCGCCCATGCTGCGAATCAACAGCATATAAGGTTCCATCGTCTGCCCGATACACATCCCGGCCATTTATGCGACTGAGCTGCGAGTCCTTGGTCCAGCCATTGTCAGTAGCAACAATTTGCGCAGTCTGTTTTACCTGTGCGACTCGCTCTCCGGGCGGCAGATTAACCAGAGACCTTTCAAACGCTTCCGCTTCCGAGAGCGCTTTTGCCTCAGCAGCCGCTCCCTTTCCTGCACCCCTGGTAGCCAGCGCCGCAGCAAGGAACTCCACGCCCGGCCCAACCTGATCGCCCGCCGTACAGGGCAGACGCAACCCATCCGCCGAGATATACCCCGGATCGCCGGGCGAAGCAAACGGGCCGCCGTTCGGCGCATTTGCGATCATCTCGCCTATCGAAACGAGACCGTTCCAAACCCCGGCAGCGGAATTGCTGACAGTATCCACAGCCGAATTTAGCCGTGCTTCCCTGGCCATCACCGTTGCCCGTGCTTCGATTGTAGAGGTCCGCATTGCTCGCCGTGAATGCGCCCGTCGTGCCGCCGATCAGGAACCCGCCCGCACCGGCCACGACATTGGACAGCACGTTACCTGCCATCTGCGCCGCATCGCCACCACCCAGCGCGTCGCGCGTGCCGTTGGCCAGCCGGTTCAGATCGCCCGCCGCCCACGCTGCAATACCCGCACCCGCCGCGCCTTGCGCCGCACTTCCGATGCCTCCACCACCCAGACCCGCTGTAAGCGCGCCTCCCGCAATGTGCATCCCGATCCGGTAAGTCCCACCCTCACGCCAGTTGTTGTAGTCAACCAGCGCGGCGGCCATGCCTTCGGTATCGCCCCGATCCTTCGCAGCCTGGAGCGCAGTAACCGCGTCGTCGCGTTTTCTATCCGCATACGCACCGATGCCTTGCGACACCGTCTGGCCCGCCGCCTGGGCGGCCTGCATCGTGTCAGCCTGCCTGTTGAGGATATCGTTCACGTCCGGCGTTTTCGTAACCGTGCCGTTTGCGTTCGTCGTGTCGCGGCTCAGGCTCGCTACGTCCTGAGTCTGGTGCGCGCCGTCCGTGATGTTGATCGTGCCCGCGCTGACGGCGCTGCGCGTGGTCGCACTCTGCTCGCCGTTGTCGTTCTGCGAAATCATCGGCGATACGCCGGGCTGACCGCTGACCGAGCGCCGGGGCCGGTCGCTTTGCCGGTCACGCCAACGCCCACACATCACCATTACCCCGGACTATGACTACAGGATCGCCGGCAGATACGTGACCGGACCAGAAGCCGAAGCCACGCGGCAAAGACTCAGCAGACGGAAATGAATGACACCTATAACAGCAAACCCGGCCAATGCCGGGTTTGCTGTTTATCATCAACTTAATAACTTCTCGATAATCAAGCCACCCAGGATAGCCAGCACTATCCCCGCAAATATCCAGTAGGTGCGCCGTTCCGATGGACTCATGCGCTTCCATTGATCAGGACTCGGACCTCCGCCAGCTGCCATCACTCCCTCCTACTTGCTTGCGCTTCCCACAGGAACGGAATGTCCCCAAGGCATAACCCCAAACGTCTTTCCTCCGGGTGTACCGATACCAAATTCAAGTGCTGTTCCACCACCATATGCATGAGTTATCGCACCAACTACATTAACTCTAAAGGGTGTTGGGATAGACGCAAAGAATTGATTGCCATCCCCGTTTAAGAACTGATTGGTAGCTTGTGCATCACGTGCCCCCCAAATCCAGCCAACTGTTGCACTGAAACCTGGCGCCCACGATATGGCAGATGGATTGGTTTGCGTGACACCACCCGATAAATATTTTGTGCCATCGTAGAGATTCATCGATCCAGTTCCATTCGCAGATAGAGCACCCGCACTGACGGTCGCATAATTTGGCGATAGAGTTGCTACAAACGGCGTCTCGCTCACCGCTTTCGCCATATCGGCTTGAGCTTGTATGACCTGCTTAAGCTGGGCATCGGTACATGAATTGCCCGCACCACAATACCTGCTCACCAGATTGATTCTGAACGCATCGGCTGCATCGCTCCGTTTGCCGATCGCATTGCTGTCATCGCAGTGAGCGCCGTTGCACGAAGTACTACGGTTGTACAGATCCTCGTTCGCCCCCGCAAACCAGCATTCCTCTCAGTCGGCTATACGCCAGCCTGTATGTTTTCCGATTCATTCTTTTGCTTCATTTTACGGATTGGTAACGCTCCGTAAAATATCGAACACTTGCAAAAAATCAGTCAAAAATTGTGAAAATATCGACAGAAGCAACGTTTATCATCAAATAAGACTCGTCCTATCGAGTGTTATTGGGATATAAAGTAGCTCAAATAGGCAAAAAGAGACCCGCGCACGGGATGGGGCAAGGAACCCAAGCGCCGGTGGAGATATAAACGGGTTAAAGGCTTTACGTTTGTTGGAAATACCATTGGCAATGCGCTTGCGCATGCCTTGTTGAAGCGCCGCTAGCGTAGGCTACGCGGGCTTTTTGACTCCTGGCGTGTCTTCTCATCTCTCATGCATGTGCCTGGCGCGCTTGCATTCAGTCCGATTCGATCGCCCATTCCACCGCCGCTTGTGCATGCAACGCGGTCGTGTCGAACACGGGTAGCACTGAATCTTCCGGCTTGATCAGCAAGGTGATTTCCGTGCAGCCGAGAATCACCGCCTGCGCTCCACGCGCAGCGAGTCCTTCGATCACACGCTGATACACCGCACGCGAGGCGTCATTCACTTTGCCGTGGCACAGCTCGTCGTAGATGATGCGGTGCACATCCGCGCGTTCGGCTTCATCGGGAGTCAGTGTCTCGAGGCCGTAGCGCTCACGTAAGCGCCCCGTGTAAAACGTCTGCTCCATCGTATAGCGTGTACCTAGCAAGCCCACCCGCGTGATTCCCGCGGCGCGCAACGCGTTGCCGGTCGGATCGGCGATGTGCAGGAACGGCACGTCGATCGCCTGTTCGATTGATTCATACACGCGATGCATCGTGTTGGTCGCCAGTATCACTATGTCAGCGCCGCCTCGTTCGAGTTGACGGGCGGCGTCGGCCAACTGTTTGCCAAGCGCGGTCCAGTCGCCGGCGCGCTGGTTGGCCTCGATCTGAGCGAAGTCGAGCGTCAGCATCAGGCTGCGGGCGTTGTGATGGCCGCCGAGACGCGCCTTGGCGTGGCGGTTCAGGAGTTTGTAGTACTCGGTGGATGATTCCCAACTCATTCCGCCAATTACGCCGATGGTTTTCATGGTTTTTCTCCGGTGGTGGACGATGCTGCATGCTATGCGCCGCAGGAGAATGCAGAAGCCAACGCAGAACGCTCAGGCATCGAACTTTCGAAAGTCGAGTATAGGCGGGCGTCAGTGCTCGCAGCCGGTACGGATTCCCGTCTGCTCGCCGGTACGGCGTCTTGTTAAAACGCCCGCACGCACTTTCTGGCGCCGCTAGAATCGACATCAGTCAAAGAGCGGTCAACAGGGAGCGATTCATGGATCTGATCATCCGCCGCGCGATGCTGCCGCCGAGCGCCGCGCCGCAGCAAATGCAGCAGAAGCAGCCGGTCGACATCGGCATCGAAGCGGGCCGCATCGTGGCTGTCGAGCCGAATCTGGCCACCAGCGCGCGCGAAGAAATCGACGCCGCCGGTTCGCTCGTCACGCCGCCATTCGTCGATCCGCATTTCCACATGGACGCGACGCTGTCGTACGGTCTGCCGCGCGTGAACGCGTCGGGCACCTTGCTGGAAGGCATCGCGCTGTGGGGCGAACTGAAGCCGGAGCTCACGCAGGAGGTCTTGATCGAGCGCGCGCTGCAGTACTGCGATTGGGCTGTCGCGCGCGGTCTACTGGCGATTCGCAGTCACGTGGATGTATGTGATCCGCGCTTGCTCGCGGTCGAGGCGCTGGTCGAAGTGAAGCGCCGTGTCGCACCGTATCTCGACTTGCAACTGGTTGCGTTTCCCCAGGACGGCGTCTTGCGCAGCGCCGGCGCATTCGAGAATCTCAAGCGTGCGATTGCGATGGGCGTCGACGTGGTCGGCGGGATTCCGCATTTCGAACGCACGATGGCTGACGGCGCGCAATCTGTGCGCATGTTGTGCGATTTCGCGGCGGAGCAGGGCTTGCGCGTCGACATGCATTGCGACGAATCGGACGATCCGATGTCTCGCCATATCGAAACGCTCGCAGCCGAAACGCACCGGCTCGGCTTGCATGGACGCGTCACCGGCTCGCACCTGACCTCGATGCATTCGATGGACAACTACTACGTCAGCAAGCTCCTGCCGCTGATGCGCGAGTCGGGCGTCGCGGCGATCGCCAATCCGTTGATCAACATCACGCTGCAGGGCCGCAGCGACACGTATCCGAAACGGCGTGGCATGACACGCGTCCCGGAGATGATGGCGGCGGGCATCAACGTCGCGTTCGGTCACGATTGCGTGATGGACCCGTGGTACAGCCTCGGCTCGGGCGACATGCTCGAAGTCGCGCACATGGGCTTGCATGTTGCGCAGATGACGGGCGTCGACGGCATGCATGCGTGCTTCGACGCGGTCACGGTGAATGCCGCGCGTATTCTCGGTCTGGAAGGTTATGGCATCGCGCCGGGTTGTGCTGCCAATCTCGTGCTGCTCGACGCACGCGATCCGGTCGAAGCGATCCGTCTGCGCGCCGCGCGGCTCGCGGTGGTGAGCCGGGGCAAAGTGGTGAGCCGTGCGCCTGCTGCGCGCGCGGCATTGTCGCTCGGAGGGCGTCCCGCGCAGGTGAATTTCAAACTGCATCGCGGTTAGCCGCCGCGCGGCACACGCGGCGGCGTTATCTACAACGTCGCCGAATGCTTCAATGCACGATCAATGCGTCGCGGTAGGCATCATGCCGTCATGCCGCAACGAGGCGATTGCTGGCAATTGCGGGCGGCGTCTTGGGAACTGCCTCGAATGAGTCGTGTGTGACGAGGCGCATTACGCCAGAACCAGATCGGTCGTGCCGCGGATGCGGGAAAGTTATGGCAATTTAGCTCTCCGTTGTCTTAAAAGAGCCTCTCGATTTAATTGTCGAATATCAAAGCGCGCTTTGTTATTTTTTCATTTCAAACCGGTTGGTGATACTACTAATCTATCCGGCGAGATTAAGTTTGCTCTGCTGGAAATCTGGGTGAATGAAATGAAAAGGAATAGCCATGCCTCTCAAAATACGCCATTGCGCTGCGGTTCTGACAGCCGTTTTGCAGATTCCCTGTTTCGCGCAGACTGAAATCCCCATTTCGCCAACTTTGGTTTACCCGAAATCGAACAACGCTGTCGGCCGGTTATCCTTGCGTGCAGGCGATTGGCCGGTTAACTCGCAAGCAGCGAATTGCCGTTCGGGTTGGGTTGATGTCCGTCTTAATCCCACCGGCCCAAATATAATTTCTCGTGGAGTGAATTTTATCGGGGGAGTTCCGCCTTCGGAGACTGTCACCTATGCGGATGTGAGAGTCGTCGCCGGCGAGGTTGCCGCAGTCAAACTGGTCGAACCGGATAAAATGTTCATTCCGCCGTTGCACGAGAATTTCATCAATCTGGCATGGAGTTCATGGGGAGAATGTGGGGCGGTGGCAAAGGGCATTCGCGAAAGGGTCGTGGGTGGAAAAACCGTTCAGGTATCCGGGACGATGATTCTCGAATCGCCCGTGCCCTATTGGATGGTTAATTCAAATCCCTATGTCAATGTCGTCAACGCCGTTCCAAGTGGCGATGCGCACGAGAAACCCAGTTCCACTTGGGGATATTCTCGAATGATATTTTTCCCGGACTTAGGAGGCGTGCCCTCCAGTGCGATATTGATGAAAATCGCACCACGAACTGCATCATGGATAGATCGCGACCTGGATTAGCGAAGGCCTGAATCAATCGAAAAGTACATTCAATGACGCTTGCCGTCACCTGATTTATCCAAAGCACTGACTCTGAATTAAACTCTAGTCAAGGTGTCTCATGTCTAAATTGTATAGTGCAATGCTGGCTGCCATGGTGGCGGCTTCTCCGATTCCGGAAGGCGCACAGGCGCAGTCGAGCACAAGTCCTGTTTATAGCAACCTTACGCCTGGCACCCGTATCACCGGGCGCTTCAATTTAAAAGGCGACATCAACCGTACGAGCGCCAGACCGGTTTGCGACGTGGGGGCTTCTTATTATGGGTGGTCATCCGTGCAGGTAGACAAGGGGGCGACAACCCAGTTGGTTATGGGACGCAGCCTTGTTAATTGGCCCTCAACCGATGAAGTGCCGACCTTTGGGACGTTTTTACCAAGCGAAGGGCAAGTGCGGACGGCAAAACAGATCAAACCCGGCACTATATCCACTCCGCTGGCGAATGGCGCATTCAAGCAGATCGATTGGGAGTCCTGGGATAAATGCGGTGCGGTCGGGAAGGCGGTTCAAGAAGTGAGGTTCAATGGGAAAACGGCGTTGATTCCGGGTACGCTCATTCTGGATCAGCCCGTCCCTTACAGCATGGTGACCAACACCATGTTCTACGATCTCGCCGATGGCCGCAGCGAGCCAGGTGAAAATCCGCAGTCGAAATGGGGTTTTTCCTATCTCTATTTCGTACCTGACAGCAACGCGAGGGCCTATGGGATCGTCCTGATGCAAATTTCTCCCGTTTATACGATGTGGAACAACGAAGGGGGCTTATAGCTCCGCCTGAATTCGCTGCCGGGTCGCGGTTAGCCGCGGCGCGACGCGCGAAACACGCGCTACGCCCGCGAATGACAAAAAGCCGGTGCTTGCTCACGCAAGTCACCGGCTTTTCTATCGGCGTCGGCGCTATCCACACCGCCGCCGACTGCTTCAACTTAAGCTCAATGCGCCGCGGCAGGTGTCATACCGTTGTGCCGCAATAAGGCATCGATATTCGGCTCGCGGCCGCGGAACGCCTTGAACGATTCCATCGCGGGACGGCTGCCGCCCACTTCCAGGATCTCCTTGCGATAACGCATGCCGGTCGCCTGATCGAGCACGCTGCCGCTCGCGGCTTGTGCGGCTTCTTCGAACGCGGCATACGCATCGGCGGACAGCACTTCAGCCCATTTGTAGCTGTAGTAGCCCGCCGCATAACCGCCCGCGAAAATATGGCTGAACGTGTTCGGCCAACGCGAGAACGAAGCTTGCGGAACCACGTGGAAACGCTCGTTGATCTCGCTCGCGAGTTCGGTCGCGTTCTTCGTACCGGATGCATCGAAACCGGTGTGCAGTTGCATGTCGAACATCGAGAACACGATCTGGCGCAACGTGCCGAGACCGCTCTGGAAATTCTTCGCGGCGAGCATCTTGTCGAACAGATCGCGCGGCAGCGGCTTGGCGGTGTCGACGTGCGAAGTCATGTCGCTCAACACGTCCCACTCCCAGCAGAAGTTCTCCATGAATTGCGACGGCAATTCAACCGCGTCCCACTCGACGCCGTTGATGCCCGACACGCCCAGTTCATCGACACGCGTGAGCATGTGATGCAGTCCGTGACCGAACTCGTGGAACAGCGTGATCACTTCATCATGCGTGAAGCAGGCGGGTTTGCCGCCGACCGGTGCCGAGAAGTTGCAGGTCAGATACGCCACCGGCGTTTGCACGCTGCCATGCGTGTGCTTGTGACGGCCACGCGCATCGTCCATCCATGCGCCGCCGCGTTTGCCTTCGCGTGCATACAGATCGAGATAGAACTGGGCGACGAGGCCGCCGTCCTGATTCTCGACGCGGAAAAAGCGCACGTCTGGATGCCAGACGGCCGCTTCGTCGCGGCGGATGCGCACGCCGAACAGCGTTTCGGTGACCTTGAAGAGGCCCTTGAATACGACGTCTTCCGGGAAGTACTGTTTGACTTCGTTCTCGGAGAACGAATAGCGCTTCTGGCGCAGACGTTCAGCGGCGAACGTCATGTCCCACGGCTGCAGGTCGGTCATGCCGAGTTCGTTCGCTGCGAATTCGCGCAGTTCTTTCCAGTCCTGTTCCGCGTGCGGACGCGCGTGCGTGGCGAGGTCTTCGAGGAAGGCCATCACTTGCGCCGGCGACTCGGCCATCTTCGGCGCGAGCGAGACTTCGGCGAAGTTGTTGTAGCCGAGCATGCGCGCTTCTTCCGCGCGCAGTTTCAGTTGTTCGGCGAGTACCGCCGTGTTGTCCCATTCCGGCTTGCCGTTGCCGTATTGCGGACCGAGTTCTGACGCGCGCGTCACATACGCGCGGTACATCGCTTCGCGCATCGCGCGATTTTCCGAGTACTGCATCACCGGGAAATACGACGGGAAGTGCAGCGTGAATTTGTAGCCCGTCTTGCCTTCGCGTTCGGCCGCTTCCTTCGCTGCTTCGATCACGTCTTCGGGCAGGCCGGCCAGTTGCGCCTCATCGCCGGCTTCGACGATATAGGAATACGCGTTGGTCGCATCGAGCACGTGATCCGAAAACGCTTTCGACAAGCCCGCCTGGCGTTCCTGCAATTCGGCGAAATGCGGCTTCTGGTCTTCCGGCAATTCCGCGCCCGACAGGCGGAAATCGCGCAGCGCATTACCGAGGATCTTCTTGCGCTCGCCCGTGAGCGAAGCGAAATCGTCGCTGGCGTTCAGGGCCTTGTACTTCTCGTACAGCGCGAGGTTCTGTCCAACGCTCGCCCAGAATTCGGTGACACGCGGCAGATTTTCGCCATACACGGCGCGCAATTCCGGCGTGTCGGCCACGGCGTTCAGATGGCCGACCACGCTCCAGGCGCGCGACAGCGGTTCGGTGGCGCGCTCGACCGGCTCGACCACGTCGGCCCACGAAGCGGGTGTAATGGGCTGGGCGGCGCGCTCGACAGCGGCGGCCGCATCGGCGAGCAGGACATCGAGGGCGGGCGTGACGTGTTCGGGGCGGATTTCGCCAAAGCGCGGCAGGTCGGAGAAATCGAGGAGCGGATTGTCGTGCTTCGAGGGGGTATTGGACATAAGGCTTCCTGTCTGACGCGGGTGAACGGGTAATCGGTGCATCGACGGGCGCGCGCGATAACGGCCCGATAACACTCCATATGGACATTATTGGGGCAGGGCGCGCCGATTCCAATCCGTCGGCAGACAAATTATCAGATGTCGCGCGACTGTGCGCGGGGGAGCGAATGGAGCACGCGGCTCAGGCAGAGTTCGGTCGGCGGGAATGCGCCACTGGGTTGCTCCCGACTCGCCGCACCCGCTGCGCCGCGGCACTCTGTGCGAAAACGAACGGTGGGAATTGCTGCCATGCCGCATTCTGGGGCGTCGCTACCCGTCAGCGACGCTTTCTGCAAGAGGTATGGATGACCCCGCTTTCGCACGCTCTATCGCGCAACGGCAACAACTTCGACCTTGTGCGCCTGCTCGCCGCCGTTGCCGTCGTGTATGGCCACTCATATCTGCTGCAAGCGCCGGACGGCACAATGGATTGGGTCCGGAACGCGCTCGGCTTCGACGGTTTCGGCGCGCTCGGCGTCTACGCGTTTTTTCTGTTGAGCGGCATGTTGGTGACCGCCAGTTTTGACCGGCAACGCTCGGTGCCGCGTTTTGCTGCGTTGCGCATTGCACGCCTGTGGCCGGCGGTGGCGGGCGCTTCGCTGGTGACGGTGTTCATCCTCGGGCCGCTGTTTACCACGTTGCCCCTGCGCGATTATTTCGCCTCCGGCATGACGTGGGCCAACCTCGACAACTTCTCCACCATCGTGCTGAAAACCCGCTGGGTGCTGCCCGGCGTGTTCGAGCACAACCGCTTTCCCGTCGATGTCTGCGCGCCGCTGTGGACGCTGCCGGTCGAAGTGCGCTGCTATCTGGTCGTGCTCGTGACCGGCATGCTTGGACTGCTGTCCAGCGCGCGCGGCGTCTTACTGGCGGCAGTGCTCGGTTGCGCCGTGTTCGTCTTTCGCGTGCATTTGCCGCAACTGCAGATCGGCCTGCGCGACTTCAGCGAAACGCCCACCGGCTTTTCGTTCTGGCCGGTGCCGTTTTTCATGCTGGGGATGCTGCTGTACGGCTGGCGCGAACGGATCGACATCGGCGGCCTGACGGCTCTCGCGCTAGTGATGGTGTTTCTGGTGTTCCGCGACACGGCTGGCGCTCAGCCGTTGTTCTATCTGGCTTTTGTTTACGGCGTGCTGTGGGTGGGCACGACGCCGCTGTTGCGGCGCTTCGTGCCGCGCCACGATTACTCGTATGGGATTTATCTGTACGGGTTCATGGTTCAGCAATGCGTCGCGAATATCGCGCCGCAGTTGAGCCATGCGACGGCGGTGCTGATCGCCGCGCCGTTCATCCTGCTGTGCGCGGCGCTGTCGTGGCACTTCGTGGAGCGGCCGGTGCTGACGCTATGCCGCCGGCGTCTGGCGCGGCCACAGACGGCGCTCGCCGCGGGCATCGCGACGGGCGATTCGGCGGCCCATTGAGTCCTGGAGTTGGAGGAGACTGCAAAGCAAAACCGGCGCGCCAGGGCGCCGGTTTCATTTCCAGAAGCCTTTTATCAGGCGTTCGCCGCTTCGCGCTCGGCGGCTTCGATCGTGTTGACGAGCAGCATGGTGATGGTCATCGGACCGACGCCGCCCGGCACCGGCGTGATGTAGCCGGCCACTTCCTTGACACCCGCGAAATCGACATCGCCGCACAGCTTGCCGGCTTCGTCGCGATTCATGCCGACGTCGATCACGGCTGCGCCCGGCTTCACCATGTCCGCCGTGAGAATGTTACGCAGGCCGGTGGCGGCAACCACCACGTCGGCGTTATGTGTATGGGCGGCCAGATCGCGCGTCTTGCTATGGCAGATCGTGACGGTTGCGCCGGCTTCGAGCAGCAGTAGTGCCATCGGCTTGCCGACGATGTTCGAGCGGCCGATCACCACCGCGTTCGCACCTTGCAGCGGAATCTCGTAGGCCGCCAGCATCTTCATCACGCCGTACGGCGTGCACGGGCGGAACAGCGGCCGGCCGGTCATCAATGCGCCGGCATTGGCGACGTGAAAACCGTCGACGTCTTTTTCCGGGGCGATCGCCTCGATCACCTTGTGGCTGTCGATATGCGGCGGCAGCGGCAGTTGCACCAGAATGCCGTGGATACGCGGGTCGCGATTCAGTTCGTCGATGCGCGCCAGAAGGTCAGCTTCCGGCAGATCGGCCGGATAGCGGTCGAACGACGAACCGAGGCCGTTGTCATGGCACGCCTTGACCTTGTTGCGCACATAGACTTCGCTGGCCGGATTGTCGCCGACCAGCACCACGGCGAGGCCCGGCTGATGGCCGCGAGCGGTGAGGGCAGCGGCACGCGTGGCGACTTCGGCGCGCAGGGTCTTGGAAAGGGCTAGGCCGTCGATCAGTTTGGCAGTCATGGTCGGTCGAGATGGGCAGTTTGGAAAGCGGAGCAGGGCGCAGGCGCGCATGTGCGGCACGTGCGATGGCGCTTTTCACCGGAAACGGGTCGGCACATGAAAAGCGCGCGGCGCGAATCAGAGATAAGCAGCGCTGCAAAGTCCGACATTATACCGGCCCGGCATGGCGCGCCACGTGCGCATGGATACCGCGCCGATTCCAACGTGGATCAGCCGCGGACGGCTTGCGCGCCGCCGCGGCCGTCGAGGGACTTATCTCTCTACTGTTGCACCGGCTGCCAGCTATCGTCCGGGTCGAACGATTTAACGGCGGCCGCGGCACGCGTGGTCTGCGGGCCCAGGTTCTTCTGATAGACCTGACCGTCCTGATTGACGATAAAGCTCATCACGCCAGTCTTGCCATACTCGGCCGGCGAGGCGATCAGACCGAACCCTTTGCTCAGCACGCCGTTCTCCACGTAGTTCTGCGCGCCACCCTTCGCGTGAGGACCTTGCGCCGTCAGGATCCGGTAGTGATAGCCGTGATAGGCCTCTTTCGGCAGGGTGCCGTTGGGCATGGTGGCGGCGAGCGGGCCGAGCGGGCTTTCCGTTTCGCCGGGCGCCGCCGCCCAATACAGGCCGTCATGCTGGCCCTGCGTGCTGACGAAGCGCTGTGCGTAGTGCTGGGTCAGGTTGTGATAGTCGTTTTGCGCGTCGAGGTAGGCGAGCGAGGTCAGGATCGCTGCGCGTTCGTTGCGGCCGATGCGGCGTGTCAGCATCTCGTCCTGCGCGGCGGGCGGATCGAAGCGCCAGCCGTGCGCGGCCTGCACGAGCGGAATCGGCAACGTCCAGCCACTGTCGCCGACCGCCAGATGCGCGGTCGCGCGTCCCTTGCTCTTCACAGGGTCCTCGACAATCTGATGCCCTTTCGACCATGCGCCGAGGAACTGGTCGATGTCGTCCTCGCCGATTCCTTCGGAAGGAATGAAGCGATGAAAATCGTTGCCGAGCACGTGTTTGAGCGCATCTTCGTCGTTGCGGGCCAAGGCGTCGACGAATGCATTGGCGGCGGCGTCGGCAGTGGGATAGACCGCTTGCGCGTGTGCGGCGGTTGTGCCGAGCAGCAGTACCGGCGCCACCAGCAGGGTACCGGTCGTGCCGAGGGCGGCGGCGAGTGTCAGAACGTGGGCGCGCAAGGCGCCGCGTGGGAATAAGCGAATCATTAGAGACTCCTCTTGATCGTTCAACGGTTGCGGCCGAGGTGGCGCTCACCGCCGCCGCCACCGCCCAGTCTGCCGCCACCACCGCCGAAGTTGCCACCGCCGCCGCGCTGGACGCCCCCGCCGTTAGCACCGAGACCGCCTCCGGTGCGTTGCTGGCCCCCGCCGTTGGCGCCGAAGCCGCCGCTGCCGGAGCGGTTCGCGGCTGCGTTGCGGCTCGCCTCGCCACGCTGCGTGTCCTGCCGCGCGGTGTTGCCGTCGCCGGCGCCGCGCAACGCGTTATCGCGATTGACGTTCTGCGCGCGGTTCTGCAGATCGGTGTTCGCGGTACCGCCCTGGTGAATCCCCTGCACGCGCTGGCTCGCGCTGCCACTCAGGTTCTGGCCGGTACGGTTCTGCAAGGTCTGCTGCGCCTGGGCACGGGCAGCGTCGTCACGGCCGCGGTAGGCATCGCGCTGCGCGCTCCCGAGGTTGTTGTTGACGTTACGGTTGAGATTCGCGTTGTTGACGTTGCGATTGACGTTGGTATTGCGGTTCCAGTTCGTCGTGCTGCTGTTCACGTTGAGCCGGTTGTTCACATTGATGTTGTTGTACCGGTTCACGTTGATGTTGACGTCATGCGTGTTCCAGTTGAAGCCACCCCACAGCGAATTGGCAACGGCAACGCCGGCGCCGAACGCAAGTCCGGCGGCGAGGCCGCTCGCGATTGCATATCCGGGTGGCGGCGGGACATACACGGGCGGATACGCGGGATAGGGCCATGTACCGTAGACGACGGTCGGGTTATACGTCGGCACGTACACCACTTGCGGATTGGCCGGTACGATCTGAATCGTGCTTTGCTCGACCACGACCTTCTGTTGTGAACTCGTGTTCAGATTGCCGGCGGCTTGCGCCTGTTTGCGCAAGTGTTGCACGGAGTCCATCACGTCGTTCGGCTGGGCCAGAAAGGCGTTGCCGAGTTGCTCGACCCAGTCGGGTTTCGACGCCATTGTCGCGAGGACTTGCGGGAAGGCGACCAGTGACTGCACGCTCGGGTCCCACGGCTCGGACGCGACCGCCTTGACGGCGTCGTCGCCTTGCAGCTTCGAGTGCGCTTTCGACCATGCGGCCGCGGCCTGCACGTCTTGCGGGAACGTAGCGGCCATCAGCACCTGCGCGAGCAGGGCGTCGGGATAGAGCGCGATGGGCGCGGTCAGCGAATCGAGTTGCTGGTTCGATATCTTCGCGGCGCTTTGCGCATACACCGCGCCCGGCGTGGCCAGACCGACGAAGAGTGGTGCGCCCGCAAGTGCGGCGCAAACAAGCAACACACGCGAACGGTGTGTTCCGGATCGTTTCACGATGAAATCCTCCCGGCTGCGTTAGACGCGCGAGGTCAATGCGCAGCGCATGCTGCGTTGCTTCGGCGCGATGGAATGGAGAAGGAAGCGAGTAAAGGCAGGCTCAATTTCGTTTGAGCCGTTCGATAAGACAGAGACCTCAGCAACCCGGCCGAACCGCCTTAACTGCTTTGCATCGCATGGCGGCACCGCACGCGACAACCGCAGCACACTTGTCCTGCGGTCATCGGGCATCAACGATCCCTGCTGAGGAGGTCTGCGTAAATTAAGGGGCGCAGCGAAGCTTGTCAATCTTGTCAGAGGAAAGAAGTTATTGCCATGCGGCGTAAGCGCATGCTGAGTAATGCGTAATGACTAACGGATGTCGATACCGATACCGATACCGATACCGATGCCGATGCCGATGCCGATGCCGATGCCGATGCAGATGCAGATGCAGATGTCGATGCGCACGCGCCGAGCCAAGCCGTGCGTCGTTGTCGCGAAGAGGGGAAGGGGAAGGGGGAGGGGGAGGATGGAACAGACCGGACTTTTCGACAGTCCGGCCGTTGAAACGCAGTCGCGACCCGCGGAGTGTGCCGCGGTCGTTATGTTTATTGCGCCGGTTGCGGCTTGTTCGACAGCGCCAGTCGCAGAAGATCGGCGACCGTGTTGACGTTGAGCTTTTCCATGATGTTCGCGCGGTGCGCTTCCACCGTCTTGATGCTGATGCCGAGGTCGTCGGCGATCTGCTTGTTCAGGCGGCCGGCGATGATGCGTTCGAGCACCTGGTGCTCACGCGCGGTCAGTTTGCCCAGACGTTCGGCGGCGGCGCGCTGTTGCTGCACGCTGGTGCTTTCGCTGCGCGCCTTGTCGAGCATGCGCTCGACCAGCTTGCGCAGCTCGGCTTCGTCGAACGGCTTTTCGATGAAGTCCATGGCGCCTTTTTTCATCGTCGACACGGCCATCGGCACATCGCCGTGGCCCGTCACGAAGATGATCGGCAGCGACGCGTTGTCGGCGATCAGGCGTTCCTGCAACTCGAGCCCGCTCATGCCGGACATCCGCACATCGAGAATCAGACAAGCGATCTGGCCCGGATGCGTATGCGGCTGCCATGCGTCGATGAACTGCTCGGCGCTGGAGAAGCATTGCACGCGGTAGCCGTTCGCCTCCAGCAGCCAGCGCAGCGAATCTCGCACGGCCTCGTCGTCGTCGACGACAAAGACAGTTTCCTGTGTGGTGACTGGGCTGTTCATAGCTCTCCCGTAACGGTTTGTGGTGTCGGCGCCTCTGACCCGCCGTTGCTCGGGCCGTCAGGCTCTCCAATAGGCAGACTGCAATGGAACGTGGCGCCTGTGATGTGGCCGTCAGATTCGACGTTGTTGACCACCCACAGACGGCCGCGGTGCGATTCGATAATCGAACGGCAAATGTTCAGCCCCATGCCCATACCATCGGACTTGGTGCTGTAAAACGGTTCAAAGAGACGCTCGGCGGTCGCTTCGTCGACGCCCGGTCCCTGGTCGACGACGCTGATGCAGACAAACCCGCCTTCCAGCCGTACGACCACGCGAATCACGGGGTCGACCGCATTCGGGCGCGCATCGTGCATGGCTTCGACGCCGTTCTTCAGCAGGTTCACCAGCACCTGCTCGATCAGAACCGGGTCGACGTAGATCACCGGCAGGCGCGAGCGCAGATCGGTGACGATGCGAATCTTGCGCTTGCGCGCTTCGAGTTCGGCGAGACCCACGGCGTCGGCGACGATATCGGCCACGCGCGAGGCCTGACGTTTCGGCTCGCTGCGTTTCACGAACTCGCGAATGCGCTTGATGATCATGCCGGCCCGCACCGCCTGTTGGGCGGTTTTCTCGAGCACGGGCAAGAGATTGTCAGGCGTCGTCCGACCGGATTTAACCAGCGCCACGGTTCCTGAGCAATAGTTATTGATCGCGGCGAGCGGCTGGTTCAGTTCGTGCGCGAGCGACGAGGCCATTTCGCCCATCGTCATCAGGCGGCTGGTGAACTGCAGCTTCTCGTCCTGCTGACGTGAGAGTTCCTGAGCCTGCTTGCGGGTGGTGATATCGGTCGCGATCTGCATCTGCGCGAGGTGGCCGTCCACCCATTGGATGTACTGGCGGCGCACTTCGAACCATTTCTGGATGCTTTGCACGTAGATTTCCTGCGCATCGGCAGTGCTTTCGGTCAACGCGGCGGCGGGCAGGCCCGCGTAGGTATCCACCATATCGATCGAATCGGACGACGCCTGTGCGCTATCGAACCCGCCGCCCGCCAATTCCAGATGGCCGTCCGGGCGAATGCCGAACAGGTGACGGTAGTAGCGGTTGGCGAACAGCAGTTCGGCCTCGTCGGCGGCCAGCACGGAGACGGCGGCGTCGAGACTTTCGAGCACGGTCGTGAAGCGTTCGTGCGCGGCGGCGAGCTCTTCGCGCGCGCGTTTCGGCTCGGTGATGTCGGTCATCGACGACATCCAGCCGGTCTGGCGGCCCGAGCTGTCGATCAGCGGCGACACATAGAGCCGCGCATGGAACAGCGAACCGTCCTTGCGGCGTACCCGCAATTCGAAGCCCGACGAGGGCGCCTTGCCGCGCAGCGTCATGTCGAGCTGGCGTTGCATCTCAGGGTAGGCGTCGCGCGGCCAGTAAGCGAACGGCGCGTTCTTGCCGACCAGGTCGCTTTCGTCCCAACCGGTCATGCGGCAAAAGGCCGGATTGACGTGGGTGATGCGGCCGTGCATGTCGAGCACGCGCATACCGATCAACACCGAGTTTTCCATCGCGCGGCGGAAGAAGGCTTCGGCGTACAACGCCTGCTGCGCTTCGAAGCGTTGCCGCGTGTGTTTCCACAAGCTCCACAGACTCCACAGCACGAAGCACGACAGGCCGGCCACCAGCCAGACCAGCGTGTTGTTGGTGAAGTTGGTCATCTGCGGGAACGCGTAGACGCGTACCGAGACACCCTGGCCCGGTGGGTCGAGCGGCAGATCGTAGAACATGTCGCGCGGCAGGCGCGGGCGAGTCGACGTGGTGGTCAACTCGCGGTTGTTCACGTCGATGATTGAGATTTTGTATTTCGCCGACAACTCAGGCGGAATGTCGTGCTTCAGGATCCCTTCTACCGAGAACACGGCAGCAATCGTGCCGAGGAAGTCGCGGTCGCGATAGACCGGCGTCTGCAGCGTGATGTAGCCGTTGCCGAGGTCGTCGTAGATCAGCGGTGAGTACACCTGGCGGCGCGTATTGCGCGCCTCGTTGAAGGCGGCTTTGACGGCTTCGTCCATCTGCGCATCGTTCGGCTTGGCAAGGCGCTGGCCAAACACGGGGAGTGCGGTATTGGGCCAGCGCGGCTGCTGCTGGCTCGTGTACCAGTTCATGTAGAGGATCTCGGGATGCCCCTGCATGATGTCCGTGGTGGACACCTGGAATGAATGCGGATCGGCGTGGCCGGCGACGAGATCGCGGGCGAGCGCCTGAATCTGTTCCTGCGCGCCGGTCATGGACAGGCGGATCTGCTGCTGCGCCCACGCGACATTGCGGTAGAGCGTGTCTTCCTGCTGCTGCTGTTCGCGCCGGTTCAGGCTCCACAGAATCAGGCTCATGACGACCAGGAAAACCAGGATCGACAGCAGCGGCGTGAGCAAATAGGAGTTCGACCACCACGGTCCGTGGTGCCAGCGGGAGGACGGCGTCGAATCCGCCGGCGAACCAGCGGTGCGCGCCGATCGAGCGAAAAGCCGTTCGGTCAACATGCGTGGCATTGTAGCGCAGCGAGTCGCTAGCAAATGGCGCAAAAAAGCGCTGAAAGTATCGTTAATCGGCGCAAACTAGCCGACGTATCCGTCGATCGGCAGTCAAATCAGGTTGCGCCGCAACAATTTTCCGCATTATGAGAATCGATCTCGTAATTTGAAAATTTTGTTGCGCAGACGTCGGGACCCCTTTTACAATCGGCCGAAGCTGCCGCGGTCGTGCTTCGTCCGCGTCGTCTGTTCAAAGAGCGTTCCTCTATATCCAGGAGACGAGCATGTCCGCTGTACCCGACGAAGTCATGAAATATGTCGCCGCTGAAAAAGACGACGATCCCCAGGAAACCGGCGAATGGCTGGAAGCGCTGGATGGCGTGATTTCTGCTGTGGGCCCCGATCGCGCTCACTACCTCATCGAGAAACAGATCGAATTCGCCCGTGTACACGGCGAACATCTGCCGTTCTCTGCAAACACCCCCTACATCAATACGATTCCTGTGTCGCGTCAGGCGCCGATTCCCGGCGACCAGGACCTCGAACACCGGATCCGCTCGTACACGCGCTGGAACGCCATCGCCATGGTGCTGCGCGCGGGCAAGGACACGAACGTCGGCGGCCATATCGCTTCGTTCGCGTCGGCCGCCACGCTGTACGACGTTGGCTATAACCATTTCTGGCACGCACCATCGGCCGAACATGGCGGTGACCTCGTGTTCGTGCAGGGCCATTCGTCGCCGGGTGTTTACTCGCGCGCGTTCCTGCTCGGCCGTCTGACCGAAAACCAGCTCGACAACTTCCGTCAGGAAGTGGGCGGCGAGGGCATCTCGTCGTACCCGCACCCGTGGCTGATGCCGGACTTCTGGCAATTCCCGACCGTCTCGATGGGCCTCGGCCCGATCATGGCGATCTATCAGGCGCGCTTCATGAAGTACCTGCAGGCGCGCGGCATTGCGAAGACCGAAGGCCGCAAGGTGTGGGCTTTCCTCGGCGACGGCGAAACGGACGAACCGGAATCGCTCGGCGCAATCGGCATGGCCGGTCGCGAACGCCTCGACAATCTCGTGTTCGTGATCAACTGTAACCTGCAGCGCCTCGACGGTCCGGTGCGCGGTAACGGCAAGATCATCCAGGAACTCGAAAGCGAATTCCGCGGCGCCGGCTGGAATGTCATCAAGGTCGTCTGGGGCAGCCGCTGGGATGCGCTGTTCCAACGCGACAAGTCGGGCGCGCTGATGCGCCGGATGATGGAAGTCGTCGACGGTGAATATCAGACGTACAAGTCGGAGTCGGGCGCGTATGTGCGCGAGCACTTCTTCAACACGCCGGAACTGAAGGCGCTGGTCGCCGAATGGTCCGACGAGGAAATCTGGAATCTGAATCGCGGCGGCCACGATCCGCACAAGATCTACGCAGCGTTCACGGAAGCATCGAACTCGCAGGGCCAGCCGACCGTCATCCTCGCGAAGACGATCAAGGGCTACGGCATGGGCGAAGCCGGCCAGGCGATGAACATCACCCACCAGCAGAAGAAGCTGCACGTCGATCAGCTGAAGAAATTCCGCGACCAGTTCCGTCTGCCGATCCCCGACGAAGACCTCGTCAACGTGCCGTACCTCAAGTTCGAAGAAGGTTCGAAGGAACTCGAGTACATGCGCGCTCGCCGTCAGGACCTCGGCGGCTATCTGCCGGCGCGTCGCCAGAAGGCGGAGTCGCTGCCGGTGCCGGCGCTCGACGTATTCGAGCCGCTGCTCAAGGGCACGGGCGAAGGCCGCGAGATCTCCACGACGATGGCGTTCGTGCGGATCCTGAACATCCTGCTGAAGGACAAGGCGCTCGGCAAGCGCATCGTGCCGATCGTCCCGGACGAGTCGCGTACCTTCGGTATGGAAGGCCTGTTCCGCCAGATCGGTATCTGGAATCAGGAAGGCCAGAAGTACGTGCCGGAAGATTCCGACCAACTGATGTTCTACCGCGAATCGGAATCCGGCCAGATCCTGCAGGAAGGGATCAACGAAGCCGGCGGTATGTGTGACTGGATCGCAGCCGCGACGTCGTACTCGACGCACGGCGAGATCATGATCCCGTTCTACATCTTCTACTCGATGTTCGGCTTCCAGCGTATCGGCGATCTGGCATGGGCGGCGGGCGACATGCGTTCGCGCGGCTTCCTGCTGGGCGGCACCGCTGGCCGCACCACGCTGAACGGCGAAGGTCTGCAACACGAAGACGGTCACTCGCTTTTGTGGGCGGCGTCGGTGCCGAACTGCATCAGCTACGACCCGACGTTCGGCTATGAACTCGCGGTCATCATGCAGGACGGTCTGCGCCGCATGGTCGCCGATCAGGAAGACGTGTACTACTACATCACGGTGATGAACGAGAACTACGAGCACCCGGCGATTCCGCAGAGCGATGCTGTAGCGGCAGACATCATCAAGGGTATGTACTCGTTCAAGAAGGCCGACGCCGACAAGAAGGCGCCGCGCGTTCAGCTGATGGGCGCGGGCACGATCTTCAACGAAGTGATCGCCGCTGCTGATCTTCTGAAGAACGACTGGGGCGTCGCTGCCGACCTCTGGAGCGTGCCGAGCTTCACCGAACTGGCTCGCGAAGGTCACGAAGTGCAGCGCTGGAACCTGCTGCACCCGACCGAAGAGAAGAAGCTCTCGCACGTCGAGAAGCTGTTGAAGGACGCACAAGGTCCGGTCATCGCATCGACCGACTACGTGCGCGCGCTGACCGAGCAGATCCGCGCGTTCGTGCCGCAGAAGTTCGTTGTGCTGGGTACGGATGGCTATGGCCGTTCGGACACGCGTGAAAAGCTGCGTCACTTCTTCGAAGTCGATCGTTACTGGGTCACGGTTGCCGCGCTGAACGCGCTGGCCGACGAAGGCACGATCGAACGCAAGGTCGTCGCCGAGGCGCTCAAGAAGTACAACCTTGATCCCGCCAAACCCAACCCGATGACCGTCTAAGGCATCATTCCCCGTGTGCCACGGCGTGCGCGCCCGTTCCTGATCGACAGGAGCGGGTGGCGTGCGCGGCCCAGGAGACACTAACAATGAGTCAAGCGATCGAAGTCAAAGTGCCGGACATCGGCGATTACAAGGACATTCCTGTGATCGAGGTGCTGGTGAAGGCGGGTGATACCGTCGAGAAAGAGCAATCGCTCGTTACGCTGGAATCCGACAAGGCGACGATGGACGTGCCGAGCTCGGCTGCCGGCGTCGTCAAGGAAGTGAAGGTCAAGGTTGGCGACAACGTGTCGGAAGGCTCGCTGATCGTCGTGCTGGAAGGCGCGGGCGCTGCTGCTGCCGCGCCGGCTCCGGCGCCTGCTGCTGCACCGGCCCCCGCGCCGTCGCCTGCGCCCGCTGCTGCGCCGGCGCCTGCTGCCGCCGGTGGTGGTCTGCAAGAAGTCAAAGTGCCGGATATCGGCGACTACAAAGACATTCCCGTGATCGAAGTCGCGGTGAAGGTCGGCGATCGCGTCGAGAAAGAGCAGTCGCTGGTCACGCTCGAATCCGACAAGGCGACGATGGACGTGCCGAGCTCGGCCGCCGGCGTCGTCAAGGAAGTGAAGGTCAAGGTCGGCGATAACGTGTCGGAAGGCTCGGTCATCGTCGTGCTGGAAGCGGATGGCGCTGCTGCACCGGCTGCCGCACCGGCACCGAAGCAGGCTGCGCTCGAGAAGCCGTCGGATGCGCCGGCTGCACCGTCGCCCGCTCCGGCCTCGCCGTCAGCGCTCGCGCAGGCGCCGGTGATTCCGGCCGGCGAGGGTGGTGCGCGGCAGGCGAGCCATGCGTCGCCGTCGGTGCGCAAGTTCGCTCGCGAACTCGGCGTCGATGTGGCGCAAGTGCAGGGCACGGGTCCGAAGGGCCGTATTACGCAAGCGGATGTGACCGGCTTCATCAAGGGCGTGATGACCGGTCAGCGTACCGCGCCGGCAGGCGCTGCCGCACCGGCTGCTGCGGGCGGCGGCGAGTTGAACCTGCTGCCGTGGCCGAAGGTCGACTTCACCAAGTTCGGTCCGGTCGATCCGAAGCCGCTGTCGCGCATCAAGAAGATCTCGGGCGCGAATCTGCATCGCAACTGGGTCATGATTCCGCACGTCACGAACAACGACGAAGCGGACATCACGGATCTCGAAGCGCTGCGCGTGCAGTTGAACAAGGAAAACGAAAAGTCCGGCGTGAAGATCACGATGCTGGCGTTCGTGATCAAGGCGGTCGTTTCCGCTTTGAAGCAGTTCCCGACGTTCAATGCCAGCCTCGACGGCGACAACCTGGTGTTCAAGCAGTACTTCCATATCGGTTTTGCTGCCGATACGCCGAATGGTCTGGTCGTTCCGGTGATTCGCGATGCGGACAAGAAGGGTTTGATCGATATCGCGAAGGAAATGGCCGAGCTGTCGAAGGCCGCGCGTGATGGCAAGCTGAAGCCGGATCAGATGCAGGGTGGTTGCTTCTCGATTTCTTCCCTGGGTGGCATTGGTGGTACTAACTTCACGCCGATTATCAACGCGCCTGAAGTCGCCATTCTCGGGCTGTCGCGTGGCGCGACGAAGCCGGTTTGGGATGGCAAGCAGTTTGTGCCGCGTCTGATTCTGCCGCTGTCGTTGTCGTATGACCATCGGGTGATTGATGGTGCTGCGGCGGCGCGGTTCAATGCGTATCTGGGTGCGATTCTTGCCGATTTTCGGCGTGTAATTCTTTGATCGTGGTTTGAGGTTTTGCTCGCAGCGCGGTTTTGGTGGTTATCCGCGCTTCTCGCTGAACTTGCTTTCTTATTGGTCTATTAGTGTCGCCCCTGTGCGGGGCGGCACCTACTTTTCTTTGCACCCCAAGGGTACTTCCTGCGGGGCGTCTTCCAAAGAAAAGTAGGCAAAAGAAAGGGGCGTCCTTGGGCGGACGGCAAAGGTTGTTTCTGTCCAGCACGCTGCCCGTTTTTGCGCTGTTTTTTAGGCTGCTTTGGAGCGGGTTCTTCCCTCATCACGATCAATAAGAGAAGGGGACACTATGAGTCTCGTCGAAGTAAAAGTGCCGGATATCGGTGACTTCAAGGACGTCGATGTCATCGAAGTCAATATCAAACCGGGCGATGTCATCGAGAACGAACAGGCGCTGATGACGCTCGAGTCCGATAAGGCCTCTATCGAAGTGCCGAGCGATACCGCCGGCACAGTCAAGGAAGTGCGTGTCAAAGCCGGCGACAAAGTCTCGCAAGGCACAGTCATCGCGCTAGTCGAGTCGTCGGCAGATGCGGCGCCCGCTAAGGATGCACCGAAGGCCCCGGCCAAAGAACCTGAGAAAGCGCCGGCTCAAGCGGCGCAAGCCGCTGCTGCACCGAAGGCAGCCGCGCCCGCACCGCAAGCCGGTAGCTTCTCCGGTAACGCGGATATCGAGTGCGACATGCTCGTGCTCGGTTCGGGCCCCGGCGGTTACTCTGCTGCGTTCCGCTCGGCCGACCTCGGCATGAAGACGGTGCTCGTCGAACGTTATTCAACGCTCGGCGGCGTCTGTCTGAATGTCGGTTGTATCCCGTCGAAGGCGTTGCTGCATACCGCGCTCGTCATCGACGAAGCCGAAGCGCTCGGCGCGCACGGCATTACGTTCGGCAAGCCGCAAATCGATCTGGACAAGCTGCGCGACTTCAAGTCGGGCGTCGTCAAGAAGCTCACGGGCGGCCTCGCCGGCATGGCCAAGATGCGCAAGGTCGAAGTCGTGACGGGCACCGGTTCGTTCGTCGATCCGCATCACATGGAAGTGCAGACCGAAGCTGGGAAGAAGGTCGTCAAGTTCAAGCAGGCAATCATTGCCGCAGGCTCGGAAGCGGTGAAGCTGCCGTTCATTCCGGAGGATCCGCGTGTGGTCGATTCGACCGGCGCGCTCGAATTGCGTCAGATTCCGCAACGTATGCTGGTGATCGGCGGCGGCATCATCGGCCTCGAAATGGCGACGGTGTATGCGACGCTCGGTGCGCAAATCGACGTAGTCGAAATGCTCGACGGTCTGATGGCCGGCGCGGATCGCGATCTGGTCAAGGTCTGGGAGAAGTACAACAGCAAGCGTTTTGCCAACGTCATGCTGAAGACCAAAACCACCGCGGCGGAAGCGAAAGACGACGGCATCTACGTGTCGTTCGAAGGCGAAAAGGCCCCGGCCGAAGCGCAACGCTATGACCTCGTGCTGGTCGCCGTCGGCCGCACGCCGAATGGCAAGAAGATCGGCGCGGACAAGGCCGGCGTCGCGGTAACGGATCGCGGCTTCATCGACGTCGACAAGCAGATGCGCACCAACGTGCCGCATATCTTCGCGATCGGCGATATCGTCGGTCAGCCGATGCTTGCGCATAAAGCCGTGCATGAAGCGCACGTCGCCGCCGAAGTCGCACACGGCGAAAAGGCGTACTTCGACGCGCTGCAAATTCCGTCGGTGGCCTACACCGATCCGGAGGTGGCGTGGGCCGGCAAGACGGAAGACCAGCTTAAGGCCGAGGGCATCAAGTACGGCAAAGCGGTGTTCCCGTGGGCCGCTTCGGGCCGCGCAATCGCCAACGGCCGCGACGAAGGTTTCACCAAGTTGCTGTTCGACGAAGAAACGCATCGCGTGATCGGCGGCGGGATCGTCGGTCTGAACGCCGGCGACCTGATCAGCGAAGTCTGTCTCGCGATCGAAATGGGGGCGGATGCAACGGATATCGGTAAGACGATTCACCCGCATCCGACGCTCGGCGAATCGATCGGGATGGCCGCCGAGTTGTACGAAGGCGTCTGCACCGACTTGCCGCCGCAGAAAAAGAAGTAATGCCGCTGGGTTCGCCTGCATGCAGGTGGGCCCGAAGCAGCAGAGGCAAAAAAAACGGCGCGCCCCGCAAAGGGCGCGCCGTTTTTCTTTTGCAGCAAGCAGCGTTTGTCGTGAAGCATCGCATGAAACATGCGCCGTGCATCTCAGGCAGCGGGTAAAAAAATCCCGGCCTTTCGCCGGGCAAACGATACGCTATTCAACGTATCGGAGCGTTCGGCCCGATAAAACCGTGTGAGCGGCAACGGCACGACGCTGTTGCTTGCAGTAACGCCGGCCCCGCCATGAGGCGGGCGAGCGTGATGTGATGCCTGAAACTTAGACTGCCTTCTTTGCCGAGCGCGATGCTTGTGCAGCGGCTTGCGATGCTGCCTTCGATGCGGCCGTTGCGGCTGCATTGAAGTTGCTTTCGGCGATTTCGACAGCTTGCTTGGTCGCCTTGTGAACCGTTTCGTACGTGGTGTTGGCGGCGGTGATAGCCGACTTGATCACGGCGACAGCGGTTTCCGAACCGGCCGGAGCATTCTTCGCAACGTTTTCGACGAGCGACTGGACCTTGCGGTTCTGCTCTTCGAATTGGGCTTCCGCGACGCGGGTGAATTCACCTTGCGTTGCCGAAACGATTTCGTACACGTGACGGCCGTACGACAGCGCTTTTTCAGCCACCGGCTGTGCGAGGCTTGCTTGCAGCGCCAGCAATTCCTGCGCGTCCTTCACCGACAGTGCGCGCTGGGCATTTTCCTGGCTTTCCGCGAGCGTCGATTTCACGACTTGCAGATTCAGCTCCACCAGCTTTTCGACGCCTTCAAATGCTTTGGTCGTCAGGCCGAACAACGTTTCAAAGTTGGCTTTCTGGGCTGCAGCGAATTGCTCAGGGGTCAGCAGAGTCATGGTTTACGCTCCTGGATAGCGGTCTGTCTGTGCGGACCGCATTGGGTTAGTGGCGAGACGCTTTAAGAGTGCCTCCCCGGACCGCGATGTTTTGTGCATCGCAGCAATGGTTCCCATTTTAGGATGGTCACAACGAATGTCAAGTATTTTTTGTGCGTCGCACAATGTTAAGAAATTGCTGATAAAACAATACGTTATGCAGTGTGCATGACATTCGTGTGACGCAAGTCAATTTGTCCGTCGCACTATGCTGGTGCGGGAGGAATCTGCATTTGTTACCGATTTCAGGAGGGTTTCGTCCGCTTGGTGAGGTGCGGCGTCGGGGAGAAATGACCGTTGGCGGTTGACAAAAAATCCGTCAATTGGCGATCCCGATGTAAACCAGAAAGTGTCACGGAACGTTAATGCTCTATGCCGGTCGAATGCGCGTTGGCGGTCTCCAGCAGGCGTTTAACAACCTGCAGCGAGGCCCCGCGACGTTCTGGGGTGCTGGCAAGCATTACATGCCTGCGCTCTGACCGTGTTTCCCCTGATCAAGGTTGTCTCGAAATTGCCGTTATGCTGAAAGAATCACCTCGATTCCGGCGTACGGCGGCAAAGGCGAGGCGAAGCGCGCTGGCGATCGTTTTTTTCGATCGAAGCGTGGCACTTATTGGTGTTTTTGCGATCGGAGCTTACAAGCCGGTTTAAGGAGCGCGTATAAGTGCTTCAAATTGCTAATTTTTCGTTGTTTTACTACACTTGCGGAAACCTCTTGCCGCTCCCTACCGAACACCCATGAAAACCGACATGTTTTCGTCGCTAAAAGTGATCCACGGCGCGGCCCGCAGCACCGCTCTGTCGGTGGCCGCCTCCATGGTCATCGCAGCGGCGTTCGCCGCGCCTGTCAGCACTTTTGCCGCCACGCCCGCCACAACAACGGCAAAAACCTCCAAACACGCGAAAGCAGCCAAGAAACCCGTCGCGGCCACCGCCGACAAAGTGTCGGGCAAGAAGGCCGTCAACGGCGCAGCGGCCAAGACCGTTGCCGCCGCAGATGACGACGCACCGCGCGCGAGCGTCAAACGCAAGCGCGTGACGTACACGTCGAACGGTCGCCACCACTCGGTGGTGCGCCGTGTCGCGTACGAACCGCGTCCGCCTACCGTCGGCCAGGCTTTCGGTCTGCACGAAACGCCGGACGCGCTGATGCTGCGTTCCAGCGTGGCCTACGTGATCGATCAGAACTCCGGCGAATCGCTGTTCGACAAGAATTCGCGCGCCGTGGTGCCCATCGCGTCGATCACCAAGTTGATGACCTCGATGGTGGTGCTCGATTCGAAAGAACCGATGACCGACCAGATCGAAGTCACCGACGAAGACCGCGATTACGAGAAGAACACCGGCTCGCGTCTGTCGGTGGGCTCGGTACTCTCGCGTGAAGACATGCTGCACATCGCACTGATGGCCTCGGAAAACCGCGCGGCCGCAGCGCTGTCGCGTTATTTCCCGGGCGGCCGTCCGGCGTTCCTCGCGGCAATGAACGCGAAGGCCAAACAACTTGGCATGACCGACACGCACTTTGAAAACCCCACGGGTTTGACGAGCCAGAACGTGTCGAGCGCGCGTGACCTCGTGAAGATGGTCAACGCCGCGTATCAGTATCCGCTGATCCGCAAGTTCTCGACCGATCATAGCTACGAGGTGTACACCGGCAAGCGTTCGCTGGCATACAACAGCACGAATGCGTTGGTGCGTAACCCGACGTGGGACATCGGTCTGCAAAAGACTGGTTTCATCAACGAAGCGGGCGAATGCCTCGTGATGCAGGCGACCATTCACGGCCGTCCGATGATCATCGTGCTGCTCGATTCGTCGGGTAAGTACTCGCGCTTTGCGGACGCAACGCGTCTGCGCACGTGGCTCGACAACGGCGGCGATCAGTCGCGCATCACCAGTGCGGATGCCGGCGGCCCGGGCACCTGAAGTTGCCTTGGCATGCGCTAGTGGCCGGTTTTCGGACCGGCCAGAAAAAAGCCTCGCAAATGCGAGGCTTTTTTATTGCGCCGGAGGAGGGGTAACCGCCAGCTTAGGCGTGCTGGGGATGCGCATGCTCCTGCGGTGTCTGCGGGCGATAACCAAGCGACTCGGAAATCAGCAGCGCCGTTTGGCTGAGCTGCCCCAGCCACGAGTCCTGCAAGCGATCTGCCGGGGCGGACAGTGACAGGCCCGCAACCAGCTTGCCGGTGTCGTCGTAAATCCCCGCCGCGATGCAGCGCACGCCCAGTTCCAGTTCTTCGTTATCGCGCGCGCAGGCCTGTTGCCGCACGTGC
The DNA here is from genome assembly GCF_012927345.1 of Paraburkholderia polaris. Classification (GTDB taxonomy): domain Bacteria; phylum Pseudomonadota; class Gammaproteobacteria; order Burkholderiales; family Burkholderiaceae; genus Paraburkholderia; species Paraburkholderia polaris. The sequence continues at coordinate 91,643 of NZ_JABBGJ010000003.1, forward strand.
GAAAGCTCGCGTTCGAGCTTGGTCAGATCGGTGATGCTGTTCTGCGTGTGACCGGACAGGCCGGTACGCGTGGCGTAGGCCCGCACGCGGGTCGATTCGTCCGCGGCGAGGAAGAGCTTGCCCACCGAGGTCAGATGCAGCGGCGCGCGTCCACCGATCGCTCGCACCACTTGCATGCCGGAGCGCTCGGAGTAGGCGCGTTCTATATAGACGATCTCGTCACCTTGACGCACCGACAGGTTCACTGTCTGCCCGGTTTGACGGTGCAATTCGCGCATCGGCGTGAGCGCCGCGTCGCGTACCGACAGCCGCGCCTTCACCAGATTGCCCAGTTCGAGCAGACGCATGCCGAGACGGTAAGTGCCGGGATCGGACCGGTCGACCAGCCGGCACATCACCATGTCGTTCAGGATGCGGTGCGCAGTGGACGGGTGCAACTCCGTGCGGATGGCGAGTTCTTTCAGGCTGACCGGGTCGCTATGCGCAGCGAGTGCATCGAGCAAGCGCATCATGCGTTCGATCACCTGGATCGAAGTTTTGGGATCCGGGTTCGTATCGCTCATGGGAGGAATCGGTTGACGCGTCAAACAGCGGAAATTGATTGTATCCCGTATTGTGAAAAGAAGGGAAGCGGTTGGAAGCGCTATTCCAATTTAACGTGGCATTCGTCCTATGCCTTCCAGCCGTTGGTATTGTGCGGTAAACAGCGGATAATCAGGGACGTTTTCCCGAAGGAGGGCTCATGCGAGTCGGATTGTTCGTCACCTGCCTGATTGACCTGATGCGTCCGGAGATCGGTTTTTCGGTTATCAAGCTGATCGAAGGCGCCGGTTTCGAGGTGGTGGTACCGCCCGCGCAAACCTGTTGCGGGCAACCCGCGTATAACTCGGGCGAGCGGCGCATCGCGCGCGACCTGGCTGAGAAAACCTTGCGCGAGTTCGAACAGTTCGACTATGTCGTGGTGCCGTCCGGTTCCTGCGGCGGCATGATCCGTGCGCATTACGGCGACCTGTTTGCGGACGACCCGGAGCTGATGAACCGCTTCGGCCGATTGCGGGCCAAGGTGTTCGAGTTGACCGATTTCCTCGTCAATGTGGCCAAGGTGCAGTTGCAGCCGGGCGAGTTCGCGGGCCAGGTGACTTATCACGATTCCTGTTCGGGGTTGCGCGAACTCGGCGTCAAGGCGCAGCCGCGCGCGTTACTGGCGCAAGTGGGCGTGGCGCTGACCGAAATGAAGGATTGCGAGCATTGCTGCGGCTTTGGCGGCACCTTCGCGATCAAGTACGGCGACATCTCGACGGCGATCGTCGAGGAGAAATGCGCGAATATCGGCGCGAGCGGCGCCGGCACGGTGGTGCTCGGCGACCTTGGCTGCATGCTCAATATCGAAGGCCGCTTGCGGCGCACCGGTGATACCACCACGCGTGTGTTGCATATCGCCCAAGTGCTGGCCGGCGACGCTTAAAGTCACCGCTGCGCCTAAACCGGGGCACTCGATCCGGCGTACTCCATTTCGCGCACTTCACTCGCATTTCATTCGAATACGCTCAAGGCCGCCATGCAAGTCCAATCGATGCATTTCAAGGCCCGCGCGGGCCAGAAACTCGCCGACCAGCGTCTGCAACAGAACCTTACCAAGCTGTCGACCAAGTTCGTGTCGGCCCGCGCCGCGGCCATGACCGCGATCGATTTTCCCGCTACCCGCGCCGCGCTCAAGGAACGCCGCAATCGCGCACTGGAAAATCTCGATGTCTGGCTTGAGACATTCGAACGTGAAGCGACCCGGCGCGGCGTGACGGTCCTGTTCGCCGAGACGACGCAGGAGGCCGCGCGCCTCGTCGGCGATATCGCACGCCGGCACGAGGTGAAGAAGGTGATCAAGACGAAGTCGATGGTCACCGAGGAAATGCGCCTGAACGAAGTGCTCGGGCAGATGGGCGTGCAATCGATCGAAACCGATCTGGGCGAATACATTCTGCAGATCAACGACAACGAGCCGCCTAGCCACATCATCGCGCCTGTCGTTCACAAAGATAAGGACGAGATCGCAGACCTCTTCGCGAAAACGCACGACCGGCCGCGTCTGACCGAAATCACCGACATGACCCGCGAAGCACGCGAGATGCTGCGTCCACACTTCATGACCGCGGATATGGGCGTGACCGGCGGCAATTTCGTGGTGGCCGAAACGGGGTCGGTCGTGCTGGTCACGAACGAGGGTAACGAGGGCATGTGCACGGTGATGCCACGCGTGCATGTGGCGGTGACCGGCATCGAGAAAGTGTTGCCTACACTGGAAGATCTGGCGACGGCGATGCGTCTTTTGCCGCGCTCGGCAACCGGCCAGGCGACGTCGAACTATTTTTCCGTGCTGACGGGGCCGCGCGGCGTGGGCGATCAGGACGGCCCCGAGCATATGTATGTGGTGCTGGTCGACGGTGGGCGCACGGGGCTGATCGGCGGCGACTTTCAGGAAATGCTGCGCTGTATCCGTTGCGGCGCTTGCATGAACCACTGCCCGGTGTATCAGAAGGTGGGCGGTCATGCCTACGGCTGGGTTTATCCGGGGCCGATGGGGTCGGTGCTGACGCCGAGCTACGTGGGGATCGACAAAGCGCTGGATCTGCCTCAGGCGGCAACTTTGTGCGGCGAGTGCAACAGCGTATGTCCGGTGGGAATTCCCTTGTCCGATCTGTTGCGCAAGCTGCGTGAGAAGCAGGTCGAGCGGCGCCTGCGGCCGTGGCGCGAGCGGGTGGGGCTCGCGGTGTGGGGTTTCCTCGCGCTGCACCCGGATGCTTATGCGCTTTTTACCAAGCTGGCGGTACGTGTGCTGGAACGAATGGGCGGGCGCAATCGTTCGATTGCCAGGCTGCCGTTGGGCGGCGCAGGCTGGACCGATACGCGCGACATGCCGGCTCCGGTTGGCCGTACGTTCAGAGAGCTGTACGCCGCGCAACGCAGCCATATTGGCTGAGCGAGCGGCACAGTCTAGTTATAGTTTGTGGGGGGCTGGTGGAATGTGGTGCGAACTAGGCTACCAGGCCACCTGTGTTGGCGCTTTATTGTTGGCGCTTCTGAAGCCACGTGCCTGGAGCCAATCGCTTAGGGCAATCCGTTCGCCATACCAGGCGCGCCAAATGCGCCAAATGCGCCAAATGCGAAAAGTGCGAAAAGTGCGAAAAGTGCGAAATGTGCGAAATGTGCGAAATGTGCGAAAAGTGCGGGGAGCCGCGACGCAAGACCGCGCATAAGTCTGCCTAGTCTGCCCCTTCCTTGCCGGATCAATGGTCCGTCATTCCTGGCTGGCGGTTGCTATTGCCTCTGGCCTGCGCATTGCCTCCGCTGCCGCGCCCACCGTTATTGCCCGCTTGCTGTGGCGGAGGGGGCGGCGCGCTGCCTGCCCCCGGTCGTGGCGCATTAGACCCACTCGGTCCTCTCGGCCCGCCAACCGCGCCTTGAGGCGGCGGTCCTCCGTGCGGGCTTCCGCCGTTCGGCTGACCATGCCAGCCGCCGTTATCTCCGCGGTTTCCGTTGTTTCCATAGTTGCCGTTACTCGGCCGTCCCCGATCCGGATAACCCGGATAGCCCCGATAGCCCGGCCCGGGCCCGTAGTAGCGGCCCGGCCCGTCGTAGTAACCGGGGCCCGAGTAATTGCTGTAGCCCATGTAGACGCTGGTTTGCGGCACGACCGGCACGCCGGTGGCATAGCCGTCGTAACCGTCATAGCCGCTATAGCCGCCTGCGTAGCCGTTGCCGACCATCGGCGTGCCGTCCGGATAGACTGCGCAGCCGCCTAGCAATGCAGCAGCGACCGTCAGGCCGACGAGTGGAGCAATACGTTTCATTTCGAGGACCAGTGCGAAGATTTCATGTCTGTAAGACAGCCATTATCGCTAACCGTCGCGCTAGCTTTGTATGTGTTTGTAAGGATTTCTCTTTCATGCCACGACGTACGTCAACGTCGTGGGCGGCAAAACGGTCAATGGACTGTTCCACCCAGCGCAACGCTGTATCTCGCGCCAGTGGGTTTTTCCCGATTGTGAATTCCTATAGGATTTCGACTAGGCATAGTGGGCCACGAGCTCACGAGCCTCTAATCGGAAGAAACGACATCATGAAAAAGATAATATCGGTGTACTGGCCCTTTGCCATCGTTGTGCCACTTGCTGCGGCAGCTTATCTGCACATTTGCGGCGACGCCGCTTTGCGTTCTTCGCAAGCCCCGCTCGCTGCTGATCAGCTGACTGCGGAACTTGCGCGCGCTGTCTCGTACGGCATGGTCGACAACGCTGCGACGTTGCCGGCCAAACCCATGCGCGCCGTGGCGGCAATGCCGCTGGCCGAAGCGTCTTAAGCGCGGCGGGACTGGATAGTGCGTCGGGATTCCATCGCCTCAGCCGCTGCCGAATCGGGAGCGGGTTGGCGCGCCGCGGTGTCCGTGGCCGAACCTGGCCATTGCTGGCATGGCGCGGCGTCCGTGGCCGAACCTGGCCATTGCTCGCATGGCGCGGGTCCGTCGCCGAACCTGTTCCTTGCCGGCGCGACGAGGCATCCCATAGCCGGATCCGGGCCTTGGCAGAAGCGCGCAGCCTCCGGCGCGATTTGGTGCAACTTTGTATAATCGCGGCACCGTTTCCTAACCGTCGATCCGCGGCCGTTTAACGTCCGAAAGCCTCTGATGAAAACCGTATCCATCTGCTTTGTCTGCCTAGGGAACATCTGCCGTTCGCCAACCGCGGAAGGCGTGATGCGCCGTCTGGTCAGCGAGGCGAAGCTTGCGGAGCGCGTTCTGATCGATTCCGCTGGCACGGGCGACTGGCACATCGGGCAGCCGCCTGACGACCGCGCGCAACGTGCGGCCGGCCGGCGAGGTTATGAGCTTGCCGCCTTGCGCGGACGTCAGATCGCGGCAGCCGACTTCGAGCGCTTCGATCTTCTGATCGCGATGGACGACAAAAACGTCGCCGCCCTGCGCCAGGTTTGTCCGGCGGAGCAGCGCGACAAAATCCGCCTGCTGATGGAGTTCGTCCCTGAGGCGGATGGCCGGTGGGACGGCGCCCGAGAAGTCGTCGACCCGTATTTCGGCGGCGCCCAAGGGTTCGAGCAGGTACTGGATCAATGCGAAGCAGCCTGCCGCGGGCTGATTACCGCGTTGCGTCCCCAGTTGGTTGCATAGTTAAGTCCGGCCGGTCGTCTGCGACCCTCGGCTGGCTTATCCTGGAATTAAGCAAATGACCCAAATCGCGATAGGGATACTTGACTAATTCACTCATGTATTTATACTTGACCAAACTTGTCGAGAATTGCGGTTCCCACACCATATGAGACTCACCACGAAAGGCCGTTTCGCCGTCACGGCGATGATTGACCTGGCACTGCGCCAGGAGCAGGGCCCGGTGACGCTTGCGGGTATCAGCCAGCGCCAACATATCTCCCTGTCTTATCTCGAGCAGCTGTTTGGCAAGCTGCGTCGTCACGAAATCGTCGAGTCCGTGCGCGGACCGGGCGGCGGCTACAATCTGGCCCGCCGCGCTGAAGACGTGACCGTCGCCGACATCATCATCGCGGTCGACGAACCGCTCGACGCCACCCAATGCGGCGGCAAGGGCTCGTGCGAGGGCACCAAACAGCACGACGGCCACTGCATGACGCACGAATTGTGGTCGACGCTGAACCAGAAAATGGTCGAGTACCTGGATTCGGTCTCCCTGAAAGATCTGGTCGATCAGCAGCGTTCGCGCGAAGGTGCGCCGGCGGTGTTGCGTGACCGGCGCAACGAGGCGCCGGCGGTCGAACCCGCCCGCGTCGTGCCGAAAGGGCCTAATTCTGTTTTCAACATGGCCGGTTCCTAGGCGCGGCAATCTGAACGCACCGCAGCCTGATCAGGAACCCAGAAGCCAGAGCAATGACGTCCCCGGAGCAATTGATGAACAACGACACTCTCCACCTGCCCATTTACATGGACTACAGCGCGACGACGCCGATCGATCCGCGCGTGGTGGACAAGATGATTCCGTATCTGCGTGAGCAGTTCGGCAACCCCGCATCGCGCAGTCACTCGTATGGCTGGGATGCGGAACGTGCGGTCGAAGAAGCACGCGAGAACGTCGCGGCGCTGGTGAATGCCGATCCGCGCGAAATCATCTGGACCTCGGGCGCAACAGAGTCGGACAACCTCGCAATCAAGGGTGCCGCGCACTTCTACAAGAGCCGTGGCAAGCACATCATCACGGTGAAGACCGAGCACAAGGCTGTGCTCGACACCTGCCGCGAACTCGAACGCGAAGGCTTCGAAGTCACGTATCTGGATGTGAAGGACGACGGCCTGATCGACCTCGAGAAGTTCAAGGCCGCGATCCGCCCGGACACGATTCTGGTGTCGGTCATGTCGGTGAACAACGAGATCGGCGTGATCCAGGACATCGAGGCGATCGGCGAGATCACCCGTGAAAAAGGCATCATTTTCCACGTCGACGCGGCGCAAGCCACGGGCAAGATTGCGATCGACCTGCAAAAGCTGAAGGTCGACCTGATGTCGTTCTCGGCGCACAAGACGTACGGCCCGAAGGGCATCGGCGCGCTGTACGTGCGCCGCAAGCCGCGTATCCGTATCGAAGCGCAGATGCACGGCGGCGGTCACGAGCGCGGCATGCGTTCGGGCACGCTGGCTACGCACCAGATCGTCGGTATGGGTGAAGCGTTCCGTATCGCACGCGAAGAAATGGCGACGGAAAACGAACGCATCCGCATGCTGCGCGACCGTCTGCTGCGCGGCCTGCAGGACATGGAAGAAACGTATGTGAACGGCGACATGGAAAAGCGTGTGCCGCACAACCTGAACATCAGCTTCAATTTCGTCGAAGGTGAATCGCTGATCATGGCGGTGAAAGATGTGGCGGTGTCGTCGGGCTCGGCGTGTACGTCGGCTTCGCTGGAACCGTCGTACGTGTTGCGCGCACTGGGCCGTAACGACGAACTCGCGCACAGCTCGATCCGTTTTACGGTCGGTCGCTTCACGACGGAGCAGGATGTCGATTACGTGATCAACCTGTTGAAGACCAAAATTTCGAAGCTGCGTGATCTGTCGCCGCTTTGGGAAATGCACCAGGACGGGATCGATATTTCGACGATCAAGTGGGCTGCGCACTGACGCGCCAACGCTTCAACGTCGAAATCGCAACGAATGCAGGTTGAAACGAAACTAGGAGTTAATCATGTCTTATAGCGAAAAGGTTCTGGACCACTACGAAAACCCGCGCAACGTCGGTTCCTTCGCGAAGGACGACGATGCAGTCGGCACCGGCATGGTCGGCGCACCGGCATGCGGCGACGTGATGAAACTGCAGATCCGCGTGGGCGCGGACGGCATCATCGAAGACGCAAAGTTCAAGACGTATGGCTGTGGTTCGGCGATCGCGTCGAGTTCGCTCGTCACCGAATGGGTGAAGGGCAAGACACTCGATCAGGCAATGTCGATCAAGAACACGCAGATCGCCGAAGAACTGGCACTGCCGCCGGTGAAGATCCACTGCTCGATCCTCGCGGAAGACGCGATCAAGGCAGCAGTCGCCGATTACAAGCAACGTCACGGTGAAGCGGTCGTCGAAGGCGACAAGCAACACGCGTAAGCGGCAATCGAGCGTGTGGTTGAGTGCTTGTTTGAGTGCTCATTCAGGTGAGTCGAAGCGGGCAGTGCAAGCAGAAAAGCACGGTCCGGCATGAGCGATATTTGATGCAGGCAGGGTCGCAGCGCGTCAGTAGGCATATGAATGCCGAACCCGCGTGGCGCAATGAGAAACGCTATGGCAATTACGTTGACCGAAAAGGCAGCACAGCACGTCCAGAAGTATCTGACTCGCCGCGGCAAGGGTGTCGGGCTGCGCGTAGGTGTGCGCACCACGGGTTGCTCGGGTTTGGCCTACAAGCTCGAGTACGTGGATGAGCTCGCGCCCGAAGATGAAGTGTTCGACTGCAACGGCGTGAAGATCATTGTCGACCCGAAAAGCCTCGCCTATATCGACGGCACCGAACTCGACTTCGCACGCGAAGGGTTGAACGAAGGCTTCAAGTTCAACAACCCGAACGTGAAGGACGAGTGCGGTTGCGGCGAATCGTTCCGCGTGTAAATCGGCTCATTCCGCGTGCAGCGGATCAAAGGCGGCGCGGGCCGCCTTTTTAGTTTTATTCGCGCATTTGGGACACCGTCGTGCGGCTGACTTTGCCGCTGAACCTCCGCGGCGCTTTCGATCCGCGTTTTTAGCCTGCACTCCGGTGCGCTTTCCTGAACGGACTCCTTTTATCCGATGGCCTCGCTGAACGACAGCCACTTCGACCTGTTCGACCTGCCGGCGCAATTCGCGCTCGACGCAGCGGCACTCGATCACGCCTACCGCACGGTGCAGGCGCAAGTGCATCCGGACCGCTTCGCGGCGGCCGGCGACGCGCAGAAGCGCATCGCGATGCAATGGGCAACGCGCACCAACGAGGCCTATCAGACGCTGCGCGATCCGCTGAAGCGCGCGACGTATCTGCTGCACCTGCGCGGCATCGACGTCGGCGCGCAGAACAACACGGCGATGGAGCCGGCGTTCCTGATGCAGCAGATGGAGTGGCGCGAAGGTATTGAAGACGCGGCCGCGGCGAATAACGTCGACGCGCTCGACGCCTTGCTGACGGAACTGCGCGACGAAGAACGCATGCGCTTTGACAAGCTCTGCGCACTGCTCGACAGCGGCGCGAATCAGCCGGCGGGCGAGGCGGTGCGGCAGTTGATGTTCATCGAGCGGGTGGCGTCGGAAATCGGCACGCAGATCGAGCGGCTCGAGAACTAGCGGTCCGGCGCTCCGGCGTCCCGGCGCTGCGCATGAATATGCAGCCATAGCAGCCGTAGCAATATATCCAGCAACGCGAAAATTCAGGACGGGGCCAAGCGGCTCCGAGAAGATCCAGATGGCCTTACTGCAAATCTCCGAACCCGGCATGGCGCCGGCGCCCCATCAGCGGCGTCTGGCGGTCGGTATCGATCTCGGCACCACCAATTCCCTCGTTGCCGCCGTGCGCAGCGGCGTGCCTGATGTGCTGCCCGACGAAGATGGCTATGCGCTGCTGCCGTCGGTGGTGCGTTACCTGGAAAAGGGCGGCCGCCGTATCGGCCGCACGGCCAAGGCTGAGGCTGCGACCGATCCGCGCAACACCATCGTGTCGGTCAAGCGTTTCATGGGCCGTGGCAAGGCGGAAGTGGAAGGCGCAGAAAACGCGCCCTACGATTTCGTCGACGCACCCGGCATGGTGCAGATCCGTACCGTCGATGGCGTGAAGAGTCCGGTTGAAGTGTCGGCCGAAATTCTCGCGACGCTGCGCCAGCGCGCCGAAGATACGCTCGGCGACGAACTGGTCGGCGCAGTCATTACCGTTCCCGCATATTTCGACGAAGCGCAGCGCCAGGCGACCAAAGACGCCGCGCGTCTGGCTGGCCTGAACGTGCTGCGTCTCTTGAACGAGCCGACTGCGGCCGCGATTGCCTATGGCCTCGATAACGGCTCCGAAGGCCTCTACGCGGTCTACGACCTCGGCGGCGGCACCTTCGATCTGTCGATTCTGAAGCTCACCAAAGGTGTGTTCGAAGTGCTCGCGGCGGGCGGTGATTCCGCGCTCGGCGGCGACGATTTCGACCATGCCCTGTATCGGCACGTGCTGGAGCAGGCAGGCATTGCGCCGCAGACGCTCGCACCGGAAGACGTCCGCCTGCTGCTCGACAGCGTACGTGTGACCAAGGAGGCCTTGTCAGACGCGCCGAATGCGAAGGTGCAAGCCAAGCTCTCGAACGGCACTCAGATCGATCTGACGGTCGACGAGGCCACTTTCGAGGCCATCACTCAGGCGCTGGTTCAACGCACGCTTGGGCCGACGAAAAAAGCGCTGCGCGACGCCAAGGTTGCCACCAAAGATATCAAAGGCGTGGTGCTGGTTGGAGGCGCGACGCGCATGCCGGTGATTCGCCGTGCGGTCGAGTCGTTCTTCGGCCAGCCGCCGCTCATTAATCTGGACCCGGATCAGGTTGTCGCGCTCGGCGCGGCGATCCAGGCCGATCTGCTCGCGGGCAATCGCGGTGCCGACGGCGACGACTGGCTGTTGCTCGACGTGATTCCGCTGTCGCTCGGCGTCGAAACGATGGGCGGTTTGACCGAGAAGATCATCCCGCGTAATTCGACGATTCCGGTCGCCCGTGCGCAGGATTTCACTACCTTCAAGGACGGCCAGACGGCGATGGCGATCCATGTCGTGCAAGGCGAACGCGAGCTCGTCAACGATTGCCGTTCGCTCGCGCGTTTCGAACTGCGCGGCATTCCGCCGATGGCGGCCGGCGCGGCGCGCATTCGCGTCACGTATCAAGTCGACGCGGACGGCTTGTTGTCCGTGTTCGCGCGTGAACAGGGCTCGGGCGTGGAAGCGTCGGTGGTGGTCAAGCCGTCCTACGGTCTCGCCGACGACGACATCGCCAGGATGCTCGAAGAGAGCTTTTCGACCGCCGAAGTCGACATGCGCGCGCGTGCTCTGCGTGAAGCGCAAGTCGAAGCGCGCCGTCTGGTGGAAGCGACCGACGCGGCGCTCGCCGCCGACGCCGAATTGCTCGACGACAGCGAACGCGCCGAACTCGACACGCTGCTCACCGCGTTGCGCAATATCGCGCAAAGCGACGACGCCGATGCGATCGAAGCCGCGACCAAAACGCTCGCCGAAGGGACCGACGAATTCGCCGCCCGCCGCATGAACAAGGGCATTCGCCGCGCGCTGGCCGGCCGTAAGCTCGACGAGATCTGAACGTCTTGCGGTGTGGCCGCGCCATGCTGCGCGTCAGCCGGCAATGAACCGCGCCGCACGGACTTTTTAAGTCCGTGCGGCGCCAGTAAAATGGTACGGAGCCTGTTTGCGGCCGCCGTGCCGCAGACCCAAACGGAAAATGTATGCCTCAAATCGTTGTGCTGCCTCACGTCGAACTGTGCCCGGAAGGCGCGGTGATCGATGCTGTGCCCGGCAAGAGCATCTGCGACAATCTGCTCGATAACGGCATCGAAATCGAGCACGCGTGCGAGAAGTCCTGCGCGTGCACAACCTGCCACGTGATCGTGCGTGAGGGTTTCGCCGCCTTGACGCCGTCCGAGGAAGACGAGGACGATCTACTGGACAAGGCGTGGGGGCTCGAACCGGCCTCGCGTCTGTCGTGCCAGGCGATGGTGCCGGCCGAGCAGGATCTGGTCGTCGAGATCCCGCGCTACTCGATCAATCACGCGAAGGAAAATCACTAACCGGAGGATGCAGCCATGAAGTGGACCGATACGCAAGACATCGCGATGGCCCTGACTGACAAGCACCAGGCCATCGATCCGCAGCAGGTGCGCTTCACTGATTTGCACCGCTGGGTCACCGAGCTGGAAGGTTTCGACGACGACCCTAACCGGTCGAACGAAAAGATCCTTGAAGCGATTCAGGCTGCATGGATCGAAGACGCGGACTACTGAGCACAATGCCGGCTTGTCCGCTGGCGGCGGGGTGCGATTGATGCCGCTCCGGCTACGGCAAAGAAAAAGGCGATTCCATTGGAATCGCCTTTTTTAACGCCTGGAGAATCTTCAGGCTGTCAGCGGTCAGCTTGCTACGAGCGTGCCGTTTTCGACCCGCACGCGTTGGCCTTGCTGGAACGGCGGCGCTTCGTGATACGTGAAGTAGCGCGTCTTGCCGCTTTCCATCCGCACCCGCACGGAATAGGACGTCGTGCTGCGGATGTGCTTTTCAACCGAGTTACCGGCCAGGCCGCCGCCGAGCACGCCGAGCACCGTCATCGCGGTACGGCCGTTGCCGCTGCCGAACTGGTTGCCTACTACGCCGCCGGCCACTGCGCCGCCGACCGCGCCGATACCCGTGCCATGGCCTTCCTGACGTACCGCCGAGATGCCTTCGACCGTACCGCAGGTCGAGCAGTAAGCCGGTTGCGACGGCTGTTGCTGAGCGTACTGCGGTGCCGGTTGGGCCTGTTGCTGCTGGGCATACTGTTGTTGCTGCGTCGGCGCCGGGGCGCGTTGAGGTGGCTGTTGCTGCGCTGCCTGTTGCGCTTCGGTTTGCGCAGCAGCCTGGGCAGCCTGTTGAGCGGCCGGATTTGCCGGCGCTGCCGAATCGACCACGCCCGGTTGGGTGGCCACTTGCGCAGCCTGGGTCTGATCGGTTTGCGCGCCGCTGCTCGACGCCTTCGGGAACAGCCCCGTGACGGCCGCTGTCGCGGCGAGACTGGCGATGATCACTGCACCCGCGGCAGTAGCGACGAGCGGGTGAAGACGACGTTGTTGCGTGGGTTTGGTATCTGGATTATCCATTTTGGCCTCCGTCTGGAGCAGAGTCGACTGTTATTAAGACTGAGTGTCGGGCAAATCGATCCCGGGAGGGTTTCAATTTGTAACCATTTCCGGGCAATCATCGCGGCTCGTTCGCGTCAAACGGCGCGAAGCGCGGCGGGGTGCCTTGATTTCTTGCGGGTCCGGAGCAGGTTGAGAAAACCGCAGCCTGTCTGCCGATGCGCACCTTTTACCGATGGTTACAAACCGTCAGGTTACAGCAGCCGGTGTTTTTCGGGTGCCGCAAGAAAAAACGCCCGGCATCGTGCCGGGCGTTGTTCTTTTTGCGAGCCATTGACGCGAGCGACGCAACAATCAGTCTTCGCGGCGCAGATGCGGGAACAGAATCACGTCGCGAATGCTCGGGCTGTCGGTCAGCATCATCACCAGACGGTCGATACCGATGCCGCAACCGCCGGCCGGCGGCATGCCGTATTCCAGCGCACGGATGTAGTCGGCGTCGTAGAACATCGCTTCTTCGTCGCCGGCGTCTTTCTGGTCGACCTGCTTCTTGAAGCGGGCGGCCTGGTCTTCCGGATCGTTCAGTTCCGAGAAACCGTTGGCGATTTCACGGCCCGTGATGAACAGCTCGAAACGCTCGGTGATGCCGGCGACCTTGTCCGACGCGCGCGCCAAAGGCGACACTTCGATCGGGTAGTCGATGATGTAGGTCGGCTCCCACAACTGCGACTCGGCGGTCTCTTCGAACAGCGCCAGTTGCAGCGCGCCCACGCCCGCGTTCAGGAACTGCGGCTGCGACGCGTCCACGCCGAACTTCTTCAGTTCCGTGCGCAGGAATGCGCTGTCGGCCAGTTGTTCGCTCGTGTATTGCGGCGCGTACTTCTGGATCGCCTGCGTGATCGTCAGGCGATGGAACGGCTTCGCGAGATCGAGTTCACGGCCCTGATAAGTGATCGTGGCGGTGCCCAGCGCGTCGATCGCCGCCTGGCGGATCAACTGCTCGGTGAAGTCCATCAGCCACTGATAATCGGTGTACGCCGCATAGAACTCGATCATCGTGAATTCCGGATTGTGGCGTACCGACACGCCCTCATTGCGGAAATTCCGGTTGATCTCGAACACACGCTCGAAGCCGCCGACGACGAGGCGCTTCAGATACAGTTCCGGCGCGATGCGCAGGAACATCTGCATATCGAGCGCGTTGTGGTGCGTTTTGAACGGCTTGGCCGCCGCGCCGCCCGGAATCGGGTGCAGCATCGGCGTTTCGACTTCCATGAAATCGGCATCTGCCATGAACTTGCGGATCGACGAGATCGCCTTGGTGCGCGCGACGAAGGTCTTGCGCGTTTCCGGCGTGACGATCAGGTCGACGTAGCGCTGGCGGTACTTCATTTCCTGGTCCGACAGACCGTGGAACTTGTCCGGCAGCGGGCGCAACGACTTCGACAGCAGTCGCAGTTCGGTACAGCGCACCGACAGTTCGCCCTTATTGGTGCGGAACAGCACGCCGCGCGCCGCGACGATGTCGCCCATGTCCCACTTCTTGAAGGCGTCGTACGTTTCCTGGCCGACGTCTGCCGGCGTGATGAAGAACTGGATCTGACCCGAACCGTCGCGCACGGTCGCAAAGCTCGCCTTGCCCATCACGCGCTTGAGCATCATGCGCCCGGCAATCGCGACTTCGAGCGGATTGGCTTCGAGTGTTTCCTTGTCGGTTTCGACATACTGCGTTTGCAGATCCGCAGCATGGTGCGTGGGACGGAAATCGTTCGGGTAGGCGACGCCTTGCTCACGCAGTTCGCGCAGCTTTTCACGGCGCTCGGCCATGATCTTGTTGTCGTCTACCTCGGGCACGACATTTGGCTGGGCCGCATTTGGCTGGGCCGCATTCGGCTGGGTCGGTTCGGTCATGATGATTTGGTATTCGGTGGCCCGCATCGGGGTGCCCCACATGCGGGTGGCCAGTCAGTGAAAAAACCTCAGGCGGTAAAAAGATGCGGCGCAGCGATGCGATGCATGCCGCGCCGGTTGCGCTTAGACGCCCTGTTTCAGGCTGGCGCTGATGAACGGATCGAGGTCGCCGTCGAGCACGCTCTTGGTATTGCTGATTTCGACGTTGGTGCGCAGATCCTTGATACGGCTGTTGTCCAGCACGTACGAGCGGATCTGATGACCCCAGCCCACATCGGTCTTGCCGGCCTCGAGCTTGTCCTGCTCTTCCTGCCGCTTGCGGATTTCCGCTTCGTACAGGCGCGATTTCAGCATGGCCATCGCTTCAGCCCGGTTGCGGTGCTGCGAACGGTCGTTCTGGCACTGCACGACGATGCCCGACGGCATGTGCGTAATCCGCACGGCCGAATCGGTCTTGTTGATGTGCTGACCGCCCGCGCCGGACGCGCGGTACGTGTCGATGCGCAGATCGGCCGGATTGACGTCGACTTCGATCGAATCGTCGATTTCCGGGTACACGAACACCGACGAGAACGACGTATGGCGGCCGCCCGATGAGTCGAACGGCGATTTGCGCACGAGGCGGTGCACGCCGGTTTCGGTGCGCAAAAAGCCGTACGCGTAGTCGCCTTCGATCTTGATCGTGGCGTTCTTGATGCCCGCGACGTCGCCTTCGGTCTGTTCCAGTATTTCGGTCTTGAAGCCCTTGCGCTCGCAGTAGCGCAGGTATTGGCGCAGCAGCATGGACGCCCAGTCGCACGCTTCGGTGCCGCCGGCGCCGGCTTGAATGTCGAGGAATGCGTTGTTCGGGTCGGCCGGATTCGCGAACATCCGGCGGAATTCCATGTCGGCGACGCGTTGCTCGATGCCTTGCGCGTCGGATTCGCAGGCGAGGAGGGTTTCCTCGTCGGCTTCTTCGCGGGCCATGTCGAACAGGTCCTGCGCGTCGCGCAGGTCGTTATCGAGCGACGTGAGCTTGCCGACGACGTCGTCGAGCAGTTTCTTTTCCCGGCCGAGGGCCTGGGCGTGCTTCGAGTCGTTCCAGACGTCCGGGTCTTCGAGTTCCCGGTTGACTTCGATTAGACGCAGTGCTTTGTCGTCGTAGTCAAAGATACCCCCGTAGCGAGTCTGCGCGAGTGCGCAGGTCCGCCAGAGAGGCTTCGATCGCGTTGAGACGTTCCGCTTCCATGTCGATCTTTTATAGCTTCGTAAAAAGGAGAAATTATAGCCGATCGGCGCCCCGCGCCGGAGGCTCTCGAGCGACCCGGCGCGGGTTTGGGGTTGATTTTGCGATGATTTTTGGCGCTTTCGAGCGGCGCCGGGCATACGGTACACCCAGCCATGGGTAGCCGGCGCACGCGCCAGGCGCAGACCTCCCGGCGCGGACGCAGGGTAGCGAAGGGCCGTGCGCGTTTCAGCTCGCCGCGTGCTCGACGATCAATTGCACGCGCGACACGCCATTCCACGTGTCGCTGGCCAACCGGTATGCGACGGTGGTGCGCGAGGGCAGCGTGTCGGTGTGATTGAACCAGATCGCGTTGAAACGCTGGCGGCCGCGCACCAGTTGCAATTTCAGATGTTTGTCTTTGACCAGCGCCTGCGAGGCGATGTCGAATTCGCCGGAAAACACCGGCGCCGGGAAGCCCTGGCCCCATACGGCGGCGTCGAGCATTTCGACGAATTGCGGCGTGAAATAGGCGTCTTCGAGTTCGCCGTCGGTTTCGACCGTGCGCGAAAGCGCCTCTTCGGACAGCCATTCGCGGCCTACCGCCTCGAACGCTGCAGTAAAGCGCTGCACGTCGGCGGCGGCGATCGTCAGGCCCGCGGCCATCGCGTGGCCGCCGAATTTGACGATCAGACCCGGTTCGCGCTTCGAAATCAGATCGAGCGCATCACGCAGATGGAACCCCGAGATCGAGCGGCCCGAGCCTTTGACGAGCTGGCCGCTGTCATCGGCGAGCGCGAACGTGAACGACGGCCGGTGGAATTTCTCTTTCAACCGTCCGGCGACGATACCGATCACGCCCTGGTGCCAGCTCGGATTGAACAGCGTGATGGTGGTCGTGCCGTCGGGATTGATTGCCGAGAGGTCTTCGAGCGCCTGCTGCTGCATGCCGGCTTCGATTTCGCGGCGCTCGCGGTTCATCGTGTCGAGCTGCTGCGCGAGATCCCATGCGCGGCCGATGTCGTCGGTGGTCAGGCACTCGATGCCGAGCGACATGTCCGACAGGCGGCCGGCCGCGTTCAGGCGCGGGCCGAGCGCGAAACCGAGGTCGAAACCCGACGCGCTGCGGGCGTCGCGCGCGGCGGCGCGAAAGAGGGCGGCGATGCCCGGCTGCATCTTGCCTTTGCGAATCCGCTGCAGGCCTTGCGCGACCAGCACGCGGTTATTGCCGTCGAGCTTGACCACGTCGGCCACCGTGCCGAGCGCGACCAGATCGAGCAGGCCGTCCAGACGCGGCTCGGGGAAATCGTCGTTGAAGGCGCCGCGGCGGCGCAATTCCGCGCGCAATGCCAGCAGCACATAAAACATCACGCCGACACCGGCGATGCACTTGCTCGGGAACGTGCAGCCCGGCTGGTTCGGATTGACGATGGCGCGTGCAGCCGGCAGTTCGTCGCCGGGGAGGTGATGGTCGGTGACCAGCACGTCAATGCCGAGCGCATTGGCCGCTTCCACGCCGTCGACGCTGGCGATGCCGTTATCGACTGTAATCAGCAGTTCCGGCTTGCCCGACGCACTGCGGGCGGCCAGCGCGACGATCTCGGGCGTCAGGCCATAACCGTACTCAAAGCGGTTCGGGACCAGATACTCGATCTGGCCGCCGAACATGCGCAGGCCGCGCACGGCGACCGCGCAGGCGGTGGCGCCGTCGCAGTCGTAGTCGGCGACCACCAGCATGCGGCGCTTGTTCTGGATCGCATCGGCGAGCAGCGCCGCGGCCTCTTCGCAGCCCTTGAGCGCAACAGGCGGCACGAGCCGCGCGAGACCGGTTTCGATTTCATCGGGCATGCACACACCGCGTGCGGCATACAGGCGCGCCAGCACCGGATGCAGGCCGTGGCGGGTGAGGATTTCGGCGTCGACCGGGGAGCCGGCGCGCGTAACGATTCGAGTCATTCGGAAAGGCCGTGGATCATTCGATAAGTCATTCGATGAAGAGCGAGGCGAGCACGCGCCGCCGCCAGAATTTGCGCAGGTCGCCGCGCGTCACCGTGAGCGTCACCGAGCCGGTGTCGCCGCACAGCGTCAGGCCGAGTTCGTCGAGTTGACCCGACTGCAGCGCTTCCAGCGCCGGTTCGAACCAGTCGGTTTGCAGCGCGGCGAAGGCGTCGTTCCAGCGCGCCCAGTCCTGCTCGATGTAGGGTGCGGAGAAGGGATCGAGTTCGACCAGCGTGGCGCCATTTGCATTTGCGACGGCGGCGGTGGCAGACGCGCCACTCGACGTGTTGCCCGAGGCGCCGCCCGCCGCGATAGCGGCCCGGAACGCCGCAAACGACGCCGGCGGCGCAGCGGCCGCGACGCCCGCAGTGATGGCGAGGCCGCGCGTGGCCGCCGCGTCGGAGAATACGCGAGCGAACGGGCTCTTGACCGGTTGCGCCGTGCCCTGTGCGTGAAACCAGATCGAATTGACGGCGGGCATGCCACGCGCCTCGCGCGCTTCATTGACCGGATGCTCGAACCACGCCATCTGCACTTCGTTCTGCAGCTTCATCCAGGTGCGCGAACGTTCGCCGGAATGCGCCTCGTGCGGCAGCCAGATTTCGATGTTGCGGCCGCTCGCGCGCAACGGCGACGCCCCGGCCAGCGTGCCGAAGCCGTCGCCCGACAAATACCAGCGTGTGGGCTTCGGCGCTTCGATACGCACGCCAAGTTCCTCGATCAACGGCCGGGCGACTGCCAGCAGCACGCTGGCTTCGTCATCGGACAGTTCGAGCGAGGCCGGATCGATCAGCACCAGATGGTCGTGCGCGATGCGCACGTGCACCGGTTGCACGCAGGCCCACGTGGCGCTGCCGGGGTCGCCGCCGTCAGCGCGCAGCATGTACGGGGCAAGCGGCGCTTCGTCGGCGGCCGCCGCGCCGCTCGGCAGCGCGCCGAACTGGCGCGCCACCCAGCGCTCGTGCGGCAGCGTGCGCTGAAAATCCTCGCCGACCACCCGTTCGACCAGCGTCGCGCGGGCGATCAGCCGGTCGAGGGCCGGACTCTGGATATCGTGCAGGGCGGTGGAGGCGTCCGCTGCGGCGGGCAGCGCAAAGGGCAGGAGAAGATGAAGACGGTTGGCGTGCATGATGCTGCGCATTGTAGGGCAAAGAGTGCGAGTATTCAGACCATATCGGCGGATTCTCGGGCACCGCACCGGGCTATTCCGATGGCACCAGCCGAGCGCGGCGGCACCGCGCCCATGAGGAGGGAGACCGACATGTCGCGTGAACTGAAAACCGAACAGGAACTGCTTGGATTGGTCGTGAAAGCGCTCAACGCCAACCCGGCCACGGCCGGCTGGATTCCGACCGGATTCCACGAAACAGTCGACGACGAGGAGGGCTGCAACTGGGATATCACCCACCTGCATCGCGACCGTAAAGACGCCGATATGCGTGAAGTTGCGAGCAGCGAGGCGGCCGGGATCATTAACGATCTGCGCCGCCATTACAACCTGCGTTAACGGCTTGGCCGTTCAAGGTGATAGCAGGCAGCCCGACCTGCGCGCGGGTCCGCTGGACAACTAGCAGGCGGCCCGACTTGTGCCGCGGGGTCTGCCGGGCAGCTAGCAGGCGGCCCGACTTGTACCGCGGGTCTGCCGGGCAGGGCTTGCAGCGGCCGGCCGCGCTGCGTGTCACCCCGCGTACAAGGCGTTTGCGCGGGGGCGCGGCATTGTATGGCAAACTTCGCGCTGGATTGACGGCGGCAGCGGCAGCGGCGGTTGCTTCGGTGGCGCGGGGTTTGCTAACAACGCCGTAAGGCACCCGGGGGCAGCGGAACGTCATACCGGAACCATCCGGGACGCCACGACACCAATGATCACGACGCTCGGGCCGCCTGACAGGCGCGCCGGCTGCAGCAAGTTGCAGCCGTTGTGCGTAGTAAAAGGCCAAAGCTGAGGCCAGGACCAAAGCCAAAGCCGGGCGCAGACGAAGAACGCAGAAAAGGATTCGCTTGAAATTTCCCTACGAATGGCAGATTGGCTGGCGCTACACCCGCGCCGGCAAACGCACGACCGGTAACGGCTTCATTTCCTTCATCGCGCTCGTGTCGATGTCGGGCATCGCGCTCGGCGTCGCGGCGCTGATCGTCGTGTTGTCCGTGATGAACGGTTTTCAGAAAGAGGTGCGCGACCGGATGCTGTCGGTGCTGGCGCACGTCGAAATCTTTTCGCCGACCGGTTCGATGCCCAACTGGCAACTGACCGCGCAGGAAGCCCGTCAGAACAAGGAAGTGATCGGCGCGGCGCCGTATGTCGAAGCGCAGGCGCTGCTCACGCGCCAGGATGCCGTGAGTGGCGTGGCGCTGCGCGGCGTCGAACCGTCGCTCGAGCCTGAAGTGTCCGATATCAGTAAGGAAATGAAGGGCGGCAAGCTGACCGATCTCGTGCCGGGCGACTTCGGCATCGTACTGGGCGCGGACCTCGCCACCAATCTCGGCGTGACGGTCAATGACAAGATCACGCTGGTCGCGCCCGAAGGCACCATCACGCCCGCCGGCATGCTGCCACGGCTGAAACAGTTCACGGTGGTGGGGATCTTCGAGTCGGGCCATTACGAATACGACAGCACGCTCGCGCTGATCAACATCAAGGACGCGCAGGCGCTGTTCCGGCTACCCGCGCCGACCGGCGTGCGGCTGCGTCTGACCGACATGCAGCGGGCGCCGGAGGTCGCGCATCAGCTGGCGCGCAGCTTGTCCGGCGATTTGTACATCCGCGACTGGACCCAGCAGAACAAGACCTGGTTCTCGGCGGTGCAGATCGAAAAACGCATGATGTTCATCATCCTCACGCTGATCATCGCGGTGGCGGCGTTCAATCTGGTGTCGTCGCTGGTGATGACGGTGACCAATAAGCAGGCTGACATCGCGATTCTGCGCACGCTCGGCGCGCAGCCCGGCTCGATCATGAAGATTTTCGTGGTGCAGGGCGTGACGATCGGCTTTATCGGCACGGCGACCGGCGTCGCGCTCGGCTGCCTGATTGCGTGGAGCATTCCGTGGCTCGTGCCGATGATCGAGCATCTGCTCGGCGTGCAGTTCCTGCCGCCGTCCGTGTATTTCATCAGTGAACTGCCGTCCGAACTGATTCCTGCCGACGTGGCGCGGATCGGCATCATCGCGTTCCTGATGTCGGCGCTGGCGACCCTTTATCCGAGCTGGCGTGGTGCGAAAGTCCGTCCTGCGGAGGCACTGCGCTATGAATGACCGTTCCGCTAGCCTCTCCATGGCCTCTGAAAACACCGCGCTGCATCCCTATGTGCTGGAAGCAACCGGCATTTCGAAGTCGTTCGTGCAGGGCGGCCTCAATGTGCAGGTGCTCAACAACGCGCAACTGAACGTGCGGCGCGGCGAAAAGCTGGCGATCGTCGGCGCGTCGGGGTCCGGCAAGAGCACGCTGCTGCATGTGCTCGGCGGCCTCGACGATCCGAGCGCTGGCCATGTCTCGGTGCTGGGCAAGCCTTTCACGAAGCTCTCCGAGCGCGAACGTAACGACCTGCGCAATCGCGCACTCGGTTTCGTGTACCAGTTCCACCATCTGCTGCCGGAATTCACCGCGCTCGACAATGTCGCGATGCCGCTGCGGATTCGCCGCATGACAACCGAAGCCGCGCGGCGCGATGCGCTCGCGGTGCTGGAGCGCGTCGGCATGGGGCATCGGGCGAAGCATCGTCCGGGTGAACTGTCGGGCGGTGAGCGTCAGCGTGTGGCAATCGCGCGGGCGTTGGTGACGAAGCCCGCTTGCGTGCTCGCCGACGAACCCACCGGCAATCTGGACGGCGGCACCGCCGACACGGTGTTCAACCTGATGCTCGAACTGTCGCAAACGCTCGACACCAGCTTCGTGATCGTCACGCACGACCCGGAGCTGGCCGGACGGTGCGACCGGATCATGCGGCTGCGCGACGGCATATTGCACGAAGAGCCGCCGGTGCCGGTTTAATCACCGCGCGGAACGTAAGCGATGCTCTACCGCTAACGAGGCGCGCCATGTGGATCGATACGCACTGCCATCTCGACGCTTCCGAATTCAACGCCGACCGCGATGAAGTCGCCGACGCGGCGCGTCAAGCCGGCGTAGGACGTATCGTGATTCCCGCGATCGGCCGCGAGAACTTCACGACGGTGCGCGAACTCGCGCACCGCATCGACGGCGGCGCGTATGCGCTCGGCATCCATCCGCTCTTCACGCCAGGTGCGCAGGAGCGCGATCTCGAACTGCTGCGCATGGAAATCGAGGCGAGTCTCGACGATCCGCTGTTCGTCGGTATCGGCGAGATCGGCCTCGACTATTTCGTCGAAGGTCTCGACGATGCGCGCCAGCAGTTCTTCTACAACGGTCAACTTCAACTGGCGCGCGAATTCGACCTGCCGGTGATTTGCCACGTGCGCAAATCGCAGGATCAAGTGATCAAAGGGCTACGGCGGCATCAGATTCATCGCGGCATCGCCCATGCATTCAACGGCAGTTTCCAGCAGGCTCAGGCGTATATCGACCAGGGCATGCATCTCGGTTTCGGCGGTAATCTGACCTTCGAGCGCGCGCGGCAAATCCGCCGCCTTGCCGAGCAATTGCCGTTCGACGCGCTGGTCGTCGAGACCGACGCGCCGGACATCGCCCCTTCCTGGATATACAAGCAGCGCAATTCGCCGGAGCAGATCCCGGCCATCGGTGCGGGTCTCGCGCAACTGCGCGGCATGACCGCCGACGAAGCCGCCCTAGGCACAACGGCTAACGCGCTCGCCGCGTTGCCGCGGCTCGCACTTTCCTCTGCATAATTGAACGCGATGGTTTGAGTGGTTCGCGCCGGGCGGAACACGCGCCCGGCGGGCTTGCTGACGCCTGCTCGCTGAGCGTTGCGCCGTCCGGCGATGGCTGGGCGGACGGGGCGGAGGGCGGATGCGGGCATGGTGGTGCGGGTTTGCGTTGGGCGTGATCTGGCTGCAGCGGCAGGCGGCGTTGCCGGATTGGCGTGGATGGTGCGCGCTGGTGCTGCTCGGGTGCGGTGCGATTCTGATGGCGGTGTGGGGGTTGCGCCGCGGTTCTTCGGGCGAGTTGTGCTGCGGTACTTCAGTAGTCGCGAACGCGCAGTCGGCAGTTGCAAATTCGCGCATGTGCCGCGCCTTGTTCAGTGCACGCTTGAGCTCGCGCGTCGGCTGGGGCGCGGTGTGGATTGCGGCCTTATGTACGGGCTTTGGCTACGCCGCGTGGCGCGCGGAAACCCGCCTCGCGGTGAGCTTGCCGAGCGCCTTGGAAGGCCGCGATGTCGATGTCGTCGGCAGTATCAAGGGTCTGCCGTCACGCGACGACAAGGGCGCGCGCTTCCTTTTTGAAGTCGAGTCGGCGGATGCGCCGGTCGCCGCTTTTCCACGCGTGATCCAGCTCTCGTGGATTGCCGAAGATGCGCCTGCGCCGTTGCTCGTACCGGGCGCACGCTGGCGTCTGAGCGTGCGGCTCAAACGCCCGCATGGCAATGCGAACTTCGGTGTGCGCGATGCCGAAGCCAGTTTGCTGGCGCGCAATGTGCGCGCCACCGGCTATGTGAGTGCACCGGCTCACGCATTGCGTCTGCCCGGCAACGCGCGTGGCGTAAGCGTGACGGTCGATCGCTGGCGTGCCGCGCTGCGCGCGCGCATCGACTCGGTGCTCGCCGATGCGCCGCACCGCGGGATCGTGGTGGCGCTCGCCATCGGCGCGCAGGACGAAGTCAGCGCGGCCGACTGGTTGCTGATGCGTGGCACGGGCACAAGTCATCTGGTGGCAATTTCGGGCTTGCATATTGGCTTCGTCGCGGGACTGGCGGCGTGGCTCGCCGGTGCGGTGTGGCGGCGTTCGGGGTTCATCGGCCGCAACTGGCCGTTGCTGTTGCCCGCACAGGTCGTCGCAGTGACGGCCGGCGCGTTGTTCGCGGGGCTGCATGCGGCGTTGGCCGGTTTCAACGTGCCGGCGCAGCGCGCGCTATGGATGGCGGGCGTGCTGGCGCTCGCGTTTATCAGCGGGCGTAATGTCGCGCGATCGGTGGTGCTGGCGTGGGCGTTGGGATTGGTGCTCCTGATCGATCCGTGGGCGGTCGTGGCGGCGGGATTCTGGCTGTCGTTTTGCGCGGTGGCGGCGATTCTGTTCGCGATGTCGGGACGGCCCCGTGTACAGGATCATGAGCAGCGCCGCGACGAAGAGAGTGAGGGCGGCGTGACGCCGACAAGGCTCTCGCGCCTGTGGTCTGGCCTGTGCCGTCGCGCTCGCGCTTTCGTTGAACGCCTGCGCAGCGCCGCGCATGTGCAGTTCGCGGTGACCGTCGCGCTTGCGCCGCTCACCGTCTACTGGTTCGCGCAGATTCCTTTGGTTGGCCCGCTCGCGAATGCCTTTGCGATTCCGTGGGTGAGTCTGCTGGTGACGCCGGCGGTATTGGCGGGCGTCGCGTTGCCAGCGCCATTCGATGCCTACGCCTTTCACGCCGCGCACACCTTGCTCGACCTGCTGGCCGCGGGCTTGCAGATGCTGTCCGGTCCGGTATGGGCGCTCTGGCGGCTGCCGCAACCGGACGCATGGACGCTCGCCGCGGCGGCGGTCGGCGTTCTCTGGTGTCTGGCGCCACGGGGCTGGCCGCTGCGCTGGGCCGCACCGCTCACGTGGCTGCCGCTGCTGATGCCGGCGGCGCCCGGTCCGCCGCATGGCAGCTTCCGTCTGACGGCGCTGGATATTGGTCAAGGCACCTCGGTACTGGTCGAAACGGCGCATCACGCGCTGCTGTTCGATACCGGGCCGGGGCCGGAGTCGACGCATGCCGGCGAACGGGTTGTCGTGCCGTTTTTGCAGGCGCACGGCGTCACCGCGCTCGATACGCTGATCATCAGCCACGCCGATTCTGACCACTCGGGCGGTGCGCCGGCTGTGCTGGACGCGATCGAGGTGCGTCAAATGGTGGCGGCATTGGCGCCCGCGAATCCGCTGTGGTCGAACGCAAAGCAACGCGGCGCGGATACGCTGCCCTGTGCGGCGGGGCAGCGCTGGCAGTGGGACGGCGTCGAGTTTGCGATGCTCTGGCCGGATGCCGGTCCGCTGCAAGGCAAGCCTAATGCGCATTGCTGCGTGTTGCGGGTGAGCACGTTGCCTGCGGCGGTGAGGCCGCCTGCCACGGCGAGCACGCCGGCCGCGGGGAGCATGTCGCTTGCGGAGAACGGGGCGGTTGCAGAGAGTACGTCGACCGGAAGTGTTCAACCGGCGCCCCTACGCGTGGCAGCCTTGTTGGCGGCGGACATCGAAGCGCCGGTCGAACGCATCCTGCTCGCGCGCGATCGGGAAGCGTTGCGCGCCCAGGTGCTGGTCGTGCCGCATCATGGGAGCAAGACCTCGTCGACCGAGCCGTTCCTCGACTCTATCGACCCGCTCGTCGCGCTATTTCAGGTAGGCTATCGCAACCGATTTCGTCATCCGAACGCGGGTGTGTTCGAGCGGTACAAGGCGCGGCACATCGAGCTTGCGCGCAGTGATGCGGACGGTGCGGTGCGGGTCGACGTCAACCCGGATTTCAGCCCGGGTCTTATCCCGGGTCTCAACCCGGGCCTCGACCCGGGCATCGGGCCCGAGGGCAGTGTGGAAGGCAATGCGGGAGTCGCTCCGGGAAACAGGTCGGGAAGCGGCCCGGACCTGAACGGCGCCGCACTGACGCTCGAGCGCTATCGCGACACACAGCGCCGCTACTGGATGGATCGCTGATGAATTGCCGGCCGCACACGGATAGAACAAATGCGCCGCAGGGCTCGGCGCCTGCACGAAAAATCAGGCCTGAGGCCCACGCGCAAAAACAGAACGGAGATAGCCGCAGTTGAAAAACATCATCCACTTCTCGCATGCGAACGGGTTCCCGGCGTCGACCTACCGGACGATCTTCGCCGAACTCTCAGACGACTATGAACTGCGCTCCATCGAGCGCATCGGTCACGACGCGCGTTATCCGGTCACGCAGGACTGGCCGCATCTGGTCGAGCAGTTGCTCGACGATGTGGGCCGGTCGTACGAGCAGCCGGTGTGGCTGGTCGGCCATTCGCTTGGCGGCTATCTGTCGTTGATGGCTGCGCTGAAAAAGCCGCAGTGGGTGAGGGGCGTGGTGATGCTCGATTCGCCTGTGATCGCCGGTTGGCGCAGCAGCATGCTGCGGGTGTCGCAATGGACCGGACTCGACGAGCGGCTGTCGCCCGCGGCCGCCACCCGCTCGCGCCGCACGCAGTGGGCGAGCCGCGACGAGGCGTGGCGGCATTTTCATTCGAAACCGGCGTTCGCGCGTTGGGACGAACGCATGCTGTCCGACTACATCGACTTCGGCATCCCGCAGAGTTCGCCTGACGGCGGCCGCTCGCTCGCTTTCGACCGGCGCACCGAGTATCAGATCTATAAGACTTTGCCGCATACGCTTGGGCCGCGCCTCGCGCGCGGCGCCCCGGTGCCGGTGGGGTTCATCGCCGGCACGCGTTCGAAGGAGGTGCGTCAGGCGGGGCTGGACGCTACCCGCCGCGCGACAGGCGGTCATGTGGAATGGATCGAAGGCAGCCATCTGTATCCGATGGAAAAACCGCTCGAAACGGCGCGCGCGGTGCAGCGGATGTTGCGCGAACTGGAGCGGCCGGCTTAAGGCCATGCGTGGCGCGGCGCGCGACGCGGCGCACGCGTTCACCGGCGCGGCAGCCTGCTGATAAGAGGCGCCGCGGCGGCCGTGGTGGTGGCGCGGTCCGCTAATGCGGTTGGCTACCGCCGCGAAAAACGGTGCATGATCGGCGCGCGGCGATTGCCATCGCCGTGGCACACTTTCGTACAGATGTCGCCAGGATTTTGCTGGGTTGAGACCCTGCTTTACGGTATAATCCGTTTTTCCCGCGAGCATCCAGCGATGACCAAATATGTTTTCGTCACCGGCGGCGTAGTATCTTCCCTCGGCAAGGGTATTGCCGCCGCTTCCCTCGCCGCGATCCTCGAATCGCGCGGTCTTAAAGTCACCCTCCTCAAGCTCGATCCCTACATCAACGTCGACCCCGGCACGATGAGTCCGTTTCAACACGGCGAAGTGTTCGTGACGGAAGATGGAGCGGAGACTGACCTCGACCTCGGCCACTATGAGCGCTTCATCAGCACGAAGATGCGCAAGGCCAACAACTTCACCACGGGCCAGATTTACGAATCGGTGATCCGCAAGGAACGCCGCGGCGATTATCTCGGCAAGACGGTGCAGGTCATCCCGCACATCACCAACGAAATCCAGGCGTTCATCGAACGCGGCGCGGCTTCCGCGACGTGCGGTGAGCCGGACGTCGCAATCGTCGAAGTGGGCGGTACGGTGGGCGATATCGAATCGCTGCCGTTCCTTGAAGCCGCACGTCAGATGAGCCTGCGCATGGGCCGCAACAGCGCGTGCTTCGTGCACCTTACGTTGGTACCTTGGGTCGCCACCGCAGGCGAGCTGAAAACCAAGCCTACCCAACACAGCGTGCAGAAGCTGCGTGAAATCGGTATCTCGCCGCACGTGCTGCTGTGCCGCGCCGACCGCCGTATTCCGGACGACGAGCGCGCAAAGATTTCGATGTTCTCGAACGTGCCCGAAGACGCGGTGATTTCCGTGTGGGACGCCGACAGCATCTACAAGATTCCGCAGATGCTGCACGACCAGGGTCTGGACGCGATCATCTGCGAAGAGCTCAAGCTCACGCCGAAGCCTGCCGATCTGTCCATGTGGTCGAATCTGGTCGAAAAACTCGAGCATCCGAAGCATGAAGTCACGATCGGCATGGTCGGCAAGTATGTCGATCTGACCGAGTCGTACAAGTCGCTGATCGAAGCGCTGCGCCATGCGTCGATGCACACGTCGACCAAGGTCAACATTGAGTACATCGATTCGGAAGAGATCGAGACGCAAGGCGTCGAGAGCCTCAAGCATCTGGATGCCGTGCTCGTGCCGGGTGGCTTCGGCCGTCGCGGTACTGAAGGCAAGATCGCCGCGATCCGCTATGCACGCGAAGCGAAGGTGCCGTATCTCGGCATCTGCCTCGGCATGCAACTCGCCGTAATCGAATTCGCCCGCGACGTGGTCGGCCTGAAAGATGCGAACAGCACCGAGTTCGATCAGGAAACCGAAAACCGCGTGGTCGCGCTGATCACCGAGTGGTACGACCGCGAAGGGAAGGTCGAGAAGCGCACCGAAGAATCGGATCTGGGCGGTACGATGCGCCTCGGTTCGCAACGTTGCCCGATCAAACCCGGCACGATGGCCGAAGAGATCTATGGCAAGGATGTGAACGAACGCCATCGCCACCGTTATGAAGTCAATAACCGCTTCGTGCCCCAGCTCGAAGCCGGTGGGCTTATCATCAGCGCCCGTACCCCGAGTGAAGATCTGCCGGAAATGATGGAATTGCCGCGCAGCATGCACCCGTGGTTCGTCGGCGTGCAGTTCCACCCGGAATTCACGTCCACGCCGCGTGACGGCCATCCGCTGTTCACGTCGTTCGTCGAAGCGGCGCTCGCCCATCATCTTCAGATGTCGGGCGTCGAGGAGAAAGCATGAAACTGGGCGATTTCGAAATCGGGCTCGACAAGCCGTTTTTCCTGATCGCGGGCACCTGTGTCGTCGAATCGGAACAGATGACGATCGACACAGCAGGCCGGCTGAAGGAAATCTGCGCGAAGCTGAATATTCCGTTCATCTACAAATCGTCGTACGACAAGGCCAACCGCAGCAGCGGCAAGTCGTTCCGCGGTCTGGGCATGGACGAAGGTTTGCGCATCCTGTCGGAAGTGAAGCGTCAGCTCGGTCTGCCGGTGCTAACCGACGTGCACGCCGAGCACGAGATCGAGCAGGTAGCGTCGGTGGTCGACGTCCTGCAAACGCCTGCTTTCCTGTGCCGTCAAACCGATTTCATTCATGCTTGCGCGCGTTCGGGCAAACCGGTCAACATCAAGAAAGGCCAGTTTCTCGCACCGCACGACATGAAGAACGTGATTGACAAGGCGCGTGATGCGGCGCGTGAAGCCGGTCTCTCGGAAGACCGCTTCATGGCGTGCGAGCGCGGCGTGTCGTTCGGCTATAACAACCTCGTGTCGGACATGCGGTCGCTTGCGATCATGCGCGAAACCAACGCGCCGGTCGTGTTCGACGCCACCCACTCGGTGCAGTTGCCGGGCGGGCAGGGCACGAGCTCGGGCGGTCAGCGCGAATTCGTGCCGGTGCTGGCACGTGCTGCGGTGGCAACGGGCGTGGCGGGTCTCTTCATGGAGACCCATCCGAAGCCTTCGGAAGCCAAGTCGGACGGCCCGAACGCGGTACCGTTGCATCGCATGGCTGATTTGCTCGAAACGCTTGTTACGCTCGACCAGGCCGTCAAGCGCGCGCCGTTCCTCGAAAGCGATTTCAACTGATTCAGGCATTCGCGGCGTGTCACGATCGGTCCGCATAATGGGCTCGGTCGGCATCATCGGCACACGGCGAATGCACGTAATGGTCGTCGAAAGCATCAGGGCGCGCGTAGTGTGCTGGGGAGACCAGTGCGCTGCATGGGACCGGAGCGCGCTGCGTGGAACCGGGGTAAGTGCAAAAGCACTAACTTCGGATCGACATAAGCGCTAACTCCGGATCCACACGCCCGGTGCAGTTTCACAGTAAAGAATTCAACGTCATTTCTTGAGGAAACCATGAGTGCTATCGTAGATATCATCGGTCGAGAGATTCTCGATTCGCGAGGCAACCCCACCGTCGAATGCGACGTGCTGCTCGAGTCGGGCACGATGGGCCGCGCTGCGGTCCCGTCGGGTGCATCGACGGGTTCGCGCGAAGCGATCGAACTGCGCGACGGCGAAGCTGGCCGTTACGGCGGCAAGGGCGTGCTGAAGGCCGTCGAGCACATCAACACCGAAATCTCCGAAGCGATCATGGGCCTCGACGCTTCCGAGCAGGCTTTCCTCGACAAGACCCTGTTGGAACTCGACGGCACCGACAACAAGTCGCGTCTCGGCGCGAACGCGATGCTGGCCGTTTCGATGGCTGTCGCGAAGGCTGCTGCTGAAGAAGCCGGCTTGCCGCTGTACCGCTACTTCGGTGGCTCGGGCGCCATGCAACTGCCGGTGCCGATGATGAACATCGTCAATGGCGGCGCGCACGCGAACAACAGCCTGGACATCCAGGAATTCATGATTGTGCCGGTCAGCCAGCCGACCTTCCGTGAAGCGCTGCGCTGCGGCGCTGAAGTGTTCCACGCGCTGAAGAAGATTCTGTCTGACCGTGGCATGAGCACGGCAGTGGGCGACGAAGGCGGCTTCGCGCCGAACTTCGGCAGCAACGACGAATGCCTGTCGACCATCCTGCAAGCGATTGAAAAGGCCGGCTACCGCGCCGGTGAAGACGTGCTGCTCGCACTCGACTGCGCAGCAAGCGAGTTCTACCACGACGGCAAGTACCAACTGGCTGGCGAAGGCCTGCAACTGTCGTCGACGGAATTTGCCGACTATCTGGCAAACCTGGCCGACAAGTTCCCGATCGTTTCGATCGAAGACGGCATGCACGAAAGCGATTGGGCCGGCTGGAAGATTCTGACCGACAAGCTCGGCAAGAAGGTGCAACTCGTGGGCGACGATCTGTTCGTCACCAACACGCGCATCCTGAAGGAAGGCATCGAGAAGGGCATCGCCAACTCGATCCTGATCAAGATCAACCAGATCGGTACGCTGACGGAAACCTTCGCGGCGATCGAAATGGCGAAGCGCGCAGGCTACACGGCAGTGATCTCGCACCGCTCGGGCGAAACCGAAGATTCGACGATTGCGGATATCGCGGTCGGCTTGAACGCCGGTCAGATCAAGACGGGTTCGCTGTCGCGTTCGGACCGCATCGCGAAGTACAACCAGTTGCTGCGCATCGAAGAAGACCTCGGTGATATCGCCAGCTACCCGGGCAAGTCGGCGTTCTACAATCTGCGCTAATGGCCTGTTTGATGGCGCCGACCGATGAGCCGGTTATCCTTCGTTTCTGATTGACCCCGCCGCCCTGCGTATAGCGCAGGGCGGCGTGTATTTATTGTGCTTACTTCATGCGGCTTGTCACTGCTGTCCTGATCGTTCTACTGGCGCTGATCCAGTACCCGCTCTGGTGGGGGCATGGCGGCTGGTTACGCGTGCATGAGTTGCAGCAGCAACTGGCGCAGCAACTGCAGAAGAACGCTGATTCGAAGCTGCGCAACGAGCGGATCCAAGGCGAGGTCCAGGATTTGCAGAACGGTACGGCCGCGGTGGAAGAGCGGGCGCGTTACGAAATGGGCATGGTGAAAGACAGCGAAGTGTTCGTGCAGTTCGTCGCGCCGAATGCGCCGTTGCCGAACGCGAACACGCCTTCGGTCACCACGTCTACGCGCGGTGAGGTGTCGGCGGCGCCGCTCCATGTGGTGCCGAATCCGGAGTCGCGTGCGAAGCCGGATCGCAAGCATGGTGGGAAGGTGGCGAAAGACAAAAAGGCTACGCACTGAGTTTGAGCAGGCAGGTTGAACTCGCAGACGACCGCGACACCAACCGCAGGAACGAAGGTAAAGGCTCTCAGGAAGACGAAAAAAGGCGCGGTGAAAACCGCGCCTTTTTCTTTGGGCTTGCGATGCCGGGTTGTCCGCCGGGTCGCCGTATCGGTGTGCTTAATATCCGGGAGTGCCTGTTTCGGCTTACCAGCCCCAGTACGGTGAGTAGCCGACGCCGACACCCGTACCCCAGCCGTGCCCCCAACCGCCGCCGTAATAACTGCCGTACACGCTGACAGGCGGCGAGTAATAGCGTGAATACGCCTGAGCCGCGTTCTCGGCGGCAATGGCCTGATTCTGATCGGACAGCACCTGACGGTCGATCGCGTCATAGCGTTCACGTTCTTCAGGTGTGAGCGGGCGGGCGGTGTTGGCCATGCCCGACTGGTCGGCCGGCAGGCGGCTGTAAATCGGCGATGGGCCCGGCGGGTCCATCACGCAGCCCGTAAGCGCAGCGCTGCCGACGATGACTGCCAGCATGGTGAACGAGCGCATGCAATGCTTTAGCGAAGTAGGGATGTTCATTTTTATCTCCATCGGTCGGATACCTAAGCAAAACATGCGCAGCGCGCACCGCTCACGATCCAACGCAACGATCGACGATAACGCGCCGCCGAACCCCGAAAAGGCAGCAGGCGACGCGTCATTTTACTGCCTTAGCACAGGCCCAATAGGCTGCCGCCTAGCCGCTTCAGTGCCGCTGATCAGCAGCCGGCGTCACGCCTTGTGAGAGCGCATTGGCGACAAAAAGTTGCGCCACGTCGACCGGATCGAATTCGTACCGTTGATTACAGAATTCGCAATGAATCTCGACGTGACCGCGCTCTTCGATCACGCCGTCCACTTCCTCGCGGCCCAGCATCTTCAGCATCGCGCCGACTTTTTCGCGCGAGCAACTGCATTCGAAGCGCGTCGTGGCCGGCTCGAAATGCTGCACATTTTCCTGCCAGAACAGACGGCGGAAAATCGTTGCCGGTTCTTCCTTCAGCAACTCGTCTTGCGACATCGTGCCACCGAGCGTGCAGACGCGCTCCCACGTATCCGCATCCAGATCGCTCGGATGCGGGACGATGCCACCGTCTCCCGGCAGCTTTTGCAGCAGCATGCCGACTGCCCGTTCGGTGTTCGCCGCGAGCCACAGGCGCGTGTCGAGTTGCTCCGAGTGATGCATGTAGTGCTCGAGCACTTCGGACATCGACTTGAGCGGGCCGTCCACGCCCGACAGCGGCACGATACTTTGATACGGTTGCTGGCCGGGCTGCTTGTCGCGCGGGTCGAGCGTGATTACGCAACGGCCATGACCACTCGCATTGACCAGTTCGATCATGGAAGTGGTGTCGTCGATCGTATTGCCCGTTTCGCCGGAGAGCTTGGCGGTCGCGCGCATCGACAGGTCGGAGCTGCACTGCACCACCAGCATCTTGGCCGGTCCGTCGCCGAAAATCTGCATGACGAGCGTGCCGTCGAACTTGAGGTTCGCCGAAAGCAGCGCGCACGCGGCCATCATCTCGCCGAGAATCGTCCGGACGGGCGCCGGATAGTCCCGGCGCGTCAGCACTTCCTGCCACGTATTGCGCAACGAAACGATCTCGCCGCGCACCGGCGCCGCGCTGAACATGAATTTTTGCAACTGGTCGCTCACAACTTTTCCTCGGTCGAATGACGCAGCCTGAGCTGCGCCGTGCGCGCCGCGCGCTCCGGCTGGTTAGCCGATGCGCACGAGCTGCGCCTTGAAATATTCGCGGCGCTCGGCATAGCTTGCCGTGCCGCGCTGCATATTGGCGATATCCGTCTCGGTCAGTTCGCGCACCACTTTGGCGGGCGCGCCGAGAATCAGCGAATTGTCGGGAAAAACCTTGCCTTCAGTGACGATGGCACCCGCTCCGACCAGACAGTTGCGGCCGATTACCGCACCATTCAAGACCACGGCCTGAATTCCGATCAGCGCGCCTTCCTTGATCGTGCAGCCGTGCAGCATGACCTGGTGGCCGATCGTCACATTCGGCTCGATTGTCAGCGGAAAGCCCGGGTCGGTATGCAGCACCGCGTTTTCCTGCACGTTGCTGCCGGCGCCGAGGGTGATCGGCTCGTTGTCGCCGCGAAGCGTCGCGCCGAACCAGACGCTCGAATTTTCCTCGAGCGTCACGTTGCCGATAATGTTCGCCGAATCCGCGACGAACACGCTTTCATGGATGGTCGGGGCTGCTTCGCCAAGCTTATAAATTGTCACGGTGTCTCCTCTTGATCGGTCGCGACGCGCTGTGCGGGCCGGCCGGGGGTGGCGAAATGGGTCGAAAATACGCTGCAAAACGGGGCTGCAAAACGGGCTGAAAACACCCGCAAACGCACTGATGGACCCGGTTGTCCTGCCGACCCTGCGCAATAGGCACGCGAGATGGTCGAATCGAGTATTGTAAACGGTTGTGTGGTTAGGCCGCTTGGCCGTGCCGCAAGCCAAGCCGTCCGGCGCCCAGCCTTGGCGAACGCCGCGCCTTCCGTCTTGCCTCTTGCCTTGCCCTTTGCCAACCTGTTTGCCATGAATTCCGCTGCTCCGTCTATTTCGCCCGCTCCGTCGATATCGAATCCCGAGGATTGCTCGAATCGCGCGAATTGCGCGCGTACCGCGGCGCTGGCCACATTGCGCGAAGTCGACCCGGCAATCAAGGCGGTCGCGGCCCGCGCGTTATACGCCGCGGTGCTCGACGGCAGCCTCGCATGCACCGCAGACCTCGAACTCGCCGAGCCGGCAGACCTGCCGGGCCGTCCCGCACGCCCCGAACTGGTCGATCCGCGCAAACTGAAACGCCGCAGCATGCAGTCGCCCGAAGGGCGAGCCGTCCTGCTGCACGCGCTTGCGCACATCGAATTCAACGCCATCAATCTCGCGCTCGACGCCGTCTGGCGTTTTGCCGGCATGCCCGCCGAGTTCTACACCGACTGGCTCAAAGTTGCCGCCGAAGAGGCACATCACTTCTCGTTGCTGGTCGCGCGCCTTGCGGAATTCGGCCATGCCTACGGCGATTTTCCCGCACATGACGGCCTCTGGGACATGTGCGAGCGAACCCGTGCCGACGTGCTGGCGCGCATGGCGCTGGTGCCGCGCACCCTCGAAGCGCGCGGCCTTGACGCCTCGCCGCCGATCCGCGCGCGCCTGCAGCAGGCGGGCGACCAGGCATCCGCAGCGATTCTTGACGTGATCCTGCGCGACGAAATCGGCCATGTGCTGATCGGCAACCGCTGGTTTCGCCATCTGTGCGACGAAAGCGGTCTCGATCCGCACACCGCCTACACTCGCCTCGCCGATCAGTATCACGCACCGAAATTACGCGGTCCGTTCAATTTCGAGGCGCGCCGCGACGCCGGTTTCGACGAAACCGAACTGGCCGCGCTGGTCGCCCTGGCTGGCCTCGACGCTGAGCAGCCGGTCCCACCGGCCACGCAGGGCTTGGGCGACTGAAGCCTTTTCCATAGCCCGGCCGCACGCATCGCTCGGCTATCTCGTTATAATCGAACGACCATTCTTTTTTCGGGCGCGCCGTTCATGAATACATCCAGGTCTGAATTCGTCGCCGTGCGCGGCATCCGTCTGCACGTGCGGCGCTGGGGCAATCCGGATGCGCCGATGCTGTTCATGCTGCACGGCTGGATGGACGTGGCGGCGTCTTTCCAGTTTGTCGTCGACGCATTGGGCGGCGACTGGCAGGTGATTGCGCCCGATATGCGCGGCTTCGGCCTGTCGGACTGGCCGGTCGCCGAGCGCGGCGGCGGCAACTACTGGATTCAGGACTATCTCGGCGATCTCGACGCGCTGCTTGACCACTATGCACCGACCGGCGAAGTCAATCTGATCGGCCACAGCATGGGCGCGAACATCGTCTGCCTGTATGCGGGCGTGCGGCCGGAGCGGGTGCGTCGCGTGGTCGATCTGGAAGGCTTCGGTCTCGCGCCGTCGCACTCGGCGCAAGCGCCCAAGCGCTTGCTTAACTGGCTCGACGAGTTGCGCGATCCGCCGCAGTTGAAGCGCTACGCGTCGCTGGACGACGTCGCCGGGCGTCTGATCAAGACCAATCCGCGCCTCGCTCCGCAGCGCGCGCAGTTCCTCGCACAGCATTGGTCCAAGCCGGACGGAGAAGGGCGCTTTATGCTGCTCGCCGATCCGGCGCACAAACTGCGCGGGCCGTCGCTGTACCGCCTCGACGAAGTGATGGCCGTGTGGCGCAAGGTGAGTGCCAAAGTGCTGCATGTCGAGGCCGCTAACTCGCCCACGCTTGCACAGATCGCCGGCGAGATTCCGCTCGACGAATTCAAGGCGCGTTTCCAGGCTTTCCCAAATTGGCGCGAGAAGATCATCGACGGAGCGGGGCACATGGTGCACCACGACCAGCCGGAGCAGGTGGCCGCGCTGATCAAGGGCTTCTGCGCTTGAAGCTTGCAAAAGGGTTTCGGCGCGAGGTCCGCGATCGCGAGATAGCGCTGCGGGCATTTACTGCGTTGCAGTAAAATGAGTGCAGAACCTTCTCAAGACAAAGATGAACGCCGACCTCCACTGTCACTCCACCGTTTCCGACGGCCAGTTCGCGCCGGCCGATGTTGCGCGCCGCGCGCACGCGGGCGGCGTGACGCTGTGGGCGTTGACCGACCACGACGAAGTGAGCGGCCAGCACGAAGCGCGCAGCGCAGCTGAGGCGCTCGGCATGGGCTACCTGAGCGGCGTGGAGATCTCGGTGACATGGGCTTCGCGCACGGTGCACATCGTCGGGCTCGGCATTGACCCAACGAGCACGACGCTGATCGACGGCCTCGCGCGCACCCGCAACGGCCGCGCGGCGCGCGCCGAAGCAATCGGCGAACAGTTGGCCACGCTTGGCATCCCCGATGCTTATCAAGGTGCCCTGAAATACGTCTCGAACCCGGACATGATTTCGCGCACGCACTTTGCGCGCTTCATGGTCGAAAGCGGCTACGCCAGCTCGACGCAAGATGTGTTCAATCGCTTCCTCGGCGACGGCAAGCCCGGCTACGTGTCGCATCGCTGGGCGAAACTGGCGGATGCGGTCGGCTGGATTCAGGCGGCCGGCGGCGAGGCAATCGTCGCGCACCCGGGTCGCTATGCGTACTCGCCGGTTGAATTCGATGCGTTTTTCGCTGAATTCATCGACCTCGGCGGCAAGGCGATTGAAGTGGTGACGGGTAGCCACACGCCGGATCAGTACCGCGAATACGCGGACGTCGCGCGCCGCTTCGGTTTCGAAGCCTCACGTGGTTCCGATTTCCATGCACCCGGCGAGGGCCGCATCGAGCTCGGCACGCTGCCGCCGCTACCTTCCGATCTCAAGCCCGTCTGGGAACGCTGGTTGTGATCACGCGCCGTGCCAAGGCGGCACGATATGCGCGAAGGTCCTTGTCCGAAGGGCGTGCGCTCGCCCGATCTTCCGGCCGACTTTCCATCCGGGTTTTCGTGCACTGTCACTGTCACCCGTAGCCACCGTTAGACAAAATGTCCCAATACTTTCGGCTTCATCCGGATAACCCGCAGCCGCGCCTCGTCAAACAGGCCGTGCAGATCATCAATGATGGCGGCGTCGTCGCGTTGCCGACGGATTCCAGCTACGCGCTGGCCTGTCATCTCGACGATAAGGACGCGGTCGAGCGTTTGCGGCGGATTCGCGGGCTCGACGAGAAGGCCCTGCTGTCGCTGCTGGTGCGCGATCTGTCGGAACTGTCGAACTTCGCGATGGTCGACAACCGGCAGTACCGCCTGATCAAGTCGGTCACGCCGGGCCCTTACGTTTTCGTGTTGCAGGCCACCAAGGAAGTGCCGCGGCGCCTGTCGCACCCGTCGCGCAAGACCATCGGCCTGCGGGTGCCGGATCACGTGATCACGCTGGCGATTCTCGAAGAGCTCGGCCAGCCGCTGCTCGGCTCCACGCTGATCATGCCGGGTGAAACCCAGCCGCTGAACGACCCGGAAGAAATCCGCGCTCGACTGGAGAAGCAACTGGATCTGGTGATCGACAGCGGCCCGTGCGTGTGCGAACCGTCGACTGTGATCGATTTGACCGGCGCCGAGCCGGTGCTGGTGCGGGCAGGGCGCGGTTCTCTCGCGCCGTTCGGTCTCGAAGAGACAGCATGAGCGAAAGCGGACAAACGCACGCAATCGCGTTGTTACAATAGCGAGTTATGGATTCTTCCCTGATACAGACCATTGCGGTTTACGCGTTGCCGGTGATTTTCGCAATCACGCTGCATGAAGCCGCGCATGGCTACGTCGCGCGCTGGCTCGGCGACAATACCGCGTACGTGCTCGGCCGCGTCTCCATCAATCCGATGCGGCATATCGATCCGCTCGGCACGATCGCGATTCCTTTGCTCTTGTACTTCGCCACCAGCGGCGCGTTCATGTTTGGTTACGCGAAGCCCGTGCCGGTCGCCTTCGGCAATCTGCGCAATCCGCGTTGGGGTAGCCTGTGGGTTGCGCTCGCCGGGCCGGCCTGCAATTTCGTGCAGGCGTTGGTGTGGGGCCTGATCGGCGTTGCACTTGCCGTGGGGGGTGTTGACGAACCGTTCTTCACGCGCATGGCGGCAGCCGGCGTCGGCGTGAACCTCGTGCTCGGCGTGCTCAACCTGTTTCCGCTGCCCCCGCTCGACGGCGGCCGTGTGCTGATGGCGCTGTTGCCGCCGCGGCAATCGATCGCGATGTCGCGCCTCGAACCGTATGGCTTTTTCATCGTGATGGCGCTGGTGATGACGGGCACGCTCACGCGTTACTGGCTTAGCCCGCTCGTGACGCTCGGCTACGGTGCGATTACCGCAATTCTGACTCCACTTGTTTCGCTTTTCTAAATAACCATGTTCCCAGACCGTATCTTCTCCGGCATGCGGCCCACCGGGTCGCTGCACCTCGGCCACTATCACGGCGTGCTGAAAAACTGGGTGCGGCTGCAGTCCGAATACCCGTGTTTCTTCTGTGTGGTCGATTGGCACGCGCTGACGACGCACTACGAAACGCCCGAAGTGATCGAAAAGAACGTGTGGGACGTGCTGATCGACTGGCTCGCCTCGGGCATCGATCCGGCGCAGGCTACGCTCTTCATCCAGAGCAAGGTGCCCGAGCATGCGGAACTGGCGTTGCTGCTCGGTATGAGCACGCCGCTCGGCTGGCTCGAACGCGTGCCGACCTACAAGGAGCAGCAGGAGAAGCTGAAGGACAAGGACCTGTCCACCTACGGCTTCCTCGGCTATCCGGTGCTGATGGCGGCAGACATTCTGCTGTACCGCGGCTCGCTCGTGCCGGTCGGCGAAGACCAGGTGCCGCACGTCGAAATGACGCGCGAAATCGCGCGCCGCTTCAACTACCTGTACGGCCGCGAACCGGGCTTCGAAGAGAAGGCCAACGAAGCCGCGAAGAAGCTGGGCGGCAAGCGCGCCAAGCTTTATCACGAGCTGCGCAACGCCTATCAGCAGGAAGGCGACGACGAAGCGCTCGAACAGGCTCGCGCGATGTTGCAGGAATCGCAGAGCCTGTCGATGAGCGATCGCGAGCGTCTGTTCGGCTACCTCGAAGGTTCGCGCAAGATCATTCTGGTCGAGCCGCAGGCCATGCTGACCGAGGCGTCGCGTATGCCGGGTCTGGACGGCCAGAAGATGTCGAAGTCGTACGGCAACACGATCGGCCTGCGCGAAGACGCGGAAACGATCACGAAGAAAGTCCGCACCATGCCGACCGATCCGGCCCGCGTGCGCCGCACCGATCCGGGCGATCCGGACAAGTGCCCGGTGTGGCAACTGCACCAGGTCTACACGGACGAAGCCACGCACGAGTGGGCGCAGAAGGGCTGCCGAACGGCTGGAATTGGGTGCCTCGAGTGCAAGCAGCCGGTGATCGAAGGCATTCTGCGCGAACAGCAACCAATGCTCGAGCGCGCGCAGAAGTACATGGACGATCCGTCGCTGTTGCGCGCGATCGTTGCCGACGGCTGTGACAAAGCCCGCAAGTACGCCACGGAAACGATGCGCGACGTGCGTGAGGCAATGGGTCTGTCTTACAACTGATCCGGCTGAAGTGATGAGTACTCCCGTCGCCGCACCGCATGCTTCCCCGCACGGAAACGGCGAACCGTCGCGCTGGGTGCGCCACTGGGCGCATCTGATCGCGGCGGGCGGCGCGGTGCTCGACGTGGCGTCAGGGGCAGGGCGGCATGCGCGGTTTTTTGCGTCGCTGGGCCATCCGGTGACCGCGCTCGACCGCAATGCGGCCGCGCTGGACGCCATGCGCGACGAGCCGCTCATCACCACGCTCGTGGCTGATATTGAAGGTGCCGCGTGGCCCTTGCCTGATGACGCGAAATTCGCGGCGGTCGTGGTCACGAACTACCTGCACCGGCCGCTGTTCCCGCAGCTTTTGCGCTCGCTCGCACCCGGCGGCGTACTGGTTTACGAGACCTTCGCGCAAGGCAACGAAAGCGTCGGCAAGCCGTCTAACCCGGCGTTTTTGCTCGCGCCCGGCGAGTTGCTCGACGTGGTGCGAGGCCACCTCCGTGTGATCGCATTTCAAGACGGATTTCTCGCGCAGCCGCGCCCGGCTTACGTCCAGCGGATCTGCGCAATTATGGAGGCGGATCGCTCAGCCGAGCGCGCAGAGGCGGCTCCCCCGCCTTGTTACGAGCTGGCTGGCTAATCCGCTACAATCGCGGTTTACCTGATCAAATTCATGGCGTTTCATGACTAACGGCAATCAAAGCACTGACGGCGTTCAGATTCGCGGCAGCATCCCTGCCATCATCACCCCGATGCTCGAAGACGGCAGCCTCGATCTGCCGGCATTTCGCAAACTGATCGACTGGCATATCGCAGAGGGCACGAACGCACTGGTCGTGGTCGGCACGAGCGGCGAGTCGGCCACGCTGTCGGTCGAGGAACACGTGCTGATGGTCAAAACCGCAGTCGAGCACACGGCGGGCCGGATTCCGGTGATCGCAGGCTCGGGCGGCAACTCCACCACGGAAGCCATCGAGCTCACGCAGCAGGCCAAGGAAGTCGGCGCGGACGCCACCTTGCAGGTCGTGCCGTATTACAACAAGCCGACCCAGGAAGGCATCTATCGCCACTTCGCGAAGATCGCCGAAACCGTCGATCTGCCGGTGATCCTGTACAACGTGCCGGGCCGCACGGTCGCGGACATGAGCAACGAAACGATTCTGCGTTGCGCGCAGGTGCCGGGCATCATCGGTGTGAAGGAAGCGACGGGCAACATCGATCGCGCCGCGCACCTGATCAAGTCGGCGCCTGCACATTTCGGCATTTACAGCGGTGACGATCCCACGGCGATCGCGCTGATGCTCCTTGGCGGCCACGGTAATATTTCGGTCACCGCAAACGTCGCGCCGCGCGCGATGAGCGATCTGTGCAAAGCCGCGCTCGCCGCGGACGCGAAGACCGCCCGTGAGATTCATTTGAAACTCCTGTCGCTGCATAAGAACCTGTTCATCGAGTCGAATCCGATTCCCGCGAAATGGGCGTTGCAGCAACTGGGTCGTGTGCAGGGCGGAATCCGCCTGCCGCTCACGCCGCTAGACGCGCAATACCACGAAGTGGTGCGCGGCGCGCTGCGCGAAGCGGGTCTGCTGGGTTAAGCGGGCTCGGCCCAGCCCCCAGCGCTCAAGAAAGCCTGCCACCGGCACTCCCTTAACCGACGTCGATCCAGCCCACGTTCCCGGCACACAGAACCAGGCACCGCGTTCCAGCATCACGAAGGACCTCATGAAACGTTCCGCACTTTCCCTCCACGCAACCCGCATGGCGGCGCTGGCGCTTGCCCTGGTAACGCTCGCCGGCTGTGACACGCTGAACGACTGGTTCGCCTCCGACCGCGTCAACTACAAGGGCGCGGGCAGCGCACCGCCGCTCGCCGTTCCGGGCGACCTTTCGACCACGACGACCGATCAGCGCTATGTCGCGCCTCCCACGAGTCTGGCGCTGGGCGGCTCGCCGCAACGTGCTGTCACGGCAGCGGGCAATGCCACCGAAGGCCAACCGAATGCGCAAGACCCGCTGGGCATGCATATCGAGCGTGACGGCGATCGTCGCTGGCTGGTAGTCGACGGCCGCACGCCGGAACAACTGTGGCCGCAGTTGCAGGAGTTCTGGCAGGAGAATGGCTTCGCATTGAAAACCGATGCGCCCG
This sequence comes from Paraburkholderia polaris, assembly GCF_012927345.1. Classification (GTDB taxonomy): domain Bacteria; phylum Pseudomonadota; class Gammaproteobacteria; order Burkholderiales; family Burkholderiaceae; genus Paraburkholderia; species Paraburkholderia polaris. The sequence goes on from NZ_JABBGJ010000003.1 coordinate 132,873, forward strand.
CCACCGGCATCATGACCACCGACTGGGCTGAAAACCGCGCCAATATTCCTGACGACTGGTTCCGTCGCACCGTCGGCAAGGTGATCGACTTCGCCTACTCGTCTGGCACCCGTGACAGCTTTCGCACGCTCGTGTCGCGCGGTCCGGCTGACACCACGGACATCTCGATCACGCATAGCGCGATGGAAGAAATGCTGACGGGCCAGGACAAGACGTCGTCGCGCTGGGAAGAGCGTCCGCGTGATCCGGCGCTGGAAGCCATGTTCCTGGCCAAGCTGATGCAGAAGTTCGGCCTGACCGACGCGCAATCGAAGCAATTGCTGACCGATGCCCGCCCGGCCACCGCGCCGGCCACGATCGACCAGAGCGCCGGTGCATCGACGCTCGACCTGCAGGAGTCGTTCGACCGCGCATGGCTGCGCGTGGGTCTGGCGCTCGACCGCACCAACTTTACCGTCGACAACCGTGACCGCGCGAAAGGCATCTATTACGTGCGTTACGCTGACTCGATGCAGGAGCTGAAGAAGGAAGGGCTGTTCGGCAAGCTGTTCTACAGCGGCAATTCGTCGAAGAAGCCGGGTCAGGAATTCCTCGTCAATGTGCGCTCGAAGGGCGACACCGTGACACAGGTGGCGGTGGTGGACGCGAACGGGCAGGTGGATAACTCGTCCGATGCGCAGCGCATCGTGACGTTGCTGCACGCACAACTGAACTAAGCGGGCTGTGCGCTTCGCCAGTCTCGGCAGCGGCAGCGAAGGCAATGCCTTGCTGGTGGAAGCGCAAAGCGGCGCGACCACCACGCGCGTTCTGCTCGATTGCGGCTTTTCGGCCAAGGAAGTCGAGCGGCGTTTGACGCGGCTCGGCGCGGGCGTCGAAGGTCTCGACGCCATTCTGATTACGCATGAACACAGCGACCACATTGGCAGCGCGCTGACGCTGGCGCGCAAGTGGTCGATTCCGTTATACATGAGCTGGGGCACCGCCCGCGCGGTGGGTGCCGACGAAGCCGACGTCGACCTGCAGGTGCTGTGGGGCGACGAAGCGGTGGCGATCGGCGACCTCAGCATCCTCCCTTACACCGTTCCTCACGACGCCCGCGAGCCGCTGCAATACGTGCTCTCCGATGGTGCGAGCCGGCTTGGCGTGCTAACCGACGTCGGCACCTCCACGCCGCACATCAGCGCGGTGCTGAGCGGCTGCGACGCGTTGGTGCTCGAATGCAATCACGATGTGCGAATGCTGGCGGGCAGCCGGTATCCGCAATCGCTAAAGGCGCGTATCGGCGGCAATCATGGGCATCTGAACAACGAAGCGGCGGCTGAAATCCTGGCCTCGCTCGACCGTTCGCGCTTGCGCCATCTGGTGGCTGCCCATCTGAGCCAGCAGAACAACACGCCGGAACTGGCGCAGGCCGCCATGGCGGGTGTGCTGGGCGCCGCGCCGACCGAAGTGGTGGTCGCCTCTCAGGATGAAGGTTTCGCGTGGTTGAGCTTGTGATCCGTCTTTGATTACTTGGCGTCGCCAGGGTGAGGTGACTCACCGCTGACGCGCGCTGACGCGACGACACGGCAGCGCAATGAAAAAAGCCCATGACGAGCAATCGTCATGGGCTTTTCCTTTGAGGCGGGTGTTTCTGTGTTAACTGCCGGCCGCGCCTTGCGTCAGACTTAGTTGCGGTTGCCGCCGAAGATGCCGAGCAGCGCGAGCAGATTAACAAACACGTTGTACAGGTCCAGATAGATCGCGAGGGTGGCGGTGATGTAATTCGTTTCACCGCCATTCACGACGCGCTGGACGTCGAACAGCATGTAAGCCGAGAAGATCACGATCGCCAGCACCGACACTGTCAGCATCAACGCCGGCAGGTGCAGGAACACGTTCGCGACCGAAGCAAGCAGCAGCACGACCACGCCCATGAACAGCCACTTGCCGAGACCCGAGAAGTCACGCTTGCTAACCGTGGCGATCGTTGCCATGGACGCGAAGATCACACCAGTGCCACCGAAGGCGAGCATGATCAGCGACGGTCCGTTCGAAAACCCGAGCACGAAACTCAGAATGCGCGACAGCATCAAGCCCATAAAGAACGTGAAGCCGAGCAGCACGAACACGCCGATGGCGCTGTCTTTAGTTTTCTGGATGGCGAACATGAAGCCGAATGCGATCGCGAAGAACGCCAGCATGCTCATGCCGGGGCTGGTAGCGGCGAACAACGAGAAACCGGTTGCCACGCCCACCCACGCGCCGAGCACGGTCGGGATCATGGACAGCGCTAGCAGCCAATAGGTGTTCCGTAGTACGCGGTTGCGCGTTTCGACCGTGCTGACCGCGCCATTGCGGCCAAAGCTATACGGATGATCGTTCATGGTCTCTCCTTACCTCAGAAGCGTGTTGCGAATGGTTGTGTAGCGGGTTGTGTGTCAGGTGGTGCAGCGCCGGCCGGGATTCTTGCCGCCAGTCGCAGGGTGTTCATCCCTAAGATTGGCGCGGTGGCAGGGAGTTTCAATACCCAGAAAATGTTCATACGGCCTACGCTACCAGTATTCACCAACTCCTGCTTGGAGTCTTTCAATGCTGTAAGGGTTCAATCGCAATCATACACGGGAACATGCTACAATAGCGGATTCATTTGAATCTGTAACCTCTTAATTTTTTGGAGTTTTTATGGCGATCGAACGCACCCTGTCGATTATCAAGCCGGACGCAGTGGCCAAGAACGTGATCGGTCAGATCTACAGCCGTTTCGAAAACGCTGGCCTGAAGATCGTGGCTTCGCGCATGGTCCATCTGTCGCGCGCTGACGCAGAGAAGTTCTACGCTGTGCACGCTGCGCGCCCGTTCTTCAAGGACCTGGTCGATTTCATGATCTCGGGCCCGGTGGTCGTGCAAGCGTTGGAAGGCGAAAACGCGATCCTGAAGCACCGCGACCTGATGGGCGCAACGGACCCGAAGAAGGCAGAAAAGGGCACGATCCGCGCCGACTTCGCTGACAGCATCGACGCAAACGCGGTGCACGGTTCGGACGCCGCTGAAACGGCTGCAGTTGAAATCGCGTTCTTCTTCCCGCAAGTGAACGTCTACTCGCGTTAAGCGGGTTTGGGCTGTTTGAGCGGGTTTGAATTGTCGCGCGGTGCTATCCGCGCGATTCGTGCGGAGCCGATGGATTTGTCGCACGAATCCGCACGAACAGCCCGGCAAAGTAGTAAGGTAAAGCAGCAGGAATGGGCGCGAACGGCATTGCGTTCATGCAGCTTGTTGCATGAACGTAGTCTCGCACTGAAATGGCAGGATTCGATATGACGAGCAGTCCCACCGTCAACCTTCTCGACCTCGACGCCCAAGGGCTTGTCGCCTACTGCGACAGTCTGGGCGAGAAGCCGTTTCGCGCCAAGCAATTGCAGCGCTGGATCCACCAGTACAACGCTGCCGACTTCGATGGCATGACCGATCTGGCGAAGTCCTTGCGCGAAAAGCTCAAAGGGCGCGCAACGATCACGATGCCAGGCATCGTCAGCGACAATATTTCGACCGACGGCACACGCAAGTGGCTGATCGACGTCGGCAACAGCAACGCGGTTGAAACCGTTTATATTCCCGAAGAAACGCGTGGCACGCTGTGCGTGTCGTCGCAGGCCGGGTGCGCGGTCAACTGCCGTTTCTGTTCGACCGGCAAACAGGGTTTCTCCCGTAATCTCACCACCGGTGAAATCATCGGCCAGCTGCGCATGGCTGAGTTCGCGCTGCGCGCGACGCGCGGCACGGACGGCGGGCGCGCCACAGGGGGTGACGGAAAAGGCGAGCGCGTCGTCACGAACGTGGTGATGATGGGCATGGGCGAGCCGCTGCTCAATTACGACGCGGTGGTGCCCGCCATGCGCCTGATGCTGGACGACAACGCGTACGGCCTGTCGCGCCGGCGCGTCACGCTGTCCACCTCGGGCGTGGTGCCAATGATGGACCGGCTCGGTGCCGATCTGCCGGTGGCGCTCGCGGTATCGTTGCATGCGCCGAGCGACCCGTTGCGCGACATGCTGGTGCCGCTGAACAAGAAGTATCCGCTGCGCGAATTGATGGCCGCTTGTCAGCGCTATCTGAAGGTCGCGCCGCGCGATTTCATTACGTTCGAATATTGCATGCTCGACGGCGTAAACGACAGCGAAGCGCAAGCGCGCGAATTGCTGGCCGTTACGCGCGACGTGCCGTGCAAGTTCAACCTGATTCCGTTCAATCCGTTTCCCGAGTCGGGGCTCATCCGCTCGAAGCCGGAGCAGATCAAGCGGTTTGCACAGGTGTTGATGGACGCGGGCGTCGTCACCACCGTGCGCAAAACACGCGGCGATGATATCGACGCTGCCTGCGGTCAGTTGGCCGGTGCGGTGAAAGACCGCACGCGCCTCGCTGAGCGCACCGGGAAGGCGGCGAAGGTGATCGAGGTTCGCGCCGTGTAATCGCGCGAGGCGGCAGGGCGCGGCGTTCCGTGGAAAGCTATCCGGGCGTGCAAAAACCCTCCACACCATCCGCGATTGAAAAGAAAGTTTGCAGAAGCGATCGGAAGCGGCACACAAGGCCGCGCATTTTGTTATAAACGGTCTGCGATTCGGGCGTGAGGCTTTGGCCCGTCCGGGTTGCACAAGTGAAAAAGAATCGATGCGAAAGGATTTGGGATGAGTGAGCCGCAGCACCCGCAGCCGCAGGACACAGACGCAAACGAAGGCCATCCGGCGCCGGTCGCCCGGGCGGTGGTGCAGCCTGTTGTGCAGCCGGGCCTGGCAAGTTTGGATTCCCTGGCAGCGGTTGGCGCTCGCTTGACCCAATTGCGCGAATCGAAGGGCTGGACGATCGAAGACGTGTCGGCGCGCCTGAAGGTATCCGTCACCAAATTGCGTGCGCTCGAATCGGGTGACATCAGCCATTTGCCGGACACGACCTTCGCGCTCGGCGTGGTGCGCAGCTACGCGAAGATGCTTGGCGCCGATCCCACGCCGTTCACGCAGGCTTTGCGTCGCGAGAAGGGCGTGCCCGCGCCGGATCTGTCGATGCCGGCTTCGTCCGGCAAGGATTTGCCGCGCGGCCGCGTATCGCTGTCGCTCGGCGGCAGCGGGCAAAAGAGCCGCTCGTGGCTATGGGGCATTGCGGCGGTGATCGTCGCGGTGATCGCGCTCGGCATGTGGCATACCAATGGCGGTGATTCGTCGGCGTGGCTCGCACGGTTGAAGGCGAGCGCTAACGGCGCCGCGGGTGGCGCGACCGGAGCATCGGGCGCGGTGGCGCAAGGCCAGGCGGCAGGTTCCGAGGCAACAGCGGAAGAGGCTGCTTCCGCGCCGGAAACACCGGCCGCAGCGGATAACGCAGCGTCGGCTACGCCGATGCCCGCGCCGCTGGCCACCGGTACGGCGCCGTCTTCCGCGCCGGCTGTTACGGCAGCAGCGGTCGCGCCGAAGGCCGGTTCGCAGGCCCAGGCTGCGGCGCAAGGCGCGAGCGCGCCGGTGGTCGCCGCGATAGGCGCACCGGAGACGGCAACGGCGACGCCGGCTGCGGGTGAGGCGATCGTCGCGTTGCGCGTAACGCAAGACAGTTGGTTCAGCGTGCGTGGCAAGGATGGCAAGGAGCTGTTCTCTGGCCTCGTGCACGCGGGCGATACGAAGGAAGTGACGGGCGCAGCGCCGTTCAAGGTCACGGTCGGCAACAGGGCGGGTCTCGAGTCGCTTACGCTCGATGGCCAACCGGTCGATCCGTCGAAATATTCGGCAGCCAAGGGTAATGTGGCGCGCTTCGCGTTGCCCTGATTAGATACGGTATGCGTCGCGGCCAACCGGGTCGCGACGCTTTTTCAATTCAGGCGCTACGTCTTTTATGTGGCGCATGCGGCGTAAATGGGTTTTTCGATGCAATCCGAAGCTCAATCCCAATTCAGTAGCAAGATCGTTTCAAACGAACCGGTGTTTGGCGGCCACGCTGCGCGGCGCAAGTCGCACGCGGTCGATGTCCGTTGGGGCGGCCAACTCGTCACTATCGGTGGCGATGCCCCCGTGCGCGTCCAGTCGATGACCAACACCGACACCGCGGACGCGATCGGCACGGCGATCCAGATCAAGGAGCTGGCGCAAGCCGGTTCGGAACTGGTGCGTATCACGGTCAACACGCCGGAAGCGGCGGCGGCCGTGCCGGCTGTGCGCGAGCAGCTCGACCGCATGGGCGTGTCGGTGCCGCTGGTCGGCGATTTTCATTACAACGGCCATTTGCTGCTGCGCGATTACCCCGCGTGCGCGGAGTCGCTGTCGAAGTACCGGATCAATCCGGGCAATGTCGGCCACGGCGCGAAGCGCGACACGCAGTTCGCGCAAATGATCGAAGCGGCAGTGAAGTACGACAAGCCGGTGCGGATCGGCGTCAACTGGGGCAGTCTCGACCAGGACCTGCTCGCGAAGATGATGGACGAAAACGCCGCGCGTTCCACACCGTGGGAAGCGCAAAGCGTCATGTACGAAGCGCTGATCCAGTCGGCGATCGGCTCAGCGGAGCGTGCGGTCGAAATCGGCCTGCCGCGTAATAAGATCATTCTGTCGTGCAAGGTCAGTGGCGTGCAGGATCTGATCGCGGTGTATCGTGAGCTCGCGCGCCGTTGCGACTTCGCGTTGCATCTCGGTTTGACCGAAGCGGGCATGGGTTCGAAGGGCATCGTGGCGTCGACCGCTGCGTTGTCGGTATTGCTGCAGCAAGGCATCGGCGACACGATCCGTATTTCGTTGACGCCGGAACCGGGTGGCCCGCGAACGGGCGAAGTGATCGTCGGTCAGGAAATTCTGCAGACCATGGGTCTGCGTTCGTTCACGCCGATGGTGATTGCGTGCCCGGGTTGCGGCCGCACGACCAGCACGCTGTTCCAGGAACTGGCGTCGCAAATCCAGACCTATCTGCGCACGCAGATGCCGGTGTGGCGCGATCAATATCCTGGCGTCGAGAAGATGCACGTCGCGGTGATGGGCTGCATCGTCAACGGTCCGGGCGAATCGAAGCAGGCGAACATTGGCATCAGCTTGCCGGGTTCGGGTGAAAATCCGGCTGCGCCGGTGTTCATCGACGGCGAGAAGGTCAAGACACTGCGCGGCGAGAACATCGCGCAAGAATTCCAGCAAATCGTGAGTGACTACGTCGAGCGCCGCTATGGCCGCGCCGAAGCCGGCCGCGCCGAAGCACTCAACTAAATACCGTCAATCGAAGACAGATGACTGAACAGAAGAAAAAGCTCGAAAAATTGTCCGGCGTGAAGGGCATGAACGACATCCTCCCGCAGGAAGCCGGGCTGTGGGAGTTTTTTGAAGCGACCGTCAAGTCGATGCTGCGTTCGTATGGATACCAGAATATTCGTACGCCGATCATCGAGCATACGCAGTTGTTCAAGCGCGGTATCGGTGAGGTGACCGACATCGTCGAGAAAGAGATGTACAGCTTTACCGACGCGTTGAACGGTGAAAATCTGACGATGCGCCCGGAAAACACGGCGGCTGTTGTGCGCTCGGTGATCGAGCACAACATGCTGTACGACGGTCCGAAGCGTCTGTGGTACATCGGGCCGATGTTCCGTCACGAGCGTCCGCAGCGCGGCCGCTACCGGCAGTTCCATCAGGTCGGTGTGGAAGCCCTGGGCTTCGCTGGCCCGGATGCCGACGCTGAAATCATCATGATGTGCCAGCGTCTGTGGGACGACCTCGGCTTGATGGGCATCAAGCTCGAACTCAATTCGCTGGGTCTCGCGGAAGAACGCGCGGCACATCGCGTCGAGTTGATTGCGTACCTCGAAAAGCACATGGACGTGCTCGACGAAGAGGCGAAGCGCCGTCTGTACACGAACCCGCTGCGCGTGCTCGACACGAAAAATCCGGCGATGCAGGAAGTCGCACAGAACGCGCCCAAGCTGATCGATTTTCTCGGCGAAGAATCGCGCGCGCACTTCGAAGGCCTGCAACGCATTCTGAAGGCGAACAACATTCCGTTCACGATCAATCCGCGGCTCGTGCGCGGTCTCGATTATTACAATCTCACCGTGTTCGAATGGGTGACCGACAAGCTTGGCGCGCAAGGCACTGTCGCGGCCGGCGGCCGTTACGATCCACTGATCGAACAGCTTGGCGGTAAGCCGACAGGCGCTTGCGGCTGGGCAATGGGCGTCGAACGGATCCTCGAGTTGCTGAAAGAAGAGCAGCTCGTACCGGAAGACGAAGGTTGCGACGTGTACGTGGTCCATCAGGGCGACGCGGCACGTGAACAGGCCTTTATCATCGCGGAGCGGTTGCGCGATACGGGCCTCGACGTGATCCTGCATTGCAGCGCGGACGGTCAGACGGCGAGCTTCAAGTCGCAGATGAAGCGTGCTGATGCGAGCGGCGCGGCCTTCGCGGTGGTGCTCGGCGAAGACGAGATTGCGAACGGCACCGTCGGCGTCAAACCGCTCCGTGATACAAGTTCTAACGGCGGTAAAAACGAGCAACATAACGTGCCCGCCGAAGACTTGACCGAATTTCTAATCAATGCGATGGTTGCAACCGCCGAAGACGGCGACGACTGATCGCGATATCGTCGAGCCCCTTGGCTCGACACGCACACGTATCAAAAAAGAGGAAATCGCCGGGCGATGAGTTACCACGACGAACAAGAATCGATTGAAAGTCTGAAGGCATGGTGGACGCAGTGGGGCAATGCAACCACGTGGATCGTGCTGGTGGCATTGGTTGCAGCAGCCGGCTGGAACGGCTGGAATTTCTGGCAGCGGCGTCAGGCGGCGGAAGCCGCAGTGCTGTATGACCAGGTGCAGCAAGCCGTGGCATCGGGCGACAAGGCGAAGATCACGCGCGTCGCCACCGATATGGAAGACAAGTTCAGCAGCACCGCGTATGCGCAGATGACCGCGCTGGGCGCTGCCAAGGCGCTGTACGCCGCAGGTGACGAAGCCGCCGCGAAGGCCCAGTTGCAATGGACCATCGATCACGCAAAAGACGACGAGTTCAAGCAGATCGCCAAGCTGCGTCTGGCTTCGCTGCTGCTCGACGACAAGGCCTACGATCAGGGTCTCGCACTGCTCGCCGAACCACAGTCCGATGCGTTCAAGGGCATTGTGGCGAACGGCCGCGGTGACCTGCTCGCTGCAGAAGGCAAGCGTGACGATGCGCGCGCGGCCTACAAGCTCGCGCTCGACTCGCTGTCGAAAAACGATAGCTCGGCTCGCCAGTTGATTCAGTTCAAGCTGGACGCGCTGGGCGGCTAATCGCCGCATGCAGCGCGCCGCATGTAACGACCAACCGGTCTCCTTTAATTAATTTCCTGAATGCTTCGTCCACCGATGAATCTGCTGAAACGTTACGCTGTGCCCGTTGCCTGTGCGATGACCGTCCTCACCATGGCGGCTTGCTCATCCACGAAAGACGAGCGCCGCGTGCCGACGCCGCTCACCGAGTTCAAACCCGTGCTCGACGTGCAGCAAGCGTGGACGACGAGCGTGGGCAAGGCAGGCCGTTACCTGTTCTCGCCGGTTGCGGTCGGCAACGCGGTGTACGCCGCCGGCGCGAACGGCTCGGTTGCGAAGATCGATGCGCAAACCGGCAAGGACATCTGGCGCGTCAAGTTGCATGACGATCTGTCGGCAGGTGTCGGCAGCGACGGCACGCTCACGGCGGTCGGCGGGCTGAAGGGCGACGTCTACGTGCTCGGCGCGGACGGCAAGCAATTGTGGACCGCCAAGGCGCCCGGCGAAATCATCTCGCCGCCGCTGGTCGGCAACGGCCTCGTGGTGGTGCGCACGGTCGACGGTCAGATCGTCGCGTTCAATGCGCAAACGGGCGAGCAGAAGTGGAACTATCGCAACCGCGCGGTGCCGCTCAATCTGCGTGTCTCGTCGGGCATGACGTTCGCGGGTGACGCGGCTGTGCTGGCAGGCTTCCCGGGTGGCGCGTTCGCCGCGATCAACCTGCAGACCGGCGACAACTACTGGCAGACGCCGGTGTCGTATCCGAAGGGCGTGACGGAAGTGGAGCGCATCAACGACGTGACGGGACCGCCCACGCTGGTCGGTTCGGAAACCTGCGCGGTGACGTTCCAGGGCCAGATTGGCTGCTTCGATGCGAACTCGGGTCGCGCAGTGTGGGAAAAGGCGTTCTCGAGCACGAGCGGTCTGGCGCAGGATGACCGCGCCGTGGTGGCGGCCGACGACTGGTCGGTGGTCTCGGCGTTCGACGTCAGCAGTGGCGCACCGCTGTGGAAGAATGACAAGCTGAAGAACCGCGACCTCAGCGTCCCATTCATCCTGGGTCACGCCGCCGTGCTGGGCGACTATCAGGGTTTCGTGCACTTCCTGTCGCGCGACGACGGCACGCTCGTGGCTCGTGTGAAGACCGACGGCAGCCCGATTACCGCCGCGCCGGTGCTGGCCGGCGAGACGCTGGTCGTGCTGACTCACGACGGCGCCCTGTACGGCTACCGCCCGCGCTAATCGCGCAGGCCATGGGTAGTCAGACGTGCAGGCCGGCTTTGCCGGCCGCACGCGTTTTTGTTATGCAGCAGAGTAACTAGAAGAATTCCGCCGGACTGGCTGGTCCGGCAAGTCGGATCAGAAACGGCCCATGTGGCCATTGGTGGCTGCTTGCGGCGCCACCTTCGATGGCATCTTGGTAGAGATACCGTAGAGAATCGTACCGAACTGGCGTGCGAGCCGTTGAGCAAGAAAGACTGAACCTGGCGGCCCATTGGCGCCGCCCCATACAGCCAAACTCTCGTCCGCTCGGGTGCGCATATTGACAGCACATCCGGGGCTGGTCGAATTCGTGATAATTTTCGTCAAACGCTGCCGTGTAGCGGCCGCATGGCGTCGCTACGCGGGCGGTCGATTTCGATCCCGCGTTTCACCGTGAACAACATCTGATGAAACCCGTTATTGCCCTGGTTGGGCGCCCCAATGTGGGGAAATCCACGCTATTCAACCGTCTCACGCGCACGCGTGATGCACTGGTTGCCGACCTGCCCGGTCTCACCCGCGATCGCCATTACGGCGAGGGGCGCGCCGGCGACCGGCCGTATCTGGTCGTCGATACCGGCGGCTTCGAGCCGGTCGCGAAAGACGGCATCCTCCATGAGATGGCGCGTCAAACCCGCCAGGCGGTCGAGGAATCGGACATCGTCGTGTTCATCGTCGACGGCCGCAACGGTCTCGCACCGCAGGACAAGACGATTGCCGACTACCTGCGCAAGGTCGGCCGGCCGATCTTCCTCGTCGTCAACAAGGCGGAGGGGATGAAGTACACCACGGTGGCCGCCGATTTCTACGAACTCGGTCTAGGCGACCCGCGCGCGATTTCGGCTGCGCACGGTGACGGTGTCACCGAAATGATCAACGAGGCACTCGGCGTCGCGTACGCCGGGCAGCCGGAAGAGAGTGACGAAGAAAAACAGGCGCACGGCGTGAAGATCGCGATCGTCGGCCGGCCGAACGTCGGCAAGTCGACCTTGATCAACGCGCTGGTGGGCGAGGAGCGCGTGATCGCGTTCGACATGCCTGGCACCACGCGCGATTCGATCTACGTCGACTTCGAACGTCAGGGCAAACCGTACACGCTGATCGACACAGCCGGATTGCGCCGCCGCGGCAAGGTGTTCGAAGCGATCGAGAAATTCTCGGTGGTGAAAACGCTGCAGGCGATTTCGGACGCGAACGTGGTGATCCTGCTGCTCGACGCGCGCCAGGACATCTCGGAGCAGGACGCGCACATCGCCGGCTTCGTGGTGGAGCAGGGCCGCGCGCTGGTGGTGGGCGTAAACAAATGGGACGGTCTCGATCCGCATGTGCGCGACCGCACCAAGGCCGACATCGAGCGAAAACTGAAATTTCTCGATTTCGCCAAATTCCACTTCATTTCCGCCGCGGAAAAGACGGGCATTGGCCCGCTGATGCGCTCGGTCGACGACGCCTACGCCGCCGCCATGGCCAAGCTGCCGACGCCGAAGTTGACGCGTGCGCTGATCGATGCGGTGGAATTCCAGCAACCGCGCCGCCGTGGTCCGGTGCGCCCGAAACTGCGTTACGCGCACCAGGGTGGACAGAATCCGCCGATCATCGTGATTCACGGTAATGCGCTCGATGCGATCACCGAAACGTACAAACGCTACCTCGAAAACCGCTTCAGGGAAACTTTCAAGCTGATCGGGACTCCATTGCGCATAGAGTTCAGATCATCGACGAACCCTTACGCGGATAAAGGCTAAACCCAGGCTGAAACCCGCGTGTGTGCTGGGTTTGGCCGCCAGGGCCGCCCTCTCGCGCAAAAATGAAAATCGGCTATAGTGTAGCGGTTGACGGCGGATCTCTTTTTCTTCGTCGTCAATTCAGTCAACCTGCAAAAAAATACGGAGTTTGCTATGAGCAACAAAGGGCAATTGTTACAAGACCCGTTTTTGAACGCACTGCGTAAAGAGCATGTGCCGGTGTCGATCTACTTGGTCAACGGCATCAAGCTTCAAGGGAACATCGAATCGTTCGACCAGTACGTCGTGTTGCTCCGGAATACGGTCACCCAGATGGTCTACAAGCACGCAATTTCTACTGTCGTGCCTGCCCGCCCGGTGAATTTCCACCCGGATTCCGAACAGTCCTAACCCCCGTCGCGGCCGGCGTAGCGTCGCCCGTTGGCGATTACTCCCGGCCGCCTCATTTTGATACCGTCCAATTTGATCAATGCAGCGCTTGTCGGCGTCGACTTCGGAAAAATCGATTTCGAAGCCAGCCTAGAAGAACTCAGCCTGCTCGCGCAAAGCGCGGGCGCGAATCCCTTAGTCACCCTCACGGGGCGCCGGTCCAGTCCCGATGCCAAGATGTTCGTCGGCAGCGGCAAGGCCGAAGAACTGCGTCTTGCCTGTGAGGCGAACGACATCGAACTCGTCATTTTCAATCACGCTCTGGCCCCTGCGCAGCAGCGCAATCTGGAGCAGGCGCTTAACCGCCGGGTGATTGATCGCACCAGTCTGATTCTCGATATTTTTGCGCAACGCGCCCGCAGCCACGAAGGCAAGCTGCAGGTGGAGCTCGCGCAGTTGCAGTACCTATCGACGCGGCTAATCCGCGCATGGACCCACCTTGAACGCCAGAAAGGCGGTATCGGTTTGCGCGGCCCTGGTGAAACGCAGCTCGAAACCGACCGCCGTTTGATCGGCGAGCGCATCAAGGCGCTCAAGACCAAGCTCGAAAAGCTGCGTCGTCAGCACGGCACACAGCGCCGCGCGCGCAGCCGTAACCAGACCATGTCCGTGTCGCTCGTCGGCTATACGAACGCGGGCAAATCCACACTTTTCAACGCGTTGACGAAGGCTCAGGCGTACGCCGCCGATCAGCTGTTCGCCACGCTGGATACCACGTCCCGCCGTGTCTATCTCGGTGACGAAGCTGGCCAGGTGGTGGTGTCCGACACGGTCGGTTTCATCCGCGAATTGCCTCACCAGCTGGTGGCGGCTTTCCGCGCCACGCTCGAGGAAACCATTCACGCCGACCTGCTGCTGCATGTGGTCGACGCGTCGAGCGCCGTACGCCTCGATCAGATCGATCAGGTGAACGAGGTGTTGCACGCAATCGGTGCGGACACGATTCGCCAGGTGCTGGTGTTCAACAAGATCGACGCCGTGCCGGAGTTGGCGGCCCGTGGCGACGCGGTCGAGCGAGATGAGTATGGTAATATTTCGCGCGTCTTTTTGAGCGCGCGCACGGGACAAGGGCTGGATACATTGCGCGCTGCCATCGCTGAAATCGCTACTGCCGAACCTCTCTCCGATACGCTGGTGGATCTGTCGGAAGAAGACCGGTCGGCAGCACCGCGCGAGGACCGCAAGGTCTCAGAACTCGGGCACTGACCCGCTCCAATTGCACTGACCCGCTGTCTACTCTGGTGAACGAACACAGGTGAACGATTACAACGAGCGGAGTATCTGGCTGCGCATGCGCGCCATGCTGTCACTGAACGATCCGGGTTGGGGCCGGGGCGACGGCAATGGCGACCGCCAACGACCCAACGAACCCAAGCGTCCGCCCACCAAGGATGGTGAAGGGCCGCCCGATCTCGATGAGATGTGGCGCGATTTCAACCGCCGTTTGAGCCGGGTATTCGGCCGCAAGGGCGGCGGTGCGGGCGGCGGTCGTCCGGACAACGGTCGCGGCGCGCGCATCGGCGTGGGCATTGTGATCGGCGTGTTGATCGCGATCTATCTCGGCAGCGGCGTGTTCGTGGTGCAGGATGGCCAGGCCGGCGTCGTGATGCAGTTCGGCAAGTATCGCTACACAGCGGGGCAGGGTGTGCATTGGCGCCTGCCGTATCCGTTCGAAGCGCATGAGCTCGTCAATGTCGGCCAGATCCGCCAGGTGGAGATCGGCCGTAACAACGTGGTGCGTCTCGCCAATGTGAAGGACGCGTCGATGCTCACGCACGACGCCGATATCGTCGACGTGCGCTTTGCCGTGCAGTACCAGGTGAGCAAGCCGACCGATTATCTCTTCCGCAGCGTCGATCCCGACCAGAGCGTCATGCAGGCCGCGCAGGCGGCGGTGCGCAGCATCGTCGGCGCGCGCAGCACCAACGACATCCTCTATCAGGATCGCGAAGCAATTCGCCAGCAACTGATGGCATCGATTCAGCAATCCCTGGATGAATACCAGTCCGGCCTCGCCGTGACCGGTGTAACGATCCAGGGCGTGCAGGTGCCCGACCAGGTGCAAGCCGCTTTCGACGATGCCGCCAAAGTGCGTCAGGACAACGAGCGCGCCAAGCGTGAAGCGCAGGCCTATGCCGCCGAATTGCTGCCGCGCGCGCAAGCCGACGTCGCGCGCCAGATCGACGAAGCAAAAACGTATGGCGACAAGACCGTGACCCAGGCGCAAGGCGACGCTGAGCGCTTCAAGCAGGTCTACGCGCAGTACTCGAAAGCGCCCGCTGTGATTCGGGAGCGCATGTACCTGGAAACCATGCAGCAGATCTATTCGAATACGACCAAGGTGTTTGTGGACAGCAAGAGCGGCAACAACGTGCTGTATCTGCCGCTCGACAAGCTGGTCGAGCAGACTCGCCAGCGCGTTGCCGACGCTGCTGCGGCCGCTTCCGGCGCTGCCGTTGCATCGGGTGCGGCCGTGCCGCAGGCCGCGAGCAGCGCCGCCGCACCGTCTGCAACCGCGCCTTCTGCCGCTGCTTCCGCCGCACCCGCCGCGGTCGCGACGCCTGCCAGCCAGGCTGCAGCCAGCAGCGACGCACTCCGTTCGCGCGACTCCTTCCGCAGCCGTATGCGTGAAGACGACGTTCAATAAGGAGCGCACACCATGAACAAGATCATTGCGCTCGTCGTTGCCCTGGTCATCGTGCTGTTTGCTGCGTCGTCGATGGTATTCGTGGTCGACCAGCGGCATATGGCTGTGCTGTCCTCGCATGGCGACACCGCACCCGTATTGCTTGGCCCTGGCCTGCACGTGAAGCTGCCGCCGCCGTTGCAAACGGTCACGCTGGTCGATAACCGCATCCAGTCGCTCGACGCGCCGGATGAAGATCGCTATGTCACGTCGGACAAAACCGATCTGCTGGCCAACCCGGTCATCAAATACCGTGTGACCGATCCGCTGAAGCTGCTCGCCGAAACCAAGGGCGACGTGCAAGGCCTGTCGGATCGCCTGGCGCTGCTGTCGCGCAGTGCGCTCGGCGACGCGTTCGGCAAGGTCACGCTGACCGATGCGCTGGCGAAGCAACAAGCCGTTGCTGACGAAGCACGCGGCGCGATGGACAAAGCCGCAGCATCGCTGGGCGTTTCGGTGCTCGACGTGCAACTCACGCGCGTCGACTTCCCGGCGGCGATGGCCGACTCGGTCTACAAGCGGATGATCGCCGCACGCGAGCAGGCCGCGGCCGACGAACGTGCGAAGGGTACGGCCGAGGCGGACCAGATCAAGGCGGATGCCGTCGCCCAGCAACAGGCGATTCTCGCGGACGGCTATAAGCAGGCGCAGACCATCAGGGGCGAGGGCGATGCCAAGGCTGCGGAAATCGCAGCTGAGGCATACGGCAGCGACCCACAGTTCTACCAGTTTTATCAAAGCATGCAGGCGTACAAGAACACCTTCAAGCCGGGCGACCTGATCGTGGTCGACCCGAGCAGCGAGTTCTTCCGCTTCATGCGTAGCCCGACCGGCGGCGCTGCCCCGGACGCTCCAGCCGCGGCACCGCGCAAACACTGATAACCGGAAACGCCGCGGCATCCGCATCGCGGCCCCTTCATTCGCATGGACATAGCCGGCTCGTTACTGCTCGCGATCGCATTGATGCTGATTATCGAAGGGATGTTTCCCTTCGTTTTTCCGAGCGCCTGGCGCGACACGTTCCGTAAAATAGCGGAACGGCCCCCGCATCAGATTCGCGTCGGCGGGTTGGTCGTGATGGTGCTCGGGCTGATCCTGCTGTTTATCGTGACCTGAAGGGGTGCTGCATAGCGCCCTTCGCTGCGCACTGTTGCGTGGGCGATATGCGTGTATCAGCGAGCGCTCTGGCGCGAGCCAAGGTCGTCTGAGGACTGCGAAAGGCAGTCCCGACGCCCGCGACAGCCGCCAAAATAGAGCCGTCGCCCGCCATTCACACTCACTTACCGGCGCCCCCAGTCGCCGTGTTCAACGTCGTAGGACTGTATCGATGTCGACCTGGTTACTTCCCGAGAATATCGCCGACGTGCTGCCGTCGGAAGCCCGCAAGATCGAAGAGTTGCGGCGCCATTTGCTGGACCGTTTCCGCTCGTACGGCTACGAGATGGTGATGCCGCCGCTGCTCGAGTACATCGAGTCGCTGCTCACCGGTGGCGGGCACGATCTGAATCTGCGCACGTTCAAGCTCGTCGATCAGATGTCCGGGCGCACGCTCGGTCTGCGCGCCGACATCACGCCGCAGGTCGCGCGTATCGACGCACACCTGCTGAATCGTCAGGGCGTGACGCGGCTTTGCTATGCAGGCAATGTGGCGCATACGCGTCCGCGCGGCCTGCACGCCACGCGTGAGCAGATCCAGATCGGCGCGGAAATCTACGGTCACGCCGGTCTCGAAGCGGATCTGGAAATCCAGCAGTTGATGCTTGACGCGCTGCGTCTGGCCGGCCTCGCGAAAGTGCGGCTCGATTTGTGTCATGCAGGCGTGCTCGCCGCGTTGATCGAAGCAGAACCCGCTGCTGCCGAACTGGGTCAGTCGCTCTACGACGCATTGGCCGGTAAGGATGTGCCGCGCCTCGTCGAGCTGACCGCCAATCTCACACCGGTCACGCGCGACGCATTGCGCTCGCTTCCCACGCTCTACGGCGACGCCTCGGTGCTCGACGAAGCCCGCGCACGCTTGCCGAACGCACCGGCTATCGCCCGCGCGCTCGACGACCTGGCGTTCCTCGCGAGCCAGGTGGAAGGCGCCGAAGTGATGATCGACCTGGCCGATTTGCGCGGCTACGCGTACCACAGCGGCGTGATGTTCTCGGCGTATGTGGACGGCGTGCCGAATGCGGTTGCGCGCGGCGGCCGATATGACCACGTCGGCCAGGCCTACGGCCGCGCGCGCGCGGCAACCGGCTTCTCGCTCGATCTGCGCGAAGTCGCTCGCATTTCGCCCGTCGAGGCCCGCAGCAGCGCGATTCTCGCGCCGTGGCAGCACGACGAAGCGTTGCGCACCAGCGTCGCCGCGCTGCGTAACGCAGGTGAAGTCGTGATCCAGGCGCTGCCTGGCCACGAGCACGATCTGGACGAATTCGCCTGCGACCGCGTGTTGGTCGAGCGCAACGGCGCGTGGGTCGTCGAACCCCGTTCCTGAGCGCGCGACGAGAGACCGCCTGAGGGGCCATCCCAAAGGCATTTCAGAAGGCGTCCAAAGCGTCGCCGGACCCGGCGCGGCGACTCGCCGTGCTATTTTCGATATACCCACCATAACGTGCATACCGTTGAGCGGAAACGGAAAAATTCGGAAGGTTCCGCGAACATAGGTAGAATACGTTTTTAACCAGCTTACGAAACAACATGTCTGCCAGCGCAGTGAATGTGAACCCCGGGCGCAACGTCGTCGTCGTCGGGACCCAATGGGGTGATGAAGGCAAGGGCAAGATCGTCGACTGGCTGACGGACCACGCTCAAGGCGTCGTTCGCTTCCAGGGCGGTCACAATGCCGGTCACACGCTTATCATCGGCGGCAAGAAAACCATCTTGCGTCTGATTCCGTCGGGCATCATGCATCCCGGCGTCGCGTGCTACATCGGCAATGGCGTCGTGTTGTCGCCGGAAGCGCTGTTCAAGGAAATTGGCGAGCTCGAAGCCGCCGGGGTCGATGTTCAGAATCGCCTCTTCATTTCCGAAGCCACCACCCTGATCCTGCCGTACCACATTGCCATCGACCAAGGCCGCGAAGCGCGCCGTGGCGCGAGCAAGATCGGCACCACCGGCCGTGGCATCGGCCCGGCCTACGAAGACAAGGTGGCGCGCCGCGGTTTGCGCGTGCAAGACCTGTTCGAGCCGGAAAGCTTCGCCGAACGTCTGCGTGAGAACCTCGATTATCACAACTTCGTGCTGACGCAATACCTGGGCGTCGCCGCGGTCGACTTCCAGCAAACGCTCGACACGATGCTGAGCTACGCCGACCGTCTGAAGCCGATGGTGACCGACGTGTCGCGCCGTCTGTACGACGAAAACGCAGCCGGCAACAACCTGCTGTTCGAAGGCGCGCAAGGCACGCTGCTCGACATCGACCACGGCACCTATCCGTACGTCACGTCGAGCAACTGCGTGGCCGGTGCGGCTACCGCGGGCGCCGGCGTCGGTCCGCAAAAGCTGAACTACATTCTCGGCATCACGAAGGCGTATTGCACGCGTGTCGGTTCGGGCCCGTTCCCGAGCGAACTGTACGACGCGGATAACGCCGCGCGTCAGGACCCGATCGGTCTCGAACTCGCCAAGGTCGGCAAGGAATTCGGCTCGGTTACCGGCCGTCCGCGCCGCACTGGCTGGCTCGACGCCGCCGCGCTGCGCCGCTCGATCCAGATCAACGGCGTGTCGGGTCTGTGCATGACCAAGCTCGACGTGCTCGACGGTCTTGACGAAGTGAAGCTGTGCATCGGCTACACGGTCGACGGCAAGCATGTCGATCTGCTGCCGCGTGGCGCATCGGAAGTGGCGCGTTGCGTGCCGGTGTACGAAACTTTCGCGGGCTGGAAGGAAAGCACCGTCGGCATTACGGAATGGGACAAGCTGCCGGCTAGCGCGCGTGCGTATCTGACGCGTGTGCAGGAAGTCGCGGGCATTCCGATCGACATGGTGTCGACCGGTCCGGATCGCGACGAAACGATTCTGCTTCGTCATCCGTTCAAGGTTTAAGCCATGGTGCAAGGTGTACCCATGATTGCGATGAAAGATCCGCGCAACGACGACAAGAACCTTTGGGTCGGCTGGGACGAGTATCACCGGCTGATCGAACTGCTGGCGTTGCAGGTGCACGAGTCGGGCTGGAAGTTCGACAAGATCCTGTGTCTCGCGCGCGGCGGTTTGCGCGTTGGCGATCAGCTCTCGCGTATTTACGATCTGCCGCTGGCGATTCTCGCCACCAGTTCGTACCGCGAAGCGGCCGGCACGGAGCAGGGCGAACTCGACATCGCGCAATACATCACGATGACGCGCGGCGAGTTGCACGGCAACGTGTTGCTGGTCGACGATCTGGTCGATTCGGGTGTGACGCTGGCACGCGTGCAGCAGCATCTGAAAGAACGCTATCCGGCGATCACAGCGGTGCGTTCGGCGGTGCTCTGGTATAAGGGCTGCTCGAAAGTGAAGCCTGACTACCACGTGCAGTATCTGCCCACCAATCCGTGGATTCACCAGCCGTTCGAGGAATGGGATACGGTTCGTCCGCATAACCTCGGTGCGTGGATCAAGCGCGGTATGCAGCAGGAGCAGGAGTCGTCGGGCACGTGATGCGCGCTACGACGCTGTACCTGTCGCGTCGTATCCAGTGCAGTGCCTGCAAAACGGAGTCCGATTGGGCTCCGTTTTTTTATGTGCGTCGTGTGCGCGTCGTAGCGCGTCCCGCGAACGGCGCCTTGCGAAACGCGTACGCCTGCGCCGGCGAAACATCTGGCGCAGCAGACTTGCCCAAATCGCAGTGCTACACTTCGCGGACCATCCACGTGGTGTATCCACAACAAGCCGGGCGGCGCTAGGCGGGCAGTTTAGAATAGCGGTCGTTTTTTCCGCTCAGGGAACGGATTTCCTCGCGTCTATGACAGATAACAATCACGTGCACAAACAGCCTCTGCCTTCCCTCGCGATTGCCGCGATCGGAGTGGTGTTCGGCGATATCGGCACGAGCCCGTTGTACTCGCTGAAAGAGGCCTTCAGCCCGGCACATGGCATTCCACTGACCGATCAATCGATTCTGGGCGTGATCTCGCTGCTGTTCTGGGCGATCGTGATCGTGGTCAGCATCAAGTACGTATTGTTCGTGATGCGCGCCGACAACAACGGCGAAGGCGGCGTCCTCGCGCTGATGGCGCTGGCGCTGCGCTCACTCGATCAGAAGTCGAAAATGACCGGCTTGTTGATGATGCTCGGCATCTTCGGCGCCTGCATGTTCTATGGCGACGCGGTGATTACGCCCGCCATTTCGGTGATCTCCGCGGTCGAGGGGCTGGAAATCGCGGCGCCCAATCTGTCTCATCTGGTGTTGCCGCTCACGATGGTGATCCTCGTGCTGCTGTTCTGGATTCAGCGGCACGGAACGGCCACCGTCGGCCGCCTGTTCGGTCCGATCATGGTGCTGTGGTTCCTCGTGCTCGCCGCGCTGGGCCTGTGGCACATCCTGCAGTCGCCGAACGTGATCCGCGCGCTGAATCCGTACTACGCCTACACCTTTATGGCGGCGCACGTGTTGCAGGCCTACGTGGTGCTCGGCTCGGTCGTGCTGGTGCTGACCGGCGCCGAAGCGCTGTACGCCGACATGGGCCACTTCGGCGCAAAGCCGATCCGCATGGCCTGGTACTTCCTCGTGATGCCTTCGCTGGTGCTGAACTATTTCGGCCAGGGCGCGCTGCTCATGCACGACCCGAAGGCGATCGAAAACCCGTTCTTCCTGCTCGCACCGGATTGGGCGCTGCTGCCGCTCGTGGTGCTGTCAACGGTGGCGACCGTGATCGCGTCGCAGGCGGTGATTTCCGGTGCCTATTCGCTGACGAGCCAGGCGATCCAGCTTGGTTACGTGCCGCGTATGAAGATCCTGCACACGTCGGAACTGGCGATCGGTCAGATCTATGTGCCGGTGGTGAACTGGATGCTGCTGTTCATCATTCTGTGCATCGTGATTGCGTTCAAGACCTCGGATAATCTCGCCGCCGCGTACGGTATCGCGGTGACGGCGACCATGGTGATCACCACGATTCTTGCCTGCGTCGTCATGGTGAAGGTGTGGAACTGGAACAAGTTCCTCGTCGCGATGATCATCGGCGTGTTCATGGTGGTCGACCTGGGCTTTTTCGGCGCCAATCTGCTCAAGGTTGCAGAAGGTGGCTGGCTGCCGCTTGGCATCGGCGCGCTCCTGTTCTTTTTGCTGATGACCTGGTTCAAGGGCAGGATGATCGTCAAGGAGCGCACGGCGGCTGACGGTATTCCGCTTATGCCGTTCCTGCAAGGCTTGCTTGCGCATCCGCCGCATCGCGTGTCGGGTACCGCGATCTATCTGACGGGCAGCGATTCGCTCGTGCCGGTGAGCTTGCTGCACAACCTGAAGCACAACAAGGTGCTGCACGAGCGCACCATTTTCCTGACCTTCGTGACGCTCGATATCCCGTATGTGAACGATGCGGAACGCGTGACGGTAAAGGATCTCGACGGCGGCTTGTACCTCGTCAAGGCGGCCTACGGTTTCAACGAAACGCCTGACGTGAAGGCAGTGTTGCTCGAGGTCGGCCGCACGCACGACATGACGTTCGAGTTGATGGACACGTCGTTCTTCCTCGCCCGCGAAACGGTGGTGCCGACGCAGTTGCCGGGCATGTCGGTGTGGCGCGAACGTGTGTTCGCATGGATGCATCAGAACGCGGCCAAGCCGACCGACTTCTTCAGCATTCCGGCCAATCGGGTGGTGGAGTTGGGGACGAAGATCGAGATCTGAGCGCGAAGCCAGATTCGCAAACGCCTTGCATGCCGAGGCGCGGCAAGCGGCAAGCGATAAAAAAAGCCCACGCAATTTTGCGTGGGCTTTTTTGTGCCGCTCAGTCTCGTGAACGTCAGCGCGTGATTCAGTCACGCACTGACGAACCCGATTACTTCTGCTTGAGCTTGGCGAAGGCGGCGGCCATTGCGCCGCCTGCTTCCGGCTCACGCGAGCGCTGCTGCTGCGCACCGCGTGCACCGCCGCCGGGGCGGCCGCGATCCTGCTGGGCGCCGCCACCGCTGCGCGGCGCTGCTGCCGCACCGAAGTCGTCGTCGAGACGCATGGTCAGCGCGATCCGCTGGCGCTTCACATCGACTTCCAGCACCTTCACCTTGACGATCTGGCCGGCCTTGACCACTTCGTGCGGGTCTTTGATGAACTTCGTCGACATGGCCGACACGTGTACGAGACCGTCCTGATGCACGCCGATGTCGATGAACGCACCGAAGGCCGCCACGTTCGTCACGACGCCTTCGAGCACCATGCCCGGCGTCAGGTCGCTGACCTTCTCGACGCCTTCGCGGAAGGTCGCGGTCTTGAACTCGGGGCGCGGGTCGCGGCCCGGCTTTTCGAGTTCCAGCAGAATGTCGCGCACAGTCGGCAGGCCGAAACGTTCGTCGACGAATTCCGCCGGCGACAGGCCACGCAGCGCGTCGCGATTGCCGAGCACTTCGCCGACATGCTTGCTGATCTTCGCGAGCATGCGTTCCACGACCGGATAGGCTTCCGGGTGAACCGAGGAGCGGTCGAGCGGATTCTCGCCGTTGTTGATGCGCAGGAACCCGGCGGCCTGCTCGAAGGTCTTGTCGCCCAGACGCGGCACCTTGCGCAGATGTTCGCGCGACGGGAACGGGCCGTTTGCGTCGCGATAGTCGACGATGTTGCGAGCCAGCGTTGCGTTCAGACCCGACACGCGCGCCAGCAAAGCAACCGACGCCGTATTGGCATCCACGCCGACCGCGTTCACACAGTCCTCGACCACCGCGTCGAGCGAGCGGGCCAGTTCGCGCTGATTCACGTCGTGCTGGTATTGACCGACGCCGATCGCCTTGGGTTCGATCTTCACCAGTTCCGCGAGCGGATCCTGCAGACGGCGTGCAATCGACACAGCGCCGCGCAGCGACACGTCCATATCCGGGAATTCCTTCGCCGCGAGTTCGGAGGCCGAGTACACCGACGCACCGGCTTCCGAGACGACGATCTTCTGCAGCTTGAACTCCGGATGACGCGCGATCAGTTCGCTCGCGAGCTTGTCCGTCTCACGCGACGCCGTACCGTTGCCGATACTGATCAACTCAGCCTGCGTTTGCGCGCAGATGCGCGCCAGCTTCGCGATCGAGCCGTCCCAGTCGCGGCGCGGCTCGTGCGGATAAATCACGTCGGTGGCGAGCACCTTGCCAGTCCGATCGACCACCGCGACTTTCACGCCGGTGCGCATACCCGGATCGAGGCCGATCACAGCCTTCGGGCCCGCCGGCGCCGCCAGCAGCAGGTCCTTCAGGTTGCGAGCAAACACGCGAATCGCTTCGTGTTCGGCCTCGTCGCGCAGATTGGTCAGCAGCTCGTTTTCGATGTGCGGCTGCACCTTCACGCGCCAGCACCAGCGGCACACGTCGGAGAGCCACTTGTCGGCCGGGCGGTTCTGGTTGGCGATGCCGAAGTGGCGGGCGATCAGCGCTTCACTCGGATGCGGCACCTGCGCGTCGAGTTCTTCACCCAGCCCCAGCTTGACCATCAGCACACCCGCATTGCGGCCGCGGAACAGGGCCAGCGCGCGATGCGACGGCACGGTCTTGATGGTTTCCGCGTAGTCGTAGTAGTCGCGGAATTTCTCTTCTTCCGCGTTTTCCTTGCCCTCGACCACTTTCGACGACACCACGCCCTGGTTGAACATGTAATCGCGCAGCTTGCCGAGCAGATCCGCGGTTTCGCCGAACTGTTCGGAGAGGATATCGCGCGCGCCGTCGAGCGCGGCTTTCACGTCGGCGACGCCTTTCTCGGCGTCCACGTAGGCGGCGGCTTCGGTTTGCGGGTCGAGCAGGGGGTTGCCCAGCAGCGCGTCGGCGAGCGGCTGCAGGCCGGCTTCGCGGGCGATCTGCGCGCGCGTGCGGCGCTTGGGTTTATACGGGAGATACAGGTCTTCCAGCACCTGCTTGCTGTCGGCGCCTTCGATGGCGGTGCGCAGCTCGTCGGTGAGCTTGCCCTGTTCGTCGATGCTCGTGATGATCGCGGCGCGCCGGTCTTCCAGCTCGCGCAGATACAGCAGACGCTCCTCGAGATTACGCAGTTGCGTGTCGTCGAGATTGTCGGTCACTTCCTTCCGGTAGCGGGCGATGAACGGAACAGTCGCTCCTTCGTCGAGAAGTTGCACCGCGGCCGCGACCTGGCGCGGCTGGACGGACAGTTCGGCGGCGATGCGCTGTACGATCTTGAGTGCTACGGTTTCCGTCATAAGGTCTTGGTGTTCCTGCTACTCAATCAAAGGTCGCGCGGTAACGGCACACGTCGGGCACGTTGGTGCACGCTGGGCGTGCGCGCTACGACCAGGTTGCTGGAGCGGGGCATTTTGCCATAAATGCAAAAGGGCTCAACCGCAGGGTGATAGAATTTCGGGCATGTTCCGTTGACCATTTACGACGTTGCCAATCTCTTTGTCCCTCAACCGCCTGGGCTCCCGCTTGGTCTCTCGCTTGTCACAATTGTCGTCTCTTCTGTCGCTGAATGTGTCGCGATCGCCGCTTACATCGCTCAGGTTGGCGTCGCGGTCCGTGTTCAAGTCAGCGCTCCCGTCCAATGGGATGTTGTTCGCTTCGTGCGCCTCGTGCGTCATGGCCGCAACGCTAGCCATGTCCGCGCCGGCCGCGGCGCAATCCGCAGCGGCGCTCACGGCCGCCAGTAGTGTCGCGCCGCTGGCCGCTTCGGGCGCGCGGGCAGCGAGCGCGGCGGGCGCAACAAGCACGACGAACGGCGCCGGGAACGCGGGTAATGCCGACAACGCTGAGAATGCTGACAACCCGGCATCGCCTGACAGCGCATTCGATGCGCGCCAGAAAGTCCTGGATCAGCGCACTGAGGAAAACAACTACCGTTACGCAGTTGCCGAGCACGATTGCTACAGCAAGTTCTTCGTCAACCACTGCCTGGACAAGGCGCGCGACAGCATGCGCTCGGTGCAGGCCGACATTCGCAAGGAACAGCTCGCGCTCGACGGCGAACAGCGTGTCCAGCGCGCCCGCGAGCGTGACGAGCAGGCGGCGCTCAAACGCGCACAAGACGAAGCGAGCGCGCCGCAACGCGCCGCCGACGACGCACGTAACGCGCAAGCCTACGAAGACAAGCAGCGCCAACACCAGCTCGATCAGGCGCAGCGCGCAGCCGAAGCGCCGCAACGCGACGCCAACGCGCAAGCCTATCAGCAGAAGCTGCAACAGCACGCGCTGGATCAGGCGCAGCGCGGCGTCAGCCCGTCGCAGGCCGCGGCTAACCAGCAGGCTTACGATCAGAAGCAGGGCGACTTCCAGCGCAAGCTCGAGGAGGCGCGTCAGCAGGGCGCCCAGAAGGCTCAGGAGCGCGTCGAGAAACAGCAGACCTTCGAGAAGAAGCAGGCCGATGCGGCGCAGCATAAAGCTGACGTCGAAGCGCGCCAGAAGCAGGCGGCCGAGAAAGCCGAGCAGAAACGTCAGGACCAGTTGAAGCAGCAGCAGGAACTTGAAGAGCAGCAAAAGCAGCAACAGGAACAACAGTAGGTGTGCTGTAGCAGGTTCTGGTAGGGTAGGAGCGAGTTAGTAGTCGCCGTAACGCGTTTTAAGCCGGACAGCAACCTCCGGCACAGGCTGCACCGCGCAGCCTGTGCCGCTTACGAGAGGAGGCGAGCATGCGCGATCACCATCACGTCATCACCACAGACACCCTTCGCGACCGTATTCTGCAGCTGGAATCGGAGCATAGTGGGCTCGATCGTTTGATCGACCGAATGTCGGATGAGCCCGGCATCGATGACTTCGAGTTGCAGCGCCTGAAAAAGCGCAAACTCAAAGTTAAGGACACCATCATCTTGCTGCAATTGCAGCTCGAACCGGACGCACGCGCCTGAGTTCGTGGCCTGGCAGGTGCCGGGTCGCGCCGCGCGCGCCGGACTTTGCAGGAAACGCTTGCCTTGAATTCACCGCTTGAAACTTCACCACGCGCCACAGCGGGCGACGACGCTCCGGCGGCCGGCGATCCGGCGGCCGGCGATCCGGCGGCCGGCGCTCCGGCGCCGCGTGCTCCCGCGTCTGCGCTCTCCGCATCATTGAATCCACGCCGCGGCGCCGAACTGGACGATATCTTCGCCGACAACGGCCTGCTCGCCCGTCAGATCGACGGCTATCGCTCGCGCGCGTCGCAGATCGAGATGTCTCGCGCCGTCGCGGCGGCCATGGAAGCGTCGGGCCGTGCAATGCCCGAGCCGGCAATGTTCGAAGCGCAAAAGCGTCCGGCGCGACGTCTCCAATCGCAAGCTGCGGATGCGGCGGCGGAAGCCCCCGAAACCAACGAGTCGAACGGTCTCGACGGCAGCGAAAACACGCTGATCGTCGAAGCGGGTACAGGCACCGGCAAGACCTATGCGTATCTCGTACCGGCCATGTTGTGGGGCGGCAAGGTGATCGTCTCCACCGGCACCAAGCATTTGCAGGATCAGCTCTTTCAGCGCGACATTCCGACTGTGCGCGATGCGCTCGCCGTGCCGGTCTCGGTGGCGATGCTCAAGGGCCGCGCGAACTACCTGTGCCATTACTATCTGCAGCGCACAGCGGATAACGGCCGTCTGCCGTCGCGCCAGGAAACCTCGTATCTGCAGGACATCATTCGCTTCGCCAAGATCACACGCACCGGCGACAAGGCCGAACTCGCGAGCGTGCCGGAAACGGCGGCGGTGTGGTCGATGGTCACGTCCACGCGTGAAAACTGTCTTGGCCAGGAGTGCCCGCACTACAAGGAGTGCTTTGTGATGCAGGCGCGCCGCGAGGCGCAGCAGGCCGACATCGTGGTGGTCAATCACCATCTGTTTTTCGCCGACATCATGCTACGCGATACAGGCATGGCTGAATTGCTGCCTACGGCGAACACCGTCATCTTCGACGAAGCGCACCAACTGCCGGAAACCGCGACGCTGTTTTTCGGCGAGACGCTTTCGACCACGCAATTTCTCGAGCTCGCGCGCGATTCCGTGGCGGAGGGCCTGGGTCATGCGCGCGAGTCGGTTGACTGGGTGACGCTCGGCTCAACGCTCGAACGCGCGGCGCGTGACGTGCGGCTCGCTTTCAAGGAAGACTCGGTGCGCTTGTCGATCGGTCAGTTGCCCGACGATCATCCGTTATTCCCCGCGCTCGAAACGCTTGAGGCCGAGCTGGACGCATTGGCTTCAGCGTTGGCGGGTCAGGCCGAGCGCGCTGAATCGATCGGCGCGTGTTTGCGTCGCGCACGCGAGTTGCAAGGCGTGCTCGCGGGCTGGACGACACCGCCCACCGAGACCGAACGCGCGGCCGCTGACGCCGCCTCGGCGGACGCCAAGGCCGAACGCGCCGATCCGAATGAAAAGGTGCGCTGGATCGAAGTCTTCGCGCATACGGTGCAGTTGCATGAAACGCCGCTGTCGGTCGCGCCGATCTTCGCGAAGCAGCGCGCCGGCGTGCCGCGCGCGTGGATCTTCACATCGGCGACATTGTCGGTGCGAGGCGACTTCACGCACTATGCGGCGCAGATGGGCCTGAACGCAAAACGTTCGATGACGCTGCCGAGCCCCTTCGACTATCCGACGCAAGGGCTTCTGTACGTGCCGCGCAATTTGCCGCAGCCTTCGTCGCCGATGTTTACCGACGCTGTGTTCGATGCTGCATTGCCGGCGATCGAAGCATCAGGCGGCGGCGTATTCATGCTGTGCACGACGCTGCGCGCTGTCGACCGCATCTCGAACAAGTTGCGCGACACCATCGAAGCGCGCGGCTGGGACTATCCGCTGCTCGTACAGGGTGACGCAAGCCGCACCGAGTTGCTCGACCGCTTCCGTGCGTATGGCAATGCGATTCTGGTGGGAAGTCAGAGTTTCTGGGAAGGCGTGGACGTGCGTGGCGATGCGCTCTCGCTGGTCGTGATCGACAAGCTGCCGTTTGCACCGCCCGATGACCCGGTTTTGTCGGCACGTCTGGACGCGCTGACGAAGAAGGGGTTGAGCCCGTTTGCGGTCCATCAGTTGCCGCAGGCTGTGATTACGCTCAAGCAGGGCGCAGGGCGTCTGATTCGCGCTGAGACCGATCGCGGCGTGCTGATGATCTGCGACACACGTCTCGTCGACAAACCGTATGGGCGCCGTATATGGCAGAGCCTGCCCCCCTTCAAGCGCACACGTGAGATCGAAGTCGTGCGCGAGTTCTTCGAAGAGAATGCAAAACCGACTTAATAGCTGATTAAGTGAATGCCGTTGTAAAAAGCGGCTCTTAAATGACAAAACGCCACGGATGTGAATCCGTGGCGTTTTGCTTTACTGCCCAGGAAATCGAGGTGATTTCCTGAAGCAGTTTTCGCCCAGAGGCGAACCCTACGCGACAGCTTACTGGCTTGCGCCCGAAGCCGGAGCAGCAGCCGAAGCAGCAGCGCCTGCGTCCGAAGCAGCGGTCGTAGCCGAAGCAGCAGCGTCGCTCGCAGCAGCAGCCGCACCCGAAGCAGCAGCAGCCGAATCCGAAGCTGCTGCAGCCGGTGCCGAAGCAGCAGCTGCGTCGCTAGCCGGGGCAGCGGCTTGATCGTTGCTCTTGTTGCATGCAGCCAGTGCCACAGCTGCCAACAGGGATGCTACGAGGAGGGATTTCTTCATGATCACGTCCTTTTATGGTTAAAGGTAAGCAACAGCGCAAAATAATACCGGTAATGTGCTCCAACACCGACCTGGGCCGCTGGTGGAGACGCTCTTTTGACGAGCTAGAATCTTCCCTACGGCTTGGGCGGAAATTATATGCACTTTCGTACTGACAATCCATAAATCCGGGGTCAATACGTTGTCTTTCTCATACAAAATTTCACAGTACGGTATAACAGGCGGGCAGAGTTACGCAAGCTCGCCCACTTGTATCCAGCCCGCACAATACCACTCGTGAAGCAGTGCTGTCACCGACGAATCGTGCGAGAGTGTTACAAAGCGTTTCGCACTCATACACCGGTGATCAGCGAGGTCAAACAACCACTTTTTTGCGCCTTCAAACGGCGTTTCCTCTCCATTTACGAAGAAAAAACGGCGGTTGTACAACAAATTAGTCTTGCGGTCCAGCCGAATGCCGGACTTCGACGCCTGACTGATGAAACGGGCTTCATTGAGCGGTCGTTGCGGCGGATCAAAGACGACGCTCGGCTTCGGTTCACTGAGGTACGTGCCAAGGAACGACGCGATGTCCTGCTCGTTCCATTTGACTCCCGCAAGGATCGCGCCAACTCGTTCGATCAATGCGGTGGGCAGCTCAGCCGGACGGTCGACAGCGGGTTGCTGCGGGTCGCGATAGAGCGCATTGGGGCGCGCAGCCGACTCGCCGCGCTCGGCCAGATGGTAGAGGAACTGCGCGGTCAACTCGCCCGCTGACGGGGCGCGAAAACCGATCGAGCAGGTCATGCATTCGCCTTCGGCGACACCGTCATGCGCGATATGCGGCGGCAGGTACAGCATGTCACCCGGCTCGAGCAGCCATTCCTGTTCCGCTTCGAAATGCTGTAAAACTTTCAACGGCAAACCCGGTTGGAGTGTCAGATCTTTCTGCGCACTGATCCGCCACCGGCGCTTGCCTTTTACTTGCAAAAGAAACACATCGTAGGAATCGAAATGGGGGCCGACGCCGCCGCCATCGCTCGCATACGAAATCATCAGGTCGTCCAGACGCGCGTCCGGCACAAAGCGGAAGCGGTCGAGCAATGCACGCGCACGATCGTCGTAGAGGTCCACGCCTTGCACGAGCAACGTCCACGCACGCTGCTTCACCGACGGCAGTTCATCAGGCGCGAACGGGCCGTGCTCCAGTTGCCATTTGTTGCGAAAGTGCGTGATCAGACGCGCTTCGACTTCGTCCTGATCCGCGAGCTCGAAAAACTCATCGCGCGACAGCGGCGCCTCCACGTTCGGGATCGCCTGGCGGATCAGCAGCGGCTTTTTCTGCCAGTACCGGCGCATGAATTGCGACGGAGTCAGATTGCCGAGCAGCGGCGTGGGCGTGTCGGGCGAGGGCGGGAGGCCAGGGAGCGCTGGCTTCGAAGCCGGCGAAGATTTCCGTGCCGAAGCTGCATCGGCCGGGTGGTCAGTGGGCCGCTTGGGCATCGTATAATGTGAGTTGTATTCTGGAGAATCGAATGAAAATCGCAAAGAACACCGTCGTGTCGGTCGCTTACAAGCTATCGGATGCGCAGGGCAATCTGATTGAAGAAAGCGACGAGCCGATGGTCTATCTGCACGGCGGCTATGATGGCACGTTCCCCAAGATCGAGGAAGAGCTCGACGGCCACGAGGCCGGCTTCGAGACCCAGATCCAGCTTGAGCCGCAAGACGCGTTCGGCGAGTACGACCCTGATCTCGTGAAGATCGAGCCGCGCGATCGCTTCCCGGAACCGCTCGAAGTCGGCATGCAATTCGAAGGCACGCCGGAAGAAGGCGATGAGGATCTCGATTCGCTCGTCTACGTGGTGACCGACGTCGCAGAAGACAAAGTCGTGCTCGACGGCAACCATCCGCTCGCTGGCATGGCGCTGCGTTTCGCGCTGACCGTCAAGGACGTGCGTCCGGCTACGGAAGACGAAATCCAGCACGAACACGCGCATGGCGCCGACGGACTCGAAGTCCTCGATGACGATGACGACGAAGCGGAAGAAGACAAGTCAGGGCCCACGCTGCACTGAGCTTGCGGGCGTGCCGGGAGCGCCTGAAGGCAAACCCGGCGCTCCCGGTGCGTGCGGTAAAATGGTCGAAGCGGTCGAGGCGGGCGGAGCGGACATAGGCGGCCCGTAGTCGCCGTTGCCGTCTTCCGCTGGTCTGCGTTGCGGCTGATCGGGTTGCTGCTGGACCGGTTGTGGCTGTCCCGGCGTCTGCAACAACGGCGGCAACTCGGAAGCGGGGCCTAACGCAGGCACAGCCGGCATCGAAGCTGACGGGTCTTCGCGCTGCGGCGCCGGCGCTGCCGTGGGTAACGGCATTTGCCTCGGCACGTCGCGCACACTCACGCGGAACGGCGGTTTCTTGCCGAGATCCGCTTCAATCTGAATCCACTGGTTAAGACGATCATGCGGCGCAAACGCGACACGTGTGAGATTCGTCACCAGCATCCCCTTGTCATTGCGTAGCGGCTGATCGATCACGAAGCCGGCGCTCGCGCGTTCATCGTCGCAATGAATCACTAGCACGGGGCCGCGAAAAATCTGCGCGAGTTTGACGAGGCTGCGTTTGAATTCCAGAAAACCGTCGCGGCGCGTATTGCGCGTAAAGCGCAGCCACGCAAAACGGTCGGGTCGTTCGTAGCGCTCCGGATCGGGGTCGCCCTGAATGAAGATGACAATCGCGCGCGCGTCACGGCGTTTGGCGTATTCCGCTGCGTGCTCGAGCCAGAATGCATTGGCGATCACGCGATCTTCGAACTCGCCGTTGCGGCCGCCCGCAGTCAGGTAGTGATTGTTCGGCCCCGGTGCGTTCAGACCGACAAACACGGTATCGCCGACTTGCCAGCGCACATTCTCCCGGAACGGACGAAAGCGTGAGACTTCGCTCTCGCGCGTCAATGCGATCGGGTTCTGACCCATCGACGTGGAGTTGGTGAACAGGGTCTGGCGTAGTTGGTCGAGCCGCTCGACCGGGTCGAAGCCGCCGGCCTCAGTCGTACCGCAGTCGGCCCAGTCGTGCTGGCCGGGGATGAAGAAGAGGGCGGGCCGTGACGTTTCGAGCAGCGCGTGGCGCCGTTCGTATAACGCATCGCGGCAGGCTTCTTTCGCGCCCTTCAGATTGCCGTCGTAGACGATGAACGATACGTCGCGCTCGCGGCTGATCGCCTCGATCAGGCGTTGCGTGGGCGCTTCGTCGGCGGGGCTTTGCATCGCGTTGGCGATGACCGCGAAGGCATAGCGCGGCGTTTCGGCGTGCGCGAGCGGGACAAATGCCACCAACGCCACCAAGGACACAAGCGCCGCAAGGCCGCCCGTGAGCGTGGGGGCGACGGTCAGCGCCGCGCAAAGTTTGCGCGGGCGCGGCGGATGCCTGTGTGCGTCAATGATCTGCATCCGGCGCGGCGGCCAGCTCGTGCAGTTCGTAGAGCAGATCGAGCGCTTCGCGCGGGCGCAGATCGTTCGGATCGATTGCGCGCAGACGCTCGATAAGCGCCTGCATGGCCGGCGATGCCCCCGCTGATTCCTGCTTGGCGTCGCGCTTGTCGCCACGGTCGTCGTCGGCGTCTTCGACCAGCATAGGCATGGGTACCGCGAACAGGTCGAGTTGCGGTGCGGGTTGCGCCGCCGATTGCTGTTCGAGATGCGCGAGATGCTTGCGGGCCGCGCGAATCACTGCGTTCGGCACACCGGCCAGTTGCGCGACCTGCAAACCGTAGCTCTGATTCGCCGGACCTTCACTGACCGCATGCAGGAACACGATGCCGTGCCCATGCTCGACTGCCGACAGGTGCACATTGGCCGCGTGTGGAAACTCGGCGGGCAACTGCGTCAATTCGAAGTAATGCGTGGCGAACAGCGTATGACAGCCGTTGTGCGACAGCAGGTGCCGCGCGATGGCCCAAGCCAACGCCAAGCCGTCGAATGTCGACGTGCCACGCCCGATCTCGTCCATCAGCACGAGACTTTGCGGTGTCGCGTCGTTCAGGATCGCCGCCGCTTCCGTCATCTCCACCATGAAGGTCGAACGGCCGCCGGCCAGATCGTCCGCAGCGCCGATTCGCGTGAAGATGCGATCGATCGGACCGAATGCCGCGCGCCGTGCCGGCACATAGCTGCCGACGTACGCCAGCAACGCGATCAGCGCGGTCTGCCGCATGAAGGTCGACTTACCGCCCATGTTCGGGCCGGTGATCAGCAGCAGTTTGCGCTCCGGTGTGAGCGTGCAGTCGTTGGCGATGAATTGCTCGACCTGCGCCTCGACAACCGGATGCCGGCCCTGTTCGATTTCGATACCGGTGTCCGGCGAAAACGTCGGGGCGACCCAATCGAGCGCGCGGGCGCGTTCGGCGAAGGCAGCCAGCAGATCGAGTTCCGCGAGTGCCGCGGCGACCCGCTGGCAGTCCGGGATAAAAGGCAGCAGCACCTGCAGCAACGCATCGTAAAGCGAGCGTTCGCGAGCCAGCGCGCGCTCCTGCGCGGACAGCGCCTTGTCTTCGAAAGTTTTCAGTTCCGGCGTGATGTAACGCTCGGCGTTTTTCAGCGTCTGACGGCGGCGGTAATCGTCCGGCACCTTGTCAGTCTGGCCGCGCGTGACTTCGATATAGAAGCCGTGCACCTTGTTGTATTCGACGCGCAGATTGCCAATGCCGGTGCGCGCCCGTTCGCGCGTTTCGAGGTCGATCAGGAACTGCCCGCAGTTCTCCGAAATATCTCGCAACTCATCGAGTTCCGCATCGTAACCGCGGGCGATCACGCCGCCGTCACGAACCATGGCTGAGGGCTCTTGCGCGACCGCGCGCTTGAGCAGTTCGACGCAGGCTTGCGGCGGTTCCAGCGACGCGTCGATACGCGCCAGCGAGTCCGCATTGGACGCAACGGCCGCGAGTTGCGTGCGCAACTCGGGCAAGGCGATAAACGTATCGCGCAGGCTCGACAGATCGCGAGGCCGCGCCGACAGCAGCGCGAGACGCCCGGTAATACGCTCAATGTCGGAGATCTGCCGCAACGCGCCGCGGAGCGTTTCGACACCTGAGCCCAGCGGCGCGTCGAGCAATGCGCCGATAGCCTGCTGACGTGCTTGCGCTACAGCGGCTTCGCGCGGGGGATGGTGCAGCCAGTGGCGCAGCAGACGGCTGCCCATTGTCGTGCAGCAGGTGTCGAGCAGCGAGCACAGCGTGGGCGATTCGGTGCCGCGCAGCGTTTCAGTGAGTTCAAGGTTGCGGCGCGTAGCGGGGTCGAGCCCGATATATTCGGACTCGTATTCGACCTTCAGGCTGCGCACGTGACGCAATTGCTGGCCTTGCGTGGCCGCCGCATATAGCAGCAGCGCACCCGCCGCGCCGCACGCCGCTGTTAGCGAATGCGCGCCGAAGCCGTCGAGGCCGGCCACTTCCAGTTGATCGCACAGACGCTGCGTGCCCGAGGCGATATCGAAGTGCCAGACCGGCACGCGGGTGAGGGCGCCGGCGTTGACAGGCGGCGTCCAGCTCGCGGACTCGCCGGCCGCATCGGCCACCAGAATTTCCGCGGGACGAATCCGTTCCAGCGCGGCGGCCACTTGGTCGGGCGCAACTTCGGCGAGGCGCAAGGCGCCGCTCGCCAGATTCAGCCACGCGAGCCCGACGCTCGTTGCGACGCCGCGGCGGTTATGCGCGACGCACAGCGCCATCAGATAGACGTCGTTCTTGTCGGATAGAAGTGCTGCGTCTGTCAGTGTGCCCGGCGTGACCACGCGCATGACTTTGCGCTCGACCGGTCCTTTCGAGGTAGCCGGATCGCCAATCTGTTCGCAAATCGCGACGGATTCGCCGAGCTTCACCAGCTTGGCCAGATACTGTTCAACCGCGTGATGCGGCACACCCGCCATCTTGATCGGATTGCCCGCTGACGCGCCGCGCTGCGTAAGTGTTAAATCGAGCAGGCGCGCGGCTTTTTCCGCATCTTCGAAAAAGAGCTCGTAGAAGTCGCCCATCCGGTAGAACACCAGCGTGCCCGGATGATCCGCCTTGATGCGCAGGTACTGCTGCATCATTGGCGTGTGTTGTGCGACGTCATTGGCCGCTGCGGTTTGAATGCCCATCCTTGGTGTCTTTTTGCGTTAGCTGTTCAGGGCGTGAGTTTAACCCGCCGGCGCGGCGAGCGGACCCTGGCCGGACGGCTAATCCACAAAGCAGCGCAGGCCGCCATGCGGATTCTCGCGCGAGCCGGGCGACGCTCGCCATGCCATCATTCTTCCACCAGCGCTCGCATATCCACCGTGCGCTCATTCACGGCACTGCGCCGTTTTGCGAGCCACATCATGAACGTGATGAAGCTGCCGAACACGACAATGATCCATTGCGCCGGCATCTTTGCGGTGAGCAGCAGTGCGTAAGCGCCGAGCATCAGCAGCACGGCCAGATTCTGATTGAAATTCTGCACCGCGATCGAATGGCCCGCGGAGAGCAGTATCGCGCCGCGATGCTGGAGTATTGCGTTCATCGGCACGATAAAAAAGCCGGACAGCGCGCCGAGCAGAATCATCAAAGGATAGGCGAGCAGGATATAGATCGGCAGGACATACGAGCCGATACGTATGCCGGCGCCCGCCGGAAACAGGTCCTTGTTGTAAAAGGCCACGGCGATCGCTACCGCGCCGGTGAGGATGCCGATCGGCAGCACGCGCAGCGAACTGCGCAACGGAATCAGCGCGGCCGCGGCAGATGCGCCTACCGCGATTCCGAGACCCGTGACGCCTTGCATCACCGCCGCCTTCGACAGCGACAAGCCGAGGTTCACATTCGCCCATTTGAGCACCAGCAATTGCAGCGTGACTGCGCCACCCCACATCAGCGTTGTGACCCACAGCGCGATCTGCGCGAGCTTGTCGGCCCACAGCACGTTGAAGCAATGATAGAAGTCGCCGACCAGTTTTTTCGGCTCGGTCAAACGGTTCGGATAGCGCGCGCCGGTGTCGGGAATGAAGATGTTGATTCCGGCCGCGATCGCATACGTGATCATCACCGCGAACATGGCCAGATCGGCGGAGGAGCGGATCAGCGGCAGATGGGCATGCGCGACGAACTTATCGGCAAGGGTGCTGATCAGTGCGCCACCGACCATCGTGCCGACAATGGTCGACAGGACGGTGGCCGATTCGAGCCACGCGTTCGCCTTGACGAGTTTTTCCGCGGGCAGCAGCTCGGTGAGAATGCCGTATTTGGCCGGTGAATACGCGGCCGCGCCAAAGCCCACCACGCCGTACGCGATCATCGGATGAACGCCGACGATCATCATCAGGCAACCGCTCGCCTTGAGCGCGTTGGAGACGAACATGACGTGCCGCTTTTGCATCGCGTCGGCGAACGCGCCGACAAAGGGAGCGAGCAGCACGTAGGAGACGGTGAAGAAAATCTGCAGCAGCGGCGTGACCCAGGCGGCCGAACGGATCACCGACAGCAAGGCGATGGCGGCGATCAGCAGTGCATTGTCCGCGAGCGACGAAATGAACTGCGCCGCGATGATTGTGTAGAAGCCTTTTTTCATGAAGCGGATCGGAAGCGACGCGGAAGTCTGGCGCGAAGCAGGGCGCTGCAAAAAACGCGCGAAACGCAGCCGGCGATCGAGCGTGCCGGCGCGGCCTCCCGCTTTGTAGCACGAACGCCTGCGGGATGCAGGCGCGCCAACGAAAAAGCGGCCGAAGCCGCTTTCGTGTTGTCGATGCCGGCGCAGAGCCGACCGGATAACGGACTTAGGCTCCAAGCTGGAGACCCGAGACCCGAGACCCGAGACCCGAGACCCGAGACCCGAGACCCGAGACCTTAAGCCGATTGCTGACGCGTGCGGCTGTAGCGCGACAGGATCGGGATCATCTGCGCGTAGACCTTCGGATTGCCCGCGACAATTTCGCCGACGTGCAGGAAGTCCGAGTCGCCCGTGTAATTGCCGACCAGACCGCCGGCTTCCGTGATCAGCAGGCTGCCTGCGGCGACGTCCCACGGATTCAGGCCTTGCTCGAAGAAGCCGTCCAACCGGCCTGCAGCGACGTTGGCCAGGTCGAGCGCGGCGGCGCCCGGACGGCGCAGGCCGGCGCAGGCTTCGGTCATTTCTGCGAACTGGCGGCCGTACGCTTCGAGACCATCCTTTTCGCGGAACGGGAAACCTGTGCCGATCAGGCCGTCAGCGAGGCGGTCGCGCTTGGCTACACGGATGCGGCGGTCGTTCAGGAACGCGCCGCGGCCGCGCGAGGCGGTGAACAGGTCGTTGCGCGTCGGATCGTAGACCACGGACTGGGTCACGAGGCCCTTGTGGGCGAGCGCGATCGACACGCAGTAATACGGGAAACCGTGGATGAAATTGGTGGTGCCGTCGAGCGGATCGATGATCCACTGGTATTCGGACTCGTTGTCCGACTTGCCGGATTCTTCGGCGAGGATGGCGTGATCGGGGTAGGCTGTCTTGAGCGTATCGATGATCGCCGCTTCAGACGCTTTGTCGACCTCCGTGACGAAATCGTTGTGCTGTTTCTTGCTGACCTGGAGGAGATCGAGGTCGAGCGACGCGCGGTTGATGATCTGGGCTGCGCGGCGCGCGGCCTTCACAGCGATATTGAGCATGGGATGCATGAGACTGGATCCTTGTGCCGGGGCAGCACGGCTGCTTACCGGTAAATGAGCGCGGGATGAGCGCTAATTGAGCGCCATCAAGGGGCGCGGAAACAGCACGGAACGCACGTCCGATGAAAGACCGGTGCGCATTCCGCCGACGGAGACGAATTGAATAAGAACGAGGCGCCGGACTTTTCGTAGGCGAATGCCGGGCGCGAATATCAGTATTTTACCTGAGTCCGGGCGCCGCGGCAGCGGTTGCTGTCTGGCTCGCGGTATGACGGTCGATTGGCGGGCGTTCTGTGCGGCTGTCGCACGCAATTCATGCGCAATTCGGAGCCGATGCGGGGTTGGCGCTACCATACGCGTTCTTTAGCCTGCCGAGTTTCATCGTGGACCACACCCACCATTCTTCCGATCCCGCCGTGGCGGACCTGCGCGGCGGTTTTACGTCGACGCGCTTCGTGCTCGTCGAGCCCAGCCATCCCGGCAATGTTGGCGCCGCGGCGCGCGCGCTGAAAACCATGGGTTTCTCGCGCCTCGTGCTGGTGTCGCCACGCGTGCCGCACGTGCAAACCGATCCGGAAGCCATCGCCATGGCGAGCGGCGCCGACGACGTGCTGGCATCCGCGCACGTCGTGCCGACGCTTGCCGACGCGTTGAACGGCGTGCATTGGTCGATCGCGCTGACTGCGCGGCTGCGTGAATACGGGCCGCCGCAATGGACGCCGCGTGCCGCGGCCGGTGCCGCGCGTGAGCAGGCGGCGCATGGCGAGATCGCGCTGGTGTTCGGCAATGAGCGCACGGGTTTGTCGAATGAGGACGTGGAGCGTTGTAGCGCGCTTGCGCATATTCCGGCCAATCCGGCCTACAGTTCGCTCAATCTTGCGCAGGCGGTGCAGGTGTTGGCGTATGAATTGCGCACGGCGTATTTGTCAGACGGCGAGGCAACGCCCGTGGCACCTGCAGCGACTCAAGCGCGCGCAGGGCAGGGCGAGCCGGTCGGCGCACGCGCGGCGAGCGACGAAATCGAAAGCATGTATGCGCATCTGGAAAGCGCGCTGGTTGCGCTCGAGTTTCTCGATCCGGCCAATCCGAAAAAGCTGATGTCGCGTTTGCGCCGCCTGTTCGCGCGTTCCGGTCTGGAGCGCGAGGAAGTGAATATCGTGCGCGGCATCGCCAAGCATATTCTGCTGAAGACCAAACCGCCGGCCGACGACGCTTCTTAAGCACAGGGCGCCTTAATGGCGATCGGGGGGGCATTACGGCTGGGCTGGGGCCGAGCCATCGCGGGCTATGGCCGAACCCGGGCCGGGCGTCGAGGCTTCGCCTCTTCAACTGCACCCTGTTCGGCGCTGCAATCGCACCGCAATCGACGTCCCTGCCGGCAGCGTGGGCTTCCGGCAGGTTTCGCGCATTCGTCCTACAATCGCTCGAAACGTTCTAAGCAAAGCTGCCGATCTGCTATGCGGCAAGCATCCGCCGTGCGTGGTGTTTCACGCATGCGGTCTTTTCCCCCACGACACAATCCCTGCCATGTTCACGAGAATTCGCGAAGACATTGCCACGATCCGCGAGCGCGATCCCGCCGCCCGCAGCGCCTGGGAAGTCCTCACGTGTTACCCGGGTCTGCACGCACTCGTGCTGCACCGGCTCGCGCACGCGTGCTGGCGGGCTAAACGCCGCTGGCTTGCGCGTTTCATCTCGCAGATGGCGCGCTTCATGACCGGTATCGAAATCCATCCCGGCGCGACGCTAGGCCGCCGCGTGTTCATCGATCACGGCATGGGCGTCGTGATTGGCGAGACGGCGCAAATCGGCGACGACTGCACGATCTACCAGGGGGTGACGCTTGGCGGCACGTCGCTCACACGGGGTGCGAAGCGCCATCCCACGCTTGAACGCGGCGTGATCGTCGGGGCGGGGGCGAAGGTGCTCGGCGGCTTCACGATTGGCGCGGAGGCGAAGATCGGCTCGAATGCGGTGGTCACGAAGCCGGTGCCGGCACGCGGCACGGCGGTGGGCAATCCGGCGCGGATTATCGTCCCGGCGGCGTCAGCCGTGGCGGCTTCGGCGGCAGCGGGCTCGGTGAGCGCATCGGCAAACGGCGCGGCGCGGGAGTCGAAAGCCGCGTCCGAAAGCAGCGCATTCTGCGCGTACGGCATCACACCGAATGCGGACGATCCGGTCTCGCTGGCGATTCACGGCTTGATCGATCACGCCGCCACGCAATCGCAGCGTATCGACGAAATCGTCGACGCGCTGGAGCGGCTCGGAACAAGTCTGGAAGGGCTGCAAGGCGCCGATGCGGCGCTACTCGATTTGCGGCGTCTGTCGGCCGCGATTGCCGGAAAGGTGGAAGGGGTGGTGGCAGAGCGCTAATGCTTCGCGGAGACGATGCGAAGGAGGGGCGTCGACGCGCGCGCGTTGGCGCGCGTGCTGTCCGATCAAGGCATCCGCTCTGCGCGGCAGGCATGCCGCGCCGCGCACTCTGCCTGCAAGCATCACGCAACCGCAGGAGTTGGCGCCTCAGAACAACGCTGTTTCGGGCCTGAGTGTGATCGCCGATAATGCCGCGCGCTGATCAATCCAGCGGCAACGCCCGAATCCCTTCCGCATCGATCCGCAGATAACCGCCGCGGCGCTCGCCGTGGTCGAGATCCCAATCCGGCAACACCCAGCGGATGCCGTCCGGCTCGCGATGCCGCGCTGGCCGATGCGTATGCCCGTGAATGATCGTCGCCGTTTTCGACGACTTGAATAACGCAGCCACGGCCTTCTTCGTCACGTCATACTTTGGCGAAACCGGGCGCGAGCGGCCTAGCTCGCTTTTCGAGCGCATGTTCTCCGCAAGCGCCTGACGCCAGCGAAACGGCCACGCGAGAAACAGCATCTGCGCAATACGGCTGCGTGCAAAGCGCCGGAAATGTTGATAGCCGCGATCCGCGGTACAGAGGCCGTCGCCATGCGCGAGGGTGATACGTGTGCCGAATGCGGTGATCACGAATGGATCGGGCAACCAGATCGCACCGGCCGCTTTCATGAAGCGCTTGCCGAGCAGAAAATCGCGATTGCCGTGCATGATGTAGAGCGCGATGCCGCGCTCCGACAACGTGTGCAGCAATGCCGCCATCCGCGCGACGAACGGCTCGATGAGCATGTCGTCGCCGACCCAGTACTCGAACAGATCGCCGAGAATGAAGACCGAATCCGCCTGCTCGGCCGTGACGCGGATGAAGTGCTCGAACGCGGCGACCGTGCGCGGAATCGCCTCGCTCAGATGAATATCGGAGAGGAAAAAAAACGGGCGTGCGGCGTGCGGGCGTTTGCCCTCGCCAGGCACGCCCGCGGCGACGCTTCGCAGCGGCGTTTCTTGCAGCATTGAAGGTGCCTGATTTCAGTTCAAACGGGTTGGCCCTTGTCGGACGCTTAGTCGACGATCACCGCTTTTTCGATCACGACGTCGTCGGCCGGCACGTCCTGATGGAAGCCTTTCGAACCCGTCTTGACCTTCTTGATCTTCTCGACGATGTCCAGGCCTTCGACGACCTTGCCGAACACGGCGTAGCCCCAGCCCTGCGGCGTCGGCGACGAGTGATTCAGGAAGTCGTTGTCGTTCACGTTGATGAAGAATTGTGCGGTCGCCGAATGCGGGTCGTTCGTACGCGCCATCGCGACCGAGCCGTTGACGTTCTTCAGACCGTTGTTCGCTTCGTTGATGATCGGCTCAGCCGTCGGCTTCTGCTTCATGCCGGGTTCGAAGCCGCCGCCCTGGATCATGAAGCCGTCGATCACGCGGTGGAACACCGTGTTGTCGTAGTGACCGGCCTTCACGTAGTTGAGGAAGTTCTCAACCGACTTCGGCGCCTTTTCAGCGTCCAGTTCGAGTTTGATGACGCCGTGGTTCGTATGCAGTTCAACCATGATGGAATCCTTTGATGAACGGGGTGGGTAAAAGGCGTGGCCGCCCGTCATGTGAGATGCGATGACGGCGCCCCACGCCGGGTGCGTAGACGTAGATTTTTTAGCGTTGACTTCCGGTGCAGCGTGCCAAGTGCTGTTCGTGCTGTTTCTGTGCCGCTTTTTGTTCTGCTTCGTTCTGTTACTTGCCGACAACTGTGGCCGATTCGATCACGATCGGCTTTTGCGGTACGTCGCCCATCGGGCCGCGCGTGGTGGTGGGCGTACCTTCGATTTTCTTCACGACGTCCATGCCGCTCGTGACCTTGCCGAACACCGCGTAGCCGTTGCCGTCCGGATTCGGATAGTCGAGCCCGGCGTTGTCCACCGTATTGATGAAGAACTGCGCGGTGGCCGAATTCGGATCGCTGGTGCGCGCCATGGCGAGCGTGCCGGCGGCGTTCTTTAGACCGTTACGGCTTTCGAGCGGAATCGGCGCGCGCGTGGGCTTCTCCGCGAAGCTCTGGGTATAGCCGCCGCCCTGAATCATGAAGCCGCGAATCACGCGATGGAAAATCGTGCCGCTGTACTGGCCGGACTTCACGTAGTCGAGGAAGTTGGCGACGGTTTTCGGCGCCTTCTCAGGATACAACTCGACGCGGATGTCACCTTCCGTTGTCTTGAAGAGGACGGACGGATGCGCGGCCTGCGAACCGTTCTGGGCAAAGGCGGGGGCATTTGCGATCAGGGCGGCGCTGCCGAGCGCCAACATCAACCATTTCATGAAAATCCTCAGGGTTGGAAAAAACGTATTGGCGAAAATTGTGGCGGCCTTACTTCGACGGCGCCATATAGGGTGGCATGGCGAGCGAGCCGTTCGCGCCGCCGAACTGGAAGCTTGGCGTCTGCGTCATGTCGGCGGTAGAGCGCGGAGCACTGGCCTCGGTAGGCGCGGCGGCTTTTTTCGCCGGCGCGGCGGTGCCCTTGGGCGGCGAGACGATCTTCTGGATGTCGGCGAGGCGTTGCGTGGTGGTGGCGCTTGCTTTGCCGAGGCCCTGCGCACGACGGTACGCTTCATTGGCCATGCGCAGATATAGATCGCCGAGATTCTCGTACGCGAGACCGTAGCCCGGATTCACCTTGGTCGCCGTTTCGAGCGCGGCGCGTGCTTCGGCATAACGGCCTTGCTTCGCGTAGAGCGCCGCGAGGTTGTTATACGGCTCGGGCAGCTCGGGGTACATTTGCGTGAGTTCGGTGAACGCGGTGATCGCCTCGTCGTCGCGATTCAGATGGGCCAGCACCGTGCCGCGCTTGAACTTTGCCTGCGCGTCGCGCGGATTCGAGGCGATGCGCGCGTCGAGTTGGGTGAGCGAGGCTTGCCAGTTTTTCTGCGCAATCGACGCGTCGATCTCCGGCGTGTTGTCACGCACGGCGGGCCCCTGCGGCATCGTGGCGGCTTTCTGCGCGTACGCGGCAGCACCCGGCAAGACCGTGAGGGCGACAGCGCAGAATGCCGTCGCGGCGAGGGTCGCAGCGCTGCGCGCGCGGCCGCTGGAAGGTTTCATAGGCTCAGGTCTGGATGTTATACTCCGACCCATTCTAACAAAAGGTCTGCGCGTTCCGTCGAACCGCAAACTGTCTTTTCGCCACTCGTGGTCGTCTCCGCCTTGATCGCAGCCTGACCGCCGCACCAGGTGCACCGGTTTGCTGCTGTGCGTGCTGTAAGTACAGAGCGGCAGTACAGAACGCACCCGCCGTCTTCTCGCGGGGCGCCTCATGCACGAAACAGCACGAAACACATTGCGGATTTCTTTCGGCCCACGCACCGTTCTCTATGGAATCACTGCGCATCTACAACACGCTCGCGCGTGACAAGCAAACTTTCGTGCCGCTGCAAGATGGCGTCGTGCGGATGTACGTCTGCGGGATGACCGTATACGACTATTGTCACGTCGGTCATGCGCGCGTGATGGTCGTGTTCGACATCGTGCAGCGGTGGTTGCGCACGCTCGGTTACGACGTGACCTACGTGCGCAACATCACTGATATTGATGACAAGATCATCCGGCGCGCAGTCGAGAACGGCGAAACGATCAAATCGCTGACCGATCGCTTCATTAAGGCGTTGCATGAAGATGCGGACGCGCTCGGCATCGAGCGGCCCGATCTGGAGCCGCGCGCCACCGATTTCATCCCGCAGATGCTCGGCATGATCGAGAAGCTCGAGGCGAACGGTTACGCGTATCAGGCGGGCGACGGCGACGTCAATTACGCGGTGCGCAAGTTCGCGGGCTACGGCAAGCTGTCGGGCAAATCGCTCGAAGATCTGCGCGCCGGCGAACGCGTCGCCGCGAACGACGCGAAGCAGGACCCGCTCGACTTCGTGCTGTGGAAGCAGGCGAAGCCGGAGGAGCCGGCGGACACCGGCTGGGAGTCGAAGTACGGGCGTGGCCGTCCGGGCTGGCATATCGAATGCTCGGCCATGGGCTGCACGTTGCTCGGCGAACATTTCGACATTCATGGTGGCGGTCAGGACCTGCAGTTTCCGCACCACGAGAACGAAATTGCGCAGAGCGAAGCTGCGACCGGACAAACCTTCGTCAATTACTGGATGCACAACGGCTACGTACAGATCGACAATGAGAAGATGTCGAAGTCGTTGAACAACTTCTTTACGATCCGCGAAGTATTGGCGCAGTACGATGCTGAGGTCGTGCGGTTTTTTATCGCGCGCGCGCATTACCGTTCGCCGTTGAATTACAGCGACGTCCATATCGACGACGCCCGCAACGCGCTCGCGCGTTTGTACACGTCGTTGAAGGATGTCACGCCGGACGGCGCGCAGCTCGACTGGAGCGAAGCGCATGCACAGCGTTTCCAGGCAGCAATGAATGACGACTTCAATACGCCGGTTGCAGTGTCGGTGTTGTTCGAGTTGGCAACTGAAGTGAACCGCACGCG
This sequence comes from Paraburkholderia polaris, assembly GCF_012927345.1. Taxonomy (GTDB): domain Bacteria; phylum Pseudomonadota; class Gammaproteobacteria; order Burkholderiales; family Burkholderiaceae; genus Paraburkholderia; species Paraburkholderia polaris. The sequence goes on from NZ_JABBGJ010000003.1 coordinate 177,421, forward strand.
CGACCCCGCGCTGGCCCGTCAATTGCGCTCGCTCGCGCAAGTGCTCGGGTTGCTCGGCCGAGAGCCGCGTGCATACCTGCAGCAGGCTGCGGGCGCTGCCGCAGAAGGCGCGCTCGATGCCGCCGCGATCGAAGCGAAGATCGCCGCGCGCGTGGCCGCCAAGCAGGCGAAAGACTATGCAGCAGCAGACCGGATCCGGGCCGAATTGCTCGAGGCCGGCGTTGCACTTGAAGACAAACCCGGCGGGTTGACCGAGTGGCGGCGCGTGTGAGCGCACCTCGTACGTCCCTTTGATCGACTCGCCAGGCAGGAGGCAGGATGGCAACGGCCACGAAGACGCCGGCTAAACGAGCCACGTCTCAAACAAACGCGGCAGCCGCAGCAAAGTCGACACGAACGTCGGCTCGCGCGGACAGCGGCGCGGTAAAGAAAGCATCGTCGAAAGCCGCCGGGGTGGCGGCGAAGACAGGCACGCGTGTAACGGCCGGCGCAGCGGCGGGTGCAGCGAAGAAGGCCGTGGTCAAGCGCGCGCTGAACGGCGTGTCGGCGCACGCGCCCGCATCGAAGCGCGCCAAAGCACCGCGTGCAAAAAGCAATGGCGCGTTGCCTGCCGAACTCGCCGGCGACGTGCAGGAACTCGCGCGCATTACGCACGAAGGGCACGAAGGCGAAGTCGTGCGCAAGACGCGCGCGTCATCTAGTGTGGGCGGCGAAGCAGCGGGTGCTGCTGAACTCGCGGTGCCGGTGCAGATCGGCGGCCTCACGCCTGAAGTCACCCGTCCGGCGTATTGGGACAAGGCGTGCGCGGACCTCGTCAAGCGCGACCGTATTCTGAAGAAGCTGATTCCGAAGTTCGGCCCGGTGCATCTGCTGAGCCGTGGCGATCCGTTCGTAACGCTCGCGCGTTCGGTGGTCGGGCAGCAGATTTCGGTGGCGTCCGCGCAAGCCGTCTGGGCGAAAGTCGAGGCGGCGTGTCCGAAGCTCGTGCCCCAGCAGTTCATCAAGCTCGGTCAGGACAAGCTGACCGCATGTGGGCTGTCCAAGCGCAAGGCCGAATATGTGCTCGATCTCGCGGAGCACTTCGTATCGGGCGCATTGCACGTCGGCAAGTGGACGTCGATGGACGACGAGGCGGTGATCGCCGAACTCACGCAGATCCGCGGCATCGGCCGCTGGACAGCGGAAATGTTCCTGATCTTCAATCTGTCGCGCCCGGACGTGCTGCCACTCGACGACCTCGGCCTGATCCGCGCGATCAGCGTCAATTACTTTAGCGGCGAGCCGGTTACGCGCAGCGAAGCGCGTGAGGTTGCGGCAAACTGGGAGCCGTGGCGCACGGTTGCAACCTGGTACATGTGGCGTAGTCTCGATCCGTTGCCGGTCGACTACTGAAAAACAAGAAGCGATACCGTTTCAAAAAACTATCGATTGTTTGGCATTGATAGTTGCGAGATGGTTTTGACATCGGCGAGCGCGGTTAGAATACGCGCTGCCGGTAAGTCCAAGGATTACAACCAATGAAGACCACCTTTCTGGATTTCGAACAGCCGATCGCGGAACTTGAAGCGAAGATCGAAGAATTGCGCTTCGTGCAGGACGATTCGGCCGTCGATATTTCGGAAGAGATCGAGCGGCTGTCCAAGAAGAGTCAACAGCTCACCAAAGATCTGTACGCGAACCTCACTCCGTGGCAGGTTTCGCAAATTGCCCGACACCCCCAGCGCCCGTACACGTTCGATTACGTGAACGAGCTATTCACTGATTTCCACGAGCTGCACGGCGACCGCAACTATGCGGACGACCTGTCGATCGTCGGCGGCCTCGCGCGTTTCAACGGCCAGGCCTGCATGGTGATCGGCCATCAGAAGGGTCGCGATACCAAGGAGCGCGCGCTGCGCAACTTCGGCATGCCGCGTCCGGAAGGCTATCGCAAGGCCGAACGCCTGATGCGTCTTGCCGAGAAGTTCAGCTTGCCGATCTTCACGTTCATCGATACGCCGGGCGCATACCCGGGCATCGGCGCGGAAGAGCGTGGCCAGTCGGAAGCGATCGGCCGCAATCTGTATGTGATGGCCGAGTTGAAGACGCCGTTGATCGCCACGATCATCGGTGAAGGCGGCTCGGGCGGCGCGCTCGCGATTGCCGTCGGTGACAGCGTGCTGATGCTGCAGTTCTCGACCTATTCGGTGATTTCGCCGGAAGGTTGCGCGTCGATCCTGTGGAAGAGCGCTGCGAAAGCGCCGGAAGCCGCGGAAGCGCTCGGCCTGACCGCGCATCGCCTGAAGGCGCTCGGCCTGATCGACAAGATCGTCAATGAGCCGCTCGGCGGCGCGCATCGCGATCCGAAGGGTATGGCCGCCATGCTGCGCCGTGCGCTCGCCGATTCGCTGCGCCAGTTCCAGGGCATGAGCATCAACGACCTGCGTCAACGCCGTTTCGAACGGTTGATGTCGTACGGCAAGTTCAAGGAAACGACGCCGGGTGCTTAAGCCCGCGCGCGTTCTCTTTCGTCCTTCGGCGCTTGACGCGCTAGCGACGTGACTCCCACCGCTGATTCGCCCGCCGACCGCCTCGTTCTCGAGGCGGTCGGCGTGGCGCTGTCCGCGTTGCCTGCGAGCGTGCGTATAGCGGTGGCGTTCAGTGGCGGCGTCGATTCGAGTGTGCTGCTCGATGCGGCGGTGCGTGTCGCGGGTGCGTCGCGTTGTGTTGCGTTGCATGTGCATCACGGCCTCAGCGCTCACGCCGACGAGTGGCTCGCGCACTGCGAAACGTTCGCGCGGGAACGTGGTGTCGAATTCGCGGCGCAGCGCGTCGAGGTGCCGCGTGACGTGGGCGTGAGTATCGAGGCCGCGGCGCGCGATGCGCGTTATCGCGCGCTGGACGCAATGTGCGCAACACGCGCCGTTCACACACTATGGCTCGCGCAGCACGCCGACGACCAGGCGGAGACGGTGCTGTTGCAACTGCTGCGCGGCGCGGGCCTCGCGGGTCTTGCTGCGATGGCGCCCGAGTACTTGCCGGCGGGTGCCTCCGCGGTGCGCGTAAGACCTTTGCTGCACCTGCTGCGTGCGCAACTCGAGCAGTATGCGAGCGCCCGCGATCTGCGCTGGATCGACGACGAATCGAACGCGGACACACGTTATGCGCGCAACGCATTGCGTCACGAGGTGACCCGGGCGCTGGCCGTCCACTTTCCTGGTTTTCGCGACGCACTAGCGCGCACGGCGGCGCATGCGGCATCGGCGCAACGTCTGCTCGACGATCTCGCGCGCATCGATCTGGACGCAGCAGTGCGCGATGAAGGTCGTGCGCTATCGCATGACGCGCTGCTCACCCTCAACGACGATCGTGCGCTCAACCTGCTGCGTTACTGGATGCGCACGTTGGGGCTGGTTGCGGCATCGACCGCGCGTCTTACCGACGCTTTGCGTCAGCTGCGCGAAGTCGGGGAAGCCGGCGAGGGTCATAGCCTGCGCATCGATCATGCGGGGCAGGCATTGCGCAGTTATCGCGGACTCGTCTACTGGGAAGCGGGCGATAGCAGCGAACCCGCCGACGAAACCGCGCCCGCTGAACGCGCAGTGAGCGAACTCGCATGGCAGGGTGAAGCGATCTGGCGTTTGCCGCAATGGCGGGGTACTTTTGTGTTTGTCGCTATCGACGAGAATCTGGGCGGAGATGCCGGCGCCGTGTGCGACGGCGACGGTGACGGTGACGGTGACGGCGATGCTCACGGCAATACCGATGCAGCGTCGGGCGATCCCGATACGCTTCCCGTCAGCGTTTTACACCGGGCGTTGTTGAGCGCGCGCTCGCGCAGTGGCGGCGAACGGATGCGCACGAGCGCTGCACCAGGCAGCCCGAGCCGTACGTTGAAAAACCTGTTCCAGGAGCGTGGCATTCCCGCATGGAAGCGCGACGTGCCGCTGCTTTACGTAGGCGACGACCTGCTGTTCGTGCCCTTGCTCGGCCTGAACCGTGCAGTGGTGCCCGAGCCGGTCAATGCGGCCGAACAACGCGTCAGAATCAACTGGCGCGACGATTTGCTGATCGCCTGACCGACCAGTCGGACAGATAGGTTGTCTATCCGGTGAATCGCCGAAATAGGGCGCAAAGCCGCGCCGGACACGCCTTTTCAGCCGGTAATATGGAGCATTCGACGGGCATTTTGGCTTGTCTTTTTGCGCTCGATCGGGTAATTTAGCTCGTTTGCCCGACCCGATTTCGCCGTCGCTTTTGTCAATTTTTCGGTTTCCGCGCGTGATCCGTCGTTTCCGGTAAGCCACTAGCGATCATTCCCGGGCAAATCCGCGCGTGTTACACGCGTGCTGCATCTACGCCGCCACACACTTTGCCGTCGTTCACAAGACGTTGCGCTCCTGTGTTTTTGTGCGGTCGTCTCCAGCGCGCCAGCGCGGTTTATCCTCCAGTTCAGAACGACAATGGCACTCATCGTACATAAATACGGCGGCACCTCGATGGGCTCGGTCGAGCGCATCAAGAACGTCGCCAAGCGCGTCGCGAAATGGCACAAGGCCGGCCACAAGATGGTCGTCGTGCCGTCGGCGATGTCCGGCGAAACCAACCGCTTGCTCGGTCTCGCGAAAGAAATCACGAGCCAGCCGAGCCCGCGCGAACTCGACATGATCGCCGCCACCGGCGAGCAGGTCAGCTCGGGACTGCTGGCCATCGCGCTGCAGGAAGCCGGCGTCGACGCGGTCAGCTATGCCGGCTGGCAAGTGCCGGTCAAAACGGATAGCGCGTTCACGAAAGCACGCATTAGCGAAATCGACGGCGAGCGCGTGCTGCGCGATCTCGACGCAGGCAAAGTGGTGGTGATCACGGGCTTCCAGGGCATCGATCCTGACGGCCACATCACTACGCTCGGCCGTGGCGGTTCGGATACGTCCGCTGTCGCCGTCGCTGCCGCATTGAAAGCCGACGAGTGCCTGATTTACACGGACGTCGACGGCGTCTACACGACCGACCCGCGCGTGGTGGAAGAAGCGCGCCGGCTCGATCGCGTGACGTTCGAAGAAATGCTGGAAATGGCAAGCCTGGGTTCCAAGGTGCTGCAGATCCGCTCGGTGGAATTCGCCGGCAAATATCAGGTGAAGACGCGCGTGCTCTCGAGCCTGACCGATCCGCTCATCCCGCTCGACGCTGAAATGAAGTCGGGCACCCTGATTACTTTTGAAGAAGACGAGACCATGGAAAAAGCAGTCATCTCGGGTATCGCGTTCCAGCGCGACGAAGCTCGTATTGCCGTGATGGGCGTGCCCGACAAGCCGGGCATCGCTTATCAGATTCTCGGCCCGGTGGCGGACGCGAATATCGACGTCGACATGATCATCCAGAACCAGAGCGTCGAAGGTAAAACTGCCTTCACGTTTACGGTCGGCCGCGGCGACTATCAGCGCGCCATGGACATTCTCACGGGCCAGGTGAAGGGTCACGTGCAGGCTGAGCAGGTGCTGGGCGATCCGAAGGTGTCGAAGGTGTCGGTGGTCGGCGTCGGCATGCGTTCGCATGTGGGTATCGCGAGCACGATGTTCCGCACGCTGTCGGAAGAGGGCATTAATATCCAGATGATCTCGACCTCCGAAATCAAGATTTCGGTGTTGATCGACGAGAAGTATATGGAGCTCGCCGTGCGCGCGCTGCATAAGGCGTTCGAACTGGATCAAGCGTAATTTGCTGCACGGGGTGGGGCGTACACGAGCGCCTCATCTCTGAATGCATGGCTGCATGCGCGGGCAATGTGACGCGGCCAATGTGGATTGATTGCGTCGTCGATGACAAAACTGGCACAAAAAATGTGCGGTAGACATTGACCTTCGCGGTTCGGCCCGCTATTATCTTGGCTTCGTTGCGCTGACTCCCTGCGCAACCGAAAGTTTGGGAGACGTGGCCGAGAGGTCGAAGGCACTCCCCTGCTAAGGGAGCATCTGGGCCAAAACCTGGATCGAGGGTTCGAATCCCTCCGTCTCCGCCAGAAGTGGTAGAGAGAACCCCGCAGAGTCTAGGCTCTGCGGGGTTTTGTTTTTTGCGGGCCGCTTTTCCGCTTCTGCAAGGCGATTCGCCGCCGATACCCTCAAAGTAAAATTTTCGACATGCTTCGGATACCCAATTAAATTGGTGGGGCGTATTTCCCTTTGGCTCGACGCGACGATCAGACGGTTCCTTTGTTACAGATCGCCCGGTTTTTCACCAAAATATGGGTGCATGTAACCAGACGTAACGCAGAGGTCCACAATGCGATCTTATGCATCAGTTATTACAAAGTTGAAATACGCGGATGATTGCCTTGCGCTATATTTCGGCCAACAACACACATTCTTCAAAAGGGTGAATCCATGAAGTCCGCACGTCTTGTTCCACTTCTGATCGGGGTTCTCGGGTTGGCTGCGTCGGGTGCTGCAATGGCCGGCGGCCTCAGCGTTGGTGTGAACATCGGCATCCCCGCGCCGGTTTATGTCGCGCCGGCTCCGGTTTATGCACCGCCGCCGCCGCCTCCGCCGCCCGTCGTGTACCAACCGGCTCCCGTCTACTACGGCGGCCCGGCGATCGTGATCGGCTGGCACGGCGACCGCTACTGGGACGGTCACCGCTACTGGGCGCGTGACGACTGGTATCGCCATCATCCCCCGGGCCGCTACGATTACGGCCACGACCACTACGACAATCATCGTGGCTGGCATTGAGCCATCAAACGCCGTAGTTGACGCAGTCGCCGCGTCGAAAAAAACCGCCCGGATGAACGGGCGGTTTTTTATTGCGCCCGCGAAACCTGCAGACTGATTTGAAAGCTGCGAGTCAACGTTGCAAGCAGAGGAAGTCGCCGGCAATCGCTTCGCGCGGCGCAAAGCCGATCGAATGGACCAGGCCGTCGAGCCCGTCCCAACGCGCCTTCAGCGAGACGAAGAGGGAGTCGATCTGCGCGTCGGCAGCAACGTCGCATGGGAACATCCTGTCGCTTCCGAACTCGGTGGCGAACTCCGTGATGCGGTCCTTGAAGCGCTCGCCGGCATACGTGAACGCCAGTTCGGCGCCTTCGCGCTGGCAGGCTTGCGCGATGCCGTACGCAATCGAACGGTGCGACAGCAGACCGGTCAGCAGGCTGCGCTTACCAGCGAGGAAGCCCGTGAATTCTCCCAATGAGGTCTGCACACCACGCACGTGAGCCTCGCGCAGATGAGATGTGCGGATTGCGCGGGTTTATTGGGTAGAATTCTTTCACATTGCAATTGCCCACTGACCAATAAGGCCCCTATGACAACAGGCTCGCGATGGGTTCAAACGCCTCGTGCACTGCGGTGCAGCGTGATTCACAGGCTATCGCGTGTCGGTCTACCGGTTGTGCCGCGCTCCTGGCGCTCAGCGTGCGCTGTCGTAATGTGCGGAGTGTCGGCTCTCGCCGGTTTGCTCGTGGCGCCCGAGGCCCAGGCGGTCTATGCGATCGCGCAATATGGCGAGCCGAAGTATCCCGCGGATTTCAAGCACTTCGACTACGTCAATCCGGATGCGCCAAAAGGCGGTACGCTGGTGCTGGCCAATCCGAGCCGGCTCACCAGCTTCGATAAATTCAATCCGTTCACACTGCGCGGTAACCCCGCACCGGGCATCGATCTGATGTTCGAAAGCCTGACCATCGGCAGCAGCGACGAAGTAGCCTCCGCCTACGGGTTGCTTGCCGACGACATCAATATCGCCCCGGATGGGCTGTCGACCACCTTCCACATCAACTCGCGCGCACGCTTTTCGAACGGCGATCCGGTCACCGCGGACGACGTCAAGTTTTCGCTCGACACGCTGAAGAGCCCGCAGGCCGCGCCGCAATTCGCGTCGATCTTCGGCGAGATTACGCGCGCGGTGGTGGTCGATCCGCACACGATCCGCTTCGAGTTTCATCAACGCAATCGCGAGTTGCCGCTGCTCGTGGGCAGCATGCCGGTGTTCTCGCACAAGTGGGGGATGAAGCCAGACGGCAGCCGCATCGCGTTCGACCAACTGGCGTTCGAGAAGCCGATCGCCAGCGGGCCTTATCTGATCGATCAGTACGAGAACGGTCGCACAATTACCTATCGACGCGATCCGAATTATTGGGGCGCGACGTTGCCGGTGCGGGTCGGAATGAACAATTTCGATCGGATCGTCTACAAGCTGTATTCGGATAACACGGCGCGGCTCGAGGCGTTCAAGGCGGGCGAGTACGACGCACTGGTCGAATATGTTGCGCGCAATTGGGTGCGGCGCGACGTCGGCAAGAAGTTCGATAGCGGCGAGTTGATCAAGCACGAATTTCCGCAGCATAACGGCACCGGCATGCAGGGCTTCGTGCTCAACACGCGGCGGCCATTGTTCCAGGACGTGCGTGTGCGCGAGGCGCTCGATCTCGCGCTCGACTTTCAGTGGCTGAACCGGCAACTGTTCTTCAATCAGTACACGCGCATCGACAGCTTCTTCGCCAATACGGATTTGCAGGCGAAGGGTATGCCAACGCCTGGCGAGTTGGCGCTGCTCGAACCGTGGCGCGCCAAGCTCGATCCGGCCGTGTTCGGTCTGCCGCCGAAGCAGCCGGACACCGATCCGCCAGGCTCGCTGCGCGCCAATCTGCTGCAAGCGCGGGCGTTGCTGCAGCAGGCGGGGTGGACCTATCGCGACGGCGCATTGCGTAACGCCAAAGGCGAGCCATTCCAGTTCGAGATTCTCGACGATTCCGGCTCGTCCGCCCAGTTTGAGCCGATCGTTGCGACCTTCATTCGTAATCTGCAGAAGCTCGGCATTACCGCGACGTTTCGCGTATCCGACTTCGCGGTCTATCAGAAGCGACTCGACGCGTTCGACTTCGACACGACCACGATCCGTATGGCGGACGTGCAGGTGCCCGGTTCGGAGCAGATCGACCGGTTCGGCAGTAAGGCTGCGGACACCCCCGGCTCGGACAACGTGATCGGGTTGAAGTCGGCGGCCGTCGACGCGATCCTGAGCGCGCTCGTGCATGCGCAGACGCGGGAGCAACTGATCGACGCGACGCACGCGCTCGACCGCGTGCTGATGCATGGCTACTATGTGATTCCGCAGTGGTACAGCGCGTCGCACCGGGTGGCGTTCAAGCGCGGGCTTGCGTGGCCCAAGACGTTGCCTCTGTACTATGGGGCGGAAGGCTGGATCACGTCGATGTGGTGGTATGCACAGCAGCCGCCGCAACAGCCGCCGCCACAAGCTCAGGCGCGCTAAAGCGTCATTCATTCACCGCCTTCGCACCGGAAACGACGCCATGTGGAGCTACATCCTCAAACGCCTGCTGTTGATGATCCCGACCTTGCTCGGCGTGCTGACGCTGACCTTCGTCGTGATCCAGTTCGTCCCGGGCGGCCCGGTCGAACAGATGCAGCATGAGCTGCGCAAAGGCGCGGAGAACGGCGCGCCGTTCGGTCTGCGCGCGCACACCGGTGTCGACGCGCAGCAGATCGCGCAATTGAAAGCGCTGTATGGCTTCGACAAACCGCCGCTCGAACGCTACGTCCTGATGCTAAAACGCTTCTCGACGTTCGATCTTGGCCAGAGCTATTTTCGGCACCAAAGCGTGTGGTCGCTGATCGTTTCGAAGTTGCCGGTGTCGATCAGCATCGGCTTATGGACCTTCTTCCTGACGTACCTGATATCGGTACCCTTAGGGATAGCCAAGGCGGTGCGCAACGGCTCGCGCTTCGATATTGCGACGAGCCTCGTCGTGCTGGTCGGTTACGCGATTCCGGGCTTTGTATTGGGCGTGCTGCTGCTGGTGCTGTTCGGCGGCGGCAGCTTCCTGCAGCTGTTTCCGCTGCGCAATCTCACCTCGGACAACTGGGCGCAGTTGAGTTTTGGCGGCAAGATCGTTGACTACCTGTGGCATATCACGTTGCCGATCACGGCTTCGGTGGTGGGCAGTTTCGCCGTCGTCACCATGCTGACGAAAAACGCCTTCCTCGACGAAATCCGCAAGCAATACGTGCTGACCGCGCGCGCCAAAGGTTTGTCGGAAAAACGCGTGCTGTGGAAGCACGTGTTTCGCAATGCGTTGCTGCCCTTGATCGTCGGTTTTCCGGCGGCGTTTATCGGTGCGTTCTTCACCGGCAGTCTGCTGATCGAGACGCTGTTTTCGCTCGACGGACTCGGCCTGCTGTCGTACGAATCGGTGGTGCGGCGCGACTATCCGGTCGTGCTCGGCACGCTGTATCTGTTCACGCTGATCGGTCTTGCGACCAAGCTGATCTCCGATCTTTGCTATGTGTGGGTCGATCCCCGCATCCAATTCGAACAACTGGAGCGCTGATGAATCGAGCCCGCCTTTCCGCCGATGCGGCGGCGCGCACCGAACCGGTTCGCGCGTTCGTCTCGCCAACGCCGGCGCGGCGCGTCTGGCAGCGTTTTCGCCGGCAGCGCCTTGGCTACTGGAGTCTGATCATATTCGTCGTCGCGTTTGCGGCGAGCCTCGCCGGGCCGTTGTGGTCGAACGACAAGCCACTCGTGGTGCGCTACGAAGGGCAGTTGTATTTTCCGATGTTCAAGACCTACGCGGAGACCACCTTCGGCGGCGACTTTCCGACGCCTGCCGATTATCTCGACCCGTATATCAAACACCGTTTCGATACGCCGGGTAACTTCGCTGTATATCCGCCGAACCGGTACTACTACGACACGCTGAATTATTTCTCGAAGGCGCCGAACCCGGCGCCGCCGTCGCGCGATAACTGGCTCGGTACCGACGACCGTGGTCGCGATCTGTTCGCGCGTCTTCTGTACGGTTTTCGCGTGTCGGTGGAGTTCGGGTTGGTGCTGACCTTGATTGGCACCGTACTCGGAATTGCCGCGGGCGCCGTGCAGGGTTACTTCGGAGGACGTACCGATATCATCGGGCAGCGGCTGATAGAAATCTGGAGTGCCATGCCGGAGCTTTACCTGTTGATCATTTTCTCGTCGATCTTCGAGCCGGGGTTCATTCTGCTGATCGTGCTGCTGTCGTTGTTCGGCTGGATCGGCTTGTCCGATTACGTGCGCGCGGAATTTCTGCGCAACCGTCACCAGGACTATGTGCGTGCGGCGCGAGCGATGGGGCTCTCGAACTGGCAGATCATGTGGCGGCACGTCTTGCCCAACAGTTTGACGCCTGTGATCACGTTTCTGCCGTTTCGCATGAGCGGCGCGATTCTCGCGCTCACCAGCCTCGACTTTCTCGGCCTCGGCGTGCCATCGCCGACGCCAAGCCTGGGCGAGCTGCTTGCGCAAGGCAAAGCGAATCTCGACGCATGGTGGATCTCGTTGTCCACCTTCGGCGTGCTGGTCGCGATGCTGTTGCTGCTGACGTTCATGGGCGATGCCCTGCGCAACGCGCTGGACACTCGCATCTCCGATGCCATGCGCGCTGGAGGCAACCAGTGAACGCCACAGTGGAGGGCAATGCAAAACAAACCGTGACGCCGCCGCTGCTTGAACTCGATCATTTGCATGTGACCTTTGGCGACACCGTCGCAGTGAACGACGTGACGCTCGCCATCCAACGCGGCGAGCGGGTCGCGCTGGTCGGCGAGTCGGGCTCGGGCAAGAGCGTGACCGCGCTGTCGATCTTGCGTCTGTTGAGCGACGCGCAGGTCAGCGGGTCGATCCGTTTCGACGGCCAGGATCTGCTCGCCAAAAGCGAGCGTGAGATGCGCGGCATGCGCGGCTCGGACATCGCGATGATCTTCCAGGAGCCGATGACGGCGCTCAATCCGCTCTATACGGTCGGTGACCAGATTGCGGAGACGATCGTCGTGCACGACGGCGTAACGGCGAACGAAGCGCGTAAGCGCGCCGTGGCGCTGCTGGGACGCACGGGCATCGCCGAGCCTGGCAAGCGCGTGAATAGCTATCCGCATCAGCTCTCGGGCGGTCAGCGGCAGCGCGCGATGATCGCGATGGCGCTCGCGTGCCGCCCACGCCTATTGCTGGCCGATGAGCCGACGACGGCGCTCGACGTGACGATCCGCGCGCAGATCGTCGACCTGCTGCAGGAGCTGCAACGCGACGAAGCCGAGAAACGCGGCATGGCCGTGTTGCTGATCACGCACGACCTGAATCTGGTGCGCCATTTCGCGCAACGCATCGCGGTGATGGAGAAGGGCGTACTGGTGGAAAGCGGGCCGGTCGAGCAGGTCTTCGAGTCGCCGCAACATCCGTACACGCAACGTTTGCTGGCGAGCCGGCCGCAGCGCACGGTGGTCCCTGTGCTGCCGATTTCACCCGTGCTGCTCGAAGCGCGCGATGTCTCGGTCGATTTCAAAACGAAACTGCCGGGCTGGAGCGGCTGGTTCCGCTCGGGGCGCTTCCGCGCGGTCGCTGATGCGAACGTGTCGGTGCGTCAGGGCGAGACGTTGGGGATCGTCGGCGAATCGGGTTCGGGCAAATCGACGCTCGCGATGGCCCTGCTCGGTCTGCAACGCACCGCGCACGGCGAGATCGAGTTTCAGGGCAGGGCGCTCGGCAGCTATCGCGGCGCCGAACAGACCGCCTTACGCTCGAATATGCAAGTTGTCTTTCAGGATCCGTTCAGTTCGCTTTCGCCGCGCCAGACCATCGAGCGGATCGTCGGTGAAGGGCTTGCGCTGCATCGGCCGCAGATGAGCCAGGAGGCGCGGCGCGACAAGGTGGTGTCGGTCCTGCGCGAAGTCGGTTTGGACCGCACGGTGTTGTACCGCTATCCGCATGAGTTCTCCGGCGGCCAGCGTCAGCGTATTGCGATCGCGCGCGCTCTGGTGCTGGAGCCACGCATCCTGATCCTCGACGAACCGACCAGCGCGCTCGACGTGTCGATCCAGCAGCAGGTGCTGAAACTGCTCGCCGGGTTGCAACAGAAGTACAACCTCGGCTTCGTTTTCATCAGCCACGATCTGGCCGTGATCGGGGCGATGGCGCATCGTGTCGCGGTCATGCAAAACGGTTCAATCGTCGAAAGCGGGGACGTTGAGCAGATTTTTGCGACACCGGCGCACCCTTACACTCGAAAGCTGCTGAAAGCGTCGCTTGATCATTGATTTTGCACTCTTTCACCAATTGGGTGCGTGTCTCGATTGTATTTTTCTATTTGTTTTGACATGTGAATACTTACTGGCTAGTATCGACCAGACTTTTTTCCGTAGCCCACTGATTTTTAGGCAAAAAATACCGACCAATGCAGCACAGAAACCTAACCCAGGCTTGCACGCGCGTCGTCGCCGGGATGTTCATTGGCGTCTTGATGGCAGCAGCTCCCGGCGCGTTCGCCGACGAAGTCAGCAGTTTTAATCAGAATGCCTCATATTCGACCCCCAGCGGGTCGAATTCTTTGTCTCCCCTCAATTCGCAATCGGCCGCTCCCGACAGCGACGGCGGCGCCAAATCGTTCCTCTCCGGCATGGCCGGTAAAGCGGGCGACGTGGTGGTCGGCGCGCTGAACATGATCGGCGTTCGCTATCGTTGGGGCGGTAATACGCCCGATTCGGGGCTCGATTGCAGCGGCTTCGTTCGCTATGTGTTCCAGGACACGCTCGGCATGGCGCTTCCGCGCCGCGCTGAGGAAATGAGCCGCGTCGGCGAAAAGGTTCGCGTCAGCGACCTGAAGCCGGGCGATCTGGTGTTCTTCAACACGATGCGCCGTACGTTCTCGCACGTCGGCATCTACATCGGCGACAACAAGTTCGTGCATTCGCCCTCCACGGGCAGCACGATCCGTGTCGACGATCTGGATAGCGGCTATTGGGAAAAGCGTTTCACGGGTGCTCGCCGGATCGAGACGTCCTATCAGGACGGTGAAGATCTGCGCAAGCGCGTGAATGCTTCGATCGGTGGTAATCAGTAACTAATCCAGCGCACACCGGTAGTTTTGGTGTAAAAAAGCCCGCTTCCTTTGAAGCGGGCTTTTTGCGTTTGGGCGCTTGCTGATGCGCCGGCGAATTTTCCGTGCTGTACCCCGGCCTGTGTCGGCACTGCGTGCGTGACGACAGCAGGAGTGCTCCAGTCGGTGTAGCGAGCGTGACGACAGCAGGAGTGCTCCAGTCGGTGTAGCGAGCGTGACGACAGCAGGAGTGCTCCAGTCGGTGTAACGAGCGTGACGACAGCAGGAGTGCGCCGGTCGGTGTAACCAGCGTTACTCCGGCGGGTTAAACCGAGGCGCGGCTTGCGGCCAGCTTGCGTTGCAACTCCGGCATCATCTTCGCCACCGCTTCCTCTCCGGCCAGGATCGCTGCGTTGCGCTGCGAGAAATCGCTGCCGCTCATGGCCGCAAGATTTGGCCGGATCACAATGTCGGCGTACTTGTCGAGTTCATAGGCCTTGATTGTCTGGCCCATGATCGTGAAAGTCTGCATCAGCACGTCGAACGAACTGGCGGTGAGGCCGCTTTCCGGGCGCTGCGAGATATCCACGGCAATCACGAAATCCGCGCCCATCTTGCGCGCAAACGAAGCGGGCACCGGGCTCACCAGACCACCGTCCACATATTCGTGCCCGCCGATCTTCACCGGCTCGAAAATCGACGGCACGCTGCATGATGCGCGCACCGCAATGCCGGTGTTGCCGCGCTGGAACAGGATTGGCTGGCCGGTCTTCAGATCGGTGGCGACCACGCCGAGCGGCTTGACCATTTTCTCGATCGGACGGTTGTTGAGGGTCGTATTCAGGTAGTTCTGCAGCGCGATGCCTTGCAAAAAGCCGCGCGTGCGAAACGGCATGGCCCAGTCGCTGATCGACGCTTCGTCCATGGTCAGCGCGAGCTTGTTCAGTGCAAAGCCGTTCATCCCCGATGCGTACAGCGCGCCGACTACCGAACCCGCACTGGTACCGGCTACCAGGTCGACCTGGATATTACGTGCCTCCAGCGCCTTGATCACGCCGATGTGCGCGAAGCCGCGCGCGGCGCCGCCGCCCAGCGCGAGCCCGACGCGGATTGACTTCTGCGGTTTGTCGAGCGGAGGCGGATTGGTGGTGGGCGTGGCGGCAACCGGCGTGCTATCGGTCTTGCTGCCGCCGGTCGTGGTGCAGGCGGCCAGCACCGCGGAGGCGGCCGCCAATGAGAAGTTGCGACGGGCGAGGCGAGGGGATGACGGTTTCAACGGGTTCTCCAGCAACGGCACGGGCGGCGCAATCGGTGCAATCGGTGCAATCGGCGCAACCTGTGCCGCGATCAGGCGGATAGTCAAACGGACAGGACCGCCGGCGGCGATTCCATGCGCTGTGGTTCTATCCCACCCGCAGCGCGCGCACATCATAAAGCAAAGCTCTGGGCGCGCGTCGGCCCGGTAATGAAACGTTGCAGAGGAAGCCCTCGGACGCCTTGAAGCATGCTTCTCGCGCGTCCTGTGCGCTGTCATTGGCCATTCGGACGAGGGCAGGCAACGCGGGTTCGGAAGGTATAATTCGGCTCTCGCAATTATTTCCTTCGTGTCCGTGCAAGGCGTTTTCTGCTGCATGGGCGCGCTCCGCTGCCGCGCTTCACTGGCAATGTCTGCCACAGCGCCGGCGCCTGTCTTCCGAGTAACCGCTAATGACCACCTCCGTCCGTACCCGTTTCGCACCGAGTCCCACCGGCTTCATCCACCTCGGCAACATTCGCTCCGCGCTTTATCCGTGGGCGTTCGCGCGCAAGATGAAAGGGACCTTCGTGCTGCGGATCGAGGACACCGACGTCGAGCGTTCCAGTACCGAAGCGGTCGACGCCATTCTCGAAGGCATGGATT
Source organism: Paraburkholderia polaris (assembly GCF_012927345.1). Lineage (GTDB taxonomy): Bacteria > Pseudomonadota > Gammaproteobacteria > Burkholderiales > Burkholderiaceae > Paraburkholderia > Paraburkholderia polaris. Next base: position 193,155 of record NZ_JABBGJ010000003.1, read on the forward strand.
GGCTGGGCCTCGATTTCGACGAAGGCCCGTTCTACCAGATGCAGAACATGGACCGTTATCGCGAAGTGCTCAAGCAGATGCTGGATGCTGGCCTGGTGTACCCGTGCTACATGTCGACGGAAGAACTCGATGCGTTGCGCGAGCGCCAGCGCGAAGCGGGCGAAAAACCGCGTTACGACGGTACATGGCGCCCGGAACCCGGCAAGGTCCTGCCGGAGCCGCCGGCGGGCGTGCAACCCGTGCTGCGCTTCCGTAACCCGTTGACCGGTGTCGTGGCATGGGACGACGCAGTGAAAGGCCGTATCGAGATATCGAATGAAGAACTCGACGACCTCGTGGTCGCTCGCCCGGACGGCACGCCGATGTACAACTTCTGCGTGGTGGTCGACGATCTGGACATGCGCATCACGCACGTGATTCGCGGCGATGATCACGTGAACAACACGCCGCGTCAGATCAACATTTTGCGTGCGCTCGGCGCTGAACCTCCGGTCTACGCGCACTTGCCGACTGTGCTGAACGAGCAGGGCGAGAAGATGAGCAAGCGTCACGGCGCGATGAGCGTGATGGGTTATCGCGATGCCGGCTTTCTGCCGGAGGCGGTGGTCAACTATCTGGCGCGTCTGGGCTGGTCGCATGGCGACGCGGAAATCTTCACGCGTGAGCAGTTCGTCGAATGGTTCGATCTGGAGCATCTGGGCAAGTCGCCGGCTCAGTACGACCACGACAAGCTGAACTGGCTCAACGCGCACTACATCAAGGAAGCGGACAACGCGCGCCTCGCGGAGCTGGCAAAGCCTTTCTTCGCTGAACTGGGTATCGACGAAGCCGCCATTGCGCAAGGCGCTGATCTGGCATCGGTGGTGGGCTTGCTGAAGGACCGCGCGTCGACGGTGAAGGAAATCGCCGAAAACGCCGCGATGTTCTATCGCGTACCGGCACCTGAAGCCGAGGCGCTCGCGCAGCACGTCACGGATATCGTGCGTCCAGCGCTTGCCGATCTGGCTGCAACACTCAAGACGGTGGAGTGGACCAAGGAGGCGATCGCCGCCGCATTGAAGGCAACGCTCGGCGCGCACAAGCTGAAGATGCCGCAGCTGGCCATGCCGGTTCGTCTGCTGGTGGCGGGCACCACGCATACGCCGTCGATCGACAGCGTGCTGATGCTGTTTGGTCGCGATGTCGTCGTGAGCCGTATCGAAAAAGCGTTGGCTTGAGCGCGTTCGCACCTGCGTTGAGAGGGTTTGCATGCGACTTGCGAAAAAAGTCGCATGCAATTGCTCAAAGGGTATTTACAAAGCGCAAATTGGCCTCTAGAATCTCGTTTCTGTTCTGCAAGGGGGGTATAGCTCAGCTGGGAGAGCGCTTGCATGGCATGCAAGAGGTCAGCGGTTCGATCCCGCTTACCTCCACCATCAGAGCAGAGTGAAGTGGTTCCGAAGTCTGGAGCTTGTAGCAAAAAAGACTTCACAAACGGCTGTAACGTAGTTAGAATATCGGTCTTTGCTGCTGACGAAACGAAGTTAGCCTGAAGTTGAGGCAAGTTAGCAGCAAGATAAAGACAGATCTGAAAAGATTATGTCCCCTTCGTCTAGAGGCCTAGGACATCACCCTTTCACGGTGAGTACAGGGGTTCGAATCCCCTAGGGGACGCCAAATATCAGCGTCGCTTTAGTATTCGATAAGAAATAGTAAAGCAGCGCAGCTTGCAGAGAAAAAACCAACGCTCGCAAGTCATGATAGGCAAACTGGAGTGGTAGTTCAGTTGGTTAGAATACCGGCCTGTCACGCCGGGGGTCGCGGGTTCGAGTCCCGTCCACTCCGCCAGACAAAGCCCGTTCATACAAACCTGAACGGGCTTTTTCATTAAAGGTGTAAGCAGTACGTTGTCCCCTTCGTCTAGAGGCCTAGGACATCACCCTTTCACGGTGAGTACAGGGGTTCGAATCCCCTAGGGGACGCCAAGACATCGGCGTCGCTCAGTTGGTAGTATGAGTTAGCACGATGAGCGGTGCAGTTGGTGAATGAGCAAAGCTCACAAGCCACGGTGCAAAAATCTGGAGCGGTAGTTCAGTTGGTTAGAATACCGGCCTGTCACGCCGGGGGTCGCGGGTTCGAGTCCCGTCCGCTCCGCCAGATTTTAAGAAGCCCACTTCGAAAGAAGTGGGCTTTTTTTATTTTCGCAGCCGGCCTGCCTGGGTATCGTCCGGGTATGCTCGGGACAAACAGCCATTGCCAGCGCGCGCGGCCTGTTTTACCGTTGACCCGACCCATCTTCGTCGTTCCACCATGTTCGATCCAACCGAAGCTCCGTCACCGTTTCATCTGCGCCGCGCCAGCATGGATGATTTCGAGTTCGCCGAGGCGCTGACTCGCAACAACATGGGTGGCTACTATCGCCGGCACCATCTGGTCTGGCGTGGCGATCTGTTTCTCGGTAGCTGGCGCGAGTCGGAAAATTTCATTCTTGAAGTGGACGGCGAGCCGATCGGCGTGTTGCGCATCACGCAAGAAGGCGATTCGCTGCATATCCGCGACGTGCAGATTGCTGAAGGGCATCGGCGGCTCGGCGCCGGCACGTATCTGCTCGACATCTCGCATCAGTGGGCGCGCGAGCGCGGGCTGCGCGAGTTGCAGTTACGCGTGTTCGTCGATAATCCTGCCGCGCGGCTATATCAGCGCAAGGGGTACAAGCTGACCGGGCCGCGTCTGGCGCAACTCGGGGCGATCCGTCATCTGGCGAGGCGCGTCTGACAGACTACGGCTAGCGGTTACGCTTTGCGCCGTCACTTTTGCGCGGTCTCTTCGTCCGCCTCTGTATCACCACGATCTCCGCTCGCCACACGATGTTCAGAGCCACGCTCGATGAACGCGCGCGGACTTTCGCCGAATGCCCGCCGGAACATCGCCGAGAACGCACTCTGGCTCTGATAACCCAGTTCTTGCGCGACATGTGAAAGCGGCCGCCCCTGACTCAATAACGGAATGGCGCGCGCGAGAATGGCCTGCTGACGCCATTGCGAAAAGCTCACGCCCAACTCCTGACGAAACAGCCGCGCAATCGTGCGCGTACTCGCACCGACGCTCGATGCCCATTGTTCGAGCGAGTCGCCGTGCGTCGGGTCCGCGATCACGGCCTCGCACAACGCGCGCAAGCGCTTCTCGTTGGGCATCGGCACGGACAGCGGTAGTGGCTCCGAGCGCGTCAGTTCGTCGAGCGCGAGCGCGCCTAGCAGTTGTTCGCGTGTCGCTGAAATGCCAGGCGTATCGAGCGCGGCGATGACTTCGCGTAGCAGATCCGATACTTCGACCACGCGCGGCGTATCCAGTCCGGCCGGAACGGTGCTTTCGGTAATGTAGAGCGTGCGCAGAAATGCATCTTCGACTGCGACGACTTCGTGTGTCACATGCGGTGGCACCCAGATCGCCCGGGATGGCGGCACCATCCATGTCGTGCCGGTCGTCGCGACCCGCAGCACGCCGCGTGACGCATACGCCACCTGTGCCCACGCGTGTGTGTGTCGCGCGATCCGCCAGCCCGACGGCATCTGCCGCGAGCGCACGCGGATCGGGTGCGATTGCGTCGGCTGGAATTCGGGCGGAATGTCGGCGAAGCGGATCTGGCTCGACTGGTCTGAGTCAGCGGACGAATTCATGTTGAAGATCGATCCAATGGATGGAACTCAAAAAAGCAGCGCCTGTAAAACACGGAATCCATGGGCAAGGGGCGCTTAAGTACCGCGCCTTCCCCTGTGGACCCCCGAAGGCGCGGACCCGAAGGCGCGGACCCAAAACCACCGCGGGCTTCTCATTGTAGGTGTTACATCGAAGTCAACGTTGCATAATGTCCCGATTGCACGGATCCCGAGGAGAACCCCATGAGCTTTGCAACCGCTGACTTGTGCGACGCGCACGAGGACCAACTGGCGCTTGGCACGCTGCGTGTGCTCGAGCCGGTCTTTCACCTCTTCAGTCGCGCCGAGTGTTTCAGCGGCGAGGCGGTGACGCTACGGGTGTTCGAAGACAACGCGCTCGTACGCGCCACGCTCGAGGAGAAGGGCGACGGCCGGGTGCTGGTGGTCGACGGCGGTGGCAGTCTGCGTTGCGCGCTGGTCGGCGGCAACCTCGCCCAAATCGCCGAGCAGAACGGCTGGGCGGGCATCGTGCTGAACGGCTGCGTGCGCGATACGCTGGAGCTCAATGAAGTCAATGTCGGCGTGGCGGCGTTGGCGACCTGCCCGAGGCGCGGTCAGAAGCTCGGCACGGGCGAGCGCGACGTGCCGGTGCAATTGCCGGGCGCGCTGGTACGTCCGGGCGAATGGATCTATGCGGACATCGACGGCGTGCTGGTGGCCAGCGCGTCGCTAAACTGAACCCCCGGCAACCGCCGAGGTAAGCCGAACCCACCATCAAGGAGAGCAAACGACGATGCAGACCGTCTTTGTATACGGCACGTTGCGTGCCGGTGAAGTGAACGACCTTAGAGATGCTGCGGCGCGCAACGAGATCGCCGCGCCGAATCTGCTCGGCACGGCCACGGTGCGCGGTCATCTATTCGACTTCGGCTTGTATCCGGGGCTGGTGGTCGACGAAGCGGGCGTCGACGTCACGGGCGACGTCTACGAAATCGACGATGAACTGGTTGCGGTGCTCGACGAGATCGAAGCGGTCTATCCCGGAGTCGAAGACCGTTTCCTCGCGCGAGAAGTGATGGTGAAAGTGGACGGTAACGTCGTGAATTGCCGCTTCTATCCAGTCGCGCCCAATGCGGTGAAGGGTCTCCCGGAAATCAGGTCGGGCGATTGGGTCCAGTACCGCAGCACGCGCTGAGGGGCGGCATAGCTGGCCCACGGCGAGCGCACCGCGAGTACGTAACGCAAGCATAACGAGGGCATCGCGAGCGCATAAAAAAGCGGCCCGGCAGGCATGCGCCTGTCGGGCCGTCCGGTCGGTCAGCCTTGCGACCCAGGCCGCTCTTTCATCTTGCGTGGCTGGTGAAAGCGGGCCTGGTGCGACGTCGTTACTACTGGTAAATGAGGCTGATGCATGAGGCCATTCAGATGCCTCAGATTTCCTCGTACAACGGCAGCGTCAGGAAGTCGGTGAACTGCTCCGACGTCGACATGTCTTCAAAGATTTGTGCAGCGCGGTCGTACGGCTTCGTATCGCCGCCGACTGCCTGCTTCACCTTGTCGAGTTCTTGCGCCGACAACTCGCGCACCAGCTCGGCGGTGACCTTGCGGCCGTCTTCGAGCTTGCCCTTCGGCGAGCGAATCCATTGCCACACTTGTGAGCGCGAGATTTCCGCGGTGGCGGCGTCCTCCATCAGGTTGTGAATCGGCACGCAGCCATTGCCCGCGAGCCACGAACCCAGATAGTGAATGCCGACGTTAATGTTGTTGCGCAGACCGCCTTCGGTGATCGGCGCTTCCGGGCGGAAGTCCATCAGGTCGGTCGCCGTGACCAGCACGTCGTCGCGTTGCTTGCCGATCTGATTCGGTTTGTCGCCGAGCACCTTGACGAATTCTTCCATCGCGATCGGCACGAGCCCCGGATGCGCGACCCAGCCACCGTCGTAACCATCGCCCGCATCGCGTGCCTTGTCGGAGCGGACACCGCCCATTGCCTTATCGTTCGCTGCCGGATCGTTCTTGATCGGGATCAGCGCGCTCATGCCGCCGATTGCCGGTGCGTTGCGGCGATGGCACGTCTTCAGCAGCAGCAGCGCGTATGCACGCATGAACGGCGAGGTCATCGTGATCTGCGAGCGGTCGGCGAGACAGAAATCGCGGTCGTTCTTGAACTTCTTGATCGCCGAGAAGATGTAGTCCCAACGGCCGGCGTTCAGCCCCGAGCTGTGTTCACGCAACTCGTACAGGATTTCGTCCATTTCGAACGCGGCGACGATCGTTTCGATCAACACGGTCGCGCGAATCGTGCCGCGCGGCACGCCGACGGCTTCCTGTGCGGCGAGGAAAATGTCGTTCCACAGGCGCGCTTCCAGATGGCTCTCCATCTTCGGCAGATAGAAGTAGGGCGCCGTGCCGCGCGCGACCTGTTCCTTTGCGTTGTGAACCATGAAGAGCGCGAAATCGAAGATGCCGCCGGAAACACGCTTGCCGTCCACCGTCACATGCTTTTCGTCCAGGTGCCAGCCGCGCGGACGCACGATCAGCGTGGCGATCTTGTCGTTCAACTGGTATGACTTGCCGTTCTGTTCGAGCGAGATCGTACGGCGCACCGCGTCCTTCAGATTGATGTGGCCGGTAATCTGGTTATCCCAGCTCGGCGCATTCGAATCTTCGAAGTCGGTCATGTACGAATCCGCGCCCGAATTCAGCGCGTTGATGATCATCTTGCGCTCGACCGGACCGGTGATTTCGACGCGGCGGCATTGCAGATCTTGCGGCAGCGGCGCGATCTTCCAGTCGCCTTCGCGCACGCTTTTCGTTTCGGCGAGGAAGTCGGGACGCTCGCCGGCATCGAGCCGTTTGGTGCGCTCGATACGCGCCTGCAACAGCTGCTGACGGCGCGGTTCGAACGTGCGATGCAGCGCGGCGACGAGCTCGAGCGCTTCGCGGGTGAGGATCGCTTCATAGCCCGGCTTGATCTCAGCCGTGATTTCCATGCCCTGCGGCAGCTGCAGCGATGATTGCGATGACAGCGAATTCGCCATGACTTCTCCTTGGTCGGTCAGATTGCAAAGGTGCAAATGTTGAGATGGGGTTAAAAGGCGTCGTGGGATCCAGGTGGTAGCTCTCATGCGCCAGGGCTGTGGCGCGTGCGGCTGCCACCGGGATTGCCGGTGCTGCCAGGGCCGCTATTGCGGTCGGGCGACGCGAGGGACTTCAGAAACGCGAGCAGATCGTTCATGCCTCCGCCCGCGCCATGCGGCGTGACGCCCAGTTCTTCGGCTGGTGCGTTTTGCCGGTTAAGCCAGAAAGTCGTGAAGCCGAACCAGCTCGCGCCTGCCACGTCCCAGCCGTTCGACGATACGAAGACGATCTCGCGCGGTTGCGCGCCGAAGGCTCGTGTGCCGAGCGCGTAGGCCGCGGGCGAGGGTTTGTAGGCGCGTACAGCGTCGACGGACAGAACATGGTCGAACAGGCCCGTCATGCCGGCGCTCTTCACGGCGACGTCGAGCATTTGCGGATTGCCGTTCGAGAGGATCGCGAGACCGGGCCTTGACGTTGCCCCTGCCCCTGCCCCGGCTTTGCCACCCGCAGGCGCAGGCGCGGACCCGGCCGACGCCGAAGGCGCGTCGCGCAATTGGCGCAGCGCGGGCACAGCATCGGGAAAAGCGGACAGGCACGCATATTCGTCCATCAGACGCTTCTCTGCCGCGCGGCCCAGCGTGAGATGCAGTTTCTTGGCGGCGAAGCGCAAGGCGTCGAGCGTGATGTCCCAGAACGGCCGGTAGTGCGCGCCGGATGCGCCGGCCGGATCGGCGAGCGTGCGCAGTTGTGTGTATTCGATCTGTTTTTGGCGCCACAACTGCGAGAGCGCGTCGCCGTGGCTCGGGAACATCTGCTCCGCGGCAGCGATCACCGAATGCACGTCGAAAAGCGTGCCGTATGCGTCGAAAATCACTGCTTTAGGGAAGGGTGTCGTTGTGGCCGACATTGCCGTGCACTCCTATCAGAGGTCAGGACGGATTGTATTAGTGATGCTATATGCTCAAAAAGAGGCTAAAGATCACTTGATCTTTTACTTTCATGCACCTAATCTGACGCGCACCGACCACATTCCCGTACAGCCTCCCAAGGGGACTTCCCTCCGGGGCATTGCGGCTCCGCCAACCATGGACCGTTTCAAGCAGATCGAGACTTTCGTTACCGTCGCTGCCAAGGGCAGTCTGTCCGCCGCGGCGCTCGCCGAAGGCGTCGCACCCGCGATCATCGGCCGCCGCATCGATGCACTCGAAGAGCGCCTTGGCGTCAAATTGCTGGTGCGCACTACACGCAAGATCACGCTGACCTTCGAAGGCTCGGCGTTTCTCGAGGATTGCCAGCGCGTCATCCACGACATGCAGAACGCCGAGGCCAGCGTGTCGGCGGGCGGCGTGAAGGCGAGCGGCCATTTGCGGCTGTCGGCGCCGGCCGGGTTTGGGCGCAGGCATGTTGCGCCGCTGGTGCCGGCCTTCACCGTCGCGCATCCGGATGTGTCGATTACGCTGGACCTGTCCGACCGGCTGGTCGATCTCGTCAACGAGGGGTTCGACTGCGCGGTGCGCCTGGGCGAGCTGCCGGATTCGTCGCTGGTGTCGCTCAAGCTCGGTGAGAACCGCCGCGTGTGCGTGGCTTCGCCGTCGTATCTGAGCCGGCGCGGATCGCCGCACACACTGGCCGATCTCGCGCACCACAACTGCCTTGCGCTCGGCGCGAGCGCCAATCAGCAGCGCGGCTGGATGTTCCAGCAGGGCGACAAGGTCGTGTCGATCAAGGTGTCCGGTACGATGGAGTGCTCGGACGGTGCCGTGCTGCACGAGTGGTGCCTGGAGGGCTATGGGCTCGCATGGCGCTCGTGGTGGGAAGTCGGCACGGATATCGCGGCTGGCCGGCTGGTCAGCGTGCTCGACGAGTTCGCCGCGCCGCCTATCGGCATCCACGCGGTTTTTCCGCAGCGCCGGCATTTGCCGCTGCGGGTTCGACTGTTTCTGGACTTTCTCAAGCATACGTACGGTCATCCTGATTACTGGCGCTGACGCCGGCTGAGGTGCGGCTGAGGTGCAGATGCAACTCAGGTACAACTCAGGTGCAACTGACGTCCGGCGATCTGGTGCAATGCCGCCTTGCATAATCGCCGTGCAGCGGGTTTCCGATATGCGGACAGACCCGCACGATGGCCTTGACCGCATTTCTGCGAACTACAATCGATTGAAGCGGCTTCGAAGCCGAGCCTCGTGGGACGCTGACGCCGCGCTGCGCACAGCCGGCGACGGAGGGCATCATGTTCAGGCACATCCTGGTTCCGACCGATGGTTCAGACCTGTCACGCAAGGCGATAGACGGCGCCATCGATCTCGCGCAGGCCGTCGGCGCGCGCGTCACCGCTTACGCGTGTCTGCCGCAATATCCGTACTCCCCTTTCTCCGACGTGGTGATCGAGCCGCCGGTCGAGTTTCTGCAGCGCAGCGAGCGTGAGGCGCGCGTCCATCTGCGGGAAGTGGAGCTGGCCGCGCGCCGTGTCGGTGTCGCGTTCGACAGCCGCACCAGCGTGCATCCGGCGCCGTATCTCGGCATCATCGAAGCCGCGGAGCAGGGCGCCTGCGACGTGATTTTCATGGCTTCGCATGGGCGGCGAGGTCTCGGCAGCCTGCTGATCGGCAGCGAGACGCAGCGGGTCCTGACGCATACGAAGATTCCAGTGATCGTGTACCGCTGACGTACCTGCCCGCCATTCGTGTCGCGGGCAGGTACGGCATAGCAAAAAAAACGCGCCGGCGATGAGGCCGGCGCGTCCTATGCTCGCCGCACAATGCGTAGTGCTGGCTTTGTCTCCGCTGTCGACCAGAGTTCGCGCTTTGGCGCGTTACTCTGGTCCCAAGCAAGATGGTTGCTGCTGCCGTCACTCCCAGCTTCCAGCCATCAGGGCAGGCGGCGTACTCCAGCCCTGATGGCTACTCCTCCCTGACGGCGGCCCTCTACCGGGGCCGCTTTTCGTCTGCCTTGCCGTTCTCGCGATCAGACCGCGTTGACCTGCTTACGCGACCTTCTTGTCGAAGAACTGTTCGTCTTCCGTCGAACCGTGCAGCGCGGTCGTCGACGCGTCGCGCTCGACCGTTTGCGTCACGGCGTCGAAGTAGCCGGTGCCGACTTCGCGCTGGTGCTTGACCGCGGTGAAGCCCTTTTCGGCCGCTGCGAATTCAGCCTGCTGCATTTCGACGAACGCGGTCATCTGGTTGCGGGCATAGCCGTGCGCCAGGTTGAACATCGAGTAGTTCAGCGCGTGGAAGCCGGCCAGCGTGATGAACTGGAACTTGTAGCCCATTGCGCCGAGTTCGCGCTGGAACTTGGCGATGGTTGCGTCGTCCAGGTTCTTCTTCCAGTTGAACGACGGCGAGCAGTTGTACGACAGCAATTGGTCCGGGAATTCCTTGTGGATCGCATCGGCGAATTTCTTCGCGAATTCGAGGTCCGGCTTGCCGGTTTCGCACCAGATCATATCGGCGTACGGCGCGTAGGCGAGGCCACGCGAAATCGCTTGCTCCAGACCCGGCTTCGTCCGATAGAAACCCTCCACCGTGCGTTCACCCGTCAGGAACGGCTTGTCGTTGTCGTCCACGTCCGACGTGATCAGGTCGGCGGCTTCAGCGTCGGTGCGAGCCAGCAGCACGGTCGACGTGCCGGAGACGTCGGCGGCCAGACGCGCGGCGGTCAGCTTGGCGATATTTTCACGGGTCGGCACGAGCACCTTGCCGCCCATGTGGCCGCACTTCTTCACCGAAGCAAGCTGGTCTTCGAAGTGGACGCCCGCAGCGCCGGCTTCGATCATTGCCTTCATCAGTTCGAACGCGTTCAGCACGCCGCCGAAACCGGCTTCCGCGTCGGCCACGATCGGTGCGAAGTAGTCGATATAGCCTTCGTCGCCCGGATTCTTGCCTTCCGACCATTGGATCTGGTCGGCGCGCGTCAGCGTATTGTTGATGCGCTTCACGACGAGCGGCACCGAGTTCGCCGGATACAGCGACTGGTCTGGGTACATTTCGCCGGCCACGTTCGCATCGCCCGCCACTTGCCAGCCCGACAGGTAGATTGCCTTCAGGCCGGCCTTCACCTGCTGCATTGCCTGGTTGCCGGTCAACGCGCCGAGAGAGTTCACGAACGGCTCGTTGTTGACGCTTTCCCACAGCTTTTCTGCGCCGCGCTTGGCAAGCGTGTGCTCCACTTGCAGCGAGCCGCGCAGACGGATCACGTCTTCAGCGGTGTACGTACGCTTCACGCCTTTCCAGCGCGGATCGGTTTCCCATTGCTGTTGGAGTTGCTTGGCTTGTTGTTCGCGCGACATGGTGTGCTCCTTGGCTGCCTGTAATGGATATAGGTGACTCTGTCTTCGTCGAAGCGGGTGGCCGTCTGAGGCGTTTCGTTTCCTCAAGTCTTATATAAGAGTCTAGGCAAAGCGACCGTCGCGCAATAGCGGCCGAGCAGTGTTTTTTTAATATTTATTTTTGTTAAAAATCAATTGCTTATATCATTCGTTCCGCATTAAGAAACGTCTTTTTCCATCTTGCAACAGGGTATCTTGTGCCGTGCAACACGATTTTTTACGACGCAAAAAAATTTTCCACATCGTGAAATTCGGCGATTGCCCAAGCACGGACGAAAAAAAACCGGTGCCTGAGCACCGGTTTCTTTCGACTAACGGACGGCAACGCCGTCCGGGTCTTTTCAGGCCGCCTTACGCACTGAACGAGCCACGTAAATAGCGCTTTGCCTGATGATTACTGAGTCGCTGCCTACTTAGCTGCCGCGACGCGCCGTGCGCGGACCGTCGCTGCGGCGTGCGCCGTAGCCACCGTCACGCGAACCGCCACCGAAGCCACCGTCACGCGAACCGCCGCCGAAGCCACCGTCACGCGAACCGCCGCCGAAGCCACCTTCGCGCGAACCGCCGCCAGCCGACTTGCCGGCCCAGCCGCCACCATTGCTGCTACCGCTGCGCGAACCACCGCCGCTACCGGCCGGCTTGCCTGCGCCGCTGCCGCCACCGAAGCGACGGCCACCGCCGTTGCCACCGCCCGGACGGCCACGGCCGCCAAAACCAGGACGGCCACCACCGCCCGACGGAGCCGACTTGCGCGGCTCGAAGCCTGCAACGACGTTGACCGGCAGCGGGGTGCGCACGAAGCGCTCGATGCGCTTGAGCGCGCCTTGTTCCGCGTGGTGCACGAGGCTCACTGCGATACCCGAGCGGCCAGCACGGCCGGTACGGCCGATACGGTGCACGTAGTCTTCAGCAAACTTCGGCAGGTCATAGTTGAACACGTGCGTAATGCCCGGGATGTCGATACCGCGAGCAGCGACGTCCGTTGCGACCAGCACGCGCACACGGCGCTCGCGCAGGGCCTTGATCGTGCGGTTACGTGCGCCTTGCGGCAGATCGCCATGAAGAGCTGCCGATTCGAAACCGGCGTCGGCCAGACGGCCAGCCAGTTGGTCCGCGTCCATCTTGGTTGCTGTGAAGACGATAGCCTGGTCGAGGCCTTCGGCACGCAGCAGATGGTCGAGCAGACGATCCTTGTGATCGCGGTCGTCAACATAATGGACGGTTTGCGCGATGTTGGTGCGTTGTTCGAGGCGTTGAACGATTTCGATCCGTTCCGGATCCTTCAGCAGGCGGCCGGTCAGCGAGCTGATCTTGCCGTCGAGCGTAGCCGAGAACAACATCGTTTGACGCGTAGCCGGCGTAGCGGCGACGATCGTTTCGATGTCTTCGATGAAGCCCATGTCGAGCATGCGGTCGGCTTCGTCGAGCACGAGGATCTGCAGTTGCGACAGATCGATACGGCCGCGTTCCAGGTGGTCGATCAGACGGCCCGGCGTAGCAACCAGGATTTCCGGGTTCTTTGCCAGCAGCATCAATTGTTGGCCGTAAGCGACGCCGCCCAGAATGCTGACGGTGCGCAGACGCTTGAGGTGCTTGCCATACGTGGCAGCGGCGGTGGTGACCTGCATCGCGAGTTCGCGGGTCGGCGTCAGAACCAGCATGGTCGGACGTGCAACCGGTTGCGGACGGCGCGTGCGGGCACCGTCAGCCGGGCGCGGCTCACGCGGCTGGCTGGCTTGTGCTTTTTGCAGTTGCGAGAAACGCTCGATAGCGGGCAGCATGAACGCGGCGGTCTTGCCCGAACCGGTCGGGCTCGAGACCATCAGATCGCGGCCGGCGATGCCAGCGGGGATCGCGCGTTGCTGAACCGGAGTCGGGTTTTGATAGCCAGCGGCGGTCAGCGCGGAGACGACATCCGCGGAGAGACCGAGCGACGCGAACGACGGGCCGGCCGGCGCTGCGGCTTCTGCGGCGACAGCTTCCGGCGCGGCAGCAACAGCTGCGGCTTGTGCGGGAGCGTCGGCGAGACCGAGGGCTTGGTCGGCGATGGCGTTCAACGGGCTGCTGGGGGTATTGCTCGAAGTCATGAGAATCCTTGGTAAATCCTTGGTACACACGGAATTAAAACGTCGGCGCCAATCGGCATACCCAAGTCGTCGGATTCAGCGAGCAAAGAAGCAGCGAGCAAATCGAAAAACGGGGGCAGCTCGCGACAATGAAGGCGAGCTTTTCGTTAGAAGCTGTATCGGATGCGACATGCCAACACGGCGTGCCGCCAGCCTGGGACATGATCGCCCGTAGGGGGCTAGGCAGGAGGGGACAGGTTCTAAACTGGATTGGAGCTAAACGCTACGAGGCGCTGCGCCGCAAAGGCCGCTAGAGGAAAGCCGGGCAAAGCAGTGAAGCGCAGGCAGTATTGTATAGAGTTTTGTTGCACTGCGCCACCGTTAAGACGTTTCCTGGCGGAAATCTTTCGTTTGGCCGCTGAAAGGGCTTAAGGAGCCGGCCCATGGGGCTGTCGAAGCACCTGCCCCACATGGCTGGCTAAAGGGGCTGCCCGCGGACCGTTTGGGAGCGACCTGGACGACTTGCCTTGTCGCCGCCATTCCGGGACGACGTCCCGGTCTGCCGTTTCGACAGCGAATTTCGCCACGGGGGCGAGATTCAGGCGGCGGCGCCGCTCTTGAGGGCTTCGATCAATTCGACGTATTGCTGCTTTGCCGCGTCCTGCGCGGTGCCTTTGAGCGCGGCCCACGCGTCGTACTTGTATTTGCCGACGATATCGGTGAAGCCGGGTTTGTCGCCGTGGACGTCGCCATCGATGGCCTGCTTATAGAGGGCATAAAGGCGCAGAAGTGTGAGATTACCCGGACGCTCTGGCAGTTGCTTGGCATCTTCCTGGGCTTGGACGAACTGCGCGTTGATGTCTGTCATGATCTTTTTGCCCGGCTGGCGGGATTGGTATTGGCTGGGCTGACGATCATAACAACTGCATGCTGCGGCGGGGCCGAGGGCTTATTCCAAACATCCATTCCCGCCCGTCGGGCAAACCCAAAACCGCATCCGCACGCGCCGTGCCGATTACAATACGGTCCATGACTCAAACTGTGCTTCTTGCCCTCGATACCTCGACCGAATTCTGCTCGGTAGCGCTCCTGTCCGCCGCTGGCGGCGCCGCGAGCGAGACCGCGGACCAAGGCCGCGCCGAATCCCAAATCTGGGTGCGCCACGAGCAAACCGGCGCAGTCTCCAGCACGCGCCTCTTGCCCGCCATTCGCGAACTTTTCGACGAAGCCGGCCTGAAGCTGATGGACTGCCATGCCATCGCGTTCGGCTCCGGCCCCGGCTCATTCACCGGTCTTCGCACCGCAACGGGCGTCGCTCAAGGCCTCGCGTTCGGCCTGAACCTGCCGGTCGTGCCGGTCAGCACGCTGCTGGCCTGCGCGGAAAGCGCGCGGCTGCGCGATCCGTCGGCGACCCGCGTGCTTGCCGCGCTTGACGCCCGGATGGACGAAATCTATTGGGCCGACTACGCATGGGACGCCGCCCTTGGCGAATGGCGCACGCTTCACGCGGCCTCGCTCGACGCGCCAGAACGGCTCGTTTTGCCCGACGTCCCCTTCACCCTGGCAGGCAATGCTGCTGCCGCCTTCGGCACGCGGCTGCCCGCCGTAGCGGCGGCGCGAACCGTTGACGGCGAAGCGCTGCCGCATGCGGTGCCGCTCGCGCACGCGGCGCTGCGCGCGTTTCGAGCCGGCCGCACCGTACCCGCCGACCAGGCCGCGCCGGAATACATTCGCGACAAGGTCGCCCAGACCACGGCGGAGCGTGTCGCCGAAAAAGCCGCCAAGGCCGAGCAGGCCGCCAGACTGGCGCATAACGCGCAGCAAGGCGAGGGCCGGCAATGAGCGGCGTGTTGCTGGCGGACCGCTATATGTCGCCGATGACCGAAGGCGATCTGGACGAGGTCGCGGCCATCGAGAAGATCGCCTACGAATTCCCCTGGAGTCGCGGCAATTTCGGCGACTCGCTGCGCAACGGCTATTTCGGCATCTGTCTGCGCCACGTAACAGGCACGCTGATTGGTTATTGCGTGCTGATGCCGGTGGTCGATGAAATGCATCTGCTCAATTTGTGCGTGACGCCCGCCGCGCAAGGCGCAGGTGCCGGGCTCGCGCTGCTGCGCGAAGCGGTGCGCATTACGCGCGCCGAAAAACTCGAAGGCCTGCTGCTCGAAGTGCGGCCGTCGAATCATCGGGCTATCCGGCTTTACGAGCGCTTCGGCTTTGCGTCGATTGGCCGGCGCAAAAACTATTATCCGGCGCGGCATCGCAGCCGGGAGGACGCCATCGTGATGCGTTTCTCGTTTGCCACGGAGGGCGCAGATGGCGCTGCATGAATCGGTACTGGAAGAGTTCGGACTTGCGCCGCTGTGGGTGCGTCGCGGGATGGCGGCGCGTGAGCCCGTCGTTGAAGCCGGCGTCGAGCAGGATACCGCTGCGTTGTCGGCTCCGGTAGCGCGTCGCGACGATCCCCGTATGGCGGCGCGTGAGGCGTCGTCGGCGGCGCTTGCGCAGGATGGTCGGCAGGCGGTGTCCGCGAACGACGCAGCGCGCCCCGCGATGCGTGCGGGCGAAGCGCAGCAAGCTGATGCCGCCCAAGCGCCGGCCGAGCGGCGCGCGCCGGTTCGCGCGGTAGATCAAACGCCGCCGGTGGCTGAAGCACGCGCCCGGTTCGATCGCGGGGCCCCAACACGTGCAAGCGATTCGCCGCGGTCCATGCAGGAAAGTGAGCGTGGGGCAGGGCCATCAGCAGAGGAACCGTCGCAAGGGCGGTTGCAAGCGCCGGTCGATGCACGGCAGCCAGTCAAACAGCCATCGCAGCAGTCGCGAGCACCTGAGCCCCCGGCGTTCGACGCTCCACCCGACGACGACTTCGCGTGGTTCGACGATCAGCCGGCCCACACTCCCGCTGAAGCGCGCCGCGAGACACCCGAGCCGTCATCGATTCAGACGCTCGACTGGGACGCGCTGAGCGAGCAGGTCGCCACCTGCCAACGTTGCCGTCTGTGCGAGAAACGCACGAACACGGTATTCGGCGTCGGCGATCGCAATGCCGACTGGATGCTGATCGGCGAAGCACCGGGTGAGAACGAAGACCGCCTGGGCGAGCCGTTCGTCGGCCAGGCCGGCAAGCTGCTCGACAATATGCTGCGTTCGCTGACGCTTGCGCGCGACACCAACGTTTACATCGCCAACGTGATCAAGTGCCGCCCACCGGGCAACCGCAATCCCGAGCCGGACGAAGTCGCGCGTTGCGAACCCTACTTGCAACGGCAGGTTGCGCTGGTCAAGCCGAAGCTGATCGTCGCGCTGGGCCGCTTCGCCGCGCAAAGTCTGCTCAAGACCGAGGCGAGCATTTCGTCGCTGCGCGGCCGTGTGCACGAATATGAAGGGGTGCCGGTCATCGTCACCTATCACCCGGCGTATCTGCTGCGCAGCCTGCCCGACAAGGCGAAGGCCTGGGCGGACCTGTGTCTCGCGCGCGACACGTGGCTCGCGGCGGGCGGCGTGCCGTCCAGCGCGGCAAAGTGACGGACGCGAGCGGGCCGGCGGCGCGCCTCGCCGTTGCGCCCGGCACATCCGCTGCGATCCTCGGGAAACTGCTCGACACATTGCGTGAACCGGTAGTGCGCGATCTCGCGTGGTTGCTGCTGAGCGCCGATTTGTTGCGCGCGCAACCACCGGTGGGTGTGCTCGCCAGTCCTTTCGACTCGCCGCAGGAATTTGATGCAACCGTCGACTGGTTGCGCGCACTGGATGCCGATCCGGCCGACTTGCAGCGCGATTTCGCCGAGACGCGTATCACGCGTCTCGGCCGCTACGCCGAACGGCTGCTCGGATGGTTCCTGCAACACGGACCGGCGGCGCGGTTGGTCGCGGCCGGTGTGCCGTTGCGGCGCTCGGGCGTTACGCTTGGTGAATGCGATTTTCTGGTGCAGACGCAGCAGGGCGCGCGCCTGCATTGGGAGTTGGCAGTGAAGTGCTATCTGCATGCGGGCGAAGGGCGAGTGCAGTCGGCCACGCAGTTGGCCACGCAGCCGGCGGCGCGATTAGCCGAGTACGTTGGTCCGAATCTGAAAGACCGCTTCGATCTGAAGCTCGCGCATGTGCTGAATCATCAGTTGCCGTTGAGTGCGCGCGCAGAATTCGCCTCGGTCGGCTATGCAGGGCCGTGGACGCCGCAGATGTTCATCAAGGGCTGGCTGTTCTATCGTGCGGGCGAAACGCCTGTCGATCCTGCCGAGCTCGATCCGTCGCACGGACGTGGCTGGTGGGTCACGCGCAACAACTGGCCGGACTTTGCTGCGGCGCATGCGCAGACGTGGCGCGTGCTGCCGCGGTTGGAATGGCTTGCACCGCGGCGTCATGAAAAGGGGGAAGCGCAGGCCCTGGGGTTGGCCTTCGTCGATCAGCAGACGCTTGCCGAACAAACCTCACATCAGCATGGACCGACGATGGTCGCGGCGTTCGCTGCCGATGGCGCCGGCAACCTGATAGAACGTTCGCGCGGCTTCATCGTGCCGGACGATTGGCCGGAGCTGGCGCAGACCTACGCGCGGCACTAGCAGGATTCGTGGTGGGTGACATCGGCGTGGGGCTGTCCCAACGCGCGGCCGCCGACTTTCGACCCAAGTCACCGTTGAACCCGGCATCCGGGTCGAATGGCCTAGGGCATCGCCCGGCATAGCCATGAGATGCCCCGTTCAGCCTCTCACCACCACCGATAAAAATGATGCACCGGTCCCACGCCGCTGCCGACGTCGAGCCGATCGCTCGCCTGCAACGCACCGGTTAGATACAGCTTGGCGTCGGCGACCGCACTCGCCAGATCGGCGCGCTGCGGAATCAGTGCCGCAATCGCCGACGACAGCGTGCAGCCCGTCCCGTGCGTATTCTTCACCGGCACGCGCGGGCCACCCAGGCGCAACGTGCCGCTGTCCTGTACGAGCCAGTCGGGACTGTCCGCCGCGCTCAGATGGCCGCCCTTCATCAGCACCGCCCGCGCGCCAAGCGCGCGCAGCGCTTCGCCTTGTTCGACCATGCCGGCTTCATCGGTAGCAGCTTGCACGCCTAGCAAGGCCGCGGCTTCTGGCAGATTGGGCGTCAGCAGATCGGCCAGCGGCAGCAACTCGTCACGCACGGCAGCAACCGCATCCGGCAGCAACAGCGCGTGATTGCTCTTCGAAATCATCACCGTGTCGAGCACGATGTGCTTCGGCTTATGCCGCCGTAGCGCATCGGCGACCGCGCGCGCGATCTGCGCATTCGCCAGCATGCCGATTTTCACGGCATCGATACGGATGTCGTCGAACACCGCATCGAGTTGCGCGGTAATGAAGGCGGGCTCCGGCGCATGAATCGCCGTGACGCCGCGCGTGTTCTGTGCGGTGAGCGCGGTGATCACGCTCGCGCCGTAGACGCCGAGCGCCGAGAAAGCCTTCAGATCGGCCTGAATGCCAGCGCCGCCGCCGGAATCGGAACCGGCGATCGTCAGCACATTGGGAATGGGTTGAGTCATGGCAAAGCGAGGAAAGGGGGAAGGCGCGGGCAGCAAGCGCAGTGCCCGCTGCGGGTCAGTGCTTGACTTCGCCGATCAGCGCGACCGAGTCGAAGGCGCGCTGATTCGCCTGGTGGCGCCGCATCACGAACCACATCATCACGCAGACGAAGGTGCCGAATAGCACGATCACCGCCGTGACCGGCACGTCGAGCCACACCAGCACAGCGTACAGGCACAGCATGACGAGCACCGAGAGATTTTCGTTGAAGTTCTGCACGGCGATCGAGTGACCCGCCGACAGCAGCACGTGGCCGCGATGCTGGAGCAGCGCGTTCATCGGTACGACGAAAAAGCCCGACAGGCCGCCGACGATCATCAGGAAGATATACGCGACGATCAGATAGCCCGGCACATGCACGCGGCCGAAGTACAGGCCCCAATGCGTGGGGAACAGGTCGCGTGTGTAGAAGGCCATCAACATCACGGCGATGCCCATCATGATGCCGACCGGAAGTACCGTCAGCGACTTCTTCAACGGCACGCGCGAGGCTGCGAAAATCGCGCCGGCCGCCACGCCCACTGCAACCACCGCTTGCAGAATCGCGGCTTCCGAAAGCGACATGCTCAGCGACACCTCGGCCCACTTCAGCACGATGAATTGCAGCGTCGCGCCGGCGCCCCAAAAAAGCGTGGTGACGGCGAGCGAGATCTGGCCAAGCTTGTCGCGCCACAGCACGAGAAAGCAGTCGGCGAAATCGGTGACCAGTTTGATCGGCCCGCGTTCCTGTTTCGGATAGCGCGCGCCGGTGTCCGGTATGCGCAGATTGAACAGCGCCGCGATCACGTAGATTGCCATGATCACCAGCATCGCCGCTTCAGCGGGCGTGTTGACCGTGGGGATGTGGTGCCTGAGGATCGGTGCGGCAATGTGTGGGCTGATGAGCGCGCCGCCGAGCACGGTGCCGAGAATGATCGAGCCGACCGTGGTGCCTTCGATCCAGCCGTTCGCCGCGACCAACCGGTCAGGCGGCAGCAGCTCGGTGAGAATGCCGTATTTGGCGGGCGAGTAGGCCGCCGCGCCGAAGCCCACGATGCCATAGGCGATCAACGGGTGCGCGCCGACCAGCATCGTGATGCAGCCGACTACCTTGATGGTATTGGTGACGAACATCACGTGTCCCTTCGGCCGGGAGTCGGCGAAGGCGCCCACGAAAGCAGCGAGAACGACGTACGACAGCACAAAGAACAACTTGAGCAGCGGCGTCATCCAGTTTGGGGCGTGAAGATCTTTCAGCAGTGCGATAGCAGCGATCAGAAGCGCATTGTCGGCCAGCGACGAAAAAAACTGCGCGGCCATGATGGTGTAAAAACCTTTTTTCATCTGATGCGATGCTGTCCTCGCTGCGGTCTATCCGCCCCGGCCGTGTGCAAAGCGTCCGGGCTTATGCCGTTCGAAATGGGTTGTGCGCACGGCTTTATATCACGAAAATAGCTGGATTCGGACTAGCAAAATCCTTGATCGCACCGCCCAGCGGGCTGCCGAGCACTGAAAACGCCCTGTAAGCTCCTGATTCGCAAGCGTCTTTACGAAAATTACCTATGCCGCGCCCGCTCTCAGCCACGATTCATACTGCCGCACTCGCCAATAATCTTGCCGTCGCCCGGCGTTACGCACCAAAATCCAAGATCTGGGCCGTCGTCAAGGCGAACGCCTACGGACACGGCCTCGCGCGCGTTTTTCCCGGCTTGCGCGCAACCGACGGCTTCGGTCTGCTGGACCTCGAAGAAGCCGTGAAGTTGCGTGAATTGGGCTGGGCCGGCCCGATTCTGTTGCTCGAAGGCTTCTTTCGTCCGACCGATATCGACGTGATCGACCGCTACAGCCTGACCACGGCGCTGCACTCGGACGAACAGCTGCGCATGCTGGAAATGGCGCGCCTGTCCAAGCCCGTCAATATCCAGCTGAAGATGAACACCGGCATGAACCGCCTCGGTTACACGGTGGAAAAATTCCGCTCCGCGTGGGAGCGTGCGCGGGCTTGCCAGGGCGTCGGCCAGATCACGTTGATGACCCATTTCTCGGATGCCGACGGCGAACGCGGCGTCGCTCATCAGATGGAAGCGTTCGAGCGCGGCGCGCAAGGCATTGCCGGCGCGCGCAGCCTCTCGAACTCGGCGGCGACGCTGTGGCATCCCGCAGCGCACTTCGACTGGGTGCGCCCGGGCATCATGCTGTACGGCGCGTCGCCCTCGGGCGTGACGGCCGCGATCCAGGGCACCGGCCTGCAACCGGCCATGACGCTCGCCTCCGAACTGATCGCCGTGCAGACGCTCACCGAAGGCAATACGGTCGGCTACGGTTCGGCGTTCAAGGCGCGCGGGGCGATGCGCATCGGCGTGGTGGCCTGCGGTTACGCGGACGGTTATCCGCGCGTTGCGCCGGAAGGCACGCCAGTGATCGTCGACGGCGTGCGTACGCGGATCGTCGGGCGGGTGTCGATGGACATGCTGACCGTCGACCTGACGCCGATCCCGACGGCCAACGTCGGCTCGCGTGTCGAGCTATGGGGTACGTCGTTACCGATCGACGACGTCGCGCAAGCGTGCGGCACAATCGGCTACGAGCTGATGTGCGCGGTAGCGCCACGCGTGCCGATGCGTGCCGAGTAAGGCGCCGCGCCGACAGGCCGGGTGAGAGCCGCCGATGGCGGCCTCGATGGCCGTCGCGAAGAGGGTCCCAATGACGGTTGCAGTGAGCGCCTCGATAAGAAGCGCCCAGCGAACGTATCAATCCAAAGAACAGCAACACAGGCAAGGGCGCGTGGCTAAACAGAAGACGTTGTACATCTGCAGTGAATGCGGCGGCCAATCGCCGAAGTGGGCCGGGCAATGCCCGTCATGCAATGCGTGGAATACGCTGGTGGAATCGGTCGCGGAGGCGCCGTCCACGCATCGCTTCCAGTCGCTTGCGAAGAGCGCGCCGGTGCGGCGTCTCGCCGATATTGACGCGTCCGACGTGCCGCGCTTTTCGACCGGCGTCAGCGAGTTCGACCGTGTGCTGGGCGGCGGTCTTGTGCCGGGCGGCGTGGTGCTGATCGGCGGGGACCCGGGTATCGGCAAATCGACGCTGCTGCTGCAATCGCTCGCGGAAATTGCCGCGGACAAGCGCGCGCTTTATATCAGCGGCGAAGAATCGGCTGCGCAGATTGCGTTGCGTGCGCAACGACTTTCGTTGCTCGAACCTGGCTCGAAGGCCAGCGAGCTGCAACTGCTGGCGGAAATTCAGCTCGAGAAGATCCAGGCGACGATCGCCGAGCAGCGGCCAGACGTCGCGGTGATCGACTCGATTCAAACCGTTTATTCCGACGCGCTCACCTCCGCACCCGGTTCGGTCGCACAGGTGCGCGAGTGCGCTGCGCAATTGACGCGTATCGCCAAACAGTCGGGCACCACGATCATCATGGTCGGCCACGTCACCAAGGAAGGTGCGCTCGCCGGGCCGCGCGTGCTCGAGCACATCGTCGACACCGTGTTGTACTTCGAGGGCGACACGCATTCGTCGTACCGGTTGGTGCGCGCGATCAAGAACCGCTTCGGCGCGGTCAACGAACTCGGCGTGTTCGCGATGACCGAGCGCGGTCTGCGCGGTGTCGCCAATCCGTCGGCGCTATTTCTGTCGCAGCACGAGCAATCCGTTCCGGGGTCTTGCGTGCTCGTGACGCAGGAAGGCACGCGGCCGCTGCTGGTCGAAGTGCAGGCGCTAGTCGATGCGGCCAACGCGCCGAATCCACGGCGCCTTGCCGTGGGGCTGGAACAGAATCGTCTGGCGATGCTGCTGGCGGTGCTGCATCGGCACGCCGGCATCGCCTGTTTCGACCAGGACGTGTTCCTGAACGCGGTGGGCGGCGTGAAGATCACCGAGCCCGCGGCCGACCTCGCCGTGCTGCTCGCGATCCACTCTTCTATGCGCAACAAGCCGCTGCCCAAGGGGCTGGTCGTATTCGGCGAAGTGGGCCTCGCCGGCGAAATCCGGCCGTCGCCCCGCGGTCAGGACCGTCTTAAGGAGGCGGCCAAACTGGGCTTCTCGGTCGCGGTCATTCCGAAGGCCAATGCACCGAAACAGCCGATTGAAGGCTTACAGGTTGTTGCAGTCGAAAGGATCGAGCAGGCCATCGATCAGGTCCGCATGCTTGAATAGACGGGGTTTTGCCGTCCGCGAGCGCTGTCGGCGCCGTAATGGGCGGTAAATATCTCCATATTGGCTGTAACCTACCCGACGTTCCTTTTTTCTAAGCTGCGGAAGTATTGCATCCCTTCTGATGCCGAAAAAAGGATCGCGCCTTGAAACAGTCATATGAAACCGTGGCCGAGCGGCCGATGCAGGTGCGCGGCTGCCGCGTCTCCGAGCCCATTCGCCAGCCTTGGGGCGGCGCTTGCCGGATTGTCGAGTGGATCGACACGACCGGGCAGATTTCGCGCCGGGTGGTGGCCGAAGATGTCACTGCCGCCGAAGTACGCGCGACGATCAACCGTCACGTGGAAGGCCGCAAGCATTTCCTGTACGACGACGAAAAAACGCCGCGCCAGGTATTGCCGCGACAGACGGCCGCGCGGCGCTGAGGCTGGGGCGCGCCAGGGCTTGGTTCAACACCGGCTTAACCTCGCGGCCCGGCGGCGGTTTAGCCGATCAGACGCTCGTCGTCGCTGGCATCGTTTCCGTCTTTATCGTGGTTCATCGCCGCGTACGCCTCACGGTTGAACAGTGGGTGCTGCGCAGCTTCCGCCGGGGTCAGCACCGGCGAGACGCAGCAGTCCAGCGACTCCAGCAGCAATACCCATTCTTCCAGCGGACGCTTGACGATCAGGTCAGCCAACTCCTGCGTCAACGCGGCGGCGTCCGGGCCGCCGATCGCCTGGCCGAGGCTCCAGTGCCGCGTCGCCCATTCGGGGCGGTCCAGCGCCATGCACAGCGTTTCCCAGAACTTCAGCTCGAGCGCGCCGACCGCGAGCCAGCGATTGTCGAGCGTCCGATACAGGTTGTAGCAGGGCACGCCGCCGTTCAGCAGACCGGCGCCGGCGGCCGGCGCGGCGCCCTCATTGGCGAGCGCCACTTGCGCGACGACGTTGTGCGCGTGGGTGACGTGCGTCATAGAGACGTCGACGAAGCGGCCAATGCCGCCGCGCGACACGTGCCATAGCGCGGCGAGAATTTGCGTCACCGCACTTAACGCGCCGCCGAGCAGGTCGGCAATCTGGAAATTTGGCAGAATCGGCGCGCCGTCGCGGCCCGCCAGCTGGTCGAGCACGCCCGCGTAGCCGATGTAGTTCAGATCGTGACCGGCATGGTCGACAAACGGACCGCTCGCACCGTAACCGCTGATCGCGCAGTAGACCAACCTCGGATTGACCGCACGCAGGGTTTCGTAGCCGATGCCGAGGCGCTCCATCACGCCGGGCCGGAAACTCTCGATCAGCACATCCGCTTCGGCCGCGAGTGCGCGCAATACATTGCGTCCCGCTTCCGATTTGAGGTCGAGCCGCGTTTCACGCTTGCCGCGATTCACCAGCCGGTAAAACGCGCCGGGGCGGCCGGCTACGCGGTCGCTCGACGATTGCATCATCGTGCGGGTGGGGTCGCCCGCACCGGGCGCTTCGATCTTCAGCACGTCGGCGCCGAGTTCTGCAAGCCGCAAGGCGGCCACCGGACCGGGCAGCAGGCGCGTCAGGTCCAGCACGCGCAGGCCTTGCAGCGGAGCAGGCACTGCCACTGATGACGACGCAGCTGACGGCGTGGTTGAAGACTCAGATAAAGATTCCGGTGAAGACGCAGACGAGCTCACGGGTGACAAGGGCTACCTCCGATCGATGCCGGCGCGGACGAGGAACAGCCTGCCGCTAGCCGATTTGTTCGAGTTCCTCGTGAGTCTCGAGCCATTGGGCTTCGAGTGTTTCGAGGCGCGCGTTTACATCTGCCTGACGGCGGATTGCCTCCGTCAGTTTGCTCTTCTGCTCAGGCTCGTAACTGGCCGGATCGACGACAAACGCATCGAGCGTTGCCTTTTCCGCGTTGAGCGCGTCCATTTCCTTTTCGATCTTCGTGATGCGGCTTTGCAGCGGCTTTTTAAGGTGCGCGAGCTTCTGCCGCGTTTCTGCCTCGAGGCGGCGTTGCTCCTTGCGATTGACGCCGCTGTCTGCGCCATTCGCGCTATCCGCGGCGTTCGACGCCGCGCCTGCTTTCAGCGCCGCGCGTTGTTCCGCGGCATGTTGGAGCAGCCAGTCGCGGTAGTCGTCGAGATCGCCGTCGAACTCCTGCAGACGGTGCTTCGCGACGAGCATGAACACGTCGGTGGTGGCGCGCAGCAGATGCCGGTCGTGCGACACCAGAATCAGCGTGCCCTCGAATTGCGCGAGCGCCATGGTCAGCGCGTGACGCGTTTCGAGATCCAGGTGGTTGGTCGGCTCGTCGAGCAGCAGCAGATTCGGCTTTTGCCAGATGATCAGTGCGAGTGCCAAACGTGCTTTTTCGCCGCCCGAGAAGGGCGCGATTTTCGCGGTCGCCATCTCGCCGGAAAAGTTGAAACTGCCGAGGAAGTCGCGCAATTCCTGCTCACGCGTATCCGGTGCAAGACGCGCGAGATGCTGCAGCGGTGTGTCGTCCGGACGCAGGGTTTCGAGCTGATGCTGCGCGAAGTAGCCGATGCGCAGCCCCTTGCCCTCGCGTACATGCCCGCCGAGGGCTTCGAGCGTGCCGGCGAGTGTTTTGATCAGCGTCGATTTGCCCTGACCGTTCGCGCCGAGCAGGCCGATGCGCTGACCGTTCTGGATCGACAGCATCACATGGTCGACGATTGGAATTTCGCCATCTTCACTGCGATATCCGCAGCGCACGTCTTCCATCACCATCATCGGGTTCGGTGCGGAATCGGGCGTGCGGAATTCGAACGTGAACGGTGAGGACGCATGCGCCGGCGCGATCAATTCCATCTTTTCGAGCGCCTTCACGCGGCTCTGCGCCTGACGCGCCTTGGTGGCCTGCGCCTTGAAACGGTTGATGTAGCTCTGCAGATGCTCGACCGTGCGTTGCTGCTTCTCGTACGCGCTTTGCTGCAACGCGATCTGCTGCGCGCGCAGGATTTCGAACTGCGAGTAGTTGCCGCCGTAACGCTTGATCTGCTGATGCTCCAGATGCAGCGTGACGTTGCAGACCGAATCGAGAAACTCGCGGTCGTGGGAGATCACGATCAGCGTGCCGGGATATCGGTTCAACCAGTCTTCGAGCCAGACGATCGCGTCGAGATCTAGGTGGTTGGTCGGTTCGTCGAGCAGCAGCAGGTCGGAGCGGCACATCAGCGCCTGCGCCAGATTCAGCCGCATGCGCCAGCCGCCCGAGAAGCTGCTGACCGGCTCGCGGGTCTGATCGAGCGTGAAGCCGAGGCCGAGCAGCAATGCCTCGGCGCGAGCGGGCGCGGTATAGCCGTCGGCGTCGGCGAACGCGGCGTGCGCTTCGCCTTCGGCGGCGCCGTCATGTGCGGCCGACGCTTCGGCGATGCACCTTTCGATCGCGCGCAACGCGGCGTCGCCGTCGAGCGTATAAGCGAGGGCGGTTTTGTCCGCCGCTGGCGTTTCCTGCGCGACATGGGCGATCTGCCAGTTTGGCGGGATAGAGAAATCGCCGCCGTCGGCGTGCAGTTCGCCGAGCAGCACGGCAAACAGCGTCGACTTGCCCGCGCCGTTCGCCCCCACCAGGCCGGCCTTCTCGCCGGGGTTGAGGGTGAACGTGGTGTTTTCGAAGAGCGGCTTGGTGCCGCGCGCGAGGCTGAACTGGTTAAAGCGGATCACGAAGAGGCCGGTCGAAGAAAAACGCTATTTTAGACTGCCGGGGCTGACACCGGGCGCTCAGCCAGGATCGGCCATTCGGCCGACTGTACCGGCGCAGCTTTTGGCATAGACTGACGGCTTTCACGGGGAGAGCATATGACATCAATTTATTCGTTTTCTGCACGTACGCTCGGCGGCGAGGAAGTGAGCCTCGAGCGCTATCAAGGCAAGGTCTTGCTGATCGTCAATACGGCGAGCGAATGCGGGTTCACGCCGCAGTACGCGGGCCTGCAAAAGGTCTATGACACTTACGCGGCGCGTGGACTCGCGGTGCTCGGTTTTCCGTGCAACCAGTTCGGCAAGCAGGAACCGGGTGACGCCACCCAGATCGGGAGTTTCTGCGAAAAGAATTACGGCGTGACCTTCCCGATGTTCGACAAGATCGATGTGAACGGCGCCAATGCGCATCCGTTGTTCCGCTATCTGACGGGCGAGGCGCCGGGCTTGCTAGGGCTCGAAGCGATCAAATGGAACTTCACCAAGTTCCTGATCGGTCGCGACGGCAATGTGGTGAAACGCTATGCGCCGCTGACCAAGCCCGAGGCGATTGTCGAGGACATCGAAAAGCAGTTGTAACGCGTCGCGCAGCCGGAGGTTCGGCACGGGCTGGGGCGGGTGCTGGAGTGGGAGACCGGGCACGAGCCAGTGCTCGAACCCGAGCTGATGTTGAAGCCCCTGCCGGTCGCGGTGGCGCGGCAGCAGGAGCGCTACAGGATCGGCGAGAACAACCGCGCCACGTGCATCAGCACGCGCCGCAGCGCGCTCGCCTCGCGGTACTCGTTGCGGTCGATTTCGAGCGACTCCGCGAAGTCTTTGAGCAGCATCGCTTCGACATCTTTGGCAAAGCCGCGGTCCACGGTGAGCACCATGATCTCGAAGTTCAGCCGGAACGAGCGGTTGTCGAGATTGGCGCTGCCGATTGCCGCCGCCACGCTGTCGATCAGCACGACCTTCTGGTGCAGGAAGCCCGGCTGGTAGCGGAAGATCCGGATGCCCGCGCGCAGCGAGTCGTACGCATACAGTTTCGAGGCGGTGAACACCACGCGGTGATCGCGCCGGCACGGAATCAGGATGCGCACATCCACGCCACGGAGCGCCGCCAGTCGCAACGCGGAGAACACGGCTTCGTCGGGTATGAGATAAGGCGTGGTGATCCAGATCCGCTCGCGTGCCGCGTTGATCGCCTCGACAAAGAAGAGCGAGCAGGTCTCCTGCTTGTCGGCTGGACCACTCGGCACGACGAGGCAGTGCATGCCCTCGTCGGTTGGCTGGAAAGCCGGCATGACGAACTCGGGCAGCTGCTGGGTCGCCCAGTGCCAGTCCTCGGTGAACACGAACTGGATGCTGGCGACGGCCGGGCCGCGCACTTCGATATGCGTATCGCGCCACGGCGACAGTGGGGGCTTGCCACCGAGATATTCAACACCGACGTTGTGTCCGCCGACAAATGCGCGCTCACCGTCCACCGAGACGATCTTGCGGTGATTGCGGAAGTTCAACTGCAGGCGGTTGACGAAGCGGCGATTGGTGGCGAACGGGTGCGTCTCTACGCCGCCCGCGCGCAGCGCCGCCACGTAGCGATGGGGCAGATCGAAACTGCCGATGCTGTCGTACAGGAAGTAGACGCGCACGCCTTGCTGCGCTTTCGCGATCAGCGCGTCTTTGAGCATCTCGCCGAGCGCGTCGTCGCGGACGATGAAGAACTGCACGATTACGTAATTGCGTGCGCCTTCGATCGCTTCGAAGATCGCCTCGAAAGTCGCTGCTCCGTTCACAAGCGTGCGCACGGAGTTGCCCGGCAGGAACGGCATGCCGCCCAGGCGAGTGAGCGAGTGCACAAGCCTCGCGCCAAGCTCCTGGGTAGGCAGCCCGGCCGAGGAGGCGCGCGTGTCCCATTCCTGAGGATGCGCGCGCGAGCGCAGCAATTCGTTTTCGATGCGGCGAGCGTCCGCGTAACCCTCGAATTTGCTGCGGCCGAGGAACAGGTACGGCACCAGCGTCAGATACGGCATGGCGACCAGCGACACGGCCCATGCGATCGCGCCTTGCGATGTGCGGGTGTTCAGAATGGCGTGGCACGCCGCAACCACGCCGAGAATATGGGCGAGGGCGACCAGCGTGCCAATATGAAGCAGGTCGAATTCCATAGGCGGACGAAGGGTTGGCAAGGCACCGCCGCGGCTGCCTAACGGCGTAGCGGACAGCTGACCGCGCTCATCTTACCGAACGTGAGTGCGTTGAGGTGGTGTGACGGTTCAGCTTCTTCGGGGATTCCGCGAATGCGGGGTGTGCTGGCGGGGGAGAGGCGGAGGTTGCCGGTGTGTGCGGCTATGCGCTGCAACACGCACGGCAAGCAATGAACGTCTGCCGCGCGCGTCGCGCAATAAAGCGAACCGGCGAACCGGCGAACCGGCGAACCGGCGATCCGGTGGTCCGGCAATACAGCGTCAGACCGGCAGATCTGCGGCCTGAATCAGGAACACGTTGTCGTCGCCGGCACTGGTCGACAGCCAGACCAGATCGAGGCCGCCGAATGCCGCTTCGACGTTCGCGCGCTCGTTGCCGATCTCGACCACCAGCACGCCGTCTTCGGTCAGCCAGTTGCGCGCTTCAGCGATGATCCGGCGCACGATATCCATGCCGTCCGCGCCGCCTGCCAAGGCCATGTCGGGCTCGTGCTTGTATTCGGCGGGCAGTTCCTGCATCGAGGCGGCGTTCACATACGGCGGATTGCTGATGATCACGTCGTAGCGGCGCTCGGCGAGCGGCGCGTACAGATCGCCTTCGAAGAGGGCGACGCGGTCATCGAGCTTGTAGTCCGTCACGTTGCGCGTGGCGACTTCGAGAGCAGGTGCGGAGAGATCGACTGCGTCGATATCCGCGTTCGGGAATGCGTGCGCCGCGAGGATCGCAAGGCAGCCGGAGCCGGTGCACAGTTCCAGCACGGCGCCCACCTGCTCGGGATCTTCCACGTACGGCTGGAGGCCGTCCTGCAGCAACTCGCCGATGAACGAGCGCGGCACGATCACGCGTTCATCCACGTAGAAGCGGAAGCCGTGCATCCACGCTTCCTGCGTGATGTAGGCCGCCGGCACGCGCTGGCCGGCGCGGCGCTCGATCACGTTCAGCACGGCGTCGATTTCAGCCGCGGAGAGACGCGCGTCGAGGAACGGCTCCAGCAGATCGAGCGGCAGATGCAGCGTCTGCAGTATCAGATAAGCGGCTTCGTCGTAGGCGTTGGCCGAGCCGTGGCCGAACGACAACTCGGCCTGGTTGAAGCGCGACACCGCGAAACGCAGCAGGTCGCGGACAGTGGAAAACGGGAGCGTCATCGCAGAAATTCCTTGGTCAGGCGATCAGTTGTTCGAGCACGCGGCGATACACGTTCTTCAGCGGCTCGATGTGTGCGACTTCGATATGTTCGTCGATCTTGTGGATGCTGGCGTTCAGCGGGCCGAATTCGATCACCTGCTCGCAGATGCGTGCAATGAAGCGGCCATCCGAGGTGCCGCCGGTGGTCGACAGTTCAGTCGTGACGCCGGTTTCGTCCTTGATCGCTTTAGCCAGCGCGGTCGACAGATCGCCGCGCGGCGTGAGGAACGGCAGCCCGCTCACGGTCCATTGCAGGTCGTATTCGAGACCGTGCTTGTCGAGGATTGCATGGACGCGAGCCTGCAGGCCTTCCACCGTGCTCGCCGTCGAGAAGCGGAAATTGAACATCACGTCCGCATGGCCGGGAATCACGTTCGTCGCGCCGGCGCCGCTATGGATGTTCGAAACCTGCCAGGTGGTGGGTGGGAAGTATTCGTTGCCGTCGTCCCAGCGTTCGGCGACCAGTTCGGCCAACGCGGGCGCGAGCAGATGCACCGGATTTTTCGCCAGATGCGGGTAGGCGATATGACCTTGCACGCCCTTGACGATCAGCTTGCCCGACATGGAACCGCGCCGGCCATTTTTCACCATGTCGCCGAACTGCGCGCTCGACGTCGGTTCGCCGACGATGCAGTAGTCCATGCGCTCGCCGCGTGCCTGCAGCGCTTCGACGACCTTGACGGTGCCGTCGGTAGCGGGACCTTCTTCGTCGCTCGTAATCAGGAATGCGATCGAGCCACGATGCGCGGGGTGCGCCGCGACGAATTCCTCGCTTGCCACCACGAAGCCGGCGATCGATGCCTTCATGTCCGCCGCGCCGCGGCCGTAGAGCTTGCCGTCGCGATGGGTCGGCTCGAACGGCGCCGAGTGCCATTGTTCGAGCGGACCGGTCGGCACGACGTCCGTGTGGCCGGCGAACGCGAGCAGCTTGCCGCGCGTGCCGTCGACGCCGCGTTTGACGGCCCACAGGTTGGTCACGCCGTTCGATTCGATCGTCTCGTGCTCGAAGCCGAGCGCGGACAGGCGCTCGATTAAGAGGCGCTGGCAATGCTGGTCGTCGGGCGTCACGGAGGCGCGGGCGATCAGTTGTTCGGTAAGGGCGAGGGTGCCGGACATGGATTCAGTACAAGCCACTTTGAAATGAAAAAATGCCGGCTGGCGGTTGGACACCGCAGCCGGCAACAGCTTTTAAGCAACGCGGCGAGGCCACGTTTTACCGCTTGTTGCGTTCGATCTTCGCACCCGGACCTAGTGCCTGGTGCCTGGTGCCTGGTGCCTGGTGCCTGGTGCTGCGTTTGACCTTCGCGCTCGACCTTTGCTTCCGATCTTGCGCGTCAAATCCGTCGATCAGGCAAACAGCGCCGCGTATTCGTCCGCGGAGAAACCGAGCGACTTGACCTTTCCGTTGACCACCAGCACCGGCCGCTTGATCACCGACGGCTTGTGGATCATCAACGCGATCGCGCCGGACTGCGTGTCCGCCGCCGCCTTCATGTCGTCGGACAGGCCGCGCCAGGTCGTGCCGCGGCGGTTCAGCAATGCGTCGAGCTTCACGTCCTTCAGCCAGTCCTGCACCAGCGGCTCGGTCACGCCGTGTTTCTTGAAGTCGTGGAATTCGAACTCGACGTCATGCTCTTCGAGCCACACACGGGCCTTCTTCACGGTGTCGCAGTTGGGGATGCCGTAGACGACGGTCTTGGTGCCGCGAGCCATCAGTCGCCTCGCAGCAGCTCGTTCAGGCCGACCTTCGCACGCGTCTTGGCGTCGACCTTCTTGACGATCACGGCGCAGTACAGGCTGTGCGAACCGTCCTTCGACGGCAGGTTGCCCGCCACCACCACCGAGCCCGCCGGAATGCGGCCGTACGTGACTTCGCCGGTTTCGCGGTCATAAATCTTGGTGCTTTGGCCGAGGTACACGCCCATCGAGATCACCGAGTTTTCTTCGACGATTACGCCTTCCACCACTTCCGAACGCGCGCCGATGAAGCAGTTGTCTTCGATGATGACCGGGTTGGCCTGCAGCGGCTCCAGCACGCCGCCGATGCCCACGCCACCCGACAGGTGGACGTTCTTGCCGATCTGCGCGCACGAACCGACGGTCGCCCACGTGTCGACCATCGTGCCTTCGTCCACATACGCACCGATGTTGGTGTACGACGGCATCAGCACGACGTTCTTCGCGATGAACGAGCCGCGGCGCGCGATGGCGGGCGGCACCACGCGGAAGCCGCCGGCGGCGAAATCTTCAGCGGTGTAGTTGGCGAACTTCGACGGCACCTTGTCGTAGAACTGCGAGTAACCACCGGCCGGCATCGGCGCGTTGTCTTCCAGGCGGAACGACAGCAGCACGGCTTTCTTCAGCCATTGATTGACGATCCAGTCGCCGTCTTTCTTTTCGGCCACGCGCAGCGCGCCCTTGTCCAGTTGCTCGATGGCGTGGGCGACGGCTTCGCGCACGTCGGCCGGAGCGGCCTTCGGCGACAGTTCGGCGCGGTTTTCCCAGGCGGTATCAATGATCTGCTGAAGTTGTTGCGACATATGCGTGCTCTGAAGAGTTGAAGTCTGAAGAAGGGATGCGGTGCGCGGGGTTGCCGAATATGAAAAACTCAGCCCGCGAGCGCGCGGCAAAAATCGACGATCCGTTGTGCGCCTTGCGTGCATTCGTCGACATCGGCGACGAGCGCCATGCGCACGAAATTGCGGCCGGGGTTCACACCGTGCGCAGTGCGCGCGAGGAACGAGCCCGGCAGAACCGTCACATTATAGTCGGCGTAGAGGCGCTGGGCGAACTCGGTGTCCGACAGGCCCGTGCGCGAGACGTCCGCCCACAGGTAGAACGCGGCGTCCGGCAGGCGCACGTCGAGCACCGCGGCGAGCATCGGCGTCACGGTGGAAAACTTCTGCACGTACTTCGCGCGGTTCTCGCGCACGTGCGTTTCGTCATTCCAGGCCGCGATGCTGGCACTCTGGAACACCGTCGACAAGGCCGCGCCGTGGTATGTCCGGTATAGCAGGAAGTCTTTCAGGATCGCCGCGTCGCCCGCCACGAAGCCCGAGCGCATGCCCGGCACGTTCGAGCGCTTGGACAGGCTCGACAGCATCACGAGGCGCTCGAAGCCGCGGCCGAGTTTGTGGGCCGCTTCCAGGCCGCCGAGCGGCGGATTGGCTTCGTCGAAGTAGATTTCGGAGTAGCACTCGTCCGAGGCAATCACGAAACCGTAGCGGTCCGACAACGCGAACAGTTCGCGCCAGTCGTCCAGCGTGAGCACCGCGCCGGTGGGATTGCCCGGCGAGCATACGTACAGCAGCTGCGTGCGCGCCCAGATGTCGGGCGGGACCGCCGAATAGTCGCAGGCGAAGTTACGCGCCGGGTCGCTATTGACGAAGTACGGCTCTGCGCCGGCGAGAATCGCCGCGCCTTCATAGATTTGGTAGAACGGGTTCGGACAGAGTACGATCGCAGGTTCGCCGTCAGCATTACGCGCGTTGTCCCGCGCATTGTCCCGTTCAGGGTCGATGACCGTTTGTGCGAGCGCAAAAAGCGCCTCACGCGAGCCCGCCACTGGCAGCACCTGGGTAGCCGGATCGACCGGGGGCAGGTTGTAGCGCTGCGTCACCCATTTCGCGATCGACTCGCGCAGTGCGGGCGAACCGATGGTGGCCGGATAAGCCGACAAACCGCCGAGCGAGGCGATCACCGCGTCGCGAATCAGCGCCGGCGTGGGATGTTTCGGTTCGCCGATGCCGAAGCTGATGTGCGCGAGGCCGGCGGGCGGCGTGACGTCCTTGAAAAGCGCACGCAGCTTTTCGAACGGATAGGGCTGAAGGGAGTCGAGTAGCGGGTTCACTGGGCGGATCGAGCCTGATCGAAGAGGGCGCAGACGGATGCAGGGAAATGCCGGGCCCGCGCGCTGACGGCGAAACGCCTGAAAGACGCGAAAACGGTGGCAGCGGCGGCGAGCGGATGATTATAGCGTGGCATGCAGCCGTTCGCGGGCCAGCGTGGCGCGGCGGCGGGGGCAGGAAATCCATGGCGGCGCGGGCCGAAGCAAGCCAAAGTCATCGAAAACCACCCAGAACGCATGCAACAGAGAGAGCACAGACGGTAGGATCGAGGACGACTCAGGGCCGCAATGGCCCGAACGCACGCAATGTGCCGCCGCCCTAAGCACCAGGGGGCACATTGCAGCGGCGCCAGGCGTGTTAAGACGCGGCGCAACCCGCCAGGCAGCGCAGGCAATGCGACGCAGCGGGAACGACGCGAGCCGCAGACGGTTCGCGCAAAAAGGAAGCAGGAGCAGCAATGTACGAAGCAGCAACGGATACATCCCGACGATTCGGACGAAGAGGGCGCAAGAACGCCGCCGTCGGCAAAGTCAGCCACACCGCCCGCAGGAGCAGCAGCCGTCGCGGGAGTCTCGCATCATGACCAACTGGCTTCGCAATGGCTGGCCGACGCTCGCGATCATGCTGGGCGCCTCGGTGTGGGGGATGATCTGGTACCCGCTGCGCATGCTGAATGCGCTCGGCGTGACCGGCACAGCGGCAAGCGCGCTGACGAGCGGCGCCGGTTGCCTGTTCGTCCTGCTGGTGCGCTATCGCGCGCTCAGAACCGTGCGCTGGCACTGGCTGCTGCCGGCCCTGGCGCTGGCAGCGGGCATCACCAATCTCGGCTTCGTGTGGGGCTCGATCCACGGCGAGGTGATGCGCGTGTTGCTGCTGTTCTATCTCACCCCCGCCTGGACCGCGCTCTTTGCACACTTCATCCTGCACGAACGGCTGACCTGGGCGGGCGCAGGCCTCGCCGCACTATCGCTGGCCGGTGCGATGACCATGCTGTGGTCGCCGCAACTGGGCATCCCGGTGCCCGGCAACCTCGCCGAATGGGCAGGGCTTGCGGGCGGCATGGGCTTCGCGATGAGCAACGTGCTGATCCTCAAGACGAGTCGCGTGCTGCCGGAAATGAAACCGGAAATGCGCACCGCGACGATCTTCGGCGGCGCGGCGATTTTCAGCGCCTTTGCATCGCTGTTCGAGGCGATGCCCGCACCACCCACCGGCGCGCATCTCGGCACGGCGGCGCTACTGGTGCTCGGCCTCGGTTTTCTGCTCGCGTCGAACAATATGCTCGTGCAGTACGGACTCGCGCGGGTGCCGGCCAATCGGGCCTCGATCATCATGCTGTTCGAGATCGTGGTCACGGCCTTGTCCGCGTGGCTTTTCGCCGGCGAGACGCCGGGCCCGCGCGAATGGGCCGGTGGCGCGTGCATCGTGTTGGCGTCGGCACTATCCAGTTGGGTACACCGGACCCGTGCGTTGCCGCCTGATCCGGCCATCCAGGACGCGGGTCCCGACGCCGACGGTAGCGCAGACCGTAAGGACGGTAAGAACCGCTCGCGCGCGATGGTATGATTGCCCCTCATTAGCTGGCGCACGCTTCACCGCGTGTAGTTGGCGCCCGTATCGCGGGGTTTCGCGGGCCGTTTCGCTGCATCGGCGAACGGCTGGCGCGGCCCTCACGAGCCACGTTTTATTTTCCCTTTTCAAACAGCGAAATCGCCGTGCGTCTGACCTCGATCAAACTCGCTGGCTTCAAGTCATTCGTCGATCCCACGCATTTTCAGGTCCCGGGCCAGCTCGTTGGCGTGGTCGGACCGAATGGGTGCGGCAAGTCCAACATTATCGACGCCGTGCGCTGGGTACTCGGCGAATCGCGCGCTTCCGAGCTGCGCGGCGAGTCGATGCAGGACGTGATCTTCAATGGCTCGACCGCGCGCAAGCCGGGTAGCCGCGCCAGCGTCGAACTCGTGTTCGACAACGCCGACGGCCGCGCCGCCGGGCAGTGGGGCCAGTATGCCGAAATCGCTGTCAAGCGCGTGCTCACGCGCGACGGCACCTCGAGCTACTACATCAACAACCTGCCGGCGCGCCGCCGCGACATTCAGGACATCTTCCTCGGCACCGGCCTCGGGCCGCGTGCGTACGCGATCATCGGGCAGGGCATGATCGCGCGCCTGATCGAGGCGAAGCCGGAAGAGCTGCGCGTGTTCCTCGAAGAGGCCGCGGGCGTGTCGAAGTACAAGGAACGCCGCCGCGAAACCGAGAACCGTCTGCACGACACGCGTGAGAATCTGATCCGCGTCGAAGACATCGTCCGCGAACTCAGTGCGAACCTCGAGAAGCTCGAGGCGCAGGCGATCGTCGCGACCAAGTACAAGGATTTGCAGGCTGACGGCGAAGAGAAGCAGCGTCTGTTGTGGCTGTTGCGCAAGAACGAAGCTGGCGGTGAGCAGGAACGCCAGCAACGCGCGATCGAACAGGCGCAGATCGACCTCGAAGCGCAAACCGCGAAGCTGCGCGAAGTCGAAGCGCAACTCGAAACGCTGCGCGTCGCGCACTATTCCGCCAGCGACGCGATGCAGGGTGCGCAAGGTGCGTTGTACGAGGCGAATGCCGAAGTCAGCCGTCTCGAGGCCGAGATCAAGTTCATCGTCGAATCGCGCAACCGCGTGCAGGCGCAGATCGCTGCCTTGACCGCGCAGCGTGAACAGTGGCAGTCGCAGGCCCAAAAAGCGCAAGACGATCTCGAAGACGCTGAAGAACAACTCGCTGTTGCTGAAGAAAAAGCCGCGCTGGCCGAAGACGAAGCCGCCGCCAAGCATGATGCGATGCCGGCGCTCGAAGCGCGCTGGCGTGATGCGCAGACTGAGCTGAATGCCGAGCGCGGCGGTATTGCGCAGACCGAACAGGCACTCAAGCTCGAAGCCGCGCATCAGCGCAATGCCGATCAGCAACTGCAGCAATTGCAGCAGCGTCACGAGCGACTGAAGTCGGAAGCGGGCGGTCTCGATGCCCCCGACGAAGCGCAACTCGAAGACCTGCGCATGCAGCTCGCCGAGCACGAAGAAATCCTGCACGACGCGCAGGCCCGTCTCACCGACGCGCAGGAAACGCTACCGCGTCTCGACGGCGAACGGCGCGCTGCCCAGGAACGCGTGCAGTCGGAAAGCGCACAGATTCATCAGCTCGACGCACGCCTTGGCGCGCTCAAGCAATTGCAGGAAAACGTCCAGACCGAAGGCAAGATCCAGCCGTGGCTTGAAAAGCACGAGCTGAGCGGCTTGCCGCGTCTGTGGAAGAAACTGCACGTTGAAGCAGGTTGGGAAGCCGCGCTCGAAGCGGTGCTGCGTGAGCGGCTCGCCGCTCTGGAAGTGTCGAACCTCGACTGGGTCAAGGCGTTCGCCACTGACGCGCCGCCCGCCAAGCTCGCGTTCTACTCACCGCCGGCAGCCGGTCAGCCGGTCGCTACGCCGCCGGCTTTGCGTCCGCTGCTGTCGCTGGTTCGTATCGACGACGCAGGCATTCGTGCCGTGCTGAACGACTGGCTCGGCCTCGCCTTCGTCGCTGACGATCTGCAACAGGCGCTCGCCATGCGCGCGCAATTGCCGGAAGGCGGTTCGTTCGTCGTCAAGGCTGGCCACGTGGTGACGCGTGTCGGCGTCCAGTTGTATGCCGCCGATTCCGAACAGGCCGGCATGCTGGCCCGTCAGCAGGAAATCGAAAATCTGGGCCGTCAGGTGCGTGCGCAAGCCTTGCTTGCCGATGAGGCGAAGGCTGCCGCGATCCGTGCCGAGGCCGCGCACACGCAAGCCGCGCAAGCTTTGAACGATGTACGTCAACAGTCGGAGCGCGCGACGCAACGCGTGCACGCCTTGCAGATGGACGTGCTCAAGCTCGCGCAAGCGCATGAGCGTTACACGCAGCGCAGCACGCAAATCCGCGAAGAGCTCGAAGAAATCACCGCGCAGATCGAAGAGCAGCGCGCATTGCGTGGCGAATCGGAAGCGAACTTCGAGCGTCACGACTCTGAACTCGCCGAATTGCAGGCGCGTTTCGAAGATCACCAGATGGCCTTCGAAGCGCTCGACGAAGCGCTCACCGCCGCGCGCGCCCAATCGCGCGATCTCGATCGAGCCGCCACCGACGCGCGCTTCGCGGCGCGCAACATGGCGAACCGTATCGACGAATTGAAGCGCAGCATCCAGGTCTCGCATGAGCAGAGCGAGCGCGTCGCCGCATCGCTGGAAGATGCGCGCGCCGAACTGGAAACGATCAACGAGCAAACCGCACATACTGGCTTGCAGGACGCGCTCGATATCCGCGCGGTCAAGGAAGAGGCGTTGCACGCCACGCGTCTCGAACTGGACGACCTGACCGCCAAGCTGCGTGCCGCCGACGAAACCCGTTTGACGGCCGAGCGTGCGCTGCAACCGCTGCGCGACCGCATCAACGAATTGCAGCTGAAGGAACAGGCCGCGCGCCTGAATGGCGAGCAGTTCATCGAGCAACTGGCCGCGGCCGGTGTCGATGAAGCGCAATTGCAGGCCAAGCTCACGCCGGACATGAAGCCGTCCTACCTGCAAGGCGAAGTCACGCGGATCAACAACGCGATCACCGCGCTCGGCCCGGTCAACATGGCCGCGTTGGACGAACTGAAGGCGGCGAGCGAGCGCAAAACGTTCCTCGATTCGCAATCGGCCGACCTGAACAACGCGATCGAAACGCTCGAGGACGCGATCCGCAAGATCGATGGCGAAACGCGTACGCTGCTGCAAGGCACCTTCGACGAGGTGAATCGTCATTTCGGCGAGCTGTTCCCGCGTCTCTTTGGCGGTGGGCAGGCCAAGCTGATCATGACCGGCGATGAGATTCTCGACGCCGGCGTGCAGGTGATGGCGCAACCGCCGGGCAAGAAGAATTCGACGATTCACCTGTTGTCGGGCGGCGAGAAGGCATTGACTGCCACCGCACTAGTGTTCGCGATGTTCCAGCTGAATCCCGCGCCGTTCTGTCTGCTCGACGAAGTGGACGCGCCGCTCGACGACGCCAACACAGAGCGTTTCGCGAACCTCGTGCGCGCGATGTCGGACAAGACGCAGTTCCTGTTCATTTCGCACAACAAGATCGCGATGGAAATGGCGCAGCAACTGATCGGCGTGACCATGCAGGAGCAGGGCGTGTCGCGGATCGTTGCCGTCGACATGGAAACGGCGGCTGGTTTCGCCCAGAATATCGTTTAAGTTTTCGTTTAGGTTGATCATCGCGGGCGCCCAGGTTCAGCGCAGCGGCCATCGGCCGCGCGACACGTGGGGCGGGCGCATAGCCGCGCAGACAAAAGAATTGCTGATGGAGCATGCATGGACGAGTTGACACTCGGTTTGATCGGCGCGGGTGCCGTGGTGGTCGGGGGCGTGGTCGTGTACAACGCATGGCAAGGCGCGAAGGTTCGCCGCAAGATGCCGCGTCCGATGCCGGCCGATACCGCCGAAAGTTTCGCGCGGGACGATCAGGAGGAGCAGAGCCCGTTTATCGAACCGGCCCGGCCGACCACGCGGCGCGAGCCGGTAGTGAGTTCAGACGCGGCGGCGGAAACCGCGGCGGCGCGCGTCGAGCCGACGTTTGGCGCAACCGCTGCGCCGCTCGATACGCCGGCCGATATTCAGGCCGAGACGACTACGCCGAACGGCTATCCGGAAGCGGGAGGCATTGCTGAAGCAGAAGGCGGCCACGCTGCGAAGGCCGACGAACCGGTCGAGCCGATCATGCCCGCTGCCACGACGATTTCGTCGGCGCCGCCGGCTATCGTCGATCGTCGCATCGACTGCATCGTGCCGATTCGTTTGAACGGCCCGGTGGCCGGCGACAAGGTGATTCCGCTTGCGCAGCGTCTGCGCCGCGCCGGCAGTAAGCCAGTGCATATCGAAGGCAAGCTCGAAGGCGGCGCGTGGGAATTGCTGCAAAACGGCGCGCGCTACGAAGAGCTGCGCGCGGCCGCGCAATTGGCCAATCGGAGTGGGGCGCTCAACGAACTGGAGTTCTCGGAGTTCGTGACCGGCGTGCAGCAGTTTGCCGATGCGCTCGACGCGTCGCCGGAATTTCCCGACATGCTCGAAACGGTCGCCATGGCGCGCGAACTCGACGGCTTCGCCGCGCAGTGCGATGCACAACTGTCGATCAACGTACTTTCCGACGGTGCGCCGTGGTCGGCCAACTATGTCCAGGCAGTCGCGTCGCAAGACGGCTTGCTGCTCTCGCGCGACGGCACGCGCTTCGTCAAGCTCGACGCGAAGCAGAGCCCGGTGTTCATGCTGCAATTCGGCGACACCAATTTCCTGCGCGACGACCTGACCTACAAGGGCGGCCAGATGATCACGCTGGTGCTCGACGTGCCGGTCGCGGACGAAGACATCCTGCCGTTCCGCCTGATGTGCGACTACGCGAAATCGTTGGCTGAGCGTATCGGCGGACGGGTGGTCGACGATGGGCGCCGTCCGCTGCCGGAAACCGCGCTGCTGGCGATCGAAAAGCAGTTGATGACGCTCTACGCGAAGCTCGAACAGGCGGGGATTCCGGCGGGTTCGCCAGCCACCCGGCGTTTGTTCAGCCAGTAACGGCTCTGCTTTTTTATGCAGTACTCGACGGCCGCGCGATGTGCGGCCGTTGGCGTTTTGGGCGCAGTGACGAACGCAGGAAACTGGCCATTCGGCCGATGTAAAGGGGCACGCTTCCTGCGATAATCCAATGTCTGAATTCCATTGAAGAAGCGTCCGACAGCATGGCCCGAACTCCCGCCTCAAACCCTGCAACCAATGCTCCCGCGGAGCGGGCCGCGTGGCTGCGCGCGGAACTCGAACGCGCCAATTACGCGTACTACGTGCTCGACCAGCCGGACCTGCCGGACGCGGAATACGACAAGCTCTTCAAGGAGCTGGAGCGAATCGAGACGGAGCATCCGGACCTGATCGTGCCGGATTCGCCCACCCAGCGCGTGGGCGGCGAGGCGTCAAGCGGCTTCGAGCCGGTCGTGCACGATCAACCCATGCTCTCGCTGAACAATGGCTTCGCGGACGAAGACATCGTCGCGTTCGACAAGCGCGTCGGCGACGCGCTCGGCAAGAACGCGAGCGAACCGCCGGTGCCGGTGGATTACGCAGCTGAGCTGAAGTTCGACGGCCTCGCCATCTCGCTGCGTTATGTCGACGGCATTTTCGTCCAGGCGTCCACGCGCGGCGATGGCGCCACCGGCGAGAATGTCACCGAGAACGTCCGCACGATCCGCTCCATTCCGCTCAAGCTCAAGGGCAAACGCGTGCCGCATGTGCTCGACGTGCGCGGCGAAGTGCTCATGTTCAAGCGCGATTTTGAACGCCTGAACGAGCGCCAGCGGGCCGCTGAGCAGAAGGAATTCGCCAATCCGCGCAACGCTGCCGCGGGCAGCTTGCGGCAGCTCGATTCGAAGATCACCGCGCAGCGGCCGCTCTCGTTCTTCGCCTATGGAATCGGTGTGCTCGAAGGTGGCGAGATGCCCGCCACACATAGCGAACTGCTCGACTGGTACAAGGAGCTCGGCTTGCCGGTGAATGGCGAGCGGGCGGTGGTACAAGGCGCCGAAGGCTTGCTGGGGTTCTTCCACACGGTAGGCGAGAAGCGCGACACGCTGCCTTACGATATCGACGGCGTCGTCTACAAGGTCAACCGGCGCGATGAGCAGGACGCGCTCGGCTTTGTCTCGCGCGCGCCGCGTTTCGCTTTGGCGCACAAATTCCCCGCGCAGGAAGCACTGACCAAACTCGTCGCGATCGACGTGCAGGTCGGCCGTACCGGCGCGATCACGCCGGTTGCGCGGCTGGAGCCGGTGTTCGTCGGCGGCGCGACGGTGACGAACGCGACGTTGCACAATGAAGACGAAGTGCGCCGCAAAGATATCCGCATCGGCGACACCGTGATCGTGCGGCGCGCCGGCGACGTGATTCCAGAAGTGGTGAGCGCGCTGCTCGAGCGCCGCCCGGACGATGCCCGCGAGTTCGTCATGCCTACGCATTGCCCGGTATGCGGCTCGAGCATCGAACGGCTGCCGGACGAGGCGATCGCGCGCTGCACGGGTGGTCTGTTCTGCCCGGCGCAGCGCAAGCAGGCGCTGTGGCACTTTGCGCAGCGGCGGGCACTGGATATCGACGGGCTCGGCGAAAAGATCATCGACCAACTCGTCGAGCAGAATCTCGTGCGCACGCCGGCTGATCTGTTCAACGTCGGCTTTGCGACACTTGCTGAACTCGACCGCTTCGCCGAGAAGTCCGCGCAGAATCTGCTCGACTCGCTCGAAAAAGCCAAACACACCACGCTCGCGCGCTTCATTTACGCACTTGGTATCCGGCATGTGGGCGAATCGACGGCGAAAGATCTTGCCAAACATTTCGGCTCGCTGACTCCGATCATGGATGCCTCGGTCGAAGAATTGCTGGAGGTGAACGATGTGGGTCCTGTGGTGGCCGAGTCGATTCATCAGTTTTTCGCCGAAGAGCACAACCGCACGGTGATCGAGCAACTACGCGCACCCGGCAAGGTCACATGGCCGGAAGGGCCGCCCGCACCAAAGGCGCCGCAAGGCGTGCTGGCCGGCAAGACGGTCGTATTGACCGGCACTTTGCCGACGCTTGCCCGGGAAGATGCGAAAGAAATGCTCGAAGCGGCCGGCGCGAAAGTGGCCGGCTCGGTGTCGAAGAAAACGGACTACGTGGTGGCGGGGGCCGAAGCGGGCAGCAAGTTGGCGAAAGCCGAGGAACTCGGCATCCCGGTACTCGACGAAGATGGTATGCGTAAGCTCCTGGAGGGGCAGTTATGATCCGCGAAATTCTCAAGATGGGCGATCCGCGCCTTTTGCAAATTGCCGATCCGGTCGATCATTTCGACACTCCCGAACTGCATGAGCTTGTCAAAGACATGTTCGAGACCATGCACGACGCGAATGGCGCGGGGCTCGCCGCGCCGCAGATCGGTGTCAATTTGCAGGTGGTGATCTTCGGCTTCGGGCATAACGAACGCTATCCGGATGCACCGCCGGTGCCCGAGACGGTGCTGATCAACCCGACCATCACGCCGGTGTCGCTGGATATGGAAGAGGGCTGGGAAGGCTGCCTGTCCGTGCCGGGCCTGCGAGGCGCCGTGAGCCGGTTCTCGATGATCAAGTATCACGGCTTCGATCAATACGGCAAGCCGATCGACCGCGTCGCCGAGGGCTTTCACGCGCGTGTCGTGCAGCATGAGTGCGACCATCTGATCGGCAAGCTGTATCCGATGAGGATCAACGATTTCGCGAAGTTCGGCTTCACGGAAGTCCTGTTTCCGGATCTGGACCCGAATAGTGACGACTGACGCTGTATCTTCGCCTGCGACGATTGCATTGTTGCTAGCGCCACCGGAAACAAAAAACCCACGCCGCGGCGTGGGTTTTTTGTTGGGCGAACGTCACGGTGGACACCGTGAGTTTTTCGCTATTTGAGCGTCAGGCTCCCGCCATCAAAACGACTCGTCCGCCGACAGATAGCGCCATTGACCCGGCGGCAGCGCACCCAGCATCACCTGGCCCATCCGCACGCGCTTCAGGCCGATCACTTCAAGGCCGACCAGTTCGCACATCCGGCGGATCTGGCGCTTCTTGCCCTCGCGCAGCACGAAACGCAGTTGCTCGCCGTTTTGCCAATTGACCTGTGCGGGCTTCAACGGCACTTCGTCGAGCGAGAGGCCGTGGCACAAGAGCGCGAGGCTTTCCGGTGGGAAGTGGCTTTCGACGTCGGTGGTGTGCTCGCCGAACGCGACGCGCACCAGATACTCCTTATCGATCTCCGAATGGCCGCCAATCAGCTGCTTGGCGATGCGGCCGTCCTGCGTCAGCACCAGCAGGCCCGTCGAATCGATGTCCAGGCGCCCAGCCGGCGCGAGCTGGCGCAGATGCGAGACCGAGAAGCGGATGTCAGAACTGTCGCCTTCCCAGCGATTTTCCGGCGTGACCAGCGTGATCGCCGGTTGATAGCCGTCTTCCGCCTGGCCCGATACAAGGCCCACGGGCTTGTGGATCAGAACCGTCACCTGGCTCGCTTGCGCGGCTTCAGCGGCGGGGTCGATCTCGATTCGCTGGTCCGGACGAACCTTGGTGCCGAGCGTGTCGATCCGCTCGCCGTCGACCAGCACCCAGCCTTTTTCGATCCACTCGTCGGCTTCGCGGCGTGAGCACAGGCCGAGTTCCGACATCAGCTTGGACAGGCGTAGGGTGCCCGGCGCGTCTTCGTAATCGCGGCGCGGCGTGCGCGGAGCAGCGTCGGCGCCATCGTCGCGTTCGGCTCTGGCTGCGGGAGCCGGGCCGTGCGGTTT
The DNA here is from genome assembly GCF_012927345.1 of Paraburkholderia polaris. GTDB lineage: Bacteria > Pseudomonadota > Gammaproteobacteria > Burkholderiales > Burkholderiaceae > Paraburkholderia > Paraburkholderia polaris. The sequence goes on from NZ_JABBGJ010000003.1 coordinate 237,224, forward strand.
GTCGGCACGGGCGGGGCGGTTGTCGTCGCCAAAGCGGCGCCCGGCGGCCGGGAGCGCCTTGTCGAAGCTGCGAGCAGGGCGTTCGCCCCGGTCATTGCGTTCGTTACGTTCGCCTGCGCGCGCCGGGCGATCGCCAAACTCACGTTTGGCCGGTGCACGTTCGCCGCGGTCGTCGCGCGGTGCGCGAGCCGGACGATCCGTCCGGTCACCGTAGCCGCTTTTGACGGGTTTCGCGAAAGTGCGCTCGCCGCGCTCGGACGAGCCGCGTTCGCCTTCAAAACGGCGCGGTGCGCTGTCGCTGCGCGGCCCGCGCTCGCCGCTACGGCGTTCTTGCGGGGCGCCACGGTCGCTGCCGAAGCGAGGCCGATCCGAGGCGTCGCGCGCCGGACGCTCGCCACGCGGTCCGCCTTCCGACGGGCGGCCTGCGCCCGGGCGCGGACCGCTGAACGAGCGACGTTCGCCGTCGTCGCGGCGCGGTGCGCGGTTGCCTTCGAAACTGCGTGGTGCGCGTTCGCTGCGATCTGCGCTGCCTTCGAAGCGGCGGGGTGCGCCTTGGCCGCGCTCGCCGCGATCCGCACCGCCTTCAAAGCGACGCGGAGCACGATCGCTGCTGCCCTCAAACCGGCGCGGTGCGCCTTGAGTGCGTTCACCGTCAGCGCGACGCGGAGCACGATCGCTACGATCGCCGCTACCTTCAAACTTACGGGGCGCACGAGCGCCCTCGTCCCGACGCGGAGCACGGTCGCTGCTGCCCTCAAACCGACGCGGTGCGCCTTGAGCGCGTTCACCGTCAGCACGGCGCGGGGCGCGTTCGCTACGGTCGGCGCCAGCTTCAAACTTACGGGGCGCACGAGCGCCCTCGTCCCGGCGCGGAGCACGATCGGTACGATCGCCGCCACCTTCAAATCGACGGGGCGCACGCTCACCATCGTCCCGACGCGGAGCACGGTCGTTGCTACCCTCAAACCGGCGCGGTGCGCCTTGGCTGCGTTCACCGTCAGCGCGACGCGGAGCACGTTCGCTACGATCGCCAGCACCTTCAAACCGCCGCGGTGCACGCTCGCCGTCGTCCCGACGGGGAGCGCGATCGCCGCCACCCTCGAAGCGGCGCGGCGCACCGCCGGCCCCCTCACGCCGCGGCGGCCGATCCGACGGTGCCCGGCGCGCAGCGCCAGCACCACCTGCGTCCCGCTCGCGGGAAAACGATCCTTCAGCCCGTGGCGCGCGCGCGCCGGTGCCCGCCGGCTTACCTGCGCCGGCTGGCCGCTTGCCGCCGCCACCCGCTGCGCCAGCGCCTTCACCCCGCGCCCCATTAAACCCAGCCGTCGGCGTAGACGGCCTTGGCCCGGTCGCGCGCGTCGGCTTACGCGCCGAGGTGCTTCCGGTACGGACAGGGGCGCGTTCGGACGAAGCCGGCCGCGGGTGCTTGGCTGTTAATTTGACTCGCATGAAATCTCACACTGCAATCGCGCGCAGCAGTTCGGTCTCGACCTGAATTTGCAGGCGGTTGTCCGACAGACCGTGCCCATCCAGCAGGAACACGTCTTCGACGCGTTCGCCGAGCGTATTGATCCGCGCCGACGCGACGCCGACCCGGTGCTCGGCCAGCACGCGCGCGATTGAATAAAGAAGGCCTGGCCGGTCGTTCGCAGACACGGACAGGATGTAATATTGGCCGCGCTCGTCGGCCCGAAGATCGACGCGCGGCGTAACAGGGAAGGTCCGCGACAGCCGTGACAAACGGCCTTTCGACGGTCCCGGGAGCAGGGTGCCGTCACCCGTGAGGCGTGCGGTCAGTTCCTGTTCGACCAGATTGGCAATATCGCGATAATGCACGTCTTCTTCGGTATGCGCGACGAGGAAATTATCGAGCGCGTACCCGTGACGGGTCGTGCTGACCCGCGCATCGAGCACTGACAAGCCGTTGCGGTCGAAATACGCACAAATGCCGGCGAACAGATCGGGCTGGTCTTTCACATACACCAGCACCTGAAGCGCTTCGCCGATCGGCGAAGGACGCGCCCGCACGATCGGCGTCGCGGTCTCGACGTGCCGGTACAGCACGCGGGTCTGCCAGGCGATATCCGCCGCATCGTGGCGCAGGAAGTAGCCGATGTCCAGCTTGTCCCACAGCGCCTTCTGCGCGCCTTCCGGCACGGTTTCGAGGCGCAGCAGGGCCAACGCCTCTTCCTGCCGCGACTTCAGTTCAGAGTGCGCGTCAGGCCGTGCGCCGCCGAGCACCGCCAAAGTTGCGCGGTAGAGGTCCTCGAGCAGCTTGCCTTTCCACGTGTTCCAGACTTTCGGGCTGGTGCCGCGAATGTCGGCCACGGTCAGCAGGTAAAGCGCAGTCAGCCGGCGCTCGTTGCCGACCAGTTCGGCAAACCGCTTGATGACTTCGGGGTCGCTCGTGTCCTGTTTCTGCGCGACCTGGCTCATGGTCAGATGCTGCTGGACCAGCCAGACGACCAGTTCGCCGTCCTCGCTCTCGATGCCATGGTTGCGGCAGAAGCGCCGCGCGTCGGCCATGCCGAGCGTGGAATGGTCGCCGCCGCGGCCTTTGGCGATGTCGTGAAACAGCGCCGCCACGTACAACACCCACGGCCGGTCGAAATTGGCGATCAACTGGCTGCAGAACGGATATTCGTGCGCGTGCTCGGCTACCGCAAAGCGGCGCAGATTGCGCAACACCATGAGGATGTGCTGATCGACCGTGTAGACGTGATACAGGTCGTGCTGCATCTGTCCGACAATGCGCCGGAAGTTCAGCAGATAGCGCCCGAGCACGCTGGTCTGGTTCATCAGCCGCAACGCGTGCGTGATGCCGGCCGGCTGCTTCAGGATATCCATGAACAGGCGCCGGTTTTCCGGATCGCGCCGCCAATGCTGATCCATCACGTCGCGGGCGTTGTAGATCGCGCGCAGCGTGCGCGCCGACAAACCCTTCACGCCCGGCGTCTGTTCGTAGAGCAGGAAAGCTTCGAGGATCGCGTTCGGCTCGCGCTGGAAGACGTCGTCGCTGGCGATCTCCAGCATCCCCTGCTTCTCGACGAAACGGTCCGACAGCACGCGCGTAATGCCGCTCGTGTTGGGGAAGAGTTGCGCCTCGATGTTCTGGATCAGGATCGTCGCGAGTTGCGTGACGGCCTTGGCAGACCAGTAATAGCGACGCATCAGCTGCTCGCTGGCGCGCTTGGTGGCCGTCGGCTTGTAGCCGAAGCTTTCGGCTACCGGTGTTTGCAGGTCGAACACCAGAATGTCCTGGCGGCGGCCGGCGATCACATGCAGCCGGGCACGCAGCGTTTTCAGGAAGCCTTCGTTGCGGCGCAGTTCGCGCGCTTCACGCTCGGTGATCAGGCCGCGTGCTTCGAGTTCGCGCCAGCTACTACCGAAACCGGCCGCCTGGGTAATCCACAGAATCAGTTGCAGATCGCGCAGGCCGCCCGGGCTTTCCTTGATGTTCGGCTCGAGCGCATACGGCGTGTCCTGAAACTTGGCGTGCCGCTGACGCATTTCCAGCACTTTGGCCTGGAAGAACGCGCGTGGGTCGAGCGTTTCGCGGTAGCGCCTCGCAAAGTCGTCGAAGAGCGGGGCGCTGCCCGTAATGCGCCGCGCTTCGAGCAGCGAGGTGCGCACGGTGACGTCGTTGGCGGCTTCTTCGACGCATTGCACCACGCTGCGCACGCTGCTACCGAGTTCGAGCCCCAAATCCCACGCGAGGCTGATAAAGCGCTCGATGCGCGCTTCGAGATGCTCGATCGGCGCGTCGGGCAGCAGGACCAGAATGTCGATGTCAGAGTGCGGTGCGAGTTCGCCCCGCCCGTAGCCGCCGACAGCCAGCAGCGCCAGTTCGGGCGGCAGCTCGCAGGTGTTCCACGCGGCGCGCAGCGACTCGTCTGTGGTGCGCGCGAGCGCGGCCATCAGCGAGTCGACGTTGGAGGCGGTCTTGAAGCGTTCCAGCAACTGGGCTTTGGCCACTTTATAGTCCGCCTTGAGCGACGAGGCATGGGATTGGGCGACGGCTGGAACACTACTCATTGGCAGGCGGGCAGGTGAGGGCGAAAGTCGGTCAGGCCGTGGCGGCTACAACCGGCGGACGCGCGGGCGTGCCGGCTGAGACAGTCAGCACGTCATAGCCGGTTTCGGTGACGAGTACGGTGTGTTCCCACTGTGCCGACAGGCTGCGGTCTTTGGTCTTGACGGTCCATTGGTCCGGCATGGTGCGGATGTCGCGCCGGCCGGCGTTGATCATCGGTTCGATCGTGAAGATCATGCCGGCCTGCAGCTCGAGCCCGGTGCCGGGACGGCCATAGTGCAGAATCTGCGGGTCTTCGTGGAACACCGTGCCGATGCCGTGGCCGCAATATTCGCGCACCACGCTGTAGCCTTGCCCTTCGGCATGCTTCTGGATGGCATAGCCGATATCGCCGAGATGGGCGCCCGGGCGCACCTGATCGATGCCGAGCCACATGCATTCGAAGGTGGTCTGCACGAGCCGTTTGGCCATGATCGAGCCTTCGCCGACGATGAACATCCGGCTGGTGTCGCCGAAATAGCCTTCCTTGATCACCGTGATGTCGATATTCAGCGCGTCGCCGTTTTTCAGCGTCTTGTCGCCCGGAATGCCGTGACAGATCACGTCGTTGACCGAAATGCAGGTGGCTTTCGGATACGGCGGATAGCCGGGCGGCTGATAATTCAGCGGCGCCGGAACGGTGCCTTGTTCCTTGAGCATATATTCGTGACACAGCCGGTCGAGTTCGCCGGTCGTGATGCCGGCCGCGACGAACGGCGTAATGTAATCGAGCACTTCGCTAGCGAGCTTGCAGGCGACGCGCATCTGCGCGATATCGTGTTCGTTTTTGAGCGTAATAGCCATGAGTCGGGCCTGAAATGCGGTTTATTGCAAGATTATCGCACCATATTCCGGCTGCCGCAGGCTTTTGAGAGAGGTGGCGCCTTTTGCTCCCGTGTTTGCGGCGGATTGCGAGCGCCTTGGTGGAGGCCGGTGGCAAGCGCCAAGGTGCAACCGCGTGCGGCAAGCGGGAGCTACCGCGCGGGTTGAGTCGGCCGATAGTCGCGTGCTATAATCTTTGGCTAAGTCGATCTCTGTCTTATTTTTGTTGCTCTATCGCTGTTCTAATGAACGCAAGCGGGCGCAAACTGGCAGGAAAGGCTTCTCGTAGCGATAGTTGCCTGCGCTACGAGCAAGGCAGTACCAAGGCAGCAGACTCGCAAGCCGGTGCACCCAGGGTGTCCGTCGCGTTCAGCCAAAAAGGCAGCGCGGCCGATACGGCAGCCGGCTTAAGACCCAACCCTCGCGGAGATTTTCATGGCAGTTACCATGCGTCAAATGCTGGAAGCCGGTGTCCACTTCGGTCACCAAACGCGCTTCTGGAACCCGAAGATGGCCCCCTTCATTTTCGGTCATCGCAACAAGATTCACATCATCAACCTCGAAAAGACGCTGCCGATGTACAACGACGCGCTGAAGTACGCGCGTCAACTGGCAGCGAATCGCGGCACGATCCTGTTCGTCGGCACGAAGCGTCAATCGCGCGACACGATCGCTGAAGAAGCACAACGCGCTGGCATGCCTTACGTCAACGCACGCTGGCTCGGCGGCATGCTGACCAACTTCAAGACGCTGAAGGTCTCGATCAAGCGCCTGAAGGACATGGAAGCAGCGCTGGAAGCAGGCGAAACCGAACGCATGAGCAAGAAGGAAGCGCTCCTGTTCGAACGCGAAATGGCCAAGCTGCAAAAGTCGATCGGCGGCGTGAAGGACATGGGCGGTATTCCGGACGCGATCTTCGTGGTCGACGTCGGCTACCACAAGATTGCCGTCACCGAAGCTAACAAGCTCGGCGTGCCGGTCATCGCCGTGGTCGACACGAACCACTCGCCGGAAGGCATCGACTACGTGATCCCGGGTAACGACGACGCTTCGAAGGCTGTCGCTCTGTACACGGCTGGCGTGGCTGACGCGATCCTCGAAGGCCGTGCTAACGCGGTCAACGAAGTGGTGCAAGCTGCACGTGGTGGCGACGGCGACGAGTTCGTCGAGGTCAACTCGGAAGCGTAAAGCTGCCCCGTGTCCGGCAAAAAAGGGGGCTTTCTACAGGCCCCCTTTTTTTAAGCCGCGACAATGTAGTGGTGTGCTGTGAGCAGTGCCTAAACGTGGTCCGTAAAAAATACGCGCGACGTTGAAACGAATTCTTGCCGCCGGTATCGAAGTCCGGGCGGCGTGTGACAGACGGAACTCAAGGAGCAAATGATGGCGGCAATTACCGCAAGCATGGTTGCAGAACTGCGCGCAAAGACCGACGCGCCGATGATGGAATGCAAGAAAGCGCTGACGGAAGCTGAAGGCGACATGGCGCGCGCTGAAGAGCTGCTGCGCGTGAAGCTGGGCAACAAGGCCAGCAAGGCAGCGTCGCGCGTGACGGCTGAAGGCGTGGTCGCATCGTTCATTGGCGGCAACGCCGGTTCGCTGGTCGAACTGAATTGCGAAACCGACTTCGTTTCGAAGAACGACGACTTCCTGGCTTTCTCGAAGACGGTCGCTGAGCTGGTCGCTACGCAAAACCCGGCAGACGTCGCTGCGCTGGCGGCCCTGCCGCTGGACGGCTCGACGGTCGACGCAGTGCGTCTGGCACTGGTCGGCAAGATCGGTGAAAACCTGTCGATCCGCCGTTTCGTGCGTTTCGACACGTCGAACAAGCTGGCAGCGTACCTGCACGGCACCCGTATCGGCGTGCTGGTCGAGTACACCGGCGCGGACGAGCAGGTCGGTAAGGACGTGGCAATGCACATCGCCGCCATGAAGCCGGTCTCGCTGTCGTCGGACGACGTCCCGGCGGATCTGATCGCCAAGGAACGCAGCATTGCTGAGCAGAAGGCTGCTGAATCGGGCAAGCCGGCTGAAATCGTCGCCAAGATGGTCGACGGCAGCGTGCAGAAGTACCTGAAGGAAGTGTCGCTGCTGAACCAGACGTTCGTTAAGAACGACAAACAGACGATCGAACAGATGCTGAAGGCTGGCAACGCGAGCGTGCAGAAGTTCGCGCTGTTCGTGGTCGGTGAAGGCATCGAGAAGAAGCAGGACGACTTCGCAGCTGAAGTGGCGGCTCAAGTCGCTGCTGCAAAGCAACAATAAGCATCGCTTAAGCTTCAGTTAGTACCGTTCGATCCGCGGCGGAGCAAGACTTTGCCGCGGTCGGCGGCGCCGCAAGGCTGCGCGCGGGTGACCCTCGTGGCGCACGCCGCTGGCGAACCCCAGGGTTCGTCAATTTGGCGACGCTTGCCCGAATCAGTATTTCACCCCTACATTAGTCCCTTGTTGTTGCCCTGTTCTGCGCGATCTGGATACCCCTATGCCCACTGCCTATAAACGCGTCCTGCTCAAACTCTCCGGTGAAGCTCTGATGGGCGACGATGCCTTTGGCATCAATCGCGCAACCATCGAACGAATGGTAGCGGACGTGGCCGAAGTGGTCCGTCTCGGAACGCAGCTGGCCGTGGTGATCGGCGGCGGCAATATTTTCCGCGGCGTCGCGGGCGGCGCGGCCGGGATGGATCGCGCCACGGCAGACTACATGGGCATGCTGGCCACCATGATGAACGCGCTGGCGCTGCAGGACGCAATGCGCCACGCCGGTATTGAAGCGCGTGTGCAATCCGCGCTGCGCATGGACCAGGTGGTCGAGCCGTACATCCGTCCCCGCGCGATTCGCCAGCTCGAAGAAGGCAAAGTCGTGATTTTCGCGGCCGGTACCGGCAATCCGTTCTTCACGACGGATACGGCTGCCGCGCTGCGCGGCTCGGAAGTCGGCGCGGAAGTTGTGCTGAAGGCCACCAAGGTGGACGGCGTCTATTCTGCCGACCCAAAGAAAGACCCGAGCGCGACCCGTTACGCCACGATCAGCTTCGACGAAGCCATCGGCCGTAATCTGCAGGTGATGGACGCCACGGCGTTCGCGCTGTGCCGCGACCAGAAGCTGCCGATCCGGGTGTTTTCGATCGTCAAGCCGGGCGCGCTCAAGCGCATCGTACTGGGCGAGGACGAGGGCACCCTCGTCCACGTGTAAACTCTCGTTCACATAACGTGGGCTTTAACGCGAGCCCAGGCCGCCGCATATTCCGCGCGCTGGCTGGCTCGCACCGTTTTGAAGGTTCGGAGGTTTAAAAATGTCTGTGGCTGATATCAGGAAGGGCGCTGAACAAAAGATGCAGCGTTCCATCGACGCGTTCAAGAACGACTTGTCGAAGATCCGCACGGGCCGTGCACACACGGGCCTGCTCGATCACATCCAGTGCGATTACTACGGTTCGCCGGTGCCGATTTCGCAGGTCGCGAACCTGACGCTGATCGACGCACGCACGATCGGCGTGCAGCCGTGGGAAAAGAAGATGGTCCAGGTCGTCGAAAAGGCGATCCGCGAGTCGGACCTCGGTCTGAACCCGGCTACGCAAGGCGACGTGATCCGCGTGCCGATGCCCGCGCTGACCGAAGAACGCCGCCGCGAACTGACCAAAGTGGTCAAGAGCGAAGCAGAAACGGCCAAGGTTGCTATTCGTAACCTGCGCCGTGATGCAAACGAGCAACTGAAAAAGCTCGTGAAAGACAAGGAAATTTCAGAAGACGACGAGCGCCGTGCCGGTGACGACGTTCAGAAACTGACGGACAAGTTCGTCACGGAAATCGACAAGCTTGTAGTGACCAAAGAAGCCGAGATCATGACGGTCTGAGGCCGCATGGCCCCGAGGAAAACGCAGGGCCGCCCCAGGTTTTCCGCCCTGCAGGAAGTCCCCTTGGGGGATTGCCCCCTCGGGGGGCTTGGCGCGAAGCGCCAGGTTTGGGGGCACTCAGCACCTTCAAGACTTCCACTTCTTTTTTTGCAGTCACTGTCCCGACGGCCATGACCTATACCAGCTCAACCGTGCGCGTGCCTGATGTCGCCGCGGTGCCGCGACATATCGCGATCATCATGGACGGCAACGGCCGTTGGGCGACCCAGCGCCGTCTGCCGCGCGTGGCCGGTCATACGCGCGGCGTCGACGCGGTGCGTGCGGCCGTCGAAGCCTGCGCCCGGCAGGGCGTCGAATATCTGACGCTCTTTGCCTTCAGCTCGGAAAACTGGCGCCGCCCGAACGACGAAGTGTCGTTCCTGATGCGTCTGTTCGTCACTGCGCTGGAGCGCGAGATCGGCAAGCTGCACGCGAACGGCATTCGTCTGCGCGTGGTCGGCGATCTGTCGAAGTTCGATACGCGCATTCGCGATCTGATCAAGCGCGCGGAGACCAAAACTGCGCGCAACACCCGCCTCACGCTTACCATCGCCGCCAACTACGGCGGCCGATGGGACATCATGCAGGCCACCCGCAAGCTCGCCGAACAATCGGCGCTGGCGGGCAAGGCGGTCGAGGTGACCGAGGACTCGTTCGCCGGACACCTGTCAATGGCCTATGCGCCGGAGCCGGACCTCTTTATCCGCACCGGCGGCGAGCGCCGCGTCAGCAACTTCCTGCTGTGGCAACTCGCCTACACCGAGTTCTACTTCACCGACACGTTCTGGCCGGATTTCGACGCCGACGCGCTCGGCCACGCTATCGCTTCCTACGCGGAGCGTGAGCGCCGCTTCGGCCGCACCAGTGCTCAACTCGAGCCGCAATCGCAAAACGTCGATTCGCTTCCATGCTAAAAACCCGTGTCATCACGGCGATCATCCTGCTGGCGATCTTCCTGCCGGTCACGTTGTTCGCGCCGGTGGGCGCGTTCGGCGCGCTGATCGCCTTCGTCGTCGTGTTCGCCGCGTGGGAGTGGGCGCGCCTGCTGAAGCTCGGCGGCGCGGGCCCGGTCATCTACGCGCTGGTGGCGGCGGTTGCGCTGGTCGCGAGTACGCGGCTCGGTACCGGTGTCGAGGAGCCCCGGCCGCTGTTTCAGGCGGCCGCTATTTTCTGGGTGATCGCGGGGCCGTACGTGCTCCTGCGCAAGCCGACCCTCGCGCAAGGCGCCTGGCGCGCTTTTCTATTCCTTGCTGGCATTGTGGTATTCGTCGCGTGCTGGCATGCTCTCGTCGCCGCTCGCATGAAGGGCGTGCCGTTCGTGCTGTCGCTGCTGCTGTTGGTATGGCTTGCCGATATCGGCGCATACTTCTCTGGAAAGGCTTTCGGAAAACACAAGCTGGCGCCTGCCATCAGCCCGGGTAAGACTTGGGAGGGCGCGATCGGCGGCTGGCTGGTGGTGATGATCGTCGCGGCGGCGGCGGTCTTTTTGCACGCGTTCGAGCCCACCCTGTATTCTGCGCTGCTGGCGCAATTGGGCGCCGTACGTACGCTGCTCGCTCTGACCCTGCTGGTGGCATTCAGCGTGGTGGGCGACCTGTTCGAATCAATGATGAAACGCCAGGCCGGAGTGAAAGATTCAAGCGGCCTGTTGCCCGGGCACGGTGGCGTACTCGACCGCATCGACGCATTGTTGCCGGTGCTGCCGCTTGCCATGCTGCTGCTCGGCTAGAGAAAGAGATATGCAAAAACGTCTGACATTGCTCGGTTCTACGGGCTCGATTGGAGACAGCACGCTTGACGTCGTCGCGCGTCATCCCGAGCGCTTTTCGGTTTACGCGCTCACGGCGCATCGCAACGGTGACAAGCTCGTCGAGCAATGCCTGCGCTTTCAGCCTGAAGTCGCGGTAGTCGGCGATGCCGATACCGCTGCGCACGTCGCGGCGAAGCTGCGCGAAGCGGGCTGCAAGACCGAAGTCACGTACGGGCCGCAAGCGCTCGTCGACGTGTCGAAGAGCGATGGCTGCGATACGGTGGTGGCGGCGATTGTCGGTGCGGCCGGCCTCGCGCCGAGCCTGGCCGCTGCGCGCGCCGGCAAGCGCATTCTGCTCGCCAACAAGGAAGCGCTGGTGATGTCCGGCGCGATCTTCATGGACGCGGTGCGTGACAACGGCGCCGTGCTGCTGCCGGTCGACAGCGAACACAACGCCATTTTCCAATGCCTGCCGCGCGAAGCCGCGCTGCACGGCGGCGTCTCGAAGATCATCCTGACCGCGTCGGGTGGCCCGTTCCGCACGCGCGAACCGGCCACGCTAGTCGACGTCACGCCTGACGAGGCCTGCAAGCATCCGAACTGGGTGATGGGCCGTAAGATTTCGGTCGACTCGGCCACGATGATGAACAAAGGCCTCGAAGTGATCGAGGCGCACTGGCTCTTCGATTTGCCGGGCGAGCGCATCGACGTGCTGATTCACCCGCAAAGCGTGATCCATTCGATGGTGTCGTACGCTGACGGCTCGGTGCTCGCGCAACTGGGGAACCCCGACATGCGCACGCCGATCGCGCACGCGCTGGCGTTTCCCGATCGCGTCGATTCGGGCGTGGCGCAACTCGATCTGCTGCAGGTCGCGTCGCTCTCGTTCGAAAAGCCGGATTACACACGCTTCCCATGTCTCGCGCTCGCGGTGAAGGCACTGGCTGAGGGTGGGTTGGCGAGCGCGGCCCTGAATGCCGCGAACGAAATCGCTGTTGAAGCGTTCCTGTCGCGCCAGATTGGTTTCATGGCAATCGCTCAGGTTGTCGACGCCGTGCTCAACGCGTTGCCGAACCGCAGCGCGCACGCGCTCGAAGACGTGATTGAGGCCGACGCAGCCGCGCGCCGCGCCGCTGCCGATTTCATCGCGCGTCTGCCGGACGGCGCCCGTCGCACGGAACGCGCCGTCCAGTGAGGCGCCTATGAATCTGCTGATCGAACTGCTTGCCTTCGCGGTCGCGATTGGCGTACTCGTGGTCGTCCACGAGTACGGGCATTACAGCGTGGCGCGTTTGTGCGGCGTCAAGGTGTTGCGCTTTTCGATCGGTTTCGGCAAGCCGCTGTTCCAATGGGTGAGCCCGAAAACGGGCACCGAATGGACGATTGCCGCACTGCCGCTGGGCGGCTACGTGAAGATGCTCGACGAACGCGAGACCGGCGGTGCGCCAATTCCGGTTGAAGCCTTGCCGCATGCCTTCAACCGGCAGTCGGTGTGGCGTCGTTTCGCGATCGTCGCGGCCGGTCCGGTCGCGAACTTCCTGCTCGCCATCGTGCTGTTCGCCCTCGTGTTCGCCACCGGCGTGACGGAGCCGGCGGCGGTGGTTGCCGCGCCTGCTCCGAATACGCCGGCGGCGTTGGCCGGTTTCGACGGCGGCGAAACCATCGTCGCAGTGCGAGCCGAGAATGCCGGCGAATCCGAACACGTGCGCTCGTGGTCCGACCTGCGCTGGAAACTGCTGGGCGCGGCATTCGATCACAAGCGCGTCGTGCTGAGCGCGAAAGATGCCCACGGCACCTCGGATTTCCAGCTGGATCTGCGCGGTATCACCGAGAAAGACGTCGACGACGACTTTATGTCGCATCTCGGCTTCGAGCCGGGTGGTGGCAAGCTCACAGTCGCTGGTGTGCAACCGGATAGCGCAGCACAAAAGGCAGGCCTTGTAGTGGGTGACCGTCTGCGCGCGATCAACGGTATCCCTACCGACAATGCCACGGCCTTCATCGCTTATGTAAAATCGCACGCCGGTGTGCCCGTGACGCTGCAGGTAGAGCGTGGTGGGCCAGCGGCGAGCAAGCTGGAAGACGTTCGCATCGTCCCGCAGTCGCAGCGTGATGACGCAACAGGTCAGCAAATCGGCCGTATCGGTGCGGAACTCGCCACCCAGGTGCCGTCGATCGACGTGCGTTATGGGCCGGTCGAAAGTCTGCAACTGGGCGCACGCCGCACGTGGGACCTCGCTGTTTATTCGGTGCGCATGTTCGGGCGAATGATCGTTGGCGAGGCTTCGCTGAAGAATCTTTCTGGCCCCGTGACGATCGCCGATTACGCAGGAAAGAGCGCACGTCTAGGTCCTTCTGCATTCCTGTCGTTCCTGGCCCTTGTCAGTATTAGCCTCGGCGTACTGAACCTGTTACCAATTCCGGTATTGGACGGGGGTCATCTGTTATATTATTTGGTTGAAGCTGTAACCGGCAAAGTTGTTTCTGATCGCTGGCAACTCGTTTTTCAGAGGGCGGGTCTCGCCTGCATCGTCGCGTTGTCGGCGATTGCGCTGTTCAACGATCTGGCTCGTTTAATCCATTTTTAAAGTGTCTGGCGGCGTTCACGATGGCGACCGTCTGACCTGATGCAGCTATACACACTGGGGAAGCACGTTGTTTAAACCTCATCGCTTTGTTCCAAAGACGGTTATAGCCGCGGCATTCGCCGCGCATGGGCTGGTTGCTCACGCAACGACGCCCTTCGTGGTGCAAGACATCCGGATCGAGGGATTGCAACGCGTCGAACCCGGTACCGTGTTCGCGTACTTGCCCATCAAGCAAGGCGACACCTTTAGCGACGACAAGGCTTCTGAAGCCATTCGCGCGCTGTACGCCACGGGCTTCTTCAACGACGTCAAGATCGCGACCGAAGGCAATGTCGTCATCGTGCAGGTGCTGGAGCGTCCGGCCATCGGCACGATCGACTTCGCAGGCATTCACGAGTTCGACAAGGACAACCTGACCAAGGCGCTGCGCGCGGTCGGTTTGTCGCAAGGCCGTTACTACGACAAGGCGCTCGTCGACAAGGCCGAGCAGGAACTGAAGCGCCAGTATCTGACGCGTGGCTACTATGCCGCCGAAGTCACCACCACGATCACGCCGATCGACCGCAATCGCGTGTCGGTGCTGTTCTCGGTGGCTGAAGGTCCGAGCGCGAAGATCCGCCAGATCAACTTCATCGGCAACAAGGCGTTCAGCACGGGTACGCTGCGCGACGAAATGCAGCTGTCCACGCCGAACTGGTTCTCGTGGTACACAAAGAACGACCTGTACGCGAAAGACAAGCTCACCGGCGACCTCGAAAACGTCCGCTCGTATTACCTGAATCGCGGCTACCTCGAGTTCAACATCGAGTCGACCCAGGTCTCGATCACGCCGGACAAGAAGGACATGTACCTGACGGTCACGCTGCACGAAGGCGAGCCGTACACGATCAATAGCATCAAGCTGGCCGGTAACCTGCTCGACCGCGAGCCGGAGCTGGCCAAGCTCATCAAGATCAAACCGGGTGACCGCTTCTCGGCTGAAAAGCTGCAAGCCACCACCAAGGCGATTGTCGACAAGCTGGGCGAATACGGTTATGCGTTCGCCACTGTGAACGCGCAGCCGCAGATCGATCAGGAACACCACAAGGTCGACCTGACGCTGCAAGTGGACCCGAGCCGCCGTGTGTACGTGCGCCGCATCAACGTGGTCGGCAACACGCGTACGCGCGACGAAGTGGTGCGCCGCGAAATGCGCCAGCTCGAAAGCTCCTGGTTCGATTCGAACCGCCTCGCGCTGTCGAAAGACCGGATCAACCGTCTCGGCTACTTTACCGACGTCGACGTGACCACGGTGCCGGTCGAAGGTACGCCGGACCAGGTCGATGTGGACGTCAAGGTGGCCGAAAAGCCGACCGGCGCGATCACGCTGGGCGCGGGCTTCTCGTCGACCGACAAGGTGGTGCTCTCCGCGGGCGTGTCGCAGGACAACGTGTTCGGTTCGGGCACGAGTCTCTCGGTAAACGTGAATACCGCCAAAACGTACCGTACCTTGACGGTCACGCAGGTCGACCCGTACTTCACGGTCGACGGCATCAAGCGGATTACCGACGTCTACTACCGTACGTACCAACCGCTGTACTACTCGACGGATTCGAGCTTCAAGATTGTCACGATTGGTGGTGACCTGAAGTTCGGTATCCCGTTCTCCGAAGTCGACACGGTCTACTTCGGTGCCGGCCTCGAGCAGAACCAGCTGGATATCGACGCGAACACGCCGGCTTCGTACAAGCAGTATGTGCAGGATTTCGGCCGGGTATCGAACAACGTGCCGCTTACGGTGGGCTGGTCGCGCGACGCGCGTGACAGCGCACTGGTGCCGAGCCGCGGTTACTTCACGCAGGCGAACGCCGAATACGGCACGCCGCTTGGCGGCACGCAGTACTACAAGGCCGACATCAACGCGCAGTACTATTATTCGTTTGCGCGCGGCTTCGTGCTGGGCTTCAACTTCCAGGGCGGTTACGGTAACGGCATGGCCGGCAAGCCCTATCCGATTTTCAAGAACTACTACGCCGGTGGTATCGGTTCGGTGCGCGGCTACGAGCCGAGCTCGCTGGGCCCGCGTGACAAAACCACGAACGACCCGATCGGTGGTTCCAAACTGCTGGTCGGCAACATCGAGTTGACGTTCCCGTTGCCGGGCACGGGCTACGACCGCACTTTGCGGGTGTTCACGTTCCTCGACGCCGGTAACGTCTGGGCAGACGCGAGCGCCGCTGCGAATTCGACGGGCGCGAACGGCTTGCGGTACGGCTATGGTGTCGGTCTTGCGTGGATTTCGCCGATCGGCCCGCTCAAGCTCAGCTTGGGCTTCCCGCTCGTGAAGCACACTGGCGACCAATATCAGAAGTTCCAGTTCCAGATTGGGACGGCATTCTGATCCCGGCCACTACGCGCGGCTCCCGGCGGCGGGCCCGGCCAAACTACAGTATCGAGAGGATGACTTTGCGAACCGGTATGTTTTCGAAACGTGTAGCGTGCGCGCTGGCGCTGGCAATGACGCTGGGTGTCGGCGTAGCGGGAGCAGCGCACGCGCAGGAAGCCAGGATCGCTGCCGTGAATTCGGACCGTATCCTGCGTGAATCGGCTGCCGCGAAGGCTGCGCAGGTCAAGCTCGAGGCGGAGTTCGCGAAGCGCGACAAGGATCTGGCCGACATGGCGCAGAAGCTGAAGTCGATGTCCGACTCGCTCGACAAGAACGGCGCGTCGATGTCGGCCGCCGATCGCGCGCAGAAACAGCGCGATCTTTCGCAGCTGGATACGGACTTCCAGCGCAAACAACGCGAGTTTCGCGAGGACCTGAACCAGCGCCGCAACGAAGAGCTGGCGGCGGTGCTCGACCGGGCCAACAAGGTGATCAAGCAGATCGCCGAGCAGCAGCACTACGACCTGATCGTTCAGGAAGCGGTGTACGTGAGTCCGCGCATCGACATCACCGATCAGGTGCTCAAGGCGCTCGCAGCCTCGGGTAACTGAGCGCGCACGCCGGGTCGTCGGCCGCCGGGTCGCCCCATGGGGCGGTAGAACTGACAAGTTGGACTGATTTTGCAGCAACCATCTTGGATGGGATCGGAGTAAGTGCATTGCATGGGACCAGAGTAGTGCGCTAAAGCGCTAACTCCGGTCGACAGCGTTGCATGGGACCGGAGTAAGCGCTAAAGCGCTAACTCTGGTCGACACAGGAGACAGGATAGGCATGGCATTTACGCTCGAGGACATCGTCCAACGGTTCGGCGGTGAAGTAGTTGGAGAGGGTTCGCAGCGCGTCGGCAGTCTGGCGCCGCTCGACCAGGCAGGCCCGGACCAGCTGGCGTTCCTCGCCAATCCGAAGTACCTGTCGCAGGTCGAGACGACTCGCGCGGGCGCGGTGTTGATCAACGCCGATGACCTCGCGAAGCTCAGTTCTCTTGACGGCCGTAACTTCATCGTCACGCCGAATCCCTACGCTTACTTCGCGCGCGTCGCGCAGACTTTCATCGACATGGCAGCGCCCAAGGCCGTGCCCGGCGTGCACCCGAGCGCGACGATCGACCCGTCGGCGCAGATTGCGCCGAGCGCGGTGATCGGCCCCCACGTCACGGTGGAAGCGGGTGCGGTGATCGGCGAAAACGTGCGTTTGGATGCCAACGTGGTGATCGGCCGGGGCACGCGGATCGGCGCGGGCTCGCACCTGTATCCGAATGTCGCGGTGTACTACGGATGCAAGCTCGGCGAGCGCGTGATCGTGCACGCGGGGGCGGTGATCGGTTCGGACGGTTTTGGCTTCGCGCCGGATTTCGTGGGCGAAGGCGATGCGCGTACCGGCAGCTGGGTGAAAATTCCCCAGGTAGGCGGTGTGTCGATCGCGGCAGACGTCGAAATCGGCGCGAACACTACCATCGACCGTGGCGCTATGGCCGACACGATTATCGAAGAGTGCGTGAAAATCGACAATCTCGTGCAGATCGGCCACAACTGCAAGGTCGGCGCTTACACGGTGATCGCCGGCTGCGCGGGTATTGCGGGCAGCACGACGATCGGCCGTCATTGCATGATCGGCGGCGCGGTTGGGATCGCCGGGCACGTCACGCTGGCTGATTATGTGATCGTCACGGCGAAGTCGGGCGTCTCGAAGTCCTTGCTGAAGCCCGGCATCTACACCAGTGCGTTCCCGGCTGTGAACCATGCCGACTGGAACAAGAGCGCCGCTTTGCTGCGTAATATCGACAAACTTCGCGACCGTATCAAGGCGCTCGAAAATGCCGCTTCGGCAGGCCAGCCAGCCAACGCAGCAAGCAATTCCGCAGGCGACAACGCCTGAGATATCACGCCGACCCGAGGGTCAACCCGCAGAACAATCTGCGGGGCAACCTGCTGGCACCGCGTAAAATGGCGGGCAAGCATCAGGAAGCAAAGTCGGTTGCCGTGACCGGGTGGCATGGCCGCCGGGTCTCGGCAAGCGCCGGCAGCACGCGTTACCAACCCACCTGCACCAGCATCCGCAGTCATCATCGCGCAGTTAATGCGTGAGTAGAAACACCATGAGCACCGAAAAAATCAATCTCGACATTCATAAGATTCTCACGCTGCTGCCACATCGTTACCCGATCCTGCTGGTCGACCGGGTGCTCGAACTCGAGCCGCATAAGTGCATCAAAGCGTTGAAGAACGTGTCGATCAATGAGCCGTATTTCCAGGGTCACTTTCCGACCCGTCCGGTGATGCCCGGCGTGCTGATCCTCGAAGCGCTCGCGCAAACGGCGGCCCTGCTGACGTTTTCGGAAGAGCCGAGCGATCCGTCGAACACGCTGTATCTGTTCGTGGGCATCGACAATGCGCGTTTCAAGCGCGTGGTGGAACCGGGCGATCAGCTGATCCTGAACTGCACGTTCGAGCGTCATATGCGCGGCATCTGGAAGTTCAAGGCGCGCGCCGAAGTGGATGGTGTCGTGGCGGCGGAAGCCGACCTGATGTGCGCGGTGCGGCACACGGACAAAGACGCTTAAAGACCGGTGTCCGGGCAGTCAGCGGCTTATCCTGAGTCCTGCAAGCTCCGGCTACGTCCATCCAGACAACGCAACAGAATCAGAAGCGAGGACGCATGAGCAGGATTCATCCCACTGCGATCGTCGAACCGGGCGCGCAACTCGACGAATCCGTCGAAATCGGACCGTATGCCGTCATCGGCGCACACGTGACGATCGGCGCACGGACCACGGTCGGTTCGCACAGCGTGATCGAAGGTCACACCACGATCGGCGAAGACAACCGGATCGGCCACTACGCATCGGTTGGCGGCCGTCCGCAGGACATGAAGTACAAGGACGAGCCGACCCGGCTCGTGATCGGCAATCGCAATACGATCCGTGAATTCACCACGATCCACACCGGCACGGTGCAAGATACGGGCGTCACCACGCTGGGTGAAGATAACTGGATCATGGCCTACGTGCACATTGGGCACGACTGCCACGTCGGCAACAACGTCATCCTGTCGAGCAATGCGCAGATGGCCGGCCACGTGACCATCGGCGACTACGCGATCATTGGGGGCATGTCGGGCGTGCATCAGTTCGTGCGCATCGGCGCGCATTCGATGCTGGGCGGCGCGTCGGCGCTCGTGCAGGACGTCCCGCCGTTCGTGATCGCGGCCGGCAACAAGGCCGAGCCTCACGGTATCAACGTCGAAGGTCTGCGCCGCCGCGGTTTCTCCGCGGACGCGATCTCGGCGCTGCGCTCGGCGTACCGCTTGCTGTACAAGAACAGCCTGTCGCTCGAAGAAGCGAAGGTGCAGTTGCGCGAACTCGCGTCCGCGGGTGGCGATGGCGATGCACCGGTACAAACGCTGCTCGCGTTTGTCGAAGCGTCGCAACGCGGCATCATCCGCTAACCGATGGCATTGCAACCGAGTCCGCTGCGCGTCGCGATGGTGGCTGGCGAGCCGTCCGGCGACCTGCTGGCGGCGTCGCTGCTCGACGGCCTCGCGAGCCGTCTGCCCGCCGGTACCCAGTATTACGGGATCGGCGGCCCACGCATGATCGCCACGGGCTTCGACGCCCACTGGCCGATGGAAAAGCTGACGGTGCGCGGCTATGTCGAAGCATTGCGGCATATTCCCGAGATCCTCGGCATCCGCAACGAACTGAAGCGCCAACTGCTGGCTGAGCCGCCGTCGGTGTTCATCGGCGTGGATGCGCCCGATTTCAACTTCGGCCTCGAGCATCCGTTGCGCGAAGCGGGCATTCCGACCATTCACTTCGTCTGTCCGTCCATCTGGGCGTGGCGGGGCGGGCGCATCAAGAAGATCGCCAAGGCGGTCGACCACATGCTGTGCGTGTTCCCGTTCGAAACGGCGTTGCTGGAAAAGGCAGGCGTCGCGGCGTCCTACGTGGGCCATCCGCTCGCTGACGAGATCCCGATCGAACCCGATACGCTTGGTGCGCGCCGCACACTCGGCCTCGCTGAAAGCGGTCCGATCATCGCGGTGCTGCCGGGCAGCCGGCGCTCTGAGATCGATCTGATCGGTCCGACGTTCTTTGCCGCGATGGAGATGATGCAGCACCAAGAGCCTGGTTTGCGTTTCGTGATGCCGGCGGCCACGCCCGCGCTGCGCGAAATGCTGCGGCCGCTGGTCGATGCGCATCCGGGTCTCGCGCTGACCATCACCGACGGCCAGTCGCAACTCGCGATGACGGCGGCCGATGCGATTCTCGTCAAGAGCGGCACGGTGACGCTGGAAGCCGCGCTGCTGAAAAAACCCATGGTCATCTCGTACAAGGTGCCTTGGCTGACCGGCCAGATCATGCGCCGCCAAGGCTATCTGCCATACGTCGGCTTGCCGAACATCCTGGCGGGGCGTTTCGTCGTGCCCGAAATTCTGCAGCACTTCGCCACGCCGCAGGCGCTCGCCGAGGCCACGCTGAAACAGTTGCGCGACGAGACCAACCGGCGCACGCTGACGGAAATCTTCACGGAGATGCATCACGTACTGAAGCAGAACACCGCGCAGCGTGCGGCGGAAGTCGTGGCGAGCGTCATCGAAAAGCGGAAGGCGCGGCCGTGACCACGGCACCCGTCCCACGCCGCAAGGCTGCGACCGGTGCAGGCGCGGCGGCGCGGCAGGTCGGTCTGGACTTCGAAACGCCGGATGACATCGTCTGCGGCGTCGATGAAGCCGGACGCGGCCCGTTGGCCGGCCCGGTGGTCGCTGCGGCCGTGATTTTCGACCCTTCGAAGCCGATGATTCGCGGCCTTGACGATTCGAAAGCGCTCACCGCCAAAAAGCGCGACGAACTGTACGACAAGATCGTCGACCGGGCATTGGCTTACTGCATCGCGTCGGCTACCGTCGAAGAAATCGATACGCTGAACATCCTGCACGCCACCATGCTGGCGATGAAGCGGGCGGTCGAAGGCCTCTCAGTCGTACCGACGCTCGTGAAAATCGACGGTAACCGCTGCCCGACGCTGAGCATTCGCAGCGAGGCAATAATCGGCGGCGATGCGCTGGTCAAGAGCATTTCCGCGGCGTCGATTCTCGCCAAGGTCACGCGCGACCGGATGCTGCTCGAATTGCATCAAACCTATCCGGTCTACGGTTTTAACGCGCATGCTGGCTATGGCACGCCGCAGCATCTCGCGGCGCTGCGCGAACATGGGCCCTGCGAGCATCATCGGCGCTCGTTCGCGCCGGTGCGTGAAGCGCATCAGCGTTTCGGCACAGGCTCGAAGCAGCTCCCGGTGGGCGACGTGATCGTTGTGTCGGGAATGCTCACCGACGCCATGCTCACCGACGCCATGCTCGACGACGACGCCTTCGGCGAACGCAGCGGCGCCTGAGCGCCATGCTTGGCCTCGCGCATCGCCCACTCTTTCCTCATTCTCACTGTGTTCGCTGCCTGTGAAAGCCATCACCTCGCGGGACAATCCGCTCTACAAGCGCCTTAAGGCACTGGCCGGCTCAACGCATCAGCAGCGCCGCAGCGGCCACGCACTGCTCGAAGGCTTCCATCTCGCGAGCGCGTATCTCGACGTCGCCGGGCAGCCGGAAATGTGCATCGTCACCGAGGGTGCACTGCGTCACGACGAAGCGCAGGCCATCGTCTCGCGCATCGACGAGCACCGCATTGTCACGCTGCCTGATGCGTTGTTTGGCCAGTTGTCGAACGTCGTGCACGGTGTTGGGATTCTCCTGCTGGTCGAAAAACTCGATACGCCGCTGCCGGAGAAGGTCGGAGAAACCTGTCTCGTGCTCGATGGCGTGCAGGACGCCGGCAACGTCGGTTCGATTCTGCGCAGCGCGGCGGCCGCCGGCATTCAGCAGGTGTTTTGCGCGCCGGGCACCGCGTACGCATGGTCGTCGAAGGTACTGCGCTCGGGCATGGGCGCGCATTTTCTGCTGCAAATCCACGAGGATGTCGAGGCGCAGGTATTGATCCAGCGCCTCGCGGTGCCCGTCGTCATTACGGATTCGCACGGTGCCGAAGCGATCTACGACTGCGATCTGAGCGGACCGCTTGCGTGGGTGTTCGGCAACGAAGGAGCGGGCGTATCGCAGACGTGGCGCGATGCGGTGTCGTTGCGGGTGACGATTCCGCAGCCGGGTGGCATGGAGTCGCTCAATGTGGCGGCTGCGGCGGCGGTTTGCGTGTTCGAGCAGTGTCGACAGCAGCGCCGCGGGTGAGGCGCGGTACTGAGTAACCCGCGCCAGCGCCAGGCTACATTGACCGGCGTGCGGCGTGCGGCGTGCGGCGTGCGGCGTGCGGTGTGCGTCACACCAGCGCACCAGCGTGCGGCGTAGCCAGGCAACTCCGCCGCCGCGTGCTGAGCGCGCGCGATGCGCGGCGAGGCCGCGCTCAGTAAGCCGGCCGGTCCAGCTTGATCTCCTGCAGGATCGTCGTCGCGATCTCTTCGATTGACTTATGCGTCGACGACAACCACTTGACTCCTTCGCGCCGCATCATCGCTTCGGCCTCATTGATCTCGTAACGGCAATTTTCCGGCGCGGCGTACTTGCTGCCCGGCCGGCGCTCGTTACGGATCTCCGACAGCCGCTGCGGATCGATCGACAAGCCAAACATTTTCTGCCGATGCGCCAATAGCGGCGTAGGCAGCTTGCCACGCTCGAAGTCTTCCGGAATCAGCGGATAGTTGGCTGCTTTCACACCGTACTGCATCGCCAGATACAGACTCGTTGGCGTTTTGCCGCTGCGCGACACGCCCACCAGAATCACGTCGGCATCGGCCAGATTGCGGTTCGATTGACCGTCGTCGTGCGCGAGCGAGAAGTTGATCGCCTCGATCCGGTTCTTGTATTCCTCGGTATCGGCGTTCTGGTGGCCGCGGCCCATCGCGTGGCTCGACTTGAGCTCCAGTTCCTGTTCGAGCGGCTCGACGAAGGTCTGGAACATGTCCAGCACGAGCGCATTCGAGCCTTTGACGATCTGATTCGACGCGCTGTCCACCAGCGTTGTGAAGACGATCGGACGGCGGCCATCCTGCTGGATCGCTTCGTTGATCTTTTCCAGCGTGGCGTACGCTTTGTCCGTCGAGTCGACGAAGGGCACGCGAACCAGGCGGAATTTCTGGTCGAACTGGGAGAGGATCGAATGCGCGAAGGTTTCGGCAGTGATCCCGGTACCGTCGGAGACGATGAATACGGTGGGCGGCATCAGTGGGACTGGGGAACGTGAGCGGAAAAAAGCGCTCGAATGAAACATCGCTGGATTGGCGTCGCTGCGCGGTGGCTAACCGGAAATTGCAGCGGCGTCATTTCAGCGCGCCGTGGGCACCGCAACTGCGCCCGGATGGCGGTGGGGGCTCGCCAAAGCCCGTCAGCCGGTCCGGGGCGCGATTCGAGGCGCAATTCTCGTCCGACTGTCACATTTTGAGAGTCGGCACGGTAGAATAGCGGCAACCTGTTGGATAAGCAATTGCAGGCGATTGGCGTCTAACTCACCCCGAACGGTCGGTCAACGCCACGCTTTCAGCCGGTAACTTGCGGCAAAATAGAGCAATAGGATGGATCGATCGGTAATTTCGTCCATCCGCTTTCTACGTCGTGCATCTGGCGCTTTGTGGCGATTCCGGCCATTTGCAGCGATTGCTTCTCCAACAGGTTGTGCAAGACGCGAGGTCACGCTTCCAATGGGCGTCTCGCGTTCAAGCCCACTTGCACAGCCGTGAATTTCTTTCACACTTAGGGGCTTGTATGACTAACGCAGTTACCGTCGCAAAGGAAGAGGCGTATGTAGTTCCGTTTGAGCAGTTGCGGATGACCGATGTGGAGATTGTCGGCGGCAAGAACGCGTCGCTTGGCGAGATGATCAGTCAGCTCGCCGAAGCCGGCGTGCGCGTGCCGACGGGCTTCGCCACTACGGCACTGGCTTTCCGTGACTTCCTGCATCACAACAACCTCACCGAACGCATCGCCAAACGTCTCGAAACGCTCGACGTCGACGACGTGAAGGCGCTCGCCGAAGCAGGCAAAGAGATCCGTCAATGGATCATCGACGCGCCGATGCAACCGCGTCTCGAAGCGGATATCCGCGCAGGCTTCGATACCCTGCAAAACAGCTCGCCTGAAGAGT
This sequence comes from Paraburkholderia polaris, assembly GCF_012927345.1. Classification (GTDB taxonomy): domain Bacteria; phylum Pseudomonadota; class Gammaproteobacteria; order Burkholderiales; family Burkholderiaceae; genus Paraburkholderia; species Paraburkholderia polaris. Next base: position 260,917 of record NZ_JABBGJ010000003.1, read on the forward strand.
TGTCGTTTGCCGTGCGTTCATCGGCAACGGCGGAAGACTTGCCGGACGCATCGTTCGCGGGTCAGCAGGAAAGCTACCTCAACGTGGTCGGCATCGACGACGTGCTCGATCGCATGAAGCACGTGTTCGCGTCGCTGTATAACGACCGTGCTATCTCCTATCGCGTCCACAAGGGCTTTACCCACGCTGAAGTCGCGTTGTCGGCAGGCGTGCAGCGCATGGTGCGCTCGGACGTTGGCGCGGCAGGCGTGATGTTCACGCTGGACACGGAATCGGGCTTCAAGGACGCCGTCTTCATTACGTCGAGCTACGGCCTGGGCGAAACGGTCGTGCAGGGCGCCGTGAATCCGGACGAGTTCTACGTCTTCAAGACCACGCTCGCACAAGGCAAGTACCCGATCATCCGCCGCTCGATCGGCTCGAAGCTGATCAAGATGGAATTCACCAAGGCCGGCGAGCAAGGCCGCGTAAAGACCGTCGACGTCGCGCACGAGCAGCGCAACCGTTTCTCGATCACCGACGAAGACGTGATCGAACTCGCGAAGTACGCCGTCATCATTGAAAAGCACTACGAGCGTCCGATGGACATCGAGTGGGGCAAAGATGGCCGCGACGGCAAGATTTTCATCCTGCAGGCACGTCCGGAAACGGTGAAGAGCCAGGCTGCGGGCAAGGCCGAGCAACGCTTCAGGTTGAAGGGTCAATCGAACGTGCTGGCTACCGGCCGTGCAATCGGCCAGAAGATCGGCGCGGGTCCCGTGCGCGTGATCCACGATCCGTCGGAAATGGACCGTGTGCAGCCGGGTGACGTGCTGGTGGCCGACATGACCGACCCGAACTGGGAGCCGGTGATGAAGCGCGCATCCGCAATCGTCACGAATCGTGGCGGCCGTACCTGCCACGCGGCGATTATCGCGCGTGAGCTGGGCGTGCCGGCGGTGGTGGGCTGCGGCGACGCGACCGACGTGTTGAAGGAAGGCGCGCTGGTGACCGTGTCGTGCGCCGAAGGCGACGAAGGCAAGATCTACGACGGTCTGCTCGAAACCGAAATCACCGAAGTGCAGCGCGGCGAACTGCCGCCGATTCCGGTGAAGATCATGATGAACGTCGGCAACCCGCAACTGGCCTTTGACTTCTCGCAACTGCCGAACGCAGGTGTGGGTCTGGCACGGTTGGAATTCATCATCAACAACAACATCGGCGTTCACCCGAAGGCGATTCTCGAGTATCCGAACATCGATCAAGACCTGAAGAAGGCCGTGGAAAGCGTGGCGCGTGGCCATGCATCGCCGCGCGCGTTCTATGTCGACAAGCTGACCGAAGGTATCGCCACAATCGCGGCGGCGTTCTATCCGAAGCCCGTGATCGTGCGTCTGTCGGACTTCAAGTCGAACGAGTACAAGAAGCTGATCGGCGGTTCGCGTTACGAGCCGGATGAAGAAAACCCGATGCTGGGCTTCCGTGGCGCATCGCGTTACATCGCCGACGACTTCGCCGAAGCGTTCCAGATGGAGTGCATCGCGCTGAAGAAGGTGCGTGAAGAGATGGGCCTCGACAACGTCGAGATCATGGTGCCGTTCGTGCGTACGCTGAAGCAGGCGGAGCGCGTGGTCGGGCTGCTGGAGAAGTTCGGCCTGAAGCGCGGCGAGAAGAATCTGCGCCTGATCATGATGTGCGAAGTGCCGTCGAACGCGATTCTCGCCGAAGAGTTCCTGCAATTCTTCGACGGTTTCTCGATCGGTTCGAACGACCTGACGCAGCTCACGCTCGGCCTCGACCGTGACTCCGGCATGGAACTGCTGGCAGTCGATTTCGACGAACGTGATCCGGCAGTCAAGTTCTTGCTGAAGCGCGCGATCGACACGTGTCTGCGACTGAACAAGTACGTCGGTATCTGCGGCCAGGGCCCGTCGGATCATCCGGACTTTGCGCAATGGCTGACCGATGAAGGCATCAAGTCGATCTCGCTGAACCCGGACTCGATCATCGAGACGTGGCAGCAACTGGCGAAATCGATCACGAAGTAAGCGACGTAAATAAGCGAAGTAAATAAGCGCCGGGCAGGTGCCCGATAAGCGGCTTGCATAAAGGGCGGTGCGGTACGTCAAAAGCACGTAAAAGCGTGCTGTACCGCCCGATAAAACGCACCCGCTTCGTGCTATAAACACCCCGGTAGATCCGGGGTGTTTTGCTTTGTGGAGGTCGACGTGGCGCCAGGTGGATTGTTCTGGTGGATCGGGGCGGGTGTGCTCATCGCGCTGGAGTTGATCAGCGGCACTTTCTATCTGCTGATGATCGCGTTGGGTTGTATCGGGGCGGCTATTGCGCGCATTGCGGGCGCCGCTGCTGATATTCAATTCTCGGTCGCAGCCGTAGTGGCGTTGGCGGCCGTCCTGTTGCTCAGGCGTTCGCGCTTTGGCCGCAGAACGCGTAAAGAGGCGTCGAGGAACCCGGACGTCAATCTGGACATCGGTCAGGCACTGACCGTGGCGGCGTGGCACGAGCGCCGCGCCCGCGCCAATTACCGCGGGGCTGAATGGGACGTCGAACTGGCCGCTGGCGAGCCCGAAGATGCGCAGCTCTATGAAATCGCCGAGATGCGTGGCAGTTGCCTCGTCGTCGTGGCCAGCCGGCATGCGAAAGCCAAGGCAACCGTGGCCTGAGCGCGCACCAACGCGTGCACAGTACCACGCACAACTATTCGAACTACGGACCGGAGGGCAGTAATGGACTCAACCATCGTCGGGGCGGTGCTTCTGATTATCGTGATCGTGCTGGCGGCGCAGACGCTCAAGATCGTGCCGCAGCAGCATGCGTGGGTGCTGGAGCGGCTCGGCCGCTATCACCGTACGCTGACGCCTGGCTTGAGCTTCGCGTTTCCGTTCGTCGACCGGATCGCGTACAAGCACATCCTCAAGGAAATCCCGCTCGAAGTGCCGAGCCAGGTGTGTATTACGCGCGACAACACGCAATTGCAGGTGGATGGCGTGTTGTATTTCCAGGTCACCGATCCCATGAAGGCGTCATACGGCTCGAGCAACTTCGTGTTCGCGATTACGCAGTTGTCGCAGACCACCCTGCGCTCGGTAATCGGCAAACTCGAACTCGACAAGACTTTCGAAGAGCGCGACTTTATCAACCACAGCATCGTGTCGTCGCTCGATCAGGCGGCGGCGAACTGGGGCGTCAAGGTGCTGCGTTACGAGATCAAGGACCTGACGCCGCCCAAGGAAATTCTGCACGCGATGCAGGCGCAGATCACCGCCGAGCGTGAGAAGCGCGCGTTGATCGCGGCCTCCGAAGGGCGCAAGCAGGAGCAGATCAATATCGCCTCGGGTGGGCGCGAGGCGTCGATCCAGAAGTCCGAAGGCGAGCGGCAAGCGGCGATCAATCAGGCGCAGGGTCAGGCTGCTGCGATTCTGGCGGTGGCTGAGGCTAACTCACAGGCGATTCAGAAGATCGCAGCGGCAATCCAGTCGAACGGCGGGATGGAAGCAGTGAACCTGAAGGTGGCCGAGCAGTACGTGAACGCGTTCGGTAACCTGGCGAAGCAGGGCACGACGCTGATCGTGCCGGGTAACCTGGCGGATATGAGTTCGATGATAGCGTCGGCGCTGACCATTGTGAACAAGGGGAAGGGCGCAACCGAGGTGCGCTGAGTTGGCGGCAACGCAGGTTGACCCAGCCTGACTTCAGATTCCCTTGTCCGAGCCGGCCCTCTGCCGGCGCCTGGAACTGCCAAAAAAATGGCCCGCGATTTGTGCGGGCCATTTTTTGTTGCATCGCAGCTTTTGCTGTCGACCCGATCGGGCGGCAAAGCGCGGCAAATCCGCGCATCACGCGACGCTGATCAGGCCAACCCGCAGGCCAACTCGCAGGCCGAGCCGCAGATTAACTCGCAACTCAAGCCTGAGATCACGATCACGATGGCGAGCGCATCAGCCGCGCCTTCTCGCGTTCCCAGTCGCGCTTCTTTTCGGTCTCGCGCTTGTCGTGCTGCTTCTTACCCTTGGCCAGGCCGATCTCGCATTTGACGCGACCGCCTTTGTAATGGAAGTTCAGCGGCACGAGCGTGTAGCCGCGCTGCTCGACTTTGCCGATCAGTTTGCTGATTTCCTCGCTATGCAGCAGCAGCTTGCGCGTACGCACCGGGTCCGGGTTGATGTGGGTCGAGGCCTCAGGCAGCGGGCTGATGTGCGTGCCGATCAGGAACAGTTCGTTATTCTTGATGACCACGTAACCTTCCTTGATCTGGCCGCGCCCGGCGCGCAGCGCCTTGACCTCCCATCCTTCGAGCACGAGCCCTGCCTCATAGCGTTCTTCGACCGAGTAGTCGTAGAAGGCTTTTCTGTTGTCGATGATGCTCATGAATGGAAAGTGCCCAACTCGTTTAAAATCACGATTTTAGCAAAGCGGGGCAAGGAAAGCCCGCGGCGCTTGTCCACCCTTGCCACGCGCTGTTCAATTTATGGCAGATGTCCAGAAAACCGTGTTGATCCGCCATTCGGCGGAACAGATGTTCGACCTCGTTACCGACGTCGCCGATTACCCCAATTTCCTGCCCTGGTGTGGGGGAGTCGAAATCCGCCGCCAGGACGAAACCGGCATGGAGGCGAAGATCGATATCAACTTCAAGGGCATCAAGCAGCACTTCGCGACGCACAACACCATGGAGCGGCCCACGCGCATCGATATGCAATTCGCGGACGGCCCATTTCGCAAATTCACCGGTTTCTGGCGTTTCACGCCGTTGCGCGCGGATGCCTGCAAGATCGAATTCGCGCTGCACTACGAATTCACCAACATCATTCTCGAGAAGATCATCGGGCCGGTGTTTAGCCACATTGCCAACACCTTCGTCGAATCGTTCGTGAAGCGCGCCGATCAGCGCTACGGTAAGGCATGAGCGCGCGCTTGTCGATTGAAGTCTGCTACGCGCTCGCGAATGAGCAGACGCTGATCGCCGTGGAATTGCCGGAAGGCGCCACGCTGCAGCAGGCGCTCGACGCGAGCGGCATCTTGCAGCGTTATCCGCAGATCGATCTGGGCACGCAGAAGGTCGGCGTGTTCGGCAAGCTCAAGCCGCTCGATGCGGTGCTCGCCGACCACGATCGCGTCGAGATTTACCGGCCCCTGCTGGTGGATCCGAAGCTCTCGCGGCAACGGCGTGTCGAGAAGACCCGCAAGGCGGGCTCGATCGAAGGGCGCCGCTGGCAGAACAAGGATTCGCGCTAGGTGAGTCTTGTGGCGGCGCCTATCAGCGCGCTGGCCGGCTCGGGTGGCCTGGGGCCAGCCTTCCCCGCGTAGCGCGGGTGAACTGGCACTCAGTGGTGTTGTCAGTCGCTACCGTTAAGCAAACGTCTTTTACGCCTATCTGCGGGCCGCTGGTCGCAGCGTCTCGTGTCAAGACGTCGTCGAAGCCGTGCCATGCATCAATGCACCGACGGTTGCGCCTTTTCCTCAATCGATGCCGCACCGGACGTATCGTCGTCCGCATGCTGGCGCACCGACCAGCACACCCCCGCCACCAGCAGCAGGATCGCCGCGGTTTCCAGCGGGCGCGGCAGGCGCTGGTCGTAGATAAACGCGTAGAGCAGCGCGAATAGCGTCTCGAACACGATCATCTGGCCGGACAGGGTGAGCGGCAGCCGCTTCGATGCGGCATTCCACAGCCCATTGCCGAGCCACGAAGCGCCGACTGCGAGGCCCAGATTCAGCATCCAGAAGGTATGCCAGCGCTCGTCGCCGAGCGGCCCCTGAAGGCTGCCGGACGGCATGACGGCGATTACCAGCCACAATGCCGTGCCGAGCGCGCCGGTCACCACACCCCACAACACCGACCACTCGTTGCCGCTGAAGTGCGTCTGGCGCTGCAGGTAGCGGGCGTTTTCGACCGCGAACCAGGTCCAGCAGGCGAGTGCGCCGACCGCGCAGGCGAGGCCGAGGAGCTTCGTCGCGATGCTCACTGGCGTGGTGTCCGCTACCGTGAAGACGTCGATGTTGATGCAGGCGATACCCGCGACGACCAGCGAGAGCGGCCATGCGAGGCGCGCGAGCGGCACGGCGCCATGATCGCGCCGACCGAGCAGCGTCACCGTGACAGGCAGCACGCCGACGATCAGCGAGGCCGGCGCGATGCCGATTATGTGGACCGCTGCGGTCAGCAGCAGGTAGTAGAGCAGGTTGCCGGCCAACGCCAGCTTGACCAGCGCGCCGAGATCCTCGCGGGTCAGGCGTTTGATGAGCGAACGCGCCATCGGCAGCGCGGCGGCCAGCGAGACAATGCCGTACATCGTGTAGCGGCCGGCGCTAAGCAGCAGTGGCGAAAAATCGGGCAGCACGCGCGGCACCAGAAACACCATGCCCCATAAGGCCCCCGCCATTACTCCATATGCCACACCGCGCTGCATCGACTGCCCCTGCAAGAAAAACTGGAATGGTCGGCAGAATAGCCGTTTGGCGGGCAGGGTGTCTTGTTTGATTCTGCATTCCAGCGGTTTTATCCGGTGTGTTCAGGCGCCTTTTAACTTCCGCGCGAGGGTTCGACGGCGCGCAAGCTCCGCCGAATTACCCATGTTCCGACTCGGTGAGGTCCCCATGCACCCGAACGCGCAAACGAAACCGGATCGAACCCGAGGCGAACGTGGAAGCGAAATCGAACGGTGAGAAGTCATGAAAAAAATCCCTCGAAATTCGCTAAGCTGCTGTTAGTGCAGTGAAAACCGGGGAGGTATCGCGTATAATTCGCTTTTGCGCCTATAGGATTTGCCATGCGTCTGATCCAAACAGCACTCACGTTCGATGACGTGCTCCTCGTCCCGGCCTTTTCTGATGTTCTGCCGCGCGACACCAGCCTCAAGACCCGGCTGACCCGCAACATTTCCCTGAATATGCCGCTCGTGTCCGCCGCCATGGACACCGTCACCGAAGCCCGTCTCGCGATCGCGATGGCGCAAATGGGTGGTGTGGGCATCATCCACAAGAATCTCACGCCGGCTGAACAGGCGCGTGAAGTTGCCAAGGTCAAGCGCTTCGAATCGGGCGTCGTGCGCGATCCGATCACGGTGCCGCCGCAAATGAAGGTGCGCGACGTCATCGCGCTGTCGCGCCAGCATGGCATCTCGGGCTTCCCGGTCGTCGAAGGCGCGCAACTGATCGGTATCGTCACGAATCGTGACTTGCGCTTCGAAGAGCGTCTGGACGAGCCGGTGCGCAACATCATGACGCCGCGCGAGCGCCTCGTCACCGTCAAGGAAGGCACGCCGCTCGCCGAAGCCAAGGCGCTGATGCACAGCCACCGTCTCGAGCGCGTGCTGGTCATCAACGACGCATTCGAACTGCGTGGCCTGATGACCGTCAAGGACATCACCAAGCAAACCGAACACCCGGACGCGTGTAAAGACGAACACGGCAAGCTGCGCGCAGGCGCGGCGGTCGGCGTGGGCGAGGACAACGAAGAGCGCGTTGAACTGCTGGTGCAGGCGGGCGTGGACGTGATCGTCGTCGATACGGCGCACGGCCACAGCAAGGGCGTGCTTGAGCGCGTCAAGTGGGTCAAGCAGAAGTTCCCGCATGTCGAAGTGATCGGCGGCAACATCGCCACCGCTGCGGCTGCCAAGGCGCTCGTCGAATACGGCGCAGACGGCGTGAAGGTCGGTATCGGCCCGGGCTCGATCTGCACGACGCGGATCGTCGCGGGTGTGGGCGTGCCGCAGGTCACCGCGATTTCGAACGTGTCGGAAGCGCTGAAGGGCACGGGCGTGCCGGTCATCGCCGACGGCGGCGTGCGTTTCTCGGGCGACGTCAGCAAGGCGCTGGCCGCCGGCGCGAATTCCGTGATGATGGGCAGCATGTTCGCCGGCACCGAAGAAGCGCCGGGCGACGTGTTCCTGTTCCAGGGCCGCCAGTACAAGTCGTACCGTGGCATGGGCTCGGTCGGCGCGATGAAGGACGGCGCGGCAGACCGCTACTTCCAGGACAACTCCGCGAACATCGACAAGCTGGTGCCGGAAGGTATCGAAGGCCGCGTCGCCTACAAGGGCTCGGTCAACGCGATCCTGTTCCAGCTGATCGGCGGCGTGCGCGCCAGCATGGGCTATTGCGGTTGCCGCACGATCGCGGAGATGAACGACAAGGCCGAGTTCGTGCAGATCACGGGCGCGGGCTTGCGCGAGTCGCATGTGCATGATGTGCAGATCACCAAGGAAGCGCCCAACTACCACGTGGACTAAACGCCAATGAAGCCATTGCTGCGCGCTGTACTCATCCTCGATGCGTTGTTGCTGCTTGCGTTCGGCCTGCTATTTCTGCTGACGCCCTGGACTTCGTTGTACAACGCGCTGCTGTTGGTGCAAACCCAGCCGGCTCTGGTCGGCCAAGGGTTTGGCGTGGCGCTGATCGGTCTCGCGTGGCTTGCTTTGCACGCGTCGATCGACGGTTCGCTCACGTCGACGGTTGCCAAGGTCGTCGGCCATGTGAACTGGCTGACCGGCGTGCTGATGCTGATCTGGCTGCTCGGGCTGCATACGCCGGCGCTGACCGGCTTCGGGCAGATCATCGCAGTGCTGACCGGTGTGGTGCTGCTGGTGATCGGCCTGGGCGGTGTGCGCCTCTCGGGCGCGGTGCGGCGGCGTGAAAAGGTGCGGCTGGTTGAAGTTGCTGCCGCCGAGCGCGCCGAAAAGCAGGCCGTGAAAGACGCCGCCAGAGATGCTGCCAACAAACGCGACTCCGGTCGTGTGACGGCGGGCTTCCCGGTCTATCACGCCGAGCCGGTAGTCGAGCCTGTTATGCCGGTCACGCGGCCTCTGAGTCCTGTTTCGGCAGCGCCGGCCTACCCGTCGGTCGACGAACCGGGCCTGACGGCGTCTGAACGCGCCGCGCGGGTCGAGGCTGCAGCCGCCCGCGACGACGCCCGTAACTCCGCCGCCGATGCGCCTGGTGCGCCCCGGCCGCCGTTTCATGGTTGAGGCGCCGAGCGCCAGAACGCCTGCCGAAGCTACCGGATTCCGTTCGTGCGCGGCGCAGGTGAGTGCCTGCGGCGTCCGCTGGTCCAGCGCGCTTCATCGTTACGTTTCATGCTCGATCGTCCCCATGTGGACTGCTTTGAATTCAACGCCGCGCGTCATGCGCGGCATCCCGTATCCGTTCACTTTTGACTCCGTCCGCTGCCATGCATGACAAGATCCTGATCCTCGACTTCGGTTCGCAAGTCACCCAACTGATTGCACGTCGCGTTCGCGAAGCCAACGTGTATTCGGAAATTCATCCCCACGACGTCGACGCGTCGTTCATTCGCGACTTCGCGCCCAAGGGCGTGATTCTCTCCGGCGGCCCGAGTTCGGTGACCGAAACGGATGCGCCGCGTGTCCCGCAGGCGGTGTTCGAACTCGGCGTGCCTGTGCTGGGCATTTGCTACGGCATGCAGGCGATGGCCGAGCAACTCGGCGGCAAGGTCGATATCGGCCACCTACGTGAGTTCGGCTATGCCGAAGTGCGCGCGCGCAACCATACGAGCCTGCTCGAAGGCATCAGCGACTTCACCACACCGGAAGGTCACGGCATGCTGAAGGTGTGGATGAGCCACGGCGACAAGGTGCTCGAAATGCCGCAGGGCTTCCAGCTGATGGCGTCGACGGAATCGTGCCCGATCGCGGCGATGGCCGACGAACAGCGCCATTTCTACGGCCTGCAATGGCACCCGGAAGTGACGCACACCGTGCAAGGCCGCGCGATGCTCGAACGTTTCGTGCTGCAGATTTGCGGTGCGAATCCCGACTGGGAAATGGGCCACTACATCGACGAAGCCGTCGCGAAGATTCGCGAGCAGGTGGGTAACGAGCATGTGATTCTGGGCTTGTCGGGCGGCGTGGATTCGTCGGTGGCGGCGGCGCTCTTGCATCGCGCGATCGGTGATCAGCTGACCTGCGTGTTCGTCGATCACGGCCTCTTGCGTTTGAACGAAGCCGAGCAGGTGATGGCCACTTTCGCCGATCACCTCGGCGTGAAGGTGATCCACGTCGACGCGAGCGAAGTGTTCCTGTCGAAGCTGGCCGGCGTGACCGATCCGGAAGCGAAGCGCAAGATCATCGGTGCGGAATTCGTCGAAGTGTTCCAGACCGAAGCCAACAAGCTGACCGATGCGAAGTGGCTCGCGCAAGGCACGATCTATCCGGACGTGATCGAATCGGCCGGCAAGGGCAAGAAGGCGACGCAAACCATCAAGAGCCACCACAACGTGGGCGGCCTGCCTGAGACGCTGAATCTGAAGCTGCTCGAGCCGCTGCGCGAACTGTTCAAGGACGAAGTGCGCGAACTCGGCGTGAAGCTCGGTTTGCCGCCGGCAATGGTGTATCGCCACCCGTTCCCGGGCCCGGGTCTCGGTGTGCGGATTCTCGGCGAAGTGCGCCGCGATTTCGCCGATCTGTTGCGTCGCGCGGACGCGATTTTCATCGAGACGCTGCGCACCTTTATCGACAAGGAAACCGGCAAGTCCTGGTACGACCTGACGAGCCAGGCGTTCGCGGTGTTCCTGCCGGTGAAGAGCGTTGGTGTGATGGGCGACGGCCGCACCTATGAGTACGTCGTTGCGCTGCGCGCTGTGCAGACGCTGGACTTCATGACCGCGCATTGGGCGCATCTGCCGCACGAGTTGCTGGGGCATGTGTCGAACCGCATCATTAATGAAGTGCGCGGGATCAACCGGGTGGTGTACGACATCTCTGGGAAGCCGCCGGCGACGATCGAGTGGGAATAGGGGTGGGAATTTCCTGAATAAAATCAACGGTGTACGTCACGGATGCGATTATCACTTCAGAATTTGTCTGTCTGCAAGTTATTGATTTTAGGCGTATTTTTGACGATTCCGTTGGAAGCCGGGCAAACTCTACGGTACCAGAGACGGTAGCTGGTGTCTGTAAAACGCACGGTATGGAGCGTAATGATCCTTGATGGATTACCTTCAGCCCAATTTTGGACACGTCAGAGACGTTCGGCCAAGGAGCCCGACTCCGCGCGGGTGACCATGTGTCTGTAAATTTCGTGGTCGGTGACAGTCAATTACCTGTCCCCACCATGAGAACGACACCATGCTCGCCGAATTCACGCTAAGCAACCTTAGGCCCGCACGGCGATGTATAAGATCGCCGACCGTGACGGCAGGTACGTCACGGTGTCCCAGCGGGCAACATCTACTTTTGATACGACGAGCGCATCAATGGGCGCCGAGAGACGCTGACGATTGGCCGCTATGCCGGGAAGGAATTTCACCTGCATTAGCGCGCAAGAAATTGATGGATCACCTAAAGTACGGCTGCAGCATCAACTCACCTCATTTCGAGTGGTGTCGGCCTGTATGTTTCGGTGAGCAAGCCGGCGATTTTTCGGCCTGTTTTTATACGATGCGGCGGTTGGACCTCTTGTGTGATCGGTTCAATGCGCAAGCGGGTTCGTCGATGCGCGGTCAAGGTCCGCGGCTGAATACGGCCGCGGCTCGGCATCGTCTGCTGTCTGCGTATCGTGCAATACCGACGCATGATGCGTTAGTTGTTCGATTAGCGCCTTTGCGGCGGCCGTCAACGAACGGCCATGCAGCGTCCCGATGCAATGGCTGAGTCTGGCCCAATCGCCGGCGAGCGGCACCGTAGCGAGTTGTGCCTGGTCTTCTACGGACAGCATGCATCCAGGTTGCACGGTAATGCCCAGGCCCGCTCTAACGAGGCTGCGTGCGGACTCAACCGTATTCACGCTGTATTTCACATGAAGTTCCCGGCCGATCCCAAGCGCCGCCCGTTGAATGCCCGTGATGACCGTTGTGTGATGCGCCACGAAGTCGAGATCGAGCAGTTCGTCGAGCGCCAGACTGCTGCGGCCGCTTAGCGGGTGATTCGGCGGCAGCACGGCGACCAGCCGGTCGGGCCGATATTCGACAATGTCGAGTGTGTCGCAGGGCAACTCGTTGTTTGCAACGAACACGGACAGATCGACGTCGCCCGCGGCGACCGCCCGCACCGCATTCGCGTTGCTATCCTCCAGTACCTCGACGTTGACCAGCGGGAAGCGCCGGGTGAAATCGCCGATCTCGTTACCCAGAAATTCCGTGATCATCAGGCGCGGGGCGCAGACGGCGACATGGCCACGGATACCTTCGCTGAATTCACCGATCTCGCGACGCATGTCGTCGAGATTGGCGAGCATCATCCGGATGTGCCGCGCAAATACTTCGCCTGCCGAGCTCGGCACGACGCCTTTCGGGCTGCGGTCCAATAGTTTGAGCCCAGCGAGATCTTCCAGATCCTGGATGCGCTTGGTGGCGGCTGACGGTGCAATGTGCTCGCGCACCGCGGCTCGCCCGATCTGGCCTTCTTCGATCGCCGTGAGAAAGAGCTTCAAGGTGAAGAGATCGACTTTCCTCACCAGATTGTGAATGCTGAGCCCGTTCATTGCGCCTCCTGGGTGACCTTTTATTGTTGTGGTCGGTAGCTGAAAAAGCTACCACGTTGCGGCATTCAGGGTCAATGGCGGGTATACGTGCTAGAGCCGCCTGCGGCCGGCGCGTGTGCGCATTGGGCAAACACTGAAACGCCGCCAGGGTGTCGTGGCGCGAGAAGGCAAGCGGGATGCGAAAGAGCGACACCTCGTGTTCTTCCGTGCACGGTGTGTCGCGGCTTACCGCAAGCCTATTGTCAGGGACGCTCAAGAATCTCTGTATTGTGTTCGCCCAGTAGGGGAGGGGGACGAACGTGAGTCGAGCGCTCCCCGTCGTAGCTGACTGGGCAACGTACGGTTCGGAAATCGCCCATCGTCTGGTGTCGCGCCTTGATCAACAGTTCCATATGCTTCGCCTGGGGATCTTCGAGTGCGTCGCTTGCGTCGTACATCGGTGAATGTGGCACATCCGCTTTTTCGAGGCGTGTGCACCATTCGGCACGGTCGAAACGGACGAAGACATCGGCTAACACACCGGCGAGAATTGCCTGATTGGCAATGCGTCCTTCGCGGCTGTCGAAGCGTGGGTCTTGCAGCAGCGTGGGACGCTCGATCACATTCGCAAGACCGACCCAAAACTTTTCCGGCGACGACATATGCAACGCGATCCATTTACCGTCGGCGCACTTGAGCGCGTAGGTTTGCGACACGCTCGGTCGAGTGTAAGGCCCGACGATTTCGCCCGCCTGGTAGAAGTGGGTGAAGGCGTCGAGATTGAAGTGAGTCATGGCCTCCAGCATCGACAGTTCGACTTTGCGGCCACGGGCAGTTCGCTCGCGCTCGTAAAGCGCGCCGAGTATTCCATATGTCGCGTAGAACGCGGTCAGAGAATCGGCGAGTGCAGGGCCGACTACGCGTGGATTCTCGGGGGTGATAAGCAGACTGAGCAATCCGCTTGCGGCTTGCGCCACACCGTCGTAGGCGGGCCGCTGAGCTGACGGGCCGGTTGGCCCGAAGCCGCTGATCGAGCAATAGATCAGACGTGGATTGATTGCCTGCAGGCGCTCGGCGCCTGCGTTGAGCCGCTCGGCCACGCCCGGCCGGAAGTTCTGAATGTACACGTCCGCATCGCGAATCAGCGCGTCGAACTTCTCCAGGTCCGCCGGCAGTTTCGTATCGAGCGTAACGCTGCGCTTATTTCGATTGCACGCCTGAAAGTGTGGGCTGTATAGCCCACCCTTGAAAGCTCGAAACGGATCACCGCTGCCCGGTTGCTCGACCTTGATCACGTCGGCGCCGAGATCGCCGAGCAGCATGCCGGCGGCGGGACCCGTGATGAACGTGCCCTGATCGACCACCTTGACGCCCTGCAGAACACTTGCCATAGCCTTGTCTCCACGTAGTTATCGTTGAACTTATCGTTGAACTGACGGGTCTTGGTCAGCTCATCTGCAACGCGCCCGTCTCGTGAACTTGCCGCCCGAGTTGTTCACGGAAGTCAGGATGGGCGATCGCGGTAAGAGCGGCGGCGCGCTCTCTCAAACTCTTTCCACGCAGTTCGGCGATGCCCCATTCGGTAACGACGATGTCGACATCGCTGCGTGGAGTGGTGACGACTGAGCCGTGCAGGCGAAAAACGATGCGGCTGACGGTGCCGTTGCGAGCAGTGGACGGCAGCAACATGATCGAGCGGCCACCAGGTGAATTGTTCGCGCCTCGCACGAAGTCGACCTGGCCTCCCACCGCGCCAACGTATTTGCCGTCCACGCTCTCGGCGTTCACCTGACCGGTTAGGTCGACCTCGATTGCGCCGTTGATAGCAATGAAATGCGGGATCGCGCGCAGTACGCCGATATCGTGAGTTTCGCTCGGCGCGGCGAGGAACACGCTGCTGTTCCGGTGCGCAAAATCCAGCAGCCGCCGGCTGCCCATTAACAACCCCGCAACGCTTACGCCACGAAAATTTAACTTGCGAGCGTTGTTGATCACGCCGCGCTCCATCAGGTCCGCAACGCCGTCGCCCAATACCCCTGAGTGGATTCCGATATCGCGATGGTCATGCAGCGCATGCAGTACCAGATCGGGCAATGTGCCGATCCCAAGCTCGAGCGTCGCGCCATCCGGGATCAGCGATGCGACTAACTGGGCGATGGCGCGATCTTGCTGGCTGGCGTCGCCGGGTTCTTTGCGTGGCATGTAGATCGGATCGCGCGAAGTGCGCACGACTACGTGCGGCTGGATGTCGTCGGGTAACTCAGCGCCATGGACCCACGGCAGCCGATCGCTGATCTCTGCGATGACGACCCGCGCACGCCGCGCTGCGTCGATGACGTAATCGTTGACCAGCCCCAGGTTGAATCGGCCGTGCTCGTCGGGTTCGCTCAGCGTCAGGAGGACAACGTCAGCCGGAAAGATGCCTCGCGCGAAAAGACGCGGCAGATCGGAGTAATGCGCGGGCACGACATCGAGCACCCCGGCAGCCTGAAGCGGCGCATTGCGTGCCGTGCCGCAATAGCTCTTGAACGCGATCGAATCGCCATGCCCGGCTTTGAAACTGTCGCTGTACGTCGGGCCGATGAAAAGACTGATCGGACCAATCGTTTTTCGTTGTGCGACCAATGCCCGCGTCAGCGTGACGGGTTCAGCAAGTCCCTGGCTACAGACGACGGCGTCGCCTGCGCGAATCAAGGCCGACAGATCCAGCGTGTCGACGCTGCTGCAAACAATCATTTTTTCTCTCCCAGTGGCTAAAGGCGCATCGCTCCCGCACTGGGAAGCGGATCGTGTACTTCAGATACTAGGGAGAGGTCCACAAGCGTTCAATTTGTGTGTTGAGAAGTGTCGCTTCGCGAGTTGGAAACTGAAAACAAGCTTGCTTGTCTGGTTTGCCGACCACGAATCGGCGGTTTCATTATCGAAAAGTCGAATCCGCCATCCTTCGTCTCCAGGCGATTTCCCCAGGGAATCCGGTTCTGGCCCGATGCGACGGGGAAGGGCGTCGAGGAGATCGCCCGGCGCATTCCACCATGCGCCGCCAGGCTTTTCACAATCGTTTCAAAGTACGGAACTGTTTTTCAACGTACGTTGACGGAGACTCGGTACAACTGCATCGTGGCTAAACACCCCGTAGTCGATAGCTCCGATGCCGTCATTCGCCGTCCGTTTCGATGTGGCAAATTTGCTGCGATGCGGTAAATCGTCGTCAGAACGATTGGCATGCAAAACATATCTTATTTTTCATTTTGTAAATATAGGTTTACTAGTTAAGTGAAATTGGTAAGGGCTAACACGCATGGCGTGTTTTTTCTTCGCTGCTAAAACTACCTAACGTTAGTAAGTTTAGCGGGCGATAGCAGGCAGCGCCCCATGTAGGGTGCTTTGCATAGCCTCAAGGCCATGGGCTGATCTCCACGATCAAGTCACGTCAATTTTTTCACAAAGATATCTCGTTGAGCGTCGTAGTTCTTAAGTAATACATATTAATATTTCAGGAGGGAGACAAAGATGTTGTTTCGAGAAGCAGGTGAAAAAAAGGTGAAATGGAGTGCGGTAATGGTTGGTACATTGCTCTTTCCCGCTGCGGCGTGGGCACAGGGTAGCGTCACGCTCTATGGAACGCTGGATATGGGTTTCCTGTATACGAACAAGTCCCTTGACGTAGCAACGGGTCAGAATTCGGGGAAGCAGGCGGAGCTGATCAGTAGCGCAATGGAGCCGTCAGTGTTCGGTATGCAGGGTCAGGAAGATCTCGGTGGCGGGATGAAGGCGAAATTCAAGCTTGAAAGCGGGATCAGCCTTGCCAACGGTGGCTTTGATAATTCCAACGAAAACCTGTTTGGCCGACAGGCATGGGTTTCGCTTTGGAGTAACTACGGCGAAGTGAAAGCCGGCGTGCAATATTCTCCTTTCATTCTGGCGCTATTCGACTCCGACCCGCGAAGCATGGCGCAATTCGGCAGCGCAATCACCGTGTACGCTAACAACACGTTTTCTGGAACGTTCAATTCGAATGCGATTAGCTATACCAGCCCCAAGATCGCAGGCCTAACCGCCAGCGCCATGTATGTCCTTGGCGGCGTGGCCGGAGACTTTCACGCCGGGCGTCAATACTCGGCCAGCCTCAAGTATGAGTACGGTGGCCTAATGGTCAACGCCGCTGTTGACGACGAAAGCAATAGTAATGACGCCGCCGTCAACGGCAGCTTTTTTACGCAACCGTTTGAGGGGCGAACAGTTGGGGTGGCGTATCGCTTCGCCACTGTCAATGTTAAGGCTTCGTTTACCAACTATAAAGGCCCACAGATGGTAGTTGATGGCGTTACAAGCGGAGGGGATAGTAATGTATGGAACATCGGTTTCGACTATTTCGCGTTGCCTGAACTCGATATAAATTCCGGTGTCTGGATCGTACGGGACCCTCACGACTCAAACAATCATTCCATGACGTGGGCATTGGGTACGACGTATTTTCTTTCGAAGACTACCTCGCTGTATGCGCAGATCGGTGTCGTGAATAACCATGGTGCTGATGTCTACGGTCTGGATCGCGACGGTGCACAGGAAGGGGTGAAAGGTACGACGATGGGTGCCTCGCTTGGAATCGTTCACAAGTTTTAGGCCGCGGACGGTCACCTGGGCGGTCATGCAGCAGGCGCCTGCGATTAGACATCAGGCGGACCATCGTGCTGATCCAGGACGGGCTCGTAGCAATTCTTAACGGGAAAAAATCCAATGAAACAAATTCAGCTGGCCAGGCTTGTAGTCGGTGTGCTCATTCTCGCTGGATCTTTTGGTGCAATGGCGCAGAACGGAGAAGCGGCGTCCGCGCCCGCTTCTACGTCGGCGGTAAGTAGCAAGACGGCCAATCGTGCTTTACAGAAAAATGTGCGCCGCGCGCTCTCCAGATCAAAAGGGCTTAGCGTTGCGAACATCCTCGTCCGGGCGCAAGGCGGCGCGATCACCTTGCAAGGTACCGTGCCAGAGTCTGGTCAGATCGACCTCGCCACAAAGATAGCCGGTGGTGTCGCGGGCGTCACGTCCGTGGTGAACCGGCTGACCGTTAGTGCGGTCGGTCCATAAGAACCGCCAAGTTCGTGCCTCATACCGGATTGCCCGGATTCACCAGCTTGCGAAAGCGGCCCGGAGGAACCGGGCGCTCGATGGATCGTACTGCATCCCAACTCTGCACGGAACTGATCAAGTGTCCAACGCAGTCAATGCGTCTACCCGGCACGGTGTGGTCTTGAGCATGGTGCGTGAAAGAGGCATAAATAAATAAAACAATGTCGGACAACGTAAAGGATACGTTGGTATCCGACGCCTATTCGAGTTTGCTTTCAATCGCCCCCGCTAAGGGCGTATTGCGGGTTACGCTAAATCGTCGGGAGAAGCTCAACGCGCTTGATGCGAGCGGGCATAATGAACTTGCCCGCGCGTGGCGCGACTGCTCGAAGCCGACCGTGTCGACGATTCATGGATCGGTGGTCGGCGCGGGCCTTGTTGCGGCTCTGCTGGCAGATATCTCTGTCGCCTCCCAGGCTGCTAGTCTGCTCGACGACCCTTCAAACCAGGCGCGGCAGTAAGAGATCACGTTGCGCCCGCCGCGCCCCGGCTTGCTAATTGGGCACTGTCGGCCGCGCACCGGAACTGGCACGCGCTGAATAACGAATTACGTAAGGCGTGGCCGACATCTCGATGTTTCAGCCGACACCGCTCAGGACGCGTTCGCCAACCGCTCTTCATCGAGTCTTCTGCGGTAATGGGGCAGCGCCGTGAACATCAGCCACGCAGCCGCCACGGAAGCGATGGCGCAAACGATGGCGATCGAATAGCCCAGTGCCTTGGGATCGTGGAACACTTTGTCGGTGACGAGTGCAATGGATGTCGGTCCAAGGCTGAAGCCAATCAGTTGTCCAAAGAAAGTGTAGAGCGCGCCCACCGCGCCACGCATGCGGCTAGGCGAGGCAAGTTGCATCGCCGCAGCCATGACACCGGTGGGCAAGCTGAAAAAGAAGACCGCCCCTGCGCTGGCTGCGAGCACCCCGAGCGAGCCCGGCGCGAACGGAATGGCTGTGCAGAAAACGAGTATGCCGATCATCGAATAACCCGCTACGCGCAACGCCGCGTCTTCGTAGCCGCGCTTTTCGAATGCCCGTGCAACCCACGGTCCGGTGAGTACGCCGGCTGCGCCAAACGTGACCACCAGCAACCCAAAGCGGAAGCCGACCATCGCGGGCGCAACGCCGTGAACGCGGATCAGATAGGCAGGAAGCCAGGCGGGCATGCCGAGCAGCACGATGCCGAGCATGCCGAGGCCGATATAGATACGGCCATAAAATCCGCGGCGTTGCCAGATAAACGAGGCGGCTTCGCGGACCGTGTAATGCCGGTCATTTACCGTCGACCCCAGCGTGTGGCTGCGAGCCGGTTCGCGTACCGTCAGGAACAGTATTGCCCCAAGCAGAAGCCCCGGCAGACCGATCATCACGAAGGCCAGTTGCCATGTGGCGAGCGTAGCCAGAATCGGGAATTGCGCGCGCATATTGCTCGCGAAGGTAATGACGAAGCCGCCCGCAAGGAGCGAGAAGCCGCCGCCCAGCAACGGCCCGAGCGCGAAGATGCTCAGGGCCCGAGGGGCGCGTCGGGCGCTGAACAGGTCGGCAATGAGTGAGCATGCGACCGGAAAGACGCAGGCTTCGCTTGCGCCAACGCCGAAACGGGCGACGAACAATTCGAGATAGGTATCCGCGCGTCCGCAGAGTGCTGTACAGATGCTCCACAGACAGATGCCGACCACGAGAATGTTGCGTCGGTTGGTGACGTCGACGAGACGTCCGAATATCGGTGCTGCGAGCAGGTAGGCGGAGACGAAGGCGATGCCCTGGACCAGGCTCAATTGCGTGTCGGAGATCGCCAGCGAATGCCGGATCGGGTCGACGAGCAGATTAAGCAACTGGCGATCGATGTAAGCCAGCGAGTACGACAGCGCAAGAGCGGCGAGGGCGTACCACGATCCTGCGCTATCCAGGCGGATCGCACCGGTGGATCGAGACATTGGCGGTCCTTCCTGGCGGCCATCCTCTGGAACCGCGGCGTGCGTCGGGTTTCTCATCATTTCTCCAGGCTTTCGCAAGATTTGGATTGATCTGATTTCAGTGCTATTCGATGCTCAATTTCAACCATACTAATGTTAGGTAGTGTGAGATGAGAAAAAAACTCAAGCCATGGGTGTTAGCCCTGGAGCATCTTCACGCTTCAATGAAACAGCCTGAAAGTAGATCCGACACTGAACGAATAGGTGTCGGAAAAATGATAAGGATGCCGTCTTAATGTCGGCGGTAATTTATCGTGTTGCTGTCGTTGAAGAACACGCGCATTCACGCGCTGCGGTCAGCGATGGTAGGCGGACCACAGAGCTTCACCAGGTCGTGCGAAGCCCCGTACGCGTAGCAGCTAACGATCTCGACCGGCTTTCCAGCGCTATCAACCGTATTGGGCACGTTGGGGCGCTGCGCGATCATGGTCGGAAAGACGATGTTGGCAAGCCGGCCGAGGAGTTCTTTCAAATGCGCGCACGTGTCATACGACGGCAAGAGCTTGCCCGCCTGGTTGTTTCAGCCGGGGCCGATGCATAGCGCTGATTAGCGCGCGCAGCTATTCGCCATGTCGATCTGGCGATGATGCAACTCCGCGCGCGTGATGCCTGCTGTGGGGTGTTGTGGAGGGTGTCCATGCTTTGACTCCGTGCACTGGAACACAACTATCTGGAAGGATCCGGCATTCAATGCCGGGCGGCCCTCGGCGGTGGCCTCCATCGGCTAGCTTGCGGGACCGAAATAGGATAATCTTTCAAGCACAAAGCGCTGCGGCCGCGCGCATAAGCCGAATAAAGAAACCGTAGTCAGAGGCTCAAGCCGCGCCGCAAAGCGCGAGGCAAAATGCGCCGGCCGTCGCGAAGGGCGCCCCGGGTCTGGACTACATCAATCACGGCTCTTTCGAGTCGACTCGGGGCAATCAAAGGCCAGAGTCACGCGCTCCGCGCGGCGTGATGGTGACCGTTTTTATTTCAGAGAGCGAAGACACACGTGGGCAAGCGAAACGTCAATTCGAACGTGGATATGCGGGAGACCCTTTTGCAACTGGCCGCCCGCTCGTTCGTCACGCAGGGATACACCGCGACGACGATGCGTTCCCTCGCGGACCAGGCCGGCATTGAGGCCGCGAGCATCTATTACCATTTTTCTTCGAAAGAAGAACTGGTGGAGGTTGTCGTTGCACACGGCGGGGATAGCATCGTGCAGCATATCCAGGAACATCTGGACGCACTGCCGCCGTCCGCATCCGCGGAGACGCGGTTCAAGGCGGCGGTGCTTGGGCAGATGAGCGCGCTGATCAAGTTCGGCGACTATGCGCTGGCGCATGGAAGACTGCTTGCCCAATTGCCCGATAAGGCGCGCGAGGGTCAGGTGAAGCGTCATGAGCAGAATCAGCGGCTCTGGACCCAACTGCTCGAGGGTCTGCGGACGGAAGGCATGCTGCGTGCCGACGTCGACATCGCCTTGTGCCGTGTGTTCCTGCTCGGGTGCATCAATTCTGTGCAAGGCTGGTTCAATCCTCGAAAGGGGTCCCTGGATCAAGTCGCGGAGCAGATCTGCGGCATGTTTTTCGACGGGGTCAAGCCGGCCGCGAAGGCACGCAAAGTATCGCGTCGCGCCGTGGATGCTGCGTCGTCCTGAGGCTCGCGTTACTGTTCCGATCTGGCGGGGAAGCTGTCCGGCATTCCGCCGGTTCGTACATGGCGCAGCAGAAAATCAATCGCTGCACGGCCGAATACATCGTTGCGGTCACCGGCCACCATATGACCTGCCTCACTGACGTTCACATACTCGGCCCGCGGACACAGTCCGAGAAACTCTTCGACACCCGCTTCGCTGACCACATCGGAATTGCCGCCACGCACGAGCAGCGTAGGTAGTGTCAAGCCCCGTGCGCACGCCGACAGGCGCGCATGGCGACGGTCCCGGTCGTGCTGGTGTCCGATGAAGCGGGGATCCCAATGCCAGCGGAATTTGCCGTCCTTCCCGAGGCGCACATTCTTGGCAAGTCCATCGAGACTTCGGGGGCGCGTCTGCTGCAATCGGTACCGGGTGATCGCATCGGCGACTTCGTCGAGTGATGCGAAGCCTTCTGGCATCTGTTGCATGAAGGTCTGGATGCGGGCCACGCCCGCAGGTTCGGTATGCGGCACGATGTCGACCAGGATCAGCGCGCGAGCGTCGACACTGTCCTCACCTACCGCGACGAGGCTGGTGCAGCCGCCCATGGACGCGCCGACGAGCACGGGCTGCCGTCCGCCGAGCGCTGTGAGGACGCAGTTCAGATCGCTTACCATCGCGTTCTGACTGTAGTTCCCGTCCGGGCACCAGTCGGAATCGCCGTGACCTCTCGCGTCGAAGGCCACCGCAAAATAGCCGCCGGCGCCAAGACGCTCGCCGGTTTCGCCCCATGCGTGGCGGGTTTGGCCGCCGCCGTGCAACAGGACGACCAGCTGTCCATCTGGATCGCCCCAGGAGTCTCCCGCAAGTTTGACTCCATCCGCGCCGATCCATACATGCATTGGGATCGGTGTTCCAGGAAGGCGTTCTCCTGCGTCCATCTTTTCCTCATCAATAAGGTAATACGGGCCGTACTCGGCACGCACGGCACGTCCTTGCCGAGCATCCCTCCCAGCCGTTAGCACGTCAATATCTCGCACATTGATGTTCCGTACTTCGGACGTCACTCAGGTCATGTAACGATTCCGGGTCGTGTGCCAATCATCGCGCCGATCGTCGGATCGGGTTAACACTGCTTGTAGGCGATACTGCTAGCGACCAAACTACCTAACGCTAGTAAGGTAAATTAGTCAACGATGAGAAAAGGGTGACCTTGTATGAGTGCTTGTCCGATGAAACCCATTCGATCCTTCCTGTTCGTACCCGGGAATAAGCCGAGCTGGATGGAGAAGGTGGTCGCCGCCAAGGCCGACGCACTGATTCTCGATCTGGAAGACAGCGTGCCGGCGGAACTGAAGGTGGAAGCGCGCGGCATTGTTCAGTCGAAACTCGCGTGGCTTGCAGAGCAAAAGCAGCGCGTGTTCGTGCGGATCAACCGCAGCCCGCACCTGTATGACTTCGAGGACATGCTCGCCGTCGTCGGGCCGCACGTGGAAGGAATCGTGATCTCGAAGCCTTGCGGGCCGGAGGATGTGGACTGCGCGTCGATGATGCTGGCTGAGGCCGAATATCGCAACGGGCTGCCGGTCGGCACGACGCGCGTGATTCCGCTACTGGAGACGGCTCGCGCGCTGGAGTTCGCTTACGAGATCGCGCAGCGAGACCGGGTCGCGGCACTGTGCGGCGCGACGGCAAAAAACGCCGACGTGGCCCGCGCGCTCGGCTATGTATGGTCGCCGGATGGGCGAGAAAGCCTGTATTTCAAGTCGCGTGCCGTCATGGCCGCGCGCGCTGCCGGCAAGTTGCCCATTGGCGGCGTGTGGCAGCAGGTGCATGACGTCGAGGGTTTGAAGAAATCGGCGCAACTCGATCGGGCCTTGGGCATGACGGGCGAACTGGTGCTGCATCCGTCGAACGTGGCGGCCGTCAACGAGGTCTACAGCCCTTCCACCGAACAGGTGGCCTACTACGAGGGCATGATTGCCGCACTCGAGAAGGCCGAGGCGGAAGGACGCGCTTCGACGATCTATGACGGCGAGCACATCGACATCGCTCATGTGAAAACTGCCCGGGAAATCATCGCACTGGCGCAAACCTTTAACGGCTGACCGGCGGCAGGAACTTCATTCAGCAACGGTCCCCCGTTCGGGGCCGCCAAGTCACTATTCAGGAGATGCATCATGGCTGGACTTTACTTCGAAGATTGCGAGGAAGGACTTGTAATTGATCACGCAATTCGCCGAACCGTGACTGAGACCGACAACGTCCTGTTTTCTGCGATGACGTACAACTGCGCACCGCTGCACATCGACGCCGAATACAGCAAGAGCTCCATCTACGGTCAGCGCCTCGTCAATAGCATGTTCCTGCTCGCGCTGGTGGCGGGTGTGACGGTGGCTGAGACGACGCTCGGCACGACGCTCGGCAACCTGGGCTTCAAGGAGATCACTTTCCCGAAACCGACCTTCCACGGCGATACGATCCGCGTGCGAACGGAGATCGTTAACTCACGGCTCTCGAAGAGCCGCAACGACTCGGGCATCGTGACGTTCAAGCACGTCGCCTTGAATCAGCGTGACGAAATCGTCTGCGAAGCGGTGCGCGTCGGCCTGATGTTGGTGCGCCCGAAGCAATAGAACATACGAGGGAACGCGAGCGGCAAGAAGGCCAGGACCTCAGTTTTTCTGTGAAACTTTGCCAAATTTAACTGGATAATAATAAGTTATCCGTAATTATATTCCGCTGGAGAAATCATGAGTGAATCAAGTGTAGTGGGCGATGCCAAAGAAGAGCGCGAGTCGCATTTGAAGGATGTGCGGGAGGCCGCACGCACCCTTGCACGCCGTTTCGATCTGGCGTATTGGCGTACCTGCGACAAGGAAGAAAAGTATCCCTGGGAGTTCGTGAACGCGTTTGCGAAGGCTGGCTGGATGGGTGTCATGACGCCGGAAGAGTACGGCGGCATGGGGCTGGGGCTGAGTGAAGCCGCGATCATGCTGAACGAGATCGGTGCATCGGGCGCAGGCATGAGCGGCGCGTCGGCCGTTCATTTCTACGTTTTCCCGCCGCAGCCGATCATGCGGCACGGCTCGGAGGAACTCAAGCGCAGATGTCTGCCGGCCATGGCGAAGGGTGAAATGCTGATGGCCTTCGGCGTGACGGAGCCGACTTCGGGCGTGGACACGTCCCGCATCCGCACGAAGGCGGAACGCAAGGGCGACCGCTGGGTCATCAACGGTCAGAAAGTGTGGACGACAAACGCGCAGAATGCGACGAAGATTCTGCTGCTGGCGCGCACTTCGCCCCGCGATGAAAAGCGGCCGCTCGACGGCATGACGCTGTTCTTTGCCGATCTCGATCGCAAGCATTGCGACGTGCGCGTGATCGACAAGCTGGGCCGCGCGGCGGTGGATTCCAACGAGGTGTTCATCGACGGCCTCGAAGTCGCCGACGAGAATGTGGTCGGTGAGGTCGGACGTGGCTTCCACTATCTGCTGGACGGCTTGAATCCGGAGCGGATCGTCGTGGGGATGGAAGGGATCGGCATCGGGCGCGCGGCCTTGAATCTGGCGGTCGAATACGCGAACTCGCGAGTGATTTTCGATCGTCCGATCGGCAAGAACCAGGCGGTCGCGCATCCGCTGGCGGAGAACTGGATCCGGCTGGAAGCGGCCGAGCTCATGGCGCTTCGGGCAGCGGCGCTCTACGACAGCCATCAGTCGTGCGGTGCCGAGGCAAATGCCGCGAAGTTCCTGGGCGCCGATGCCGGATTCCGGGCCGCCGACCAGGCCATGCAAACCCACGGCGGCTTCGCTTACGCGAAGGAATACCACGTCGAAAGGCTCTGGCGTGAAGTCCGTCTCTTGCGCCTCGCGCCGATTTCGCAGGAGATGGTGCTCAACTTCGTCTCCAACAAGGTCCTCGGCCTGCCCAAGTCCTACTGAACGGTGATTGGCCCCTGCGGGGGCTATCACTCATTTCAAAGTAGAGGCAGGAGACAAAGATGTCAGATCAGAATTCACGTCCGCTCGAAGGCATTCGGGTCCTCGACCTGACGGTCGCCCTCGCTGGACCCTACGCGTCGATGGTGCTGGGTGGCATGGGGGCCGAAGTCATTCGCGTGGAGGCGCCGGGAGGCGGCGATATCGCGCGTACCAATCCGCCGTTCGTCGGCAAGGACGGTATCAATTTTGGCGCGAAGGCCGACGATGAAGTTTCGCTCACCATCCTGAATCGTGCGCGCAACAAGAAGAGCATTACCCTCGACCTGAAAAGCGAACGGGGTCGCGAGATCTTCATGAAGCTCGCGGAACAATGCGACGTGCTGATCGAAAATGTGAGCGAAGGGGCGACGGCGCGCCTTGGCATCGACTACGACCAGGTTCAGCGCCGCAACCCTAAAATCATCTACGCGTCCATCAAGGCGCTGGGCGAGCCGAGCGCCTATCCCGGTCTGAAGGGCATGGACATCATCGTGCAGGCCCTGAGCGGTGTCATGGAGGTCACCGGCTTCGCGGACGGGCCGCCTACGCGGTGTGGTCTGCCTATCGCGGATCTGGTGGCGCCGCTTTACGCGCTGAATGGAGTCCTCGCGGCGTTGATTCAACGCGGCCGGACGGGCGAGGGCCAGTTCGTGAAGGTTTCCATGCTCGATTGCCTCGCATCGTGGGTTGCTGAGGAACATTTCGACGTGTTTGCCAAAGCGGGCTACCGCATGCGAACGGGCAATTTTCAGGACCGTCTGGTCCCGTTCGGCGTCTATCAAACGAAGGACGGGTACGTGTCTATCGCGGCGCTTCATCCAGACTGGTTGCGAGGTTTGCTCGATGCGCTTGACCAGCCGCACCTGATGGACGACCCGCGTTTCAGCAGCCGTGGACCGCGACTCAAGCATGCCGCGGAATTGAACGCGATCATCGAAGCATGGACTCGGCAGCGAACCTCGGACGAGGTCGTACACGAACTGCTGGAGAAGCGTTGCGTGCCGTCCGCGCGCGTGCGTCGGCCCGACGAGGTGCTGAACGATCCGCTCCTGCATGAAAGTGGTGCGGTCATGAATCTGGAGCATCCCGTGCTTGGACCAATCGGTGCAATTGGGATGGGCCTCCCCATTCGGTTCTCGAAAAGCACGGCCCAGTTCGACCAGCCGGCGACCGAACTCGGTTCCGCGAACGAGGAGATCTACGGCGACCTGCTTAATTTCTCGAAGCGCGACATTGAAGCATTGCGTGCTGCCGGGATTATCTAGCGACACGCGACGAAACCGCCGTTGACACGCCACATTTCATATCAGCTTTGAAAACGAGGGGAAGTAAATTGGGACCGTTAGCAGGGGTACGTATTGTCGAATTGGCGGGGATCGGCCCAGGACCGGTCGCAGCAATGCTGCTCGCCGATCTCGGGGCGACCGTGATCCGTGTGGATCGAAAGGAGCCGTCCGGGCTTGGGTTGCCGCGCCCGGTTCAGTTCGACGTGGCGCTACGCAATCGTAAGTCGATCCGGGTCGACCTGAAGGATCCGGCGGGGATCGCGCTCGTGCTGGATCTTATCGGCAAGGCGGATGCGTTGATCGAAGGCTTTCGCCCTGGCGTGACCGAACGTCTAGGACTAGGGCCGGACATTTGCCTCGCGCGCAATCCGAAGCTGGTGTATGGGCGCGTGACAGGGTGGGGACAGGACGGGCCGCTCGCGCAGTCTGCCGGTCATGACATCAACTACATCTCGATCACCGGCGTGCTGAACGCAATCGGCGAGCACGGCGAGGCGCCGGTGATTCCCCTCAATGTGATCGGCGACTATGCCGGCGGGTCGCTCTATCTCGCACTCGGGATCCTCGCGGGCGTGCTTGAGGCTCGCACGTCGGGCAAGGGGCAGGTGGTGGACGCCGCGATCGTGGACGGCGTGGCGTCGCTAATGACAGTCCTCGTCGGCTTGCGCGAGGCCGGCATGTTCAGTGGTGAACGCGGCACCAACCTGACTGACTCAGGCGCGCCTTTTTACCAGGTCTACGCCTGCGCCGACGACAAGTACGTGTCGATCGGTCCCATCGAGCAGAAGTTCTATGTGCAATTGATCGAGCGTCTCGGTTTGAATCCAGCGGATCTGGGCAATCAGATGGACCAACGTAACTGGCAGAGGAACAAGTCAATCTTTGCGTCGAAGTTCAAGGAAAAAACCCGGGCCGAGTGGCTGGCACTGTTCGAGGGTTCGGACGCCTGTGTCGCGCCAGTGCTGGATTTGAAGGAAGCCTACGAACATCCACATATCAAAGCTCGCGCAACTTATATGGACGTGGCCGGGGTGATGCAGCCGGCGCCCGCACCCCGTTTTTCCCGCACGACATTACCCACGCCCGTGCCGCCCGCCGAATCGAATCGGGAGAATGCGTCCGCGGCGCTCGGCGACTGGCTCTCGGATAGCGAGATTGCTGAACTCGCTGCCGTGGGAACGTTTAGCTAACAAAAAATGGC
Source organism: Paraburkholderia polaris (assembly GCF_012927345.1). Taxonomy (GTDB): domain Bacteria; phylum Pseudomonadota; class Gammaproteobacteria; order Burkholderiales; family Burkholderiaceae; genus Paraburkholderia; species Paraburkholderia polaris. Next base: position 288,524 of record NZ_JABBGJ010000003.1, read on the forward strand.
AATCCACGCTCTACATTGGGTGAAGCCGCATTTTGAAGACTTCACGGGAGAAGCCGCAAAGGCAAGCCGACATGATCCGCGAAATTGAAATGATGCTTGAACGGATGTGGGATAAAGCGGCCGACGTTCGGCAAGCGCACCCGGCGGCACGCTCGGACTCCATGGCCTGGGCTGCCAATACTTCACGTAGAGTCAGCGTCGAAATCGACGCCGTCGGGCTCTACGGCCTAACGCTCCCCGACGCGTACGGTTGGGTCCGGTTCACTTCCAGAGAGCGTGGTTGACGCCGCCCGGTGCAACTTCGCTAATGGCAGTGCGTCGGAAGGGTTCGGGCGAGCACGGGCGTCGGGTCACGAAGTCACACGGTCATCGTTCGCGTAGTTGGCGTGGTTCGCGTGGTTCGTATAGTGTGGGCCGCCGGTGTCGTGGTCCTTTTCAAGCAAGACGGAGTCAGCGATGTCCTTGCAGACGCGCAACATTGTTCGGTTTGTTCCGTCAGCCAAAGGTTCGGGACCGACCTTGGCCGTGATCGCAGACGATAGCGAGAAGACGGCCACGCGTGAAGGCGGTCCGCCTGCGATGGTCATGCCGCTCGCCCGAAGCCTCTCTATTCTGTCTGCGTTCACACCGGCATCCCCTTGGCTCGGCAATCGGGACATTGTCTTCGAGACGGGAATTCCTGCATCAACCGTGTCGAGAATGTTGCGCTCACTGGTGGCGGTGGGCTATCTGCATTACTCACCGGAGCAACGCAAATATCGCCTGACTGCCGCGGCGCTGTCGCTCGGCTACGCTGCGATTGCGCATTCCACGGTGCAGCGCGTGGCGCGCCTCGAAATGCAGTCGTTTGCCAATGCGAATGAGGCGTTCATTGTGCTCGCGACCCGGGATCGCCTGGACGTGGTCGTGCTGGAGACGTGTGCGAGCAAGCCGGCCGCAGTGGATCTCAAGCTGTATGCGGGCACCCGTCTGCGGATCGCGTCGTCCCCGATGGGCTGGGCCTTGCTCGCCGCATTGCCGGAGCTCGAACGCTTCTATCTGCTTGGTAACATCGAACGGAAAATGGGCCGCGACTGGCCCCAACTGCGCCGCAATATCAGCGAAGGTATTTCGCAGGTGCATAACGTCGGCTATTGCACGTCGCTCGGCGAATGGGAACCCGAACTTGCCATCGTCGCCGCGCCGCTTGTCGTTCCGGATCACGCGCCGCTCGCGCTGGCGTGCATCGGGCGAAGTGCGCGCATGGGACGCGCGAGAGTCGAACGCGAACTGGGTCCGCGGCTCGTTGCAACGGCTCGGTCCCTGCAGGAGCAGGCGCTTTTTGCAAACTGAGGCGGTCATGAAAAATGCCGACGAGTCACCCGACATCACGTTGACTGTGGAACGTGGACTCGAAGTACTGCGTGCGTTTCACGCGGATAGGGCTCCACTGTCCAACGCTGAACTGGTGCGCCGGACAGGCTTGCCGAAAGCAACCGTATCGCGGCTGACAACGACCCTTATACGCATCGGTTTTCTGCGCAGGGCGGGCGGTGGGCGCCAGTTCGAACTGGGCGCTGGCGCGCTCGGCATCGGGCACGCCTATCTCGAAGTCAATCCGGTGACACGCCTCGTCAATCCTTTTCTGCAGGAACTGGCCGACAAGCTCAACGTGTGTGTGGCGCTCGCCGTGGCGCATCACCTCGACATGCTTTATATCGCGTGCGGAATCAGCACGAAGATAGCGACGCTGCGAACCGGCGTCGGTTCGTCGATACCAATGGGATCGACCGCGGCTGGCCGTGCCTATTTATCTGGTTTGCCGCCGATGGAACGGCGCGCGCGAATGGGCGCGATCATCGAAGGCTCGGGTGAGAATGCAAAGCTGGTTCAGCGCAGTATGGAAGTGGCCTTCGACGACCTCGCGGAATCGGGGGTATGCGTATGCGTCGGCGAATATCAGCGCAACGCCTTTGGAATAGCGCTGCCGCTGCGGCTCGGGCGCTCAGGTACCTTGATGGCGCTAAGTTGCGGCGCAGTGGAGTTGCAACCTGACGTTGCGAAGATTCGCCGCCGGTTTATGCCGGCGCTCAAGGCTGCCGCTCAAACGCTGACCGAACTGCTTGACGATGTCGACTGCACACCTTGAGCCGTCCGGGGAGTGCCGGCGCGGCTGCGTTTCCTGTTCGAACTCAGGGGTGTTGCCAGAAGCATTGCCTCAGATGACACCCAGTTCACGAAGCGAATCGATCTGCGCCTGGCTGTAGCCGGTCTCGATGAGTATTTCGTCGGTATGTTCGCCGATCGTCGGCGGCCGCGATTCGATCGACGGCGGCGTACGCGATAGCGTGGCCGGCGATTCCACAATCGGTGCGGCACGAGAAAGCCCTGGATAGTCAAGCCACTTGAAGGCGCCCAATGCCTTGATCAGCGGATCTTCGAGTGTTTCGCGCGGCGAATAGACCGGTCCGCCCGGAATCTTGGCTTTCTCCAATGCGGCCAGCGCCTCGGTGCGTGTACGCGTCGCACACCATTTTCCCATCAGCGCGCTTAGTACCTCACCGTGCTCGCCACGGCGCAAATCGTCGCTGAAACGCGGGTCGTCGAGGAGTTCGGGCCTGCCGATCAGGGCCGCCCAACGCTTGAACAGCGGTTGACCGATGACTTGCGCGATGATCCAGCCGTCGGTTGTGCGAAAGATGTCGGACGGACCGTAGTTTGGGCTGCGATTCCCCGTGGCCTGCCGGTTCAGGCCGAGCACCGATTCTTCAATCAGTGCGCCGCTAGCAATGGTCAACGCCGTCTGCAGCAGCGACACCTCGACCATCTGGCCGCGTCCGCTCGTGCGTCGCTCATACAGCGCCATCATGGTTCCCATCGCGCAGGACAACGCGGTCGCGAAGTCAACGACCGGCACCATCGCCTTGGTCGGACTATCAGGGGTGCCTGACATGTGGACCGCGCCGCTCATCGCCTGGCCGACGCCGTCGAATCCGACGCGGTGCGCCGCGTCGGCATGCGAGCCGAACGCCGACGATGCGCTCAGGATGATGTCCGGCTTGATGGTGCACAAAGTCTCGTAGTCGAGGCCGAGATTGTTCAGCGTTTTAGGTGGCATATTGGCGACCACCACGTCCGCGGTGCGAATGAGTCGATGCGCCACTTCGCGTCCCTCGGGCCGGTCGATATCGAGCGTCAGCGAGCGCTTGTTGCGATTGGACTGCAGGAAGAAGGCGCCTTCGCCGGTGTCGGTCACCGGCATCACGAACCGGTCTTCGCTTCCGCCGGTGCGATCAATCCGGATGACCTCGGCGCCGTAGTCGGCGAGCAGCGCTGCGCAAAACGGCCCGGCAATATAGCGACCGAAATCCAGCACGCGAATTCCTTCAAGTACTTTTTGCATCAGTCGTTCTTCCACTGTGAATATCGGCTCGCCGCGGATGGCGTCGCGCAAAGGATTGACGTCAATCCTGGACGGTGACGGGCCGTCCGGTCAACGCGATCACGCGTGGTGTTCCGTACAACGGAAGATCAACGGTCGTGCGCAACGCGTTACCGGGATATCCAACCGCGCAAGGCGATGCGCGATCCACGGGGCTGGCTCCGTGAACGCCGGTCGCGCGCGATTCCAATGGGCGAAACCGACTTCGTGAATGGAAAATCTCGCCTTCGCCGAATACAAATTGCGCAGTTCATCGGGGTGCAACACACTCACATTCATCGTGCGGTCGTGCGTTGCAACGAACCAGATAGCGAAGGAACAGATTGCGCGGAGTCGGTGACGCGCACACTTGGGAGACACAGGGATGGATTTGCGTTATACCGCGGCGGAGCAGGGCTTCCGTGACGAAGTACGCGCATTCGTCGAGGCGAAGTTGCCGCACGACATTCGGGACAAGGTGCTGGGTCACCGTCGCGTTGAAAAAGACGATTACGTGCGCTGGCACCGGATTCTGAACACGCAAGGGTGGGGCGCGCCGACGTGGCCGAAGGAATTCGGTGGCACCGGTTGGAACGCGCTGCAACGGCTGATTTTCGAAATCGAAGCGTTCAGGTCGGGCGCGCCTCGCCTGTTGCCTTTCGGGCTGACAATGATCGGCCCCGTGCTGATGAAGTACGCGTCGCCGGAAATGCAGGCGCGCTTCCTGCCGCGAATTCCGACCATGCAGGATTTCTGGTGCCAGGGCTATTCGGAGCCGGGCGCCGGCAGCGACCTCGCGTCCCTGAAAACGCGCGCGGTTCGTCGCGGCGACAAGTACATCGTGACGGGTCAGAAGACCTGGACGACGATGGCACACTTTGCCGACTGGATTTTCTGCCTCGTGCGCACGAACCCGGAAGCGAAGGCGCAGGAAGGCATCTCCCTGTTGCTGATCGACATGAAGTCGCCCGGCGTGACGGTGCGCCCGATCGTGACGCTAGACGGCGGCCATGATGTCAACGAGACATGGCTCGAGGACGTCGAGGTGCCGGTGGAAAATCGGGTGGGCGAGGAAAACCGCGGCTGGACGTACGCGAAATATCTGCTGGGTCATGAGCGCACCGGCATTGCGGGCATCGGCCATTGTCATCGCGAATTGCGGCAACTGAAGCACTACGCAACGACTACGCCGGACGGCAAAGGCGGCCGTGTGATCGACGACGTGCGGATGCGCGACAAGATTGCGCGCATCGAGATCGACGTGCTGGCGCTCGAGATGCTGTTGCTGCGGGTCGCCACGCAGGACGCCGGAAAAGGACCGGGCCCGGAAGCGTCGGTCGTGAAGATCCGCGGCTCGGAGATCCAGCAGGATATCGCGATGCTCCAGCAGGAAGTTGCCGGCCCGCACGGCTGGCCGTATTCGCCGCAGTGGCTGGAGGAGGGCGCAACGCAGCCGGTCAGCGGGCCGGACTGGGCCTCGCCCGCAGCCTCGACTTACTTCGATATGCGCAAGGTATCGATTTTTGGAGGTGCGACCGAAGTGCAGAAAAACATCATCGCCAAGATGATCCTCGGTTTCTAGGGAGCGGGCATGGACTTTACCTACAGCGAAGAGCAGCAGATGATGGCCGACAGTCTGCGCCGGTTCGTCGCCACTGAATACACGTTCGAGCGCCGCCGCAAGCGCTCGCGTCTGGGTGGCGCGTTCGAGCGCGCGATCTGGTCGTCGTTCGGCGAGCTGGGCGTGCTGGGCCTCACGATCGAGGCCGACTACGGCGGCTTTGGCGAAGGCGCGGCGAGTCGCCTCGTGGTACAGCGTGAACTGGGCCGCGGTCTCGTGCTCGAGCCGGTCGTGCCGTGCGCCGTGATCGCGGCTGCGGTGATCGGCGAATTCGGCAGTGACCGGCAGAAGGCGGCGTGGCTTCCGGGTATCGCGAGCGGCGAGAAGATTGTCTCGGTTGCGTATCTCGAGCCCGATTCGCGCTATCGACCCGATGCGGTCAGAACGATCGCGGAACGCAGCGATGACGGCTACCTGCTGAACGGCCAGAAGTCACTCGCCTGGCACGGCGAAGCGGCCGATGCGCTGCTTGTCACCGCGCTCGTTGGCCGGTCCGGCGACATCGGTCTCTTCATCGTGCCGCGCGACGCTCAGGGCGTTGCGGTGACAGGCTATCCGACCATCGACGGCCTTCGTGCCGCTGACCTGACGCTCGACAACGTGACGGTCGGCGCCGATGCGCTGATCTGCGGCCCCGCGGATGGCCTCGATGCGCTCCAGCACGGGATCGACCACGGGATTGCCGCGCTCTGTGCGGAAGCGGCTGGCGCGATGGAATGTCTGATCGACATCACGGCCGAGTTTTTGCGTACGCGCCAGCAATTCGGTCAGCCGCTTGGCAAGTTCCAGGCGCTGCAGCACCGCATGGCGGACATGCTGGTTCAGAAGGAGCTCGCGCTGTCGATGGCCTACGTCGCGGCGCAGGCGCTGGACGAACCGAACGCGGCGCAACGCGCGCGTATGCTTTCGGCGGCCAAGGTTATGGTCGCGAAGGCCGGGCGTTACGTCGGCCAGCAGGCCGTGCAGTTGCACGGCGGGATGGGCATGACAGACGAGCTGGAAGTCGGCGACTACTTTAAACGTCTGACGATGTTCGATCCGTTGTTCGGCGACAGCGACTACCATGTCGCCCGCTACAGCGACGCGATGGCATCGTAAGCCGGCCGCGCCGCCGCCGGTTTCTGGAAGGCTGTCCGTTCCCGGTTCCCGGTTCCCGGTGACGGTGGCGACGCGGCAAAGGTCGATCATGATGCACGCAGTCAACTCGACGGTCAGCGCCCACGTGGCGAGCGTGCCCGCTCGCGCATTGCATCCCGGCTGCGCGCGTCTGCTGCGTGTCTGCAATATCCGGTTGCCGTTCGAGGTCGAGTTCCTGGCGCGCCGAGGGCAGCATCTGCTTGCGGGCGAGCGGCGCCGAGGCGTGCTTGCGCAGGGCGAGTCGGTGGTCATCAAGCGATACCGCACGGTGCACTACGAGGGCGCAACCCTGATCGATCCGCGCGTTGGCTACGAGCTTCATCTGGTGTTGCATGACACCCTGCCTTTCACCAACGTGGGAGAAACCTGCACGGCGCCCACCCTCGCAGCGGCGCTCGCGTATGCGATCTTTTGCGAACCCGTCTGCGACTGGTCGGTCGCACTGGCGGCCGAGCGTATGCGGATGAGCACGCAGCATCTGAAGGCTCAATTGTTCCGCGAAAATAACGCGCTGACGGCGATCCTGCGCGAGCAGCGCCTGATGCGTGCTTTGCTGGCTCTGCTCGCGCAGCCTCATGCCCGCCAGAATCTGACTGCGCTGGCCAGTCAGTTCGGCTTCATTTCGGCGACGCGCCTCGACCGCGCGTTCAACGAACATTTCGGCAGCACCGCATCGCAGATCGCGACGCTCGCGTGGTATCCCGCGCTCACGTGGTCGTTCGCCGCCTCAACGGAGGAACCGGGGCGCCCCGCGACGGCCGAAGCGGGAGCAGCCTGAACCGCCGTCCCGGCGGGCCACGACTTCGAAAATCCCAAATGGGGTCTTCACCGAATATAAATTGCGCGGCTCATCCGGCTGCCAGACACTGGGATTCATGCTGCGCTTTGACCCCCTGGCTCGTGCGGCTCAGCGCGACCTACCTAACGTAAATTAGAGAAAATACGGAGAACTCCTGATTGCGGTGCTCGCGCAATAAAAGGCGAACGTGTCGCGGCGCATCTGGTTCACGCGGGACGAAGTCGGGATTCGCGAGATACAAATTGTCGAGCCTGCGCGCATGCGTCAATCTGCAGACATCTGAATGCAATCAGCGGATCAAGGAGACGAAGTGATGGCGGAGCAACGCATGATGGATGGCAAGGTCGTGGTCGTGACGGGAGCGGGCGGCGGCATCGGCCGCGACATCGCGCTGCTGATGGCGCGTCAGGGCGCCAAAGTGGTGATCAACGACGTCGGCGCATCGCTCACGGGCGAGGGGCACAGTGCCGGTCCCGCGCAACAGGTCGTCGAAGAGATCAAGGCTTTTGGCGCTGAAGCGACGGCGAACACGGACAGTGTCGCGGAGCCGGCCGGTGCGGCACGCATCGTCGAGCAGGCAGTGGACACATTCGGCCGCGTCGATTGCGTCGTCAATAACGCCGGCATTCTGCGCGACCGCTTCTTCCACAAGATGTCCGAAGCTGAATGGGACGCAGTCCTGAAGGTCCACCTGTACGGCAGTTTCTATGTGTCGCGCGCGGCCGCCGACCGCTTCAAGGAACAGGGTAATGGCGCGTTCGTCCACATGACGTCGACTTCGGGACTGATCGGCAATCTCGCCCAGGCGAATTACAGTGCGGCCAAGCTGGGGATCGCTGGTCTTTCGAAGTCGATCGCCCTCGATTTGCAGAAATTCGGCGTGCGCTCGAACTGCATCGCGCCGTTCGCATGGAGCCGCATGATCAATTCGATCAAGGTCGATACGCCCGAGCAGGAGGCACGCGTCGAGAAGATCAGGCAGATGACGCCGGCCAAGATCGCGCCGCTTGCCGTCTATCTCGGCAGTGACGCGGCGCAGGCGGTCAACGGCCAGATCTTCGCGGTGCGCAACAACGAAATTTTCGTGATGAGTCAGCCGCGCCCGCTGCGTTCGGTTCATCGCAGCGAAGGCTGGACGCCGGAGCTGATCGCCGAACACGCGATGCCGGCACTGCGTTCGAGCTTTCATTCCCTCGACGTGTCGGCTGACGTGTTCAGCTGGGACCCGGTGTGACGCCGTATCGCCGCAGCCACTTCTGACACGTACATCTGCAACGAGAGGAATTCAACATGAGACGAGCAGCGATCGTGGCACCCTTGCGGACACCAGTCGGCACATTCGGCGGCAGCCTGCGCGGCGTACCGGTCGAGACGCTGGCGTCGACCGTCATCCGTGCGACGCTCGAACGGAGCGGCATCGACCCCGCCCGGATTGAAGACGTCGTGTTCGCGCAGTCCTACGCGAACAGCGAGACGCCCTGCATCGGCCGTTGGGCCGCGCTGGAAGCCGGCCTGCCGGTGCAGGTGCCGGGCATGCAACTCGACCGCCGTTGCGGCGGTGGCCTCCAGGCAGTGGTGACGGCCGCGATGATGGTGCAAAGCGGCGCAGCCGACGTCGTCATGGCGGGCGGCGTCGAGAGCATGAGCAACATTGAGTACTACACGACCGACATGCGCTGGGGCTCGCGCGCCGGCTCGGTCAAGCTGCACGACCGCCTTGAGCGCGGCCGTGAACGTTCGCAGCCAGAGGGGCGTTTCGGCTACATCTCAGGGATGATCGAGACCGCCGAGAATCTCGCGCGCGACTACGGCATTTCCCGTCAGGAAGCGGATGAGTACTCGGTGCGCAGCCATCGGCGCGCTGCAGACGCATGGGCCTCTGGCCGCTTCGACGACGAAATCGTGCCGGTGAGTGTGCCGCAACGCAAGGGCGAGCCGGTGCTCTTCACGCGTGACGAAGGCGTGCGCGTGGAGGCCACCGCCGAGTCGCTCGGCAAGCTCCGCCCGCTGATGAAGGACGGCACGGTGACGGCCGGCAACGCCAGCCAGCAGAACGACGCGGCCGCGGCCTGCCTGATCGTCGCCGAGGACAAGCTCGCGGAACTGAACCTCACACCGATCGCCTATCTGACGGGTTGGGCCGCCGCCGGTTGCGAACCGTCGGCGATGGGCATCGGGCCGGTGCCAGCGGTCCAGAAGCTGTTGGGCAAAACCCGTCTCACGCTCGAGCAGATCGACCTCGTGGAATTGAATGAGGCCTTCGCGTGCCAGGTGCTGGCCGTTCTGAAGGGCTGGGGCTGGAACGATCAGTCGAGGCTCAATGTGAACGGCTCGGGTATCTCGCTCGGCCATCCGATCGGCGCCACGGGCGTGCGGATGCTGGCGACGCTGCTCCACGAACTGCAGCGCCGCAAGGGTCGCTACGGTCTCGAAACGATGTGCGTCGGAGGCGGTCAAGGGATCGCCGCGATTTTCGAGCGCGCGTGATGAACGGGACGCCCATGCTCGAGAGGCTGAACGCGCAACTCGAACGTCTGCGAACGCATTCGTTTCATGCCGCTCGACTGCCTGGGCGGGTTGCCAGCCTGCAGGAATTCGCCGAACGCGTGCCGACAATGACGCGCTCGGACCTCGTCGCCGAAATGATGAAACCCGGCTATGGCGCGTTCAAACCGCACGTGCCGCCGGTACGCGTGAATCTGACGCCGATGGGCGCCCCACTGGTGCCGATCCTGCAGAGCGCGGCGGACCTGCGTGCGATCGAGGCCGCCTGCGGCCGGCACCTCGACGCCTGCGGTATCGGTCCGGGCGACGTGTGTCTGGTGACCTTCGGTTATCACCTGTTCGTTGCCGGCTTGTTTTATCAAAGCCAGATGGAGGCACGCGGCGTCGCATGCATTTCGCACGGCCCCGGCGAGACCGAGCGCGCTGCCGCGATCGCGCGTCAGTGCGGCGTGACAGTGTTGGCGGCCAACCCGTCCCATGCGCTCAAGCTGCTCGACGCCGGCTGCCCGGCACCGCGGGTTTTCTTTGCGGGCGGTGAATCGTTCACGAGCAATCGGGCGCTCTACGAACGGGTACGCAACGCGATGCCGGACACGCTCCTTGTCGACAGCTACTCGTTGTCCGAATGTCTACCCGTTGCCCGAACGTTTCCTGGCGGCACTGGCTTGCACGTATTCGACGAACTGCTGTACGCGGAAGTCATCGATCCAGAAACGGGCATGTCAGTGTCGCCAGGCAAGCGCGGCGAACTCGTGCTCACGCATCTGGCGAAGGAATTGCAACCGCTCGTGCGCTACCGAACCGGCGATCTCACAGTGCTCGACATCACCGAGCCGGTTCACGGTCGCACGATGTCGCTGCCGCGCAGCGTGTTCGGACGGACCGACACGATGGTGAAGGCCAGGGGCGTCAAGGTCTATCCGTCGGAATTGCGGCGGCTGCTCGACGACGTCGAGGCGGCGACGGGGCGCTACCGCCTCGTCGTGACGCGCGCGCCGGGTGGTGGCGATCATCTGCGGTTCGAAATCGAGTACGGCGCAGTGGACGTGCCGGACGCGTCGGTCATCGGCGCAATTGGTGCCCGCTTCAAACAGCAAACGCTGATCGCGGTCGACCGGATCGATTTTGTCGCGGTGATAGATGGCGATCCGGTTGTCCAGGACATGAGGAAGTGAACATGACAGAGGCGACTCACCTCACCGAACGGAAGCCGTGGCGCTTCGTGCTCGGCCACCGCAGCTATGCGGATTTCTCAATCTCGGTGTCGCCGGCAATCGAGTGCGCGGTCGCGGAGCGGGCGGTCCCGCCCACCGTGTACCTGAACGTGTTCGACAGCGACAGCATCACCATCGGCGTCAATGAAGATCCGAATCAGGTACTCGACATCGAGTGCTGCCGGCGTCACGGCTTGACTGCGCTGCGTCGCATGAACGGCGGCGGCGCCATCTACGCGGGCCGCGGCTCGGCGTTCCTGGCGTTGTATCTACCGCTCGGCGAGCGCAACGTGCCGTCGACCGCGGCGGATGCGTTTCCGGTCGTGCTCGGACATGTCGCCGACAGTCTGCGCGAGCAGTTCGGACTCGCGGCCGCCTACCGGCCGCTCAACGACGTCGAGATCGACGGACGCAAGCTGGTCGCCACGTCGGTGAAGATCGAGTTCGGCGTCCTGACGTTTCGCATCCTGCTGAACGTGAAGGAAATCGATACGGAGATGGCGACGCACGCGCTGCCCATGCCGCCGGAGAAGGTGCGCGACAAGAAACACAAAGATCTCGGTGCCCGCTACACGTTTCTCGAACGTGAGCTTGGACGCGCGGTGTCGCATGAGGAGCTGGTGCAATGGGCGCATGACGTGACGCGTCGTGCGTTCGGCGAAGTCGACCTCATTGCGGGCACCACGAACGGAATTGAGAACGTGCTCGCGAAGGAATACGCCGGCCAGCTCGCGAGCGATGAATGGTTCAACGGCAAGAGTGAGGCGACACGCTATTCACCGCTGATGCGCGAAGGCGACCTCATCGGACGCGGCCGGGAAAAAGCACCGGCCGGGATGATCTGGTTGAGTCTGCTGGTGCGCGATAACACGATCGTCCGCGCAATTGTCAACGGCGATTGGCATCCTCGCCCGATCCGCTCGGTCGAGTGGCTCGAGGAGGGATTCACGGGCCTTCCCGCCGAACGCGACGCGTGCGAGCGGCATATCAAAGCGTTCCTCGCGCGCCCGGATGTCGAATTCGCGGGCATGGAACCGATCCATCTAACAAACGCTCTGGAGCGCGCGCTTGCGAGCATGGCCGACGCTGCCAACTGATTGGAGCACCACAATGAATGAAGAAAACCCCTTGCTGGTCCACATGGAGGACGGCATCGCGACGCTGACGCTCAACCGCCCGCAGCAAAAAAACGCGCTGAACAATCCGATGCGTCATGCGTTGCGCGATGCCGTCTATGCGATCCGCGCGGACCGCTCGGTGCGTGCGGTCATCCTGCGCGGCGCGGGAACGGACTTTTGTTCTGGCGGCGACATTCGCTCGATGAACGTCGCGGATGCGCAGGCAGGACGTGAGCGCATCGACGATCTGCACGGCTGGATCAGCCTGCTGCTCGACCTGGACCGACCCGTCATCGCGGCGGTCGACGGCGTGACCTATGGCGCGGGCTTCAGCCTGGCGCTCCTCGCCGACCTCGTGATCGCGACGCCGCGCGCGCGTTTCTGCATGCCGTTCATGAAGGTAGGACTGTTGCCGGACTGCGGTGCGTTCTATACGCTGCCGCGCGTGGTCGGCATGTCGCGCGCGAAGGACCTTGTTTTCAGCTCGCGGGAGATCGGCGCGGAAGAGGCGCGCAGCATGGGCGCGGTATTCGAGATCGTGCCGGAAGACACACTGCACGACCGCGCCCGGCAAATCGCTATAAGCCTTGCAGGCGCGTCTCCGGTAGCGTTCGGTCTCGCGAAGCGCGCGCTCAATCAGTCGTACGGCAGCGACTTGCGCGCGATGCTCGAGGTAGAAGCGCTCGGCCAGGGTATCGCATTCACGACCGAATACCACAAGGAAGCAGTACGGCGCTTCAAGGAAAAAGAAACGCCGCTGTTTCAGTGGCCCTCCAGGATCGAGGCGTGACCGACCAACATGACCATCAGCTACCACAACCTGAAAAGCTGGCCGTTCGAGGATATCGAGCAGCATTACACGGCCCGCGACACGATCCTGTATAGCCTCGGCGCGGGGTATGGCATGAATCCCCTTGACCCCGACGAAAGTGCGTTCGTCTATGAGAAAGAACTTCGAGTGCCGCCGACATTCGCGGTCGTACTCGGTTTTCCGGGCTTCTGGGTCAAGGATCCCAAAAGCGGGATCGACTGGGTCCGCATGCTGCATGGCGAACAGAGCTTACGCATTCACAAGTCGCTACCGTCTACTGCAACCGTAATCGGCCGTTCGCGGATCGCGCGCATCGTCGACAAGGGAGCGGGTAAGGGCGCGCTCGTATTGATCGAACGGAAGGTGACGGACAAGGCCACAGGCGAACTGCTGGCGACCATCGAGCAATTGAATTTTTGCCGCGGCGACGGCGGCTACAGTGCCGGCGGTGAGCCTAGCGACGAAGTGCCGACGTCACCGCCGCCGGTGCCGGAGCGCTCGCCGGATACGGTGTGCGATCTGCCGACGCGCCCGGAGATCGCGCACATCTACCGCCTGTCGGGCGACGACAATCCGCTGCACGTCGATCCCGATGTGGCACGCAACGCCGGCTTCGAGCGTCCGATCCTGCACGGTCTCGCCACCTGGGGCGTCGCGGCGCACGCGGTATTGAAGACGATGTGCAACAGCGATCCGGCGCGGCTTGCGTTGTTCCGCGCACGCTTCACTGCGCCGGTGTACCCCGGCGAGACGATCCGCACGGAAGTGTGGCGCGAGGGTGAGGTCGTGCAGTTCCGTTCCAGCGTGATCGAACGCAACGTGGTCGTGCTCAACAACGGCTACGCAGAACTGCGCTAACGCGCTGTCTGGCTCAATCTTTTACGGAAGCAATTCATGGCCCGTCAACCGAAACCGCTGGTGCGATCCGATATCGCATACAGCCTGCCCGATCGTATTGTCGTGCGCGGCAAAGATCTGCCCAACGAAGTGCTGGGGCATATAAATCTCGGTGATTTCGCGTTCCTGCAATTGACCGGCAACGCCGCGACACCGGAGCAATCCACGGTGTTCAACGCGATTCTCATCACGCTCGTCGAACACGGCATGACACCGAGCGCGATCGTCGCGCGCATGACCTACGCGGGCGCGCCCGAATCGCTGCAGGCCGCGGTCGCGGCTGGGCTCTGCGGGCTCGGCTCGGTGTTCGTCGGCAGCATGGAGGGCGCGTGCCGGATGCTGTCCGAAGCACTGCCATACGGCACGAAACACGAGGACCTGAAGCAACTCGCGCGCGACACGGTCGCCGTGTGGCGCGCTCGCGGCGCGTCGATTCCCGGCATCGGGCACCCACTTCACAAGCCCGTCGATCCGCGTACGCCGCGGCTCTTCGACATTGCCGCACAAAACGGACTGTCAGGCGATTACGTGAAGCTGATGCAGTTGATCGGCGCGGAGGCGGAGCGGGTGTCGGGCAAGTCGCTGCCGGTCAACGCAACCGGCGCGATCGGCGCAATCTGCTGCGAGTTCGGCTTTCCGTGGCGGATCGTGCGCGGCTTCGGGGTGATGGCCCGGGCGATCGGGCTCGTCGGGCACCTGGCTGAGGAGGCCGAGCGGCCGATGGCGATCGAACTGTGGCAACGCGTCGAAGACGAGGCGTCGGCCCATCTGCGCGGCGAAGCTTAGTGTGCAAAAAGCCGGTCGCACAATTCGGCCATAAACCTAAGCAAAGACGAAGGCCAGGTTCCGGAAAGCGGACTTCGCGAAGCGAAACGGACGGGCCATAGTGGCACCATCTGCAGCGTATTGGAGCCTTCGCAAGTGTCGGCAATACCATCAACGGAATCCGCAACGTCGTCGTTCGGCGCCTGGCTGAACAGGTCAGAGACACTCGGCGACGACATTACGGCGTATCCCCTCAACGCCCTCGCCGCGAGCCTCGAGCGCGCGTCGTCCGACGGCGTCGTGCCGCCGCTCTGGAACTGGCTGTACTTCCTGCCGATCGCGCCGATGTCCGACGTCGGCGAAGACGGGCATCCGAAACGCGGCGGCTTTCTGCCATCGGTGCCGCTGCCTCGCCGGATGTGGGCCGGCGGGCGCCTGACGTTTCATGCGCCGATGCGCGCGGGCCAGCGTGCCACGCGCACCTCGACGATTGCCGATATCGAGGACAAGACCGGCCGCAGCGGTCGCCTTGTGTTCGTAACGGTCCGTCACTGCTACGAGGCGGATGGACGCGGTGCCCGCGCTCGGCCAGCACACCGACGCCATTCTCGTCGAACTCGGCTACGACCGCGCGCGAATCGCCGCGTTGCGTGCGGCCGGCACTCTGTTTCGGGAGATATCGGCATGACGGCTATTTCGCCGCGTTCCTGGCTGTTCGTTCCGGGCAACCGCGCCGAGCGTTTCGAGAAAGCCCGCTCGGCAGGCGCCGACGCGGTGATCCTCGATCTCGAGGACGCAGTGCCACCCGGTGAAAAGGAGGCAGCGCGCGCAGCCATCGTCGCGCACCTCGATCCCGCACGCCCAGTCTGGGTGCGCGTCAACGCGGCCGACACCGACTGGTTTGCCGCAGATGTGGCCGCACTGGCTGCACATGCCGGCATTGCCGGCATCGTGTTGCCGAAGTGCGAGACCCGTATGCAGATAGATGGCGTGCTCGCGTGCGCGCACGCTGCGCTTGCGTTGATGCCGCTCGTCGAAACCGCGCGCGGCCTGGCCGGTCTCGACGAAGTGTGTGGCGCGCCTCGCGTCGCGCGGGTGGCGTTCGGCACGCTCGATTTTCAGGTCGACCTCGGAATCGACGGCGACGGTGAGGAGCTGAACGCCTTCCGCTCCATGATCGTGCTTGCGTCGCGTATGGCGGCCATCGAACCGCCGGTGGACGGCGTGTCGACGGTCATCGACGATGCGCAAGTGATCGAACGGCACGCGCGCTACGCCCGCAAATTCGGCTTCGGCGGAAAGTTGTGCATTCATCCGAAGCAGGTCGAGGCCGTGCATCAGGCCTATGCATGGGGCGACTCCGAGTGTGCGTGGGCGGCGCGTGTAATGGAAGCCGTAGACAGGAGCGCCGGCGCGGCGGTGGCCGTGGACGGGAAGATGGTCGATATGCCGGTCATTCTGAAAGCGCAGCGCATTCTTCGGGCGCAATGACGCGCAACGACGAGGGCGAAACGTTTAACTGCATGTGCATAGCAACATTGAAAGGAGATGAGCGTGAAAATCCTGGTGCCAGTCAAGAGAGTGGTCGATGCGAACGTGAAAGTCAGCGTGAAACCCGATCAATCGGGTGTCGATCTCACTAGCGTGAAGATGTCGATGAACCCGTTTGATGAAATCGCCGTGGAGGAGGCCGTGCGGTTGAAGGAAGCGGGCGTGGCGACCGAAGTGATCGCCGTTTCGGTGGGCGTGGCGCAGGCGCAGGAAACGCTGCGCTCGGCGCTAGCCATTGGCGCGGATCGGGCGATTCTCGTCGAGTCGAAAGATGGCGTCGAGCCGCTCGCGGTCGCGAAGATCCTGAAGGCGCTGGTCGATAGGGAACAGCCGCAGCTGATCATTCTCGGCAAGCAGGCGATCGACAACGATTCGAACCAGACCGGCCAGATGCTGGCTGCGCTGGCGGGTTTGCCGCAGGCGACGTTCGCCTCGAAGCTTGTCGTTGCAGACGGCAAGGCTACCGTTTCGCGCGAAGTGGACGGCGGTGCTGAAACGCTTTCACTCACGTTGCCTGCCGTGGTCACCACCGATCTGCGCCTGAACGAGCCGCGCTACGTGACGTTGCCGAACATCATGAAGGCGAAGAAGAAGCCGCTGGAAATCGTCAAGGCGGAAGACCTCGGCGTTGATGTGACACCGCGCCTGAAGACGCTGAAGGTTGTCGAGCCGCCGAAGCGCTCCGCCGGTGTGAAGGTCGCGGATGTGCAGGCGCTAATCGAGAAGCTGAAGATTGAAGCCAAGGTGCTTTAAGTAGAACGGCAACCATGTTGCATGGGACTGGATTGGGCGCTAAAGCGCTAACTTCAGTCGACACGGAGACAGACGAAATGACGAATCTTGTATTGGCGGAACACGACAACGCAGCGATCAAGGCCGCGACGCTGCACACGATTGCAGCGGCACAGAAGATCGGTGGCGACGTTCACGTGCTGGTCGCAGGGCACAACGCGCAAGCAGCAGCGGATGCGGCGGCCAGGATCGCAGGCGTTAGCAAGGTGCTGCTGGCCGACGCGCCGCAGCTTGAGGCCGGCCTCGCGGAAAACGTCGAAGCGACGGTGCTGAACATCGCGAAGGACTACACGCACATCCTCGCGCCGGCGACTGCTTACGGCAAGAACATCGCCCCGCGTATCGCCGCGAAGCTCGACGTCGCGCAGATCAGCGACATCACGGCAGTGGACAGTGCCGACACGTTCGAGCGTCCGATCTACGCGGGCAATGCGATCGCTACCGTGCAGTCGGCTGATCCGATCAAGGTCATCACGGTTCGTTCGACTGGGTTCGACCCGGTCGCGGCAGTCGGCGGCAGCGCCACAGTCGAGAAGATCGAAGCCGCGGCCGACACCGGCCTCTCGCAGTTCGTGAGCCGTGAAGTCACGAAGCTCGACCGTCCGGAACTGACCTCGGCGAAGATCATCGTCTCGGGCGGCCGCGGTCTGGGCAACGGCGAGAACTACACGAGGGTTCTGGAGCCGCTGGCCGACAAGCTGAACGCAGCGCTAGGCGCATCGCGCGCAGCCGTCGATGCGGGTTTCGTGCCGAACGACTATCAGGTCGGCCAGACCGGCAAGATCGTCGC
>NZ_JABBGJ010000030.1 GCF_012927345.1 Paraburkholderia polaris
GTCCTCTTCCTTGCCCCAGATCGCGTCGGCTTTTTTTCGCAGGTTCAGCAGTGCCGCTGCCTCCGCACGGGCCGCATCAGCGCGTTTGAGCTGGCGTTCCAGTTCGCGGATGCGCTTTTGCGCAGCCTTTGCCTCATTGCGCTGCGCCGCCGTCAGCTTCGGTGCAGGCACCCCCTTTGGCCTGCTCGCACGCCTCGCGCCACTGCCGGACCTGCTCCGGATAAATGCCCTTGCTGCGGCAGTACTGTGAGGTCTCGATCTCGTTGAGCGACGCCGTCTCCAGCACCACCCTGAACTTGTCGGCGCTTGACCATCGATCGCTGGTTTTGCCATTGCCCGGCATGAATTTCCCTGTCTGTCTTGCACTTTGCCGCCAGGTCCGTAGCGTCACCGTCGTGATGCCCGTCGCTCCTGACAACTCGATGACCGCACGATTGAACGGCGGCATCATCTGCTGGATCGCCCATTCCCGGGTTTCCGCTGAATAGCGTTTCATTTCCCATTCGCTGTCCGCCCCCCATCTTTACATCAATCGGTTCGGGTGAGGCGACAACTAGCCTGACATGGAGGGCAGGCAAAGAAAAGTAGGTGCCTGCCCCGCACAGGGGCGACGCTAATAGACCAATAACAATTCAAGGAAAGGCCAACACCGCAAGCAAACAGACATTAAGCGCCGCGCAGGCAAACAGATCAAGGAAAGGCCAAAAAACCCAGATCAAGAAAAGCCCAACGCCACAGGCAAACAGACAACAAAGCGCCACGCAGGCAACAACCCAAAAAAAACGGCACCGCCAAAAAAACCACCACCAACCCCGCCGCCAAAGACAAAAAACCCTAATTCGACAACGACAAATACGGCGAACTAAGCGGCGTAGGCGGAAACGGCTGCAAGCCCGTCTGTTTACTAAAGCTATACCGCACATAAACAGCAGCGAGCCACTCGCGATATTCATAAGCATTGCCGAGCGAGGCAGTCGCCCCAAACGCCAACTGCGGCGCCAGTTGATATTCCCCCACCGCGCTAAGCGAATAAGAAACCCCAGTCTTACTCTGCCCAGGATAAACCGCACCACTATCCACACCCGTACCGATGAATTTGGCTTCCGCCGCCGCATTGCTCTGGAGGCCAGGGTCGAGCGGGAAGTAGTTCGACGGATCCTGCCGGTAATGCTGCACGCCGATCGACCCCTTCACGTCATAGGTGAACGCGCCATTGCGCCCAGTCCACTCCACCGGCAAATTCAGGATCATGTACTGTTGCGGACTGAAGTAGCCGCCCTGACCATAGGTGAAGTACGACAGGTTATTGTTATAGGACATCAGTGTCGTGTTCACGCCGATAGTCAGCGTCTGATCAGCATCCTTCAACAAGCGCGTGTAGACACCGCCGCCGCCTTTGATCGCGTTATTGCTCGCGACATGATCGCCCATGTAGTGCTGGTACGCGGCGTTCACATACAGGCCGCTGGTGCCGTCATCCCATGCAAGGCTGGCAAGGCCGCCGTTGGAGGTGACGCCGCCCCACTCGAGGCCGGAGCCCGAGTCGCGCGCGCCGGCATACGACAGCAAGCTGTCAGTCACCGCGCGGCGCGCGACGGCCAGTGAATACGACACCTTGTCAGTAATGGCGCCGTTGTATTGCAAGCCGGCCACGACGGTCTTCTCGGGGAAACCAAGCGGCGTCACGCCGACATCGCCGCTAAAGCCGCGGTTTTCGTAGCCGAGCGACAACCCCACGCCACTGGCGGTCTGGCTGCCATAGATGTTGTTGCCAGCAATCGCAGCCGAGGCGGACGTGCTATTGGACAGCCCCGCGCCAAATCGCGCGAGCGTCGACACGTTGCCCGAGGCGGTGCCGGCATCCAGCGTAACCGGAGTTGCCGTCACAATGACGTGGCCGTTGCCGGCCTTGATACGCCCTTGAATGGGCGCTTCAATATCCGTCAACGTCGACAGGCCGTCTTCGCCCTCACGGTTGCGGAACACGATCCCGCCCGACACGGTGCTCGATTGCTCGCGATTGACCTGAGCAAGTTCTTCGGCGACACCGAGCGTCTGCGTGTTGGCGACGTTCGGCTGCGGGTAGTTGCCGCCGTTGCCGTTCGCGCCGGGTTGTTGCGGGTAATACGGCTGCGCATAACCGGTCGGCGGCTGCGGAATGTACGGCTGCTGTTGCTGCGCGTAATAACCGGAGCCCTGATTCGGATACGGCTGATAGGGCTGCTGACCGTAAGCCTGCTGCGGCGGATACGGTTGATAAGGCTGCTGCGCATAGCCCTGTTGTTGCTGCGGATAAGGCTGCTGCGCATACGGCTGCTGGCCGTAGTAGGGCTGTTGCTGCTGCGGATAGCCTTGCTGCTGCCCATATGGCGCCTGCGCATAGGCTTGCGCGTTGCGGCTGCTCTTCGACGTACTTTGCTTCTTGCTGGCCGAGTGTTTCGTGCTCGTGGCCGAGTTCGTGGAACGCGGCTGTTGCATCGAACCGGCATTGGCTTGCGCTTCCCGTGCCGCAGGCGACATCGGCCATGGCGTGGCCGCGTAGCCGTCCGGTGCACCATACGGCGCTTGTTGCGGATAGGGCGCTTGTTGCTGATATTGCGCTTGTTGCGGATAACCAGCCTGTTGCGGGTAGCTGGCCTGTTGCGGATAACCCGGCTGCTGCGGATACGCCGGGTTGTACTGCTGTTGCGGGGCCTGCTGCATCGGCGGCATCTGCGTTTGCATCTGCGGCTGGCCTTGACCCGGATACGGTTGCAACGGCGCGCCCGACTGGCTCGACCCGTTGGTCTCCTGGCCGTAGCCCCCGGTGTTGGCACCGGGACGCGGCGCGTTATAGGGAACGGCGGTGGGCGCGGCGTTGGGCACATACGGCTGCGCAGGCGCCGTATAAGGCGCGACGTAAGGCGCGGGCTGCGAGGGTGGCGGATAGTTCGGCACGGTCTGTGACGGCAAGGAGGACTGCGAGTACGGAAGCGATGCACGCGCGGCATTGGAGCCGCCGCCCGCAAGCGCGGCGTTGTCGGCGTCGGTCGGCGTGACCGTTTTACCTTCGAAGGGATTGGTGCCCGGCAGCGGCGTCGCGCCGATCCGGCGCATCGCGACTTCCCAGCCACGCGGCACGTTGCTCGGCGCATTGGCGCGTGGCGCGTTGGCCATCAGCGGCGTATTGGCCGCAACCAGCGAGCGTTGCAGATAAGTCGACGCAAGCGACAGCTTGCCTTCGGCGCGATACATGCGGCCGACCGTAGCCAGCACGCCCGGATCGCCGGGCGCCGCGGCAAGCGCCTGATTGGCGAGCGATTCGGCGTAGCTGAACTGTTTCGCACCGACCGCCGCGGGGATGGTCGCCTGCAGCAGGTTAAGGTCGTCGGGCTTGCGCTGCAGCGCGACGCGGTAACTGGCGAGCGCGTTGCGGTCGTCGCCGGCGCTCGAGTAGAGGCGGCCGAGGGCGGCTTGCAGATCGGGATTGTCAGGCATCGCCGCAAGCCACGGGGCGATCACGTCGTAGGCGCTGGCAAGGTCGCCGCGCTGACGCACCGCGTCGCATTGCTTGATGACGATACCCAGATTCAGATTGCCAAAATCCGTGCGCTGCTGCGGCGTCAATTGCATCGACGCGAGCCGCCGCATCACCATGCCGAGTTCGGCTTCCTGCTGCGTGGCGGACAGAATGCCCGCGTATTGCAGCAATAAATCGGTGTTGCCGGGCGCGGCGTTCATCGCGCTACGTACGAGGCTCAACGCGCGATTCGGGTCGCCGGCCTGCTGATACGCGGTGGCGATTACGCCGATCAGTTCGGGGCTGTTGCCCGCAATCGGTTCGGCCGCGTACAACGTCGCCAGCGCTTGTTGCGACTGGCCGTTGCGCGCCATCCGCGTCGCGAGGTCGGCCTGCTGATGCACCCACAAGCGGTGCTGCAAGGTCGTCATCGCGTCGGTGCGTTGTGCGACCGGAATCCGTTCGAGTTGCGCGAGACCGGCTGCCCAGTCCTGCGTTTCCGCCGACAGCAACGCGCTCGCATACAGCGCGTCGGTCATGTCGGGATGCGCGGCGAGCAGGCCGTCCATCATGCTGCGGGCATTCGCAACCGCGCCCTGGCGCACGTAAATGCGCGCGAGGTCCAGACGCAGCCAGGGATCGTCGGGGGTGTTCAGCAGCGCATCTTCGAACAGGCTGCGCGCGCTGCCGAGATCGCCGCGCGCTTCGGCTGCGCGCGCCTGCGCTGCCTGCGCTTCGCCGCGCAGACGGTTGATGCCGCCGGCCTTCGACTGTTGTTCGCTGTTCAACTGATTGGCGAATTGCAGCGCTTCGTCGCCGCGGCCTTGCGCGGCAAGCGCGCCGACGAGGCCGCGAATCGCATCGGGATTGTCGGCCTGGCGGCGCAATGCCATCCGGTAGGCCTGCTCCGCGCCGACCGGGTCGCCGTTCGACAGCAGCATTTCGCCAAGCAGCACCTGCGCGGTGACGTCGGACGGATTCAGTGCGATCGCGCGTTCGAACAGCGACTTCGCCTTCGCGAACTCGCCATTGCTGCGCGCGCCGATCGCGTCGCTGGTATAGGTCCAGTAGGTCGCGCTATCGAGCGCGGTTTTCCAGCGCGCCGGATTGCCGCTGCGCGACGCACGTTCGAGATAGTTGCGGGCTTCGGCGAATTTTTCCTGCTTCAACGCGGCGATCCCCATGCCGCCGAGCGCGTCGGTGTCGTTCGGACTATTCGCCAGTACTGACGAAAACTTCGCGCGTGCCGTGCCGAGGTCGCCACGATCGAGCGCGGCGAAACCGTCGGCGATGGTGCGGCCGCGGGCGTCGACGGCGGCATTTTCCTGGGCGCGATCGCGGGCCGCCTTGTCCTGCTGAACCATCGACTCGAAGCGCGCCTTGACCGCGGCGTCGTCGGGTGCGCCTTGCAGATAGGCTTCGTACATCGCGGCATCGGAAGGCCGTGCGTCGAGCCATAACAGTGCCTGCCGCCAGCTCTTCTTCGCCGACGCGCCGACGGTGCTGTCGCCGGCGAGTTTCTGCAGCCGCGCGATACCGTCGCGTCGTGTCACATCGCGATACGTCAGATGCTGTGCATAAGCGAGGGCGTAGCGCGGGTCGTCGGGATTGTCGCGCGCGAGTTGTTCGAGGCCGCGGCGTGCCTGGTCCCAGCCTTGCGGTGTGGCCGACAGCGCCTGGTAATATTCGAGCTGCAGTGCTGGCGTGGCCGGCTTGCCGTTCAACGCGCGCTGATACTCCTCGACCGCACTCGCGCTTTGGCCGCTTTGCGCAAGCCGCCGCGCGTCATTGACGCTCTGGTCGCGCAGGCTCGATTCGCCAAGACGCCGACCCAGTTCGTCGAGATTCGGATAGTTCGGCGCGACCGCTTTCAGGCGCGCCAGATATTGCTGCGCGCCCGCGCCGTCCTTGCGGTCGGCGAGCACCATGCCCATGCCGAAGAGCGCATCGGGCTGTTTCGGGTCGATGCGCAACACCTTCTGCCACGCCTGCTCGGCGAGGTCGCCGCGGTGATGCGATTGCCAGTACTTGCCCTGATCGATCAGCACGTTCAGCGGATCCTTCGACTCCTGCGCCAACGCGTCAGGCGAAGCCATCGCCACGCAGCAGACGGCCGTGAGGCTCAGCGCGAACCGCAATGAAAACGCGAGGGCGCTCAGTCGCATGCATTTCTCCAACTCGGCACGAGACGGCCGGCTTCGTCGAAACGATAGCGGCCGTCGATAAATCCGGTGCCGAACAAGCCCAGCACACGATCGTAATAGACAGGTTCGCGGCCCGGCACGCTGGTGTCGAGCACGGCGAGATGGGTGCGCGCGAGACCGAGGCCGCGCTCGTCGCCGAGTGCCTTGAAGTACGGCGCGAGCGCGCCCCAGTAGCTCAACGGTCCTTCGCCGCTTGCCGTGCCGGTGGTCGACGAAACCTTCTCGGGTGGGATGCCGGTTTGCGCCACCTTCGCGCGCATGCCGCCGAGCGCCGCGAGCCAGGGTTTGGCGAGCGGATCGGCGGGCGAGGCGAGGCCGGCCCACAGGTAGACCCGGATCGCGTCATAACTGCCCGTGTCGCCTTCTTTCGAGTCGACCACGAACTGGCCGTTCTGCCACGCCGCCCAATCGGGCGCGAAGCCTAGCGGCGCAGTGGTCTTGATCAGCTTGTAGGCGCTGTCGGCGAGCTTGGCCCACGGACCGTTCGGTACCTCGTGAGCAAGTGCGCGCAGCACCGGCAAGGGCAGATAGCTCGGATTCAGGCGCGTCACGCCACCCTCCTTGAAGCCCTGCGATCCGGGCAGCAGCATCGGGCCGACGCCCGGCAGCGTGGTCATTTCCTGGCGAGCGATCTGTGCGGCGAGCGCCTGACCGAGTTGCGTATAACCTGCCTCATGCCAGAGGCGGCCGGCCTGCAGCAGATCGTAGGCGATCCACAGGTCGGAGTCGGACGCGGAATTTTGATCGAGTACGCCGAACGAGCCGTCCGGTTTCTTACCCCATAGCCATGACGGCAGCCGCACGTTTTGCGGGTCGAACTGATTGCCCGCGAGATTCGTGCGGGTCCAGTTGAGCAACCGGTCGAAAGTCGCGCGGTCGTTCGCGACCAGCGCGAAGAACAGGCCATATGACTGGCCTTCCGAGGTGGTTTTCAGCTGGGGTGACGAGTAGTCGATCACGCGGCCATCGGCCTGCACGAAGTGTTCGACGAACGTGCGGTACGCCGGCCAGTCGTTGTTGCACGGACCCGCCTGACCTGGCGTCGAAGTGGTCTGGGCCACCTTGGTGAAACTCGCAAAACTCGTGGCCGCAGCGAGGACAAGGCCCAAGCCAAGCCCGAGCGTCAGCGCCACGCGTGTCTTATTGATTCCAACCCGCATATCAGTCCTATCAGTCCCTTAGGCGGCGCGCGGCGATCGAGCGCAGCGTCCGGTAGAACAGGCCCGCGATGATCAGCGCGGCGAGCACACCGCCCAGCATCAGCAACAGCGGATGCGACGACAGCGCCCAGCGCAGATACTCTTGCGGCGACAAACGGCCGACATAGTACGCTTCGCCGTTCGACGTGATGGTGACGGTGCGGCCGTGGATCACGGCCATCGCGCCTTGAATCTCCGGCAGCACGTCGGCGTCGAGCAGGGCGGTGGACAGATCGGCGTCCGACTGGCCGGCTGCGCTCACCAGCGCGACGGCGCTGCGGTTCTTCTGCAGCGGCGATTCAAAACCGGTCAGCAGCGCATCGCCGTTCGAACTCACGAGCGTCAGGTCGGCACGCGCCGGCGAGCGTTCGACACCGCGCTCGCCATGCCACCAATCCTCGAGCTTGAAGACAATGTCTGAGAGCGCGAACGTGCGCGAATCGCCGTCGCTGGAGAACGGCATCGACTTGGCCCAGCGCTGCAGCAGCGGTTGACGGCCGGGTGCGCCGAAAATCAGCAGGTCCTTGTTGGCGTACTTGTCGACGTCGTCGGGCGTGCCGACGGTGACGCCATTCACCGGGTAACCCGTCGATGCGCCCATGCGGCCCATGGTCAGCAGGTACAGGCTGTAGTCGCTCGAATCGGCCTCGTTCGGCAGAATCACCGCGGTCTCGGAGAGGTCGGCCATCCGCGTGAACGGGAAACCGCTGTTGGCGAATGCCGCCAGATCGGGCAGCGCCATGTAATGCGGGAACGACGACAGGTCGATGGTCGAGTTCGGATCGATTGCGCCGACCACGTTTTCCAGCAGACGGCCGTGACATTCGCCGGTGTTCGGAATGTCGTAATAGAAATGCAGGCGCACTTGCGCGCGCGGCGTCAGTAGCAGTGGCGGAATATAGACTGTGCGACGCGCTTCGGCGGTCTTGTCCGGCAACACGCGCGCGAAGTAATGGCTCAGCTCGAATATGGAGGCCGACTCGGCCGGAATCGGCAGCGCCTGCACGAAGCCGTCATTGACACCGACGTTCAGCGACGAACGGTCCCGCAGCGGACGCACTGTGTAGCGATAGCGCAGATCGATCGGCGCGCCCTTGGTGTGCCACATGAACAGATCGGGCGGGACGCGCAGATTCACGCGCACGGCGTCGGCGTCGTAGCCGGACACGGTCAGGTCGCGCGCGTCGGCGAGTTCGCCGAAACGCACGGGGCGGTTAGTGGGCAGCCAGTTTGGCGCGTCGTACGGCGCACGCGGCGCGAGTTCGTTCAACTGCGTGATCGTCGCGCTCGGGCCGGTCAGCGTGTTCTGGCCGATGCCGAGTGCTTTGGCGGCGGTTTTCAGTTCGGCTTCAGTGCGGCCGAGCACGAGCAGCAGCTTGCCGCGTGCCGGCGCTTCACGATCGACCACGGCGATAGTCGGGCCGGAAATCGCCGGAATCGTCACGCCGGCCGGACGTTGGTCGTCGGTCGCGAATACCACCGCGTTACCCGACAGCGGTGCGTTATCCAGTTGTGCGGGAAATACTGCGCCGCGATAGCCTGCGAGCGCGCCGAACCATGACGCGACGATGCCGCCGGCTTCGAGCGTAGCGGCGCCGGGTTTTTGCGGGAACACGAACGGCAACTCGAGACGGCGCACGTCGCGGCGGTCGAAGAACGGCTGCGGCAATGCCGCCAGGTCCGGCTTGCTGGCGAGCGACGCATAGGTCAGATCGAGCGAACTCGCATTGCTGACGGTGGCCCACAGCGAAGAATTCGCCGGGTCTTCGCAGCTCGTCGTGTAGTGACCGATCAACTGCACGTTCAGGTGGTTGAATTCGGTGATGAAGCGCGGATCGATCGAGACGTCGCGGGCCACCAGCATGCCGGCCTGTTCGCGCGGCACGGGCAGCGTCGCGGCGACTTCGCCGTTCACCAGCACTTTCAGCTGGGAAATATTCGCGAGCAGCGCGGGCGAGTAGCTATAGACCAGATGCAGGATCGCGCCCGTCACCACTTCGTCGCTGCGCACGGAAAACGCGACGCCGTTCTGGCCGTCGGTGCCGCGCAGTTGCAGCGGATCGTGCGCGCCAAGGTCGGCGAAGGTAAGCGTCTGACGGCGGCCGCCCGGCACCAGCGTGCCCGGTTCGGCGGTGGTCGGCGTTCTGATACCCAGGGCTTTCACCGACGACGGGGCGAGCGCCGGCGTGGGTGTGGCCAACTGGGCTTGCGCGATGGTGTTCGGATCGTAGGGGACGGCCGCGCTCGGCGCGGGCACACTCCCCACGCCGGTGGCGACGCGCGCAGCCGGCGCGCCCTGGGCCGCTGCCGCCTGCCCGGCTTGTGATGCGCTCGCGCCGCTCATGGCCGCCGCGGCCACTTCGGCCGCCGAAGCCAGCGGCGCCGCCAACGCGGTCTGCAACGCGAGCCAGCAGGCGACGCCGCGCATCAGCCGCTGCGAGCGGGGGCGTCTAAACAGACGCGTCTCCGGTTCCATCCCACTGCGCTCGTGATTCGAGCGTTCGACGTTTGACTTCGCCATCCTGTTGCCCATAGATCAGTCTTTGGTTTTTAGCTTCTTGACGTCCACCGGACGGCTTTTCATCGAGCTTCGAAGGTCGGCATAAAGGTGCTCGAAAAGACCCCCAATGCCGCGCGCGCCGACCGTCAGCACATGCGACAGACCGCGCAACGGCGTGTCCTGCAGACGCCCCTCGGCCCAGCCGGTCCACGCGTCGGCGCGCGCGAAGGTGGTCTTGACGAACTCGTATTCCTGCTCTCGCGTCATCGCGGAGAAGCGCAGGCCCACTCGGCCCGGCTCCGTGAAGCCAACGGTGGCAGGGAAGGCGAATTCCTCGTCGCCGCGAAATAGCGACACGGTCACGCGTTCGTGCATCGGCACTTCGATTTTGGCCGGCAGCGCCACGCCGACGCCGCCTTCCGAGTAGTCGATGGTTTCGCAGGCGAGCGTGCGGCCGGTCGAGAACTTCAGCATGACGGGCATCTGCATCGCCACACGGTGCACCGCGCGAATCTGCCGGCGCTCGCTCGCCGCAGCCACGCTCGCGCCGAGAATCAGCATGTTGTAGGTGGTCCAGCCGAGGTTCAGGATGGTCGTGTTCACCACACTGCGGATGTGCCAGTTCAGATAGATATGCACGATCCCGACGACAAAGCCGATCAGGTTCAACAACAGCAGGAACAGATACGGCCGCGAGATCGCCCAGTCGAAGTAGTTCTTCTCGATCTGGCCGCCCTTGGCCGTCACGTTGAACTTGCCGAGCTTCGGGTTGATCAGCGCAAGCAGCGTAGGCGCGGTGATGTACGACGCCAGCACCGATTCGTACACTTCGGCCCAGAACGAGTGGCGGAATGAGCGCTGCATCCGCGAGTTGGTGATGCTCGCATGCATCATGTGCGGCAGTGCGTAGATCGCGATCGTGCTGGCGGCGGCTTCGATCACGTGCGCGCCGAAGAACAGATACGACAGCGGCGCGGTCAGGAACACCAGACGCGGGATGCCGTAGAAGAAGTGCATCATCGCGTTCAGATAACAGAGCCGCTGGCCGATTTTCAGGCCCTTGCCGGTCAGCGGATTGTCGATCCGGAAAATCTGCGTCATGCCGCGCGCCCAGCGAATCCGCTGGCCGATGTGGCCGGAGAGACTTTCGGTAGCGAGACCCGCCGCCTGCGGAATCGCCAGATACGCGGTGGTGTAGCCGAGGCGGTGCAGCTTCAACGCGGTGTGCGCGTCTTCGGTGACCGTTTCCACGGCGATGCCGCCGATCTCTTCGACCATGGTCCGGCGCAGGATCGCGCAAGAGCCGCAGAAGAAGGTCGCGTTCCACAGATCGTTGCCGTCCTGCACGAGGCCGTAAAACAGTTCGCCTTCGTTCGGCACCTTGCGGAAGGTGCCGAGATTGCGTTCGAACGGATCGGCGGAGAAGAAGTGGTGCGGCGTTTGCAGCATCGACAGCAGCTTGTCGCGCAGGAACCAGCCGAGGCCGATCTGCAGGAACGAGCGGGTGGGGATGTGATCGCAGTCGAAGATCGCCAGGTATTCACCCTGGGTGATCTTCAGGGCCTCATTGATATTGCCGGCCTTCGCGTGGCGGTTGTGGGTGCGGATCGTCCAGGTGACGCCGACTTCCTCGCAGAACGCCTTGAACTCGGGACGGCGCCCGTCGTCGAGCACGTGGATCGAAATCTTGTCGGCCGGATAGTCGAGCGCGAGCGCGGCGTAGATGGTCGGTTTCACCACCGAGAGCGGCTCGTTGTAGGTCGGGATGAACACGTCGACGGTCGGCCACAGGTCGCGCGAAGCGGGCAACGGCATCGGCGTGCGCTTGAGCGGCCAGGCCGTCTGGAAGTAGCCGAGCAGCAGCACGATGGTCGAATAGACTTCGGCCGAGACCAGCAACAGGCCCCAGGCGGCGTCGAGCGGATGTTCCCAGTAAGTGGTCGAAGTGAGCCGCCAGTACATATAGCGGCCCGAAGTGACCACCGAGAGCATGATCATCACCATCGTCGCGTAACGGCCAGGCAGGCGGCGGAACCACAGGGCGGTGATGAAGCAGCAGGTCGCGAAGGTCAGTTGCTCGTAAAACGCGAGCGGCACCGTGAACACGAAGTACAGCATCACCAGCGCGAACAGCGTAACCAGACCCGTCACGATCCGGCTGTTCCAGAACCGTGCGTCGACGAAGCGTTCGAGCCGCGACGGCTCGGCGCCCTCGAGGCCCTGCGAAGAAGACGTACTCATGCGACGCTCCTCGGCGAGACGGCGATCGCATCGACCGCCGCCATCAGCCAGTTGCCGCACGAGCGAAAATCGGCGGCTGCCTGGCAGAGTGGATCGTAGTGAATCAGCGTGGTGTCGCACGCGAGCGCTTCGCTCACGCCTTCGTCCAGATGGATCACGCCCGGGAAGAGCTTGTCGCCGAGCATCTGGCGCAAGACCTTGAGGACGTCTTTGGTCAACTGGCGCGACTGGTCGATCTGGTTGGTCACGTAGCCAACGCCCCCGAACTCGGGGCGCGGCGCCGCGTAGGTTTCGATCAGCCGCTCCATCAGCGGAATGGCTGCGTAAGAGGCAGCGTCGGCGAGCACCACGTTCAGCGCGAAGGTGGCCGCGCACAACGCAGTGCGTACGTACACAGAAGACCCCGGCGGTGTATCGATGATGACGATGTCGGATGCATCGAGCCGCAGTGTTTGCAGCGACTGCGCGAGCCATCCCGGTTCATGGTCGATATACGCTTCGAAGCGGCGGCGGTCGTCTTCGAGCACCGCGCCATAGGGCAGCACGGTCACGCCGTCTACGCCGTCGAACATGACCGATTGCCACGGATCGCCCGTCAACGTCGCGCGCGACAAACCGTCGATGCTGTCGAGCGGCACGCCGAAATGCAGACGGAGCGCGTTTTGCGGGTCGAGGTCGAGGGCGATCACGCGCCGGCCGCTGGCGGCCAGCACGGAGGCGAGATTGGCGGCGAGGGTGGTTTTACCGACCCCGCCTTTGGCGGACACGACCGCAATGACTTTCATGAGCGACGAGGGCCGTTGACCAGCCACGAGTTGGAGCCGGCGGGCGTGGCGACACGGGGTACGCCGGCTCGGGGTGCGCTGGCCGGCGCGGCGGCCGTTTGGGCGGGTGTGCCGCGCAGACGGTCGAAGACCGACTGCAGCGGCGCCGATTCGCTTGCGGGCGCGGCGGGTTGCGGCGGCGCGAGTGCGGGTTCCGGGGCGAACAGTTTGCCGAGGATCGAAGCAGGGGGCTTCGGCGCTGCGGGCCCAGTCGTGTAGGTGTGGGCGGGTGCCGGTGCTGGCGCCCATGCTGGAGCGTGAGCTTGAGTATGAGCTTGAGCCGATGACGCTGGCGTCCGTGCCGGGGCAGCGGGAACGGGAGCGGGTGCGGGCGCCCACGTCGGCGCGGGTGCGGTGGCGGTGGCGCGTGGTGTGAGGGCGGGGATCTCGGCGCGCGGTGTCAGCGCGGTTGCTGGTAAGCCCGCCATGGGTTGCGTGACAGGCATGGCCGGCGTGCGGAACAGGGCTGCCGGCGGAATACTGGCAGGCGGCATGGCCGGAGGAATCGGTGAAGTGGCAACTTGCGCGGCGACCGGAGAGACGTGTGGCGGCGCGACGGCAGGCGCAGCCTGCGTGGCTACCGGGGGCACTGCGTCGATCCGCGCTGCGGCTGGCGCTGCTTGTGTCGCTTGCGTTGCTTGCGCCGCGGCGTCAGCGTTCGTTTCGAGTGCGCCGAAACGCGAAGCGCCGCTCGGAGCGGCAGGCTGAGCGGGGACGACGACGGGCGGAATGTCCCGCCGATGCGAGCGGGTGAACAGCGGCGCCTTCGCGCGCGTCACCGAGGTCGCATCTTTAGGCGTCGTGTCCTGACGATCGACGGCTGCCGCCGCGTCTTGCGCCGACGCCTGACTGGCAACTTCGCGGCGTTGCCCGATCGCGGGAATCGCCGGCTGGGTCAGATCCAGCGTCACCAGCAACGGCCAACGTGTGCGCGCCGAACGCGCTTCGTTTTCGCGGCCGATTTCCTGGTACGCATTGGCGTCGCCCCCAAAATGATCGAATAGTTTTTCGATGTCGCTCGATGAGCTCATAGTGCCGCCGTCTTGTTCATGACTTGCCTTGCCCCGATCCCACCCACTTGCTCGCGGCGCCAGAATGCTGGTGCTGCCACTTCATGCGCACCGGTCTGGCGCGTTCCTCTACTGCCTGTTGCTTGACGACTCGCTATCGGCCTCGAGCCGGTATTGCCGGCTCACACCTGATTTCAACGTCGCGGTCCGCTCATCGGGTCCGCCCTCCCGGTGCGCCGCTCAGACAGGATGCCGGCCCAGCCGGAATTCGATCGCAGTATCCGTGCCGTACTCGCTCGTTTGCGCGACCGACAGGCCCTGCGCGCCCAATGCGCTCAACCAGGTCTGATAGACGGCTTCGAGAAACGCCGGCGTCCATGCGAGCGCCGTGTCGCCGAACGCCTGCAGCGGCGCGCAGTAATGAACGATGCGCAAAGATTCTGCTTCGTCGGACAACTCGACGTAGCCCCAATCCATTTCATGCCAGACCAGATTCAACGCCTGAGCGAGTTCCGCCGTCGACCCGCAAGCGGGCAATTGATGCGCCGCGGCAAACCGGCAGCCGACGCGGTACATCAGTTGGCGCAGTTCGTCGCGACCGATCTGGGCTTCGAACTCTGTTGCCAAGGCAGTCAGCATGCCGCGCCATTGTGGCGAGATCTGGCGTTCCAGCAGGTAATCGAGAATTGGGACCATATTTTCCGGGAAATGGCCGTTGCTTCAGCCGCGTGTAAAACGGGTGCCGACGGTCGAATGCAAATGAACGTGTTACGAAAAGCCGCGCGTTGCACGCGTCCGAGGTTACTTTTACCGAATTGTCTAGTCTGTTTGCCACACTTCGCAGGAGTCTACTTAAGACATTAACTTTTAGCCACTTTACATTCGTCTGAGTTATATGCGCAAATGGTTGCGGTAGATGTATATCAATCACTAATTGTTGTTGCCTGAATCGCCTTTCGCGCGTCCCTGCTGCGGATGCCTTGCGAAAGTGTTCGTGATCGTCCTCATAACTTCCATTAGCGGTCGATTTCGCCGTTGTTTTAGCGCTTCGTTGCGTGGCAAATACAACGCTTTGACATTGCGTGGATGCGATAAGCATTCGCCTTCCGGGGGAGGCTGCAGACTTTTGCAGAGTCGTTGTGCCCTCAACTTTCATCAGGGCCGGTAAGCTTACGAACTTGCGCCGCCCTGCTGTGCGGGCAACGGCGCAAGGAGCGCAGACAGCAGGAACGTGGCGCGCTATAGCGATGCCGCTCACTCAAGACAACAATGCTCAATCCACTCACTATTCTGGCTGTCACGGTTTTGTCGGGCGCCATGGGGATCGCCGTGCTCGGCTCGCTATGGCGTGCGGCGATACCCGGTGTCGGCTACTGGATCTCGGCCAATACGGTCGCGATCGTGGCGCTTCTTGCTTTCGCTTCGCAAGGACACGCGTCGCGCTGGCTGACTGTCGTGGCCGCCAACGAGCTGCTGGCCGTCTCGCTGCTGCTGGTGGTTGAAGGTTGCTACCGTTTTCTGGGCCGCCGCACGCGGCCGTGGGCGGCCTACGCCGGCGCGGTTGCGGTGTTGATCGGCATGACTTACTGGACCTTTGCCGCGCCCGACTTCAACGCGCGCGTGAGCGTGGCGTCGGCGTATCACGCGGCCCTCTACGCGATGCTTGCCGTCATGATGCTGCGCGACCGTCCCTCGCACCGGCCGCGCTACTGCTACTACTTTCTCGCGGCAGCGTCGGTGCTGCTATGCGTGGGGCATGCCTCGCGTGGCGTCATGTACGGCTTCGGCATGCTGCTGCAGTCCAACTTGCTGCAGGTGACGCCGGGCAATGTCGCCTTTCTCGCACTCGGTATCCTCGCGCCGCCCTGTCTTTCGATCGGGGTTGTGATGCTGGCGCACGATCGCCTCGCCGAGCGGCTCGAGCGGCTTGCCAATGTCGACGATCTGACGGGCGTGTTATCGCGCCGGGCCTTTCTCACGACCGGCGACGCGCTGCTGGAGGCGTCGCTGCGTGCCCGCTCGCCGGTGGCGATGGCAATCATCGACATCGATTCGTTTAAAGCGGTCAACGACCGCTACGGCCACGCCGTCGGCGACCAGGTGCTGAGCCATTTTGCGGCGTTCGTCAGCGGCAACCTGCGGGTCGGCGACGTGTTCGGGCGGCTGGGCGGCGAGGAGTTCGGCGTGCTGTGCCCGGCAACGACCAGTGCCGAAGCGGTGCGATTGATGGATCGCCTGCGGGTCCGGCTCGCGTCGGCCGCGCCGGCGGAGTTGCCGCGCGGACTGAATTACACCTTCAGCGTCGGGGTGGACCAGCATCGGCGCGACGAGTCGCTTGCCCAGTTGATGGCGCGTGCCGACGGCGCGTTGTATGCCGCCAAGGCCTCGGGACGCGATCGCGTGATGGCCGCGTAACCCTTACCGAACGGCGCGCAATTCTATTTGCGGGCGGGGCATAAATATTTGTCAGACGGTTGCCGTTATACATTGGCCGAGTAACCGGAGCCAGCCTGATATCTATCAATATGCTTTCCACCTCAACGAAGCAACTGTCCGATTCGGGTTTGCGCGATCGTTTTCATAGACGCTCGCTGGACCACCAGCGCCCACTTTCGACCGTGACGATGGCGTTTACTGTTGTCGCGTTCCTGTGTTTCGTGGGGGCGCGCAACATGGTCGCCGGCCCGGCGACGCCGCTTGCCTACCGGCTCGCCTGTGCGCTGGTGCTTGCCCTGCTGGTGATGGCGATTCCACGCGCCGGTTCGATCTGGATGTTCGGCGCAATCGGTGTCGCGTACTCGCTGGTGCTGGTGGCCGGTCTTGCGCTGAACGTCTCCGGCGTCGAACAACCGTTGCTGTGGGTACTGCCGGCGATGGTGGTGATCCCGATCTGCGCCGCGCCGCTATGGCTCACGCCGCTGCATTTCTTTGCCGGCAGCGCGCTCTTCTATGCGGCGGCGCTAGCCTTACTGTTTGGCGAGCCGCACGGACACGACGTCGACGTGGTCGTGTGGATGTGGATTGTGGCGATCGGCGTACCGACTTCCGCGGTGTTTCACTTCGGGTTTTACCGGTTCCGGCGCAACCACTTTCTGCTCGAGAGCCAACTGGCGCAGCTCGCCGCAACCGACCCGCTGACCGGCCTGCAAAACCGCCGCGCGTTTGTCCAGCAGGCCGAGCGCCGCCTCGAAACCATGACGTCCGATGCGCGAGTCAGTGCGATTTTTCTCGACATCGACAGTTTCAAATCGCTGAACGACCGCTTTGGCCACGCGATCGGCGACCATGCGCTATACCGGGTCGCCCAGGTGCTGATGGAGGAGACTTCCGCGGACGACAGCGTGAGCCGGATCGGCGGCGAGGAGTTCGCGGTGCTGCTGCGCGACGGCCTGGCCGGCGCACTGGCGCTGGCCGAGCGCCTGCGCGGCGCGATTGCCGGGATCGAGCGGCCGGACGGCTATCTGACCGCGAGCTTCGGCGTGGCCGAACACCGGAGCGGCGAAAGCATCATGGTGTTGCTCGACCGCGCCGATGAAGCCTTGCTGCGCGCCAAGCATTCGGGCAGAAACCGCGTGTGCGCCGAACGCGCGTTGCCGCGCGAGGCGCTGCAAATGCTCTCCGATGCCGGGCACGCGGAAGGCGGGGCGGCCGCGCGGCGGCATCGCTGGGAGGACTATTACCTGACCTCGCACTTTCAGCCGCTATACAGTTTGTCGCATCAGAAGCAGGTGGGGTTCGAGGCTCTGTTGCGCGGCGAGCAGGACGACGGCACGTTGGTGCCGCCCGTGGTGTTGTTCGCGCCGAAGCCGTCCAGCGACGAAGGCGCGCTTGATCGCGCCAGTCATGCCGTGCATCTGGCCAATGCGCGCAAGTCGCTGCCCGGCGACGCGTGGCTGTTCCTCAATATCCTGCCAGCCACCTTTGTCGCCGAAGGCTATGCGGATCAGCTCGCGATGATCGTGCGGGCAGTGGGGCTCGAACCTGGGCAGGTGATTCTCGAGATTCTCGAATCGCATGGCGGCAGCGTCGACGACATGTCGCGCGCGGCGGCTTTGTACCGCGAGCACGGCTTTCTGATCGCCGTCGACGATTTCGGCGCGGGTCAATCGAACCTCGACCGGCTGTTGCGGATCCGGCCGGATCTTGTGAAGCTCGACGGCGAGCTGATTCGCGCGACCAGTCACGGCACCGAGCAGCCGATCTTGCCGAAGCTCGTTTCGCTGTTGCATCAGGCGGGGATGCTGGTTGTCGTGGAGGGCGTGGAGACCACTGAGGAATTGATTCTGGCTGTTGAGTCGAATGTGGATTTCGCGCAGGGGTATCTGCTCGGGCGGCCGGCTGCGGAGATTGCGCCGCCGGAGTCGGTGCATCGGCGGATCGACGATGCTTTCGATGTGATTGCCCAAGGGAGGGCGCATCAGCATGCGTTGTTCGAGTCGGAGGTGGAGCCTTATCGGGTTGCCTTGAGGCTGGCTGCCGATGAGCTGCTGGCGGGTGTGTTCATGGATCAGGCGTTTGCTTTGTTGGCTACGTTCGATCGCTGTATCAGTTGCTTTATTCTGGATGATTCGGGGCGGCAGATTGGGCATGAGGTGCCGGGGCCGGCCTGGAGTAGCGAAACGGCTTCGCTGCATCCTGTGGCGAATCCTCGCGATGCGAGATGGGATCATCGGCCTTATTTTCGGAATGCTGTTTTGTTGCCCGGGGTGGCTGTGGCTAGTAATCCTTATCTTTCTTTGGCCAGTGGGCGGCCTTGTGTTGCTGTTACGTTGGCTGTGCAGGTTGCTAGTGAAAGGTCTGTTGTTGGGGTGGAGTTGGATTGGGCGGCGGTGGGGTTGCCTTGGCCGGCGGGGGATTGATTTTGGGTTTTTTTTTGCCTGCGCGGCGCTTGGTCGTCTGCATGCCTGTGGTGTTGGGCTTTTTCTTGATCTGGCTTTTTGGCCTTTCCTTGAATTGTTAGTGGTCCATTAGCGTCGCCCCTGTGCGGGGCAGGCACCTACTTTTCTTTGCCTGCCGCAAAGAAAAGTAGGCAAAAGAAAGCGGCTCAAACCAATCCTGCTAAGCGGGTCTCCCGGCTCGCAGCGGGTAGTGGTGCATCTGGAATCTGTGTTCTCTCACATTCGGCATTAGTGACAAGGGCGTCATACTTCCGGCGGCGCTGCGCGCGCCGAAGAGTACTTCATAAAACCATCCGGTGTGTCTTCGCCCTCTGGGTCCTCTCGGCGTAGAGGTTCCGTCGCATCGCCTCGGTACACAAACCAAACCGCGCCACGCAACGAAATCAGGCAAGGCCCAAAGCCCAAAGCCCAAAGCCCAAAGCCCAAAGCCCAAAGCCCATGCCCATGCCCATGGGATTCACGGGTTACGTTAGTACCCGCCCTTCGCCGAAGTTGCCGCTGCCGCAGTCTTTTTATACGAGGCCGCCAAATCCGCGGCCGCCCGGCTCAACAATCCTGTGTCCGTTCCCACCGCCACAAACGTCGCGCCGGCCGCCAGGTACTCGGCGGCAATTCCTGAGTCCGGAGCCAGGACGCCAGCCGCCTTGCCCGCATCCCGCACCGTCCTGATACCTCTGCAAATCGCCTCGCGTACGCTCACGTCGCCCGGCTTCCCGAGCAAACCCATCGACGCACTCAAATCCGCCGGGCCAAAGAACACGCCATCAACGCCTTCTACTTTTTCAATTGCCGGCAGGTTTTCCATTCCCTGCACGGTTTCTACCTGCACCAGCACACACAACTCATCTGCCGCAGTGTGCAGGTAGTCCGGTATCCGGTTCCACCGCGATGCCCGCGCCAACGCACTCCCCACGCCGCGAATCCCCTGCGGCGGATAACGCGTCGCCGCAACGGCGTCCGCGGCTTGTTCCGCTGTATCGATCATCGGCAGCAACAACGTCTGTGCGCCTATATCGAGCAATTGCTTGATCAACGCGCTATCGCTTCGTACCGGACGCACCACCGGATGCGATGCGTATGCAGCCACGGCCTGCAATTGCGCCAGTGTGCTGCGCACGTCGTTCGGCGCATGCTCGTTGTCGATCAATAGCCAGTCGAAACCGGCTGTGGCCAACAACTCGGTCACGTACGCGTCGGCAAGCGCCGCCCATAAACCGAATTGCGGTTTGCCCTCAGCTAGCGCGTGCTTAAAGGTGTTTTTCGGTAGAGACATGTCGGCACACTCAAATGAAATTCAAACCAATACCGCCCAGCGGACCATAGTCGACGTGGAACGTGTCGCCCGCTCGCGCAGGGATCGGGCTCGTGAACGAGCCGCTCAGAATCACGTCGTTCGCGTTCAAAACTTCGTCATACGGGGCAATCTTGTTCGCGAGCCATGCAACGCCAGTGGCAGGGTGATTCAGCACGGCCGCGGCGAGGCCGCTTTCTTCCACGGCACCGTTCTTGTAAAGCAGTGCGCCAACCCAACGAAGGTCGACGTCCATCGGGCGCACCGGGCGGCCCCCCAATACGATGCCGGCATTGGCCGCGAAGTCTGAGATGGTGTCGTAGACCTTGCGCGGCGCCTTCGTCTCACGGTCGAATTGTTCGATGCGTGCATCGATAATCTCGACAGCAGGAGTCACGTAGGCCGTGGCATCCAGCACATCGAATAGTGTGACGCCAGGACCCTTCAAGGGCTTGCTCAATACGAAGGCCAGTTCGACTTCCACGCGCGGTGCAATGAAGCGGTCGGCGCGGATGTCGTGACCGCTTTCAATGAACATGCTGTCGAGCAGCGGCGCATAGTCGGGTTCGTCGATCTGCGACGAACGCTGCATTGCGCGTGAGGTCAGGCCGATCTTACGGCCCTTGATCACATGGCCCTCTGCCAGTTTGAGCTTCACCCACTCGCGCTGAATCGCGTAACCGTCCTGTACGGTCATCTCGGGATACTTGGCCGAGAAGTGGCGCAGCTGGGTGCGCGTTTTCTCGGCGTTGTCGAGTTGCGCCGCGAGATCGCGGATAGTCTGTTCGTCTAGCATGATGGATTCTCTATAAGCGGCAACGAGGCACGGCTACCAGATCTGGCTACCAGGCCCAGGGACTAGGCCCGGGTATTTGCCTTTAGTCGCGCGTGCAAATTGTTGTGTTTCCACGTGCCGGTTTCGCTGAATTCGTTGATTTCCAACGACAACGCGAGGCCGTGTTTTTCAAACTCAGCGGCGAAGTGCTGTTTGATCACTTCAAACAGTGCATCTCCGGTCGCCTTTTTAGCGGCGTCCGAGCGGCCCGCGGCGATCTTCAGGTTCGCGTGCAGGAAGGCGGCGTCGGCTCTGCCGTCGGCAATGCAGTACTGCTCGGAACGCAAGGCGCGCACGCGGATGCCGCCGAGCGGATACACGCGTTGTTCGTTCTCGCGCTGTGCGTCGAGGCAAGCAGCAAGCGATGTGCAAAGCTGCCCAATGCTTTCTTCACCAGCAAGATTGGCGCTGTATTCGAGTGTCAAATGTGGCACAGCAAGCTCCTTTCTCTGGACTTAAGCGGGCAGGGGCGTCACGGGGAAGATCGCATTGATCTGGCCGGTGCCCGAACTGCCGAAATACGGCGTGACGACTTCCACCTTGCCTTCGTAACGATCCCAGCCGAGCGCGCCGAGCAGCATCGCGGTGTCGTGCATGCCGCCTTCGCCCCAGCATTTCTCGTTGTAAAGCGGCAGCATCTCGCAGAAGGTCTTCCAGTCGCCGGCTTCCCACAACTCGACCACCTTGCGGTCCATCTGTTCGAGAAACGGGCTCCACACCTTGTGCATGAACTGCTCGGCGGTGCCGTTGTTGGCGAAGTGGTGGCTCAACGAACCGCTCGCCAGAATCGCCACGGTGCCGTCGTAACGTTCCTCA
This sequence comes from Paraburkholderia polaris, assembly GCF_012927345.1. GTDB lineage: Bacteria > Pseudomonadota > Gammaproteobacteria > Burkholderiales > Burkholderiaceae > Paraburkholderia > Paraburkholderia polaris. The sequence goes on from NZ_JABBGJ010000030.1 coordinate 21,318, forward strand.
ATCGCCTTGCGTACCGCGAGGCCGAAGCGCGCGCTGGTTTCGAGGTCGTGCCACATGCACCAGCCGGAGACCGATACGGTCTTGAAGTGCTGGTCGCTATTCATATAGCGCATCGGCACCAGCGTGCCGTACTCGAGTTCGAGCGTGGTCTCGCTGTGCGCGCGGCTCTTGACGCCCATTTCATTGGCGACTTCCGCAATCAGATCGCCGAGCCCGACATTGCCGGGATACGCGTACGGCATGTTCTTGATGAAGTGCGGCAGCTCGTTACTCGTATAGACGCCCTCGAACCTGGGTGCGCAATTGATGTGGTATTCGCTGTTCACGAGCCAATGCACGTCGAATACGACGATCGTATCCACACCCAATTCGCGGCAGCGCCTGCCGATTTCATGGTGGCCGTCGATCGCGGGCTGACGGCAGCCCTTATGCGGACCGTCAAGTTCGGACAGATATAACGACGGCACGTGTGTGACTTTTGCTGCCAACGCGAGTTTGCCCATCGCGGTCTCCTATTCTGTGTGGCGCGAAGCGTGATGCTCTCGCGCGCAAATGACCCGCGTTTCAGACGCCCCAGCGCGGAATATGATGCGAGCCGAGCGATACGCAAACGTTCTTCGGTTCGAGGAACACTTCATAGCTCCACGTGCCGCCTTCACGTCCCACACCCGATGCCTTCGTGCCGCCGAACGGCTGGCGCAGATCGCGCACGTTCTGGCTGTTGACGAAGCACATACCGGCCTGGACCGCCGCGGCGACGCGCAAGGCCCGGCCGGTACTCTCCGTCCAGATGTAGCTGGAGAGACCATATGAAATGTCATTGGCAAGTTTGATCGCGTCGGCTTCGTCGTCGAACGGAATCAGGCAGGCGATCGGGCCGAAGATCTCTTCCTGCGCGATCCGCATGCGGTTGTCGACGTCGACGAACACCGTCGGCTGAACGAAGTTGCCTTTGCGCATGGCTTCGGGCAAGTCGGGTGTGTCGAGTCCGCCGCACGCGAGCGTCGCGCCTTCTTTGGGACCCAGTTCGATATAGCTGCGCACCTTGGCCAGGTGCCCCTGGCTGATCATCGGGCCGACGATCGTGCTGTCGGCCAGCGGGTCGCCCACGGTCAGGCGTTTTGCGCGTTCGACGAAACGCTCGGCAAAGCGCGCGTAAATCGAGCGTTGCACCAGAATGCGCGAACCCGCCGTGCAGCGCTCGCCGTTATTCGAGAAGATCATGAACACGGCTGCGTCGAGTGCGCGTTCGAAATCGGCGTCGTCGAAAATCACGAACGGCGACTTGCCGCCCAGTTCCATCGAAAACTTCTTCAGGCCGGCCGTTTGCACGATGCGGTTACCGGTTGCCGTCGAACCAGTGAACGACACCGCATGCACATCCGGATGCGCCACCAGCGGTTCGCCGGTGTCCTTGCCGAAGCCGTGCACGACGTTCAGCACGCCGGCTGGAATGCCGGCTTCGAGCGCGAGATTGCCGAGCATCGAGGCGGTCAGCGGCGACAGTTCGCTCATCTTCAGCACGGCGGTATTGCCGAACGCGAGGCAGGGCGCGACTTTCCACGTTGCCGTCATGAACGGTACGTTCCACGGCGAGATCAACGCGCAGACGCCGACCGGATGGAACAGCGTGTAGTTCAGGTGCGTATCGGTGGGATACGTATGACCGTCGACGCGCGTGCACATCTCCGCGAAATAGCTGAAGTTGTCGGCGGCGCGCGGCACGAGTTGCTTGCGCGTCTGCGAGATCGTCTGGCCGGTGTCCTTGGTCTCGGTCTCCGAGATTTCCGGCACGTTCTTCGCGATCAACTCGCCGAGCTTGCGAATGATTTTTGCGCGTTCCGCTGCGGGCTTGCCGGCCCATGCCGGAAACGCTTCTTTGGCCGCGCGCACGGCGGCATCGACTTCTTCCGCACCGCCGCGGGCGACTTCAGCGAGCACGTCTTGCGTCGCGGGATTAACCGTCTCGAAGTAGTCTTTTGCGGTGCTCGCCTTGCCATTAATCAGATGTTCGATTCGCATTGCCTTGTCCTTTTCTCTTTTATGTCGATCGGAGTTGGCGCAAAGCACTTACTCCGATCCCATGCAAAGCCGTCGTATCACGCGCGGCCGAAGTCCGCGTCGGATGCAATCGTATTGACGAGACGGCCAAGGCCGTCGATTTCGCAGACTACTTCGTCGCCCGCATTGACGTTGACGATGCCTTCGGGCGTGCCGGTCAGGATCACGTCGCCGGGTGCGAGGGTGATGAAGCTGCTCAGGTATTCGATCAACGCCGGGATATCGGTGACGAGATCGCGTGTGTTGCCGTGTTGCTGCCGCGTGCCGTTCACGAACGTGCGCAATTCGAGTTGCGTGACGTCTTCGACATCGGCGGTGTCGACGAACCAGGGACCCAGCACGGTGCCACCGTCGCGATTTTTCACGCGCAGATTGGGACGGTAATAGTTTTCCAGGTAGTCGCGGATCGCGTAGTCGTTAGCGATCATGTAGCCGGCCACATGCTGCATGGCGTTTTCGCGCTTGACGTTCTGCGCGGTTTGCCCGATCACGACCGCCAGCTCGCACTCGTAGTGCATGAAGGTGACGTCGGCGGGGCGGCGCGTGAAGCCACGGTGACCGATGACCGTGCCTGGGCCTTTGAGAAAGACCAAAGGCTCTTCCTGCTTGTTGAACTGCAATTCCTTCGCATGCTCGGCGTAGTTCAAGCCGAGCGCGAAGATCGTGCCGACCTCGATCGGTGCGAGCCACACCACTTCATCCTCGCGACGCACGCGGCCGTCGGCGAGGCGTACGCCATTGGCGTCCGGATAAGCTTCGTGAATCGCTCCTGCATACGCAACACGGCCGCGCATCATTGCTGTTCTCCATCTTGTTCTTCTGCACCGACAAACGACACCTCGAGCGGCGGCAATCCGCCAATCGATAGCGTGGCCGTATCGCCGATATGAGCAACCGGCGAGCCATGCGGCACGCCCAGCGTAATGACGTCACCGGCGCTGAGTGTCATGAAATCGGTTACTTCCGCAATCAATTGCGCGACTTTGCGTACCGACGACGCAGTGCTCGCCGTGAAAACCTCACGTCCTGGAAGCGAAACCTCGATCGTCAGATCGTCAGGCGCAGCAACGTGACGTGCTGCAACCACCGCAGGTCCGATTACACAAAAGCCGTCGCGCGCCCGGAACCGTACCGAAGGCCGGTACACGCTCGCATGCGGCACGCTCAAGTCGGCGACCAGCGTGTAGCCGGCGATGTAGTCGAATGCCTGAGCCGCGCTGACGCGTGTTGCAGTGCGGCCAATCACGATACCCAGCGAAGCGCCGACTTCCACGCCTAATGCATCGTCAGGCACGACGACACGGGCGCGATGACCGGCGAAGGTATTGCGCGGCTTCAGATAGAGAACGGGCGCTTTCGGCGGTGCTTTATAGGGCGCGGCATGCACCGCATCGCCCAATGCTTCCAACGCGGCGCGGTCGTTCAGCAAGGTTCCATAGACAGCGCCGGAAACTGGCGCGCGGCACGCTACGCCGCTTGCGAGCAGCGCGGCAACGGTGTGCGCATCCACGTCGCGAGGCAGCGCGTCGCCCTCGGGATGCAGCAGGTGATCGGCAAGTGCAAACATAAATCAGCTGTCTCTCGGAGAAAACACTAACATGTTAGTAGTATTGCGCTTGATATCATCCACGGTCAATAGCCTGTCGGCTGATCGCGGGTTTTCCCTTAAGCTTCGACGGCTGCTTTTAACCTATCTTCCGCCATGTCCGCTTCCGCTTCTACCCGAGTTTTGCACCGCAACCTGCCGATGTTGTTGCTACGCGCCAGAGAAAAAATGATGGAGCGTTTCCGCCCATTGATTACCGCGCACGGACTGACCGAACAGCAGTGGCGCGTGATTCGCGCGCTCAATGAGCACGGCCCGATGGAGCCGCGCCACATCTCCGATATCTGCACGATCTCGAGCCCGAGCATGGCCGGCGTGCTCGCGCGCATGGAGAGCATGGAACTGGTGACGAAAGAGCGTTTCGCGGAAGACCAGCGCCGTGTGCTGGTGTCGCTCACGGACACGAGCGTGGACCTGGTGCGCGTAATCTCGAAGGATCTTGAAGCGCACTATCGCGAGCTGGAGCGCAAGGTCGGGCCGGAAATCGTCGAGCGCGTGTATCGCGCGGTCGACGATCTGCTTGCCGGCCTTGAAGAAGAGGACGAGTGAAGCAGTTGCTCAATCGTCCTGATCGGGCGCCGGGGCGTTGGTAGCCGCGCTCTCCCTCAGTCCGAGCAGCCACGGAATCTGGCTTTTGTCGTGCATGCCGAGCTTTTTGTATGCGCAGCGCAGATAGTGGCGCACGGTAGTGGGCGAAATCCCCATGCGCTGCGCGACTTCCTTGTGTGAGAGGCCGTCGCCGTACAGCTTGATCGCACTCAGTTCGCGTGGACTTAAACGGTCGAGCGGCGAGCGTTGGCGCGCTTCCAGCTGAAACAGACCAACCACCGGCGAGCAACTTACCGTTACCGTTTCGCCGATATATGGCTGGCCCGTGTCCGCATGCAGATGCGCGATCAGCGGCGCCGGCAGATGCTGGTTCTGATAGCCCGGCCATTCGCTGCGCAGAATGGTTTCGAACGCTTTATCCGCCTGGTGCACTGCACCGTAACCATCGCAGATCGCCCGTGCCGGCGTCGAGACGCCTTCGCCGCGCTCGCGCGTCAATTGAAACGAGCGGCTGATCGTCAGCGCCGCGCTTAAGTGCGGAATCACATCCTCCAGCGTTTGCGCATCCGCCGCGGAGAACGGTTTGTCGAGCGCGCGGCGATACACCGAGAGGAAAGTTGCGAGCCCGAAGCGATGATCGAGCGCCGACACCACCATCAGTTGCGCGAGTCCGTATTTGATTGCCCAGTTGCGAAAGCGCGGATCGATGCCGGGCGCCACGATCGACACCTCCAGCGCGCGCCCGTAGCGGTTCATCGAGCCGAGCGCGAGCGGATCGCAGTCGCGCACGCGCTGCCAGTCGGTAAAGAACTCGCCCGGCAGGCCATAGACGAAGCTGTTGTGCATCACGGGACCGTTGGCCGTGTGCGTGGTGACGCCGGTCCAGCCGGCGTCGAATGGTAAATGCTGCGAGAGAAGGCGGAAGAAGCCGTGCTCGAATTCGCCGATGCCGGTCCGGTTGGCGAGCGCATAGAGGTCAAGCAGAAAAAGGCTCAGGCCGCGCGCCGCAGTGCCGTTGCCGGAGAACGTGCCTTCGAAGTCGGCGCTGCGCTGTTCGACCGGCGCGCCTGCGTAGTCGTCGAGCGCAATGGCAGGGGGCATTTCACCCCACTGATCGATAACCCGCTTTGTGTCCGCGGTGACTGTCACGCTGGCTCCTCCGGCTTGTCGATAAGGCGCGTGCGGCCGCGTATGCGGCATGCCGACCGATTATACGTGGCGCTTTTTTGAAAAACGCAGCGGCGGAAATGGCGCTGCGCCCCCCTCATTTGAACGGCCCCGGGCCACGGATGCCACGCCGCGTCAGTACGCCGGGCCGTTGAACACTGCCGCCCATGTCAATCGCGCCGGGCCTCCGCGCAATCGCGTGCGGGTTTTCCATACCGTTCATCTGGACGTCTATTCAGCGCAATTGCCGCTACCGACACTGCCGTTGCACTCGACGAGGGATGCAGCCCGCAGCAACGGACACATTACAAAAACATCAGACGGTTTGGAGCTTCTCGATGAAACGAAACGAATCACGGCAGCGCAGCGGTCGACGAAAGACGTTGGCGGCATTGAGCGTGGCGGCTGGTTTCTGCGCCGCGACCGCCCACGCGCAATCGAGTGTCACGCTGTACGGTTTGATCGACGCCGGCATTCAGTACCGCACGAACGCGGACGGCCAGCACAGCGCGGTCAACCTGCAGAACTACGGCGTGTTGCCGTCGCAGATCGGTTTGACGGGCACGGAAGACCTGGGTGGCGGCTTGCAGGCGATCTTCCGCCTTGAGCAGGGCCTCAACGTGAACGATGGCACGGCCACGGTGCCTGGTTACGCATTCTTTCGCGGCGCTTATGTCGGTTTGACCGGCAAGTTCGGCACCGTCACGCTCGGGCGGCAGTTCAGCGTGCTGTTCGATCGCACGGTTTTCTACGACCCGCTGCTGTACGCGGCGTACAGCGGGCAGGGTGTGCTGGTGCCGCTGTCGGCCAACTTCATCGATAACTCGGTGAAGTTCAAGACCGCGGAATATGGCGGCTTCAGCGCCGAAGCATTGGCCGCAACCGGTGGCGTGGCCGGCAATTCGCGCTCGGGCCGGGTGCTGGAAATCGGCGCGCAATACGGCGGCAATGGCTACGGCATCAGCGCGGCGCTGCATCGGGCGCAAGGCACGGCGTCCGGCGATGTGGATACGTCGGGATTGCAGCAGACCATCGGTACGCTGGCCGCGCATTGGGACATCGCGACGCTTTCGCTGTACGGCGGTGCTGAGCGGCAAACCGGATCGCTCGCGCCGTCGAAAACCGTGGCGTGGGGCGGGGCGCGTTACCAGGTCAACAATTTCGTCGGCCTCGCGGGCGGCGTCTATCAGACCTGGTCGAGCACGCCGAGCGTCGGTCATCCGACGCTGTTCATCGCGAGCGGCACCTATGCGCTGTCAAAGCGCACGGTGGCATATGTGAATCTCGGCTACTCGCGCAACAGCAGTCAAAGCTCGCAGCCGGTCTATGAATACGACGCACCGCCGCTCAACGGCGCCTCGCAGTTCGGCGCGATGCTCGGCATGTATCACACGTTCTGATTGCCTGCCGCCGGCGTGGCGCCTCAGTGTCGACAACGCCGGCTGGTATTCGCCTCTCATAGGCCGCGTATCGGCCTTCGTTGCAACCGCAACCGTTACTTCTGAGCCCCATGAAAACTTCTTCGACATCTTCATTTGCCACGGCCGCTGCGTCCGTGCCGTCCGCGGCCGCGCCGCGCGAAATCGCGACGTCCACGCTGCTGTCGCTGGTGGTGTTTGCCGCCATCACACCGTTGTTGCTGCTGGTCGCGCCGGCAGTCGCCGCGCAACTCGGCGGACAGCTCGGCTTGAGCGCCTCGCAGATCGGCACGTATTTCTTCGTCGAACTCGGCGCGTTCAGTTGCGCGACTTTGCCATCGCTCCTGTGGTTGGGCCGCGTCGACGCGCGCCGTGTCGCGGCGATCGCCACGGCGGTGTTTTGCATCGGCAATCTCGCCACGGCGCTGCTGATGCCGGGCTTCGTCGTGTTGCTGGTGTTGCGCGCGCTGACCGCGCTCGGCGGCGGCACGCTGATGGTGCTGTGTATGACGAGCGCGGCAACGAGCGGCAATCGTGACCGCGTCTATGGCTTGTGGGTGGTGGGCCAACTGGTGGCTGGTGCGCTCGGACTATTCGTGCTGCCGCATCTGTTCGACGCGTTCGGTTTGCGCGCGCTGTATGTGGTGTTGGCCGTGCTCGCGCTGATCGCATCGCCGCTTACGCGCGGCTTCGATCCGGCACTGGGCGGCACCAGCGGCAAGCAGGTGCGACAGGCTGGATCCGGCATGAACGGCAAAAGCAGCACGTGGTTTCTCGCGACGCTGGTGATCGGCGGCGTGCTCGCTTTCTATGTGGCGATCGGCGGCGTCTGGACGTTCGCGAGCAAGGCGGCGTCGCTCGCTGGACTCGACGCTGGACACACCGGCGAACTGCTGGCGGTTGCGAGCGTGATGGGCATTGTCGGCGCGGCGTGCGCGTCGTTCATCGGCAACCGGATCGCGCGTGCCGCGATGTTGCTGACGGGTTACGCGATTCTCGTCGCGGCTTTGCTCGGTCTGTCGGCGCATCCTGGTTCGACGGGCTACGCCGCCGCGATCTTCGCCTTCAAATTCGCGTGGACCTTCGTGCTGCCGTTCATCCTCGCCGCAGCCGCAAAAACCGATACGTCCGGGCGGTTGATCGCCACGCTGAACTTCGTGATCGGCGCGGGCCTCGCGATCGGCCCGCTGATCGCCGGCTTTCTCCTCGACGCCGGCGCGGGACTCAATACGTTGTTTCAGGGCGCGGCGGTGATCTGCGCGTTGTCTTTCGTTTGCCTGCTGCGTGTCGAGCGTAGCGGGCGCGAAGTGCCGGGCGCGCGTCGGTGACCGTACAGTCGAACCCGGTCGATTTGAATCCGCAAGTGAACTACAGGTAAGAGAAATCATGAGCAAAACGGCATTTTTCACGGATGAACGCACCTTCTGGCATACAGGTGGCACGCATGCGCTGTTCTTTCCGGTCGGCGGCTGGGTGCAGCCGCCATCGAGCAGCGGTTACGCGGAATCGCCCGATTCGAAACGCAGGTTGCTGGCGCTGATCCAGACCTCGGGGCTGGCGGCGTCGCTCGACATGCAGAGTGCGGAGCTTGCCACTGAAGAAGATTTGCTGCGCATCCATCCGCGCGATTATCTGAACCGCTTCAAGGCGCTCAGCGACACGACAGGCGGCGATCTGGGCGACCTCGCACCGTTCGGCAAGGGCAGCTATGAGATCGCTGCACTTTCCGCGGGGCTAGCCATTGGCGCAATCGACACCGTGCTCGACAAGCGGGCAAGCAACGCATTCTCGTTGTCACGGCCGCCTGGCCATCACTGCCTGCGCGACAAGCCGATGGGCTTCTGCCTCTTCGCCAATATTCCCATTGCGATCGAAGCGGCCCGTGCGAGGCATGGCGTCGAACGCGTCGCGGTGATCGACTGGGATGTGCACCACGGCAACGGCACGCAGTCGATCTATTACGACGATCCCAACACGCTGACGATTTCGCTGCATCAGGACCGCTGCTTTCCGCCGGGCTACAGCGGTGCGGACGAGCGCGGCACGGGCGCGGGCGTGGGTGCCAACGTGAATATTCCACTGTTGCCGGGCGGCGGCCACGACGCCTATCTATATGCGTTCGAGCGCATCGTGCTGCCTGCGCTCGACGCGTTCAAGCCGGATCTGATCGTCGTGGCGAGCGGGCTCGACGCGAGCGCGGTCGATCCGCTCGCGCGGATGCTGCTGCACAGCGAGAGCTATCGCACGATGACGCAACTCGTGCGTGATGCCGCGGAACGTCATTGCGGCGGGCGTCTGGTGATCGTGCACGAGGGCGGGTATTCGGAAGCCTATGTGCCGTTCTGCGGGCACGCCATTGTCGAAACGCTGGCGGACGTGCGTACGCAGGTGACTGATCCGATGCTCGATCTGGCGATCGCGCAGCAGCCGAATGAACGCTTCAAGGCGTTTCAGCGTGGGTTGATCGATGAACTGGCCGGTGAGTTCGGGCTGCTTTGAGGCCTGTTAATGCATTCGGAGCGTCTAAAGAAGGCTCTAAGCCTTCAGGTTTCCGGACGCTCCGTGCCGCTTAAACCCGCGGGCGTTGTCATCCTTATGGTCGATGCCGCCGCGCCCACAGGCTCCGTACAGTAGTCACAGGCGCCGCGGCCTGGCGCTCGATGTGAGACAAGCCGCGGCAAATCATCGAACTACTGGAGCGATACAGACATGACATCTCAACCCGTTTTCATCCAGGTCGGCGCGCTGGCCGAAGGTTTCGCACCTGACAGCCACATCCTCCCGCCCGTCGACGATCTCACCGGCCGCACGTTGCAACTTGAATTCGCCGATGGCCCCGCCGAAACGTTGACGTTCGTCTCCGCCGGTGCGTTGCGTACGGCAAACGCTCAATTCGAATGCCGGGTCACCTCGGTGCGCGACGGCATTTACTTCGTCGATTACATCGGTGGTGGCGACGGCTCGCGGCCGGCAGCGACGAGTTACGTGCTCGATGTAAAGCAGGGTTTGTGCACCGCGGTGGTCGGCACCTTGCCGAACGAAACCGAAGCCCGTACCGATGCGTTCACGCGTGTCGAACGAGGCCTGGAGTTGACCGGCGTACAAGCGCAATTCCGTCACGGCAGGATCGCGCAACAGAGCGCTCAGGCAGGAGCAGAAGCGGCGTTGCATCATCCGACTCGCGAACTGATCGGCATGCGCAACCTGTACACGTATAGCGCCACGGAACAGTACGAACACGTCTATCTGAACGACAACTTCTATGCGTGGCAATGCCTCTCGGGCGTGGAAGCAGGTCTCGCCGATGTGGACCGTTGCCACTACATCGCCATCGCCAAAGATCTGTACCTGTTCGTGTGGCGCGAGAAAATCATCCCGACGCTCGGTGTGGTGATGATCGACCTCGAACGCAAGAAGACCGACGGCAAGATTTTTGGTTATCAGGGCAACCAGTTCGACGCGTTGTCGAATTTCCCGGTCGGCGCACTTGCACAAGTGCTTAACGTGACCCGGCATCCGCAATGACCGGCGCCGCGCAGCAGTCGACGGGCGTGCGCGATTTCGCCGGCAAGACGGTGCTGGTGACCGGCGGCGCGCAAGGCATTGGGCGTGGTATCGCCGAGGCGTTTGCCGCGCGCGGCGCTTCGGTGGCGATTGCGGATATGCGCATTGATGCGGCCTCAGAAGCAGTGCTACGTCTCGTGCAGCAGGGCGGCGCGGCCCGCGCGTACGAAGCGGATATGGCCGAGTACGCGCAGATCGAGCGCCTTGTCGCCGATGTGGAGGCGGACTTCGGCAGGCTCGACGTGGTCGTGCACAACGCCGCGTATTTCCCGCTCACCGCCTTCGAAGCGATTACGCCGGCGATTCTGCAGCGCACCCTCGCCGTGAATCTCGCCGCGCTCTTCTGGCTCGCGCAGGCGGCGACGCCCGCGTTCATCCGGCAACGCGGCGGCCGGATGCTGGCGACCTCGTCGGTGACGGGGCCGCGTGTCGCTTATCCGGGGCTCGCGCACTATGCGGCGTCGAAGGCGGGCGTGAACGGCTTCATTCGCGCCGCAGCGTTGGAACTGGCACCGCACCGGATCACGGTCAACGGTGTCGAGCCCGGCATGATCCGCACGCCCGCGATGGGCAACCTCGGCGACGACGCGCACAACCGCCGCATCGAACAGGCGATTCCGCTCGGGCGGCTGGGCGAACCGTCGGATATCGCGGCGGCCATGCTGTTTCTGGCTTCCGATGCGGCCTCGTACATCACGGGCCAAACCATCGTGGTCGACGGCGGCGCGACCTTGCCCGAATCGACCGTCGTGATGGGCTAAGGCCTCGCGGCCTCGCTCACATATGGTCGAACGCCAGCGTCGGCACATCGACGATCGAGGAACCGCCGTCGGCAACGAGGGTGGCGCCCGTCACGATCGACGCAGCGGGCGACACCAGAAACTCGCATACGCCGGCGATTTCTTCTGCGTGCGCGGGACGGCGCAACGGCACATCGGCGCAGACACGCTGGTAGGCCGCGTCGAGCGTTTCGTCGTAGCGCTGCATCAACGGTTGCATTTCCGCATCGGCCATCGGCGTGCGGACCCAGCCGGGGCAAACCGCGTTGACGCGCACGCCGTGGGGGCCGTAGTCGCGCGCGAGCGAGCGCGTGAGACCGATCAGCGCGTGCTTCGACGTGGTGTAGCCGCAGACAGCGGGCCCCGCGGCGAGCGAAGCGATCGAGGCGACCAGCACGATCGCGCCGCGCCGTTCGATCAGATCGGGCAGGCAGGCGCGGGCGGCGACGAAGGCCGTGTCGAGATTGGCGCGCATCGCGGCGGACCAGGCGGCGTCGTTGGTTTCGGTGGCGCTGCCCATGCCGAAACCGCCGGCGCAGGCGATCAGTGCATCGACCGCACCACCGTCGGCCTTGATCGCGGCGATGAAGCGCTGCCAGTCGGCGGCGCTGGCGGCGTCGCCATCGAGCGCCAGGCCGCCGGTTTCGCGCGCCACCCGTTCGAGCGGCTCGCGGCGCCTGCCGATCAGCGCCACGCGTGCGCCGCGCGAAGCAAACAGCCGCGCGCAGGCTTCACCGATACCGGTGCCTGCGCCTGTGATGACAACCGTGCGTTGTTTGGACATGGCGTTCCTTACCAATGTGAATGGACGTGATTGAGTTTGATGAAAGGAGTGAAGCGTGAACCCAGAGTCTAGGCATGCCGGACGTACTGCGGAATCAGGCAAAAGGATGACAACGCAACCGTTGTTCGAGTGCGCGGGGCGCGTCGATTTGCCAATTCGTGCTCACGCTATGGAATCGCACGTTCGTACGATGGTCTTGAGCTGGTGAACCGGGAGAGCGCCATGTTGAACACGATTCGGGACGAAGCCGCGTCCCACTGCGCCTTCATGCCTGCACTGGGCGCCGCAGTGAGCGCGCTCGCGCAACTGGTGCGACCCTCGGCGACGGTCTTCTACTGGGTCGGCGCGGATAACGAACCGTCGGGCTTCGAGCTGTTCGGCATGACCGAGACGATGCATCGCACGTACTTGCAGCGTTACTGCACGCTCGATCCAATGCATCCGTCGCGCTTTTCGACACAGACGGGCAGTGTGCTCACGCTCGCGGGCGAATTGCCTGAGACGGTGCGGGGCGGCTCGGTGTACTGGCGGCGTTTCCTGAATCCGCATCAGGTGGTTGACGTGATGGAGGTCTTGCTGCGGGATGGCACGCGAGGCGCACGTCCGGTCGCGGCGTTTTCGCTGCTGCGCATGGCGCCCGCGCAAGCCTTCTTCGAGGAGGATCAACACCACGCGAGGGCGGTGCAACCGCTTCTGGAAGCTGCCTTGGTGCCGGCGCTGCGCGACCAGCGGCCCATGCGTACGCATCTGCGCCACGGCGGAGAACTCGACACCGATAGCCGCGCGAGCCTGACGCATCGCGAGCAACAGATCGCGCGCCTCGTACGCAACGGTTTGTCGAACAAGGAGATCGCACGCGACCTCGCGCTCGCGCAGCCCACCGTCAAAACCCACCTGTTGCGCATGTTCCGCAAGCTCGGCGTGTCGAGCCGCACGGAAATGATCGGCGCGCTGTTTCTATAAAGGACCGACGCCATGATCGACACCTGGCCGATAGCTGGAACGTCGTCGACGACGCGCCTGCCGATTTGCGCTAACGGTGGACGAACCGGCGTGACACCATTCTTCAACACGATGGCCTCGCGGCCATGGATCAGACAGCAACGAGACACCAACGAGACACCAACGAGAGACCAACGAGAGACCCAGGATATGAGTAACGATGCAACGGTTGTCGTCAGCGATGCGGTTCGCGCGTTCGTGCAGCGCGATTTTGGCCTGTTTATCGGTGGTGCGCAGCAACACGCGCATTCGGAGCGCCGTCTGGACGTGTTCAATCCGGCGAGCGGCGAACGCCTCGCGACGGTAGCGGATGCGGATGCAACCGACGTCGATCGCGCGGTGAGCAACGCGCGCGCCGCGTTCGATGCGCGTGTGTGGAGCGGCCTGCGCCCCGCCGATCGCGAGCGCATTCTGTTGCGTTTCGCCGACCTGCTCGAAGCTAACGCCGAAGACCTCGCACAACTCGAAACCTTGAATCAGGGCAAGTCGATCAACATCGCCCGCGCGGTGGAAGTGGGCGCGACGATCGAGTATGTGCGCTATATGGCGGGCTGGGCGACCAAGATCACTGGCGAAACGCTGGACGTGTCGATTCCGTTTCCGCCCGGTACGCGTTATACGGCGTTCACGCGCAAGGAGCCTATCGGCGTGGTCGCAGGCATCGTGCCGTGGAATTTCCCGCTGATGATCGCCGTGTGGAAGCTGGTGCCGGCGCTCGCGGCGGGCTGCACCATCGTGATCAAGCCGTCGCCGGAAACGCCTTTGACGGCGCTGCGTCTGGCCGAATTGGCGCTTGAGGCCGGCGTGCCGGCGGGCGTGTTCAACGTCGTTACCGGCGGCCGCGAATGCGGGGCCGCGCTCGCGGCGCATCCTGGCATCAGCAAGATTTCATTCACCGGCTCGACGCCGACGGGCAAGCTGGTCGGCACCGCCGCCGTGCAGAACATGACGCGCTTTTCATTGGAACTCGGCGGCAAGAATCCGGCGGTGATGCTCGCCGATATCGACGTCGAGCAGGCGATTCAAGGCGCGCTGGCCGGCGGCTTCTTCAACCAGGGGCAGGTGTGCGCGGCGGCCTCGCGCATTTACGTGCATCGCAGCAAGTACCGGCAAGTGGCAGACGGTCTCGCCGATATCGCCAACGCCATGACGCTGGGGCCTGGTCTCGACCCGACTGCGCAGATCAATCCGCTCGTGTCCGCGCAGCACCGTGACCGCGTCAAGCAGCACATCGTGCGCGCTCAGGCGGCTGGTCTGAAGTTTCTTGCGGGCGGCAAGCCGGTCGATCTGCCGGGCTACTACGTTCGCCCCACCGTCATCGCCGACGTGCCGCACGACGCGGCAATCGTGCGCGACGAGGTGTTCGGTCCCGTGCTCGCCATCGTCCCGTTCGACGATCCGCTCGAAGCGCTCCGCCTCGCTAACGATTCACCGTACGGCCTCGCCGCGAGCCTGTGGAGCAATGACCTCAAGACCGTGATGAACCTCGTGCCGCAAATCGAGGCGGGCACCGTGTGGGTCAACTGCCACGTGCCGCTCGATCCGGGCATGCCGTTCGGCGGCTTCAAACAGTCGGGCATCGGCCGCGAATTCGGCAAATACGCAATCGAAGGTTTTACAGAAACCAAGTCCGTGTGCATCGCGCATTGAGCTAAACGCAGCCACACGCCAGCCACACGAACCTGCCAACATACTGGACCTAATGGAGTAAGCACTATGGGAACGAACGATTCCGCCTTCTGGCACCCGATGCAGCACCCAGCCGAAATGCAGCAGCGCGAGCCGATCCGTATCGTGCGCGGCGACGGCTGCTATGTGTTCGACGATCGCGGCAACAAGCTCGTCGACGGTGTGGCCGGTCTCTGGAATGTCAACGTCGGCCACAACCGGCGTGAAGTGAAGGACGCGATTGTGCGTCAGTTGGACGAACTCGAATACTTCCAGCTCTTCGACGGTATTTCACATCCGCGCGCCGAGGAATTGTCGAAGGTATTGATCGAAATGCTCGAACCGGAAGGCATGCGCCGCGTGATCTATAGCTCAGGCGGCTCGGACGCGGTCGAATCCGCGTTGAAGCTCGCGCGTCAGTACTGGAAGCTGAAAGGCGAAGCGGACCGCACCAAATTCATTTCACTGAAGCAGGGCTATCACGGCACGCACTTTGGCGGCGCGTCGGTGAACGGCAACACTGCATTCCGGCGCAATTACGAGCCGAATCTGCCGGGCTGTTTTCATGTGGAAACGCCGTGGCTCTATCGCAATCCGTTCACGCAGGATCCCGCCGAGCTCGGCCGGATTTGTGCCGAGATGCTGGAACGCGAGATCGTTTTCCAAAGCCCCGACACGATTGCCGCGTTCATCGCTGAACCGGTGCAAGGCGCGGGCGGCGTGATCGTGCCGCCGGAAAACTACTGGCCGCTGATTCGTGAAGTGTGCGACAAGTACGGCATTCTGCTGATCGCCGACGAAATCGTCACGGGCTTTGGCCGCACCGGCAGCATGTTCGGCAGTCGCGGTTGGGGCGTCAAGCCCGACATCATGTGCTTCGCGAAGGGCATTTCTTCCGGCTACATTCCGCTTGGCGCGACCGCGTTCAACGAGCGTATCGAGCAGGCCTTCATGAGCAACGCGAATTTCACCGGCGCGTTGATGCACGGGTATACCTATGCGGGGCATCCGGTTGCGTGCGCAGCGGCGCTGGCCAATCTGAAGATCGTCAAGGACGAGAACCTGCCTGCCAACGCCGCGCAGCAGGGCGCACATCTGCTCGAAGCGCTGCGTCCGTTCACCGAGCGCTACGCGGCGGTGGGCGACGTGCGCGGCAAGGGTCTGATGGTCGCGCTCGATCTGGTGAAGTCGAAGCAAACCCGCGAGCCGATCGATCCGACTTCGGGCTATGCCAACGCAGTGGCCGAAGTGGCGCGCGCGCACGGTGCACTGGTGCGGCCAGTCGGCACGAAAATCATCCTGTCGCCGCCGCTGGTGGTCGAATCGGCGCAGCTCGATGCGCTCGTCGGCGCATTGGCTGCGGGCTTCGATGAAGTGAAATTTGCATAATTGACTTGGTCAAGTGTTGAGGCGCGCTGCAGAATGCACAGGTGCATTCCGGGTTGGGGCAGCGCGCGGTGAAATTGAATCCGTGGAAGTGTCGTGGCTTTTTTATATCGAGCCGCATCCGCCAGCCTGGAATAATATGCTTCTTCAATTTGCAGAGAGAGGCGCCGCGAGCCGCGGTCTTTGTCTGCATCCAGGTTGGCGTCCGCTACAACAGGCCGGGCCGTCATCGCATGAATGCAGCCTGTTCTGAGTAGGCGGAGGAGACATGGACTTCCGGATCAGCACGCTTGCCGACGTGCACGATCATTCGCTCGCGGTGAGCGGCTGGGAGCAGGTTTATCGTCAGATGACGCCGGGCCGCTTCCAGAGCACGCTCGTGCAGGCGAGTTCGAACGACTTTCATTTCTTTCGCGAAACCACCAATCGCCGTGTGGCGCAGCATGGCGTGTCGCCGGCCGGTCTCGCTTCGATCGCGCTGCCGCTGTATGCGCCGCTCGTCGGCACGTTTCAGGGGCGGCGCGTGGAGGGTTACGCGCTGCTGCTGCTCGGCGCGGGTGAGGAGTTTCGCTTCTACACGCCGGAGTCGATGCACTATGCCGGCATCAGCGTCTCGGCCGAAATGATGGACGACCTGCTGGGCGTGACGGTGGGCGAGCACGCCAGCCGTCAGGTGAAAGGCGGCGTGCTCGCGCTTTCCGACGAACAGGGCGGGATGCTGCGTGAGCGGCTCGCGCCCTTTCTCGACTCCGCCGAGCGCAATACTGCCGCGTTCGCGCATCCGGCCGCGACCAAAGTATTCCGCGATGAAATGATCAGCGTCCTGCTCGGCCTGATCGAAAACGCGTCGCAGACGCCGCCGCGAGACCTCACGCACACCACGTACAGCGACATCGTGCGGCGTTGCGAGCGCATCCTGCAAGACAACGCTGAACAACCGATCACCGTGCTCGATCTGTGCCGCGCGCTGCGGTGTAGTCGCCGAACGTTGCAAACCGGTTTCCAGCGTGTCGCCAACGTGACGCCTGTTGAATACCTGCGCTCGATCCGGCTCAATGCCGTGCATCGACTGTTACGCATGACGAGCGCGGAAGAACTCCTGATCGGCGATGCCGCTTACCGCTGGGGCTTCACGCACCTTGGCTATTTCGCCCGCGAATATCGTGACCTGTTCGGCGAATTGCCTTCGCAAACGCCGCGGTTGAGTTAGCGCCCAACGCGCGTTTTCAGGGCCGTCTGGGTGGGTGGTCCTGATTGTCCGACTCTCTGCCTGATCCTTACCCTTACCCATGAACGGTTCCCGCTCGCGGGCGTGCTTGCGCGCGTCCCGCCTGATCTTTCACGTCCGCATTCGATGCCTTGGTTGTTTGCATGAGCGGCGCCCAGGCGTAAACCCAAGTTCATGCTGCCTTGCCGATTTGTGCTCCCGCTCGGCATTTTTGATTTTCTACAGTGCATCAACACTTGCACTGCGCCCGACCTCGTCGTGATGCAGACGAAAGAAAATCCAGGAGCCAAAACTATGAGCGTCGTCGCTGAACCGTCACCGTCTACCGAGTTGCGCAAGGGGGCGTTGGGACTGGGCTTCATCATCTTCTTCGTGATCTCGGCAGCCGGTCCGCTGGTGGCGATCGCAGGCGGCTTTCCAATTGGCATCATGCTCGGCAACGGCGCAGGCACACCGGCCTTGTTGGTCGCCACCGTGGTGATCCTGTTGATGTTTTCCGCCGGCTATACGGCCATGTCGCGGCACGTGACCAACGCAGGCGGCTTCTATGCGTTCACGGCTCGCGGTCTCGGTGGTACTGCGGGCGGCGCTGCGGCATTAATCGCACTGCTCGGCTACAACACGATGCAGATCGGGTTGTACGGCATGTTCGGCGCGGTGGCCTCGGGCTTCCTGAGCGCACACTTCAACCTCAACACGCCGTGGTGGATCTGCTCGCTCGCTGCGATGGCCAGCATCGGCGTGTTCGGCTACCGGCAGATCGATCTGTCCGCAAAGGTGCTTTCGCTGCTGGTGTTTGGCGAATACATCGTCGTGTTGATCCTCGATCTGGCCATTCTGAAGAGCGGCGGCGATAGCGGCATCAACGCAGCTTCGTTCACGCCGCACACTTTCATGAGCGGCACGCCCGCGATCGGCTTCCTGTTCTGTTTCGCCAGCTTCATTGGTTTCGAAGCGACCACGATCTATAGCGAAGAGGCGAAAGACCCGCAGCGCACGGTGCCGTTGGCGACCTACATTTCGGTGCTGCTGATCGGCGTGTTCTATGCGTTCTCCGCGTGGTGCATGGTGATCGGCGCGGGTGGCGACAAGATCGTCAAGACGCTTACAGCATTAAACGATCCGACCACGTTCCTCTACACGCTCTCCGATCACTACGCCAACAAGACGCTGACCGCGGCGATGAGCGTGCTGTTCATCACGAGCGTGTATGCGGGCTTGCTGGCTTTTCACAATTCGGCGTCGCGCTATTTCTTCGCAACCGGCCGTGAGGGTTTGCTGCCACAAGCGCTCGGACGCACGCATCGTGTGCATTGCAGTCCGCATATCGGCTCTCTTTTGCAAACGGCGGTGGCCGCGATTGTTGTAACGGTGTTCATCGTCGCGCATGCGGATCCGGTTCTGACACTGTTCTCATGGCTCACGAATGTGGCGACGCTTTGCATCATCGCCTTGATGGCGCTTTCATCGGCGGCTGTGGTCGTATTTTTCAGGCGTATCGGCCGTGACGACGCGGGCGTGATGCGCGTGGGCGTGTTGCCGGTGCTGTCGGGTCTTGCTCTCGCCGTTGTGCTGGTGCTGGCCATCGTGAATTTCCCGCTGCTGACCGGTGCGGGCGTGGGCGTGTCGTACGCGTTGACCGCATTGCTGCCGCTCTTCGCGGTGGCGGGCGTACTCGCGGCGAAGAAGCTCAGGCAGCGCGACCGCAGCGCGTTCGAGCGGCTAGGGCGTTCCAGGTTGTAAAGCGCTTCGCTAAAGCGTTGCGACAACAAGACTTGATTCGAGGTTAAGAAGACATCGCGGAAATGGAGATCAAATGAGCTTTCGTACCATCCTTGCAACAACGTTCGTAGGCGGCGCGTGCACTGTCATGATGCCACTCGCGCAGGCAGCGGACGCGGCGGCCGTGACCACCGCGGCATCCGCACCGGTTGCTGCGTCCGGCGCGCGTCCCAATGTGCTGCTGATCGTCGCTGACGATGTCGGCCGCTCGGATATCGGCGCATTCGGCAGCGAAATCGCCACGCCAAATCTCGATGCGCTGGCCGCGCGTGGCCGCCTGCTCGACACGATGTACGTCGCGCCGACCTGTTCGCCGACCCGTTCGATGCTGCTCTCCGGCATGGACAATCACCTGGCTGGCGTCGGCAATATGGCGGAGATGATCACGCCACATCTGACGCCCGAAGAGGTCAACCATCCCGGCTACGAAGGCGGCTTGAATCAGCGTGTGGCAGCGTTGCCGGAGATCATGAAAGACGCCGGCTACTGGACCGTGATGGCCGGCAAATGGCATCTGGGCGGCAGCGACGGCATGCGTCCCGACCAGCGTGGTTTCGAACGCTCCTATGCGTTGATGAACGGCGGCGCGTCGCATTTCAGGCAGAAGGTGATGACGATCACGTCGGATGCGCCGGAGCCGACCTATCGCGAGAACGGCAAGAAGATCGACCTGCCTGCCGACTTCTATTCATCGCGCACGTACACCGACAAGCTGATTGCCTATTTGCAGGATTCGCAGCGTGGCGGTAGGCCGTTCTTCGCGTACGCGGCCTATACGGCGGCGCATTTGCCGTTGCAAGCCCCTGACGATGAATTGCAAAAGGTGCGCGGCCAGTACGACGTCGGCTATGACGTGATTGCGCAGCGCCGCATTGACAAGATGAAGCGCCTCGGTCTCGTGCCGAGCGACGCGAAGCCCGCGCCGCTGCCGGAAGGCACGAAACCGTGGAGCGCCCTGAGCGCCGACGAAAAAGCGCGTTCGGCCCGCACGATGGAAGCCTACGCGGCGCTGGTGGCCGATTTCGATCGTAATGTCGGCCGCCTGATCGATTACCTGAAGGCGAGCGGCCAGTATGACAACACGCTGATCGTGTTCCTGTCGGACAACGGCCCGGAAGGCAACAAATGGGACGAGGATAGCGGCAACGCCACGTGGATCGCGCAGACCTTTGACAACTCGCTCGAGAACATCGGCCGCGCCAATTCGTTCGTGTTCGAGGGACCGGCGTGGGGACAGGTGAGCGCACAACCATTCCGGCTCTTCAAGGCGTACACCAATGAAGGCGGGATCCGCTCGCCGGCCTTCGTGTCGTTCCCCGGGCACGTGCAACCCGGCAAGAGCGAACAGGTGCTCACCGTCAAGGATCTGACGCCGACCATTCTCGACTTCGCCAATATCAGGCAGCCCGGTATCGAATTCCACGGCCACACCGTGCTGCCGATGCAGGGCATGTCGATGAAACCGTATCTGACCGGCGAGCGCAAACGCGTGCATGTGGACGACTACGTGTACGGCATGGAGCTGATGGGGCGTAACGCGCTGCGCAAGGGCAACTGGAAGCTGGTTTATTCCTACGACAACGGCAAGGGTCACTGGCAACTGTACGACCTCGCGCACGACCGGGCCGAGCTGCACGATCTTTCCGCGAAGCGTCCTGAAGTACTCGAGCAGATGCTGACCGAGTGGGCGCAATACGTGCAGCAGAACAATGTCGTCGAGACGTGGCGCGATACGTCTTACCCGCGCATGGATTACTGAGGAGTGTCGGCATGAGCATGCACATCCGGAGATCGATCGTGCGGTATGGGGCAACGGTTGCGTGCGTCGTGATGACTCAGGCGGCGCTGGTGGGCACGGTGGCAGGCAGCACGGCACCGCAAGCTGTGCCGCTCGGCAACGTGCAGGGGTGCAAGGCGTTCAATGGGTTGCCACCGGCATCGGAAGCGAGCGATCAGGTGCGTGTGCCGGCAGGCAGCTTCGTGATGGGTTCGGACGGCGACTATCCGGAGGAAGCGCCTGCACACAGCGTAAAAGTGGGCAGTTTCATGATCGATCGCTACGACGTGACGAACGCGGAGTTTGCCCGCTTCGTTGCGGCGACGGGGTACAGGACTTTGGCCGAACGCGGACTCGATGCGAAGCGCTATCCGTCATTGCCGATAGAGATGACGCGCCCCGGCTCGACGGTTTTTCTGCCGCCGAAGGACCTGCTGGTCGGCGCGATGCAGTGGTGGCATTTCGTGCCGGGCGCCGACTGGCGGCATCCCACCGGGCCCGGCAGTTCGATCGACGGACTCGGCAATCATCCGGTCGTGCACATCGCGTATGAAGATGCGCTGGCTTACGCGAAGTGGCGCGGCCGCGATCTGCCGACCGAAGCCGAGTACGAGTACGCCGCGCGCGGCGGTACGTCCACCACTTATCCGTGGGGCGACACCTTCGCGATCCGTTCGAAGATGATGGCCAACACCTGGCAGGGCGCCTTTCCGTTTCAGAACACCGCGAAAGATGGCTTTGTTTCGACCTCGCCGGTCGGCTGCTTTCCAGCCAACGGCTATGGGTTATACGACATGGTCGGCAATGTCTGGCAATGGGTGAAGGACCCGTGGCAGCAGAACCATGCGCAACAGGCGAGCGAGCCGCCGCCGAACCCGAACGTCGATCTCGAGGACGCGCTGGTGGCGAAGGCGCGCAGCACGGAGCTCGGCACCATTAAAGGCGGCTCGTTTCTCTGTTCACCGATCTATTGCAAACGCTACCGGCCGAGCGCGCGCCATGCGCAGGACGTGACGATGGGCACCAACCACATCGGCTTTCGTACGGTGCTGAGATTGCCTGGGTCATAGGCGCACCTGCGTTGGCGCCATCCGCAAAAAACTGATCACCTGGATTTGGAGAGTACTTTGAAATCACGAGAAAAGGCCGTGAGGATGACGCTCGTCGCTGCGTCCTGTGTCTGGTTGTTCGGTGTGCCGTTCGCCGCTCATGCGCAAAGCCGTGTGACTTTAAGCGGCATTATCGATGCGGGCATCCTGTACGCGAACAATAGCGGTGGCCATGCCGACTGGTCGACGACTAGCGGGCAACTGACAGCGTCGCGCTGGATCATGACCGGCAGCGAAGACCTGGGTGGCGGATCGCATGCGATCTTTCGCCTGATGAGTCCGTTCAATGTGCAGAACGGGCACGGCACGGGTCGCGCGTTCAACGTCGCGTACGTGGGTCTCGCCGACGATCGCTTCGGCACGGTGACGGTGGGCCGGCAATGGGACACGACGATTGACACGGTCTCGGGTTTTGCGAGCAACGAAACATGGGCCGGTTATATCGGCGCCCACGTCGGCGATGCGGATAACACCAATGCGAGCTTCAAGGTCAGCAACACTGTCAAATACGCGAGTCCGCAATTCGCTGGACTGAGCTTCGGCGCGACCTATGGTTTCAGCAATCAGGCCGCGGCCGCGGACGGTTCGTCGGGCTTTGCGAACAATCGCATGATGAGCGCGGGCGCTGCTTATGCACGCGGACCGTTCGCGGCAGGCATCGGCTTTCTGCAAGCCGACCGGCCCGACGCGCAACCCGCCGGCGCATTGGGCGCGCCGGGTGCCGGCGTGTACGACGACTATGAGAATACATTTTCGGGCAGCATCGCCAGCACGGCGGGTGTGCAACGGCAGCGTATCTGGCTCGCCGGGGCTTCGTACCAGTTCTTCGGCGCGCTCACATTGGGCGGCATGTACTCGAAAACGCAGTATCGCTATCTGGACGCAACCGCGTTGACGCTCGATAACTACGAGGCGAACCTGACGTGGCAGATTACGCCGGCCTGGGAAACAGGTGTGGCCTACATCCGTACCAGTGGACGCTATTCAGGCAGCGGCACGGGCGACGCGGAACCGGGCTGGGATCAGATCAATCTCGGCACGGAGTACGCGATATCCAAGCGCACGACGCTCTATCTGATCGGCGTAGCGCAACAGGGGCGTCATGCGGTAGCGCAGATTTATGGTGTGACGCCGTCGAGTACGCGCCGGCAACTGGTGGTGACGTCAGGCATCCAGCATCAGTTCTGATGAGGGGGCATGGCGCTGTTGTCGGCGCCGTGCCGGCCTTTCATGGGTTTCGCCGGTGCCTCAGCAACCCGTCTGCCACCCGCGAGCAGCCCTTCACCAACCTTGAAAGCGCCGCCACTCGACGCTGTCGCCATCCGCTGAAACCGCTTGATACTCGGGGAACTGCGCGCCGGTCGCGCACGCATGATTCGGCAGGATGCGCAGCTTCATACCGATCGGAAAGCGCTGCGTGATGTCGTCGACTTGCGCGCCTTCTTCCGATGACGACAGAATCCCGTGCTCCTGATTGGCGCCGCTCACCACATAGCCACCAAGTGGTGTTCCGTTTAGCAGACAGGGTTGGCCGTAGCCGAAATCGTGCAGCTGCTTCGAGGTGCCGCGATCGCGGCTCATCGCCATCCAGCCTGCGTCGAGAATCGCCCAGCCTTTATCCGCCTGATGGCCGATCACGGTGGCGAGCACGCTGAGCGCGATATCTTCAAGCGCGCACACGCCGACGTTGTGCATGACCAGATCGAAGAACACGTAGACGCCCGCTCGTACTTCGGTCACGCCATCCAGTTGCTCGGCGGCGAGGGCCGTGGGTGTCGAACCGACGCTGACGGCTGGGCACGGAATGCCCGCGTCGCGCAGACGTTGCGCCGCACGCACGCAGCCGGCACGTTCCTGCTCCGCAAGCGCGGTGAGCGCCTCCGGCGTGTGGAGCTCGTAGCTCGAACCCGCGTGGGTCATCACGCCGCCCACTGTGACGCCATTCTCATGGAGGATCCGGCCGACTTCGAGCAGCGTGTCCTGTTCCGGCGTAATACCGGAGCGGTGGCCGTCCGTGTCCACCTCGATCCACACCTCGAAGGTTTCGCCGTGCTGGTCCGAAAAGGCGGCGATGGCTGCGGCGGCGGTCGGATTGTCGACCACCAGCTTCAGATCGCAACCCTGACGGCGCAACGCCAGCGCTCGCGGCAGCTTTGAAGGGGCGATGCTGACCGCGTAAAGGATATCGCTGACGCCAGCCGCAAAGAACGCCTCCGCCTCTTTCAGGGTCGAGACCGTAATGCCACGCGCCCCGGCGGCGATCTGCGCACGGACCACGTCGATGCATTTGGTGGTCTTGACGTGCGGACGGAATGCAACGCCCAGCGCGTTCATATGAGCCTGCATCCGCGCGATGTTCTTCTGCATCCGGGGGATGTCGATCAGCGCGGCAGGGGTGTCGATATGCTCGAGTTTCATGCTTTCACCGGGTAATAGAGTGGCTTTGGACTGATCCGAACTGGCTGAGCCACGGGACCAGCGCGTCGAGCGTCGGCGCCTCCACCTCGGGCGGCTGTGCTCCCGCCACCAGCGGCAGACCCACGCGGTTGTGCCAGTATGTTCGCAAGCCGACCGCGGCCGTGCCGAACATGTCGTAGCTGGAGCCGGCCACGAACGCGGCCTCATGGGCGCTGACGCCGAGTTTGTCGAGCGCGAGCCGGTAAGGCAACGGGTCAGGCTTGTACATACCGGCTTCTTCTGCTGTGACAATAGCGTCCCAGCGGATCGGGAAAAGCTTGGCCGCCTGCGTGCCGAGGCGGAGGGAGCAGTTGGTGACGATTGCCAGTTTGCAATGCGGGCTGAGCGCCTGCAAGGTGTTGAGGGCACCGCTCCAGGGCGCAAGCTTCAGCCAGTCAGCTTCGAGCGCGATTGCCGCGGATTCCGGCAGTCCAACTTCGGTGGCTGCCGCGCGCACCAATTGTTCATACGCAATGTATTGGCCGCAGCCGTAGGTCAGGCGCAAATATGCCGCACGCCACGCGCGACCCGCCGGTTCGGAGCCCGCGGCGTGATTCCATGACGTCCACGAGTCGAGCAGGGCGGTCAGGAGGTCGAAGAGTACCGCCTTGGGGTAGGCGGTTGGGGGCGATAGGGAGGTCATGATTTAACCGGCGAGGGACGGTGAGCCGATTATAAAGTTTCGTCGCTCGCATCGCGTTCAGCTGCGCTAATTCTAAGATTCAGACTGATTGAACGTATTACTCCGCGTGCGATTCACCGTGCTCAAAACGCTATCGCCGCCACGGCGGCAATGGCCTGAATCTGCCCTGCAAATACCGCATGAAATGCCGCGTGCGAGCCGGCAATCCGGCTCGCTGATGCGTGAGCGCGATCACGTCGGCGTCCGGCGCCTTCCAGCCTTGCAGCAACCGCACGAGTCTTCCTTTCGCGACGTCGTCGGCCACATCCCATTCGGAGCGCAGGATCACGCCGCGGCCTTCGCAAGCCCATTGGCGGATCACGTCACCGTCGTTGCAACTCAAATGCGGAGAAACGCGCACGCTACGACGCGTACGGCCCTTGCTGAACTGCCACAGCGAGACATCCTCGTTGTTCTCGCGTAGCACGATGCACGGCAGCTTGCTCAATTCTTCCGGCGACTCCGGCTGACCAAGACGCTTGAGCAGCGCCGGTGCGGCGCATACGAAGCGTGCGTTCGGTGCAATCGCGTAGCCGACCAGATTCGATACCGGTAACTCGCCGATATGCACGACGATGTCGAAGCGGTCCATCGTCTCGGTCAAGGGCTGATCGGACAGCGTGAGCGCCACGTCGATATCCGGATTCTGCTGCTGGAAGTCGGCGATGGCGGGCGCCAGGTGGCGCCGGCCGAAGCCCAGCGGCGCATTGATTTTCAGCGTGCCGATCAGGCCGCCCCGGCGGGTCTGCAAGTCTTCGAACAGCGAGTCGAACTGCTGGACCAGTTCGGCGCCGCGTTCGCACAGGAGCGTGCCTTCTTCCGTGAACTGCAAACGGCGCGCCGTGCGGTTCACCAGTTGTGCGCCCAGTTTCTTTTCGAGTTGCTGCAGGCGCTGGGTCACCGCGGAGGGCGACAGTCCCAGTTTTCGCGCCGCGGCGATCAGGCTGCCACTTTCGCGGATGGTCAGCAGAAACCGGATATCGGCCGAATCGTTCATGGCAGCAACTTTTAAGTTCGGAAGTCTGGCAGCTTAAAGCGTTTGAATGCGTTCCTCCAGTGCGTCACAAGACGTCATTGCAAGGTAAACTGATCCTTCCGTAACGAAGTCGACAGCTTGACCCGCTAAAGTGTGCGCTTGAGCCAGGTGGGGGCAGGCAATGCCTGCCGTCCATCGAATCGTTGTCGCTTCCATTTGAAGAGAAGTCCAATGCCGTTGTCACATGGACCGTCGAGCGCTGCTGACGGGTTGACCCGCATGTCGAATGATCCAGTCTCCCAGCCAGCCGAAGGCTCGCAACAAAGTGCCCTGAAACAGGGGGTATTTCTGCACACCGGCTGGCGCAGTGCAGGAACTTGGGTCTGGTCGCGCCTGCGCGCACTCGATTCCGTGACCGGATTCTATGAACCGTTCAGCAACGTGCTGGCCGATTTGAGCCTTGCCGACGTTTCCGCGTCCCGTCCTACGCTGACCTCTGGACATCCGCCGCTCGCCGCGCCGTATTTCGAAGAGTACCGGCCGTTTCTGCAAGAGGGCGCGCGCGGCGTAGCCGGATACAGGAAACGCTTCGGCACCGACCGCTTCTCAAACGCACCCGACGCGGAATTCCCCGCGTTGCAGGCCTATTTGGGCAACCTGTGTGAGCACACTGCCGGGCAAGGCAGCGTACCCGTCTTCAAGTTTTGCCGTTCGTCGGGCCGGCTTCCGTGGCTTAAGCACGCATTCCCGCAAGCCATGCATGCGGCCGTGCTGCGAAATCCCGCATCGCAGTTTGCCTCGGGGTGGCTGCTCAATCAGCAATGGAGTAATCCGTTCTTCGTGGCCGCACCATTTCGCGTGCTGGGTCTGAATCAGTCGGAGCTTTTGGTCAGACAGGCCATCGAAATCTGCGGCGTGAGCTTGCCGCCGGTGGTGCCGACTTCGGACGACGCCTATGCCATGGCGTGCGAGCAATATGCGCGCACGGCGGAAGGCAACAATGCGTATCGCGCGTTCATCGCCTTATGGATTCTCTGCGCGGTGCGGATGGCGGATGGCGTCGATCTGATGATCGACATCGACCGGTTGGGACAGTCGCGCGAATATGCTGCCGGATTGCGCGCCGAGTTCCAGGCACAGAGCGGTTTGTCGCCTGACTTCAGCAGCGCGCGCGATCTGGTCGAGGAGACGAGGCGCAGCGCGGCGCGCATGACCGGGATCGACGGCCGGTCGATGCGAATCGTTCACTCCGCGGCGCTGAAATTCCTCAAGACACAGAGCGGAGTGAACGCTGCCTTTACCGAACTCGTCCGCGAGAAGATGGTGCTGGCCAATGAATTGACCGAGCAATGGCGCTGAATGTTCGAGAGGAACGTGTGGCCGGGAACGCGGCGATACGATTCGCCGCGCACCAGCGCACAGACTGTATCCAGCCATCGACATCTAACGCCTTCTAACCGGCCGCCGAGACCGCCGCCCGCAAGCCGAGCAGATAACTGTCGGCGCCAAAGCCGCAAATCTGCCCTTTGACGATCTCGGCGAATACGGATTGATGCCGGAACGCTTCTCGGGCGTGAATGTTCGACATGTGGATTTCGACCACCGGCACGGTCAGAATCGCCAGTGCATCGCGAATACCGTAGCTGTAATGCGTCCACGCGCCGGCATTGATGAGAACGCCATCGGCATTGTCGACGAAAGCCTGGTGAATGCGCTCGCACATCTCGGCTTCGCTATTGGTCTGAAAGCTCTCTACCTTGACGCCCAGTTCCTTGCCTAAGGCCTGGAGGTTGCCATCGATCTCGGCCAGCGTGATGGTGCCGTACTGCGCGGGGTCGCGCTTGCCGAACATATTGTGGTTGATGCCGTGAAGCATCACGAACGTTTTCATGGAAGATCCCTTTTACATGGTCAGAACTGGCGGCAGCAGGCTGTGCCGATCTCAGTGAGCCGTAGTCGCCGCGGCGGGCGTCGTATTGACGATCGACCCCTTCATTGCGGCTTCGGCGATCGCTTCGGTAATGCGTAGATTCTGCAGGCCGTCGCGCGCGCTTACGAGCGGCTCGGCTTCTCCTCGGATAACCCGGCTGAAGTGTTCAATCTGAAGCTTGAGCGGGTCATCGCGTGTCATTGCGGCGACGCTAACGTCGAACGGCTTCCACCACGAGCGGTCTTCCGCCTTGCCATACGTTTTCAGGCGCATCGTCGGCACGGAAAGCGAGCCGAACGTACCGGCAATCACATAGCAATCTTCGTCCGGATACGACGGGTAGGCCTTATTCTCCTGCGAGGTCTGCTCCCAGCTGCGTGCGCTCGCGGCCGTGTCGGACAACATGAAGCTGCCGAGCGCGCCGCTTGCGAAGCGCAGGTTGATTGCAACCGTGTCTTCGACGGGAAAGCCGCGCGTCGCATGCGATGAAAACGCCTGCACCGCGACAATATCTCCGCATAGCATGCGCAGGTTATGCACCTCGTGGATCATGTTCAGCAGAATGGGGCCGCCGCCCGGATTACGCCGCCATGGCGCGTCGGAGAAGTACTGGTCCGGCTTGAAAAATACCGCGCTGCCCATCACCGCGACCAGCTTGCCGAGCCTGCCTTCGTCGATCAACTGCTTCGCTCGGGCCATGATCGGGCTATGGGCCCTGTGATGGCCGATCAGCAATTTCACGCCGGAGCGTTCGACTTCTTCGACGAGCGTCTCGGCTTCCTCGACGGTGGGCGCGATCGGCTTTTCGAGCAGCGTCGGCACACCGGCTGCGAGACACGTCAGCGCATGCTCGACGTGCAACTGGTTTGGTGTTGCAAGAATCACGCCGTCTGGACGATCCTTTTCCAACAGTTCGTCGAGCGATCGGTAGAGGGGCACGCCTGCCTCGGCTGCGAGCGCGGCGGCCGCCGGCGAGGGGTCGACGATGGCCGACAAGGCACACGTGCCGCTCTGCTGCGCGACGCTCATGTGCGCACGCCCGATATAGCCCGCGCCGGCTACGGCGATCCTGGTCCGGTTCATGAAAAGCTTCCTTCGGTGTCGGAAAGAGAAGGGCTATGCGAGCGCTTTCTTGGACTCAGCGATGGTCTGGGCCCGCTGCAGTTCGTATTCGTGCTTGTCGATCGGAACGGCGTTGCGTTCGCCCAGGTCGCTCAGCTTGACGCGGAAGTTCTCGCGTGCGCTCCAGGCCGTTACCGCTGCAACGATGGTGATGCCGAAGGTGATTGCGCCGATGGTGAGCGGAACGTTATGCGATCCGGGCGGCGCGACGTAGGCGAACAGTGCCGGCAGCAGCGCGGTAATCGTGGTGCCAATGTTCTGGCCGATTGCCATCGCGGACACGCGTGAGCGGGTCGGGAACAGCTCCGGAAAGAAACTCGGGAAGATGGCGTTATAGCCTTGATAGATGATGCCCCACATGAGGATCGACATGACCATCGCGAGCGGCACGTTCCTGATGCTGATCGCGTAGAGGTACCCGAACGAGAGCAGCCCCGCGCCGAGTGCGCCGACGATAATGGGCAGGCGCCGCCCGATCCGGTCGGACAGATTGCCCACGTAGGGAATCACCAGCACGGCGACGATGTTGCCGACTACCGGAATCCACAGATAGACGCTCTTGGAAAAGCCGATGCCGTACGACGGCTGCACTGCATACGCCGCGCCAAAAATGGTGGCGACGACAGGGATCACGTTCATCAGCGAGCAGCCGACCACCCGCAACATATCCCCCCAGTTATAACGGAAGGCCTCGGCGATCGGCGACTTGGGTATGGCGCCGCTGGCGTCTTCCTTGGCGAAAGCCGGCGTTTCATGGACCTCGCGACGAATGATGTAGCCGGCAATCAGCACCACCGAGCTCAACAGAAACGGGATACGCCAGCCCCACGAATTGAACGAACTCTCCTCCATGTAGTAGGCAAGCGGCAGGAATACGGCTGCGGCGAGAATCTGCCCCGCCTGCACCCCTTGCAGCGTGAAGCTTGCGTAGTAGCCGCGCCGTCCGAATGGCGCGTGCTCGAGAATCATGGAGCTCGCGCCCGAGATTTCACCGGCCACCGCAAAACCCTGGATCAGGCGGAGAACCACCAGCAGTCCCGGTGCAAGCAGGCCAACCTGGTGGTAGGTGGGCAGGAAGCCGACCGCCATCGTCGAGAAGCCCATCAGAAACATGCATACCAGCAGGACGTTTTTCCGGCCGTGCGTGTCGCCCCAGTGCCCGAGCACGACCGCGCCGATCGGCCGCGCGACATAGCCGACGCCATAGGTCGCGAGCGATGCGACGATGGCGATCTTCGGATTGCCGGATGGAAAGAACAACTGGGGAAAGATGAGGGCCGCGGCCTGAGCGTAGATGAAGAAATCGTAGTACTCGAGCGCCGAGCCGATCCAGCCGCTGGCGGTCGCTTTGCGAGCCTGCGAGCGATGCTCGCGGCCGCCTGCCGATGCATTCGTTTCCATGTCGTCTCCTGAACAGAAATGTTTTGATCAGCTTCTATGGCTGACACATTTGCGTCTTTAAAGTGAATCTTTGCAAGCCAGGGCTTATCGGGAAGCGGCTGCCGTCGGTGGCTCGGTGCGGGTGTCGAAATACGCTGCCGGTGGGCAGAGCAGCCGGTAGAACAGGGTTAACCAGTGTTTTGGTATCCGGAGCATTTTGTCTGATCAGCTCCGCTTGCCTGATCCAACCGTTGAGGCTAGGGTAATGTGGTTCTGCACCGACACAATGCGGCCAAATGGAAAATCAGAATGCGCTCACAGCCAGCAATGAGTCTTTCCTGCGCGATCTTCTGCTGTTCTGCAACATCGCGCGCCGGGGCAGTTTCGTCGCGGCATCGACGGAAATGGGACTGTCGCCTTCGCACGTGAGCAAGCGAATTGCGATGCTGGAAGCGAGTCTCGGCGTCAAGCTGTTCCAGCGCACCACGCGCCGGGTCAGCGTGACGAGCGACGGCGAAGCCGCTTTGCAGTGGGCGCAGAAAATACTCGACGACGTGCAGGGCATGGCCGACGCATTCGCCGATCGCCGCACGGAGTTGCGAGGCTTGCTGCGTATCAGCACGAGCCTGCGGCTGGGGCGCGAACATGTTTCGCCGATACTTTCGATGCTGCGTCAGCGCCACCCGAATCTGGAGATCTGGCTTGAATTGCTGGACCGGCGTGCCGACCTGGTCGGTGAAAACTTCGACATCGATATTCGTGTGGGAGAAGTGCAGGAGCCTCACCTGATCGCGCACAAGATGGTGGATAGCGCGCGCATTCTTTGCGCGTCGCCAGAGTATCTGGCGCGTCGCGGTGTGCCTGTGGATTTAAGCGACCTCGCTCAGCACGACTGCCTGCTGTTTCGCGGGCGCGACGACCGCTTCGGCGTCTGGCGCCTGAGCGGGCCGAACGGCGAGAAGAGCGTGAAGGTGACCGGGACCGTCGCGTCGAATCTGAGCGACATCGTCGTTCAGTGGGCAAAAGACGGCTACGGGGTGGTGATGGTGTCGATCTGGGATGTGGCTGAGAGCCTGCGCGCGGGCGAACTGGTGCGGGTGTTGCCGGACTATCTGCAATCGGCGGACGTCTGGGCCGTGACGGCGGAGCGCCTGTCGTCGTCGGCAAGGATCCAGGTGTGTATCGAGTTTCTCAGGGAGCAACTGACGAGGGGGCCGTATGCACTCGTCACGCGTGGCGTGGGCGGCTTTTGACGCGGACCTGGCGTGCGGAGGCGCCCCCGGGCAGAGTCGCGGAATGGACATCCTTTCCTGACGTTGCGCCGGTTTCGTCGACCAGTACAGTTGCCACGCGAAAAACAATACAGTGAGGCGCGGTTTTATTGTGCTGTATCGGGAATAGGACCGGCACCGTCGATACAGTTGGCAGGTCAACGCTTGCGGCCTATCCCGAACTTGAGGTAACGAAATGAATGCAGTGAACGAACAAGCGAAGTTGTCGGTGCAGCAGTTGGGCCATTACATCAGCGGCGCGCCGGTTGCATCATCTAGCGGCCGGTTCAAGGACGTCTTCAATCCCGCTACCGGCCAGGTGACCGGCTCGGTCGCGTTGGCGTCGGTCGAGGAAGTGGACGCGGCGGTCAAGGCCGCGAAGGCCGCCTTTCCCGCCTGGAGCGAAACCGCCCCGATCAAGCGCGCCCGCATTCTGTTCAAGTTCAAGGAACTGCTGAACAAACACCACGACGAACTCGCCATGCTGATTACGCGCGAACACGGCAAGGTGTTCACGGACGCGCAAGGCGAAGTGGTGCGCGGCATTGAGGTTGTCGAATTCGCTTGCGGCATTCCGAACCTGCTGAAGACCGATTTCACCGACCAGATCGGCGGCGGCATCGACAACTGGAATCTGCGTCAGGCGCTGGGCGTGGTGGCGGGGATCACGCCGTTCAATTTCCCGGTGATGGTGCCGATGTGGATGTTCCCGGTTGCGCTGGCTTGCGGCAACACGTTCGTGCTGAAGCCGTCGGAGCGTGATCCGTCGGCGTCGTTGCGCATTGCTGAACTGCTGAAGGAAGCCGGTTTGCCGGACGGCGTGTTCAACGTCGTGAACGGCGACAAGGTGGCCGTGGATGCGCTGATCGAACACCCGGACGTCGCGGCGCTGTCGTTTGTCGGGTCCACGCCGATTGCCGAATACATCTATACGGAAGCATCGAAGCGCGGCAAGCGTGTGCAGGCGCTCGGCGGCGCGAAGAATCATCTGGTGGTGATGCCGGATGCCGATCTGGATCAGGCTGTCGACGCCTTGATCGGCGCGGCCTATGGTTCCGCCGGCGAGCGCTGCATGGCGATCTCGGTCGCGGTGGCGGTCGGCAATGTTGCCGATGAACTGATCGAGCGCCTGGTGCCGCGCGTGAAGTCACTGGTGATCAAGAACGGCGAAAACCTCGACGCCGAAATGGGTCCGTTGGTTACAGCCGAACATAAGGCCAAGGTGGCCGGCTATATCGACTCGGGCGTGGCGGAAGGCGCGAAACTGATCGTCGATGGCCGCGCGCATCCGGTCACGAGCGAAGACGGTTTCTTCATCGGCGGAACGCTGTTCGATCAGGTCGGCACGGAGATGAAGATTTACAAGGAAGAAATCTTTGGCCCGGTGCTGGCGGTGGTCCGTGTGCCCGATTTCGCGAGCGCGGTCGCGTTGATCAACGCGCACGAGTTCGGCAACGGCGTGTCGCTCTTCACGTCGGATGGCGGCGTGGCGCGCGCGTTCGGCCGGCAGATTCAGGTGGGCATGGTCGGCATCAATGTGCCGATTCCGGTGCCGATGGCATGGCACTCGTTCGGCGGCTGGAAGCGTTCGCTGTTCGGCGATCACCATGCGTATGGCGAAGAAGGTGTGCGTTTCTATACGCGCTACAAGAGCATCATGCAGCGCTGGCCGGATAGCATCGCGAAGGGTGCGGAGTTCACGATGCCGGTTGCGAAGTAATTAACAAAGTCCAGCTGCCGCATCGCATGGCACCATGACACTTCGTCATGGTGCATAACTGAACTCCCACTGTTGGTAACTCTGCGCCGCGGAAAATGCTATCTGATTCGTCTTGAATCCGGCTACCTTGACGGGTTTTCGCAGCGACGTGCTGCGTACCCCCATCACCCCGCCGCCGGGCGCAGGAATCGGCGCGAAAGTCTGTCCTGTTATCGGATCGGGATAGAGCCTGCGCAGATAGCGGCGTATCACGGGATAGCGTGGGTCGCGCAGTAGATCGTCAAGTTTCTCCGGATACGGCCGTGCGCCGACTGGCGTACTCTGCCAGTATTGCCGAATTGCGTCCCGATACAGGTTGCCGGTGTACAGCAGTTCCGCTTCACGAGCACGCTGGTTTGACCTCGCCGCATCCTCCAGCAGTTTGCCAAGACCCAGCGTGATGACCAGCACCATCAGCAGTGCCCAGAAATACGCGACGCCTCGCTGGCGCGCGAAACTTGGGAAGCTGGTCACCATGAGCTGAATTCCGTGCCGTCTAGCGCCTTGCCCTGCGCGCCACTCTTCACATCGATGATGGTTTTGTCGTCTTCATCGGTGCCCGGCACCGGCACCCAACTGTCTGAGCGGTTAGTCACCGGGTCCACCGGCAGGGCCCGCAGATAGTGTTGCTCGGTCAGCGCGGAAAGGTTTTCCGGATATTTGCCGGTGTCGCTGTAATGCTCGTCCAGCGCTCGGCGCAAAACAGATAGATTGGCTTTTAACGCCGCTTCCTTTGCGCGGTCCGTCTGATGAACATAGCGCGGCGCGACGATCGAGAGCAGCGTCGCCACGATTGCGAGCACGACCAGCAATTCAATCAGCGTGAAGCCACGATTCTGCTTTTGCGGGGCCATCATCATTTCACCATTGTCGATAAGGGATGCCATTGGTTCCCTTCCGGTCGCTCAGCGAGAATACATCGTACACATCGCCGTTATCTCGTGGATCGTCGGCTTCGCTGGCGTAGCTGCGCCGCCCCCAACTGTCTTGAGCGGGCCTCGACGGCGCAGGATTCATCGGATCGCGCGGCACACGGCGCAGAAAGTAAATCTTCCTCCCTTTCGGGTCGCGCCGATCCACGACGCCGGTCACCAGTTCGTCCAGGGATCCCGGATAACCGGTGGAATCGAGTGAGCGTGAAATCCGGCCTTCATCGCCCGCTTGTTTGTAGGCATCGATCGCGGTCCGGATTTCTCGTAACGCCTCTTTTAGTTCGCGCTCCTTCTCACGCTGCTGATGCAATTTGACGAATGGTGTCGCAACCGACGCAATGATTGCCACTAGTGCGACCGTGACGATCATCTCGATCAGGGTGAAGCCGGAATCCAGAGGTTTCTGCTTCATCTCACGGGGATACCACGATCTGTTTGGGTAAGGCCACCGTGCTCGCAATCTGCGCATGGTTTTCTTTCTCCACCTTCAGGTTCTGTAATGACAGATTGACGGGCCCGTTTGACGGGTGATCCGCCTGAAGTGTGATCATTGCGAGTGAGCCATCGGCTATCGCTTTGCCGATCGAAATATGAAGGCTATTGCCATTCTGCTTCGCATCGAGCGCAACGCCGGCGCGCGGCTCAATCTTGAGCAATTGGATCTCGGACTGGTCCAGCACGAGATCGAGTTCCGCCTTTTCAAAGCTGGGGCCATTGGCAAGCAGATTGACGGTAAAGCCGGTTTTTGATGCGGCTTGTGAAGGCACGGCCAGATCGAAACGGACAGCGTCTGCCCGATCCTGTGGATTGGGCGAGGAGCCGAGAACCCGAGCGCCGGGGGATGACGCAATCGCAGCGGCGCCAGGCCCTGATGCTGGCGGCGCGGCGACCGCGGTATCCGCCGTCGAAGCCGCTGGAGGAGGCAGGCTATCCGCATCGCTGTACTGTGCCGCGGGCGTCAGGCGCAGCGGCCGGGTCGACACCTGCTCGGCGGTTCCGCTCGGGAATGCCTGCGCGTAAGCGTTCGGCATCGCCAGCGAACGTGCCACGTGCGGCGTAATCAGCAAGACGATTTCGGAGCGGGTATTACTGTCGCTATCGTTAGAAAATAGGCGCCCGAGCACCGGAATTTTCCCCAAGCCGGGAATATGAGTACCGGATTCCTGGCTGTCGGTTTTGATCAATCCTGCCAGCGCCTGAGTTTCGCCCTCGTGCAGGCGCAATACCGTATTCGCGTTGCGCGTACCGATCTGGTATGCAAGCAGGCCTGTGGCCGAAGAGCGAACCTCCTTGACGATATTGCTTACCTCTAGCGCGACTCGCATCGTCACATCGTTGTCGACATGAATTTCAGGTTCCACTTCCAACTTCAAGCCGACATCAAGATAACTGACTGACTCGGTGATGGCATTGGAAGTCTGGTTCACCGTAGAGGTGATTACAGGTACCTTGTCGCCGATCAGCACACTGGCCTTCTCCCGATTGAGCACGCGAATGCGCGGGTTGGCCAGCGTGTGTGTACTGCCGCTGGTCTGGCGCAGGTTCAAGACAGCGAGAGGGTCGGGAAAGGTCAACGGGAAGCTGTTCTTGTTCAGGCCTTTCAGTTGATCGATGGTCAGGCTGGCAGGCACGCCTGCTGGACCAACAAGGCTTGCGCTGACGCTAGTGGGAAACTGGATGCCAAGGTTAAGCAGGTCGTTGGAATTGACCTCCAGTACTTCCACGTCGAGGATTACCTCGGGGCTGGCAATGTCGTATAAGTCGAGCAGACGAACAATGGTGTCCTGGACCGATTCAGTGTCACGCACCACCAACATTTTGAGCCGCTCGTCCACGTATATCGACTTCGGCGCAACCACTGTGCGTAGCATCTCCTGGATTTTCTTTGGATCGGCGCTGTTCAGGTAATAGGACCGCACGACCAGGTCGTCATAGCGCTTTCTTTTCTCGTCGGTGGCGGGGTAGATAAGAACCGTGCTGTCGTTCAGGATCTTTTTGTCGAGTTGTGAGGTCTGGAGAATCAGGTTCAGCGCATCGATTACTGTGGTATTTCTGGCGTAAATGGTGGCGCGTAGCTCGGGACTCACGTCCTTGTCCAGTACGAACCCGATGCCGGATGTCTGTGTCAGGATCGAAAGGATGGAGCGAATCTCCACATCTCTCAATTCCAACGTAACCGGCGTCTGCAACGACTGGTTCAGCGCCGGCAGCACCATTGCAGCACGTGTGTATTGTGCGTCGATCTGCTGCAACATCTGGCGTGCCGGGGCATGCCCCGGATTCTCCGACAGGATTGCATTCAGCTGTTGCCTGGCGGTGGCGGCATCGCCTTTGCCGAGCGCAGACCTGGCCTCTTCCAGTTCAGTCTTTTCGCGTTGCTCACGTGCGATCAACCCAACGCCACGCAACGCCTCCGTATTCTGCGGGTCGTAGTGCAATATCTCCTGATACGCTGCGAGTGCCTCGTCCGCATAGCCGTTATAGCGCGCCGCCGCCGCCTTTTGCATCAGCGATTGCACTTGCTGATCACGTTGGGCAATGAACTTCATCCGGTACTGTTGTGGGTTTTCCAGTGACGCCTGCTGCATCCGCCCTAAGCCTTCGCCGACCCTGCCTTCTTTGAGCAGCGTGTTTCCATCGCGC
Organism: Paraburkholderia polaris; assembly: GCF_012927345.1. Taxonomy (GTDB): domain Bacteria; phylum Pseudomonadota; class Gammaproteobacteria; order Burkholderiales; family Burkholderiaceae; genus Paraburkholderia; species Paraburkholderia polaris. Next base: position 58,350 of record NZ_JABBGJ010000030.1, read on the forward strand.
CAGTCGTTGTAGCCGGCACAGCCGCCGACGGCAGATACAAGTGCGCCGATGCACAACGCTAGCGCCAGCCGTTGCACATACGTGAGTGCGTGCGTGCACAAACGCTGATACCCAAACTGCTCATTACTCATCCGTCTGCCTGTTAGTCGGTCTTTTGCTGTTGTATGGGTTGGCTCGCGAGAAAACGTTGGCCGATCTGAACCGTTGCCACGCTACCTGGATGCGGATCGGTGCTGCCTCCCATTGCAACCCGGCGCGTTTCCCCGGTTTGCAAGTGATGCAGCGCGACTTCCGTTGTCGAAATTGCCTGAACGCGCCAGCTACCGTTGAGCACGTCGCCCGTGCTCAAGACAACCGGATCGCCGTTTGATGCGAAAAATACCTTCACTTTGCCGTCCTTGATCATGCGGCCCAGATACACCACATCCGGCTGCATTGGCGCGGCTGGGAGGGGAGGCAAGGGCGGCGTCGAACCTGCGTCCGGATTAAATCCGGGCGGCGGGAGAGGGGGCAATTCCGAAGTCTTGGGCGCGACCGTCCTGGGCGCTACGGTCTCGGGCAACAGAGGGCGGCTCCACGGCCGGTCCTCGCGATTCGCGATCTTCGGCGCGGCGATCTGCTGTCGTGTCGCGGCTGATGTCCGCGACGCGACAGGCAGAGTCAGCTCGACCGGTTCAGGGCGGAGTAGCAGGACGACGGAGCCCACTATCGTCGCCACCAATACCGACTGGACCGGTGTTGAAACAGTCGGCCTCATGCAGAGGCCTTCTGGCGCGATTGGTAATACAGATTCACATCCAGCTTCTGCTCGACCTTGGCGGCACCGTCGGCGCTCTTCGCAAACGCAAGGCGCGTGATCGAAAGATTCGGAATGGCGTTCAGCGTCGCTTGCAAGAATCTGCGCTGCTGCGCTTCATCTCCTCTTAAGTCCATGCGCAGAGTCAGCTTCCTGATCGGCAGCGCAGGCATCTGTTCGTAACGATAATCGATGCGCATGATGACGACGCTGCTTTTGTCCGCCAGCAAGTTCAACTCGCGAAGCTGTTCTGGATACTTTTCAAATCCGGGCAGGGACGCCATGAATTCATGCGTCAGATCACGCGGCGCTAACTGCTGCGCGGCTGGGGGCGGTCTTGTCGGTTCCAGGGCCGTGTGCTGCGCTAACTGCAATGTCATCTGCCGCGTTTCCACGTGCAGTGGCCAATCTATCGTGCCGACCAGCATTGCCCACAAGGCCAGCAGACCCATTGCAGTGGTGTGTTGCCACTTCACCCGGTTCAAGACGCACGCGAGGTGCCAGGAGACGATTTGCCGAAGTTTTTTCCCGTTCACGGTCGGCCCCATTCGGCTACCAGCGAAAACGAAATGTTGCGAGGGGAGGCGGTGGGTAGTCCCGGAAGTGCGGAGCCGTTGGCGCGTGGCGCGCCGGTCTCGTCGTTTCTCGTCTGGCTGATCAGTTGCACCGAGGACCAGGCGTGGTCACCCTGCAGCGCCGCGATCAGTTCGAACACGTCTTGGGCCTGGTTCGCCACCGCGCTGATATGCACACGGCGGATCGCACCGGCGTCCGCTTGCAGTGTGAGCAGGTCAAGGCTGGGTTTGGTCACCCGCTGCAGGCTGTCGAGCATGTCGCTCCACGGGTAGCGCATCTCCGCAAACACCTGGTTGAGTGCGGCAGGTGGCGGGGAGGCATCCCGATGGTCGCGGGCCGCTGCGAAGCGAAACACTTCCTGCGCTTGCCCGACCACGTGCTCTCGCCGCTGAAGCAGGTCATGCCGCCACCACAATGCATGGATGCAGCCAGCCAGCGCGACGACGCAGACGATCGAACACGGTTGAGTCCAACCACGCCGCGGGGCAAAATTCCAGCGTAGACGGGCCATTCAGACCATCCCGCAGAGCGCATATGCAAAGCGCGCGTCATCGTCGGACGCCAAGCCTTGCAGTGCCAGGTCGCCGGCTGCCGCCATCGTGAGATTCCGTGCCGGGAAAGCGAGCGTCACGTCGCTTGGAATGGCCGCTGTCCGTCTGCCGGAGAAGGGCTGGACGGATAGAGAACTGACGTGCCCATGGTCATATGTCACGCGCAGCAGACGCTGTCCTTCGACGAGCGCCAATACGCCGGAATCATTTTTAATGCGGACAAAGAAACAGTCCCAGACCGCACTCAACGCCGGCGTAATGCGCTGAGTGCGGCTCTGGTGGCGGGATGCGAAGGTGGTGAGTTCTTTTACGACTTCGCTCGGGATCAGTGCCGCCAATAGCGGCCGGCCGAACGAGAGCGGGGCCAAGCGCATCTGATACGCGGAGAACGGAATTTCACCCGCTGTGGATTGCTGAGCGAATAGCGCGGCCGCCAGCGTGTTGCAGAACGATTGGCTCGCGAGGCGTTCGTCCCACGGCAACAGCAAATAGCGCACATGGTCGATACCGATGACCCAATCGATCGAACTTCGGAGCGGATGCGCGCATAACCACGTGGTCAACGCGGTGAGCGCAACGGAAACGCTATGCGTGCCATCGTTGTCCGATGCGGTGGAAGGCAGAATCGTTTTACTCCGTACCACGGGCCGGAAGCGGCCGGTTACGACGCAAACCGCCAACTCGTTTCGGCTGAGATACACGCAAAGCCGTTCATGCTGGCCGATTCTGGCGAGCAGACTGAAGACCCTCTTAACCAATTGAATCAGCCGACTAGCCAGTAAACGTGACACGGTTAATTTCCTCCAGGGTGGTCTGACCGAGGCGCACCGCGTCGACGGCTTGTTCTCGCATAAAACGCATGCCGCGTTGGCGTGCCATTTCCTTTAGCTGGCTTGCCGGCATCTGTTGCAAAATGGCTTCGCGCAGGTCGTCGTCCAGCGTCAGCACTTCGGCCAATGCGCGCCGGCTGCGATAACCACTGCCGCGGCAATGTCCACACCCCGACCCTTTCATCAGACGGCCGTTCGCCAACTGCTCACGCGTAATACGAGAGTCCTGCAGAAGCGCGTCGTCCGGGATAAACGGTGCTGCGCATTGAGTGCAAACGAGCCGGACGAGCCGCTGCGCCACCACCCCGTTCAGCGCCGTGACGAAGCTATAGGGGTCTATCTGCATATGCCGGAAACGGCTTAGCACGTCAAACACGTTGTTTGCATGGACAGTCGTGTAGACCAGATGGCCCGTCAGGGCGGCCTGAATCGCGATCTCCGCGGTTTCGCGGTCACGGATCTCGCCGACCAGTATCCGGTCAGGGTCATGCCGCAAAATGGAGCGCAGTCCGCGAGCAAACGTCAGCCCCTTTTTTTCGTTTACCGGAATCTGCAGGATGTCTTCGAGTTGATACTCGACGGGGTCTTCGATGGTGATGATCTTGTCGTCGCCACGCTTGATCTCGGAAAGCGTCGCATACAGTGTGGTCGTTTTGCCAGAGCCGGTTGGTCCAGTCACAAGTAGCATCCCGTATGGCTGATTCGCCAGTCTGCGCATCACCTGACGCGTCGTCGCATCGATACCCAGCATGTCCAGATTCAATTGCGCCATATCGGTTGTCAGCGACTGCCGGTCCAGGATACGCAGGACCGCATCTTCACCGAACAGGCCGGGCATGATCGACACGCGAAAATCAACCTCGCGCGCCTGGATGGATACTGAGAACCGTCCATCTTGTGGAATCCGTTTTTCGCCGATATCCAGTTCGGCCATCACCTTCAAACGTGAGATGACCTGCTCGGCCAGACTGGGGTCGGGCAGTGCGCGTGCAGTAGAAATCACGCCATCGATCCGATACTTGATTGTCAGTCCGCGCAGGGAGTTCTCAAAATGGATGTCGGAGACGCGGTTTCGATGAGCGTCGTAAAGCGTCGAATTCACGAGGCGCACGACCTGGCTCTCGTCGCTGGCGATCGACGCGAGAGAAATCTCTTCAGCGTCCAGCGCGCCGGTATCCGACCGGTCGAGCTGAATCAGTTGAGTCAGTGCCTCCTGATCGCTGCCATAACGTGCGAGCAAGACCTTCAGTTCGAGTGGATGCGCGCATGCCACGTCGAAATAGCCCACCAGCCGATAACTCGCGAGTGAAATCAGCGATTCGTTCCACGGATCGTCACAGACAAAAATCCGGCTGGGTTCGCTGCTGCCGTCGTCTCTGCCACCGTCTGCGGCATTATTCAGAACGACGCAGTTTTGCTTGAGGCATTCCGCGTAACTGAACACCGAAAAATCCGGGGTCATCGCTTCCATTTGCGTTAGCCGCTGAACGGGCATGCCGCTTTCGCGCGAGGCAAACTGCAATGCCTCATCGAGAGACAATCCGGCAAGCCTTTCCAGCGCGCTCAGAACGGCTTCGCCGCCGGTGAGCGCGAGTTCGCGCGCTCGCTTGAGCAGCAAGGCTTTCTGAGCGGGTTCGACGAGCGCCTCGGCTGCGGAGTTGCTCATTGCAGACTCCCAGCCAGGTCGAAAATAGGCAAGTACAGCAACACGACGATCAGCCCGATTCCCAATCCCATTACCAGCATCAGTACCGGCTCAACCAGGCGCGCAAACCGCTCAACCCACTGCATGATTTCCCGTTCATGAAACAGTGCCGCCTGCTCCAGCATTCCAGCGATCTGACCGTTGCGTTCGCCGGCACGCAACAGACGCAACGCAACCGAGGTCATCAGGTTTTCATGCTGCAAGCTCTGGCTCATCTTCTTGCCTTGCGCAATGCTCAACATCGATCTTGTCAGGCCGGCCTGAAGCGTGAGGGGCAAAAGCTCTCGCGTCATTTCAAGTGATGGCAGTAGCGCAACGCCACCTTGCAGCAGCATTCCAAGCGAGCGATAGAAGCGGGTCAACTGCATCAACTTCAATATTCCGCCTATCCATTCGATTCGAGCGAGCGTTGCGACGCATTGCTGCTGCACCGCCGGACGCATCGGCAGCGCGGCTGCGGCGGCGAGCGTAACGGTCAGGCAGGCCAGCGATGCGGTTGTGTGATCGCTGGCGAAGAGCCCAAAGCTGATCAGCCATCGCGACAGCAGAGGCAACTCGGTATGCGTCATCCCCTCGTACACATGCCCGAAGCGCGGTGCGAGAAACCAGATCAGAAAGAAAGCGACGACCGTTCCCGTTATCAGAAGCATGGCCGGATAGAGTGAGGCTGCGATCAGTTTTTGCCTCACGAGGCTCACCTGACCGTCATATTGAAGATATCGCTCTAGCGCCTGCGTCATCCCACCTGTCTGCTCGCTTGCTGAAACCATAGCGACAAACAACCCAGAAAAGCAGTCTGGATGCGCGGCCAATGCGACTGAAAACGACTTGCCCTCTTGCATCAGGCGAATCAGTTCGGGCAGGACGTAATAACCTTTCTCCTCAACTGACGTGCCGGCACTGTTCTGCCGCCGACGCTCGTCGAGCGTTTCCAGCGCCTCGGTCAAGGCGAGTCCGGCGCGCAGTAGTGCCAGCAGTTCGTACACGAACAGGGATAAATCGAAACGGTTGCGCCGGAACAAGCTGGTGAGAGAAATGCGCGCGCGCGGCGATCTTGCCGTGCCGGCGCCGGCAGCACAGATATCGACCACCTGTACCCCGGCTTGCCTCGCACACCGCACGCCTTCCTGCTGCGCATCCTTTCGGTTCGCGGCGAGCAGGTCAAACTGCTGCAATTCCCCACGCGCATTCAGCCCGAGCAAGACAAATTTCGTCACGATCCTAGGTCACTTACCTGTTACAGCCGCGCTTGGCCTAGTTGTGGATTTCCGCGTTTGCGTTGCCGCTCGCACCTTGCTTTTCAGCGCCATTCGACACGATGTCGTAATCCGAATTGCGCGTGCCGGGAAAGACGTAGTGGTACGCCATGCCCCACGGATCCAGCGGCACGGCTTTGGTCAGATAAGGGCCGTTCCAGCCGGGAGTGCCGTCGGCGGGTGGCGACGTAAGCAGGGTCAATCCTTCCTGTGCCGTAGGGTAACGGCCGATATCCAGCCGCAACTGGTCAACCGCTTTGCTCAAAACGTTGATCTGTGCCTTTGCCGTGGTCACTTTGGATTTGTCCACATTGGCAAACAGCCGCGGACCGACAATGCCAGCGAGCAGGCCGATGATTACCAGAACAACTAGCAGTTCGAGCAGCGTGAAGCCGCGTTGGTCACGTGCCTTTACATTTTTCATCGTTTTACTAAGTGTTGTTTGGCCTATTTTGCCGACTGGGTTTAATGCGCGGCACCCCGGCAGGCGGATCCGGAGAATTGCACATCCTCGGATGGGATGGCAATACTTTGTCACCTAATTTGACATTTTCATTTGATGCGTTTGATTTAATTTGGATTTCTAATCGGTAGAAAAATTTGATGTTGATCGTGTGTTAAGTGTTCTGTAATATCGGTTACAAGTTAGTAATGCATGGAGTATGGTGAAGCGAACACGGGTCAGTGGCGTGGCCAAAATAATGCCGTATCGGCGCACTAATGGCAGCGCGATTCACCTGACCGGCTTCGATGTGCGTCATGACCAGTACAAGTTGAAAGAGGGGGTATAGCGAAGTGAGCAGCAGAGAATCGTCGGAAAGCAGGCCGGGCAAACTACGCGGCGCAGCTCGCAAGTGGAAGGAGTACAAGGGAACACGGCCGGCAGTCGGTCTTGCGATCAGCTTCGTTTTGCTAACGGCTTCCACATCGGCGGTTTCCGCCAGCGACACTAACTACACCTATGACGCGCTGGGAAGACTGACAAAGGTCGCCTACAGCGACGGTGGTAAAACCACCACCATCACCTATAGCTATGACGCTGCCGGTAACCGTACCAGCGTTGTCAGCACGTCGCCTTCATAAGCTCCATTCTGACCGTCCGCGCCGGACAGCCGTCGGGATAAGTCGGTAGCGCCGATTGCAACTCCATCTGCACGCTTTAAGCCGCGTGCAGATGGACGCCACGACGTCTGATTGTCCCGCTTGCCCCTGCGAAAGCATTTATCCCTTGCGCACAAGGGAGGGGGCTCTCTGCGCGCAAATTCGATCACAGCAACTAAAAACACCAACACTCGAGGAAATGGTTCGATGCCCGAGGCCGCATACGTAGAAATCCGCGCGACCAGTCGTCGCGCTGCCCGCAAACGCGAATCGGTTCGCCTTGTTGTGCTTACAGCACTCACGGGCATGCTGGCTCTGTTTTTCGGCACTGCCGAAGCCGGTAACGTCGAGTTCTCCAGAACCACGCCCGTCGTCGTCGACAAAGACGCCGCCGCGAACGCCCAGCAAACCCAGCAGCAGCCGCTTATTCGCCGTGGACGTGAGTCTTCCACAGCCAGCGCGCCGAAGTTGTTACGAGCCGCCCCAGCTCAGTCTGGCGTGGAGTTCGCTCCGCAGCCAAACAGCTTGCGCGCAGTCATGCCCCCGGTTACTGAAGCTGAGGCCACCGCACACGACGAGCAGGTAGCTCGTGAGTTGCCGACGGGTATCAACGCCAATGGCGCGATCGAAACACTGCCGAAGCTCGATCTGCAGCGCGCGCACGCCGCTGCCGAGGGCGTTCATTTGCAGAACTTCGAGCAGCCGAAGAAAGGACTGCTGCGCGGTGCCGGCATCACCGGCGCGAACGGAATCGTCAGCAACGATGCGCCGCCCGGCCCCGCGTCGATCGACGAGCTCGCCCGTGCGCTGCGCTACAACCCCGACCTGATTTATCAGTTCGTTCGCAACAACATTGAAATCGACCCGGTGCGCGGCATCCACAAAGGTGCGCTCGGCGCGGTGCTCGATAACCAGGGCAGCGCATTTGACCAGGCGCAGCTGATGGTGTCGCTGCTGCGTACCTCAGGCTACGACGCGCGGTTCGTGCGCGGCGTGATCAAGCTCAGCGCGCAGCAGTTCGCTGACTGGTACGGCGTCCCGGCCAGCAACGCTTGCGCCGTTCTGAACCTGATGGGCCAGACTCAGGTTCCGGTTTACAGCATTAGCGCGACGCAGGCGGGCAGTTGCCCCGGGTTGAATGCCGCGATGACCGAGATCTCGATCGAGCACCTGTGGGTCAAGGCAAATATCGGCGGGACCTGGTACACCTTCGACCCCAGCTACAAGCCGCACACAGTCAAGTCCGGTGTGGATCTGAATGTGGCTGCCGGCTACAACGCAGCGTCGTTCCTGAAGAACGCCACGACCGGTGCGACGGTCACGCCCGATCTGGTGCGCAGTCTGAACCGGACCGGTATTCGCTCGGACCTGCAGACCTCCGCGACTAACCTCGCTAGCTGGATTCGCAAGAACAAGCCGACGGCCACTCTCAGCGACATCATCGGGGGTAAAGCGATCACGCCTTTCTACGGTGGTGCCGTTCGGCAGACCCAGAATCCACTGCTGGATACGCGCTGGAACGCCGAGGAGTGGACGGACATTCCGGCCGGCTTCAAGCCCACTGTCCGTGTGGTTTATCAAGGCATCGATCAGACCTTCACGTCCGACGCGATTTACGGCAAACGCCTGACGATCACGTACAACGCGTCGAACCAGCCCGTGCTCAAACTTGACGGCCAGACAATCGGTGCGCCGGGAAGCGCTGTCGCGCCGGGCGCAGACAGTGTCGTGAGCTTTATCGTGTGGCATAACGCGTATCCCAACGCAGATTCCGATCATGCGTTCGACCAGCACATCAAGGGCGGTGGCACCTACCTGATTGTCAACGGCTGGGGGCCGACCGGCCGCGGGCTGTCGCAGAGCTATCTTAAGTATCTGGAAAACGTCCGTGCGGCCGGCAATGCCGATACGAGTGAGCCCGTGCTCGGCGCAAGCCTTGGCGTGATGGGCGCGCAATGGGTGTCGCAGACGACGGCCAGCGCCTCTATTACCGACCGCCTCGCGAATGCGTATTCGGTCCAGCAGCACCAGGTCGGCGTGGCCGGTTTCTACAATGGCCCGTATGTCGATTTGCCGAGCAACATGAGTTCGACCGTCCAGATGGCCGGCGACACGAATCTGGAAAAGGCGGTGTTCGACAGCAACGGGATGCATCTTTCGATCCTTGAGTCGACCGCGGTCAATCAAACCTCGGGCGTGTCGGCGGTGTCCACCGTGAAGCTGCTCGATATGGCGATGAGTCAAGGGCAGACAATCTACAACACGGGCGGCGGTCACTACTCGAATGTGATTCAGCCCGCGCTGGCTAACTGCCAGGCTCATCTCGGCAACTTCCAGAGTTATCTGAACCAGGGCTACCGGTTACTGATTCCGGGCAATTGCCAACTGACCGAAAATAGCTGGAAAGGCGTCGGCTACTTCGTACTCGGAACCGGCAAAGTCCGCCTGCTCGGCGCGAGCATCAGCGGTGGGTATTCGGGTGGCTACTTCACGATGCCAACGTCAGCGCCTGTCTACAACGTTGCCGCGATCAACAATTCGCAGTCCCCACAAGGCATCACGTTTTACTCAGGACCGGCGCTGAGCGCAGGCGATCCGATCGACATGGTTCACGGCAACTTCCTGTATGAGCATCTGGATCTCAAGACAGGCTACGGTGACGCACCCGACAGTCTGAACTTCCAGCGCTTCTACAGCAGCGGCATGAAGAATCAGAGCGGTGCACTCGGCAAAGGCTGGACGCACAACTACGATATCCGTCTTCGCACCGCGTCCGATGGTTTCCTCGGGCTGGGCGACCGCCTCGCACTCGACGCTGTCGGCACGATCGTCGAACACAAAGCGTCACTCGATCTGCTGAATGATCAGTTGGCTCCGGCTGAAAAGTTTCTGAGCGCGGTGGTGGCGCAGCGCTGGTTTGGCGACCAGTTGGTCGATAACACCCGGATTGCGACGTTCGGCCTGAACAGCGACGTGTTCGTGCGCCTGCCCGATGGCAGCTTTAGCTCGCCGCCGGGCAAAGCTGTGCTTCTTTCGCTCAATGGCGCTACGACGTACTACACGACACTTAGTGGTGGGAAATATTTGTTCAGCCTCGGCAACGCGTACAGATACGATCAGCCCGACGGCAAGGCGATTAATTTCACCTGGAACGGCGACGTGCTGACCCGGGTGGACAATAACGTCGGCCGCAGCCTCACGCTGACCTATTCGAACAACCGTTTGCAAAGCGTTAATAGCCCGCTACAGACGGTGCGCTACGCGTATGACGGCAATGACAACCTGGCTAGCGCGACCGATCCGGACGGATTCACGACGCGCTTCGAGTACGACCAGCCCGGGCGGATGACGAAGTTCTATCAGCCGAGCCTGCCGTACACCGCGGTCGTCACCAATACCTATGACACGTTGGCCCGGGTACGGACGCAGACCAGCGCCGCGGGCAACTTGTTCAACTACTACTTCGCCGGCTACCGCAGCGAGGAAGTCGGCCCGGGGGGATCGAGCCGCACGCACTACCTGGACGGCGAGGGGAATCTGGTGCAGGTCGGCGATCCAATGGGCAACTGGACGATCAAAGACTACGACGGCCAGAACCGGCTGGTCCGCGAAACACGTCCCGAGGGCAACCGCACCGAGTTTGCCTACGATGACGCGACTTGCGCAATGAGTGGAACCGGCTATGTGAGGGGCTGCACGCATAATATCGTGACGGTGTCCCGGTATCCCAAGCCGGGCACCGGCGATCCGGTGTTGACCGACCGTTTCACCTACGACCAGACATCCGGCAAGGTTAGCACCGCTACGGACGCTCGAGGCCAGGTCACGCGGACCCTATATACCGCTGTCGGTCAGGTGTACAGCGTGACGAGGCCTGCGGTCAACGGCGTGGCGCCAAGTGTGACTGTTGGCTATGAGTCTGTGACACCCGCAGGTAGCGGCAACTATCAGCCGCTCTATCGCCCGGTGCGCGTGACCGAAAAAATCGACGCAACGCGGAGCACCGCGACGACGATCAGTTATGCAGCCGACTACACGCCGTCAATCACGACCCAGGATGCAGGCGGTCAGGCAATCAAGACCGTGACCACCTTCGACAATGAAGGCCGCCTGCTCACGAGCAAGCGCGACGGCATGGCGACCGTCACCAATACCTACGACAAGCGCGGCAACGTGATCCGCACGAACGCGAACCTGCTCGCAAGTGACGAGGTGATCACTTACGACTCGGACAGCCGCGAGATTAGCCGCGGCGTCGCAATCGACGGTGGTGCGATGGTGAAGTGCAAGAGCTACAACCCAATGGGCGACGTAGATCTGGTATGGGGTCCGGCGAAGACCGCTGGCGTGACCACCTGTCCGGTGCGGACAGTACCGACGCCTATGACCGGTACGGCGTACGACGACCATCACCGTCCATACCGGGTGACTCGTTACCTCGGCTCAACCGAAGGCAGCAACCGCGTTACCGAGACGGTGTACAACGCGGACGACAGCGTGAAGAGCATCCGCAAGGCGGTGGGGACGAGTCTCGAACAGAGCTACGTGAGCTATACCTATAACCCGAACGGGACGGTGGCGCTGACGACCGACGCGAAAGGCAATACAACGGTCAACGTGTACGACGGTCACGACCGGCTGTACCGCACGCACTATCCACTGGACGGCCAGCCGGGCATGGGCGATGCGAACAACTACGACCAGTACACGTGGGACGCGAATGGCAACCTGATCGCGCACAGGAAGCGCGATGGCCAGACGGTGGAGCAGAGCTTCGACGCGTTGAACCGGCTGGCGACGCGCACGTTCCCGGGCGGCGTGGGCAATGTGCAGTACAGCTACGATCTGCGGAGCCTGAAGACTGCATCGCAGTACAGCGACGGCAGTCACACGATCACGAACAGCTACGACGGTCTGGGCCAACTGACGCAGACGAGCGCGGCGGGTAAGACGCTGCGCTACACCTACGATGCGGCGGGCAACGTGACAGACACCGCGTGGCCGGATGGTTTCCATGTGACCACGAAGTACGACGGCTACGGCCGGCCCACGCAGATGCTTGAGAACGGCACGCAGAACCTGGCGAAATACACCTACGACGCGCTGAACCGGCGGACCCAGGTGGATCTGGGCAACGGTACGCGCACAGAGGTGGCGTACGACAGTCAGGGTGGGGTGTCGAACCTGAACCACCGGTTTACGAGCAGCGCCGAGGACTGGTTGGCGAGTTTCACGCGCAACCAGGTGGGAGAGATCAGGCAAACCCGTGTGACGACCAGCCAGTACGCGAACCCGCCGCAGGTGTGGGACGCCACCTTGAAGACGAACGCGCTGAACCAGTACACGGGAGGCTGGAGCGATGCGTTCACGTACGACCGTAATGGCAACCTGACGGGCGAGGGGATCTGGCAGTACTCCTACGACCTGGACAACCGGATGAAGACGGCGTACCGGCGGGGCACGGACGCGAGGTTGGGCTACGACGCGGAAGGGCGGCTGGTGCGGCTGACCTACAACGAGGTAGACACCAACCTGCTGTATGACGGTCAGAATCTGGCGGCGGAGTACGATGCTGCCGGGGCGATGAAGTTTCGCTATGTGTTCGGCCCCGGTGTGGATGCGCCGCTGGTGCAGTACGAGGGTGCGGGTACAAACGCGAAGATGTTTCTGTACGCGGATCATCAGGGTAGCATTGTGTCGTCGGCGAATAGCGCAGGCGCGACGATCGACAGTGTGAAGTATGGGCCGTTCGGGGAGACCACCGGGACTCAGCCGTTCTCACGCTTCCTGTACACGGGGCAGCACTACGTGGCGCGGTTGGGGCTGTATTATTACAAGGCGCGGATGTACTCGCCGGCGTTGGGGCGGTTTCTGCAGACGGATCCGGTGGGCAGCGCTGCGGACTTAAACCTGTATGCCTATGTTGGCAACAACCCGGTTAACTTCACAGATCCGAATGGAGAGAGTCCGGTCTCTGATGTCGTGAAAGCGATCATCAAGACGTTTGAGCCGGGGCCATTTGCCACAAAGAGCTTGCCTGCGACGGGCACGAAAGTAACTGCATCTGAATCGAAAGCAGTCACCGAGATCGGAAAAGAGGCCGGCTGTCACATCTGTGGTAGCTCGGATCCTGGAACGACATCAGGGAAATTTGTTGGAGATCACATGCCGCCCACTTCTATTGCTGCTGGCCAGTCGCAACGTCTTTTTCCAAGTTGCATGACGTGTTCGAATACGCAAGGCGGGTATCTCAGCGGCATCGCGAAGACGGCAACTGTTGCCGTCGCGTCTGTGACATCTACCGTCACACAAGCCGCGACAGCAATTTGGAACGGCATCAAAGATGATCCGCTTGGAAGTGTTTTCTATACACTGCAGTCAACGCAGCTTGGAGATGGGACTTTGAAGCATAGACCTTCCGCTTCGGGGTTCTAGCGCTCTGCTAGAGCGTCCAATTTATGAAGTGGGGGCTCTAGCAATCTAGTTTCAGACCATTGGGAGACGAACTGCGACTCGATGCAGAACTTGATGTTCGTTCACGTTTGAAGTGTTTCTCTGTGAGCAGGGAATGATTTTAATTCTCTACGAAACTGGGAAGTCTAGATTTTTAGAAGCGCTAATTTCGCGTAAACTTTGAAGAGGTCACCTAAGACACATGAAAGACGATATTGACGAGAATTTTTACAGCCGAGCCGATGAACACATAAATCTTTCGAACCAACAAATTGAAATGGTTGGGGGTCGTGGAAAAGTAAGTGCATCGATGATGTATGGGACTGCCCGCTTCAACGCATGGGTCAGTGCATGTGGTTTTTCCTCCGGAGAGGAGATGGCCGAATTAAAAGAAAAAACCATTGAGTATTTTTGTCAACAATACCGATCGATGCTTGAGAAAAACGTAGACGACTATATTAAAAATTTTAACGCATACATGAAGCCTCCTCATTGATTGTAGGAGCGTTTGGCGGCAACGCATCGATTCCATGCACTAGGGGTAAAAACAGTCACCACCTTCGACAACGAAGGCCGGCTGATCACGAGCAAGCGCGATGGCGTCGCGAGCGTCATGTACACCTACGACAGGCGCGGCAACGTGACCCGCACCAACGCGAACCTGCTGGCGAGCGACGAGGTGATCGGCTACGACGCGGATAGCCGCGAGATCAGCCGCGGCGTGGCGATCGCCGGCGGCGCGATGGTGACATGCAGACGCTACAACGCGATGGGCGATGTGGTGCGTATCTGGGGCCCGGCCAGAACGGCGAATGTAAGCACATGCCCGGTTGAAACCGCGCCGACGCCGATCATCGATACGGCGTATCACGACCACCATCGCCCGTCGCGAGTAACGCGATATATGGCGGCGGCCGACGGCGGCAACCGCGTCACCGAGACGGTGTACAACGCGGACGACAGCGTAAAGAGTGTCCGCAAGGCGGTTGGCACGGGTCTGGAGCAGGGCTACGAACGCGAAGATTTATCTGTAAGCGGACCATCAGGGCAGCATCGTGTCGTCGGCGAACGCTGCGGGTGCGACGAGGGACAGCGTGAAGTACGGACCGTTCGGGGAGACCACGGGGTCGATGCCGTTGTCGAACTTCCTGTACACGGGACAGTATTACGTGGCGGGGCTGGGGCTGTACTATTACAAGGCGCGGATGTACTCGCCGCAGTTGGGGCGGTTTCTGCAGACGGATCCGGTGGGCGGCGCTGACGACCTGAATCTGTATGCGTACGTGAAGAACAACCCCATCAACTTCACGGATCCGACGGGGATGATTGCGGCCTCGGGGTTTGCGTCGACGAGCAGTGCACCGGCTGCTACCGTAAGTGCTCCAGTGCAGACGCCCGCCGTTGTGGCGAAGCTTGATGCACCGGTGTTCAGCATGCCGCAAGCGGCAGTGGGGGATGCGATCCAGGTCGCTGGTTCCAGCGGTACGCCGGGAAACAATCAGGCTCAGAACAAGCAGTTTAACGATGTTGTCGTCAAGCTCCGCTTAACTCCGGGTCAGGCGCGGTCATTGCATGAAGAAATTAGTGGGCAGGGTTTGGGATATCACGAGATTCTCGAGCGTGGAAGGGACATGTTTAACAAATGACGAGCAATCAAATGGAAAGCATAAGTAAGATTTTTTCTCCGCTGATAGGGAAGATTGTTTTTTCTATTAAGCAGACTCACGGGAGTTGTTTCTTGATTGAGTTTGGGGATCCGTATCTGCGGATTCGTGAACCCATCGAACCAAGGCCGGAGACCTCGGAGAAATCAAAGATTAGCCTCCGTAGACGTCGGGTCTTTGTGACCGGGACTTGGTCACTTCTCGTCTTGGGTTGCGATTGGACGCTGACTAACGAGCAAAGATCGGTCAGTCAGGGCGATGATGTAGACGATATGGAAAATCTGTTTCGGAACGTCGAGGGGCAGTATCTTGTTTCTGCGCGTGGCGTTGAGGCGACAAAGTCATGCACATTGAAGTTTGACATGGGAGCCAGTCTAAATCTGCGGCCGAGGCACGATTGGAACCCGAGCGTCGATCCGGATGAAAATCAATGGCAGTTGCATTCCAAGGACGGGGCGTCCGTGGGATATACAAACAATGGCTTAGTCGCGGTTGAGTCAACGGGTGAACCGGACAAAACCTAAGCGATTGCTAGGGAATACTGTTCCATAAACCAGGGGCCGCTAACGCGGCCCCTGGTCATTCTGTCAACCGTGATCGGGCATGATGGTAAGGCGCGCGTAGCGATAGTCGATACTGAAGCTGACGCGCTCACCGGGTTTGAAACCGGCTGTGGCGAGCCAGTGGTCGGCGCTCTGCATCCACGGGAAATACGGTTGTCCGTCCGGTTGCGCCGGCCCCGGATCGGGGGTGTTTCGCAGGATGCCGCTGCAATGCTCGTACTCGCGCTGAGGAGGTTTACGGGTCTTGCGGGGTTGTGTTTTAAGATCGTGCCTAGTCATCGTCAACTCTCCCATTGAGCTGGTGGTGATCAGCGGGCGGTGAGTGTTGGCGCACTCATCGCCCGCGCTTCGTTTACGGCTTCTACCTCTGCTTGATGAGCTACCTACCGGCGGCGGCTCATGACCTTCTGAACCTGCGTCTTCCTGACGAAACTGTCTATCACCGGGATCAGGGCCTGCTGCTCGGCATCGGGCAGGCTGTCCACCTGCTGGTAGAGGTTCAATAACTCCTGATTGTGAATCCTGGGCTCGGCCGCAGCGGGCGTTCGCCCGGCCAGTTCATCGAGGGTGACCTGGAGGATATCGGCGATGCGCACCACGGTATCGAACTGCGGCGTAGCCAGGCCGCGCTCCCAGCGGTTATAGACACGCGGGTTGACTTCCGACATGGCTGTTGTCGGCACTTCATGTATGAGGACAGCCACAAGATACCCCGGGTTCTACAAAACAATGTCCAGGATACTTCAAAACGAAGTATGCTGGATGGTGAGTTATTTTTATTAAAACCCCCTTGACAGGTTTTAGCCGAAGGACGTTTTATGGCCCGCATCGCCGATTCCGAGCTTGAACGCATGAAGGCCGAGGTGTCGGTGGAGCAGCTCGTGCGCACGCACGGGATTGAACTGGTGAGATCGGGCAGGGACGTGCGCGGACGTTGCCCGTTTCATGAGGACGGCACGCCCTCGCTGGTGGTGACGCCGTCGAAGAGCCGAAGGACCAACTTGTTTCGAGATGCGAAGTAATGGAAACTCGCGTCTGGAAAAATTCTGCTGACGGCGCAGGCGATATGGCGGGAAACCTTGCTGGATAAGAGAAAGCGGCCCGCGTGAGGGAAGTTCGCGTCAAGGTGAACTGAACTGGGGCTGTACTATTACAAGGCGCGGATGTACTCGCCGGCGCTGGGGCGGTTTCTGCAGACGGATCCGGTGGGCGGCGCTGACGATCTGAATCTGTATGCGTACGTCGGCAACAACCCGATAAACTTTACGGATCCGAGCGGGCTTGCAGCCGCCTCTGCCAGGACGTTTAATTATTCTCCACTTGGTGGCGCTACCGCGTTTGCTTACACTCCGGTTGGCTTTGGTAGTGGCACGCAGGTTGCAATGGGGCCGCTGTTGCCGCTCCTCGGTCTCGGGCTGATCGCAAATGAAATTGCGACTAGCGATGTGCCGATAATCGGGGGGATGCTTGGCAAGGGAGCGGCGGCAGCCGCGAAGAGTGTAAGTAAGTCTGAAGCTGTAATTGCAGAGGCGCTTGCTGGTAGGGGGAACATCACCAGCCAGCACACACTTCAAAGTAATGAGTTGCTCAAAGCTGGTGAGGATTTCTTGGGGCAGGGCTACAAGGAAATTGGCAAGCCTGGCAGTGGAGTATTTCGGAGCGCGGACGGAACTCGTCAGTTCAGAATTGATGGCAATTCGCTTTCGGGCAGTCACGCTCCAGGTGTCCCACATGGTCATTTGGAAACGTACGCACCCGGTGCAGCAAAGCCAGTGGCGAACAATCATGTCCCATTCACGGATTAAGAAAGTCCGGTTATGAACAATGTGCAAACAGGTAGAGTCGGTAAGATAGTTGCGGGCGATGAGCTTGGACGATACATAAAGGTCGTGGAGGACAATGAAAACACGGGTGGCTTTCTTATCTTGACTGCGGATGATTTAGAGTTTCATAGTGGTCATGACAATTGGGTTGAGGATGAAGCAGCCTTGTTGCGTTATTTTAAAGAGGCTGGTTGGTCAGTCATTTGGATAAGCTAAGAAAGTACCTTGGGTAGTGTCGCCGATTTGGGGCTGCCTTATTACAAGGCGCGGATGTACTTGCCGGCGTTGGGGCGGTTTCTGCAGACTGACCCCGTTGGAACCGCTGACGATCTGAACCTGTATGCGTACGTCGCGAACAACCCGATAAACTTTACGGATCCGAGCGGGCTTGCAGCCGCCTCTGCCAGGACGTTTAATTATTCTCCACTTGGTGGCGCTACCGCGTTTGCTTCACTCCGGTTGGCTTTGGTAGTGGCACGCAGGTTGCAATGGGGCCGCTGTTGCCGCTCCTCGGTCTCGGGCTGATCGCGAATGAAATAGCGAATAGCGATGTACCGATGATCGGAGGGGCGTTTGCGAAAGCCGCAGCAGGTGCAGCTGAGGGAGTGGCAAAGGATATAAGCCTCTCTCTTTCGAAATACGGTGAGGCAGCACAGCACGTTGCCGACGCGATTAAGGCTGGCCAGCCGTAGGTCCTCACCATAAACCGAGCTGGCGCAGCAGCGAATCGGCAGGCATCGACTGGTGGGATTGCTAAGGTTCCGGGTAAGCAATTGGATGAGTACCCACCAGCTATGTTCAGGGAAGGTGGGGCGGGAGCAAGTGTGCGACCGGTCAATCCTGGCGCGAATATGGGAGCTGGAGCTTGCATTGGAAATGCATGCCGAGGCTTACCCGATGGCGCTCGTGTTCGAATCACGGTTGGAGATTAGGATGACAATCACGATTAAATTTGAAGTTTCGTATAGTCAGCTTGCGGTATTTGCGAGCGCGCTTTCGCAGCCATATAACGACTGGAGCGATCGACACGTTGCACAAGGATTTGCTTGGCGACCAGGCAGCGTATCGTTTCGCACATTATCGGAGACGGGTTCGCACGTGGTGGAAATTGATCTTGTTGATCACACAGGAGGGATGCATCCCGACACAGTGCGAGCTATAGAAGTGCCATTTGATGTGCCAGATGACGGGGCAATTGAAATCGGTAGCATCGCCGAAACGGTGCCGTTAGCGCTTCCGGCTGGTTCGTTCCTGTTGCGTTGCGAATTTAGGCGATCGACTGGTGTGGGTGAGGAGCGGGTACGACTGACCTTTGCAAAAAAGGATGCTCCCCGTTTTGCCGTCATCCGAGCAGATTCGGAACTGTCGCCTGATGAACTGCTTCTGACTACCGCAGAACCAGCCTGTTGATCGCGACATAAAACATAGCAGCGTTAAGGTGAAAGGGGGCGTATGGCCTGTCGTCGTGTCTGTGATGATACTCGGAAAACGATTCAGTACACGAAGACGACATACGTTCCAGCTGGTGATATCGTCCACGTGAAGGATAGGATCCACGAAGGGCACGCGCGGCCCTTCGTCCTTTAAACTGTGATGATGAGCTTGTGTTCGACGGTGATGCGCATTCGCTGGCTTCCGAATAACACCTACGGTTGGCTACGAAATGTTGTCTGCGCAGCAGTGAACTTGTAGTACATCTGGGCTGTATTATTACTAGGCGCGGATGTACTCGCCGGCGCTGGGGCGGTTTCTGCAGACGGATCCGGTGGGCGGCGCTGACGATCTGAATCTGTATGCGTATGTAAAGAATAACCCGATCAACTTCACGGATCCGACGGGGATGATTGCGCCTCGGGGTTTGCGTCGACGAGCAGTGCACCGGGTGCTACCGTAAGTGCTCCGGTTCAGGTGGCCGTGAGTGCGCCGAAGCTAGTGGCGCCAACATTCAGCAAGCCGCGACAGCGGCGGGGAATCAGGCGGCGGTTCAGGTTGCGGCCCGCGGTGTCTCGATGACGGGCAATCCGCCCGGTGGCTTCCGGTTGAATCCAAACGGCCTTGATGCAGATTACTTTGACGGCGCCGGCAACCTGACTGCTCAGTATCATGAAAGTCACGGTGAAGCCCATGGTCACAATTTTTTCGACGGCAAACGTGACCCGACTCACCTGCCGATGTCGCCCATACCGAGTCGATGAACCGATCTAGAGAGTAGCGATGAACCCTTCAGAGAGCACATTTGGCTGGGAATTTGCACGGAATGGGAAACTGCTCCAGAACGTGCTCGGTGAATATCCCTCATTCCACGACTCGTCAGTTCGAAGCTTTTGTATGCGACGAGCGAGACGTTCCTTTGTTGATGGCGAAGGCACGCCGCTGCCACCGGGTTGTGATCGAGATCTTGTCGATTTGACGCTGGAGATCGCCCACAATCGCTTTGGGCCACGGCCGCCCGAAGGCGGTTCAGATTACATCGTCACCGTGGATCTGCTGAATATTAGGGAAGTAGATATCGACATTAACGCAATGCTCGAGGAAGCCTGGATCAGGGATGTCAACCTCACGAAGATGGACAATGGCCTAGTGAGGTTTGATCTGAACCCTAACATTGGTCTAGATATCGTCGTGACATGTCACGAAGTCATCGTTGAGTCGATTCGGCCTTATGATCGGGACACGCTATTCGTTCCGAGCTAAACAATGCGGACATCTAAAATCCTTGAACTATGTGCGCGAAGCGCGACCGAAGAAAGCGCTGGCGCAAATTAGATCTAGGAGGTGATGAAGAAGAAGGGCCGCGCGAGCGGCCCTTCTTCTTTTATGCTGGGGGAATGACGAGCCGCTGGTGCTCGACGGTAATGCGTACGCGGGATCGGGGTTCAAAGCCGGCGGTCTCGATCCACCGTCCGGAAAGCTTCATTCACGGAAAGGCGGGCGGCTCCTTGCGCATATGGAAGGGCAGGCGTGCCGGTTTCTGATATCGCCAGGATTCCTGGATGGTGACAAACCGCCTGGCCCATCCCCTATGCCAATTACTGCGCTTGGCGCAACGTCCCTTAAACCCCAGCCGACGAATCCTCTTCCGCTTCGCTCAACACCGCATTCTGCACCGCCGTGGCGGGACTGACGTAAGGCGGCGCCACGCGTAGGTCGTCAATGCTGTACCGCAAACGCCCCGCTTCGACATACACACGCAACTGACGATACTTCACCAGATACATCAAGCCCACAATCGCCGCCGCGAAGCCCGATGCAGCACCAACCCCGAGCGCCCAACGCGGGCCAAAACGATCCGCAACCCATCCCACCACCGGCGCGCCGAGCGGTGTGGTGCCTAGCGAGATGGCAAGCAGGATCGCAATCACCCGGCCACGCATGGCCGGGTCCGTGGAGATTTGCACGAGACTGTTCGTCGAAGTGGTGAACGTCTGCGTGGATATGCCGATCACGACAAGTGCAAGCCCAAACAGTACATAGTTCGGCATGAGCGAGGCGGTCGTACAGCCCAGTCCAAAAAGCGCCGCTGCGACGATCAGAATAGCCATGCGAGGCTTTGCTCTGCGCGCGGCCAGCAACGCCCCGGCCACCGAACCGATTGCCATGGTCGAGCTCAACACCCCGTATTGACTCGCGCCCGCATGAAACGCGGTGACGGACATGGTGGAGATGAAGATCGGGAAGTTCAGCCCGAAGGCGCCGATCAGAAACAGCATCAACAGCGCAGCCTTCAGATCGGGGCGCGTCCATACATACTTGAAACCTTCCACGAAGCTGCCTCGTGCACGTACCGCTCGCGGCTTCAGATTCAGTTCGCTCAGGCGCAGCATGCGCAGCGAACCGAGCACGGCGACGAAAGAGAGCGCGTTGATCAGAAACACCCAGCCTGTGCCCACCGAGGCGATCAACAGCCCTGCGGCGGCGGGCCCGATCATGCGCGCCGCATTGAACGAGGTGGAGTTCAGCGCGACCGCATTCGACAGATCGGCTTCTCCCACCAGATCGGAGACAAAGGTCTGACGCGCCGGTGAATCGAACGCGGTGACGCAACCGAGCAAGCCCGCAAACACATAGACCTGCCATAACTGCACGAGCCCGGTCACGGTGAGAATCCCGAGGCACAACGCCAACGTGCCCATCGCCGCCTGGGTGGCGAACAGCAGCTTGCGGCGGTCGAAGTGATCGGCCGCATAGCCGGTTAGGGGCAGCAGGAGCATTTGCGGCCCGAACTGCAGCGACATCACAATGCCCACGGAGGTTGCATTGTGATGCGTGAGTTCCGTGAGCACGAGCCAGTCCTGCGCCGTGCGCTGCATCCATGTGCCGACGTTGGA
Source organism: Paraburkholderia polaris (assembly GCF_012927345.1). Taxonomy (GTDB): domain Bacteria; phylum Pseudomonadota; class Gammaproteobacteria; order Burkholderiales; family Burkholderiaceae; genus Paraburkholderia; species Paraburkholderia polaris. The sequence continues at coordinate 79,996 of NZ_JABBGJ010000030.1, forward strand.
GACGATTGCGCCGCTGGCCCAGACCCGGTAGTTGAACGTGCGCAGCGAACGGAATGTGCTGCTCACCGGAACATCCTGGCGTGGACGATCCGCGTCGCGCAGAGGTTCAAACGAATGCTCATGCGCACGATTTCTCGAGCAGATCGAGGACATCCTGCGTCGTGCCGGTTTCGCCGAGGCGCGGGAAGATGCGCGCGATGCTGTTGGTGTGAGCGTCGAGGTTCATGTCGGTCATGGCGTCGACCGCGAAGGTGACGTTGAAGCCGAGTTCGTGTGCGAAACGCGCGGTGGACTCGACGCCGATGCTGGTGGCCACGCCGACCAGCACCACTTGCGTGACGCCTTGCTTGCGCAGATACGCTTCAAGATCCGTATTGGTGAACGCGCCCCAGGTGCGCTTGGTGACCAGATGATCCGACGGCTGCTGATTGACTTCGGGTACGAGATCGGCAAAACCAGCGGGGAAATCGCCGGTGTTGCGCGACTGTTCCGCGCGGCCGGGTGCGCCGCCTGCAACGTTGACGAGCACCACTGGCAGACCGTGGCGGCGAAACGCCTCAGCTAGCGAAGCGGAGCGTTTCACGACATCAGCGGTGGGGTGGGCGGTGGGCAGCGCGACGATGCCTCGCTGCAAATCGATGACGACCAATGCGGTCTTTGCGTCGAGCGTGGTGAGAGCCATGGTGTTTTCCTGACCGTTATGAGTCGATGAGGCGTTTGAGCAAGTCGACGCCAATCGCGAGTTGTTGCTGTTCGGCAGCGGAGAAGCGGGTCTGGATCGTACGGAATAGCCAGTCTTCGCGTGCCGCGCGGCTTGCCTTGATCTTCTTGCGGAAAGCGGGCGTGAGGGAGAGAACAGTTTGCCGCCCGTCGTTCGGGTCCGGTGCGCCGCTCACGAGTCCGGCAGCTTTCAGAACCGAAAGTGTCTCGCCCATGGATTGGGGACGCATACCCTGGATGCGTGCGAGCGTAGTGACCGTTGCCGGACCTTCGCGTTCCAGCAGGCTGAGAACCTGCACCTGCGACGGCGTGAAATCGCCCACATGCGCTTCTTCGCGCAACCGGCGGCGCAACTTGCCGACGAGTACACGCAAGTCTTCCGCCGTGGCGTGCAGGGCGTCCGGATCGGAGGGGGGGCGTGTGGACTGAGTGTCGTTGCTGGACATGCCGGCAGATGTGAAGGTTACCTTCGTAGGTTACCTTCGCATCTGCCGGGAGTCAAGTTGACGGAGTTGGCGGCGGAATGCGAGGCGAGCCACGCATTCCGCATTTGGCTTGAGTGCTCGAGTTGAAGCGTGGCGCGGCGACGCGCCTTTTAGAACTTGTGGCGAAGCGCCACGCGCGCTACGACCTGATTCTGCGTCGACGAGGGCGTCTGCACGCCGGGGATGAATGCGTCGTCGAGAATCGAATTGGTCGAACTGCCGGCGACCTTCTGATACTCGCCCTGGATATAGACGTCCGTACGCTTGGACAGGTTGTAGTCCGCCATCAACCCGACGGAGTGGATCTTGGGCTTCACGCTGCCTGTCGAGGCGTCGTATGTCTCCATCGTGTAGACATACTGCGCGCCGACGAAGAATGCGGGTGTGATCTGGTATTTGCCGTTCACTTCGAAGTTCTGGTATTTCAGCGTATTGAGCAGGACGCCGTTCGCGGCGAGCGGGATGCCGATATAGCCGTTTCCGGTGGGGTCTTGGTAATTCGAGTTGGTATACGCGAAGCCGACGGTAGCCGAGCCGAACGTGTAGTTGACACCGCCGCCGAACACGCGCATGCGGCCGGCGATGAAGCTTGCGTCGTTCGCGGTGATTGCGCCGTTCGAACCGACGCCGGGATTATTTGCTTGCAAATAGGCGGCGGCGACCAGCAGACCGCCGTTTGCGTATTGAGCACCGAAGCTGTACTGACGGTTGTTGGCGAAATTCGTATCGTTGCTAAAGCTGTACGTGCCACCGAACTGGAAGCCCGAGATATCGGGGCTTGCATATTTGATGGTGTTATCGACGCGGAACGAATTATCGGTGTTGTCGTTATCGTAGGGGTGGGCAAACAGATAGCCTGCCCAATTGCCGTTGGCGGTGGTTTGCGCGAGGTAGTCGACCACCGAGTCGTATTGACGGCCTAGCGTAACGGAACCGAAGCGATCGCTGCTCAGACCCACATAGGCTTGCCTGCCGAACATGCGGCCGCCCTGATTGAGCCGACCGGAATTCAGGTCGAAGCCGTTTTCGAGTTGAAAGATTGCTTTGAGACCACCACCGAGATCTTCCGAGCCTTTCAAGCCCCAGCGACTGCCTTGTGCATAGCCGCTGGCGAGCTCCACGACGCTACCGTGCCCGACGTTATTGGTGTAGTCGATCCCTTCATCGATGACTCCGTACAGCGTCACGCTGCTCTGTGCGAAAGCGGGGGAAGCGGCGGCGCCGAGCAGGGCGATAGCGAGGACTTTCTTTTTCATAAGATCTCCAGAATGGTTTGGCAAGTGGCCGACGCATGATTTTCCGGCCAATACTTTTTGCAAAGCGAGGAATTCTGATGGCATCAATCGGAAACGCCGATGGAGCAAGCGCGGGAGAATCAGCAACGAGAGAAAAAAGTTTGCTATCCGAATGATTTAACGGGACGGGAAGAGGATGCGAGGGACGAAGCGAGATGAAATGTAGTGCACCTCATTCACTGCACTGCAGTGCAGTGAATGAGGTGGGAGAGAGGAGAGCCGAAGCAGATGGTTTTAAGAAATACGCTTCGGCGCGCGCAGCGCCGCCGGAAGAATGACGCCCTTGTCACAAACGCTGGAGGGTGCACGAGCACGGATTCCACGGAGCCACTGCCACTTGCGGGCCACGGTTCCCACTTAGCATGAGCGGTTTGAGCCGCTTTCTTTTGCCTACTTTTCTTTGCGGCAGGCAAAGAAAAGTAGGTGCCGCCCCGCACAGGGGCAACGCTAATAGACCACTAAGAAATCAAGGAAAGGCCAAGAATCCAGATCAAGGAAAGGCCAAAAATCCAGATCAAGGAAGGCAAAGAATCCAGATCAAAAAAACGCCACCGCCGCGAGGCAAACAGCAACCCTAAACGTTAACAGCAACCACCAGATTGCGCCTCTCCTCCACCATCTCCTCGATCAAACCAGCGAGCACATCCACAGCCGGATCCCGATTAACCGAAGCCCGATGCAACTCGAGATCGGCCGCGGGCAAGGCGGGCAACCCATCCTGAACCCCCAGCACCCGCCAGTTATCCGGCAACGTACACCGATCGATAATCGTCACAGCCGCCCCATGATTAACAGCAACCTTAATCCCGGTAGGACTCTGACTCGTATACACAACCTGATACTGCCGCTCAAGCGCGGCGAGCGCTGCAAGCCCCCGCTGCCGGTAGCAGCAAGTTTCAGGAAACAAGGCAAGAGGCACCGGCGCCCCAGCCTCCAAAACAAAATCCCGATGCGCGGCCCACACCACTTCCTCACGCCCGAGATGCCGCCCACTGGTTTGCGACCCGTGCCGCACTACTAAAGCCAGATCCAACTCCCCAGCCTGCAACCGCTCCAGCAACTCCAACGACATCCGGCAGTGAATATGCGGCCGCACGCCCGGCCTCAGCGCATAAAACTTCTTGAGCAACTCAGGCAGCCATAACTCAGCATAGTCCTCGGGCAGGCCAAACCGGATCACCCCATCGCTACTGCTCCGGTTCAGTGCCGCGATCGCCTCGTTCTGCACCTGAATAATGCGTCGCGCGTGAATCAAAAAATTCTCGCCATCGCGCGACAAAGCCAGCCGCCGGCTGTTACGCAGAAACATATGCGTATCCAACCGCTCCTCCAGCGTGCGGATCCGCAGACTGATGGTCGACTGCGTGCGGTGCAGCAGTTTGGCCGCTGCGGTAAACCCGCCACTGTCGACGACAGCAACGAATGCCCGCACCAGTTCGGGGTCCAGAGAACTCAGTTTCGACCAATCGGGTCCGCTGATGGAAGCCATCGGAATTACTCGCTTTCCAAAGAAATTTGGCGATCAAAACATGGGGGCGTCAGTGAGGTGATTGTTGTCGAAAACAATTCGCGTCACAAATCAGTCTGAACCCCTAATCTGGAGTCTCTCCGTGTCAGTCAGTCTTCCTCTTGCCGATGCCGAATGCAACGATTTGAGCGACATCGTCGATACCGGGCGCTATCCGTTGCACGATCCGGACCACCCCCGTATGCGCGAGCTGATCGCGAGCTGTCGCGCCCACCTGGCGGGCAACGGCAGCGCAGTGCTGCACGGCTTCCTGCGGCCCGAGGCACTCGCCCAGGCGCGCGTCGAAGGCGTGGCGCTGGCGGCCAAGACCTACTTTTCAACCCGTAAGGTCAACGCTTACTTCACTGCGGACGATCCGTCGCTGCCCGCCGACGATCCGCGCCGCGTCTTCATGGACCGCACCAGCGGCTTCGTCACCCGCGATGTGATCCCCGCCGACGCGATCGTGCACCGCATCTACGTGGCCCAGGCGATGAAACGCTTCGTTGCCGCTTGCCTCGGTGAAGCGCGTGTCTGGGAATACGCGGACCCCTATGCCGGACTGGTTCAAAACGTCATGCCGCCGGGCACCGAACAGCCGTGGCACTACGACACCAACGAATTCATCGTCTCGATGATGACGCAGCAGCCGGAAGCGGGCGGCGATTTCGAGTATTGCCCGAATATCCGTTCGCCCCAGGGCGAGAACTATGGCGACGTGGGCAGCGTGGTGCGCGGTGAGACGCGGGCGCCGATCAACGTGATCACGTTGCAACCCGGCGATCTGCAACTGTTCAAGGGACGCTTTTCGCTGCACCGCGTCACGCAGGTGCAAGGCGGAATCGACCGGCATACGGCGATCTTCGCGTACTCACAGAAGCCCGGTGTGATCGGCAGGCTCGAACGCACGCGCCAACTGTATGGACGCGTGTCCGAAATGCATCTGGAAGCCGAGCAACGCCTCGTGCGCGCCGACAACCTCGTCGATTGAAGCTGTTCTTTTAAAACCATTCCACGTCCCCATCAAAACCATGACGATTATTCGCCCGACCCATCTTCCGGAAGATTGCGAACCGACCGCGGAAGAGATCGCGCAGATCCAGCGTGACCGGCTTGCCGCCGTGCGCCGTGAACTGAAAAAGCGCGATCTGACCGCCGCGATCCTGTTCGACCCCACGCATATGCGCTATGCGACCGGCTCGCGGAACATGCAGGTGTATTCGATGCGCAATCCAGCGCGCTATCTGTTCGTGCCGGCCGAAGGCAAGGTGGTGCTGTTCGAATACGCCGGCTGTGATTTTCTCGCCGACGGCCTCGACACTGTCGATGAAGTGCGGCCTGCCACCGCGATCTCCTACTACTTCTGCGACGACATGCTGGGTCGCGTCACCGAACGCTGGGCCGCTGAAATCGACGAGCTGATCAACGAGAGCGGTGGCGGCAAACGCATCGCCATCGAGAGCGCGACGTCGGCGGCTGCCTTTGCGTTGCAGGCGCGCGGCTATCAGATCAGCGACGCACAGGAGCCGCTCGAACGGGCGCGCTCGATCAAGGTGCCCAACGAGATCAAGATGATCCGTTCATCGCTGCGTGCCGCCGAAGAGGGCGTGCGCAAGCTCGAAGCGGCACTCGTGCCCGGCATCAGCGAAAACGAACTCTGGTCGCATCTGCACAAGCACATCATCGAAACGGACGGCGACTACGTGGAAACACGTCTGATCAGCTCGGGGCCGCGCACCAATCCGTGGTTCCAGGAAAGCAGCCCGCGCAAGATCCAGACGGGCGAGCTGGTTGGACTCGATACCGACGTAGTGGGGCGCTTCGGCTATTACGCCGACTTCTCGCGCACCTTCCTGTGCGGCGACGCTCCGGCTACGGCGGCGCAGAAGAACCTCTACAAGCTCGCCTATGAACAGGTGCATTCGAACATGGAGAACGTGCGTGCCGGCACGACCTTCCAGGAATTCATCGCGAAGGCGTGGAAGATTCCCGGCCCTTACCAGGCGCGCCGCTATTTCGCGCTCGCGCATGGCGTCGGCATGACCGGCGAGTATCCATACATCGTTCATCGGGAGGACAACGACGCCAAGGGCTATGACGGCGTGATCGAGCCGGGCATGACGCTGTGCATCGAAAGCTACATCGGCCATGAAGACGGTGGTGAAGGCGTCAAGCTGGAAGAGCAGGTGTACGTGCGCGACGACGGTCGCGTGGAACTGCTGTCCGACTATCCGTTCGAGAAGCGCCTGCTCGCCTGAGCGCACGGCGCGTCCTCATCGGCATGTGAGACAGAGCTTCGGCCTCTCGCGCATGCCGCTCAATGCAATTCAACGCTCCAAGGGTGATCGACGATGCAATTCAGACAACTTCGGGCGGTGCTGTGCGCCGCCGCCATGACTTTGACCGGCGCTAGCGCGCAGGCTGCGGATAACTGGTGCGCGCAGGGCAAGACGGTGCATTTCGCGGGCATTACGTGGGAAAGCGGCTCCTTCGCCACTGAAGTGCTGCGGCAGATTCTTGAAAAGGGTTACGGTTGCAAGACCGATGTCGTGCCCGGCAGCACGGCGGCTACTGAAACCGCACTGGCGCACAACGACGTGCAGGTGTGGGCCGAACAGTGGACCGGACGCAGCGAGATCACCGCGAAGGCGGTGGCCTCGGGCAGCGTCAAACTGGTCGGCGACACCTTGCCGGGTGGCACGAAGGAAGGCTGGTTCGTGCCGGAATACGTGGTGAAGGGCGATCCCAAGCGCGGTATCAAACCGGTCGCAGCGGGTCTTGTTTCGGTGACCGACCTGCCTAAGTACAAGAGCGTATTCGCGGACGACGAGGAACCGGACAAGGGCCGCTTTCTCAACTGTCCGACGGGTTGGGATTGCGAACGGGTCAACACGCGTTTGCTGAAGGTGCTGAATCTCGATGCGAGCTTCACCAATTTCCATCCGGGGACGGGCGCGGCGCTCGATGCGGCTATCGCGTCCGCGTACCAGCGCGGTGCACCAATCGTCTTCTATTACTGGGGGCCAGCGGCGTTGATGGCGAAGTACAAGTTCGTCGAACTGAAAATGCCAGCCTATAACGATGCCTGCTGGAAGACGTTGCGCGACGAAAGCAGTACCTCACAATGCGCCTCCTCGTACATGGTCTCGCATGTCACCGTAGGCGTATCCACGCCGTTCTACGACGCTGACCCGCAACTCGTGTCGATGCTTGGCAAGGTCAAGTTTCCGAGGGACTTCCTCAACAGCACAATCCTCGAAATGAGCACGAAGAAACTCGACGGCTCAGCCATGGCTACGCAGTTCTTGCGCGAGCATCCGGAGATGTGGAAGCAATGGGTGCCTGCCGACGTCGCGTCGAAAGTGCAGGCTGGACTTGCTGGCGCCTGACAGGCGGTAACGTCAGGCAGATTTCGACGGCACGAGGTCCTGCGGCGTCGTGCCGGACAGCAGGTTCGTACAGCCTGCTGTCCACCTGCAGTGGAGGCTTGATCATGAATTCGTTTTTTCTGCATCTTTCGATAGCCGACTGGGTAAACGACGCCGTGCAATCGTTCGTTACCCGCTATGGCGATAGTTTTCACCAGTTCAGCATCGCACTCTTGCGCTATGTGCTCGTGCCGCTCGAAGGCGCACTGCGCGCCTTGCCGCCGTGGCTGATCCTGCTGGCGGTCGGCGCGGTGACGTGGAATGCGACGCGGCGGCTAAGCATTGCCGGCTTCTTCATGCTGCTGCTCTATGCGATCGGTTGCTTCGGTCTGTGGGAAAAGCTGATGCAGACTCTCGCGTTGATGCTGGTAGCCACCGTGCTGTCGGTCTCGCTCGGCGTACCACTCGGCATTCTGACCTCGCGCAGCGCATGGCTGCGGCGCGTGCTATTGCCGACGCTCGACGTCATGCAAACGCTGCCCAGCTTCGTCTATCTGATTCCGGTGTTGATGCTGTTCGGCCTCGGCAAGGTGCCGGCGATCCTCGCCACGATCATCTATGCGCTGCCGCCTCTGATTCGCCTGACCGATCTCGGCATTCGTCATGTGGATAGCGAGGTGGTCGAGGCGGCGCGCGCCTTCGGCACGACGCGCTGGCAGTTACTGGTCAACGTGCAGATGCCGCTGGCGCGGCCCAGCATCATGGCCGGCATCAACCAGACGACGATGATGGCGCTGTCGATGGTGGTGATCGCCTCGATGATCGGTTCGCGTGGGCTCGGCGAAGATGTGCTTGCCGGCATTCAGACGCTCGACGTCGGCAAGGGGACGCAGGCGGGTATCGCCATTGTGATTCTTGCGATCGTGATCGACCGCATCAGCCAGGGCTATGGCCAGGACCGTCGCGCGCGGCGCCTGTTCGCGCAGCGCAGAAAGGCTAAAGCGGCTTCGCGCATTCCTTATCGCATGAGCAGCACGAATACGGATGAAACTTCGGCGGCTGAAGGCGGGCTCGAAACCCGCACGGCCAAGTAGCAGGAAAACGAGGAAAGCAAGGAGAGCGACATGGCAGCGATTGAAGTCAACCACGTGTACAAGCTTTTCGGGCCGCCGACCAGTCATGCGCGCGTGCTCGATCTGCTGCGAAGCGGCAAGGGCAAAGCCGATGTGCTCGCCCAGACCGGTTGCAATGTTGGTCTGAACGACGTCAGCCTGAGTATCGGTGCGGGCGAAATCTTCGTGATCATGGGACTGTCCGGCTCCGGAAAGTCCACCCTGGTACGGCATTTCAACCGACTGATCGAGCCGACGTCGGGTGAGATCGTGATCGACGGTTCGGACGTCATCAAACTTGGCGCGCAAGGATTGCGTCACTTGCGCCGCTACCAGGTCAGCATGGTGTTCCAGAATTTCGGGCTGTTGCCGCATCAGACCGTGCTCGACAATACGGCGTATGCATTGCGTGTGCGTGGCGAAAGCAAGTCTGAGGCCAATGAGAAAGCCCGTGTCTGGCTCGGCAAGGTGGGCCTGAACGGTTACGACGAACACTATCCGGACGAGTTATCCGGCGGCATGCGCCAGCGGGTTGGGCTGGCCCGTGCGCTTGCCGCGGATACGGAGGTGCTGCTGATGGACGAAGCATTCTCCGCGCTCGATCCGCTGATTCGCACGGAAATGCAGGATCAACTGCTGCAACTGCAGGCTACGTTGCAGAAGACCATCGTGTTCATTACGCACGATCTCGACGAAGCACTGCGGATCGGCAACCGCATCGCGATTCTGCGCGACGGCAAACTCGTGCAGGAGGGTACACCCAACGAGATTCTGACGCGCCCGGCGGACGACTACGTGAGGCGCTTTGTCGAGCGCCGCTCGGATCGCGGCACGGCGAGCCATTGATGCGTTGCTCGTATGCAGATTGACGTGAGGACACCGGGTTCACGGTACAACCTGCGCGAACTCGGGCAAGCTATCTTCAGGCGGGAGCCTGTCGTCGACCGCGAGGCCGCGGCAATCGGGTGCCGGAGCGGCAGTCGCTGCAACGATCTCGATACCGGCACGGCTATCCGTGTTGGCGACACGGGTCGTTTCGGCTTGCGTGGCGATGCTGCAACCGAGCGCCTCGAGCAGCGAGGTCGAGTTAGTCGAGCGGCATTCCTCGTGTAAGTTGTCAGCCCAGTTCGCATAGTCGAGGAACTTGCGCCGTTCGTTCCGATTCCCGGGCAGTTCGGCATATCTGGCATAGGCGAGTCCCGCGTGTGTCGGGTCCATCTCGATAGCGCTCACGTATTCGCGGCGCGCGCCGTCGTCGTCGAGCAGCTTGAGCGACTCCGCCAGATTGACGTGCGCCTCCTGGTAACCCGGTTTCAGATAAACGGCTACGCGGAAATCGTCGCGCGCGTTTTGCAGGTCGGTTCTGGCTTCAGTGGAATGGCGGTCCGGCGCCTGTCTGGCGAGTGCCAGCCAGGCGCGGCCAATGGCATTGAACGCAGCCTCCCGGGACGAACGCAAGGCGATGGATCGCTCGAACGCGCTGATCGCCATCTTGTGGCAACCGAGTTCGCTGAGTGCAACGCCCCAGTTATAAAAGCTCCAGGACGATGGGTACTTGGCGGAGAGGCGGCTGACCGCGTCGATTTCGTCTTTGTAATCGTGGTACGCCTCATCGATCTTCGATAGTCCAAGCAGGGCCCATTTGTAATTCGGCTGTTCGTCGCCGGCGTCGACAATGCTCGAAAATACCCGCTCAGCCTCGGAGAAATCACAGGCTCCCTGGCCGGCGTAGCAACGCGCCTGGGCTTCAGCCGACTCATACGAGGCGTAGATATAGGGGCTGTGTTTCTTCAACACATCCACGGCGAGATTGGAGAGATTTTGGTCCAGATCGGTGATCGAGCCTTCGGGCGTGGCAAAACGGGACACTTCGCCGCGCTCCGCCAGGACCAGATGCAAAACGTAGCGGTCCGGGGTGCCGGTGACGCTGCCCGAGATGGTCGAGACCGGAAGCGGCAGCGCCTCGCGCACGTATTGCAGGATCGTTTTCGCGGAAATAGACGTGCCAGGCACCGAGAAATCCGGCATGTCGGAATCGAGCTTGATTTCTTCTTTGGCCGAGGCGGGGATCACGTCTGCCGCGCGCGCTTCAAGTGCAATCAGGTGGCCCGCAACGAATGACTGGAAGGTTTCGCTGGAATAGCCGATTTTGGCGAACGCCTCGGGCACGTAGATATTTTCGATGAGGGTTTCGCGTGCGAATATCAGCTTCCACAGCATGGCCCCGGCAAGACATGCGCCGATCAGAAGCAGCAGGTTCAACGAAACCATGCGCAGGTTGGTCGTGAAGGTTGCGAGCTTCGCAACGCGGTCTTCGCGCGGGGTGCTTGCCTTCCTGAGCGTCGGCTTCGGCCTTTGTTCTGGCTCGGGGGTGGATCCCGGATGCGCCTGATTGGTTGGCTTGACCGCTTTTAGATGCGAGGGGCGATGAGCTCCGCGGTGATGTCTCTGTGCGTGCATACTGCCTCCCCTCGATGAGCCGGCTTCAACAAAACGAAGCTGCGAGGCGAGGATTTAACAATTGGGCGGCCGGCGTGGCCAGGGGGTATTAATCAGGTCCGCAAGCGTAGCGCTCGATGCCGAAATGTTTTTTCAGTCCATCCCAGCCGAGCGTCGTGACGGTCACCGCCCGCGTAGTGGGCGACCTGCACATCCATCCCCATGCAAGGAATGCGTCCATGAGCCGGGCGCCTAACTGTCCCGCGACGTGATATTGCCGCTCGGTCCAGTCAAGACATTGGCGCGCATGGTCCGTTTGGTCGAACGCCGGATCGCCCATGTCGATACCGAGTTGCTGCAGCCATTCGCAACCGGGCGCGGTGAGTGCGTATTGGCGCTCGCCGGCCTCGGCGATGAAACCCTGCGTGAGCATGCTTTGCGTCACCGCGACGCCGATCTGACCCGCCAGGTGGTCATAGCAGCAGCGTGCGAAACGCAGCGCCTGGGCCGAGCGACTGGGCGTATTGCGCCAGGCCGGGGTGACCGGTCCGACTGACGCGAGGCTTTCAAGCAGGTGCGAAACGTGCACGCCCGCGAGCCGGTAATAGCGATGCCGGCCCTTGCTCTCCACGCTCAGCAAGCCGCCGTCGAGCAGCTTGGAGAGATGCGAACTCGCGGTCTGCGCGGTCACCCCCGCCGCTTCCGCAAGCGCGCTGGCCGACAGCGCGCTGCCGTCGGCGAGTGTGATCAGCATCACCGAGCGAACCGGCTCGGCGATCAGGTGTGCAACGCTCGAAATATTGTGCTGGCCCATTTGTTTGCTGCGTCCTTCATTGATGCGCGTTCGATGCCTGTTGGCAGGTGAAGAACCGTTCGTTTATTCGCTCTGACACTTCGATACAGCTCGAAGCATTCTCTGTGCAGGCCGCCTTATAGTCAACGGCGAACCGATAAACAGGGGCTGGAACTCTTGAACAATGAACGTGAATATCAGAAGCGGGTATTGATTGCGACGAGCCTCAGCTACGTCATTGTCATACTGGATACATCGATCGTAAATGTCGCGCTGGAGCCGGTTGCGGCCAGTCTGGGCTCGGATATCAGCGGCCTGCAATGGGTGGTCAACGCTTATACGCTGACATTTGCCAGCCTGTTATTGAGCGGTGGCGCATTGGGCGACCGGATCGGCGCGAAGACCATTTATCTCGCCGGATTGCTGGTTTTCGCTTGCGCATCGGCTGTATGCGGATTGGCGCCGGATTTGCAGGTTCTGGTTGCCGCCCGGATCGCGCAGGGCGTCGGCGCGGCATTATTGGTGCCGTGTTCGCTGACGCTTATCAATCGTGCTTTTCCGGGTGCGCGGCAGCGGGCCAGCGCGATCGGCATGTGGGCCGGATGCGGCGGTATCGCAATGGCGGCGGGGCCTCTCGCCGGTGGTCTGCTGATTCATCTGCTCGGTTGGCGAAGCATTTTTCTGGTGAACGTGCCGATCGCGCTGATCGGCGCGTGGCTGACTACGCGCGTCGATTCGGACCGTCCGGCCGCGTCGGACAGGCCGATGGATGTCGCCGGGCAGATGCTCGCCATCGTCGCGCTTGGCGCGTCGGTAGCCGTGCTGATCGAGGGGGCGAAGCTCGGGTGGCAGGTGGGTGCCATAAGGGCGGGCGCGGTGGTCGCGCTGGCCGCCTGGGTGGCGTTCGTGCTGGTCGAGGCCAAACGGAAACAGCCGATGCTGCCTTTGCACTTCTTTCGTAGTCCGGTGTTTTCTGCCTCGGCGTTTGTTTCGCTGATTTCCGGCCTGGTGTTCTACGGGTTGTTTTTCCTGCTGAGCCTGTACTTCCAGTCGGCTCGTGGATGGTCGCCGCTGCGCACCGGCCTGGCATTCCTGCCGTTGACCGCGATGGTGACGATCGGCAGCTTCGTATCCGGCGCGTTGAACAGGGCGTATGGCGCGCACCGGCTCGTTTGCGGCGGCTTCCTGCTTTATGCACTGGGTTTCGCCGGGCTTGTCGCGCTCGCAGACGATGCGCCGTACTGGCGTATTGCGCTTTGCTTTCCGGCTGTCGGTTTTGGGGCAGGGGTGATTACGCCGGCGGCGACCGCCGCGTTGATGACGGCGGTGGACAAGGCGCGTGCCGGCGTCGCGGCGGGCGTGCTCAACGCAAGCCGGCAGACAGGGTCCGCCTTTGGCGTCGCGATCTTCGGCGCATTGATGAGCGCGATGCAACCACTCGACGCCGGGGTTCGCGCGGCGGTCTATCTGGCGATCGGCCTGTCGCTGCTCGCCGCGCTGGTCTGGGCCATCGCGTTGGCCGTGGCGACGCGTTATGCAGGCGGGGATGCCTGTTAAGCGGGATGGACCGCTCAGGGTTTCGCATGTGGACCAGGCGATTTATTATCGCTGGTACTAGTCAGGTGCATTTTCGGCCACCGATACTCAAACCAATTGCTATGGCCATCGTGCCACATCCGCTCCCTACGGACCGCCATCACCCGGTCCGGCCCTTCAATGACAGGCGGATTCAGCAGAGATGATTTCATCGATCACAAAAAGCAGGCGGAGACTTCATGCTCAAGTTCTTGATTGGGATCGGCATCCCCTATATCGGCGTGATAGGGCTGCTGCCCTGGGTCGCTTCAGTCGATAGATTCGTCCTGGGCGTACCGTTCATCTATGCGTGGATCTTCGCCTGGTTTGTACTGACGTCGATCTGCCTGCAGGTGTGCTGGCGTCTGTTCGATCGCCGCGCGGATGATGCAGATCCGCAAACCCACTGAAGCTGCAGGAGAGCCAGGATGTCCACCGTTGTCTTTCTCGGTTTGATTCTCTTCTCGCTGTATCTGGCGATACGGTCCAAAAAGGGGCACGGCGCACAAAGCGTTCATGACTTCTTTGTCGCGTCCCGGCAGTTCGGCGCCTATCTGGTCTTTTTCCTCGCTGCGGGCGAAATCTACAGTATCGGCACGATGGTCGGCTTTCCCGGCGGCATCTATGCCAAAGGGCCAACCTATGGGGTCTGGTTCCTGGGATATATCCTGCTGGCGTACCCCGTCGGCTATTTCATCGGGCCGAAAATCTGGGAGGCCGGCAAACGCTATAACGCCATCACGCTGCCCGACCTGTTCAAAGGTTATTACGGCAGCCGCGCGCTGGAGGTGATCGTCGCCGGATCGGCGATCCTGTTTTTGCTGCCTTGGGGCGAATTGCAATTCACGGGGCTCGTTGCCGCGTTCAAAGGCCTCGGCTGGAATTTCCAGCCGCTCTATCTGATTCTGATCTCAGCGATGCTGGCATTCACCTACATCGCCATTTCGGGGGTGCGGGCATCGGCGTACATTGCGATCCTGAAGGACGTGCTGATGGTCGCGGCGATTGTGATCACCGGGCTCGCGGTCTCGTGGCAAGCCGGCGTTACGGAAGTTTTTCACGCCGCGAGCCTGCACGTCAGCAACAGCATGAACGCTAGTCAACTGACGTTTTCGATGAGCACCATGCTGTTCCAGTCGCTAGGGTTCTACGTGATGCCGTTCGCTGTGCAGGTTTTCTTCACGGCCGCCAGTCCGAACACGATCCGGCGGACCCAGGTTGCCATGCCGCTGTACATGCTGATGTATCCGTTTCTGGTCATCGCTTCGTACTATGCGATCAGTCAGAACCTGCACCTCGCGTCGCCGAATGAAGCGTTCTTCGCGGCGGCGATCCGGCTGCTGCCGGGCTGGTTGCTGGGTTTGGTCGCGGCCGGCGCCGCGCTATCCGGTCTGCTGGTGCTGACGGGCATCTGTCTCGCCATCGGCCCGCTCGTGACACGCAATCTGTTGCCGAGGATGCCCGAGAGCAAGCAGAAAGCCACCGCGAAAACGGTGATCGTGCTCTACCTGCTGGTCTCGATCGTGATGACCTTGCTGACGCCGAATCTGATGCTCACACTGATCAATACCGCGTACTACGGGGTGACCCAGTTTTTCCCGGGCGTGATGGTGATTCTGTTTTCTCTTCGAGTCAAACCGTCCGCCGTTGCAACGGGTATTCTGACCGGCCAGATACTTGCGATCGTCCTTTACATCCTTCATGCCGATCTCGGTGGATTCAACCTGGGCTTGCTGTGTCTCGTGATCAATATCGCGGTGACCGCCGTGTTGAACCATGGTTGGAAGCGCAAACCGGTGCATGCGCTGTCCTGATCGTTTTCGGCCTGCCTCCTGAATCAGAGAACACCTATATCTATGAATTCGATTGAACGAGGTCCCATCACCGTCTTTGTCGCCAGAAAGATTCTGACGATGAATCCGGCCCAGCCGCACGCCACGCATGTTGCCGTGCGAGACGGCAGAATTCTCTCGGTCGGCAATCTGGAGGAGGTCAGCCGGTGGGGCGAGGTTGAGATCGTCGACACGTTCCAGGACAAGGTGTTGATGCCGGGTCTCGTCGAAGGGCATTGCCATCTGATGGAAGGCGCCATGTGGGACGCCGTGTATCTCGGCTACTACGACCGGCGCGGTCCGGACGGCACCTTGTGGCGCGGTCTGAGAACGCTGGACGAGGTGATCGGGCGGCTCACCGAAGCGCAACGCGCCATGACGGATGCGGCGGCGCCGCTGCTCGCGTGGGGCTTCGATCCGATTTTTTTTGGCGCGAGCCGCTTGTCGGTCAAGGAACTCGATACCGTTTCGACGAGCCGGCCCATCGTCGTGCTGCACGCGAGTGTGCACCTGATGAACGTCAACACCGCCATGCTGGCCCTCGCCGGTATCGACGAGAACACTGACGTCGACGGGATCGATAAAGACAAAGATGGCCAGCCGACCGGCGAGCTGCAGGAATTCGCCGCCATGTTTCCCGTGTATCAGGTGATCGGCAGCCAGCTTTCCATTGCGGCGAGTGAAAAGACCGAGGCCATCTGGAATTTCGGCAAGGTCGCGCAACTCGCCGGCGTGACTACCGCGACGGATCTGGTCAACGATCTGTCGGCGCTGGGCAATCGCAACCTGCGCGAAGTCACTGCCGACCCGCAGTATCCGGTCAGGATCGTGCCCGCGTTTGCTCCACAGCGAAGCCCCGACGGCGGCGTCGAAAAAGTGCTGTCGGCCATTAGCGACAGCACGGAAAAATTGACGTTCGGCCCGGTCAAATTCATCGTCGACGGGTCGATTCAGGGCTTCACGGCGCGGTTGAAGTGGCCGGGTTATGTCGGCGGACAACCGAATGGATTGTGGCTGATTCCGCCTAGCCAGTTGGAAGAGGTGTTCACGCCGTTTCACCGCGCCGGATTGCAACTCCATATTCATACCAACGGCGACGAAGCTACCGAGGTCGTATTGAACGCCGTCGAGAAGATGCTCGATGCGTGTCCGCGCAGCGATCACCGCCACACGCTGCAGCACTGTCAGATGGCCGACGCGAGCCAGTTGACCCGCGCGGCGAAACTCGGCATGTGCATCAACTTTTTCTCCAACCATATCTACTACTGGGGCGACGCCCATTACGCGCAGACCATGGGCCCCGACCGGGCGAACCGGATGAATGCAGCGGGATCGGCGCGACGGCTGGGCATTCCCTTTGCCTTTCACTCGGATGCGCCGATCACGCAGTTGAGCCCGCTGTTCACGGCCTGGTGCGCGGTGCAGCGCCAGACCGCCAGCGGTCGTGTGCTGGGCGCGAGCGAGTGCATCCCCGTGGCGGACGCATTGCGCGCGATCACGCTGGGTGCGGCCTATACGCTCAAGATGGATCATCTGATCGGCAGTATCGAAGTGGGCAAATTCGCGGACTTCGCCGTGCTCGCGGACGACCCGAGCGAGGTCGCGCCTGAGCGGCTGAAAGACGTCGAAGTGTGGGGCACGGTGCTGGGCGGCCGCGTGTTTCAGTCGCCGGTAAAAAATGAATGACACTGCCGCCGCGAGCGTGCGGCCACCCATTCCGCTAGTCGTGCTCGGCGGCTATCTGGGCGCCGGCAAGACAACCTTGCTTAACCATGTGCTCTCGAATGCGGGGCAGCGCCGGGTGGCTGTGCTGGTCAACGATTTCGGCGATATCAATATCGACGCCGCGCTGATCCGCGAACGCACGGACGATGTCATCAATCTGGAGAACGGCTGCATCTGCTGCTCCATCGGTGGGCGCCTCGTCGACGCGCTCGTGAAAATCAGCGCGCGGCCCGAGCGTCCCGAGCTGTTGATCATCGAAGCCAGCGGCGTTTCCGATCCGGTGAAGATTGCGCAGATCGGCCTGCTCGACCGGGCATTCAGGCTGTACGGAATCATCGTAGCGGTCGATGCGGAGCGGATCGGCGCAACCTTACTCGACCCGTACGTCGGCGATATTGTGCGCCGGCAGATTGTGGGCGCGACGGCGCTCGTGCTCACCAAGACTGACCTCGTCACAGAGCAGGAGAAAGCGGCGGCGACCGACGCAGTGTCGTCGCTCGCGACCACTTCCATCCTGCTCGAATCAGCCAACGGATCCATACCGCTGGCGTTGATCTTCGACGCGAGTGTCGCGCCTCGCCATCGCACCAGTGGGCTGTCTCTCGCGGCGGGCGAGCGCCTCAATAGCCATCAGGACATTTACAGTTTTTCCTTTCGGTCGGACTTCCGCCTCGACAGGAAGAAACTCAGGGAGGTGTTTCGCAGCCTGTCTGTCCCGCTATTGAGAGCGAAGGGCATCGTCTGGCTCGACCAGGAGGCTTCTCCGCAGGAACTCCATGTGGTCGGCGGTCGCATTCTGATCACGCCTTTTGCGGGGCACGCAGGGGCTGAGTCGACGATCGTCCTGATTGGCCGTTTCAGCAATGAAGACGAGTGCAGCGTGAAGCGCTGCCTCGAAGGCACGCAAGCGCTGAACTAGGCCCCGTCTCGCGCCAGCGTGGCGCGGCAATGGCGCCACGCGCAGCAAGCGCGTCAGCCGCATCAAGCGCACCAGCGTACCAAGCGCACCAGCGTACCAAGCGCACCAGCGTACCAAGCGCACCAGCGTACCAAGCGCACCAAACACACCCACGGCCCGAATCCGAAAACCCGGTTCGAGGCCAGTCAACCCGCGCGCCCTCCACACTCACTGCACCAGGCGAAACCAGCGCACTGGCCCTACCGTCGAGTGAACACCAAACTTACACTTTTCCATAAGAGATCGCCGCTTAGGCAACCTCACGAGTCTCATCCAATTCACCAAGCAGGAGACATGCATGGCCACAACAGAAACGTCCGCATCAAAGGTCACCGCGGACACACTAGCCGCATTTTCCGCTGCGTTCAACCGTCACGATGCGAACGCGCTGATGGACTTCATGACCGAAGACTGCGTGTTCGACGCCGCCGGCGGAAGCGAAGTTTATGGTGCACGCTTCGTCGGTCGCGACGCCGTGCGCGCAGCGTTCGAAGCGGTCTTCAAGACTTTCCCGGATGCGCATTGGGGTGACGGCCGTCATTACGTTATCGGAGAGCGTGGCGTGTCCGAGTGGGTGTTCACGGGGACGCATGCGGAAGGCTGGCGCATCGAAGCAGAAGGGTGCGATCTCTTCGAGTTCCGCGATGGTCTGATTGCGGTCAAGCGCGCGTTCCGCAAGGAACGCCCGAAGCAGAACGTCTGACGCCGACGAGGAGCTTCACATGGAGCACAGTGTCATCACACGGGTCGGCGAAGGTCTGTCCGCAGGGCGGGACAGCGCGACACAATATGACCCGAGATACGACCCGCTGGTCTCGCCAGGACCCGGGCACGGCAAGCAATACGCACCCACCTACTGGGCTGCGACCGCCGGCACGCCGCCGCCCGACGATGGCCCGATCACGAAAGATATCGACGTGGACGTGGCGATCATCGGCGCAGGCTATACGGGACTCGCGACGGCACTGTGTCTCGCGCGCGAGCATGGCATCAAGGCCGTCGTGCTCGAGGCCAACAAAACCAGTTGGGGCTGCAGTAGCCGCAATGGCGGACAAGGGCAAAATGCGTCGGGACGTCTGTCGCGTTCCCAATGGGTCGAGCGTTGGGGTAAAGACGTCGCATTGAAAATGCACGACGAGATCCAGGAAGGCTTCGACAACTTCAAGTCGCTGGTGGCCGAAATCGATTGCGACCCGCAGCCGGGCGGCCACTTTCTGATTGCGCACCGGCCGCGCATGATGGCTAAACTCGCTGCCGAAGCCAAAGTCTGGAAAGACGTTTTCGGTTACCCGTCGGAGCTCATCGACCAGGCCACGTTGCGTCGCGAGTACGTCAACGATAGTGAGGCGGCCGGCGCGCTGCACGAACCTGAAGGCATCGGCATCCACGCGTTGAAACTCGCTTACGGCTATCTGCGGCTGGCGCGCGAAGCGGGCGCGCGCGTCCATCCGGCGAGTCCGGTGATTGGCTGGGAGACCATCAACGGTATTCATCATCTGCGTACGCCGGGCGGCACCGTGCGAGCCCGGTCTGTGGGTATCGCGACCGGCGCGTATACGGCGCCGGACCTCCATCCTTCGCTGACGAGTCGCGTCATGCCGATCCTGTCGAATTCGATGGTGACGCGTCCGCTCACACAGCAGGAAATCGCCGCCTGCAATTTTCGAACGACACAGGTGCTCACCGATACACGCACCTTGCGTTTCTACTATCGCTTCCTGCCGGACAACCGGCTGCAGATCGGCAGCCGTAGCGCGATCACCGGTGCGGATGCGCCGAATCCGCGCCATTACGAGTTGCTTATCGAAGGAATGGGCCGCAAGTTTCCGGCGTTGCGCGGTGTCCAGATCGATTATTCATGGTGGGGCTGGGTGGACGTGAGCCACGACATGATGCCGCGTGTGTGTCAGCCGGATCCGAAGCAGTCGGTGTTTTACGCACTAGGCTACGGCGGCAACGGTGTGTCATATTCCCAGCAGGCGGGGCGCCGCCTCGCCGAACGGATAGCGGGTAAAGGGTCCAGGCAGACGCTGCCGATCTTCACTTCCCCGTTGCCCGGCCACCCGTTCGCGCCATTCCGTCGCATCGGACAACGAATGCTCTACCAGCTGTATTTCCGGCGCGACGAGAAACCCTGAACGCGCGCTGCGTGCCGCGCCACCCGCGGCACGTCTTTCGCCCGTCGTCGTGCCTCACGCGCACGGCGCTGCGCAGCCAGACAGGTCTGCGCGTCAAGTCATAACAAAAGAGATGATGCAGCGAGACGCGCAAGCGTCCTCGCTCGATCCGAATTGACGGCGCTCAGGTTCCGGGACTGCATGCAACCCCGCATGCAGTCCCACGCGACCGGCGCCGGCATCAACAGGATATGGAGGTGACATGCAGGTATCGAACAAAAGTGAATTGAAGACCGGCCTCAAGGAGCGCCACATGACCATGATCGCGCTAGGCGGCGTGATCGGCGCGGGCCTGTTTGTCGGCAGCGGCGTCGTGGTCAGGCAGGCCGGCCCGGCGGCGGTCCTGTCGTTTCTGATTACCGGCGGTCTGATCGTGCTCGTCATGCGCATGCTCGGAGAAATGGCGTGCGCCCTGCCGGCCGTGGGCTCGTTTTATGAATACGCACGCCTCGCGTTTGCCGGCAAGCGCGGGCCTGGCAAACTGGCGGGCTTTCTGACCGGGTGGATGTACTGGTATTTCTGGGTCATCGTCGTCGCCGTCGAAGCGGTGGCCGGCGCGAAGCTGGTTCAATTCTGGCTGCCGGATACGCCGGCATGGGCGATCAGTCTCGTGTTGCTGGTGGTGTTGACCGCG
This sequence comes from Paraburkholderia polaris, assembly GCF_012927345.1. Taxonomy (GTDB): domain Bacteria; phylum Pseudomonadota; class Gammaproteobacteria; order Burkholderiales; family Burkholderiaceae; genus Paraburkholderia; species Paraburkholderia polaris. The sequence goes on from NZ_JABBGJ010000030.1 coordinate 100,616, forward strand.
ACCAACCTGATCTCGGTGGGCAGCTACGGCGAATTCGAGTTCTGGTTCGCGTCTATCAAGGTGGCGGCGATCATCGTGTTTCTGTTTCTCGGCGGTCTGTATGTGTTGGGGCTGTGGCCCGCATCGATGCACACCACCGCCGTGATGCCGACGCTGCTTTCGCACGGCGGGCTGATGCCGAAGGGGATCGGGCCGGTGCTCAGCGGCGCGGTCGCGGCGACGGGTTTTTACTTCGGCGCCGAGATCGTCACCATTGCCGCCGCCGAAGCGCATGAGCCGGTCAAGGCCGTCGCTAAAGCCACCAATTCGGTGATCACCCGCGTGCTGATTTTCTATGTCGGCTCGATTCTGCTGGTGGTTGCGCTGGTGCCTTGGGATTCGCCGAAAATGGCGACGCCGTATGTAAGTGCGCTTAGTGCAATGGGTATCCCGGCCGCCGCCAATGTCATGAACGCAATCGTGCTGACCGCGGTGCTGTCCGCGCTCAATTCCGGCCTGTATGCAGCGTCGCGGATGATCTTTGCACTGACCCGTCATGGCGATGCGCCGGCTTCGCTCGCCAAGGTCAATCGCCGCGGCGTTCCGGTTCGCGCGATCCTGATCGGCACCTTGTTTGGCTATGTGTCGGTCGTCATGTCTTACGTATCGCCGGACACGGTGTTCGCATTCCTCGTCAATTCGTACGGCACGGTGGCCATTTTCGTCTACGTGCTGATCGCCGTGTCGCAATTGAAGCTGCGCGCCCGGCTCGAGCGCGAAGCACCGGAGAAGCTGCGCGTGCGGATGTGGTGCTATCCGTATCTGACCTGGTTCGCGATCGTCGGCATGATCGGCATTCTGGTGGCGATGGCGTTCATACCGGACCAGCGCACGCCGCTGTGGCTGGGCGTCGTGAGTCTTGGCGTGCTGCTCGTGGCGTATGCATGGCGCGCCCGAACGCGTGGGGCCGCGTCCACTGAGCCGGAATTCGTGGAGTATCGGACCCACACGCATTGAAGCTCGTCTCACGCGTGATGTTTGCAGTGCAACAGGTGTCGCTCGCGACAACCGCTGCACTGCAGCGACACGTTATTGGTCCGCGCCGCTGCGGCCTCTTTACTTCGATGCGGCCACGGCCGCCGTAGTCGCCGCCGCCGTCGTTGCAGGCTGAAGCAGGGGGCCGATGCGCACGGCTATCTCCTTAAGCTTCGGCACCGCTTTCAACAGATCCTCCAGACTGGACCGCGCCGTGGGTGCATGAACGGCCAGCGCCGCGAGCACACGGCCATCCTCGATATTACGCACTGGCACCGCGACCGCCACCATCCCGCGCACGAACTCCTCATTGTCGACACCGATGCCGCGCATGGCGAGGCGGTCGAGTTCGGCTTCCAGCAGATCGACATCGGTCAGCGTGCGATACGTCATCGATTTGAGCGGCAAGCGCCGGATGACGAGGCCGCGCTCGGCCGGCGTCATCTGCGAAAGAAACAGCTTGCCGCTGGCAGTGCAATGCAGCGGGACGCGCGTGCCTGGCTGCATATGCAGACGCAAGGGCTCGCTCGTCTCGACACGCTCGACGTACAGCACGGTATCGCCGTCGAGCACGGTGAGATTGCAGGTCTCGCCGAGCGACTCCACGAGGGTGCGCAGCAACGAGCGGCACGCCCGCGTAAACGTGCTGTTCGCGAGCGTGGTCAGGGCGAGCTGCGCGGCCCGTGGCCCGAGCGCAATGGCGCGATCGGCCCCGCGCGAGTCCGGCATGTGCGTGACGTAGCCGCGTGCTTCGAGCGACTCGATCAGGCGCATCAAGGTCGCTTTCGGAATCTGCAGACGTGAGGACAACTGGGAGAGTGACGACGGTTGTCCGGCGGACGCGAGTTGTTCCAGCACGTTGAGCGCGCGCAGGACGCGGGTGTCGTCGGCAGGCTCGTGAGCAGGTGCGGGCGGATGCGTGGTGTCTCTCATGTCCTTCCTGAGGCGGATGAAGGTGAATGCCGCCCGAACGGATCAGTGACAACCCGGATGAACACGTGCGGACAGATTGAATAGTGAAACGAAAAAGTCGGTTTTCGTACCGGATTAATCAATCGTAACCGGATTTGCTTGAAGTCGAAACTCTCATCCAATAAATTGGGACGAAATGATCCGGTTTTAAAAGAAAAGGCATCAGCACGGAGACATCAATGGTACGGAGTTTCGACTACGTGGTTGTCGGCGCGGGATCGGCCGGCTGTGTACTGGCCAACCGCCTGTCCGAGAATGGCCGCTACTCGGTATGCCTGCTTGAAGCCGGCCCGCCTGACCGCTTTCTGTGGATCCATATCCCGATCGGTTACGGCAAAACCATGTTTCATCCGGTCTACAACTGGGGCTTTTACACCGACCCGGATCCGAACATGCACGACCGCAAGCTCTACTGGCCGCGCGGGCGCACGCTGGGTGGCTGCAGTTCCATCAACGGGCTGATCTACATTCGCGGTCAGAAAGAGGATTACGACCACTGGGCCGCGCTCGGCAATCGTGGCTGGAGCTGGAAGGAGTGCTTGCCTTACTTCCGGCGGCTCGAACACAACGAGCTCGGCGAATCGCCGACACGTGGCGTGGGCGGTCCGTTGTGGGCCTCTACGATCAAGCAGCGCCACGAACTCGTGGATGCGTTTATCGCCGCGTCGAATCGCCTGGGCATCCCAACGGTCGACGACTTCAATCAGGGTGATCAGGAAGGGGTCGGCTACTACCAGTTGACCACGCGTCGTGGCTGGCGCTGTTCGACTGCCGTCGCTTACCTCAAACCCGCGCGCCGCCGTCCGAATCTGCAGATCGAGACCGACGCGCTGGCGTCGAAGATCCTCTTCGAAGGCACCCGCGCTACGGGTATTCGCTATGTGCAGCACGGCAAGGTTCACGAGGTGCGCGCGCACCGCGAGGTGGTGCTGACGGCAGGCGCGCTGCAGTCGCCGCAATTGCTGCAGGTGTCGGGCGTCGGGCCGGCGAAGCTGCTCAACGAGTTTGGGATTCCGGTGGTCGCGAATCGAGCCGGCGTCGGCGAGAATCTGCAGGACCATCTGCAAGTCCGCCTGACCTATGAAGTGACGCGGCCGATCACGACGAACGATTTGCTGCACTCCTGGACGGGCCGCGCAAAGATGGGTCTGCAATGGGCGCTGTTTCGCGAAGGGCCGCTGTCCGTCGGCATCAATCAGGGCGGCATGTTTTGCCGCGCCTTGCCGGATGAGGCGAAAACGCCCGACATCCAGTTCCACTTCTCCACGCTCTCAGCGGACACCGCCGGCGGCGATGTCCACGACTTTCCAGGCTGCACCTATTCGATCTGCCAGTTGCGGCCGGAGTCGCGCGGAAGCGTGCGGATCCGCACGAGTGACATGCGCGACGCCCCGTCGATCCAGCCGAATTATCTGGCGACCGATCTCGACCGCCGTACGACGGTCGCGGGTGTGCGTTTTGCGCGCCGCGTCGCCGCCACGGCGCCCATGGCATCGCTGATGAAACGCGAAGTGCGGCCTGGCCCGCAGGCGCAAAGCGACGATGAATTGCTGCACTTTTGCCGCGAATACGGCCAGACGATTTTTCATCCGTCCGGCACCGCGAAGATGGGCGTCGCGAGCGATCCGGGTGCGGTGGTCGACGAACGATTACGCGTGTATGGCACGCAAGGATTGCGGGTGGTCGATTGCTCGATCATGCCGACGCTGGTCTCGGGCAATACCAACGTACCGATCGTGATGGTCGCTGAGAAGGCGTCCAGCATGATCCTCGCGGACGCCCGCGCCGACGACCGGCCGGCCGGGCAAGTGCAGTCGCGGAGTATGGAAGCGCAGTATTGACGCAAAAGTGAAAGCAGAAGCAAAGGCAGAAGCGAAAGCAGAAGCGAAAGCAGAAGCGAAAGCAGAAGCGAAAGCAGAAGCGAAAGCAGAAGCGAAAGCATAAGCAACGAACCGAAGTGGCTGCAGGAAGTAAAACGATCGCGACCTGACTCGCTGCATCCGAAGTCGATAACAGCAGCGTGCAGGCGGCGAAATTCGTGCCCCCAGGAGGAGACAGACAGGGGCTCAAAATGTGCTGCGTTGCCGGGACGGCACGCGGCCATCCATTGGAGGAGGCGCTATGGCAATCGATAAGCGGGTGATCCGCCGCGTTGCATTCGCGAGCGTGATTGGAGCGACGGTCGAATGGTATGACTTCTTTCTGTACGGTGTCGTGGCAGGCATCGTGTTCAACAAGCTCTACTTTCCCGCCCACGATCCGCTCGTCTCGACGATGCTGGCCTACGCCACGTTCGCCGTCGGCTTCGTGACGCGGCCGCTCGGCGGCGTGATCTTCGGCCACTTCGGCGACAAGGTCGGACGCAAGTCCGCGTTGATTTGCACGCTCATCATCATGGGGATTTCGACGGCGGGGGTCGCCTTCGTGCCGACCTTCGATCAGATCGGCATCTGGGCGCCGATTCTGCTGCTCTTCTTGCGCGTTTTGCAGGGCATCGGGCTCGGCGGTGAATGGGGCGGCGCGGTGCTGATGGCCTATGAATATGCCCCGCCGAACCGGCGCGGTCTGTACGCAAGCTTGCCGCAGATCGGCTTGTCGATCGGCTTGTGCCTCGCGTCGGGCATCGTCGCGGGCATTTCCCGGCTGCTGCCGGAAGCGGCGTTCCTTTCGTGGGGCTGGCGGGTCGCGTTTGCCGCTTCGCTGCTGCTCGTGGTGCTCGGCCTCTACATCCGCCTTAAGGTGATGGAGACGCCCGAGTTTCTCGAGCTCAAGCGCAATCGTCGCGCCGTGAAAATTCCCTTCGTCGACATGATCACGCGCTATCGCAGTTCGGTGCTGCTCGGCATGGGCGCGCGCTGGATCGACGGGGTGTTCTTCAACATCTTCGCCGTGTTCATGATCGGCTACCTCACACAACGTCTTTCGATGAGCCGCACGGAAGCGCTCACCGGTGTGATGATCGCGGCGATGGTGATGTGCTTCTTCATCCCTTTCTTTGGCCGGATGTCGGACCTGATGGGACGCGCGCGCGTGTATCGCTGGGGCTCGCTGATCTGTGGCGCCTCGGTGTTGCCGGCGTTCTGGCTGATGGAGACTCAGGCCGGCAATACGCTGGCCGTCTGGCTCGGCGTGGTGATCCCGTTCGGCATCTTCTACGCCATGGTCTACGGTCCGGAAGCCGCGCTGTTCGCCGAACTGTTCGATCCGGAGGTGCGTTATACCGGTATCTCGTTCGTGTATCAGTTCTCGGGCATCTTCGCGAGCGGCCTCACGCCGATCATCGCCACGGCGCTGCTACGGCTGGACGGTGGCAAGCCCTGGTACGTGTGCGGCTACGTGATTCTGTCGGCGCTGCTCTCGGCATGGTCGGCGCGAGCGATGGAGCGGCGCGCGAAACCCTTCGACGAGATGGCGACCGTGCGTTGACGATGCGGGCCGCCGGGCGAATACGCACGAATCGCCGCCGAGGGGTGAGATTCTGTTTATAATAAACGGAACAAAACGTACCGAAAAGTACATCGCCCGGCCGCGCCGAACGAACATCCCCGCAGCGGGGAGGAGAATGAAGTGACTGATATCGTGACTGGCAAACCCGACCGAATGGTCTCCGTACGGACCGTTTTCGGCATCGATTCCAGCCTGATGGTGCCCGCTTTCAGCGAGCGTGACGATCACGTGCCGGAGATCGACGAGGTCTACCGCTTCAATCCGGAAGTGACGCTGGCGATTCTGGCCGGCTTCAGCCGGGATCGCCGGGTGATGGTGCAGGGCTTGCACGGTACGGGGAAGTCGACGCACATCGAACAGGTTGCGGCCCGTCTCAACTGGCCGTGCGTGCGTGTTAATCTCGACGGCCATATCAGCCGCCTCGATCTGGTCGGTAAAGACGCGATCGTGGTGCGCGACGATCTGCAGGTCACGGAGTTTCAGGAGGGGATCGTGCCATGGGCATTGCAGCGCCCGGTCGCTCTGATCTTCGACGAATACGATGCGGGGCGCCCGGATGTGATGTTCGTGATCCAGCGCATTCTCGAGCGCGACGGAAAGTTCACGCTGCTCGACCAGAATCGCGTGATTTATCCGCATCCGTACTTCCGCATGTTCGCCACGACCAACACGGTGGGGCTGGGCAATCTGAACGGTTTGTATCACGGCACGCAGGTGCTGAATCACGCGCAGATGGACCGCTGGAATGTGGTGGCTACGCTCAACTATCTGCCGCGTGCGGAAGAGGCCGGCATCGTGCTCGCGCGCGTCCCGGAACTCGCTGACGAGGCGGGACGCGCGCTGATCGAATCGATGGTGAGCGTGGCGGAACTCACGCGCAAGGGCTTCGCCGGCGGCGACCTGTCGACGCTGATGTCGCCGCGCACGGTGATCAACTGGGCGGAGAACTGCCAGATTTTCCGCGATCCCGCGATGGCGTTTCGCCTGACCTTCCTGAACAAATGCGATGAAGCCGAGCGCTCTATCGTGGCCGAATATTTTCAGCGCTGCTTCGGCACTGAGCTCGAGCCTGCAGCCGTGGGTGGCGATGCAGACCACGCGGCGGAATCCCGTCGATGACGTCGGAATGGCAGGCGAACCGCCGCCAAGCGGACCTGCGCCGAGTGGACCAGCGGCAAGCGGACGTGCAGCGAGCGGACCAGCGGAAAGCGGACCAGCGGCAAGTGGGCCAGCGACAGGCAGCTCTACAGGAGCCGACCCTGAACGAGCAGGCCTCACGACAAGCGACGCTGCGCGCGGAGCAGCGCGAAGCCCTATGCGCGGCGGCCGTGCGCGCCCTCACGGGTGACGCGTCTTTGCACTACCGGGAGGGCCGATTGTGCCGCGACCTGCGGCCCTTGCCATTGCACGCGCCGCATCTGCGCACCGACCCACAGCAGGACGACTTCGCATCGCTACGCGGCGCCGCCGATGGCGCGGCCCTGCGACTCATGCACTCCGACGCGGCGCTGCACAGCCGGCTCTGCCCGACCGATCCCGTCGAGCGGCTGGTGTTCGAACTGCTCGAGCAACTGAGGTGCGAAACACAGACCCCACCCGGCATGCCGGGTCTCGTACAGAATCTGCGCCATCGTTTCGAGGCCTGGTCGCAGGCTTTCTACCGCTCCGGGCTCGCCGAAGACCACCTCGGCATTCTCCTGTACACGGTGGCGCAAATTGCGTGGTCGCGCCTGACGGGTTGGCCTGTGCTCGAACAGACCGAAGGCTTCATCGAAGCCACGCGCGCGGCGATCGTGCCGGTGCTGGGCGTGTCGCTGGCGGGCTTGCGCCGGCATCGGCAGGAGCAGGGCGCATTCGCTGTCCATGCGTTGGAGTTGGCGCGGCTCGTGGCCGAGATGATCCGTGCCGCCCGTGCAGAGGCGCTGGGCGATGCGCAAGACGACCCGCAGGAGAGCGATGACAAAGCCCCGCGCACGGCATTCTCGCTTTGGTTCGATGTCGAGGACGACGAGTACAAGGACATGGCCGTTGCGCTGACCGGCAAAAGTCGCGTGCTCGAAGCCTCGGAGCAGGGCTATCGCGCCTATGCGACGCGCTATGACCGCGAGCTATCTGCGGGCAAGCTGGTCCGCAAGGCGTTACTCAGCGAGTTTCGCGAGCGGCTCGACGAACGCGTCGCCGCCCAGGGCATCAACGTGGCGCGGCTTGCTCACGCGCTGAAGGCGGCGCTGGCGATATCGCAACGCGATGGGTGGTCGTTCGGTGAAGAGCATGGTCGCATCGACGGGCGGCGCCTCGCGCAATTAGTCAGTTCTCCCGCTGAACGGCGCCTGTTCCGGCTCGAGCGGAACACGCTCATGGCAGACTGCGTGGTCGGCTTTCTGATCGACTGCTCGGGCTCGATGAAAGCGCATATCGAGCCGGTGGCGATCATGGTGGACATCCTGACGCGCGCGCTCGATCGGGCTGGCGTGACCACGGAGGTGCTTGGCTTCACCACCGGCGCCTGGAACGGCGGCCGGCCCCGGCTTGACTGGCTGGCGCAGGGTCGCCCTCATCATCCGGGCCGGCTCAATGAACTGTCTCACCTGGTGTTCAAGGATGCCGACCGGAGCTGGCGACGCGCCCGCGCCGACATTGCCGCGCTCTTCAAGTCAGACCTGTTTCGCGAGGGCGTGGATGGCGAAGCGGTCGACTGGGCCTGTACGCGTCTCGTCGCCCGTCCTGAGGCGCGGCGGATTTTGATCGTGATCTCGGATGGCAGCCCCATGGACAGCGCGACGGGCCAGGCCAACGACGCCTTCTATCTTGACAACCATCTGAAGGCCGTCGTGGCGCGCCATGAAGCCTTGCGAGACGTGGAGGTGCTGGGCCTGGGTGTCGGGTTGGATCTCAGTCCGTATTACCGCCGCTGTCTGGCGGTCGACCTCTCCGTGCCGCCGGACATGAAGCTGTTTGCGGAGATTGTCGGTTGGATTGGTGCGCGTGGGCGGGCCGGCAGAGGGTAGGGGGTATAGCGGGTTTACAGCTTCACAGTCGCAGCTTCGAAAAGCCGGCTTTACGTGGATCTTGCGACGTCCGTCAATGCGAACTGGAACAGCACCTTTTCGATGGCAAGATGCGTAGAGTATTGCCTGATGCTCAGGGATGCAAAGGAAGTTGGCGCGAAAACGGTCAGTGACAGTCAGTTTCGCCCGGGCCGGGAATACCGGTGCACTGGGCAGCACGAACGGACAACTGGGTAAGACCGACAAGAAAAAGCCGACCCGCGATGGTCGGTTTTTTCGTTAGAGCGGATATCCCAAAAACATAGCGCCCCGTTGATCTGCTAGGTTACGCCTTCACGAATGACGCTATCTAGCAAGGTGCTGAATGCGATTATGCGCCACGCAAGGCCTGGAATCGCCTGTCACAACTAGCAAAGCAGGTTTGCCTATGTCGCAATGGAATACGCTCTCGGTCCCGCTGGAGACCGGTTGGCAATGTACGCTGGTGCTGACCAGCGAATACCGCAACTCGTCCGGAGAATTGTTTGTTTTCATACAGGGTAAAGAACTTAAGCAACTTGAGCAGGACCGGCAAGATTTTGACCGGTCGGCAAAATCCTCGATGACAATATCCATGACTATGCACCCTGACCAAACACCAAAGGTGCGCGCGCACGCGCTGGCGCACGCAACTTTCATCATCTCGGGTGATGCTGTAGTGCCGGACTTCTGGACCGAGTATTTTGGCATTCCCCCGGACTCCACAATCACGAAAGGAAAGCCCTTTTTATATCCCTCCGGCAAGCTCAGCACTCGCCCCGGAAAATTGGGTTTGTGGGCGGTAAAAAGCGAGTCTGCGGTGTGCAGCGATCATCTCACCCCGCATTTGCGATATCTGACTGATCGGCTTTTATTGCCGCGTGCTGGCCTTCGCAATCTTGTTTGCCAAGACGAAGCCAAGATGTCTTTCTGGTGCTACTGGCACAACGAAACTGGCGACCGCGTACCCGATGTGCCTGACGACATTCGCGCGATGATGGAAGAGATGGGCGGCACCATCGAGATTGACGAGTATCGGTAGCTGGCTTACACGTAGTAGCTCGAACCAACCAGGAAGCCTTGTCCGCAAAAGTCCGGCTAGTTTTCTCCACCTTTACAAGGCTTATGACGCGAGCGGCGTCGTGTGTGCGTCCAGCGGTGCTTCTGCGGTTTGCGCCTGCACCGCAGTCACCGCGATCACGTAATAGATATCGTCCGCGCTGCAGCCGCGCGAAAGATCGTTAGCCGGCTTTTTCAGGCCCTGCAGCAAGGGGCCGATTGCCTTCGCGTCGCCGATCCGCTCAGCCAGCTTGTAGCCGATATTGCCTGCTTCCAGGCTCGGGAAGATCAGCACGTTAGCGTGCCCTTGCACCTGCGAATGATCGATTTTGCGCATGGCGATTTCGGAGACGAGCGCCGCGTCCAGTTGCACATCGCCATCGATCGCCAGATGCGGGCGCGCGGCTCTCACCTGACGCGTCGCTTCCACGACCTTGTCGACAGCCGCGTGCCGGGCGCTGCCGCTAGTCGAGAATGACAGCATGGCCACGCGCGGCTCCTCCATCAGCAGGCTTTGCGCGCTGTCGGCCGCCGCCATTGCAATCTGGGCCAGCTCACCGGCGTCCGGGTCCACCACCAACCCGCAGTCGGAGAAAATCAGGCCGCCTTTAAGCGTGTGGAAGGGCTCGCACAGCATCATCAGAAAGAAACTCGACACCAGCTTGAACGAAGGGTGAATGCCGATTATCTGGATCGCCGTGCGGACCACGTCGGCGGTCGTGTGGACGGAGCCGGCCACCGAGCCGTCGGCGTGACCGAGTCGCACCATCAGGTTGGCGAAGCAGAGGGGCTTGAGGATTTCCTGCTGTGCTTCGTCAAGCGTCATGCCTTTTTTACTGCGCAGTGCGAAGAGCGCTTCGGCAAACGAAGGGGCGAGCGGTGAGGTCGCGGGATCCACCAACTCCATGCCGGACAGGTCGATGTTTTGCACAGCAGCAGCCGCGCGAATGTGCGCAACTGGGCCTACCAGAACGATGCGGGCTATGCCTTCACGCGTCGCGCGTTGCGCCGCCTCCAGCATGCGGGGATCTTCCGCCTCGCAGAGCACGATGCGTCTCGGCGCAGTGCGGGCGCGTTCGATGATGCGATTGATGGCTTTCATGGCACTGGGCAGTGGTCACGGTTGAGAAACGGAAGCAGCAAACGAGAGAAGCAGCAAACAAAGAGACCGAAAACAAAGAGACCGGAAACGGCAGGAGAAGCCCCGTTTCCGGCCCGCCGGGAAGCAGGGATTCAGCTCCCGCAGCCCGGACCATCAGACAACGGATGGGTCAGACATAGTCCTTGTACTTGTCCAGCAGACGCACCGGCTTGGCCAGCGCATCGCGGCGGAACGGATCGCCGAGCTCGCGGGTGCACATGATCTCGATGATGGTGGTCTTGCCATGGTTCATCTGTGCATCGATCGCACGCTTCAACGCGGGGCCGACGTCCTCGAGCCGGTCCACCGTGATGCCCTCGGCGCCCATCGCGCGAGCGATGCCCGCAAAGCTCTGGTTGTCGAGTTCACCGGCGACGAAGCGGCGGTTGTAGAAGTCCACCTGGTTCTTCTTCTCCGCGCCCCATTGCCGGTTATGGAAGACCACCGCGGTGACCGGAATGTTGTGACGCACGCAGGTCATGGTTTCCATCAGGCTCATGCCCCACGCGCCATCGCCAGCGTAGGAAACAGCGGGGCGGTGGGGTGCCGCGACCTTGGCGCCGATGATGGTGGGGAACGCGTAGCCGCAATTGCCCCAACTCATCGCGGCGAAGAAGCTGCGCGGCTTGGTAAAGCGCAGGTAGCTGTTGGCCACGGAGTTGATGTTGCCGATGTCGGTGGAGACCATCACGTCTTCCGGCATGGCCTTTTCGAGCTCGCGCAACACCTGGCGCGGGTGCAGATAGGTGCCGCCGCCGGGCGTGCGCTCATTCTTCTGCTCCTCGATCATGTCCAGGCTGTACGGGTCGCGCTCGTGGGTCCAGCCGTCGAGTTCCTTCTCCCATGCAGCCTTTTCCGCGGCGATCTGGCCGGCGCGGTCTTCACGCGAGGCGTCGCAGGCGAGCGTGCGGCCTTCGAGGCGTTGCGTAAGTGCAACCGCGGCGGCCTTGGCGTCGCCGCAGATGCCCACGGAAATCTTTTTCACCAGGCCGAGCATCTTGTGGTCGGCGTCGATCTGGATGATCTTGGCGTTCTGTGGCCAGTAGTCCATGCCGTGCTGAGGCAACGTGCCGAACGGTCCCAGACGCGAACCGAGTGCAACCACCACGTCGGCGCGCTGGATCAGCTTCATCGCCGCCTTGGAGCCCTGATAGCCGAGCGGGCCGCACCACAGCGGGTGGTCGGCGGGGAAGGAGTCGTTATGCAGGTAGCTGTTGACGACCGGCGCGCCCAGGCGTTCGGCCAGCGCCTTGCACTCCTCGATCGCATCGGCCATGACCACGCCGCCGCCGGAGATGATGACCGGGAACTTGGCCTGGGCGAGCAGTTCGGCCGCTTCGTTCAGGCGTTGATCGCCGCCGGGGCCACGGTCGAGGCGCTGCGGCTGCGGAATCTCGGCCTTGATCTGGCCGTAGAAGTAGTCGCGCGGAATGTTGAGCTGGGTCGGGCCCATCTCGGCCAGCGCGCGGTCGAAGCAGCGACCGGTGAATTCAGCCATGCGCGCGGGATGGGTGACGTGGCCCTGATACTTGGTGAACTCCTGGAACATGGGCAGTTGCTTCGCTTCCTGGAAGCCGCCCAGGCCGATGCCCATGGTGCCCGCCTCGGGCGTGATCATGACCACCGGGCTGTGCGCCCAATAGGCCGCGGCAATGGCGGTCACGCAGTTGCTGATGCCCGGGCCGTTCTGGCCGATCACCACGCCGTGGCGGCCCGACACGCGGGCATAGCCGTCGGCCATGTGGCCGGCGCCCTGCTCGTGCACCACGGGAATGAGACGGATGCCGGCGGGCGCGAAGATGTCCATGGCGTCCATAAAGGCCGAGCCCATGATGCCGAACATGTCGGTCACGCCGTTCGCGGCCAGGGTTTCGACGAAAGCTTCCGACGGGGTCATGGCCTGCGGGCCGCTGACGGGGGTGTGATCGCTCATGGGGTTGTCTCCGATGTTTGATGAAACCGGAACAAATTGTTCCGAAAAGTGGTTATCTAAAATGTAGAGCATGCACCCGTGACGGTCAATAGGTGGTGCGATATAAACGGTACAATTTGTCTCGAAAATTAATGAATGCGATGCTGCGTTGGATGCATTGGGGCGGCTCAATCCCACGGCAGCGAATAGGTCTTCACGTTGGTGAAGCTTTTCATCGCCTCCTGGACCCCTTCCTTGTAGCCAAGGCCCGAATTCTTGATGCCGCCGAACGGCGTCAACTCGAGCCGGTAGCCGGGTACTTCACGCACGTTCACACTGCCCACCTGCAATTCGGCGATAAAGCGCGTGATGTGATCGAGGCGGTTCGTGCAGACCGAAGACGAGAGCCCGTAGTCAGTCGAATTGGAAATCCGGATCGCGTCGTCGATATCGCGAAAGCGGATCACCGGCGACACGGGCCCGAAGGTTTCGTATTTGACGAGCGGCATGTCCGGGGTCACGTGATCGAGAACCGTTGGCGAATACAGCGCGCCTTCGCGGAGATTGCCGAGCAGCAAGGTCGCGCCGCGGCTGATCGCATCGTTCACCTGAGCTTCGAAGAATTTCGCTGCGGCTTCGTCGATGACGGTGCCCATGTCGGTCGCCGGATCGGCGGGGTCTCCATAACGTATGGCCCGGGACTTCTGCACGAGCAGGTCGACGAAACGGTCGGCCACGGCTTCATGCACCAGAATTCGCTTGACCGCGGTACAACGCTGGCCGGAGTTCTTGTAGGAGCCGGAAACGGCGAGCGTGCTGGCTTCTTCCAGGTCGGCGTCTTCCATCACGATGATCGGATCGTTGCCGCCGAGTTCGAGCACCGCGCGTCGATAGCCCATCTTGCTGGCGATATATTTGCCGATCTGCACGCCGCCCGTGAAGGTGATGAGATCGACGTGTTCGTTCGTGATCAGTTCGTCGGCGATGTCTTTCGGGTCGCCGGTGATGACCTGCAGCATTTCTTGCGGCAGGCCAGCCGCGTAAAGGATGTCCGCGAGCAGGTAGGTGGACAGCGGCACCTTCTCAGAGGGTTTGACGACGATGCGGTTGTTGGTCGCGATGGATGGCACGATTTTGTGCGCAACCTGATTCATCGGATGGTTGAACGGGGTGATCGCGGAGATGACGCCGAGCAACGGATCGCGCTGGGTGTAGACGCGGCGCTTCTTGCCGTGCGGCGTGAGATCGCAGGAGAACACCTGGCCGTCGTCCTTCAGCGCTTCATTGGCGCCGAACGTCATGACGTCGGCGACGCGGCCTGCTTCGTAGAGCGAGTCTTTCTTGCAGAGTCCGGACTCAGCGGTGATCAGATCGGCAATTTCCTCAGTACGCCGACGGACCATGTCCGCTGCACGCAGCAAGATCTGTGAGCGCTCGTAGCGCGTGAGTCGTGCACGATACTGGTGGGCCCAGGCGAAGGCATGTCGCACGTCGGCGAGCGTCGCCTTGGGCACCGTGCCCACCAGTTCGTTGGTATAGGGATTGAAGACTTCGATGATCTCCGCACGCCGGATTTGTTCTCCACCGATGCGCAGCGCTTCATGACGAACCTGCGGCGACGGCCAGACTTTCGCGATCGAATTCATGCTGTACTCCAGCGATAACGGACAGCTGAAGTATTGCGGAGGGGACCGCCATCGGAGTAGTACCAGCGGTCGCTAATCGCTGAGTCCACGCTGGCGTGCGGTGCTGCACGGCGCCGCACGCTAATTCCGCCGCGTCGCATGTGCCTCGAACCCTATCGGCTTGTGGACACTCCCGCCTCAAGCGCCGAAAGCGGCCGCTATCGGGCCGCTCCGAATCGATCACATTCGGCCGATCACACCCGGCCTTTCCACGGCACCAGCACGCGCTCGAGGTGGCGCATCAACAGGTCAAAGCACAGCGCAAAGAAGCCAATGACGATAATGCCCATGATCACCACGTCGCTGGCAAGGAACTCTGCAGCGTTGAGCACCATGAAGCCGAGGCCACTCGTTGACGCCACCATTTCCGCGGCGACGAGAGTCGTCCAGCCGACGCCGATGCCTATCCGCATACCTGTGAAAATCTCCGGCAGCGCGGATTTCAGGATCACATACAACACCACCTGCGTGCGCGAGGCGCCCATCGAATAGGCCGCATGAATCTGCTCGATCGACACGGAGCGCACGCCGGAGCGCGCCGCGATGGCGAGAGGCGCGAAGATGGCCAGGTAGATGAGAAAGACTTTGGAGAATTCACCAATACCGAACCAGATGATGATGAGCGGCAAATAGGCGAGCGGCGGAAGCGGCCGATAGAACTCGATGGGCGGATCGAAGATGCCCCGCGCAAAACGCGAGACGCCCATCATCACGCCGATCGGAATCGCGGTCACGCAGGCGAGCGCGAAGGCGCCGAACACGCGCAGCAAACTGATACCAGTATGCTGCGCGAGCGTGGAATTGGCGAAACCCTCCGTGGCGACGTAGATGAACTTTGCATACACCGCTTGCGGCGATGGCAGAAAGAGCGGCTTGATCCAGTGAAGGTTCGTGGCGACAAACCACAACCCGATGAATAGGGCGACCGTCACGAGACTCGTGACCACGCTGCTGCCATGGCCGGGCACGCCGAATGTGTCGCCTGGCTTGGCGGGTTTCTTGGCGAGCAGTCGTGGACGTCGACCGGGCGTGCGGGGTGGCTCCATCGGCGTGTCGGATCCGAGCGAGGTCTGCTGGCCGTGCGCCAACGCATGTGCCCGTTTTGAACTAAACATGTGTCACCTCGGCTTCGGCGGCGTGCATTTTTTCGTCGCCGTAAATAATGCTGAGCACGCGTTCGCGCATCTCGATGAAATCGGGGCTCGACTTGATGGCACGCGCGTCGCGTGTTTCGAGAAAGCGTCGATTGAAATCCAGTTCATAGGTGTGCGTGATGCGCCCGGGACGCGGCGACATCACGATCAGGTGGCTGGCCAGAAAGAGCGCTTCCTCGACGCTGTGCGTGATGAAGAAGAACATCTTGCTGGTTTTCGTCCAGACATCGAGCAGCAACTCCTGAATCGTTTCGCGGGTCAGCGCATCGAGCGCGGCCATCGGCTCGTCCATCAGCAGCATGGCGGGGTCGCAGGTCAGCGCGCGGGCGATGCCCACACGCTGCTGCATCCCGCCGGAGAGCTGATAGATCATGTGCTTGTGAAAGTCCTGCAAGCCGACCAGCGCCAGATTGCGCGCGGCGATCTCGCGCCGCTGTGTTTTCGGCACGCCCTGCAGCTTCAGGCCGAACTCGGCGTTGTCGATCACGTTGAGCCAGGGCAACAGGGCGTGCTTCTGGAACACGACGCCACGGTCGGCGCCCGGTCCGGCGATCGGCGAACCGCCGAGCAGTAACTCGCCGCTGGTCGGCGCGATGAAACCCGCCATGAGCGAGAGCAGGGTGGTCTTGCCACAACCCGATGCACCGAGCGCGACAACGAAGTCGCCCGAGTTGATTGTCAGATTGATGTCGTCGAGCGCGTGCACCGTCTGGCCGGCCTTGCGGCCGGGAAAGACCACGCTCACATTCTTGACGCTCATGCTTTCCATGTTGCCTCCTGAATCGACAGAACCGCGTTACATCATTTGAGTTTCATTGCCGCTTCGGCGTAAGCCGGGGTCACGAACTTCGAGTAATCGGGCAACACAGCGCTGATCTGTTTCTGATCCTTCAGGAAGTTGGCCGTGTCCTTCAGCGCGAACGTCGCGCGGCCCGCACTGCCGCCGCCCAGCCATTGCGAGGAGGCCTGCTCCTGGAGCGTCGGGAAGGCATAGAGCGAGAGCGACTCCGGCACGTCGGCCGGCGAGCCGCCGATCATCTTCGCGATGGCCGCGGCCTGCGGCGAGGTGGCATTCCATTGCGCCGTATTCTTGCGATACTGATCGTCCGCGTCGGCGATGGCTTTCACGAGTTTTGCCATGAAGTCCTTATGCGCCTCGCCCCATTGGCGATCGACGGCAATGCCGTCAAATGTTGGCTTGCCGAGCTTCGACAGGTCGCCGGAGGTAATCAGGACCTTGCCGCTCTTCTTCAATTGCGCAAGTGCAGGGTCCCACACGTAGGCGGCATCGATATCGCCGCGCTCCCACGCTGCGACCAGCTGGTTCGGCTGCATGTTGAGGATCTTCACCTCGGAAGGATTGATGCCCCAATGCTGCAGCGCGAACATGGTGTGATAGTGCGTCGTCGACACGAACGGCACGCCGATTGTTTTACCCTTCAGATCGGACGGTTTGGTGATGCCGGAGCCGTTGCGTACCACCATCGCTTCGGCCTGGTTGATGTTGTCCAGAATCCAGAAGAGCTGCAGATCGAGACCCTGGCTGACCGCCGCCGCGAGCGGGCTTGAGCCGATCACGCCGACCTTCACGTCGCCCGACGCCATGGCGGTCGCGACTTTCGCGCCGGATTCGAATTGCCGCCAGTTGATCTTGTAGCCCGTCTCTTTCTCGATGGAGCCGCTCGCAATCGCGACGACCCATGGGTCGACGATCTGCTGGTAGGCTATCGTGACCTCCTTGTCCTGCGCGTAGCTGGGTTGCGCCACCATGCAGGCGAGCGCAGCGAATGCCGCTGCTGTCATGCGGCGGCTTAAAGCGCCGAACCAACGGGACAATTTCGGTTGTTTGTCGCTTTTCATCGTAGGTCTCCAGAATGGCCTTGTGGGTACGCGAATACACGTGAATCCAACGCCCGCCGACGGGGGCTTGTCCCAATCGCCGACGAAGGGGTGATGCGAGTATCGTCAGTAAAAAATGTTGCGGGTTAGGGCCAGACGTGGCTGATCGTTGAGTCCACACCGCTGCACCAGAACGGGCCGTAGCGCCGGTCCCGCCGGCAGCCGCCCGGGGCGGCCTGGCAGACGTTTTTTTGCGCGTCCACAATGCCGGTGTCCGCCTTCGTGCGGGCGGTGTCCGCCTGCAAAAATCAGGAGAAAGTATGGCAAGTCGCACCTCGGTGGCCCTATGGAGTCAGCGGTTCCAGCGTTCACCCGAGTCGAGCATGAGTCTCCAGGGTCAAATTCGCCAGATGCTGGTGGCCGCGATTCTGGACGGCCAACTGTTGCCGCATCACGCGTTGCCGTCCAGCCGTGAGCTGGCCGACCAGTTGAGTGTCGCCCGCAATACAGTCGTGCTCGCCTACCAGCAACTGGTCGAGGAGGGCTATCTGATTTCGCGTGAGCGCAGCGGGCATTTCGTCAACCCGGCCATCCTCGAAGGGCGGCACGAATTCTCGCCGCTGCAAACGGTCCCCGCGCAGGCGGCCAATGAGGCGCTTGCAAGGCCGGACTGGGACCAGCGTGTCAGAAGACGCCCGTCTTCGCAGCGCAATATCGTCAAGCCGGGCAACTGGCTGAGCTACGAATACCCCTTTATCTACGGACAGTTCGACCAGTCGCTGTTTCCGACCAACGACTGGCGCGAATGCTGCATGAAGGCGCTGTCGGTCATGGAGATCCGCAACTGGGCGCCGGATCTGATCGAGCGCGACGACGATACGCTGATCCAGCAGATCCGCACACGCGTGCTGCCGCGGCGCGGCGTGTTTGCGATGCCGGACGAAATCGTCGTGACGATCGGCTGCCAGCAGGCGCTTTATCTGATTGCGGATCTACTCGCGAGCGAGCGGACCACGATCGGCTTTGAAAACCCCGGCTATCCGGATGCCCGCAATATCTTCGAGAACCGCAATGCGCGGCTTCAACCGTTGCCGGTCGATGGCGGCGGCGTGCGCCCGGTCGAGGACGCCGATCTGCTCGCGCAATGCGACTACGTCTATGTGACGCCAAGCCACCAATGCCCGACCACGGCCACCATGCCGATCGAGCGGCGTCATGCGCTGCTGGAGCTCGCGCAGAAACACGACTTCGTGTTGATCGAAGACGACTACGAAAGCGAAAACAACTTCTCAGGCACACCGCACCCGGCGTTGAAGAGCCTGGATACAGCGGACCGGGTGCTCTATATCGGCAGTCTGTCGAAGACTTTTGCGCCTGGGCTGCGGCTGGGCTATATCGTCGGGCCGCGTGAACTGGTCCGCGAGCTGCGCGCGTTGCGGCGCCTGATGGTGCGGCACCCGGCAGCCTATATTCAGCGCGCCTTTGCCACCTTTCTGGCGCTCGGGCACCACGACGCGCTGCTGCGGCGGCTCGCTCATGCCTATCGGGAGCGCGCTCAGGCGCTAATGGCGGCGCTTGATACCCACCTTCCCGAAGCGCGCTATGTGCCGGTGGGCGGCGGCGCGTCGTGCTGGGTCGAGGGACCGCCGTGGCTCGACGCGACGCGCCTCGCCGCGGATGCGCAGGCACACGGCATTCTGATCGAACTGGGGCGGGTGTTTTTCATGACCGGACTGGAGCAGAACCACTGCTTCCGGATGGGCTTTTCGGCCATCAAGCTCGAAAAGATCGACGCGGGCGTACGCCTGCTCGCGGAGCTCGTGCGCGCGCAGCGGCCCGAGGAATAGGCGGCGAGCTAAGCGGTGCCTTAAGCGGTGCCATAAGTGATGGCATGAGCGGTGGCCGAACCGATGGCATGAGCGGTGCCTTAAGCGACAACACAAGCGCGACAACACAAGCGCAGGTAGAAGCGGTGCTATGACCGACCGCACAAGCGTCGGTCAATGCGCGCTAGAACGTTTTGGCGAGCTGCTGAGCGGCTTGCTGCAGACGCGGCACGAACTCGAGGGCGCGCGACAGTGGCGCCCGCGAGACCGGCGCATGAACGGCGATCGCCGCGATGCAGGTGTTGTTCTCATCCATCACCGGCGCGGCCACGCACGCGATGCCGGCGACAAATTCCTCGTTATCGATGGCGATGCGCTTGTGCGCGGTGCGGTCGAGTTCCGCCTCGAGCAGTTCGGGATCGGTGATGGTATTCGGCGTGAAGCGTTCGAGCTTCAGTGTGCGCACGAGGGCAGAGCGTTGTTCGCGCGGCAGCATGGCCAGCAGCAGCTTGCCGCTCGCGCTGCAATGCGCCGGCACGTGCGAGCCGGGCTTGAGGTCGAGCCGCAACGGCCATGGCGCTTCGATCCTGTCGAGATACAGCACCTCGGTTTCGTGCAGCATGGTGAGGTTGCAGGTCTCACCGAGATCGGCAACCAGGTTCGACAGGATCGCATGCCGCAGCCGGCGGGCACCCGAGTGCATCATGACGCCAAGACCGAGTTGCGCGAGACGCGGCCCGATCACGTAGGCATTCTTCTGCCCAGGCTCGCGGATCACGAGGCCACCGGCCTCGAGCGAAGCCAGCATGCGATGCAGCGAAGCCTTCGGCAGGTCGACGTCCTGGGCAATGTCGGCAAGCGACACCGGACCTTCAGCGCGCACGAGATGCTCGAGCAGGGCGAACGCGCGCAGGGTAGGAGTATCCGCTTTAGTCATGTCTGCCGTTCCGGAAAATGGATCGGCGTCATTGTACCGCGTGGCTTTGCTGGTGATGGTTTTCGCGGGGTTAGGGTGATTTCAGAGCGCTATTTCAGCGCGGATCATCCCGTTTTTCGGAATGCAGCGGGGCGCGACACCGCGGAGCATGAATGCGCGTTCGAACGCGTGGCGGACTCGTTTTCGGCCCTGCGCCTTGGGCCGCTGCTCATATTTCGCCCACAGTTTCGCCCGCACTACTGCCGGAACGTCTTGGCGGTTTCCTCCGCGGCGAACCGAAGATCGGGCAGGAAGGCCAGCAGATCGTCGAGCACGACGCGCCCGACCGGCGCCTGCACGGCGATGGCCGCACACGCACGATTGCGGTCCAGCATAACGGGCACCGCGATCGCGATAAGCCCTTGCAGATGTTCCTCGTTGTTGATCGCGAGCTGGCGCCGCCGTGTGATGGTCAATTCGCGGCGCAACTCGCCGCGATCCGTAATCGTCCGCTGGGAATAGGCACGCAGCGGCAAGGTTTCGATGACCCGTTCGCGCCTGTCCTTCGGAAGAAAGCTGAGCAGCAGCTTGCCGCTTGCCGAACAGTGCAGCGGCACATGCGAGCCCGGTTGAAGGTGCATGCGCAGCGGCCACTCCGTTTCCACCCGGTCCACATAGACCACATCGTTGCCGGCCAGCATCGTCAGATTGCAGGTCTCGCCGATTTTGGCCACCAGTTGTTCAAGCAGCACATGGCGGGCGGCGGCTGGGCCCGCATGCATCAGCACGTTGACCGCCAGCATACGCACGCGCGGTGAACACTCGTACAGCCGGTCGCCGGCGCTGCGCGTGACAAGCCACGCATCCATCAACTGCACCAGAATGCGGTGCACGGTCTGCTTGGGCAGCTCGAGGGCATGGACGAGATCCGTCATGGAAAGCGGGCTGCTTGCCTCAGCCAACGTTTCGAGTACGCGAAATGCACGCACGGCCGCCGCATTCGATTGATTCGAAGTCGACACACTGTCTCCTCAACGTCGTAGTTATAAGTTGGATTGTGCATCGGTCTGTTTAGTTTTCGGGACTATGGAAAGTCCCGAATATTGCACTTTTCGATTCTCGCTAGCTTAGCGCGAGGGATAGTTTAAAAAACGGGACTCCGAAGCAGGCACGGCTCACTAGATTGGTACCAACACCCATCTTTTCCGTCCGGAGTGAACCGTATGAACGTCAGGGCCACAGAAGCCGAAGCAGCGCACGCCAGCGCGAGTGCGCACAGCGAAGTCGAACGCGTCGTCGCGTCACTGGTTGCACGTGCGCGCGCCGCACAGCGCGTATTCGAGGTCGCGGGACAGGACGTGCTCGATGCCGCCGCCGATGCCGCCGCGTGGGCGATCATGGAGCCCGGGCGCAACCGGCAGCTTGCCGAGCTGGCGGTGCGCGACACCGGTCTCGGTAACGCGGACGACAAGTTCCGCAAGAACTATCGCAAGACGCTCGGGCTGTTGCGCGATCTGCGCGGGCAGAAGACCACGGGGGTGATCGAGCGTCATGACGCCACCGGCGTCGTCGAAATCGCGCGGGCAGTCGGCGTGGTGGCGGCGATCACGCCGTCCACCAATCCGGCGGCCACGCCGATCAACAAGATCGTGAACGCCCTCAAATGCGGCAATGCCGTGATCGTGGCGCCTTCGCCCAAGGGCTATTCGTCGTGCGCGCTGCTGATCGATTTCATTCACGCGCAATTCGCCAAAGTCGGGCTCGCGGCCGACCTCGTCCAGATGTTGCCCGCGCCGATCAGCAAGGCGGCCACCGCTGAACTGATGCAGCAGTGCGATCTGGTCGTGGCGACCGGATCGCAGGCGAATGTGCGGATGGCCTACGCAAGCGGGACGCCCGCGTTCGGCGTAGGCGCGGGGAACGTTGCATCGATCGTCACCGCGTCGGCCGATTTGCGCGACGCAGCGCACAAGATTGCACGCTCGAAAACGTTCGACAACGCCACGAGCTGTTCATCCGAAAACAGCGTTGTAATCGAAAGTGCGGTGTACGCAAACATGCTGGCCGAACTGACCGCCTGCGGTGGCGTGATGCTCGACGCCGCGCAAAAGGCGCGACTGCAGGCCGCCCTGTGGTCGAACGGCAAGCTGTCGGCGCACTGCACCGCGCGTTCGGCCACGGCGATTGCGCGGGCGGCGGGCCTCGACGAGATCGCCGCACGTGAGCCCGCGTTTCTGATGGTAGAGGAAACCGGCTTCGGCGCTGACTACCCCTTCTCGGGCGAGAAGCTCGCGCCGGTGCTGACCGTTTATCGCGCGGAGACCTTCGACGCCGCTGCCGACATCGTGCGCGGCATCTACGCCTACATGGGAGCAGGGCACTCGGTCGGCCTGCATTCCACCGACCCTGCGCAGGCGGTGCGGCTCGGTTCGACGCTGCCGGTGGCGCGCGTGATCGTGAATCAGGCGCATTGCCTCGCGACCGGCGGCAACTTCGATAACGGCTTGCCATTTTCGCTGTCGATGGGATGCGGAACGTGGGGCCGCAATAATTTCTCGAGCAATCTCAACTTTCACCATTACCTGAACATCACGCGCGTGGCCTATCCGATCGAAGAGCGCGTCCCCGAACTGGACGATGTCCTCGGGGATTTCTTCGTGAGGTATGGCAAATGAAGACGCCTCACACAATCCGCTCGCTGATCGACGCTCGCGCCGCGCAGCATCCCGACAAGCCGTTCCTGCTGACGGCCCCCGAATGCGACGAGAACGGCGGCGCTGCAGCTCATGCTGACGTGTTGACCTTCGCGGAACTGCGCGACGACTGCCGCGCGCTTGAGACGTATTTTCACGAAGCAGGCTTGCAGGCCGGTGATGTCGTTTCGGTCTTCATGGGCAACGGTATTCATACGGCAAGGCTGCTGCTCGCGGCGATGTACAGCGGGCTCGTCGCCAACCCGCTCAATCTGTTGTGCCAGCCGTCGCAGTTGCGCTACATCGTGGAGCATTCGGACACGCGCATGGTCTTTGTTTCCAGTGATACGCACGCGGCTATGTCGAGCGCGATCGACGGGTTGCGCGAGCAGGGCATCACCCGCACCGTTGCGCTGATTCGAACAGAGCCCGATGCCGCCATAACGTCTGTGCCGGCTTGTGTCGAACCCGCGCTGGTGGAAATGGCAGGTGTTACTGCCGCGCAAAGGGTATCGGCAGAGGGGGCGCCCTGTGCGTCGCCTGTAACCGCCTGGGAATCCAAAGCGTCGTCAGCCGGCGCGCCAGGTGCGATCGATGTGGCGCTGCTGATGTACACGTCCGGCACCACGGGCGCACCGAAGGGCGTCCTGCTGGACCACCGGAACCTGCTGGCCAATGCGCGAAATATCTCGCACGAACACCGGCTCGGCGCCGGCGACCGGGTCTTCGCCGCCTTGCCGCTTTATCACATCAATGGTCTTGTCGTGACGTTGCTTGCGCCGCTTTTTCATGGCGGCTCGGTGGTCATGACACCGCGCTTTTCCGCGCGCACCTACTGGCGCGATGTCGCGCGCCACGGGTGCACATGGATCAACGTGGTGCCGACGATCGTCGCCTATCTGCTCAACAACGACGAACCATGCACGTTCGACCTGTCCGCGCTCAGGTTTTGCCGCAGTGCGTCGGCGGCGCTGCCCGTCGATCATCACCGCGCGTTCGAGGCGCGCTTCGGGGTCGGCATCATCGAAACGATGGGAATGACCGAAACCGCCGCGCCTGTGTTCAGCAATCCATACGATCCAGAGAGCCGAAGAATCGGCAGCATCGGCCTGCCTTCAGGCGGTGAAGCCAAGGTGATCGATCGCGACGGGCGCGAATGCGCGCCCAACGAGTGCGGCGAACTCGTGTTGCGTGGCGAACAGGTCATGCGCGGCTATTACAAACGCCCTGGAGAAACGCGCGCGGCCTTCACCGCCGATGGGTGGCTGCGCACCGGCGACCTCGGCTATCGCGACAGCGACGGTTACTTCTACATCAACGGCCGTGCGAAGGAACTGATCATCAAGGGCGGCGAAAACATCGCCCCGCGCGAGATCGACGAAGCGTTGCTCAAGCACCCCGGCGTGCTGGATGCGGCGGTGGTGGGCGTGCCGGATAGCGCCTACGGCCAGGAGATCGTCGCCTTCATCGTGCCTCGCGTGGCGCACGGGCAAGGCGCGCTCGACATCGCGGATCTGCATGCGCACTGCTTGCGTGAACTGGGCCGCTACAAGACCCCGAAGGAGTTTCGCTTCGTCACGGAGCTGCCCCGTGGACCTTCAGGCAAGGTGCAGCGCCTGAAGCTCGTGCCCACCTGACGATATGCGAATCGGCGTACCCGAATCGCGCCGGTAAGCCCAGGAGGAGGGCGCACGACTCGTTGCAGTACGACGTAGAGATCGAACGACCACAGACGCCACCGGCGTCACATAAGAGACACAGGAGACAGCATGCAAACGCACAAGCGGCGTGTGAAGACGCGCCACATCATCCTGGCCGTCATGTGCCTGATGTATTTCATCTCGTACATCGACCGTGTGAATATTGCCGTGGCCGGCCCTATCATCCGGCATGAAATGGGGCTGACGACGGTTCAACTCGGCCTCGTGTTTTCCGCTTTCGCTTATCCGTATGCGTTCATGCAGGTGATCGGTGGCTGGCTGTCGGACAAGTACGGGCCGAAACTGGTACTGACGGTGCTGTCGCTGATCTGGGGGGCGGCGACGCTCGCCACCGGCTTCGCCGGCAGTGTGGCGATGCTCGTCGCGCTGCGGTTCGCGCTGGGCATCGGCGAGGGCGGTGCGTTCCCGACGGCGACGCGTGCCTTTACCTATTGGATGCCGGTGGCGGAGCGTGGTTTCGCGCAAGGGATCACCCATAGCTTCGCCCGTCTCGGTGGCGCGGTCACCCCGCCGCTCGTGCTCGCCGTAGTGGTGACGGGCGGCTGGCGCGACGCGTTCATTCTGCTCGGCGTCGCGAGTCTCGCCTGGACGGTGCTGTACCTGTGCGTGTTTACGAACTCGCCGGAGCAGAACCGGCGCGTAACGCCCGAGGAAACGGCTGAGATCGGCTATCGCGCCGGCGACTGCGAACGCGCCAAGCGTGCGGCCACGCCATGGCGCAAACTGATCCACCGTATGTGGCTCGTCACGTTCGTCGACTTCTGTTACGGCTGGCTGCTGTGGGTCTATCTGACCTGGCTGCCTTCGTACCTGAAGGAAGCCCGCGGCTTCGATCTCAAGCAACTGGCGTTATTCACGGCGCTGCCGCTGCTCGCGGGCGTGATTGGCGATACCTTGGGCGGCGTCGTCTCGGACCGGCTCTATAAGCGCACCGGACGGCTGCGCTTTGCGCGCTGCGCCGTGCTGGTGGTGGGCATGGGCGGCTCGCTCGCCTTCCTGCTGCCGATGGTGTCCGCGACCAATCCGTTGATGGCGGTGCTGTTCCTGTCGGCGTCGTTCTTCTTTCTCGAGATCACGAATCCTGTGTTGTGGACCTTGCCGCTCGACATCGGCGGTCGATATGCGGGCACGGCGGGCGGCATGATGAACACGGGTTTCGGCGTCGCCGGCATGATATCGCCCGTGGTGTTCGGCTATCTGATCGAGACAACCGGCAGTTATAACGTGCCATTCACGATTTCCGCCTGTTTGCTGGGGGTGGGGATTGTGGCCGCGCTTTTCATCGATCCGACCAGGACGGTCGAGGCGGACGAGGAACGCGAGCGGCTCGAAGGCAGAGAGCTGGACGGCATGCCCGCGTTTGTCCAGGCAGGTGCCGCGGTGCGGCTGGAGCGGCACCATCTGCGCCGCCCGCTGCGTTGGCGCAGATAAGGCGAGCTTATCGGGCTATTGGGCTATCGGGCTGTTGGGCGAGTAGGCGAGTAGGCGAGTAGGCGAGTGGGTGACTGGGTGAGTGAACGAGTGGGTGAGTGAACGAGTGGACGGACGGTCGGTGCCCGCCCACTCACTCGCGACGCTCGTCAGCCAGCTGGCGTGAGCTTGCGCAAACGCCAGATAAGGCTCGAAGTGTCGTACCGGTTGCCGCCCAGTGCCTGAACGTCGCCGTAGAACTGATCGACAAGCGCGGTGACCGGCAACGACACGCCAACGCGCTTCGCTTCGTCGAGGCAGAAACCGAGGTCCTTGCGCATCCAGTCGACAGCGAAGCCGTAATCGAACTTACCTTCGATCATCGTCTTGCCGCGGTTCTCCATCTGCCAGCTAGCCGCCGCACCCTTGCCGATCACCTCCAGGACACGGGCCATGTCGAGGCCTGCGTTCTCGCCGAAATGAATCGCTTCGGACAAGCCCTGCACCATGCCGGCGATGCAGATCTGATTGACCATTTTGGCCAGTTGACCGGCGCCAGTCCCGCCGATCAGCGTGACGGCGGCTGCGTAATGGCGCAGCGTGGCCGCGCAACGTTCGAACGCAGCCGTGTCGCCACCGCACATGATCGTCAGCTTGCCGTTTTGCGCGCCGGACTGGCCGCCGGAGACCGGCGCGTCGATGAAGTGCAAACCCTGCTTGCCCGCGATGTCCGCGAGTTCCCGGGCGACGTTAGCTGAGGTGGTGGTGTGATCGACGAAGGGCGTGCCACGCGCCATGCCCGCAAACGCGCCCTCGTCGCCGAGGGTGATGCTGCGCAGATCGTCGTCGTTGCCCACGCACGCCAGCACCAACCCGGCGCCGTCCACGGCTTCGCGCGGCGTGCGTGCAGCGCGTCCGCCATACTCGGCAATCCATTGTTCGGCTTTTTGCGCGGTGCGGTTGTAAACCGTCACCTCGAGGCCGGCTTTCGCCAGATGCCCGGCCATCGGATAGCCCATGACGCCGAGGCCGAGAAAGGTGACGCGGCGCACTGCGTCGCTCGAAGAGGGGGCTGCTGGATTGTTCATTGGGGTTCCTCGGGGCTGAGGGGATATCGGGGAAATCAATTATGTCAGCGATATCTCCGTTTCGGCTCAATCCGTGCGAAGGTCGCGTTCGCGACGGAAGTCAAGACGTTCGCGGATTCGCGATGAGGGTCCCAAAAGAGGGCCTTTTTGTTAAGGAATAAGCAGCCTCGCGTCGTCCTTGCCTTTCCGATTTGTTTAACTATAGTGTTAAATATCAACCGGAAGGTTTATAAAAGGAGGTAGTCGTGAACGAACCGTTTCATCGTCCTTCGCTGGGTGCGTCGGTGTACTACAAGGACCCGTTTGCCGCGCTCGATTGGCTCGAAAAAGCGTTCGGCTTCGAGCGTCAAATGGTGATCACGGATAGCGACGGCCAGTTGGGCCACTCGGAAATGCGTTTCGGCGACAGCTACGTGATGGTCTGCCGCGAATGGTCGGAAGACGCGGCGAGTCCGGCTTCGATCGGTGGCAAGAATACCCAATCGGTGCACGTGCAACTGCGCGAGGGTATCGACGCACATTGCGCCCGCGCGCGTGCCGCGGGCGCCGTGATTACGCGCGAGCTGGCGGATCAGTTCTATGGCGACCGCGTCTACGCGGCGCGCGATCCGGAGGGGCACATCTGGAGCTTCGGCCAGACCGTTCGCGAGGTGTCGCGTGAGGAAGCCGAGCGCGTGAGCGGGCTGAAAATCGAAGGATGGGGGTAAGCCGATGGGACTGCCCGCCAGTGTCTCGCTCGACCGCACGCTGGCCGCGCTAGCCGATCCGAACCGGCGTCAGGTGGTCGATCTGCTCAGCCAGCAGCCGATGCGCGCCGGCGAACTCGCGCAAGCCACCGGCCTGTCGCCGCAGGCGATGAGCCGGCATTTGCGGGTGCTGCGTTCGAGCGAACTGATCGAAGAGTCGCACGACGGCGTCGACGCGCGCGTGCGTCTCTACGTGCTGCGATCGGCACCGATGAGCGAATTGAAGGCATGGCTCGAACAGACTGAAGCGATGTGGTCCGAGCAACTGCTGTCGTTCAAGGCGCATCTGGAGCAGCAGGAATGAGTTCGCGCGTGCAGGTGTCGCTACGCGTCGCGCATTTCCCCGAGCGCGTGTTTCTATTGCGGCACGGCGAATGGTGGCAGGCGTTGCTGGCGTCCCTACGTGCTGAAGTGCAAGCGGCCGCGCCGCCAGGCTGAAAGCCGGCGCGTCGTCAGTGAGCGCGCAACCTTCGGTTGACGAAGCGCCACACGGCGCTCACCAGCAGCGATCCTACACCGAGCGAGACACCCAGCAGCACGATCGAACTCATATGGTCGCGCACCAGCGGCACGTTGCCGAACAGATAGCCGGCCGCCACCAGCGACACGATCCACAGCGCCGCGCCGGCCGTGACGAACGACACGAAACGTGCAAACGTCATGCGCGAAACGCCGGCGACGAACGGCGCGAAAGTGCGCACAACGGCAATGAACGGCGACAGGAGAAAGGTGAGGCCGCCACGTGCTTCGTAAAACGCGTGGGCTTTGCGCAGTGCATTCTTGTCGAGCCAGCGGTAGTCGGCGGTATAGACTTTTTCGCCGATCGCGCGGCCGATCGCATAGTCGACGATGCTGCCGGCCACGGTGGCGGCGAACAGCACGGGGATCACGAGCCAGACGTTCAGCGCACCAGTGGCGGCGAGACCGCCACAGATGAAAATCAGCGGATCGCCGGGCAAAAAGAATAACGGCAGGAAGCCGATCTCGACGAACACGACGAGAAACAGCATTGCGTAGACGGCGGTGCCGTATTGCACGATCAAGCCGCTCAGGTGCTGGTCGAAGTGCAGGGCGACCTGCAGTACATGCATGAGATCCATCGTGATTCGGAAAGGATTGGGGTGTTCAGGAGTTTAGTCCCGCGGCGGCGCGGGCACTTGTCTATTTCGAGGGGGTGATGTCAATATCGGGGCCTGTCTTTTAGAACTGTGCCTAAAAAGCCCTGCGAAACGCCTATGCCACACGCTTTCAATTTCACGTTCCGCCTTGCCGCGCCGCACGATGCGGCCGCTATCCGCACGATCGAATTCGAGGCCGGCCAGCGCTTTGCCAGCGTCGGCATGACAGGTATCGCCGATGCACCGCCGATGGAGTTGGGCCTCGTCAACCGCAAGATCGACGCGCAGCAGATCGTCGTCGCCGTGGATGCCGATGAGACCTGTGTGGGGTTCGTGATGTTCGAGCCGCAGCCCGCGCGTTTCTATGTTCAGGAGCTCGACGTGCTGACCTCGCATGCCGGGCAACGCATCGGCGCGGCGCTGATCGAAGAGGTCGCGCAACTCGCGCGCGCGCAACAGATAACGCAACTCACGCTGTCGACGTTTCGCGAGGTGCCGTGGAATGCACCGTACTATCGGCGGCTCGGCTTTCGCGATATCGAGGAGGCCGAGCTCGACGCGGCGCTGATCGCGCGGCGTGACGCGCATATCGCGCGAGGGCTCGACGAATCGAAACGGGTGTTCATGCGCCGTGATCTGGCATGACGGCAGACGTGAGCGCCTAGATTGATTGTAGTGCGGGCCATGGGTGCCGCGCGCTACGTCCAAGCGCATAAAAAGAGCGCGGCGGGTGTGGCCGGATAACGTTCCGGCTACCCCCGCCGCGTGGTCTTGCAGCGTACTACGGCTAACCCGCCGCTTTAACGAGGCGGATTATGCCTGCGCTGGCTTCAAGTCCTTATTCGACGGTTTCCAGCGTCGGATAATCCACGTAGCCGGTTTCGCCGCGTGCGTAGTACGTCGCCGGATTCGGCTTGTTCAGCGGTGCATTCGTTGCGAAGCGGCGCACCAGATCCGGATTCGCGATGAACAGTTGACCCCACGCCACCGCGTCCGCTTCACCCGCGTCGAGCACGTGCTGCGCGGTTTCCCTGGTGAACTTTTCGTTCGCGATGTACGGGCCGCCGAATGCCTTCTTCAGTTGCGGGCCGAGGCGGTCGTCGCCGAGCGCTTCGCGGGCGGCGATGAACGCAATCTTGCGCTTGCCGAGTTCGCGTGCCACGTAACCGAAGGTGGCCGCCGGATCCGAATCGCCCATGGCGTGCGCGTCGCGACGCGGTGCGAGGTGCACGCCGACGCGGTTCGCGCCCCAGACGTCGATACAGGCGTCAGTGATTTCGAGCAGCAGGCGGGCACGGTTTTCGATCGGGCCGCCATAAGCGTCGGTACGCTTGTTGGTGCTGTCCTGCAGGAACTGGTCGAGCAGGTAGCCGTTCGCGCCGTGCACTTCCACGCCGTCAAAACCTGCTGCCTTCGCGTTTTCAGCGCCCTTGCGGAACGCTTCGACCACACCGGCGATTTCGTCGAGTTCGAGAGCGCGCGGCGTCACGTACGGACGCTCCGGACGCACCAGGCTCACGTGGCCAAGCGCTGCGATGGCGCTCGGTGCAACCGGCAGTTCGCCATTCAGGAACAGCGGGTCCGAAATACGGCCGACGTGCCACAGTTGCAGGAAGATCTTGCCGCCGGCTGCGTGCACGGCGTTCGTCACGATCTTCCAGCCTTCCACCTGTTCCTGCGACCAGATGCCCGGGGTTTCGGCGTAACCGACACCTTGCGGCGTGACGGAAGTGGCTTCGCTGATGATCAGGCCTGCCGTGGCGCGTTCGGCGTAGTACTTCGCCATCAGCGTGTTAGGCACGCGGATTTCTTCGGCGCGTTGACGCGTGAGCGGCGCCATGATGATGCGGTTCGACAACGTAATGTCGCCAATCTGGAGCGGGTCGAAAAGAGTCGGCATATAGGTTCACCTTGGGTGGCGGGCGCGTGGCCCGAGCCTTAAAAAAACTGCATGATGAAAGAAGCGCGGCGATGCGGAGGACGCGTTCAGAGCTCGGTGTTCATGTGCTCGAGAAACGCTTGAATGACGGCCTCATTGCGTTTGAAAAACACCCACTGACCGACCCGCTTCGACGTGATGAGACCCGCGCGCTGCAAGGCGGCAAGGTGCGCCGACACGGTGGACTGCGACAGGCCGCAGCGCGCGTCGATCTTGCCGGCGCACACGCCGTGGTCGAGCAGCAGCTCCTGGTCGGCGAAATGCGCATACGGCTCGCGCAGCCAGCCGAGAATCTCCCGCCGTACAGGGTTGGCAAGCGCTTTGTGAATCGCGTCGATATCGAGCGTCATGTGGGTCAGGTTTCGGGTCATCAACTTCAGGTCATCAACAACAGGCAGACGTAGCGCCGGTTAGCGGCCAAGCATCTGCATCGCTACAAGACGAATCATATATCGGAATTTAACGATATGCATGAAGCCACTACAGGCTATGGGGTCGATAGTAGGGTGCGCGTGCTCAGCGACGTGCCGCTGCCCGCGCCAGCCGAGGCAGAGCGGCGTGTCCTGGAGCGACTGGGCGCTGACTCGCAGACAGTGCGTCTTGCGTGCCAGTTGCGGCCGATCCATAATCTCGCCGTGTGGTCGCTGGTGCCGCCAGCCGCATCCACGGTTTTCCTGCAACGGCGTCAGCGGGACGTCATGCCGCAAGAGCGATTCGCGGCGTTCATGTTCGTGGACATGCGAGGCTCCACACAGCTTGCGGCGGCGCAACTACCGTTTGACAGCATATTCGTAGTCAGTCGCTTCCTGAGCGCTGTCTGTGCCGCGGTGGTCCAGGCCGGTGGTATGCCAAACCAGTTCATGGGCGACGCTGTGCTCGCGATCTTTGGCTTACGCAGCGAGCCAGCCATTGCCTGTCGCCAGGCGCTCTGCGCAGTGCCGTTGGTGGCAGCCAACATTGATCAACTCAACGCTGCGCTCGAGCAGCAGCTGCAAACGCCTATCCGGTTTGGCATTGGATTACATTGCGGCTGGGCTGTAATGGGTGAGATTGGCAGACCTGCCGCAGCTTGAGGCACACCTGAAAGGCCGCCCCGGCCCGGTTCCCGTCCGTGTGCTGTCCAAGGCGTCCCAGATGCCTCCGGCCTGACCACATTTCGCGATATTGCGCGGCACTCAGCGTCCGGAAAAAAAAGGGCAGTGCCGACAGTGAACCGCCGCCAAACGGAGGCGTGTTGCCGACTCTTTATGCTTAGGACACCGATGTCATGAGGTGATGGTAACTACGTCTGACCGCACGAATATGACAACAACACGCGACCCGCTAGTGTCGTGAGCTAGTGTTCCGTCCCAGAAATAACTTTACGTAAATTTGTATTGTTCTATGATCAAGTTCGTGACGAACAGGAGGCGATCATGGGACGCAAGGGGATCGAGGTTGTAGTGTCGGAACTGGAGCGAGAACAGCTGCTGTCCATGAGTCGCTCGCGTTCGTTGCCTCATTCTCTGGTGCGTCGGGCAAAGATTGTCCTGATGGCCGCTGACGGTCACACCACCACGGAAATTGCGATGCAGTGCGAAGTGACGCCACCGGCGATCACGCACTGGAAGAAGCGGTTTGTCGCTCAGGGGCTT
>NZ_JABBGJ010000031.1 GCF_012927345.1 Paraburkholderia polaris
CGCAGCCTCACGGGTAGCAAAACCGGCCTGCTGCCGGGGGCCGGACTTTTTGCAAGGAACAACATGACGATCGCTGTCGATCCGCGTACGGACGAGTTATTCGTCTACAACCAGACCGCGGACGTGACGCAGATCCAGGTGAGCGTTTTCGCCGCCAAGGCGAACGGCGACGTGCCGCCGGTACGGACAATCAGCGGTCCAGCCACGGGAATCACTGGCTCTGGCTTGCCGGGAAACAAGATCGCCATCTCCTCGGACGGGCGGCTCCTTGATGCCGAGCCGAACCTGCGCATTCTCGCGTTCGCGCCGGGAGCAAGGGGGAATGTGGCGCCGTCTCAGGTCATCGAGGACTCCACCCCCGGTCCAGTCACCCTGGGCGGGATCGCGGTCCGGTCGAGAGGAGGCCGGCAACATGATGGAAATGACGATGATCAATGAAACGGACGAAGCTGGTGGCAAATAATCCGATCAAACTTAGGCCTCTAGCAACCAACGGCCGCTTTGGGTAAATCTGAAGGTCTGTTCAGGGTCGCAAGTACTCATCCGGTTGCGGTGAGACCGGTCATTCGCGTCCGCCGACGCGCGAATGACAGGAAAGCGATCCGTAGCCGCTTGACCAACGCCGATACTCGAATGACGGCAATGGCCGAACCGCAGCCCTTCCGTCGAATAGGACGCGCCTTAGGAAAACGCAAACGACAGGCGCCCTACCCCGGCCCGTTTGCCACGGTATCGCCACCACGCAATTGCCGCGATAATCCATCTCGCCACATCTGTTACCCGAGAATTGGGTGGCTCGCGGCCGCCCCCTTCAAGCCTCGAAGGCCCTAGATCGGGCCGTACCTTGCCGCTCGTCTAGCCATCGAACGGTGCTTACCAGGAGCGGCAGCACACGGACACATTGCCTTCGTTCGGACCAACGTCGCTACCCGTCCGCTGAAGAATCGAACCGGCCGGAAACTTTTGATGCCCCCTCTCCCGGGGCGGGGCCGACGAATGACTGGTTCGGCACGGGCTGTCAAGATGCGCACCGCCCCATCGAAGCGTTTGTGGCGAAAACACACACCGCATTTTTTGATCTGAATACCCGCAAACGATTGCTTATACTCTGTGCACCTCTTTCTCCGAGGCGCATCGTATGCGGCATGAATGGCTTGAATATCTCCAGCGACTCGACTGGAACACTCCGATGATTTTGGCGCTGGCGTCAGGGGCGGTCGGCTCTGTCATAACGCTCGCGTGGATCTCAGCAAGGGACGCCAAGGAGCGCAAGCGTCAACGACGCGAGACTGCATTGAACCTTGCGTTATCGCTGGAAAGCTACGCTCGAACCTGTCGAACAATGATGCATAAGGCCGCTTGGGCAACAGCGGAGTCCACCAGCCCTATCAGCCGCGATGCCAGCAAGGGCGTCGCCGTCCCGGCCTTTGCCTATCCGGACAAGGTTCAGTGGCACGTCCTGAGCCGCAAAGTTATCTCCGAGCTGCGCGAATACCCGGCTACGGTGCATGCCGCTCGGGAGTATGTGGAAGCGTTCCGCGAATTCGGTGAGCCGATCGACCTTTGTGGCCAGGTTGAATACGAATGTGCTAAGGCTGCGATGGCAGCGTTAGCACTTGCCCGGACCACGCGCCGGCGGCACGGAGGCGCGACGTGGAAACCGGGCGCCAAGGATTCAGCCATGGAGCGCGAACTGTCCGACTTCATCGCGAGCGCTGAAGAAAAGCGCAAGGCGTCGCTCGAGCATCGAATGGAGTCCACAGTTGGTCGGCGAGCTGATGCGCAACCGTTCAAACAGGCGCTAAGCGCCTGAGGCCTAGACGAGACAAGCGGATATCACTCTGTCAGGCGTTTCACGGCCCTGAACTGCCCTTCTTGCAGTCGTCACGTCACCGGCCGCTTCCTCGGTCTTACGGACATTAGTGTCGACGACCGTCCTACGACATGTCTTTGATCCGCTATACGACGAACTGGTCTTCCACGCTTCCTCGTAGTCAGCGTTGATAGCCGAGTTTCAGCGCGCCGTCATGGCAAGGATGTCTTGTGCGTTGGTACGCGGACCAGAGGGTGGCGCTCTCCGAGATGACGAACACTGGCTCGGTGACCCGGCAGGCAGCCCTTCCCCATTAGCACTAGCTGAAAGTCATGGCTGGAGGCAACGTGTGCGCCTCCAGCGCCCTGCTCGGCAATCCCCTCATCGCGCGTTGCGCGCCTTTACTTCCAGGCACCGAAGACGCCACCGGCGATTTATCCGGTGCGGTTAGACCACCGCTCCATGTGGCGCCAGTTTCCGGGTCTCGGCAATTTGTCTGTAGATTGCCTCTCGCAACGGCAGCCGAGTCCGTCCTGACATTGGCCGCCGCCCGAGGTCTCGGATTGGAGGCGATCGGTATCGTTCGGATACCTACCGATGAAATTCACGAACCACATTACACTGGGTTTTGACCGGTTCTGGTGGGATGCGAATGGCGACCGGGGCGCTTCGACCGCTGCACCGTCTTACTGCCCGATGTATTGGTGCCGGATGGCGTGCAGGCAGAGCATCTGGAGGTGTATAGCGCGGCGCTACTACTCAGCGGTGGCATAAAACAGATGCTTGTTGCGATCGGCAAATCAGCGAAAAGAGACCAGAAAAAAGGCCTGTTCGTGACACAAACGCGCGCATATGACCGATAGAATTTCGTCCTATACACACGTGACGCACTGTCGCGCGTTCGATATCTGTCAGATCACTTTCTCACATCGGATTTCCGGTTAATTCAGCATGACACGGCTTGCACGGCACTACGTCCCAGAACAACCGCAGCACGTTATCTTGCAGGGGCTCACGGGGCCCACATTCCTGGACGAAGGAGACTACCTGTACTTCCTCGCCTGCCTGGCAGACGCAGCGCGCGTCGCCGATCTGGCAGTCCACGCATGGGTACTCATGCCTGACGCGATACAGTTCCTCGTTACTCCTTCATACGAGTCAAGCGTGGCCGTGGCGATGCAGGCGATCGGCCGTCGCTATGTCGAGACCTTCAACCGCCGCCATGGACGCCGCGGTACGGTGTGGCGTGGCGGGTACCGGGCGACAGTGATTGAGCCCGATCGGTATTTCCTGCTCGCGAGCCAGGTCATCGATCATGCGCCAGTGCGCAACCGCCTTGTAGCCGAGCCGGGAAACTACCAGTGGTCTAGCTACACGCACCACATCGGGCTGCGTGTCGATAACTTCATCAAGGACCATCCACTCTACCGGGCGCTCGGCAATACGCCGTTCGAGCGCCACCAGGCTTACCGCGATTTGGGCGTACAGCCTATTGACGAACGCGAGGTCAATAACCTGATGCAGTCGACGCTCAAGGGCTGGGTGCTCGGAAGCGCCGCGTATTGCGAGTGGGCGGCGCAGACAGCCAACCGGCGTTTGATGCCTCTGCTGCTGCGCGACCGGCCGCCCCGAGGCTCGCACGACACGCGCCCTCGCACACGTGCGCTAACCAAAAGATAAACAAGCAAGGAAACCTTGCTTGTTTGAGAGGTGCTACGTCAGGTCAAAGCGTTTCAATCCGCCCGGCCGCGGTCCCGAAACCACCCTGCCCATCGCGTTCATCGTCGAACGCGGTGGCCGTACGGGAATACGCGGTCACGTCGACCGGTCTGTCCTTTTGCCCGAGCCGAACTCGAATATCCTCATTCTCGGGGTCGAAGAGTTCATGGCAGTGAAGGCATTCCTGCATGGTGACTGAGCGTGCCGCCGCACTTCCTGTTTTTGTCGTTTTCCGTACCACGTTGAGACAAACTACTGGGCCATCGAACATCGAACTACCGCAGCCGACATAAAGCAGCCATTCGAGTGGCCGCGCATTCAGTCGATCCGATGACCGGACATGGCCGGACAGTGTCCCCTTACTGTCCGGCCGATCGTGGCTTAAGCCTCCGTCTGCTCTGCCATCTCGAGCGCATCGTCGACCTCGATGCCCAGATATCGCACTGTACTTTCCAATTTCGCGTGGCCAAGTAGTAGCTGTACCGCCCGCAAGTTTTTCGTGCGGCGGTAAATTAGCGACGCTTTGGTTCGCCGCATGGTGTGCGTCCCGTATGCCGTATCGTCAAGCCCGATCGACCCTATCCAGCGATGCACCAGGCGGGCGTATTGACGCGTCGAAAGGTGCGGCGATCCGTGAATGCGACTCGGGAACAGAAAATCGGAAGGCGACAGTCTCGCTAACTTGATCCAGGCTTCCGCGCTATCTCGGGTTAGCTCGGTGATTTCGAACTGAACCGGCCGTTGCGTCTTCTGCTGCGTGACCGTTGCCCGTGAAGCAACGCGCTGACCAAGGCAGATATCACGCACTCGCAGCTTGGTCAGATCGCACGCTCTCAACTTGCTGTCGATGGCCAGATTGAACATCGCAAGATCGCGCGTTCTTGCCGCCAGTTGCAGACGGATCCGGATCGCCCAGATTTCTTTCAGTTTCAGCGGTGGCTTCTGCCCCGTCAACTTGCCTTTATTCCAGGGCACACGCGCTGCACTGAGAACGGTAGTCGCGTCCATGACAATCTCCTTTCAAGTGAAGGGAGTGCCAGTCTGCGCCGATCACCGGGGACGATAACCGACCCAACTCAGCCGTTCAACCCAGCGCAGCCTCGACGGCCGCTATCAGCGGTACAGCGGCCATCCGCCAGGGCAAGTCGAACAACTGGCGATCGAAAGCGGGCGATCGCCGTCCCACCGGCGAGTTGGCCCATCAACCACTTCCAGGTCAACAAGCCTGTTCTACACAGTGTCATTGCGCACCGACTTTCGCAAACTCGGTTGGACGCGACGCGCTGCGTTATTACCTCCTGATTCTTATCAGATCGTCCGGCATGCTGGGTAGCCGTCTGCCGGCTTGACTTCGGCAACTGATCGTTGGCCCTGTTCGACCCAAGCGCGGATCAAGCGTGCAGAATCAGCTTCTGCACGCGCCAGTTCAGCAGTTCGGCGACGAACAGCACATTCTCCGACGGGCACGCCATCTGATGAATCCAGCCGAATTGCTTCGGCTGCTTGCCTGATTTGCCGAGCATGCCGAGCAGCTTGCCGTCGAGCGTCATCTTGTAGATACGGCCCGGAAAAGCGTCGGCGCTATAGAGCACCTGATTCGGTCCGGGCGAGATGCAGATGGCCCACGGCGAGCCTGGCGCAAACGTGCCGGCCGCGATTGCCGCTTCATCCGGCATGTTGCCGATCGCCGGACGTGCATCGGGCGGCACGGGAACGTCGATCGTTAGTTGCCGCTGGAAATTACCTTCCGTGTCGAACACCTGAATGCGCCGGTTGCTGCGGTCCGCGACATAGATGTTGTCGTGCGCATCGAGCGCGATGCTATGCGGCGTATGAAACCGCCCCGGGCCGGTGCCGCGGTCACCCCAAGACTTGATCCAGTTGCCGTCGCGATCGACTTTCGCGACGCGCGAGTTGATATAGCCATCGCTGATGTACGTATTGCCTGCGACGTCCCACGCGACGTCGGTCACCTGGCGGAAGCGGCCGGGCTCGGCGGGCAGCGGCGGGTTCGGGTGCTTTAGCGGGCCGGTGTCTTCGTCGGCGGCTTCCTGCTTGCGGCCGAACACCATTGCGACGCGTCCATCTGGCGTGAACTTGATCACCATGTCGGAGCCTTTGTCCGTCACCCAGATGTTGTCCTGCCGGTCTATCTTGACCGTATGCGCGAACGACCATGCATACAGGTTGTGTCCTATCTCGCGGATGAAGCGTCCGTCGGGCGCGAACTCCAGAAGTTGTGCCGCAGCCGCGCCATAGGCTGGCCCATTCGTGTTGCCGCGTGACAGCACGAAGATGTGCCCATGCGAGTTGAGCGCGACACCGGAGCATTCGCCGAGATACGTGTCTTTAGGCAAATGAACGGGATCGGCAATCGAGTCGTAAGCAATCGACGGCACCGGTTGTGCGTCCGCGAAAGCCGGCGGCATCACGAGTCCGGCAGCGGTGCCGGCAATAAGGCTCATGAAAGTACGGCGACTCATTGCCCTATGCTCGGCGCTGCCACAGCACGGGCAAAACGGCCCATATTGCTCGCTCATCCGGTGTCTCCTGTGTGGTGTGTCACGTACTGCCTGGGACTAGCGTACTCAACGTACGGAACGTGCAGAGGCAATCGTAGTGCACAAAACGCTTAATAGCTAAGTCGCCTTTCGGGTCGCGGCCCGGCTGTGCGTTGAAGCTTGAGCGGTGACACCCGCACGCGGCCAAAAGGCGGCTTCCCCATGTGCACCGGACATCTGAGTGTCAGCTTTTGCGCAAAGCCTGGCGGCCGGAGTTGGCCGTGTTCGGGCGGATGCGTTGAGCGCATGCTGACCCGTCAACTGCCGTTCGCCGCGCGGCAGCGGTATCTCAAAAAGGTTCAATGGCCAAGCCTGACTTTTGTCCTCGTGTGCACCGTCGAGCTCGTACGGCCACTTGGGATCCGTAGCGAGCACCTTGTTATTGGTGTGCAAGGTGCTCGCGCCGTGCCCGAAACGCGGTTCGCGACTATGCTGTATGGGCGATGTGAGGATTGAACTGGATCCACGGAGGGCCGACCATGAACGCCAACGCAGCGCCTTTCTCGACCACGCTGACCCGCTTGCTGGCCTGCCGTCATCCGATCATCTGCGCGGGCATGGGCGGTCCTGCGCGCGCGGAACTGGCCGCAGCGGTATCGAAGGCGGGCGGCTTCGGTCTGCTCGGCATGGTGAGGGAATCAGCCGCGACGATCAAGCAGGAGATCGCGGCGGTGCGTGCGGCGACCGACCAGCCTTTCGGCGTGAACCTCATTCCAGGCGGCACGAAGCCCGAACTGCTCGATGCCGAACTCGACGCCTGCCTGCGGGCACGCGTTCCGGCGATGTGTTTCTTCTGGGACGTGTTTCCCGATGTCATCGAACGCGCGAAACAAGGCGGCGCGCTGGTGCTTTATCAGGTCGGCTCGCTCGACGATGCACTAGAGGCGGAGCGTGCTGGCGCGGACGCGATCATCGCGCAAGGCGTCGAAGCGGGCGGACATGTGAGAGGGAACGTGGGGCTGTTGACGCTGCTGCCCGAGATCGCGTCGCGCGTGCGCGTGCCGGTGGTGGCTTCGGGCGGAATTGCCAATGGCGCAGGTCTCGCGGCGGCGCTCG
Organism: Paraburkholderia polaris; assembly: GCF_012927345.1. GTDB lineage: Bacteria > Pseudomonadota > Gammaproteobacteria > Burkholderiales > Burkholderiaceae > Paraburkholderia > Paraburkholderia polaris. Next base: position 7,150 of record NZ_JABBGJ010000031.1, read on the forward strand.
CGTTGGGCGCAGCCGGTGTGCATTGCGGGACAGCGTTTCTCGCGACGCACGAGTCGTACGCGCATGAGTATCACAAGCAACGCATCGTCGATGCCAGCGCGGGCGACACCGTTCATACGGACATCTACGCGATCAACTGGCCGGCTGGCTCGCCCGTGCGTGTGCTCGCTAACAGCGTGACCGACGAGGTACGTGATCATCCGTTCGGCAACGATCCGTATTCGTTGCCGGGCGAAGTGATCGCTGAAGACGAATGGGGACCGATACCGAAGTACAGCACGGTCTCACCGTTGCGGAGCACTACGGGCGAGTTGGAAAAGATGGCGTTATATGCGGGTCAGTCCTCGGCACTGGTTCATGCGCGTGAGTCGGCGGAAGAAGTCATCCAGCGGATATTGAGTGAGGCAGTCGGGACTCTTGATCGCTTGCAGGCTCAGCGCCTCCCCGCTCCGATCCGCCGCCGGGCGCAAGAAACGGATTGACCGGTCCTGCGCGCCTCCTGCGCGTTGCGCGTTGACCGGAACGCTCCAACCGATGGGCCCGCCGCTATGACGCCATCTGCGATTCGAATAACTATTGCCGGGTAGAGGGACTTTCGAACGTCCGCCTGCCAGAACCAGAGAACGGTGCTTCACGGCCGAACCCCTAAGTTCGTCCGCGCCTCAGGGGCCAGCCCCTTTGCCGGCCGCGAATTTCCGTAGCCGACCCTAAGCCGTCAATTGGTCAGAGTTCTGCCGAATGCCCGGTGTCGAACGTGCAACTGCCGTTCGCACATGACACCGCAAAACTACTGTGCTCCTCGTGATGTTCGATCGCGTCAAGCAGCGAATGGCACTCTGGTTTACGGAGCCTCGCGCAATCTGTCCTCAGGCATGCGCTCTGAAGTGAAACTGCAGTCGGCCGTCCGCGAAAGGTAGGCTCGACAGGTCGTCTGTTCCGACCTCCTGCTGGATCAGCAGGTTCAGCTTCGCGTTCATTTCCATCATGAGAGCGCCGTGCAGGTCAGATTGGGCCGCCAGGTTGTTCACCTTGCCCGGGTCGGTGTAAAGGTCGTATAGTTCGACGTCATTGTCGGCGAGCAGGTCCGCAAGCGTCGTCGGCTCGTTGAAGCGGGACAGCGCGAAATAGCGGCTGAAGCGGTATCGCCCGTCGAACACACTGCGAATTGCGCCACGTAACCTCAGGTCCGGCTGCAACGCAGCCGCACGACGATGCATCTCGGCTGGTGCGACGCCGCGCTCGCGCATCGTATTGAACTCGGCGAGCATCCACTCGCTATCGTAGTAGAGCAGCATCGCGTAGTTAAAGAGCGCCGCCTCGCGGATGGCGTTGACGTCGGCGCGCTCGGGCTGCGAGAGCAGGTGGGCGAAGCTTGTTCCTTTGGCAGCGAGGCCGGTAATGCGGGCGTGTGCATCGGATGGCGCACCCGTCAACGGCGGGCAATGGCTGCGTGGAAAAAGAAAGGTGGGCTCGAAAAGTACTATGAGCGAATCGTGAACGGCATGCTCGAGCGCGGCTACGATCGCGCATTCGCTGACAGCATTTTCGAACAGATCAAGGGGTTCGGCGAGTATGGGTTTCCTGAGAGTCACGCGGCGAGCTTCGCGTTGATCGTGTACGCAAGCAGCTGGCTAAAGTGCCACGAACCTGAGGCGTTCCTTGCGGCCCTTCTCAACAGCCAGCCGATGGGCTTCTACTCCCCTTCGCAACTCGTCCAGGATGCCCAGAGACGCGGGGTCAGCGCGCTGCCCGTCGACGTGACGGTAAGTGGATGGGACTCGTCGCTCGTCAGCGAGACGGGCACAGCGCGGCCCGCCGTGCGGCTTGGGATGTCGCTGCTGCGGGGCATGAAGGATGGCGCCGCCGAGCGCATCGAGATCGCGCGCGCGGTCCGGCCGTTCTCGAATGTCAACGACCTCGCTCGCCGCGCTGAGCTCGATCGGAAGGATCTGCGCGTACTCGCGGAGGCCAATGCGCTGGCAGCGCTCGCTGGCAACCGCCGCGAAGCGCTTTGGCAGTCGATCGCGGCAGTCCCCGACCGTGACATGTTGGCCGCGGCCGCCGTCGAGGACGAGACGCCCGAGCTTGGTGTCCCGACAGAGGGGCACGAGATCGTCGCCGACTACCGCTCCACTGGGCTGACCCTTGGTCGGCACCCCCTCGCGCTGCTGCGCCCCCAACTGCTGGCGAACCGGCTGATGCCGGCGGCGACGCTGCGCACCTATCGCGACGGCAGACTCGCCCGTGGCTGCGGCCTCGTGACGGTGCGCCAGCGCCCCGGTACCGCGAACGGTGTGCTCTTCCTCACACTGGAGGACGAGACCGGCAATGTGAATGTGATCGTCTGGCAGAGCGTCTTTGAGAAGCAGCGCAAGGAAGCGTTGGGCGCGTCGCTACTCGGGGTCTATGGCACCTGGCAATGCTAGGGGGAAGTTCGTCATCTGATCGCACAGCGGCTCGTCGACATGTCGCATCTGCTGGGTGACCTGCAGACGGCGAGCCGGGACTTTTGCTGACGGGCTGGAGCCCCGTGTCCGGTCAGGGTGCGACTTCGTGCGCGCGCTCCACGCGAGGCACGCCGCGCTCACGGGCTTTCCACAGATCGTATGCAGCCTGCTGGGCGACCCACAGATCCGCATTGCCACCGTTCTCGACGCCAATCCATTGCTCGATGCGCAGCGCCATCTCGGCCGAGAAGGGGCTCTTCTCGTTTACGATTCGCGAGAGCAAAGTGCGCGTGACGCCAATCTGCTCTGCTGCTTCAGAAATCGACCGTCCGAACGCCAACAGAATGTCTTCCCTGAGCGCTTGCCCCGGGTGCGGAGGCTTGTGCATCATTTCCATGTACCTCAGTGGTAGTCCTGCTACACGCGACTATCGCAGCGCATTCTCGACATGTTGCGCGCTCCAGCCGCTTTTCCCTTACCCAGTGACGATCAAGTCGTAGCGTTCGAGGGGCACGGTTTCGTGCCGATCGTCTCGTCGCGGTCGTCAACGTCGGCGCCCGAGGTCGACAAAGACGAACCGCTCCCCGTTCTCGCGGTACTGGATCGCTTCGCGCCAGCCGAGGGGATTTTCCTATGTTTGGTCGCTCGTCTGCTCGAATACGGTGCTGCGCAATCTCTCCAGGCGTGCGACATAGGCGGAACTGCTCAGACCGTACCGGTCGATGCGGGCCAGGATGAAGCCGGCCGCGTCGTCCATCCCAAGCTGCGCTGCCAACGTGGCCGTATCCAGCAACTGATCATCCCGCGAGCCACGATGCTGGCGCCCGAATGCGAACGATTCCATCACTTTTTCCAGGTATTCCGGCATAGATGCTTTTCCTCTTGTCAGACCTTCTCCCGACCCTAGCCAAAAAGGGCCTCGGGTCGGATCAGGGGTCAACCGTACTGTCCCCGACGCGGGCTGAGCCGTTCAAGATCGATCTGCCGAAAGGCGGCAGCATCGTAGAATTCATGTTTGGCCCGGGATCCGAGCTTGAGCATCGGAGCTATCGTGGGTGGCGGTCGTCGACCAATCCAACACGTTTAATGTGAATTGAATCGTCGCCGACTTCGACGCTGACGCCTAACAGGTCCTGATGCTGCTTAAGAAAGTCGCCGACCCATTTGAGGTCAACCGCAGCGCCGACCGAAATGCCGTTAGCCTCAGGCGCCTGCCACAAAGCATTGCTCACAGTCGCCAGGCCAATGCGAAAGGGTACTGGCTTACCTCCGCTCGTAATTGTCTGTACGTGCGCGTGCTTTGCGTCAAGTAGCGCAGCCGCATCCCCCACGATCCGCTCGAACGTCGCTTGTTCGATGTTCATCTTCAGCCCCCCGATTAACGGTTGCAAACGAAGCACAAACGCGAAACTGGCGCCATCGGGTCTGTGCGAGCAGCTAGCGCAGTGACGAGTTGCGCTGCCAGCAGAAGCGCAACACCGAACGCCAAATAGATGATCAATCGCGTTGCCGGCCCTCCCTCTTCCCGTGCAATACGACCGATCGCCGACTCCCGAAAATGCTCACTCGTCGTGACGCGAAAATCGACAACGAAGAGCAGCACCGCGAACAGGCCGAGGACCACCGTCACACCTGGCAGTCGCAGGTAGAACGCGAGCGCAGCGCGCGCCACGATGATCCAGTAAAACAGCTTCCACGTCCAACAGGCCTTTCCCATCTTCGTACCTCTTTATCCGGTTCAGGTGCAGCTCGCGAACGAGACCACGCTGGCTTCGAGCCGTTCTCATGCTAAGCGACGGGTGTCACCATCGCCCCCATCTCTGCCAGCAACTCGATGATCAGATCTTCGTGGTCCGCGATATGCGCCGTTTTACCCAGGTCCTCAAACGGCTCGGTCATCCGGTCGCCAAACAGCATGACCGCTTGGGACTGATTATCCTGCTTGGACATCCAGATAAGGCCCTGCGCGGCGGGATACTGCGCCCAGAGCCATAGCGCCCACTCGCGCGTGCGCGGGTAATCCGACTTGTCGTCATCGAACAGGTCCGAGTGCTTCAGGCCAGCCGCCCGCAAACCGGTCGACGTGAGGTTGACCAACCGCAGCGCCCCCACCCCGATAGCGCTCATGTGCAGGTTCGAGGCGAGATCCCTCTCGATATCGTGCACATATCCTGCAGAAGGAACCGGCACGTCGTGGAGAACGGTCTCCATGATGGCTCCCCGCATAGTGCTTGCCGCATAGATAGTGGGAACGACCGCATCGGTAGCCGGCGTCCTTAACGGACTGAAGCGGGCATTTCCCCGCCCGGAGTCATTGAAGGAGGAGGCGGCGTATGCTCCTGTTTCTGGATCGAGGTCATGAACCCGATACCAGACCCCGGGCGGCACAGGGAGCAGCTGAAATGGCGTTTCCGACGGAGGCTTCAGCACGCTACCCATGCACCGGTCCCACGATGTGATCCAGGGCGGCGGCGACCACCGCTTTCGGGTCAGTCGCGAGAACCTCGCGGGGCCGCTTGCCACGCAGCATGCTACTGGTTGACTCGAACCATGACGCGATCCTGAACGGGCGGTAGCCGTCGAAAATCTTCAGCACCTCGGCGACTTCGGGAACCGGGTTTCCGAATTCATCGAAAATGTATTTGGGATAGAGCGTCACGCCCTTGTGTTCGATAAAGAACACCTTGCCTTCCTTCTTCCAGCGACTCGCAACCGCATGCGGGTTCGTTGCGTCGGGATTCTGCCGCTGTCCTACCTCCTGCGCCGTGAGCCACTCGGTACCGGATAACACGGCCTCGATCGCCTTGCGCTCGAGATCCGCCCTTACCGGTGACAGACGACGTACAGGCGTCGCTTCGAAAAGCTCCTTCAGCGCGCTACGTTCCTGTTCGTTAATGATCATGCGGACACGGACGCCTTGGGCTTGCATAAACTGGGACCACAAAACACGTACGTTTTCCGGCATTTCATCGACCGTGGGTTCCCCGATCTGGTCGAGGATGATCCGGGCTACCTCACGTGTAGCATCCAGTTTCCGAACAATGAGATCCCGTTCCTGCAGGTCGTTTTCTGGTTGCGCCCAGTGCGGCAGGGCCGGTACGCCGGTCACTGACGCATCCCGCCCCTTTTTATCAGATGACCCGGCCCCGCGAGGCCCACCCAGATGCCTTGCCATGATTCCTCCGTTGCGATGGAGAATTGTGAGTAGTTAAATATACATCACAATTATCACAACGGCAATCCGGCAATGCGCGCGCTTCGCCTCGTATGGGAGCTTGCGAGCCCACCGAGGCTTCTTGTGGACCGGCGTCCGTGCCACCGCCGCCTTCGCATGGTTCGAAGTCAGCGGCAGTAGAACTGCCGCTTGTTGGCGCGGTACGTAGTCGGTGTCATCGCAAGTTTAGTGCGGAAGAGTTTGGAAAGTTGCCCGCCATTGCCGATTCCGCATCGGCGGGCAATCTTGTCGACCGGGAGGCTGGTTTCAACAAGAAAGCGGCAACTCATGTCGAGCCGTACCTTCAGCAAATAATCAGACGGGCTCAGGCCCACTTCCAACTTGAAGCGGCGCAGAAAGTTCCGTTGGCTCATCGCTGCGACTCGCGCTGCGTCGACGACGGATATTGGCTGGTCACTGTGGGCCTCCAGCCACCGTGCAGCTGCCTCAATTCGCTCAGTCAGAGGAGTAGAGGCGTCTTTGCGAAGCACGGGCAACGATGTTTCAACGAGCGGCTGGGCGCGCGCGGCGATCTGACCCGCGATCTCAGGACCGAGGTCGCCCTGAACAACGGCTAGTGCCTGTTGCAGAGGGCTTGAGGCGGCTTCAGGAAGTTCTGTGCCGCACGGCTCTCGGCCAGCCCCGGTGCTATTGGCACGCCTGCGATCATCAACAAATTGTGCGAGTCCAGCCGCCTCCAGCACCAGGTTCCCGCCAGTGGTTGGGCATATGTGCCTCGCGCTCTGCGAGGTCAGACGCAGCCAGTCGATCAAACCCACGTTGTGGAGACTACGGTGCAAGCCTTGGCCACCTGTAATAAATAGTGCGTGGAGATCGTCGGCCCGTCGGCGCGCTTCGATACTTTCAGTGCAGACGTGCACCGATGATGAACTGGCTACTCTTCCCCCGGATGCGGACAGCAAATGGACGTCATAACGGGTACTGGCGAGCGATTCGGTCTCGGCGAGACTGTTGGCTGACTCGAACACCTCAATAATTGAAGCCATCTCGGGCAGCGCAAAGCCGCTAAATAAAGCTACTCCAATGTGTTTAACGGCGCTGATTTGTGGCAAAACGTGCTGTCGCCGTCCGCCGTTATCTTGAACGGTTGAAAAGTTATGCATTTTGATCCTCGGTAATCAATCAACCGACTTCAGTCGGATTTTATTGGTATAGACGTGCGAGCGCCCAGCAGTCGTAGGCCGAACCGAAGTCGGGTGATTTGCCAAATCAAATGCTTTAGACCGAGGGTGGGTTTGGCCGGAACACCGTTGCTCGCACGGGAGTGCTACCGTAATTAAACAATTGTATTGCACTTTACCGTCTGTCTCATTTCAAAATAACTTTGTTATTTCAACAGGCCCGCTTCACAGCGTCCAAAGTGAGGATGAAATCCGCGGCTGAAATATCTCGGGTGGGCACAGACGGCCGCATGGAGATTACAGCACACTCCCACGCTGACGAAGGTCGCGGCACCGCCGAGGGCAACAAAATATAGCAATATCCGTGGCGGCAACTTTGAAAGCGCCAACAACCTGAGCAATCCAAGGCGCGCACGTACCCGACGTTTGGACACAGTCCAGCGCGCCCGCTCGGCTGCGATCGCGGCCTAGGTCCTCTGCCGAGCGGAGTGCGCGCTGCTGGCCGCAGCCTCGGAAGCTTGTTTGGCGAGGACGCGGCCTTTGCGCGTTTCCCGTCAGAGTTTTTCGGTTGACCGATAGATAGTCGTGTTGTCGTCGCGCAGCCACTTCTCTCGTGAAGCCTTTCGGACATGCGGCCCGTTTGCGCAGGAGATGCGCCCGACCTCGGAAAGAGAGCACATTTCCTTCGCCATTCCGTTGCTTCACGCGTGTCACCCGGCATAACCTGATCTTTTGACTCGCGTGCCACATATCCCTGCGTGAATTGCGGCAGGCATGATCCTTGACTTCGACAGGAGCGGGGTAGGCTCGCCGTGTTATCTACGGGACGCCCACATGTTATTCAATATGAATTACCGCAACGTTGTCTTCGCGACGCACAACGGGATGCCCGGCATCGCCAAATATGGGATTCAAATGATGGAGGAAGGCGGCAATCGCCTGATCGGGATCCACATCAAGCAGGTCGAAGATCCGGTCGACTTTCACGAGGACGCCGTCGTGCGTGACGGAGTTCTCAATCGAGTGCTTGAGCTCGAACTGAAGGGTATTTCCGTGCGCTACATCCGTCTCGTCGTCAGCAGCCTTCAGACGGCGATGGAATACGAGTTCGCCGCCTATACGATGATCGCCGACACGGCAAGCGGCGGTCTGGTGAAACAGCCGATCGAAATCCACAAGGCCGAAATTCGTGCAGGTGAAGTTTGGCTCTCATCGGTCAACCCGCGCTTCGTTTCCAACGCAGCCTGAGACGCCAATGGGAGCGCTCAATCCAACCGACGAACAGCAGGTCGTTCTGCAACGCGCCGAACGTGGTGCAACACTGAAAATCAAGGCCTATGCAGGTGCCGGTAAAACCTCGACGCTGAAGATGCTCGCTGATCGCCGGACGCACCTCCGAGGCCGCTTTCTGGCATTTAACAAGGCGATCGCCGAATCGGCCAAGGCCAAATTTCCGAAGAATGTGCAGTGCTCTACGTGGCACTCGCTCGCCTATCGTCAGGTGGATCCTTATCTTACTCAAAAGCTCAACCAGCCAAAAGAGCGTCCCCAAGACCTAGCGAGCCGATACGGCCTCGGACCGATGCGTCTACCGTCGATCATGGGCAAAACTGTTGAGCTCTCGGCTTACCAGCTGGGCGCGATCATCGCAGACAGCACGGGACGGTTTTGCCGCTCTGCGCAGAAGGAACCCGATACGCGGCACATCCAGGTCAGTGACATGCTGGACGACAGAACGGCCGACGAGTTCAAGGCATTTATTCTGCCGCACGTGAAGCGTCACTGGGAGGAATGTCTTTCCCGCGATAGTAGAGCCGGTATCTCGCCGGACGTGTACCTCAAAGTCTGGGAGCTATCACAACCGATAATCCACGCCGACTTTCTGCTCTGTGACGAAATGCCGGAATAGCGATGGCCTGATGCTATCCGTGCTGCGTCGGCAAACGCATGCGCAAGTGCTGGTGGTCGGTGATAGTCACCAACAGATTTACGAGTGGCGTGGCGCCGTCAACGCCATGGACTACGTGCGGGCCGAAGAAGTAAGGCTCACCGAGTCGTTTCGCTTCGGGCCAAAGTTCGCGCGACTGGCGACGCGCGTGCTCAACCTCCTGGGCGAGACCATCCCCCTCCGCGGCCAGGCCGGCATCCAGTCCGAGCTCTTTGAAGATCCGGACGTCCGCCCGGAAGTCGATGCGATTCTATGCAGGAAGAACGCGACGGTCGTCGGGGAACTGGCGGGCGGACTCGGCAAGGGACATCGCGTCGCTGTCCGTGCGAATGTGAGCGAAATCCTGGCCTTCGCCGATGGTGCGGACCAGTTAAAGCGTGGGGAACGCGCGTGGCGCCCCACGTCCCTGGCGCTATTCGAAAGCTGGAAAGACGTGCAAGATTATGCGAGAACTTTCTCCGGCCGCGACCTGCTGCCGATCGTCAACATCATCGACACGCAGGGGACCGCCTATCTGCGCGCATTGCTCTCTCGCATCGAGCCGGATGAGTCGAAGGCCTCCTATGTGATCTCGACGGTGCATGGTGCGAAGGGTCTTGAGTGGAACCGGGTGCGCGTCTGCGGCGACTTTCGCTTCAAACAGGAGGACGACGGCACTATGACACTTTCGCCCGAGGAAACGCGCCTGCTGTATGTCGGACTTACGCGTGCGCGCACGGTCATGGACGTGTCCGAGTTGAAGTACGACTTAGGCCGGGTGTTCGCCGATCACGCAGCCCGGCGGGCCAAGGCGGCATGATGCGTAGGCGCTTATCTGCCATTCTATTCAGATTTCTTCGTGGCTACGCCTGGCTCGTTCTGGTCGAGTACATGGTTTTCGCAGCAGTCACGGCTGTTCACGTCGAGCGTTGCTGCACCGCCGCCCTATGACGTCCCCACGTGCACCGCGCACCCGCGCATCCAACGCACCGTAACCTGCGTCATCTCTGGGCGTCCCGCTTTTTCGTTTAGCTTCACCCCAAAGGAAAAGGCCCACAACCCTCCGCGCGAGCGGAAAGGTTGTGGGCCTTTTGCATGAAGCTCCGATCACCGCACCGGCGTCGCCTCGTTCCAGAGGGCTTTCCAGTCCCGTACGAAGCGGTCCGCCATCTTCGGTGCATGCCGGAACACGCAGGCATTCTCTGCGTGCTTGTTCGACGCCGCCGTGGCCGTGTAGTTGAACGAGCCGGTCTCGACTGCCGTCTTGTTGAGCACAATGTACTTTGAGTGGAGCATCGCCAGTGTGTTGTCGAAGCGGACCGGGATCCCGGCCGCGATTAAATCATGCACCTTCGAATACTGCTTTTCGTTCTCGGTTGTGTCGGCGACGACTGCAACCGTCACGCCGCGCTTCTCCGCGGCGATCAGGGCTTCGGCGATCGGTCGCGAAGTGAACTCGTACGCAGCAACCAGGATCGTCGCGTTTGAACCTGTGACGGCCTCGATAGCGCGTGTTACCGTTTCGAGCGAAGTACCTTCCGGTGAGAAGCCGCAGTCCCACGTCATGCCAGGTTCCGAAACCTCATCGGCAGATGCATTGAACGACGTGGCCGCAAGACCGGCCGCGAGCGCCAGTGCCAGGCCGAGGGCGTTAAGGCGCGTTTTGAGAATGGACATAATTTCCTTCAGGGTTAGGTGGAATGAGGTGCTTCTAGTGGAAAAGCCCCGTCGCTCCCTGTGAGGGAAAGACGGGGCGGTTGAATGATGGGAATGGATGCCGCCCGCGTGGGGTACGGGCGGCATGGGCCTACAGAGCCAGTGCAGCAACATCGATCACTGCGTCGGCTTCTTCGAGCAATTCAGGCGTGTGCGTGATGAAGAACTCACGTGCATACCCGCCTTGCTTCAGCACTTCACGCTTCATGCGAATGAACTGACGCTTCTTCTCGGGGTCGAGAGGACCGTCCGCTTCGTCCGTAAAGAGCGTTCCGTACGGTTGTCCGGCGATATGCGCGATGTACAGCGCAATACCACGCGTCAGGGACTCGTTGATCCAGACCTTTTGACCACCAGACATGACGCCGACGACCTTGGTGCTGTCGTTGTCAGCGTCGTGAACGAGGATTTCGAATCCCTCGCGCAGTTCGCCGTTTGCCAGTGCCCGTTGAGTCCGAATTTCGACGGTGAAACGCATGCCATAGCACGCGAGCAGCAGGTTGTTGACCTCCTGCGTCAGCGCCGGTCCGGCGTCATCGATCGTGAGAGCGATCACACCGTCGTTGCCAAGCCCCTTCGAGAGCAGCTTCCACTTTGCGATCTCGTCCGACAGCTGGCTTGCACGCGCTTGCGTTGCGTCGCAGCCACCCAGTTCGGTCTTCATCGCGTCAGCTTCAGCCTGACGCGTAGCCTGCGAGCGGATCAGTGCTTCGATCTGCCCATCGGTACGTGCCGTCTCGTCGCGGTTTCTCTGTAGCTGCAGATCCAGACCAGCGATCTCCCCAGCTACATCGACAGCCCCCAAACGCGCAGCCTCCGCGTTGACCTGCTCAAGCTGTTCGTTGTATTGCTTCGCCTGCGCGACGAACCGGTTGGCAATTGCGGCCGCCTCCTTGTCAAGCAGGGCAATGTCGCTCTGACACGAGGCCAGTCCTTCCCTTGCTTGCTCAATGAGAGGAGCACGCGCCGCCAACTCCGTCGCCTGTTGCAGATCCCGACGCGCCTGAACCAGTCCGGCGTTCACCGTATCCAGTTCCGTGCGCGCGGCCTGAAGCTTAGCCAGTTCGGGCGCGAGCGCCTTTACCTGCTTTTCCTTCTGACCGTACGTCTCGCGGAGCTTGCTAATTTCCACGAGTTGCACGTCATACCTGGCGTTTGCATCGCCCGCCTGCTTGTACAACGGGCACGAACGATGGACGTCCATCTCGCTACATGGAACAGCCTTGAAGTCGGCGGCCTGCTGCTTGAAGGAGTCCAGCACTTCCTTCTTCGCCCGGCCTTGCTCCAGCAGGCCTCTGACCTCAGCCTCGAGCGTCTTCAGCGTGAGGGGCGTTTCTTCGAGCCCCTTGATCTGGGTCTGCAACTCCAGGGCTCGCGCTTCTCCGCGACTAATCCGAAGCTGGGCGTCTTCACGACGGGCCGTAGCACCCTTGATCACCGCTTCCTGTGCGAGCGTCGCGTTGTTTGCCGCAACCGCTTTCGCGATCGCCGCCCGACGCTGGTCGACGCGTTGGGTCGCCGCCTTCTCTTCGTTGACGTTCGTCGTGATCAAACCGGTGACTTCGGTCCGACGCTGCGTGAGCTCACGAACACGAGCTTCGACGGCCTTGCTTTCGGCCTGCTTTGCAGCGAGCGTCGAGCGTTGCTGACCGAGCGTGGCAGCTTGAGAAGCAAGCGTTTCACGCGCCTTGCGGGCAACGTTGAGCGCTTCGCCATCCTGGTCGATTGCCTTTGCCGTCTGACTCAGGCGCTCACGCTTCGACGCGAACAACAGAACCTCCTGTTGTGCGGCATCGAGACGACGTTGGAGGCTCTTTGCGACGTCGCCTGCCTTGGCAGCAAGCGCCTGCAACTGATCCACCTTGAGCAGTTCAGCCAGCAGCGACTTGATCTCGCCTGTGCCATACGACGCAAGCGGTCGCCGATTCTGTGCCGAAAAGACGCTGGTGAAGAACTGTTCGAGCGAACCGCACACGGCTTCGAGGCAGCGGTCATAGTTCTCCGCTTTCCCATCCGACGTGCGACCGTCCGGAAGCGTGACAGGCTCCCACTGCCCGTCGGCGTCCTGCACGGTCAGGTAGTAGTCGGCCTTGCCACTTTTCCCGGTCTTGCGGAACGAGAAAGTCGAGCGATAACGCCGGTTGGCGTGCTCCCAATCCATAACCTTTTCGGCCTTGGCGCCGTAGATGTGATCCCAGTAAGAGAAGGAGTCAACCGAGAGCTTCGATGCCTGGGAAGGCATGATGCGATACGGGTGCAGGTTGTCCATGATCGTCGTCTTGCCTGACCCGTTAGGGCCTGACAGAGCGATGAGCCCATTGGGCAACGACTGGAAATCGATCGTGATCGACTCACGCTTCATCCCGTCGCGCACACCGATGAAACCGGTCAGGGTGACAGTTAGAGGCCGCATGACTGACCTCCGTCAAACGGCACGTAGTCGAAAACCGGCTCCCACAAATCGTCAGGGTAGCTGTCGAGTTCCGGGACCACGTTGTCGACGGACGCGGCGGCTTGCGGCTCTTCCTTCTTGAGCGTGCCGGCAATGGCCTGTTCGACCAGGCTGACCGTCCAGCGGAACTTGCGGTTCGCGTCGATCAGCAGAGCGTCCCAGTTGTCGAGATTGCCGCCCATCATGACCTTGAGCTCGCGCCCAGACCACTGATCGGCATTGCCGGTGTTGTACGACCACAGCAGATGTTGCAGTCGCACGTCCGGCACCACGACAATCTCCGTCGCCGGGCCGCTCGTGTCCGCCATTACCAGGAAGCCGTGATGCGTGGCGATTACTGCCCCGCGCTGGGGGCCGAAGGGTTCGGTCAACGCTCCGGCCACCAGCCCGGCGAGTTGCGTCAGGCGCTCCTGAATGACCAGAGCAGCTTCCGACGAAGTGAACTGGCGGACCCATTGGGCGCCAGCGGGATAGATTCCAAACATGTTGCACTCCAGAGAATGACGGAGTGCTCCCCTGGCGGGGATACACCCCGTCAGGGTTTGAGATGGATCGTTCGTCGGGTTAAGCGGCGAAGAGATCGCCCCCGCTGAGCCAGTCGAGGTCGTCGGCCGCGGCCACCGTCGGCGGCGCTTCGCGTGACGCTTGGATCAAGGAAACGACCGCCGGGGCGGAAGTCGCCTCGACATTTGAGAGTCGCGCGAGAACTGCCTCGGCTATTGCTTCGGGGTCGTCCATCGCGAGCAGTTGCAGGCGCTCGATCAGGGGTTCCGCGCCGACGTTGGCGAGCTCACACCAGCGAGCAAGCTTTCGATCCACCGTTACTTCCTGGCTGATACCTTCGGCGCGACTCCTCATAACGGGCAGGATGCGTGCGTCGAGCTTCAGGCCAGCGGCCTTCGAGAACAGCGCCTCGATCGCACTCCGATCGACAATCTGGCGATGCTCCTCATCAATCTGCCAGCGCACACGCACGAAGCGATCTGCAGAAGAGTTGGCGAGTTCGGCGAGCTGCTCCATATCGGGCGGCCCGTCGAAATCGATCGTGACCATCTCTCGCGAGGGTGTCACAACGAGCTCGGATTGAGCGTCGCCGGCGGCGACCTGCCACATGAGGTATCCCTTGTCGCCCTCTTCGCCGTAGTGAAAGCGGCCGACCGAACCGGGATAGGCGATTTGCTGACCAGCAAGAGTCCAGAACTGGTACTTGTGGATGTGTCCCAGCATGAACGCATCGCACTGCGCTGCGAAGAGAGCCGTCACCGAGAACTCATGGTCGAAGCCCGCCATCATGACGCCGTGCTCGGTCGTGCAGCCATTGACCGTGCCATGCGAAACACCGACGGTCGGCACACCGGCCGCACGCAGAACCGCATTCACCTTGCCCGCCCTCACGAGAAAGCCCATCAGGACTTCCGCGAGTTCGGTCGAGGCATCGGCCGCACCTACGCTGATCGCAAGCTGACCCTTGTGGATGGTCGGCAGGCAAGTGAACACCACTTCCGGTTGCTGCGAGAGCACCGATTCCAGTTCGTCTGCTTCAAAGACGGGCCCGGCAGACGGGACGAACTTGCGGTTGACGAGCGCCACTTGCTGGACTCGATCTGCGACGAATACGTCGAAGCTGGCACCCATCAACGCGAAGTTGTCGAGGGTGCCCGGCGGCTCGTGCGAGAAAGTGCCTTGAAGCATGAGGACCGGCATCGCGTCAGCCATGCGGTGTATCTGCGTGGCCAGTGCGTTCAGTGCAGGAGCATGAGCATCGAGCCGATGATCCGTCGAGTCGCCTGAGATGACGCCGACATCAGCACCCCTCCGTATCGCGTCACCTACCGCGAAAGTGAAGCAGCGATCCGACTCGGCCAGATTCTCCGGTGAATAATGCAAGTCAGAACATTGAGCGATTTTCAAAGTCGCCTCCATAAAGACAAATGGCGGTCCGAAGACAGCCAGATGGATAGGTGCCAATCGGCACGAGATAAGGGGATGTCCGCGTTAGCGGGATGTTCGATGCGTCTTTGACGCTACGAATGTGGTGTGTTTCAGGAAGCCGGCACGACACCGCTCGGCTTTCCAAAAGGCACTGTTCATCGTTGGCAGGGGGCGTGGGGCACCGAGGGCATGCTGCGCCAATCCCGTCCTGCCGATAGGCCGGACGGGAAGCGCACAGGAGTTCCCCTTGTGGGGGAACCCAAAGAGGGAAAGACAAGACTCACACGTACTGGGTGACGCTGGCGACGACTACCTTCATCTCTTTTTCGAAGGCTGGACGATCGTGCCACGCCTCCATGAGGCGGTCGTTCACCGTGTCCAGTTCCTTCGCGCGAAGTGACCAGCCTTCACCGTACTTGACGCCCGCGTATTTACTGAACAGCATTCGACGTTCGTCCGTATCGACGCAGAGGTCCTTGAGGAGCCCCTTCAGACGCAGGCGTTTGTCCTCGATCGACTCGTCCGCCACGGACGGTTCGCCAGCGGGCGGAGGCGGATCGTCTTGATCGCCGTGGGTAGCTTGCGGAGCCGAGCTGTCCTCGCCTTCATCACCACCGGCCGGAAAATCCGGCGCAAGCGATTCTGATGCGCTGGAGTCCCCTGGAACGGAAAACGGATCGACCGGTTCGGCGTGGGCCTTGTCATCGGCCATGGACGCTCTCACGTCCGCGATGTCGACCACGTTGTCCGCGCGTGTGTCACGCAGTGCCGGTTGCCGGCTGTCTCTGTCTCTGGTGAGGCTTTCCGACAGATCGACCTCGGCGTTGAGGATCGGAATCCACTGCAGCGTGCGGACGTACTCGCCATCTTTCTGACGAGAAATGTCGATCTGCTTTTTGTTGATCCAGAGCACGTTGCCCGATAAACGACCGTTCGCGTGAGCGAACATCTCCATCGCCTCACGTGCTTTCCCGATGCCGTACATGGAAGTCGTCACCAACTCGATGAGGCCCAGGCCCTTGATTTCGGGGATCGCGAAAATCAGGGAGGCGTTCAACTTGCACTGACCGGACTGGAATTCAGGGCAGAGGTTTGTGTTGCAAACCCCGTCAGGAATATCGTCGTCCTGTCGATGCACTTCGATGCGCATCCCGAAGTTCTTTACCGCGCGCTTCGCACGTTCGTCCCGCCCGACTTTCGGGTAGGTCTTGCAATACCGCACCCCACCTTCGTACGCCGAGAAGAATTTGCGACCGCTTTGGGCCCACGTCGTCAACTGGTGAGGAGCGTTCTCCAGCCAGTCGTTGAACGCGAAGACCACCGGGAACTTGTACAGCTTGACGCCTTCACCGCGGTCCTCGCCATACCGACGAAGAATCTCGACAGCGATGTCGGGATTGGTGAAGTCCGAACGGCGACACGTGAAGTACTCGACGTTCTTCGGAACCAGCGAGTTTTTGATCCGGCACTGTCGATCAATGACCGATTCAATGGTCTCGAACGATTCGCCAGCCCCAACTAGATCGTCGTAAAGCTTCACCGCCTCAGCGTTGGCGCGAACTGCGGCTTTAAGCACCTTGATACCAGGTCGGATCTTTCCGATCGTCGGCGGACGCAGCGGGCGCTCTTCGAACATGCTGCGAGGCGCCACATTGGTCATGCTTATAGCATTACTCATGAGAACTCCTTCGGAGGATTGAGCGGCTTGCGTGGGCGGTCGACTGCACACGGACTACTCGGGAGAGGGGTGTGTCACTCTGGTCGTTGCGAGAACGACGGCTTGGTGACGGAGGGAAATGAACCTGCTTTTGGCAGACCAAAACGAAAAAAGCGCGACCATCCGTTGGGATGACGCGCTTTTTGCATAATTTGAAGCGGTGTTTGCCGCCGGGGGAAACCTACAACGCCCCGACCCTTTCGGGGTCGAGGCGTGCAGGGAGCCTAAGGCTCACATTCGGTACGAGTATGTCGTACCGCGCGCACATGTTCACGGCGCGAGAAGTCCCATTTCGAACCGAAGTTCGCCGCAGGAATCACGGATCAACCAACTACATCGCTCTACTTTGAAGGCCCTTTGAGAGAGACTGCCGATTCAAAGCTCAAGCGAGTCGCGGCGCAATCCATGCGGCCAGAGACGAGTTTTACGGTTGCGTAAGGGGAGCAGGGGCATTGCTCATAAAGAAATATATCCACACCGTTGCCAAACGGTCGGAGCATGCCAGAGGGCACGGCTTGTCAGAGGACGGATTCCGGGCTTCGGAATCAGGTCGATGCGTCGGAGACGCAGGAAGTAAGACTGAGTATCGGCCATGGCCGGTGCGTTTACCCACTGAATGATGCTGAAAAACGCATGTCTTTCGGAACTTAGCAAAGGGCGGATGTGAATACCATCAATCTCTGAGAGAGACTTCTAGCGAGACCCCATGGACGCGCCCATCCGTAAGACGGCTACATCTGGTGAAGGTCCTGACCAGGATGCCAACAAACCGAAGCAATCGGTCACCGGGCTGAAGCCGATAGAGCGGCTGACGAACGACGATCGCATCGCGCGGATCATCCCCACTGCCGACTACGGCATGGAGATCGAATACTACTCACAGTTCGCGCGGACCTTCATCCGTGCACACTACAACTTCTGCGCCGCGAAAATGACCGTTGCTCGCGAGGGCAAAAAGCTCGCGCTGGACTATCGCTTCAGGGAATCCGAAGAGTGGCTGGAAAAAGCGATTGTTTGGGCGAACAAATTCGAATTCCATCGGATCCCGATGGTGCCCGCATCCATTCACGTAAGCATCACGGTTCCGCTTGCTGGGCGCCTCGTGAACCTCATCAACGACTACGACATCCTGTTTATGAGTGTGTCGGGCGCGGCGTTCGCTGGCTCGATTACGAACGATGAGCGCAACGGGGTCTTGCTCAACGCCAGTCGACAAGTCCTGGCGATCCAGCAACTCTGCGTGCCCGACTCGGATCGCTACGACGTCGGTGGACGCCTGCTCGAAGCAGGTCAGCTGTAGGTCCGGCCGTATTTAACCCTGAGCGTCGGCGGCGATCGCCCGTGGGAAACGCTCGACAGCCCTGGGAGTGTGAAATTGCGAGTTGAAGACATCACAGATCTGCATGTGAGCTATGCCCGAGCGCAGATGAATCGCGGCGCGATACCCCTTCCGCCGATCAAGTCCAAACGCGCGTCTTTCGTCCCGGAACTGCCGCCTGTCAATGCCGTACCGGTCGAGCTTGCACTCGAGGTGCCGGGGCAACCCGTGCCGCCGCCACCTTCTGTCGCCGAGGCCGCGGCCATTAGCGCGCCCGCCCCATCCGTTGTCGACACCGTGGTCATCCAGAAGACGGTACCTGTTGTCGACGCGCAATTTGCTGATCTCCCTTCCGGTGCGACGGGCCCGACCGTGGGGACGGCCGAGCCGAACGCAATGACACCCAGACGGCCCGGGTTTGCGCTTAAGGCCAGCTATCTGGCCATCGCCGCCGCTATCGCCGCCAGCCTCGCGTTGCTGTCCTACCCGGCTGTGCACACCCATCTGCACGTTAGCGAGCCGCCGAGGAAGGTTGCCGCCGTCCAGGCGAAGCAGCCAAAGACGGAAATGACGATTCCAGTTGTGCCGACCGCTGCCTCCGCCGCAAGCGGTCAGAGCGGTGTCACCCTGCCGTACGACAACGTCGCAGCCCCGGGCTCCGGAACGCAGATGAATGCCGCACCGACCCGGCCGGTCATAGCCGCTGGGCCGCCACCGCCGTTCAAACCAGCACCGCCGACCGGGCCGCTATCTCACCCACTCACGGCGCAGGACCTCATGCCAGACTCGCCTAAACCTGATTTCGTGCGCCCGGCGAGCGGTCTCGCACATGTGGACCCTCGCGACTTTACCGGGCGTCAGAGCCGCGCCGCAGAGCCCGATACACGTGTCGTGGAGGTTCAGGCGGACGGGAGCGGCGACGCCCATCCTGCTACGGTCTATGAGGCTCCAATTCGCAAGGTGATCCGCTCGCTGCACCGGATGGTTCAACCGGCACCCACTGCCACGACCAAAGCGCCCGCAGCAGCGTCCGCCCCACCCGCTCGCCACCCGGACGCCGCCCAGACCGATCCTAGCGGAGACCAGCGACTGTTCTAGAACACTGTTGTCCGCACGTATCGTTTCACCTCCCGGAGCGGCCGGGTCGCTTGCAACCCTGCAGGCGGAATCGCCGGGACAGCAAGTAGCAGGTATCTCGAATACGTCCAAGGCCGCAACGTCAACCTCAAGCTGCAAGGAGCAAATCATGGAAGCCCAACTGAATTCCCCGAATGAGACGTCAGCCGAGCCGACGTACCGCCAACTGAGTGTCTCGATCATCGCACCCGGCTGCTCGATCGAGGGCAATGTTATCGCTGAGAAAGGCCTTACGATCCTCGGACTCGTGACGGGCGATGTCTACAGTCAATCTGACCTTTTGCATATCGGCGACACCGGCCTTGTGCGTGGGAACATCGACGGTGAGAACGTGCTGCTCAGCGGCAAGGTGGTCGGCAACGTGCGCGCGCGCGGCAACCTTTCGATCAACGGGCACGTACGCGGCGATATCAGCTACGGCACGATTCGGCTCGGCGAGGATGCTGATCTTGATGGTTGCCGCATCCAGCGCATTCGTCCTGAGGACGGCCAAACGGTAGAAAAGTCCGCGCAGGACACCGCCTCAGGGGAACGGGAAGGTCCTTTGCCAACGGTGTTGGCAGCCCCTCCTGCCCGCGACCTCGCCAGTGTCACGCAGCTCTCGCGCATGCCGCCACAGGAAGCCGCTTTCCCCGCTAACGCAACCGGTCACCCGAACTACAGCGACAGCAACGCTGTCCGGCCACTCACTCGTATACCTTCCGTAGGCTGAGTGTCTGTGGTTTGTCGGATACTTGTAACTAAGCCGGTGGAAAGACGACGGTTTGGTGTCGTCATTCTTCGTCTGGTCGTACATCCAGATTACCGACCCCCCTTCCGGGGCTTTGTGGCGATAGCGGTCTCGCGCATCGCCGGACTGCTATTCCAAGCGGTCGAAAAGGCTGAGTGTGACTCGGCGGGAGCGTTGCTGCAACCCGCCCCGGCACCTTGACTCCGTGAGTTCACCGGCTGGCAGTGGATCCTTGAGTTCGCGCTGCACGTGGCAAATGGGTAGCCCGTCATTCATGCGCATCAAAAGAGTCTTTTGATGACCCACACGCCCGCGATCAGCACAACAGCAATCAAAATCACCCCTGCCACGCTGTGGCCGCGCATGAGAGCGCCGACAGAATGGCTGGTCGCGCTGCGTACAACCGCTCCAGCGACCTGATCGCCGATCGAGCTATGGGTAAGTGCGTGGATCAGCATGTTTATCACCTGTTCTCTCTTCTCGTTGCCGCGCGCCTTTGCAGACGTCGCATTGCTGTCGGGGCTCCGCATTCGCGCAGCGCCAAAAACGTGGTCGTGAACATCAGAGCAAGGCCACAAGCTGTCGCCATGCTCAGGTAAAGGTAGCTCAGGACAAAGAGGCGACTCTCGTTATCGGCCTGACCGGTATCTCTAAGATGCGGGGTCTTATCGCAGGGGATTGGCGCATTCCTGGCGAGCGGCCCGCTCGTGAGGTATGTCTTCATATCCAGCCACTCGATCGTCGGGGAGCGCAGCGAGTCTTGATACATCGCCAGCGATGCTTCGCCGCGCTGTGCTGGGTCCAGGCGGCATGCCCCGAGAAAGTTTATGTGCATCGACACCGCCTCGCCGATGAGGTTTAACCTGGAGACCATCTGCAGATTGGACGTCACGCCGTACTGGGCGAATAACGTCGGCGTCATACCGGCGAGAAGTAGCACGATCATTGTGAGACGGTGGAAGCGGGGGCGGTTCCCGACGCTGACTGCCGCGCCTGCCGTCGCGCCGACCGGCGCTGCATCCGAACTGTCAATCGCCAGGCAGTCACGCACCAGGAAAACCGCTCCCACATAGATCACCAGCGGTAGCAGCGCCCACGCTATTGCTCCACCGTGATCCCCGATCACAAAGGCCAGCTTCGCAGTGGCAAGGGTTTCATTCAGACCAACCATTTACACAACTCCTTGTCGGTTGCGGTGCATTCAAGCAGCTCCGTCAGGTTGCTTTGCTGATGCCGAGCCCGTGAGAATCGCGCGGCGCAGATCCCTTTGCCAACGCTCGCCGCCGCGCGTTCGGAGCGCAAATCTCAGGCACCTCAGCGTCGCTCAAGCGAAGCGCTACGTATTCAGCCGAAGCCTGGGAAGTCGCCTCAGATGTTACAAAGACCTTCGCGCCAGTGTTTTCGAGCGCGGTCGAGAACAAAGCTAACTGCTCGTCGCTATAGCCGACATTGCGGAGATTCGGAACGGCGTGCCGTTCGCACCAGACCGCTGCCGCCGTGACGATCGCCTTTGCGCCTGGAAGGTAGTGGATGTGGTCAATCACGACGCCGCCACGTGAGCCAGTCTTCGGGTCAGCCCAAGTCTTTGCACCCTCGATGAACGGATCGATGACAGTCATCTTGCGCTGCCCTGCCAATCTTGAAAGAAGCGTGGTTTTTCCGACGCCAGTTGCGCCTGCAACCAGAATTGTCTGCATGTCTTGCCCCGTCTGCAAAAAATTGTGCGTCCGGCGACCCGCCGGCTGGGTACGCGTACCGCGGCAGAAACGCTTCCTGTTCAGCCACCCTAAGAACTACGGTGTTTCTGTGTTGTCCTCACCTCGTTCAGTGAGGACGCGCCAAAGTGCCCTTAGACGGGTTCAAGCGCGGAGGTTTCGATATTGGCTTCCTGTACGAAGCGCGACGAGACCCCTTTCTTTGTCGACGTAATCACCAATGCCTCCCGCGCGCGAGTCATCCCGACGTAGAAGAGTCGGCGCTCTTCGGAGATGGAGCTTTTCTCGTCGGGACAGACGCCCTCTTCCGCGCGGATGATCCACACGTTGTCCCATTCGAGGCCTTTCGAACTGTGCATTGTCGTCAGCACGAGGGCATCGGGTGTCGGCTCGTTGTTGTCCTGCCGCAGAAAGTTGATGCGGTCGGAGAACGATCCCTTCAGCCTGGAAAGGACATCGTGCGTTGTCCGGACCGCGCGGGAAGCCTGATCGTTCCTGCACGCCCCTAACATCCACTCAACCGCACCGTGCAATACGAGGTCGAGACAATTCCGCTTGTAGAGCTCTTTCCACTCGCCCAGTCGTTTCATGAACGCCCGGTATGACGTGGCAGTGTCCTCAGGAATACCGAGCGCAACGAGTTCTGCCTTCGACCGCGTCTTGAAAACTGGCCCCATCTCGTCATGCAGGATCGTGAGAACCTGAGTACTCATCCCGCCGAAGCCGAGCACGGACTCCAGACCGGAAGTCTTTGAACCCTGAATATTTTCCAGAAGCGTGCATAACCAGGCGCTTTCGGCTCGCTCAAGGATGGATTTTCCTGATGCACGGAAGTACTTGATGCCGTTGGATCGCACGACGCTTTCGACAGCGTCAAGGTGGCGATTTGTCCGTGCGAGGATGGCACAGGTCTGATTACCTTCCAGACGCGGCATGAGGAAGTTGGCCGCAGCCGTCGCCTCCTCGTATTCATCGTCACAGCGGTACACGATCACCTTGCCGCCAGTGCCCTTTTCTGCGACCAGCACCTTCTCGATGCGATCCTCGTTCTTCCTGATGAGCCGATCAGCGGCCGCAAGGATCTCGGCGCGGCACCGATAGTTGCTGCCGAGGACGATCCGTTTGGCGCGGAGTTCATCCGAGAAATTGTCCATCCCACGGTAGCCGAGCGCCGCCCGAAACCCGTAGATGCTCTGATCGTCGTCTCCAACGACGGTCACGATCGCGCCGGCCCTGGCGTGCGCCATGACCCACTTGTATTGAACGAGGTCGGTATCCTGAAATTCGTCGACGAGGAGATGCGAGAACGGGTACGGTTCGATCGTGCCCGCATCCATACCTTCAACCGCGAGACTGATCATGTCCTGAAAATCGATCTCGCCATTGCGCTGGAGCGCTGCCTGATATGCCTCGTAGATGATCGTCTCGGGTTGGCCGGGCACCGTTCGCCCAAAGTCGTTCTTGATCTTCTCGATGGCCTGAATCGCCTCTTCAACCTTCAGATCGCTGCCGGTGTCAAAGACGACCCGCTGCACGATCCCGAAACGGTCGCCATCCATGGCAACGTTCAATTTCTTTCCGCCAGCCTTCTTAGTCAACTGCTTATAGGCAAGCGAGTGAAAAGTGCTCCCAATCAGCCGCTTCTTCGCTCCCTCTCCGGCCAGTTCAAGAATGCGCTCGCGCAGTTCTTCAGCGGCATCCTTCGAAAAAGTTACGGCGCCAACGACAAGCTGCGGTTCCTGCAATAGAACCGCGGCTTTCGTGGCGATGGTCTTCGTCTTGCCCGCTCCCGGACAAGCAACAGCCAGGCACGGGGTGCGTGTTTCCACCACCTCCAGCTGCCGCCGATTAAGACCGTCGAGCATACGGATCAGCTGCGGCTGTAGATGGTCATCATCAGCTTGCGGTGGGTGTTGAGCCCACGCACGCCAACCGGGCGCAGCTTGTTGGAGAAGCGACTGACTTCGTCGTCCATGTCGCTCTGGTCCTTCAGACGGTTGAAAACCTGCCAGTCGAGGAGGTTCATCACCTTGTCGAACTCAATGATTGTCTGCAACAGATCGTACGAGTACGGAGTGAACGCTTCGACATCGATTACCAGCGACGGGCGCGTAACCGCCGGGCTGAGCGGCTTGCGGTTGCTCTCGATGATCATTTCGGTGCCCGTACGGCAGACCGCCTCCGCGAGATCCCTTTGCTCGCCCACGTACTTGGCGAGGCTCTTTTGCTGATCTTCGAACCACGCCTGGATCTTGTCTGAGTTTTTCTTGGTCTCGAACGTGTCGCGACCAAACCGACCGATGTTGACCGACATGCGGTTCAGGAAAGCCCACCACGTTAAAAGGACCGGCGTCAGACGGCCGTGATTCAGCGTCACCGTCTCCTGGACCACCGGAGCACCGGGCACCTGTTGTTCAAGCAGGCGCCGACCTGTGTCCTTCAGGCGGTTGTTGATTGCTTTCTTCTCGTCGCGCGTCATGTCCTGATAGCGCCGACGCTCATGCTCGACCTGCTCAATCTGTTCGGCTGCTTCGTCTGCAGTCAGCAGACCTTGCTCCCGCATAGCATCCGCCGTCTTCGACATATGGTCGAGTTCGGCCGTCACCGACCTGTCGTCGGCGTCGTCTAGCGTGGCTCCCCCGTCCGCCCCGCCCTGGCCATCACCGGCACCGGCGAGATCAGCCACGGTCCCATCGGTGACGGTAAGAACAGGGATGCTCATATCGACGATCGTGTGACCAGGTTCGGTCAGACCATGAACGTTGTGTTCGGAACCCAGTACCTCAGCACTTTCAGTTGTCATATTCACCCCTGTTTGTCAATGTTCCGCGCCCCACGCGCGGTATTGACCATTTTTACAAGATGGGATGTGTGTGACAGTCGGAAACAGCGGTGAATTTAGATGGCTTTCGCTCGATATGCCACTTTCCCGGCAAGCTTGACTATCATGGCACTCGTGTATGCTGGTTTTACGTACCCAACAAACCGCCGCTCAGGCGGGAGGAGAAAAGAAAACCATGAGCACCTTCGTTGAAAGGATCTTCCCGCCGTGGAAAAGGATTCCAAGACTCCTGAAGTATCCGATCGCCCTGTTCGCGGCCTTCTGCACGTTGAGGCTGTCGAACCTCCTGCTCAACCACGGATACGGCATTGGCCTGGCCGTCGAATTTTTGGCGATCTATCTGCTGTTCTGGGGTGTTGGCTTTATTTCTCTGCTCGTCGGGATCCGCAGGTTCAACAGGAGGCTGATCTGGGGCAAAGAAAAACCCACCCTGCGTAGATGGTATTGGCGCCACTACTGGCTTGGCACGTTTGACGACCGGAAGGACGACTAGCAGGCATGGGGCAGGCGGCGAAACGCCGGCCTGCTCACTGATAAGACGCGGCAGCGCGCCAGACGAGAAAGACAAGGAGGGCCGAGACGCCAATCCAGAACGGCGCGAGAATCGGCATGGGGATCATCAGGACCGAGAACACGACCCCGAGCACGAGCAGGATGCCGTGCGCGGCCACGTGGAAGTGCAGTGGCCGCACCACGCCGCCCGCCGCCGCATTCACCTTGCGCTTGCATCCCCCGTCGATGAAAGATGCGATGCACAGCAGGATCGTGCCCAGGAGCCACACTCTCATTACCGAGGCACGGTAGGTCATCCGGTAGATGAGATACCAGAAGTTGTGCGCCCACCGTCGCGCAAACTCATTACCAACCGCATCGCCCAGATCATTATGGTTTGACTGGTCCATCGTAGCTCGCACTGCGCCTGTGTCGACAAACCACGTTTTGAAATCGGTATTCGCCCGCTCTATCGCATCGTCCGCCCGATCTTGTCCCAGTAGAGCCGAGACCGAATCGGTCTCCGCCGGATAGACCTCGAACAGTTGTTCGTTGTCCAGCAGCGGCATCAGAAAAAGCGCCAGCAACGGCGCAATGAAGAACCACCAGCGGATATGCGATATGAATCGGCTAGACATGGACGTGAAGCGCGAATTGCCCGATCAGATAGAACGCAAAGAGCAGAATGCCGAAAGCGCCTATCCCGCTCTGGATCGGGTAGTGCCGAATCACAAAGGCAAGCGCGTATGCGCGCGCCTCCTTGCCTTTGGTGAACTCCGCCGGGATCGCATCCTTGACCGAATCCGCTTCACCGGCAGACAGCCATGCGCGGAGGGCCTGCTGCTGGTCAATGCGCGAGAGCTTCGCGATTACTGTGACGATGGCTGCCATCGAAGTCCTCGAGGAATTGGCGGAACAGTTCACCCGGAAGCGTGCGGGCCGCTAGTTGGAATGCTGCCGAATGCTGCGTGATCTCGTCGGGACAACGCTCTGCAATCGTGCCTATCTCCATCGTTTGGTACTTACTCTCGAACTGGGTGACCGACTCGATCATCGGCAACCAGACGAAGTACTTCTCACCCTGTTTCGCGACATGACGCCGTCGGTACAGCCGATCAGCGTACTCGAAGAGTCCGTGTAGAAAGGCAAGCTCGGGGTTGCACTCCTTGCGCGCGCTTTTGTAGCCCTCAACGGCGCGCGTAAGCAGCTCCTTGATAAGCGGATCCTTCTCGCCCTGAAAGCGCAGGCCAATGAAATCGGCGACGCGCCCACAGGCCAACTCGAGCTGCGGCGCCACAACGAAGATCTGGCCCAGTCTGCCAGCCATCTTGTGTTCCCGTACGGCGGTTTTTAGGAGTTCACTCACGGCGATTAATTTGAAAGGATTGGAATGCGGCCTTGGTAGACGGCGGCGCCCGAAACCCGCATGAAATATTGCAGGTTGGGCAAGCCGTGAATCAAGCGCGTCGGAATAAGAGGGGCCTTCTCCAGTTGCAAGGATCTCGAAATTGAGCCCTGGAATTCTCCAATATGCGACTCGGTACCGGTACTCGTGCTGCTGTTGATGACCAGATTGCGTATGGCCGTTTCTCCGACTTTGTCAGAAAACCACTTTGCCGTATCGCTGTCTTCCAATCTTAGGATGATCTGGTTGTTCAAATTCCCCAAAACCTGCAACATTTTCGACTCGTTTCCAAGTCTTGCCGTCAGATCGGACCGGGTCTGGAAGGCAACGAACGCTTTGAAGCCGGCGCCGCGCCCCTTGTTGAGCACCTGGATTACCTGCTCGTTGATAGCTTCCGCGATTTCATCAATGATCAGAACGACGCTCGGGTCCGTTTCGTAGAAGTTGTACACGGCACCACACACAGCCGAGACATCGGCGAGCATCATCGACGCGATGGCCTGCTCCACGATATTGTTCGACAGCGAATCGAGGCCCATGTACAGGACGGCCTTTTGCTTGATGACCTTGTCGATGTCCCATATCTCCCGCTCGTCGGAGAAATCGTCGGCCTTCGGGGCCAGCATCAGACCGGTTTCGCCCGTCGCCAGCATCTGCAACAACGGAAGCGCGGACGCGATGATCCGCATGTAGTGCTCCTTGTCGTGCGAGTGCGTAGCGATCAGCCCCTCCAGTGCCTCGTGCCTGTTGCCCTCATTGCCAAAGCGGGCCTTGTAGAGCTCGACCATGCCGTCCACACGACTCGCGCCCTTTTGCGCGAGCCTCTGCATACTGCTTGCCAGCTCTTCCTCCCAGCTCTCGAACCCTTGCTCCCGGAAGAACCTGATAAGTGCGCGCTCGAGCAGGTTGGCCACACCAGACTGCGCGTAGTTCAGGATTGATCGCAAGTTCGGTTTGTCCTCGACGTACAGTTCGCCTTTGACCGCACGGTCGATGAACAGGTATGCAAAATCCCGGAAAGGCCCCTCTTCCATCAACTGGGCAATGCGGTTCGGAATTTCCGAGGGCTGCGACCAGTTCTCAATAGGATTGAGGCGGATCGACAGCGAAGGCTTCGACTGGTTGAAGTAAAGGAACTTCCGGCCCGCCCGAGCGCACTCCTTCTCCACCCGGCGCTTCCAGTCGTCATCATTCTTCGGGTCGATGATGATCAGTACATCGTCCGGGGTATGGATCACCTGCGTGGAAATCACTTCGTAGGTGCGGGTCTTGCCGGAACCGGTGGTGCCGGCGACAACGGTGTGGCCGCCCAATGCCTTGTAGTGAAACGGCACGTTGACCTTCTTCTTCTCCATGCCGTGAATCCAGGATGATCCTTGCGGCATGAGGTCGAGCTTGCTATTAGGCGGAGCAAATAGCTCTTCGAGTTTCGCCTCAATCTTGCGGCCGGTTGGCGTCTTGTTAAGCCACCTCGGCAAGCCGGGGATGTCTGTGGTCGGCATGCGGAGAATGTCGTGCGCAATCTGACAATGCTTCTGTGTCCATTCAAAACCGATCCCGAGGTACATCGACTGGGACTCTTCGCGCATCTTTTTCTGAATTTCGAGCAGTTCCGCGACCTCTAGCGTGGTCAGCCACTTCGTGGAAATCGCCATGCGGAAGTTCAACGCAGACCAGACCTGCGTGGCGCGCAACAGGAACATCACCATCGCCAGCAGCGCGAAAACCCATCCGAGTGGCATCCCACTGAACGGAACGATGAGCATCGCGGCAAACCAGCCGATCATCGGTGTGGACTCGTAAACCGGGCGGAAGTGATTGATGTAAGGGATCATGGCGACGCCTCCTCACGAGCCTTGATAAGCCGGCCGATCCCCTGTGCGATCATGATCTCGGCCTTCCCGTTGTCAAGCAGTACGCCTTTCTTGCGCAGCACGTCGATCAAAGTGTCGCTGGCGATGCCGTACCCACCGAGGCTCTTCTTCGGGATGTTGAGTCCCAGCTTCGCCCACGTGACTTTCGCCTTTCCTGACGCGACATCCTCTTTGAGCGCCCGGAAGAAGTCGACAATCATTGCCGGGTAGTCTTTCAGACCTTCCTCCAGCGTTGGCACTGCCGCGAGCGTCCCGCCAGCAGTGCCAGGTTCTCCGGGCACTTCCTCTAGAAGGGAAATCTGGCGAGGATCTACCGGCTTGCCGCCGGGCGGTTTTGAGGATGGCGATGGGGCAGCCGTCGGCGACGCAACTGACCCGGCCGGTGGCGCTTCGTCCTCCGGAAATGGCACGGTGACTGGTTCCTGAACCGGCACCAGAACGTTCGCCACATCGATCGCGGGGGGCACGCTGAACTCCACGGCAGCGAATTCTGCGCGCTGAGCCTTCAGGTCGAAGTCGGTCGCGACCTTCACCGCATCACGCACGACTTTGTGCGTGATGGATTCACCTTGCATTGGCATCGGTGCGGGGTTGATCGCCCCGAATATCTGCGCGAGTACTTCGGTGTCGAGTTCGGACAGCAACTCGCGTCCGACAATCAATTGGGCAAGCACTCCTGTACGCATGCGCTCGACCGGTAACGCGACCTCGCGGCGTCCGAGCCGGTACTCGGACCCGTCGAGCCACGGGTTTAATGCACCATGCGCGGAGGGGTTCCACTCCGCATCGTCGTGCGCTCGGATAACACGGAAGTGCCGATGCGGTTCATCCAATCCGGAACAGACGGCGGCGATGAACACGCCGTAGTTATATTGCGGCTCGACGCGTCGACGTTCCTCAGACGTAAGGTTTGCTGCAAACTTTTGCGCGCCAGCGAGGCGCATCGCATAAAAAGCCAGCTCAATGGTCCACCGGAGCGCCCCGCCCGGCTCCCTGTAAAGTTCCGGACTGAGCGGCTGGCTTGAGTGCCAGTCGGCACACCTGACAAGAACAGCCATCCACTTCTGCTCGAAATAGACGGGCTTCGCTTCATTCGCGCACTGCCTGATGAGCTCGACCCGCTTGGAAAGCTCACCGAGCTTCTGCAAAGAATCGATAGATCTGAAGTTGGTCGGCGTCCGCGTCGCTGAGTCGATTTTCAATGCGTGTCTCTTAATATTGTTAGGGTGTCTGCGCGCGTGCTCTGGTCACACGTTGTTGCGGTCGTCCCGGCCGTCGTCACGGTCATCGCCATCGTCGTTATCGTCGTCATTGAGCGTGTCGGTCCCGCGATCGGGCTTCCCAAATGCGCCGGCGGTAGCCGCTACGACCATCTTCCCGACGAGGCTCGCGCCGCCCGCTGCGCCTCCCGACCCGAACATCCCCGCGATCTTTGGAATCTCCAGAGACAGCAGCATGATGAATACGGAGGAAACCGTGATATTGATGACCGTGCCAAAGCTAGTCGTGAAATTCAGCGTGCCAGCGGGTGTTAGCAACGCCCCGAGAAACTGGCTGATAACAAGAGTATTCATCGCCCCCGCGACCGCAGCGTACATTCCGGCGTGAACCATAAACGCGACCCATGACGAGAAGAAGCCTCGAGTCATCTGATGGAAGCCAAGCGCGATCGCAATCTTCCCGAAGACAATGCCAATGGCAGACTGCACGGCTCCGAGCATGGTGTAGTACAGGAAAATTACACCGGCAAGGCAGATCGCCACGAGGCACAGAAGCGCCAGAATGTCGATTGCAAAAATCTGGATGCACTGCGACAGACTCGCACCATCGAACGAATGGACAATACCGAGCCACACGGCTCCCGCAGCGGCCCCAATAGCCTGGATGGGTGTGGAGCCGCCGTTCAGGTGTTGAGCCAGCGTCAGAAACCAGTTATAAAACCCCGGAGCAGCTGTTCCGTATCCCACGTACACAGTGGCGAACATGCCAAAGACGAACAGGTTCTCAAATACCTTCACCCAGGCCTGTACCGGGTGATGAGTGCCGGCGTACTCGACGAAAGTGAGCACAACGACGATCACAGCAAGGCCCCCTGCGATCTTGTCGGATTCGGAATTGAGGGTCTGCGCAGCTGCGGTCGCATTCCCAATAACTGTGCTCGTGACCTGAGTGACCAACGCGCTGATTTTGTTAAAGGCGTTCGTGATGTCAGCGGCTGTCGCCGCGAGGCCCGCGCCAGTTACATTCGATCCAAGCGCGGCCGACACGACGTTCGCGGCAGCCGTACCCGCTGCGGTGACTGCTTGACCCTCTGTGTCGATGGAGATGCCGGTATTGGGATCGATGGCCGTTACGTCTCCGACCTCCGCGTGGCCGAATGTCGACAACACCATCGCGAGAATGAAGGCCAATCCCACGCCATAAAGAAATTTACTGACATTCAGCATGGGAAATCCCAAAGTCTCGAGTGCAATGACATTGCCGGCCGAAAAGGCTTTTTTTCATATCTTTCGGTCACCCTAATCGCCGAAGGCACCCATGGTCATCGCCGACGCGGCTTTGCCTACTATCCCCGGACCGCCGGATGCACCCGAGCCGAACATGCCTGCGATCTTGGGAATCTCCATCGACAGGAGCAGGATGAAAATCGAAATGACAGTCAACGCTATCACCGAGGCAAAGCTGGTCGAAAAATTAAGCGTTCCGCCTGGCGTATTGCTTTGCAGCGCTGAAATGAAGGTCTTGATGACGAGCGCATTCATCGCCGCCGATACGGCGGTGTACATCCCCGAGTGAATCATGAACGAAAGCCACGACGAGAAGAAATTTCGGGTCATCTGGTGAAAGCCCAGGGCAATGGCAATCTTTCCGAACACGATTCCAATGACCGACTGCACCAGTCCGATGAGGGTGTAATAGATAAACACGACACCGGAGAGACACATCGTCAGGAAGCAGATCGCGGCCGCAACGTCGACCACCAGAATCATCAGAACTTTCGAAACGTTTGCGATGTCGGTGATGCCCAGCCCATCCGTTGAGTGCGCGATGCCAACCAGAACAGCATCAGCGGCAGCGCCCAAGGCCTGGAACGTCGCGGTTCCTCCGTTCAAGTCAGTGGCAAGGGTCACGAACCAGTTGTAGAAGCCGGGTGCCGCCGTGCTATATCCAACGTAGACCGCCGCGAATATGCCAAGCACCATGATATTCATGAACACCTTTACCCACGCGGACACCGGGTGGCGAGTTCCCGCATACTCGACAAAGGTCAGGACGAGCACCAGAACAGCGAGTCCGCCTGCAATTTTGTCCGACTCGGAATTCAGCGATGACGAGGTCGTCACCGCGGTGCCTAGAATGGTCTGCGAGACCTGCTGGACCTCCTTGCTGATGTAGTTAAACGAATTCGTGACAATCGCAGTTGTAACTGCGAGCCCAAGCCCTGTCGGCTGGGTAGTTGACGCCGACGCCGCCGTGGAACCCGCAGTCTCGGCCCGGCTATAGGGCGAGAAAAGCAGCGCCATGACCACAAGGAGGCCCAGTGCGTAAAGGAAGGTGCGGGCTTTCAGCATGACTAGTTCCTGATTCGAAGCTGGATCGACTCCGACTCAATTAGTATTCGAAATACCCAGATTCGAGAGTTCCTGTTGCTGCGCCTGAAGCCGTTGCTGGAGAATCTGGGAATTCTCGTTCTGTTGCTGCGCGGCGGCCGCCTGCTTTTGAGCAGCTTGTTGCGCGGCCTGCGTTTGCAACTGGATAAGGTCGTTGTTCTGGGAAGTGACGATATCGAGGTAGTGCGTCGTCGCTTCCGCGGTGGCCTGTTGCGTCGGATTCAGGGTGATCGAGTCCTGCAGCTGCTGCCGACGCTGCATCAACTGCTGCTGATGCTGTGCGATGCTGTTGCCACTCTGGAAGAGGTTGACGGCCTGCTGATTGCCCTGACTGGCAAGAGTCGCTTGATCAGTAATGAACTGCTGGGGTGTTTTGCCCTGCGACGCGACCAGTCCCTGCACCTTGTTTATCCAGCCCTGTCCGCTTTGCAACTGTCCGTAGAGACTCTGCAGGTTGTTCACATAGCTCTGCATCGAGGTGATGTCAGACGTGATGGCGTTGTACTGAGTCATCAAGGCCGTCGCATTGATCCCTGTCGCCTGCTTGAGTTGATTCGCCTCCATCTGGTACTGGTAGACGATGTTGGTGTCCTGGTAGATCTCGCCCTGTATCGCCTTGGCAGCGGTAATTACATTCTGGGCGAAATTGGTCGGGTCGAACACGATCTCCTGCGCAGTCGCTGACTGACTGGCAAAAAGGAGAAGAACCGCGGCCGATGCGGACGAAATAAGCCGGTTGACGCAGCTATTCAGAAATTTCATGTCGATCTCCATACGCTCAGTCGAGCGCCATAATTTCGTGGACGTAGTTTTCGCGCCAGTGCTGGTCACCCGACTCATAATGCTTGTCGAGGATGGTCTGCGCGCGACCATCCGAGCGGAGATACGCCAGGGTTTCCTTGTCGAACTTCGCCTGCAGCATGCGGGTGCGTGCCTGCGTGACCAGCAGATAATCGCGGTTGGGGACCGCGTTCGAGATCATCTCCACCTGATTTCCCGTCAGCCCGAATACGTCGCAGTACAGGTGCTTGTTATTTCTCGCGTCGGCGTTCGGCAGGTAGATAATGTTAGGAATATTCTCTTTCAGTACTTCGAAATCCTTGATCCGTTCAAGCTGTTTGAGCGATTGAGTAGCGATCACGAGCGTTGCATTCAGCTTGCGAATGGTGACAGCCCAGATTTCCAGACGCTTGTAGAAGCGCTCGTACTCGAAGAAGAAGCCCCCCTCCTCGATTTCAATGACCGTGTAGCGGCCGGTAAGCCACTTCGTGATCCGGAAAAACGCGTACTCCATAAAGAGCGCCGCGGCCACCGGATAACTCTGGAACAGATCCCCGAGTTCGATCGAAAGATCGTCGGACAGCGCAAACGCATCTTCCACGTGGTCGAAAAAGCGACCGTATTTCTCGCCCTCGGTCCAGACGGACAGACGTTCGCGCAATTCCGCCGGCAGTAGCGTGATCAGAAACGAAAGCCGCCACATGTCCTTGGAATAGCCTGCACCGAGAGTCTTGACAGCCGTGTAGATCTGGCTTTCCTGCGCTTTCGTGCAAGTAAAGTTATCGTCCTCGATCGCCATCTGCACCCAGCCGGCGACAAAGGTGAAATTGTCTTCGTCTGCGAGCAGTGAAAGCGGGTTGACCGACGTCGCCGCCGAGAAGCGGCCGGTCACATCGATGAACTTGCCGCCTGCGAGCACGGTCGGGATACGCGTTGAGCGATCCTTGTCGAAACGGATACGCCGGGCGCCATGTCGACCAGACTGTGAAAGCAGAAAGTTGAGCAATACTGACTTCCCCGCGCCGATAGGCCCGATCACGAGCAGATGCGACTTGCCGCCCGGATGGTGCAGGTGTAGCCGCTGCAGCGTCTTGTGTTGAGTTGGCAAACAAGTGAGTGCACCGACCTTCTTGCCGGCCTGCGACGTTAGCCAGTCGTTGATCTCCCCACCGTCGAGCACGCCGCGGATCGGTGCAATATCGGACATGGCCGGCGTCTCGACGAACTGAAGGCGCTTTTGCTGGTGCCACTGCCCGGGGAGCGTTGAGGCCCACGCCGCGAACAGGTTGTTCTCTTCCAGAATCGCGCCGAAGCCTGCGTTGCCGACACGACCGACTACTTCGCGTGTTTTGTCCTCGCACTCTTCAGGCGTGTCGCCGTAGACGACGATAGATATATTGGCGAAACCATACTGCTGGCCGTCGGCCATTAGCTTCGTGAGGGCATTGTCGGCTTCGCTGGCAAGGCGTTCACGGCCCTTGTCGTTTTGCTGTTCTTCCTTGGCGAAATACTGCTTGATCATCGACCACGGATTGAAGGCCGCAACCTTGTAGAAGTTGCGTATCTTCCTGATGTAGGCTTCGGCGCGGCCCGTGTTCAGGAATCGAAACATGACGCACACGTCGAGCTCGGCATCTACTTCATTGAGGATGTCGAGCGCGGCCTCCTGGAAGCCCAGCCACTCCTTGATGCTAACGATGCGGGCGAAGCGCGAGCCATACGCAGATTTGAATTCGAGCGTGGTCGCGCCAATGTTGACCTGCGTCTCCGTCAGGTGCGTGTCGAGCATCGTGACCGGGTAACGAACGCGGCGAGGTGGTACGTTGGGGTTTGCAGTCTGGTGCAGGAATGCCATCATCTCCTGCATCTCCAGCCGTTTGAGTTTCAGACGTGTCACCCCCCCCATGAAGGCGTCCAGCACCGACTCGAAACGCTTGATGTCGCCCTGCATCTTCGTCAGGTCGAATGCGAGCGCACTACGCGCCAGGACCATATCCTTGATCGCTTCGATGATGGCGAGGGGTACTGGCTTACCGCCCACCTTCATGTGGTAGTTGATCTTTTCAAAAACCTTGTCGATGCCCGACTCAGGCGTATACGCGAGAGCGAGCGAGTGCGAATTCCTGAAGTACTTGCCGCTCGAAAGATTTTGCTGATTGATCGCGTCGATCCGGGAGTCGGCCGCAGAATGAAAATCGCCCTCCAGCTCAGTCCTGATTCGCCGGTGCGACAGTCGCCACCATGCTGTAACACGATGGTCAAAATTCTTGCAGGCGTGATCAAGATTGTCCCGCACGGCCGAGATATCCGTCAGATTCGGACTATCCGCGTCGATGCCTTCGAAGACCGTTTGCGTAAGAAGCGACCCGTCCTTGTTGAAAGTGAGCGTGGGCGTGACCATGGTTGCCCACGGAGCAACCTCCTGAATCGAACGAGTCGTAATCCTGTTTTTTTTCAGCATAGGGGCGGCGACGTTAGCAAGACAGATCCTGGTCGAAGCCATACGGGCGCTTGAAGCGGGCCGCGAACTTCGTCGTGGGCATCGGTTCGTAGATGTCCGGGTAGCGGTTGTAGACGAGCATGATTTCTCGCCACCACGGGTCCTTCTGCGACATCCATCGCAGAAACCAGTGACCCACGATGCCGACTGGCAAAAATGCGAGCGTCATGGAGGTATAGCAAAGCAGCAGCGTGAGCGTGCCGTTCGCAATTGCCAGACCGCGATCCGCGCCGCCCATCTGGCGAGGCAGTGAAAGCGAACGGCTGACCTTGACGGGTTTGCGGTGCGATGCCATGGCGCGCGCTCAGCAGGTGTAGCTCAGGCCGAGGTGGTTTTTAACGATCGGGACCGCGCATGCTGCGAGCCCGAGGCCGACGAAGACGGTCGAAATCATCTTGGAGATGCTGCTTTCCGACGACGAGATCGCAACGGCGCCGACGATGATGAGCACGATGCCGATGCCATACAACCAGGGGCCGCTGATGTAGTCTGAGATCATG
This sequence comes from Paraburkholderia polaris, assembly GCF_012927345.1. Taxonomy (GTDB): domain Bacteria; phylum Pseudomonadota; class Gammaproteobacteria; order Burkholderiales; family Burkholderiaceae; genus Paraburkholderia; species Paraburkholderia polaris. The sequence goes on from NZ_JABBGJ010000031.1 coordinate 42,601, forward strand.
CAAATGATCCCGGAAGCCGTGCTCAGGTCGGAGATGCTGGTTGAGCTCTGCGCCATCGATACGGGTGCGATGAACGAAAGGACGAACGCCAGAAGCGTCGTAACGATTTCTTTCGGGCAGAGGTACGTGCGATACAGGGACCGCAAAGGTTGTTTCATTGTTTTCATGTTTACCTTCATCAAAAGACGCGGTTGAGGATGTAGTCGTCGTCCCGGAAACCCTGGATTTCGACTATCTCTGAAATATGTCGAAGCTCTCCCGTGCGCTTCAGATGCACGACATAGTTAAAGCAGTCAGCTATGTTCTTTCGCATGTCCCGCAGGTCCCAGGACGAGCCGGGCGGAATGCCCAGCATCGCAAGGCTCTCGAGACGTCCAAGGGCCATCCGCGCGTTATTGGCGTGAATCGATGCCAATCCCCCATCGTGGCCAGTGTTCAATGCCTGCAGCAGGTCGTAGGCCTCGCCGCCGCGCACTTCGCCCACGATGATTCGATCGGGGCGGAACCGAAGGCAGAGCGCAACCAAAGTGCGCGTCGTGACCTTCTTTTCTTCGTTGGAGAGCAGCCGCACCCGATTGGGTACCTTCAGCTTCAGTTCCTGCGTGTCTTCGATTGTGATAACCCGCTGATCTTCAGGAACCTCCTGGATCAGAGCGTTCAGAAACGTCGTCTTACCCGTAGACGTACCGCCTGCTACCAGAATGTTCTTGCGCGCCCTGACCAACGCAGCAAGCGATTCCATCAGCACTTCGTTCTCCGCTCCCGGGGGGAACAGACTGTCGTCACTGTGCTCGGGCCGTGCGTTCACGCGCGAGAACGCCCCGCGTGCTACATAGTCCTTCAGGGACAACGTTGTATCCTTGTGCTTGCGAATCGAGAGCGCGTGGCCGTCGATCGCGGTCGGTTGCATCACGGCCGCAACGCGCAGGCCTTCATGACCCGCGTTAATAATCCCCTGGTCGGTGCCAGCGAAAGCCGACTTGTCGACGGACGAAGCCAACGACAGAATCGCACCGTTAACCTTTGCGTAATCCAGTTCCAGATCCAGCCGATGCATTGCGCCGCGGTGCTCGATCCACGTATTGCGGTAGTCATTGATCATGATTTCCGCAATGTCATGCGATTCAAGCTGTGCCTTCAGCGGCGACAGTGACTCGAAGAACATCTTGACCGCCGCTGCAGTCAAGGGCTGCACTTTCAAAAAGTCATTGGCTGGATTGGTAGATGTGCTCATGCGTAAATTCTGGTTCTTTCTGGCATGGACACATCTGCGAATGGTGCGCGAAATTCGCCTCCTTTCCGACCCATTCTTGCGGGCCGTCCTGGTCACCACGGTTTTTTCCTGCTTAACTTTTGGGCATTTGCCTTTCACCTCTCCTACACATGTAACTAATGCTCTTAAAAGACGACGCAACGGTGCCGTCATTCTTCGTTTGGTCGTACATCTGGATTACCGACCCCCCCTGTAAACGGAAAAAACCCCGACGAGTGCCGTCGGGGTTTTGAGATAAAAAGACGCGTCAGACAATCACCTCGATCGTTTCGCCGAACGGTGCCACGCGGGCTCGGTTCAGTTTCGTGGTCGAGGCCCAGAGGACCGGATAGCCCGGGTCTTCCGTGGGGAACGTCCCTTCCATGTCGGTCAGATAGACCAGAAAAGCCGGGTTGATACCCTCCTCGCCGACCCGGATGAATGGGGCGACGAAGCTGGTACCGCCGCCGCCGAGCACAGGCTTCAGTTCGATTGTGTCTCCCCTCTCGAAGATCTGCACTTGCGAAACCCGCGTGTCGCAATCCATCACGACAAGGCGTTTCGGCTGCAGCGTCTCGAACACGTTCACGATCTCTGCGTCGAATTGCGCTTGCGTCTCGCTCCAAAGAGACCCACTCGAATCCCGTACGAAGACCGCGTCCTCGACGGCGGGCTCATGCAGCGATGGCAGGAACAAACCGAGATGCAAAAACCGCTTATTCGGACGAGCGTACGTATAGTCGGTTGGCGCCGAATCCTGCGCAAAACGCATCAGCACGGAACGCCATTCGACCGCCGGCTCCGCGAGTCCTTGCAGAACACCTTCCAGCCAGCCAGGCGCTTGCCCGACCATCTGGGCCGCTTTTGCGGCTTGCATGACAGCGACCTTCCACTTCGCCTCCGCTTCCGCAGGGCGATCACCCGGATAGGGACGAACTTCGCCACAACCCGGATCAAAGTCACCTGGCTGGGGCTCTCCCTGACCGTCGCCGCGATTACCTGCGTCGTCAGTCTGGCCACTCTTCTGCCCGTTGCCCGGATTTGACTGGCCCTTGCCCTGACCGTGGTCTTGCTGCTGACCCTGATCCTGACCTTGGCCCTTACCCTGGTCCTGCTGCTGACCCTGCTGGCCTTTCCCGTGGCCCTGACCTTTACGTTGATCCTGACCGGCGCCCGACTGCTTTTGCTGATTGGGCGCGGACTGCGGCTTCTGCTCACGCTCCCGCATCAGCCTGGCGTAGTTCTCCTCGAGCGACCCGTCATATTTCGGGTCGATCAAAACGCCTTTGGGCAGCTTCAGACCGGATGCCACCACAATATGATTGACCGGGTAGTCACCAGCCTTGTTGGCAGTGTCCGGATCACGGCCTTGCATGCGGAAGATGTGTCCGAGTGCCGGATGTAGCGTCTCATGCGCAAGCGTCCCCTTCAGTTCGTCATCATCGATCGTGTCGAGAAAAGCCGGGTTGTAGCCCAGGCTGATCCCATCGACCCAGAATGTCTTGCACGTCGGGTCTTCAACGATGTCGAGCATCAGGAGAAGCGTCGCAAAGAAGCGATAACTGCGGTCCATGACCAGCGAATGCCGTGCCTTAGCTAAGCGTGGATGCATGGCGACCTCAGGCGACGAGACGAAGTTGCGAGGTCTCAGCGCGCGCCGGCGTATAAGCAGGGGCCGGAGCCGAACCCATGAATGCCGCCATCATGCTTTCGATCTCGGATGCCTTCGACGCAGCTTGCGCTCGCGCGAACGGCGATTCCTTGAGCTCAGCACCAGACAGGTTGCCAAGGTGATGCTCGGCTTCATCGAGGATCCGGTTGAGCTCGGGGTCCCCACTGAAGTTCAGCTTCGGCAACAGCGCACACAACGAACGGACATTGTTCGCCACGTCCAGCCGCGGACTCTCGTTCACATACAGCGTCGACGCGAGCTTTGAGACCGCCTCATACAGACGACCAACGATGTCATTGTTAGCCGCCTTGATCGAGTACTCGACGTGTTTGTCGATATCCGATCTCAGCGACACGAGCACATCCTCCGGCAGCGAAACGCCAAAGTGCTCCGCGTTCGGGAACGGCAGGATCGTGAGGCGCACGGCAAACTTCAGACGAAGCTGCGACTCCGTCGGATAGTCCTCCTCCCGGAAGAGAGGGCCGAGCGTTTCAGAGTTGCGGGCCGCTTCCACGAGGTTCGGATAGTCCGTTAGAAAATGCGCGACGGCAACTTCGAACTTCTCGCGCAATCGACGCGCCTGTTCCACAAAATCCATGTAAATCAGCGTCGGCAGCAACCGCACAGCGTCCTGCTTGTAGTTGAGCGTGAACTTTTCCCAGTGACGACGCATTTCGCCTTCGATGCGTGTCACTTCGTTATAGCTTTCCGCTCCTCTCAGCAACAGGCGCTTGTTGTAACGGCCAGCGTCGGCGACCTTGTGGGTGCGGTCGACTTCAGCCGTGATCTTGTCGTCGAACTTGCGGGCTTTCCAGACAGAAATGCTCAGGCTGCAAAGCATGACGTTCGATGCAACATCGGCAATGGTTTTGGACATGATGAGACTCCACGAGAAGTAGATTGATAAATCAGGAATGGAACGAAACAGCGCGTACCCCCGGGAGGGAGAACACGCGCGGAACCAGCGGCAGAAGATGAAAATGCTCAGGCGGTCTCGAGTTCGTGGCCGAGGATCTTGCAAAGCTCACCCGCCCACGACTCACGCTGGAACGTGTGGGTTTGCTGCAGCGACGGGTCACGTGTCGTGGCATCATGAATGTAGAAGCCGACGTACTCGCGCATGCCAGCGTCGATCATGCGGTTGACGTAGACCATGACCGTGTCGAAGTTCGTAGCCGTGGTCCGGCCAGCAAGCATCGATACGATCGCGGTGGCGGTTGCCGGCTTGGCTGTGTCCGGAAGGCGGGCGCCACGCGGGTTAAGCAGAATCTCTTCGAGCGTCGGAATTTCCTTGTAGACGTCGAGGAACGTCGCAAGCTCGTGCGCAGCAGCTTCACCAACCGAACCCGCATACTCGCGAAGCTCCTGGCCCTTCGGAATGATCGGCATCTTCTTTCCGAGGAACCCCCAGCTACGCGGCGTCGGGAAGTTCTCGATGTCACGCCCTTTCTTCGGGACGTAGAGCAAATCCTGGCGGAAGCGCAGAAACGCGATCAACTCATTGGGCGTGTTGTTCTCCACCGCCCACTTCGACCACGACTTGATATCCGGTACGAGGTTGACGATCGTCGCGAAACGCGAGATCACCGGGTCCAGAATTCCACTCACGGCCGCGTTATGGCTGCGGTCGTTGGTGGCCGCCAGGAAGGTCACGCAATCCGGCAGGACGTGGTCGCCTACGCGACGTGCTAGCAGCAGCTGCATGTAGGCCGCCTGCACTGCAGCCGAGCCTTGGCCCAGATCGTCCAGGAACCATATCGTCGGACGAGTGGCGCTGAGGATCTTGTGCATATTCCCGAATGGCAGGAATCGGGCGGATAGCCCATCTGCCGAAGGAAACGGCAACCCTTTCGGGTCGGTCGGGTCTTCAGTGACGGGGTGGCTAATCACAAGGTCATAGCCGAGCAGCGCGGCAACAGAGGCCACGATGTCGGACTTTCCGACCCCAGGCGCCCCGGTAATTAGCACCGGAAATTGGCGGCGGACGTACGCGACCAGGAGGGTTATCAGTTCGGCGGCGGTAATGTCGGCGAGCTTCGGCAATTTTGAAACGGCGTTCATGGTGGTTTCCTGAAAAGAAAGCCCCGTTGAGACGCCATTCCCTTTGGCGGGATGTGCGTCCCGCTGGGGATAGAGATGAAGTGCCGATAGACGGCGCTGGATGCGTCAGAGACGCGAAAATGCCAAAAGGCGCCACGGGGACGCCAGTTTGCGAAACAGATAAGGGAGAGGCTGGAAGCCGAAGTCGATGCGCCGGAGGCGCGAGGTGTATCTGCAGTCTAGGCCTCGAAACCCGCGGGTTTTTCACAGAATGAGCGCTGATTTGCTAGGGCTTTCGAGGGTCAGTCTGCGGCCGGCCCGGAAAAAAATAACCCCGACCGCTTGCGCGCGTCGGGGTTTGGGTACAGGTTGTCTGGGCTTCAGCGACTTCGCAGAAGTGCCTTTTTGTCAGCCAGGAACTTCTCTGCCAAGGAATCGAATCGGTCCGTCTCCTCGCTCGGCTCCTCGTAGGTGGTGCTGCCGCTCGGGTTAGCCCCCGTCCATGCGGCGTTAGCCGCTTCCTGCGTAGGATGCCCAACAGACGCCCAGTTGAAGGCGCTGTAGTCGTATTCGACATCCCATTCATGATCCTCGCCGGTCTGGTAGAAATCGAAAAATCCGCGTCCCCAGGTGCCGTCGCGACGCTTCCAAATGACGTTTTCGCGGTTACAGCTCATATCTGCCTCCAGCATGAGACGGAGCCGCCCCAACGGGGAGGCCCCATCGGGTAAGGTTGATCGACTTCTTCAGGAAACGGACACACCAGCCTCGTTCACCGGCACGCCGTTCACTTCCGAAAGAACGGGTTTGCTGTCGTTCAGGCTGGCTTCAAAGAGCACAGGGACTCCGTTCGGCCACACGCCACCATTGCAGTCCGCTGCATTCAATACATCGCGGAGAATGGCGTCGGCCTGCTCTCTGGTCTTCGCCTTGACTCGAATGGCTGCCGTCAAGGTGCAATCGAACGCGTATTCGTTGTCCAAGGCGCCGACAGCCATTCCGGGTTCAGTCGACGCAGCCCAGTCCGGCAGCACGTCGATCGCAACAAGATTGAACTCCTCCGGCGCTTCGCTCACGGTATTCGCATCGAACAACGAATCCGCCAGATCGGCTCTTTCGGGGGCCGATAGATCGACCCACTTCAGTCCGTCGAGCGCTTGGGCCGCGACAAGTTCAACGTTCGCCGCGTCGATGACGACACGACACGATGTTTCGGCACGGCCAGGCCCGAAAAGATGCGACCAATTCCCGGCGAACAGGCGCTGTACCGGCATTTCCAGATTATCCATTTGCTTCTCCTAAAAGAGTGCACGAGAAGCCTCCCCGGGGGGGGATCGCTTCCCGCGCGGGTCAATTGAAGCTCAGACCAGATCAAACTCGGTCTGCGCCGATGCCATCGTTGCCTTGTTACCCCAAGCGGTGCGAGCCTCATCCGGGAGTTCCGAAAACGCCACTGTCTTGCTAAGGAGCGTGTCGAGGTCGTACTCGAGTGTGAGCCCGAGGCGATCCTTGAACGATGTACGACGGCAGATTTCGTCGTGCTTACTCAGCATCGATCCGGAGAGGTTTAAGCTTCCGAAACCGCGGTACCACTTGTACGCTGCCGTGATGCCGCCCGGTTCGAACCGGGATTCATGCTTGGCCAGCAAGCGGTCGAGTTCGAAATCCTCGATCATGCAAACGCTTTCCATGTCGACCGAAAACTCAGGATGCTTCTCAGCGTTCCAGACGATCCGACCGCTCTTTAGCGTAACGAGCTCCTGCTCGCATCCACTGTCGTTGGTCAGACTTTCGATCAACGGATCGCGCAGCCCCGTCCATGCGCTGCCACCCGACGTTTCCTCCCACTCGTCGCCAACGTAGAGAAACCTTGCGTCGGGCGCCTGGCTCGGTAGCCCAGGTTCAATTTCAGGGATGCCGTAGCGCACGGATCCAGACCGGATTGCGTGGTAGTCCGCCCAGCATGAAAACGGGCGTGCAAGCCCCTGAAGCGATTGATAGGCGTCAACCCCTACCATCATGTCGAGCGGGAGAATCTGGAACTTCGGCTTCTCGCCTGCCCGCCCGGCACGCTGCTCCTCGTCGTAGTCGAGTTGGAGCATGAGGCGCGTCAGTAATCGAATCATCGCGGGACTGTAGGTGTCAGCCTCGATGGCAATATATCCACCGCGGATCGTACGGCCGATCCAGTTCCGAAGGGTCCAGTCGTACTGCGTATTGCGCAGGAAACGGTTGAAGCGATTCAGCCCGCGCGCATACTCGTAGCGTTCATCAAACTCGATCATGTTCGCAAGTGACTTATCCTCGGCGGCGACACAGGACCAGCAGCCCGTGCGGGCGCCGCACTTTCCCTGTCGTTGCTTCCCGCCACCTTCGTAGATCGCGTCCGCGACCACCGCGCACGACGTGCCCGCCGCGTGTGCATAGATCCGCTTCGTCTCCTCGAAGTCCGAGAACGTCGGATAGAGGTTCGCACCGTAAAGCGCGATCGCCTCCCACACATCATCAGAAGACCAGTCTCGCAGCGGGGTGATAACGAACTCGCCATCCTTGTTCCGGACGGGAACGTCGGGGCGATCCTGCCTCGCCTTCATGTGCAGGGCGCGGCGCAACGATTCGTCGAGACGCGTGCCAAGTAGCGTGACGGGCTCCTGCATGCCGCCGGCAATGAACGCCTTGAAGAGCTGCTTGCGCAACCGCGCCTGCGGCGTTACCTTGAGGTCGACTGAGCAGTCAGATGACACATTCGGGAAACTCGGCAGGCCACGCCCCGTCAGGATCTTCATTTGAAAAGTCGAGAGCAGATTTGGCTTCGCGATCTCGGTCTGGATGTTAAGACCGTGCCGTCGGCCAAACGCACGCATCTTCGCGAGCTCCGTCCGGTAGTGAACGGAGATTTCCGGGTTCTCGACCTCGGTATCCGAGGTGGTCACCACAATGAACGGACTCGCACCGCGTTCCTTCGCCTGCACGGCTGCGTGCAGGGTCAGCGCTGCAACGACAGATGAATCCTTCCCACCACTAAACGCGATCACAGTGGGGATTTGCTGCATGAAGATCGCGACGATCGCGGCAAGCGCTCTCTCGATGCGTTCCTCAATCGAAAACACCAACTCGTCGATGCTGAAGAGTTGGATGGTTCGCTCGTCCATCATGGTTTGCTCCTGAACGTCGACAGCCAACGCATTCCCGGACATAACTCCTCGACAGAGTGAGTTTCGCTGCGGGGCGACACCCCGTGGCACTGGGAAGTGGATGGGTCAACGAAGTGACATCAGGCGCCTCGTCCGCTCTGGGACGAGGCCCCAGAGGGTTTAATGGAATGCGCTCCGGTCCGGCCTATGGCAGGAATTCGGAGCGCCTTGTCAGGCTATTTCAAGGATGCTTTCTTCGGCGATCATTCCCTCAGAGAACAGACGCGATACCTCTTCACGCAGGCGATCCATGCTCGCCTCATCCCAGCAACCGACGCCGTCAGCCTCATCGATCAGATCAACGAGGTCGTTGCGGGTCAGCTTTCGAATCGCAGGTCCAAGCTGTTTCAGCTTCGCCGCTGTGATGACGGTAACGACTTCCGCATGCAAGACGAGTGCGGTCGCCCTATCGTTACCGCTGAGCCAGAGTTCCACCTTTTCCAGCATTGCTAGCGGCTCAAGAGGCACTGAAGGTTGTAGGCTCAAGCCCGGCTCTCGCACTGTCGTACCTGACCGGCGAGTCTTTTTAGACGATTTCATCTTTTGCTCCACACCAGGTGTGGCGGGGAGCGTCCCAGCCGGACAGCTCCCCGCGCGGGTTTAGTGCGCCGTCGATCGATTCAACGGAGCCTTGCTGATTGACGTCGACGTTCTGCGGTTGCTGACAACACGCCTTCTAGTGGGAAACGTACCGGCTTACACCTGCGCCGGAGCGCAGCGTTTCGATTGCGACGCGATTGCGTGGTTCGCTGACGTCATAACGGCCGGCGATGCGGTCGGCAAGCTCGAGCAGGGAAACCCGCTCGTTCCGCGCGATCAGAAAGCCGTAGATCGTCATGACGTACTTAAGGACCTGTTGCTCTTCGTCAGTCGGAAAGCAGTACCGGGCAACCAGCATGCCTTGGCAATTGCGTTCCGCGTAGAACCCCAGTATCGAGGCGGCGATAGGAAATTTGTCGAGCAGATCCGGGTAATCCGCGATCGCCTCGGCCGTCGGCAGCGAAGGCTTCGGCATGTCATTGGAGGCGAACTCCGAATGCAGGTAAAGCGCGTTGTTCACCTCGCGCTTGTGCGCCTGGCGGAGACCGCGATCACCCATCGCATCAACGAAACCCAGGTCTTTGTCCCCGTAAGAAACTGAGGCGACACGACCGTGTTTATTGAGTAACTGGATCGTGGCACCCTCGCGGAACTCCGCGAACGCTACGTGCTGGGGCAGTTTGGATTTCATAGTGTGCTCCTGGAGAATGTCCGTGGAACACGCCTCCCAACGGGATCGTGATCCCATTGGACAGTTGAAAAAGACCACCTTTCGAAGGTGGTCAGTCGATGCGCCTTAGGCGCGGGTGTGTAAAACGCTGGAACGAATAAACGCCTGGGGCGGTCCCGAGAGACCACGAGCCGGAGGAAGCGCCAAACGCCGTATATACGGGAGATCGATGCGCGGTAGCGCGAGGGTGTGGAGAGAGCTTACGGGCGCTGGCAATGCGTCTAGCCTCCGAATGGTGAACAAAATCGATCGGCTTTCGCTTCCCCATGCCCACGGTCTTCGCGGGAGACTGTGCGTACCGAACCAGATCAAGTGAGAAATGCGCGCCGCTCCAGCACCACGATTCGACATCAATGCGTATGCCGACGGCGTTAGCTCCCGTCTGGTGTTGTCCTTTCGCCTGCCCCTACTCGCCGCCGTCCGCGCGCAGCCATCCTTGCGGGCGAAGCCTTGACTTCCCCGGCAACGAGTTACGTTCAATCAGGATCACTCACCCATGAGGCCGCCTCTATGACTTCCGTAATCCCTACCGTCAGTCCCGAAACCGTTCGCAAAGCGAAAATTGTAAAGTGGCTCGTCATCGCGGCCGGCATCGCGATCGGCGCTCCCGCCGCTCTGCTCCTCTTGAAGGGCTTGATTGCCCTGATTGCCGCCGGCGTCATCGGCCTCGCTGCGATTTATCTCGGCCCGGTGGTCGAGATGAAGCTGCGCAACGCGCGCGTCAAGATGGTCGTTGCGGAAGCGCATTCCAACCCGATTGAGACTCTAATGAATCAATTGGCCGACAAGCGACAGTCCGCCGCCGAATTTGCCGATCGCATCACCGACTTTCGCACGGAAGTCAAGGGCTTCCAGGACAAGGTCGGCCAATTTAAGAAACAGTATCCAGACGATGCGCCGCGCTTCGATGCTCAACTCGCGACGATGCAGCAGTTGCTGCATTTCCGCGAAGATAGATACAAACAGGTCAATGCAGAACTCGACAACTTCTCTCATGCCATCGACCGCGCGAAGGCGATGTGGGACATGTCGCAAGCCGCGCAACGCATGAACAAGGTCGCAGGCCAGCAATCCGGGGACGCGTTCGAGCAGATCAAGACCGATGCGTCCATCGACTCCGTCATGAAGTCGGTGAACACCGCGTTCAGCCAGATGGAAACTGCGCTACTCGACAACCCGGAAGTGAAGCAGGCGCAGCAGGCCGCGCTAGAGCATGACGTACAGCCGGCGATCGCCGCTGCTCCGCGCGTCGCCATCGGTTCTCAGAGCCCGCAGCAGTAAGCCCCTTCAACAACATAGCGAGATCAAAAATGAATAACATCGGAAAGATTCTCGGCGGGGTTGCGTTCATCGTGGTCCTCGCCGTCGCATGGTTTTTCCAGCAAGGCGGGCTGTCCAAGCTGAGCGGAGCCAATCAGCAGACCGCGATTCAGGCGCCAGGCGCCCCAAACAGCATCGACACGGGCACGCCCACGTCGCCTTCCAACGCTGCCCTGCCCGTTGGCTACAAGCCTGACACGGACGCGCTCAAGGGTATCGTGAACAATGGCCTAGTGCGCGTCTCGGTGGAAAACCCGAGCGCTCCGTTCTACGACGACGAGAACGGCGGTCCAGCCCACGGGTTCAACGTCGATTTCGCGAGACTGCTCTTTGCCGACCCTTCCTTCAACACCGGCGGCAAACAGGTGACGGTCGACATGCATCATGAGGTCGATACATACGTTGGCGTGCCAAAGCAACTGCTCGCAACGGATGCGAACGGTAACCGCACCGTAGACATCGCGATGGACGGCCTGACTTTTTCGGACAATACGCCGCCGGGTGTCGTCTACTCGATCCCCTACGTCGACGATTTTGGTTACGCACTGATCGTCCGCAACGGCTCGCCCATCCACACGACGACGGACCTCGCCGGCAAGCGCGTGGGCATTCTCAAGGGTGACCCGAACGTCCGGGAGTTCGTGACAAGCCAGTACCCGAGCACGACGTTTGTGGAAGAAGACGATGCCGATCCGGCCTTTATCCAGAAGAGCGTAGACAGCGGTGCAGTGGATGCGTTTATCTACGACTACCCGTTCGCGGTGGACTCGATCAAGGGCACGGATCTGCAGTTCGCGATCACGAAGCTGGAAGGCTCGACTATCCAGTACAAGATCGGCGTACGCGCCCAAGATCAGAGCCTCCGGATTTATCTCGACGCGGCAATCGCCAAGGTCAAGCAGTCGCCCGCCTATCTCGACCTGCTACGCAAGTATTTTGTGAGCAGCCAGACCGAGACCCACGCAGCTGCGGCTGGCGAGCGCACCTATGCCGTGCGTCCGCGCGACACCCTGAACCTGATCGCCGCGAGCCAACTTGGCGACGGCCAACGGTACCGCGACATCCAGAAACGTAACAATCTCGCGAACCCGAACCTCATCATGGTAGGGCAGAAGCTGGTTATTCCGTCTCGATAACGACCGACCTGAACAAGAGCGATCGTACGCCTGCGCGAAGTCGATTACCTCAACGCGGGGCACCCGAGTAGGCGAGCGAAGTTTTAGGGTGTTCCGGACAACATGCCCCAGGCCTGCTCCGTGGACACTTGACAAAGGCGCACGACAGCTACGCTGAATAGCATGTTGACCCTTCACCGAATCGGGAGATCGCGATGGAATTCGTCGCTCAAGTGCGTGACGCTCATGGCAAGCAGGCCGTGATCGTGGAAGCTGAAACCATAGAAAAGGCTCGCAAGGAGCTAATCGAAATGGGCTACCTCGCAGTCATCTGGATCATGTAGTACAGAACTGCTGCATGAGCAGGGTGACGTAATCGACTACTGGGAACAGCCTGAGCGGCAAACTATTCATGACTCGTATGCGCGAGACCGGGAGCTTCCGGTGGATCTGAGGGTCACCAAGGGCTGTAAGTAACAACGGAAAAGGATAAGAACCATGCTCGAATTATTGATGGGTTTCTGGATCGGGCGCGCGACGAAGGGAGCTAATCCTTTCGTCGTGGTGGCGAGCTTCATCATCGCGCTGGCGATGCTCGCTCTGATGGCCGGGAGCTGGGTGGCGATTTGGCACTTTAGCCCTCAAGCCGTGCAGGTCGTCCAGTGGAGCGGCATCGCCAGGTACGTGCCGTTCCTCGACCTGCGCCTTCACGAGGTTGGCGTGCAGGGCCCTTGGGCGATCAGCATGGAGTTGCCGTCGCGACTCGCACTCTGCTCGGTCGCAATGCTGGTGATCGGCTTCATTTTTATGGCTGCGGTCATGCTGCTGAACATCACAACCACTGTTGTCGTGCAGGCGGTAAAACGCTTGAGCAACAGAGCACACGCATAACGCGGAAAAGTAGGTCTACGCTTAAGCCCCAAGGAGCCTATGAATATCCACGATATCAAACTCATCGCCAGTGCCGTTCGTGCCGGCGAGGAAAGCGCCCAGAAGGGGGAAGTCGGCAATCCATTCGACGGTGTGAATGAGCATCTGCGTCTGGCCTTCCATTTCGGGTGGTCCGCACAGCAACCCATGGGCGATAGCTTCTACACGGTGGAAACATTGCTGCGCCTCGCTACCTCGGTGAAACATCCCGTCCGGTTCCCCGTGCGCGGCGTCGACTGCGATCGCGCCGACTGCCTTGCCGAGATCGACAAAGGCGTTTCGGTCCATCCGCTCGCCCCAGGCGATCCGGTCAGCCCGCTCCAGCCGGTGTGAAAGGCGCCGATAGAGCAGCGCTGCGATCTATCAACCATCCAGAAGGAAATCAATCCATGAAAAAAACAGTCGTAGCATCTTCCGTCGCCGTGATCCTGATTTTCGGCGCCGGTCAGGCCCTGGCGGCAGGTTGCCTCAAGGGAGCCGCAGTTGGCGCTCTCGCCGGTCACGTTGCCGGGCATCACGCGGTTGTTGGGGCTATTGCTGGCTGCGCGATCGGTCACCACGTGGCGAAGGACAAGGCGAAAAAAGCCGCACAGGATAGCGCTACCGCGCAGGTCCACTAATTCGCAGGGCATAGATGCAAACCGTTGCCATTTTCGCCCTCGCATTGTGCACGCTGTCCATAGCGCAGACGCTCCGCACGGCTCGCCGGCATCTGCTCGCGATGGTGCACGCGTTGGGGTGCGCGGGCGTCATCGCAGGCGAACTCGTGCCTTGGCCGTTCGATCTGCGCATAGCGATCTGGATCGCGTTTGTGGGCAGCGCAATCTGCGGCGGCAGCAAGATGCGCAAGCGCGAATTCGACAGGAGGAGCAATCGGTGAGCAAAGACGATGGAAAGACGCTGCCGGGTTGGACATTGCTGGTCAACATAGCTGCGCCCGTCATGGCCACTATGATCCTGGTGTCATGCCGCGACTTCGGGCTGTCATGGGCGATCGGAATTCCGGCTGCCGTGGTTGTCGTCGTCGGTGGCTTGCTTTGGGAAAGGAGCATTGAACGCAGGTACATTCGACCGCGAAGGCGCAGGTAACGCCGATGACGCTCTCTGAGGCTGCAATCGCCGTCATGTTGTCCGTAATCGGTGTCCTCGCGACGCTGCATTCGCTCTTCGAGGCGACCTCAATCCTGCTAGATAAAAGGCTCGTGGGCATCGTGCGCCGTTCGAGAGCCCTGGCGCGCATGCTGCGCGCGACGATCTTCAGTGGCGCAGTTGTTCTGGCGTTCTGGACCATGAGCGCCGGAGGGCTCACCACAAGCCGATCCTTTGCCTACGCAATTGCCTTTTTCGTCCTCACGGCATCCATTCCCGTTGGCTCCTATGCGTGGTTCTCGATGTCGCTGAGTCGACAACGACGAAAGGCGAACGCACGGCCAAGGGACTGAACGGCAAAACTTCGGCGCGTGCGCGCCCCCACGCCCCGCGCGACCTCCGTGCCTTGTCGCGCTCACGCGACCTCGTCTACTTCAGTTTGCTGGTTGCTACAGGCTGCGATGCGCTCGCCGGTCCGTTCGAGCCCGCGAATGTCTGGCGGCGCTGGAGCCGGCGGGGAGGCTTGAGACGCCAGTGTGCCCACAGCTTGTTCAGCGTGAGCGTGGTGTGCACCACGGCGCTTTTTCGTCCGCAATGCCAGTAGCGTGCCCCGGCAGTTCGGCGCACCGCACAGGCAGGCGAATCGCTCGCGAAGTGCGCGCGTGATTCGGCCGTCGACCATCAGCCCATAGTCGATGCTCAGTTCCTCGCCTTCGCTGATCGTGCGTAGGGCGCAGATAAAGATCCGGCCGCCATAATCCACAGCTTCGCAGTTCGGCGCGCACGAATGGTTTATCCACCTCGATGAGTTTCCGCCGGCGGCGCCATCGATCACGGTGCCGTCACCAATATCAAAAAAATACGTTAAGTCCGGATGTTCCGGGTCAGCCGGTGGCCGGCTCGCCGCGATGGTCCAATCCACCCGTTCGCCCGCGTATTCGACCAGCACCTCCTCGGCGTGAAGCCGACGTAGCGCGAACACGCCACGTCCATGAATGGCCGAGCGCCGAACAGCGATGCGGCGGATCTGACGGGCGTCCTGACGTACGACAATAGAGTTCGACATACTGGGCAGCATTCCTCGGTCAACGCGCGGCTGCGGGCCAAGGTGTCATGTCCCGACACCCGCCAACGGCCGATAGATTTTCTGAACACGACGAGATGCGTCTTCGATCGTTTGACCGCAACCGGCGCGACGTCGTGCTCCTCGAACGATACCCGGCGCTGCTGGAGCACGCAACTTGCCGAAAATCCCGGCACTGCACGGGCATCTGGTGATTCGGGAACAGAGAACGAGCACAAATAGAAAAAGCCCGCTGCCCCCCCCTTTGCGGGCGGGATGTGGCGGGCTGCGTCAATCTGCTTTTTTGGATTCAGGTGATGGATACGTATTTCATCCATTCGTCGGCGGAAGGCAGCGTCCGGACTAACGCGACGGCCCCTATCTCGGCTTCGGCGACCTCGACGACCGTGCCGTTGTTAATCGCCGCCTGCAGATAAAAGAGCAATGAGAGCACTGCTACGCCGTACTCGTCGGCGATTGCGCCCACCGACTCGACACCCGCAAGCAGCTCGCTGACGAAACGCGAGGCAAGCATGGACCGGTTCATAGCGTGGATTGCCACGAGCACCAGATTCGCCTGCCCCTCGGGATCATCAGCGGGAACAGCATCAGCGCTAAGCGCGCCGCAAGTGACGAGACAATCCAAGACACCGTCGGCAAAGTCCGAACAGGAGTAAGCCATTTTCTGCTCCGAAAGGTGATTTCGACGCGGAGCCCCCCCTCACGGGACGTTGCCCCGCAGAGGGTTTAAGGTTAATTCGGCAACATCACGACTACGAGGTAGCCGAGGGGACGCGCGCAGACCACCATCGATAACGCTATTGCGTTATCGACAAAGTGCGTTTCAGTGAGCGACAGGAACAGCGCGCACGTGGTTGGACTAACCGCTCACGCCGACCGCCATTTCCGGATTCCAGACCGCAACAAGCTGAGCGTCTACCATCCAGAAAACCTGTTCGTCGGTCCCGGCAATGCGTCCTTCGCCACGAGTGGCATCGGGAAATTGATTGCCGATATCGACGAGCAAGGCATCAAGGGCATACGCCGTTTTTGCCTGGCCGAATCCGTGGCTGTACACCAGATCGAGCAATTCGCGCGACTTGCTGTAGGCAGCAGCCGGCGAGGTGGTTGCTTTCATCGCTTGCGTCTGAGTATTCGTCATCGTGACCTCAAAGAAATTGACAACCGTACCCGCGAGGGTGGTTGCCCTGAAGAGACAAAGAAGTGGTGATTTTCTTAACGTGGCAGCATCGCGACCGCGAAAAGAGCACGCCGCTCTCAAGCGGCGCTGCGGACGACCGGTTCGACCGAAACGGTCAGCCATACGCCGTCGACCAGCACGTCACGGAAGCGACTGCCGTTCATCTCGTAGGTGTGCGTCGTGCCCATGCGCGGTTGCGCAGGACGGATGCCGACCGTCAGAGTCTTAACAGCACGAGCGGAATTGCGAATGGATTTCATGACGTTCCTCAGGTAGAGCGCGAGGAACGCCCCATACGGGACGTGCCCGCAAGGGAGATGACAATCCGGTCTGTGGCCAGGTGGCCGCGATCCGGGTTTCAGTGATTTAACTCAATGCAAAAAAGTGATGAAGAAGCACGTCAACTCAATGACCGGAAAAATCACGCGGCGACCTGAACGCTCTCCTGCTGCACCACAGTCAGGAGATCCATGGCCGTCTTCCAGTCGATCAGTCCTTCGGCGTGTCGCTGCATGATTGCGCTGCGCTTGACGCCTTGAGCCCACCGAACAGTCAGAGCGAGTCGATCCAGTGCACCCGCGTCAATTTTTCGATAGCCGGACTGAATCATGTCTTCTACGGCGTCGACCAACGTGTCGTAGCTACCGTGACCCGAAAACCCGCTTTCGTCGAAGTACTGGATGCGCCATTTTTCTGGCCGGGAAACGTCCGGAAGAACGAATGCCCATCGGTCTCCAGATGTCGTGACGCACTCCACGCCGATCGGTTCGCCGTTGAAGCGGCGCATCAATCTCCGATAGGCAAGTTGCTGCGGGATGGCGAATTCAATCAGGTGCGCCCGAAAGCCGGGATCAAGATCACGACGGTCGGTAACGAGGCGTGCCCAAGCAGAGGTGCGAAAAATCATTTGAAGGGGGCTCCATGAAATTGCATGGAGCACGCCCCACGGGACGTGTCCCGTGCGGGTAAATGAGATTGGCCGTGGGACGGCCGGATCGATGCGTCAAAGACGCGTGGGATTGAGAAGGGGATACGCCGCCAGCACTTTGCCCATGAGGGCAAACCATAAACAACACACTGCTTACGCACGTAGTGCGTGCACAGTCCGGTCGATGCGCAGGATGCGCGAGGTGTGGAACCAGTCTATCGTCGCAAACCCTCCCGCACGGGCGCGAAAGGTGTCGATTTTGGCATCGCTTTCAAACGATGAGACCAAAAAAAAAGCACCCCGAAGGGTGCCGTGGTAAAGAGATCCAGCGCAGAGCGCCGGGTCGCAAAGCCCGATTCCGGCTACAACCGTTACGCGGATGTCGCGCGGATCACCGAACGGGCGTAGTCCAGCGTGCCGTTGGCCGACTTGATTTGGTAGCACAGTCCGTCCCCCGGTCGGCCCAGGTAGTACCGATTCGTTGCGCCGTGCTTTAAGGTACGGATCTCCGAAAAGCCCTGCCCGACAAGACGATCGACAAACTGGGCGCCGTTCACCACCTGGCCATCGTCCATCCGGTATGTCACCGCGGCCGCTGCCTCCCGCGCGCGCGCCGTCTCCCGCTGCTTCCGGATGGTCGCCTTGCGCGCAGCGTCTACCGCCTCCCACGCTGCCTGTGCGGTTTCATCGAAGCCGCACATCGCGAAGATTGCACGGCGCCGCTCGGCAGGCTTCACACGACGCAACTTGACCCCGAGGACCTCCTGAATCGCGGCCTTTGTCGCGATGTTGCTGTCATCGGCCTGGTCAAGGAACTCGAGCAGAAAACCCACTTCACGGTTTTCAATAGCGCGAGCGATTTCATTGCCGCCCTCGAAACTCCAGCGCCCATGCTCGAGCAACGCGCAGTCCCGCCGGCTTAGGTACTCGCGCTCGCTGATGTTGCCGCTCGCACGATCTTTCTCGACACGTTCCAGTTGCAGGTCGCGCGTCAGGTCAGCACGCAAATCCCGGATCCGCGCCGCCAGCGACGACACCGGCACGCCTAGATCGACCGGCTCCTGAAACATTTTCGGCAATGTAAGCTTGTCAAGGAACCCAAGCCGGTAGAGAACATCGTCGACCTCCCCGTATGACGGGTCATTTGGCATCAGCACCGCGGCGCGTGCAAGCAGATCGCCGTTCGACTCGTTGATCGCCTTGCCGTCGCGCTCCATCACGCGAGAAATCCAGCGCAACTTATCGAGTGACACTGTTCCGCGCAAGGCAGGAACGCCTGCTCGATCTCCCCGAGCATCGAGCGCAGCACGTCGACGGCAGTACCGCCCTAACGAACCGTCAGCGTGCCGTTGTAGCGAAGCACGCGCAGCGGCTGCTCGCCGGCCAGCAATACGATCTGCGCGCTGTCCAGCGCTTTGAACCGCTCGTCGCGGAAGAGATTAAAGACTTCGACAAGCGCGGTCGGGGCAAACGTCGAACCGGGGATAGAAAGGATGTACATGGGTGAAAGCTCCAGAAAGTGGGCCATCACCCATGCGGGCGATGAAGCCCGTCAGGGTTGGAAAACTACTGTTTCAGTCGATATCGAGCATGCGCGCGATCGCCGAGGCGCTCGTCCATGCGTCAGCACGCGAGAGTGACTTCGCGCGAATCAACGGCACGCTGATCGTAGAAATAGAAAGTGTCACAAAAAAAGTGACGCACGCAATGGATTTTGAAATTGGCCTGAAGTTGTCAAAAGCGCACTTTTTGACGGTCGCTCACCAGAGCAAAAAATAAAAAGTGTCACGACTTGGCCATCATTGCCTAGACACGCTCCGCGCATCAAAACGACATGCCCGCAAACAACTTCAACACGTTCACTGGTTGCTTGCTAGGTTGAGACCGTGCGGAATGCCCTGTTGATGTGTTCAAATCCGCGTCCGATATGAATGACGCTGGTAGATATGAAGACGGCTTGCCGTGCATCGGCGCATTTTGCGATAGTCGTCGCCGATAGGACCACAGGTTGGCTTTTTGAGCGAACAGTATTGGCTAACCATGGTCTCCACAAGCCTTGGCAGCCATCTGAACGTAGAGATCGTTGTTGGCTCCCTGAAGAGATTGCAGCAGACAGATGTAATAACTCTTCCTCGAGTCGCTGATCATCGTCGATTCACGGTAAAGCTTCAGGCAGGCATTCTGCATGATCTGGAATGCAAGCATGTTGTTTGCGCTTCGCATCGACTGGGCGACACATTGGCGAAACGTGTCGTCGTTGTCCTGTCCTCCAAACCCATCCGCCCACGCCGAAGCGCTGGCGCATGCAGCCAGCGCAAACGCGATCCAAAACCTTCGCATGTTTCCTCCTCATAATCAGCAGTCCAACAACTCCCCGAGCGGTGGCCGACCGTAGCTGGACGCTGCTTCGCGGATCAAAGCGGTCCGAGTGTCGTACCGCTATCCGACCCTACTCATGTGGATAATTCGTCACCTCTGTTGAGCCAGAGAAGAACAGCACATCACGACCGCGGCGCTGCACGCTGCTGCTGCGGATACCACCCAGTGAACTTGACCGCCGCATACAGTGCGACGACCGTGCTTGCGATACCAATCGAGTGCGGCACCGACGGCAAATATGTCATCAATAGATCAGCCGCCACCATCGCGGCGAACGCGAGCACCCATGCGAACGTGATCGCGTAGTTCACCCGTACGAAACTGGGCGAGTTCCATACTTCGGACGCGACCTTCTCGCGTACGTACTGCAGCGTGAACGGCTGACGCAACGCGATCGATGCCAGCACGATCAGAAACAGCCCGGCATCGACGCGCAGGCGCACCGCCGACACCGACCACAACGCACCGTAGATGAGCGAATAAAGCGACAGCGCGGCAAAGAGTAAGAGCGTGCCGATTTCGAGAATCTTTACGTGGCGCCCACGTGACAGAAAATCGCGTACCAGCATCACGGCAGACACGAACGCCCCCGCTGCGAGTCCCGCCGATACGCCGACGGTGCGCTCGATAACAACGAATGCAATGAAAGGGGCAAATGCCAGCAGCATGTTCATCGCAAGCTCCCGCGCTATGAAAGATAGGTCGAAGGAAACTTGGGCGTAAGCCCGATTGAGGCTGTCGCGCAAGTCAATCCAGTTGCCGTGAAAACCGTTTGGCACGCGATGAGGCAGTTCCGCTGAGGCGTGCCGGGAGCGAGACGATCTGCGTCTCAGATGCGATCGGAGCGAGATTCGCGCAGTATGGCATTTCTGCCTGAGCATTTCCGCACCGCCTCCGCCAACTTCCGCCGTGCCTGACCGATCGACTACGCACTCGATCAGCGGCGATCCGTTGTCGCACAACCAGCAATGACCTGGCGCAGGGCCGGCTCGTCATCGCGGCCCGTAATTTCTAGTCACTCACCAGATCGCGGCGTAGAGCCCCGGCTTAGCGCCGTCTGTTGACACGGCGAAGACTAAGAACCTCGATCCAAGGCACACGCGAGCATCGTCACAAGTTGGCCAATGAGCAGCCGGTCGTCCCGCCTCAACGTCTCAGGATGGAACTGCCGGAGCTCACCTAAAGTGTTCAATAGTCGGTTTCTCGCGGCGCTATCTCCCATGCTTATCGGCCATGCATGCAAAAGATACGCAAGCGGAATGACATTCCTTTGTTCGCACCAGCGATCGAAAACCAGTAGGCATAATCGCTCCATCTCTTCTGCATCATCGTCTGATTTTTGATCGACTGGCGTGTCTTCATGAAAGGCAAAATCGCTGTGGGATACCAGATCCTTTACATCGTGATACATATTTTGAAAATTCCTCCATCAACACGTAGCGGCGGGAGCAGAACCTAAGGTCCGTGTTCCTGCTTCGACGTTCCGCTTTGCCCCGCGTCCGCAACTGCGACGTGCAAGCACTTTTCCTGGCAATTTTTGCGACTTCTATAGTTCGAGTGCTTGGTTTCAGACTCGAAAACTCCACCAAAGACTTACTCCGCGCGCTGCGTTTCGAATATCGTTTCCGGGCATCCATAAAGACGGCCCGTCGACTGACCACGCTAAACCAACCGGCGTCAAAATGCATCTCAATCTCGGAAGCACCGCGCGCTCCAATGTAGTCGACGGGTTCAACGATTAGGCAGCCATTGTGAAGCTTTTCACTTCAGCCGCACGCACAAATACTTTAGTCTTGTCAGTACGTCATGCTTCTGCCGACGCTGCCACCCTTAGTTACGCTCGCATCGCGACGGGAGCGACTTCAGGTGGAAAAACACGCCACATGCCGTCATCGTGTCGAAAGAAGAAGAGCTCGACGGGGCCATCGGGTCGCAACGCTTCAACTCGAACGCAGCGCGCCTTGCCGGGTAACCGGCACACTCGAATGGAATCAGCCGGTATAGCCATAAACCACTTCTCGACCGTAGCACGCAGGGACGCGCCCACTGTGTTCATCTTCTTTCCCTCCGCATTTTTCCTTTGGCGCAGTGGGCGACATGCATGCTCGCGGCATCGCCGCAGCCGTACCTTACGTCAACCAGCCGGGCATGGGCCTACTTGCAATGCTATGCGTCGCCTTCGTATGCATACCTATCGAAACAGCCGCCTTCGGTGAGGCGCCTGCTTTGCGCTCACGAACCCGCAGCGAATCGGATGATCTGTTCATCTATCACTGGCAGCAACAGACGGGACGGGTAAGCCGCGCCGTGATACAGCGTGTCGGTGCCGACCATATCCGGCGTGAATGCGTGCGCGAAATGCTGGTCGGTCAACGTTGAATCACCGCATGAGATTTCCAGGCGAATCCGCGAGCCTCGTCGAAAGCGATGCGCACACGGCATCAACGCGACACGCAATTCGACCGGCACGTCAGGCGTCAGTGGATGAGCTTCAGAATGCTGATGGAATGGTGAACCTTCGGCGCTTCGCCCGTCATCGAGAACGCGATGCGACGCGCGTAGCCAGCCTTTCGTCACCAGACATGCGTTCGGCTGACGCCCGCTGGCGCGCTCGGCCTCTGCCTGCGGAAACTGTTCAGCGAGCCGCGCGATTACGTTCATGTCAGTGCGCGACGATGATGCATGCACCACAAGTTCCATCGGCCCGGCAATCGCCAGCTCTTCCTCCAGCGGCGCCGAGGTGAACGTCAGAATGCCACGCACAGGATCCGGTCCGTACTCCGTCATCACGACCGGGCCGCCCATCCAGTTGGGTGCGGGATATGCGTACGACGACTTCGTTGACTTTTGCGAAGGCACGCTCTCAAGCGCGCCGTCGTTAATCGATGTAACGCAGCCGGTCGGCCCGTCATGCAGATACAGTGGAGAATATTTCACGCCGGCGGGCGGCCAGCACGACGAACTTTCGGTGACGTCGGTGCCGTTATAGGTAAATTCGACATTGGCACGCTCCACATACTCCGTGTCCATGCCCTTGAGCCAATGATCATAGAAGGGCAGCAGCACGTCGCGATGGAATTCTTCCGAAGCGTACAGCCCGAGCGTCGCCGCGCCGTTCACGGCAGTCATGAGCTTGAGTTTCTTTGGCCCCTTTACCAAATGATATCCGCGGATATTGCCGTGCAGGTGAATGTCGCGCTTCGCCCATACGCCAATCGAATAAACCGGCGTTTGTACTTCTTCGAGCAGCGGCGCAATAAGCCGTTGCTCCCAGAACGAATCCAGAAGCGGGTGTTGCATCACAGTTGCAGGCAGGTCGCCCGAAACGTCGCGTGGAACCGAACCGTTGGCCGGGAATTTATTGGCCTGACGCACCGAGCCGTTCCACCAGGCCGATGTAAAGTTTGACGCGATACCACCCTGATAGGTCCAACCGCGATAAGGATCGATGTTACCGTCAAAGGGTGCGATACATGCCAGATGCGGCGGCTTCACCGATGCCATGGCCCACTGCGTGGCCGCGTAATACGACTGGCCGATGCCGCCGATCTTACCGTTTGACCAGCGCTGGCGTGCGATCCACTCGATCACCTCATACAGATCCTGCCGCTCGCGTGCATCGAGGAAGCCGTACTCGCCTCCTGATTTGCCGCAGCCGCGCACGTCGAGGTGAACGTATGCATAGCCCTGATCGACATACCAGGAAATCGGCCCGGTCTCCTGCCAGAAGAACACCATACTCGGCGGCAAGTCGTCGTTATCGTAACGATACGGCGAAGCCGCAAAAAGAGTTGGATACACGCCTTCTGGATCCGGTCGGTAAATCCGTACTGCGACCTCGACGCCGTCACTCATGCGTATGTAGACATCCGACTGATCGACAATGCTCATAGTATTTCCAGCCCCAGTTGATAAGAGTGTTGCGGTTCATTTGCCTCGCTCGCCCGTACGCCGACACCGGCCGGCGCGGTGTGCCTCAAAGTCAGGCTGACGTCCTCTATGCTTCAACCTGCACGGGAACATGACGATCGACAAAACGATACTGTCCGAGCGTGAACATGAGCAAGGCTGTCAGTGCCGTGGCCGCCGCGAGAAAATAGAGACTTGTCTGATAGGAGCCGGTATGGCCGCGCGCATAGCCGACAAGCGCCGTCGCGATTGCACTGCCTAGCTGGAAAACCGCGAATACCGAGCCGAATAGCGTCCCCAAGACGCGCGGACCGAAGTAACGGCGCAATGCGTAACCAAGCACACTGAACTCGGCGCCTGTCATGATCCCGACCAGCACCGCGCACAGTGCCGCGGTCACCCCAGTAGCGCCGCCTGCATAGAGCACCATTGCGGCCGCACCGCTAAGCGAGAGGACAGGCATCACGAGTTTGACCGCCACCCGATCAAGCAGCCAGCCTACGAAAAGGCGCGCGCAAAGCGTCGACAAGCCGATCACCGATTGCATGACAACCGCCGACGACACCGCCATTCCGTTGTCAATAAGGATCGCGACCTGGTTCACCAGCAGGGTCGTGCTGCCAGCACCGAGCAGCAGAAATGAGATAAGGATTTTCCAGTACGCCCCATCGGTCCACGCCTTTCGGACACTGACGCCGACGATCGCCCCGGTGCGTTCGCCCGGCGCCAGCTTTCTGGACAACTTGCTACGCACGTGCTCCGGACTCTTGCGCTCGAACACGAAGTAGTAGGCGCACGGCCACGCAATTGCCACCGAAAGCACCCCAACTGCCACATAGGCCATGCGCCAGCCGTATGCGCTGGCGACCGCACCGATCATCGCGGGCAGTACGACCGAGCCGATGCCGACGCCGACGTTCGCGACACCGATGGCGAGGCCGAGCCGCTCCTCGAACCACCCGGCGACTACTTTCATGTAACTCGATGGCCACACGCCGAAGCCCAGCAGTGGCACCAGCACCCACATCAGATAGAACTGCCTGATATCGCCCGAAAGCTGCGACATTGCAGCATAGGCGAGCCCGAATAGCGGAATCGAAATCAGGATGATGCGACGTGCGCCGAAGCGGTCGACCAGCAAGCCTTGAATGGGCGAAACCACCATGACCGAAATGGACAGCAACGTGGCCGCCAGCGAGACCGCACCGATTCCCCACCCGAATGCACGGTGTAGATAAGGCACAAATACGCCGAAGCACATAATCGTGCACGTGCTCGCTCCGACGGATAACGCAGCGGCGGCGCCGAACGTGCTACGCCAGCCCCCTTGCATGCGTTCGTCGGCATTGGTGAGGTGTGCTCCCTGAGCGGCCTCGTTGCCCACGTCAGTTACTTTCACGATGTCTCCTTCCTGTCATTGTCTGTTCGCGCCACGTCATCCTCTGAGCAGCCGAAATGGATGTAGCTAGCGAGGTTCTGGTACGTCTGGCTCTTCAATAATCGGGGCGACTCCATCACCGGGAACCGCCCAGCAGGCTTAGGTGTCACGCTGGACAAGCGAGCCGGCGGAAATCGCACCCACTGCTTGAACTTGAATCGGCCTCTCCGATCGGGTAAATATAAAACGACGTTTCGTTATACGAATCATGCTGGCGGAAGGTGGGTTCCAAACCGCTCGCTCAATGTGCCACCTACGCCAAGGTGCGCCCATCACGCCAAATAACGTCAGCGCATCGTACAGGCCGCGCAAGCCGTTTTCCAAAGGTTCAACCGGCTCACGCAGCCAACCCCGCACTTGATCTGCGCAAATGGCGAAGATCGGCTTGCCGGTTTTTCGATTCCGCTTACCGCCGGAAGATGATCGCAGTTCGCCACGCTTCTGCGCATCCTTCACCGTCTTCCCGAATCTCGTTGGCACGACCACACGATCGTTTTCAGGCGGGTTGGATGCTGGCCTCCCGAGAAGAACGCCACATCGCGCAACACCACTCGCGACCGTTGGGGCTCCGCGCCGAAGAACTCGTAAAAACCACGAGCGCAACAAACTCGAGGAGTTTGTCCGGATACAGCACGCGGCCCGATCGTTGTTCCGCGAAGAGGGCGCTATGACAAAACAACGATCCGTTAAGGCCAAGTGGCTTGGGGTCTGAATTTAAACGACTGGCTACGCTATTCATGAATGTTTGATGTGAAGGCTTGCCCGGTGAGCGGACCTTGCAGCGGCACACCGGAAGCTGGGCGCGCGCGCCTAGAAAGGCGTCCCACTTTGAACGATACACATGAACTCAAGCCACATTTTTTATCGCGCCTGAGCACCGTTACATCTTGAGTCTGGTTATATGAACTATACTCTAGTTTTAGACCGTGTTCTAGTTTTGTGGGATAGTAGTAGCCCTAATATGATGTTGGCCACTCGCACTCTCTGATGCCAGTGGGGCCTGGCCAGCCACCCTGGGATCGCACACCCGTGCGGCAATGCGGTCTTACACGCCCCATTTACTGGCAGCGATGTCTTCATCGGGTCCTTAACGTGGCCAGAATCCATATGGGGTCACCCCAACTTGGCGAAACACTTAAATGCATATCTTCCGGACGGACCTCAATCTGTTTGTCGTGTTGGAGCGTATTTACACGCAGGGCAGCATCACACGCGCAGCGCAACAGCTGAATCTGACTCAATCAGCGGTTAGCCATACGCTGAATCGGCTTCGTGAGTTGCTCGGCGATCCTCTGTTCGAGCGGCACGGCAACGCTATGATGCCAACGCCCTTTACGCGTTCGATCATCGTCCGCGTGCGTGACTGCCTTCGTACGCTCGAATGCACACTTAGAGAGACCAGCCAATTCGACGTCCAATCAACCGTCAAGCGCTTTACGCTCGGCATACTTGACGCGCTCGAATCTGTCGTGCTCCCCCCTGTCATGCAGTACGTGACTGAGCACGCGCCATCGATCGATGTCGCTGCGGTTCAGCACGACCGGCACGCCATCGAATCAGAGCTGCTCACCGGCGTCCTCGATGCTGTAATCGATGTCCATTTGTCGACTCCGGAATCCGTGCACCGCATCAAGCTCGATACAGATAAGTTCGCCGTGCTATGTCGCCCCGATCATCCGAGAGTTGGCCAACACCTCGACATAGAGACGTATCTCGCGGAAGAACATGTGCTCGTGACAAGCCGACGCCGCGGGTACGGTGTCGAAGACGTCGAACTCGCAAAACTCGGCGTACGCCGGCACGTCCGACTACGATGCATGCATTATTCAGTTGCTTGCAGCGTGGTCGGTCAGACTAACCTGTTGCTCACCATGCCGAAGCGCTACGCGGGTGTACTGAACGCGATGCTTGGAAACCGGATGCTCGAATTCCCGGTCGATGCGTCCGTCGATCTGTATCTGTACTGGCATGCGAATCTGGATGCCGACCCCGCCAATGCATGGTTCCGGGAACGTCTTGGCGAGGTGTTTGCGCCAGCGGAAGCGAGCACCAGGCGGCGCCCGTGATTCTATATACGTACCGCCGCGCCCCCCGGGAATTCGAGTAGTACCGGCTCTCGCTCCCGCACGCGGCACGGTCCCGCTCTTTCATCCCTTTAGGTCGCGTCGCAGGATTTTCCCGGTTATTGTTTTAGGCAACTCTTCAATGACCCGGACAATACGCGGATACTTGTATGCTGCCATCCGTTCTTTGCAGTACGCGATTAGCTCGTCAGGCGTCGCAGTCATGTTCGGCCTTAGACTAACGACGGCTTTCACCGTTTCGCCTCGATAGGTATCCGCGACTCCGACGACGGCAGCCTCACGTACGGCTGGATGCGTATATAACACGTCCTCGATCTCACGCGGCCAGACCTTGTAGCCGCCCGCGTTAATCATGTCCTTCTTGCGGTCGACGAGATAGAACCAACCCTTCTCATCCATGAAACCCACGTCGCCGGTGCGAAAGTAGCCGTCAACGAATGCCTTATCGGTTTCGGCCTGATTATTCCAATAGCCGGGAACGACCATCGGCCCGCGGGAGATGATCTCGCCGATCTCGCCCGGCGGCAGCGGCCGCCCCCCCTCGTCGCCGATATACGACTCGACGTTGAACACCGGCACACCGATCGCGAGCGTCCCGGACGAAGGGTCGACAGGCGCGTCCGCACCGATCGGCACGCAATGCGTCGGCGCGCTCGTCTCGGTCAGCCCGTAACCGTTGTGAAGGTAGAGGCCAAAGCGCGCATGGAACTCAGCGGCAACGCTCGGTGGAATGGCCGCGCCGCCTGAGAAAATCCGCCGCATCGATGCGAGGTCTTCGCGGGCCGCCTGAGGGTGGTTCATCAGCGCGATGAACGCCGTGATAGAGCCGATCGTGAATTCGGCGTGATACTCGCGGATCGCATCGAGGATCACACCGGGCTCGAAGCGGCACGCAAGGATTAACGGCGCCGTGCAGATGAACGCCGCACCGATATTGCCGATAAGCCCCGTGATGTGGAACAGCGGCGCGATGCCGAGGATCGGAATCCCATCGCGCAACGACATCCAGTCGCGGCAGACCTGGGCGTTGAATGCGATGTTGGCATGCGTGTTCATCGCGCCCTTCGGCTTGCCGGTCGTGCCCGACGTGTAAACGAGCACCGCGACGTCTGCCGGTGCGAGCGCGATGAGCGGCGGCTTCCGGCCAAGATAGGCAGCAATCACCGTCGAGATATCCTCGGCGTCTTCGACCGGCCGGCGTCGCGTGTTGGCGAAGAGGCGTTCGTCGTTCCTGTTCTGATATTCGAGCTCGGACGTCGTCATAACGATCGGAAGCACCGCGGGACCGCCTCGCGCGGCCGCTTCGGCTTCATGCGCAAGAAGCGGCCGTACGACGTCTGCATAAAGCGATTCGTGGCAGACCAGAAGGCGCGCACCGGAGTCAGAGAGCAGCGCGCGCAACTCGCGCTCGCGATTCATTGGATTGACCAATACGGCAATCATCCCGAGCTTCCAGGCGGCGACGAGCGCAATCACGAACTGGGGAACATTCTGCAAATAGATCGCGACGCGGTCGCCGCGCTCGCAGCCGCGCACGAGCCACGCGCTCGCGAGCGCGTCGGATTGCGCGTCCAATTCCGCGTAGCTCAGCGCACCGTCGAAGTAGAAAATCGCCGGATGCTCTGACGCGCGCGCGACGGCCGAGCGGAACATACTCAGCGCGTCGGTGAAGACCGGCGAGATGGCCGCGGGATACCCGGCAGCGTAGTTTGCGAGCCAAGGTTTGCTGTCATAGGGTGTCATAGGTACTCCTGGAGTTTGACGTCGCGGCATTTCACGCGTGCGTCGCCATAAATACACCACACGCCCGGCGCACCCACCGGACGCGACTGCTGGGAAACGCAGGCGTCTATCTAATAGGCGCGCGGGATTGAAGGTCGCACCGGTGTGACTTACGGGCGTGAGCGGCGCAGCCGCATAGACGAAGGACCAGTTCACATCGTCTGCGCAGTCAGCCGCGAGCGCCTCGCCGCCCGCATAGCACATCCGGCTTTGTGCGATAACGCATTACACCTCGGCCTAGGTCGAGTGGCCGAGCGAGCCGACCTCAGCACCGCACATCCGGTCGCGCCAGTTATTCGGCGAGTGTCCCAACAGCCCGGCGAGCTCTGAAGCGTTCCTGGCTTTCATTCATTGCCTCCCTATCAGTTGCCCGCCCGAGTCCCTTCAGTTGAACATAACTAACCAGCGAGTCTCGTTGCGGGCTCACAGCGTATGTAAGCATAAGAGATGACGCAAATGAATTGTTTTCATGGTCCTTGATTATTGACGCGCATATCTAGTATATGTACCGTCTTTCGGATACGCAGAACAACAACTTAAGATGTGTCCCAGATGATTTTCCATCTCTCGGGTTGGTCTCGGTTCATGCTAGGCCATTTCATCAGTACCGCCTCGCCTGCCTAGGTCTGGTACGGTCGAAATCCGCCAATCTTCGTGAACGAAGGCGACGCCGTCGATGTTTCAGTCGAGCAGATTGGTGTATTGCGAAATCCTGCTTTCACGTCGAATTCGTGGAGCAGGTCCCCTGCGAACGCCCCTGGTTCAGGTGGAACGCACGTCAGGCGTGACGACACCACAAGAGTGACGACACCTTCACAAGTCGATTTTTCAGTTTCATAACTTCGGAGTACAAACTTTATTAGAATATCACGAAAGGTGATCACCGTCGCATAGAACGTTCTGCATGGCATCGTGTTCTCAGCAATGAACGCATGGGATTCGACGCTTAAAAAATATCGTATGACAAATACGCACTAAAGGAATGGAGACAGAAATTATGTTGAAAGGCTGTCGGATTCGGGCCGTGAAGCTGGGCGTGGCAGGTGCATGTGTTGTTGGGGCTGTCCAGTGCGCGCACGCACAGAGCAGTGTCACTTTATATGGTGTCCTTGACGCATCCATTCTTTACACGAACAAATCGGTGAATTCGAAAACCGGTGGCAACGGGGGGAGTCTCGTCGCCCTCACCGACGCCGGCCAGCAAGCTACCCGGTTCGGCATGCGTGGTGTCGAAGATCTGGGTGGAGGCATGAAGGCGCTCTTCGTACTCGAAAGTGGGTTCAGCATTGCCAATGGATCGTTCAGCAACGGAAACCGCAATCTATTTGGGCGCCAAGCCTATGTTGGCCTCAGCAGCGACTATGGGACTTTGACAGCTGGTCTTCAGTACTCGCCCTTCAATAAAGCGAGCTACTACACCGAGCCGGCGAATACCTCGTTCTTTGCAGCCACGCCGATCATCGGGACGGATCTAACTGGGGTTACTGGCGAGTTCAATCAGAACGCCCTCGTCTATACGAGTCCGGAGGTTTTCGGGCTGCAAGGCAGCGTGATGCTGGCAATGGGTGGTCAGGCGGGGGATTTTCAGGCGGGACGCCAATATTCCGGGAGTCTCGTTTACAACTTCAAGTCGCTGACATTAATGGCCGGATTTTACAGCGGTAACCCAGGTGGCCCGCAAGCTACAGTCTTGCCGAGCACAGTGTCGTTCGTTGGACGTGAATTGGGCGCCAGTTACAAATTCGGCAGCTTGACTGTCAGAGCCAATTTCAGCACTTACAACGTCCAGAACTCCTACAACGCGTATGTCTATTCTGCCGGACTGATGTATTCGATTACGCCAGCAGTGATTCTCGATGGTGCCGTGTACGAAATTCGGGATGAGAACAATCCTAATAATCATGCGCTGCTGCTTTCATCGAGTGTTCAATATCTGCTCTCCAAGGCAACGAGTGTGTATGGGCAAATTGGCAGTGTGACCAATCACGGCACCATGAGATTTGGGATCTCGGTAAACAACGGCTTGACTGAACCTCTTGGCACGACGCTAGGGGTCGGCATCGGAATCCGGCATACGTTTTGACCACACGAAGCACATTGGCTGCACCCCGACGGAGCTCGAGGTTGGCACGGCGCAGGAAGTTTGCGCCGTGACTCGGGGCACCTCGCACGGTGTGCAGTGTCAACTGCAACGCAGCGCTATCTGTTAAAGAACTTAAGTAAGGAAGGACCATGACCAAAATGCAGACTGTTACGCACCATGCCGCCATGTTCGCACTGGCCGCTCTTGTTTGCTTCAGTAGACCGGCGCTCGCCCAATCTGGCGGGACGAGCAACCTTCGAGCCACCAATACAGATCAAGCGCAGGCTGCAAACCCGCCGGTGCCGGCCAGTAGTCCCACGAAAGCAGAGCTCAGAGCGAAACGCAAAACGGAACGTCACCAGACACGGGTCGCCAAAAACGCCGAATTGAAGCGGCTCGAGGATGCCGGATACCAACCGGGGCAATACGACCCTAACTACCCTGCGAACCTTCAGAATGCCGAGAAACCTGCAGTTGGAAAGTAGTGAACTAAATGAAGCGAGCAGCAACTGCGCACGTGCAGCGACGGCAGAGGAGCAGCCCGCTGCGCAGCGCGACCGACTCGATGCCCCGAGGTATTGTCACGTTGTTGGCGATGGCCAGATCAACGAAAAGAACAACGGGTTGTGGCGAACGCTGGATCAGCAGGGCCCGGACTTCATGCGCCGGCGCAAAGTCGGCACAACAGGCACGCAGCCAAGCGGCTCACCCGCAAGCTGCTCGGGAACCTCAGCTGGGCTCCTGCACTCATCACCGACAAACTCACAAGCTACGGCGCGAGCTTGGTGACATCGAAATGCTGAGGTAATTCATCGTGGCCGGTTGCTCCACGCCGTCGATCGTCCGTAAGGCCTGAATTCATACCGATCCGGATCGTCCAGATGCGGGATGCAGTTGAACGACACCGGATCGAATGCGTTAACGTTAAAGAAATATCGCGAGATGCTGCTGTTGATGATCTGAAATATGTCCAGAGCCACAATCTCTCCTGTTTCACGAGCGGATCGTAGCTTCACTCGATGAGCAGCGCCGAGCATAGCTGCCGCACCTTCATTTCGAAAATTTATTCGGCGAATCGAATTGCATTCATCGCGTGAATATAAAGATGTTCCGACCGACGGTCAGGTAGCCGCGTCGGCACGTTCAGACCGGCTAAGCAGGGAAGTTCCCTCGACAGGACTGGCGTCGCTTTATGCTCAGGCTTATTTATAATTGCAACCTATCAAGGATTCCTATATAAACATATTTCTTTGTTGACACGATTGATTTGCTTCGAAAAATCCGATAACGTCCCCCTGTACCTAAGGAGGTAGCATCATGATCGATCCCATTAAAAGTTTCTCCGATATGCTTCGCAAGACCTTGGGCGAGCATCTGAACCCCGACGCCGAAACATTCATTCAGATGTTTGCCGAGAATGGCGTGATGGAGTTTCCCTTCGCTTTGCCCAATGTTGTTCAACGCGTCGAAGGCCGCGAAGCCCTTTCAGCTCGCATCAGTTTTCTTTCCGGCCTGATCGAGTTCAACAGTGTGTCCGAGGTGGTCAAACATGAAACAAGCAACCCTGAGGTTTTTATCGTCGAATTCTCGGGCTCCGGGAAGGGCCTGGCAACGGGCGAACCCTTTGAGCAGCGCTATATCTCGGTGATCCGAGTACGCAACGGCCAGATCGTTCATTATAAGGATTACTGGAACCCGGTTGCATTTCTCCGAGCAATGAGAGGCAGCAAGTTCGTGGAATCGCTTGCGCCACAATGAAGGCAACCTACCGAAAGACTTGAAGCAAAAAGATGCCGGGTGCGCCCAATCAACTGGAGCGTATTTCCGGCGCGTGCAACGGCGCGCAGGCATACTCGAAGACCGGGACAACCAGGTTTGGCGTGCGGAGTTCGAGGGCGCGTCGAAAACCCATCGCAAGCGTTCACCAATGGGACCACGCGGCGATACTTAATGCGCCACCCGAGAATCTGTTGCATTCAATTTCATCGAAAGGCAATGTGTTGCGAGTCGCGTGACAAACAGGATCAGGCTTTCCCACAGGCCGCCTCTCCTACCTTCGTCGATGAGATCACTTGCCCGACCCGATAGTCGACCTGGTAACGAGCCGTCCTTATGTTTCCCAATTCATGGCGCACGCGTATGTGCTCCGGGTGGGTGGCATACGCGGCCAATGCATCTTGCGATTCAAACTCCGTCACCAACACCACATCGCATGCGTAGTCAACGCCACTGGTATCAAGGCCGACCTCGAGAAAGACCATTCCGGGAATGTTTCCACGAAGTTCCTCGAAGCTCTTCTTCACAATTTGCGCTGCCGCCAGACGCTCAGCCCGGGAGTAGCCCGTGACACGCCACATCACAATATGTCTAATCATCGTGCTCTCACCAGTTGAATT
The DNA here is from genome assembly GCF_012927345.1 of Paraburkholderia polaris. GTDB lineage: Bacteria > Pseudomonadota > Gammaproteobacteria > Burkholderiales > Burkholderiaceae > Paraburkholderia > Paraburkholderia polaris. The sequence continues at coordinate 75,746 of NZ_JABBGJ010000031.1, forward strand.
TATGGGAAGTCGAAATCGACAATACGGAGCCGCCAAAACGACCGGGACCTGATCCAAAGGTTTGTCGATGATGGACGTTAGTATCGATGTGGTAGCGCGCCCTCGAATGCGGCCTGCAGCAACGCGCGGATTCCCGCGTAGTCGATCTCACGAGGATTCCAGTATGGACTAGCGCAAGCGATTCGGGCTGCGCGATCCAGATCCCCGCCTTTCATGCCGATCTTCTTTAGCGCGACCGGTGCCCCGTTCGCGCGTGCCAGTTCGTATAGACCGATCGCCGCGTTGTCGCACCCAATTGCTCGCGCGATCCGCTTCATTGCTTCCGGCGCGGCATCCGCGTTATAGGCAAGCACATGGGGCAACACGATAGTATGAGTAGCAGCATGAGGTAGTTCGAAGCTTCCCCCTAGCGTATGGCATAGCTTGTGATGCAGCGCCATTCCGACGCTGCCGAGTGCGATGCCACACAGCCACGCACCGTACTGTGCGTCGGATCTTGCCGCGACGTTGTCCGGTTGCAGGGTGACTTTCGGCAGTGCGCGCGCCAGCGCTGCGATACCCTCCTCGGCCAGCAGACTGATGACCGGGCTTGCCTCACGCGCATACAGTGCCTCAGCAGCGTGCGCGATCGCGTTGATGCCACTCGACAATGATAGCTGCGCCGGCAATGTCAGCGTCAGTTCGGAGTCGTAGATGACCGTCCTCGGCAGCACTCGCGAATCGGTTCCCGTTCGCTTCACGCCGCCTTCGGTAATGCCGTAAATCGGTGTCATTTCGCTACCGGCGTAGGTTGTAGGGATGGCGAGAATCGGCAGGTCCGACTTGAGTGCTATGGCCTTGCCGAGCCCAATCGCAGAGCCCCCGCCAATCGCGATCGCGCAATCTGCCCGCTGGTCATGTGCAAGCTCGCGCGCCTCGCGTACCAGTTCAACCGGCACGTGCATCACCGCACGCGCGAAAACCGCAACGGCCCGTGACCCGAGGCGGTCCGCGAGTGCGTCGCCAACCGCTCGCTGTTCCGGGCTGCACAGGACCAAGGCTCGCTCTGCGTTCATGTTTAGCACTTCGCGTTCGAGATGTTGCAGACTTCCTGCACCGAACACGACACGCGCAGCGTGAGCCGAGTACACAAAATCGGTAATGGACATGTCAAGCCTTCCGTCTTGATGACGTTGCCAGTACAACGGGATGGTCTGGTTGGGGCAACCCGACGCAGATATCGCCGGATGCAGGTGTCACAGGCAGCCACAGTGAGCGGGATTTGTTGAAAGTTTCTCCTCCTGCGAGCCGCCTTGCGAAACGCGAGTTCATGCCATGTTGCCCAAGGGATTAAGAACGAAGTCGTAATCGAGCGTGTAGAACTCAGTGGTCGACACCGAACCGTCCGGCATGACACCTGCCCCATGTTTGATCCAATCGGTAATCAGGGTCGAGCGCACACCGAATACTGGGTCGGAGTCCAGATATGGGTCATCGTTGCGGAACACGTGCGTAATCAATGGCTCATAACCCTGCGCCCTGATCCAGAAATGTAGATGTGCAGGTCGCCATGGAGGACGGCCGAGCGTAGCGAGCATACGACCCACAGGCCCGTCATGCGGAACGGAATAAGGCTCGGCAAGAATCGAACGGAAATTAAAACTGCCATCGGCCCGAGTGTGTAGTCGACCGCGCGCGCGGTGAGTCACGTCGCCCAAGGCATCGGGCACCTTTTGCACATCATAGAAGCCGTCTTCGTCCGACTGCCATATGTCGAGCGATGCGCCTGCAACCGGCCCACCGCTCAGGCCACGCACGGTTCCGCTCACGAAGCACGGCACCCCAGGCGCACCGTTCGATATGTCATCCCCATTGTCGAATTCAGGTGCACCTGCGACGTAGAATGGTCCAAGTACGGTCGCCTCTGTGCAGGCTGCAGGCTTACGATTGTTTTGAGCCGTCACTAGCATCGACAACCCGAGCGTGTCGGACAGCAGCACGAACTCCTGGCGATTGTCGTTCGTCATGGCTCCGACCTCGGTGAGAAACTGAATCGCATTGAACCACTCGTCCTCGGTCAGCTTCACTTCGCTGGCAAACGCATGCAGATGTTGAACGAGGCCCTTCATCACAGAAAGAAGGCGCTCACTGGCACAGTTGCTCATCGAAGCCAAGACAGCCTGTGTAACGGTTTCATGATTTATATTTCGCATTCCTACTCCTTCGTCTATCGCCATTCGGCTAGGCAGATTGCGGCGTGTTCGCGTAGCGACCAGCCAAGCCCACCTCTATCTACCTAAGCCCACGCCGATTCACTCAACTGAACCGGCCACAAAGCGCAGACCTATTTGCTCGTCCGCCCGATCCCACGCTTCGGTCATAGCCGCACCGTTGACATTAGCGTTTCAACGCACGAGCTGACGGCCTCAGTCGCGACTGCCCCCTCTGCAAGCAAAGGTTTTTTTGCACTTCGCACCGTGGTTTCTCCCGGTAGCGCCAAGTCCTACCGTCGATCCAGCTTGAACAACTTGGCGGCATTCGTCCGCCCGATCTTCAAACGGTCTGCTTCGCTTATGCTGGTGGCATCGAACCAGTTCGCTGCATGGTCAACGTTCTCGAACGGCCAATCAGTAGAGAACAGAATACGGTCCGAACCAATTTCAAGGATGGCATCAATAAGCGACTGAGTTCGGAAATTTCCCGATGTTGTGAGATAGAAGTTATTTTGAAAATATTCGCAAAACTTCCTTTTAGCCGGATAGTTTTTCGGCGCGTCCACCCACGCATTGCGATTGTCGATCCGCCACATGCTATAAGGCAGGCCCTCCCCCATATGGCCCAATATGATCTTCAAGCCGGGGTAGCGATCAAACACTCCGCTGGCCATTAGCCGCAAGGCGTGGACAGCGGTTTCCTGACCGAACGCCCAGGTCGGACCCAAAAGCCACGGATGTCCATCGTAAATCTGTGCCCAGCTCGAAATGGGGTTCCGGGGATGCAGGTAGAAAGGTGCATCCAGTCGTTCCGCCGCCGCCCAGAACGGATCGTACTGCGGTGCATCGTAGTAGACCACGTTCTCCGGCGTGCCAACCTGGGAAAAACCATTGACCAGAGCCCCTTTAAACTCCAGTCGAGTCATGCAGCGCTCCAGTTCCTCGATGGCCATCTCCGGATCCTGCATCGGCAGCGCCGCAAAAGCCTGGAAGCGGTCGGGGCGTTTTGCCACCTGCTCCGCCAGTTCGTCATTGGCACGAATCGCAAGCTCACGCGCCTTGCGCGGATCGGGAATCGCCTGCACAGCGGGTGCGTTCAGCGACAGGATCATCATCTCCATACCGTTCTTGTCCATCTGTCTCAGGCGGTCATCCTGTATGTCGAGCAAACGGTTGCTGAGTTCGCTCCAACAGTCGTTCGGCAAGTATCCAGCCGAGTCCTGCAACGTCTCGCGAATTGCGAAGTGTTCTTCGAGACCGATTTTCCCATTCATAATGAAGTTCCTCTGCGGAAAAATTCCCTATTTCAATCCAGGCTGACACGGCGCGAGCTTTCGCGTGCCCATAAAAGATGCCACGCGATAGATGCTGGCACCAGTGCGGCGAACTCTTTGCCGAACTGAGGCGATAGCGTTGTAGGTACAGTTCGGCAAAGCCCTATCAGATCTGATGCGTGAATTCCCCGATTCCTTCTATCCAGAGCCGCACACTTTCACCTGACTGGAGAAAGCGTCTGCGCCCCATCCCGACACCCGCGGGTGTGCCGGTCAGAATCAAATCCCCCGGATACAACGTTCGATGTGCGGACAAAGTCTCAATCTGCTCGGCGACGCTGAAGATAAGCTGACTCGAATTCGAGTCCTGCATGAGTTCGTCCCCCACCCAGAGCCTCATGGACAAGTTGTGCGCGTTCGGCAGAAACCTGGTGGGCACGATCCACGGTCCAATGGGACATGCGCCATCGAAACACTTTTGACCGATCCAGTCGAAAAAGAACGGAGAGCTCGGATCCTGCTTGTCTCGCTTCATATAATCTCTGGCGGAGAGATCATTAGCGATCGTGTAGCCAGCAACATATTCAAGTGCCTCAGCTGCAGACACGTTACGAGCGATTTTTCCAATAACGGCTGCAAGTTCGATTTCCCAGTCCAGCCACTGAATGTCAACTGGCACGGCAACCACCGTATTGGGGCCAACGATGGAACCACGAGAAGTCTTCAGGAAATGCCAGGGTGTGTCTCCGCGTTCCTTCGCTGTTGGTCCGACCGGGAGCCCCTGTGCCTTTTGCATCTCTGCAACGTGGTCGATGTAGTTGGCACCTGCACAATAAATAGCACCGGGATATAGAATGGGCGCGAGCAACTTGACGTCGTCAAGTGGGATGCCTTGGCCGGGCAACGTGTCGACAAGCCCAGCAATGACAGCTTGAGCTTCTGCCCAGTCATTGAGCATGTCGATTATGGAGTGCCATTCGCGTCGCCCAGTCACGTCAACCAGATCATAGACAAATTGGTTGACAAGCAGCCCCGCGCGCGGCAGTCCGCGGTGCTCGTAAGTTAGGAGATAGTAGGTCATAACTTTGACACGTTAGAGTTTTAATAAATGCTTTTTTAAAAGCAAAACTAAACGTTGGATACAGCGTTACCCTCGTCGTCATATCGATCACCAAAATCGAACATGTCGTCGTGCTGAGTACCGTCGTAGTGTTGAATCTCCCACCAGTTATGGTCGAGATCCTCGAGATAGAATCCGTACGCACCGTGTTGCTTGAGCACGTCCGTTATTTGACCAATCTGGTAGGTATCTTTTAGTTGGTGGGCAGCGTCCCAGATTCTCTTTACTTCTTCTTCACTACCGACCTCGACTCCCCAATGATTGTCCAGCTTGCCCGGTTTCAATGACGATCCTACTTCGAGGCATACGATGTGGAATTTCATACCACAGCGCACGACCATGGCCGGTTTGCCGTGTCGAACACACTGCAATCCGAGGAATTCCTCATAGAATCGGCGCGACTCCTTGAGACTACGACACTCCAAGGTACCGTGCGACATATACTCCGGCCGTACGACCGAGTTCGGATTGCCGGGGACTGACAGAAGATTTTTGATCCTCATTTGGATTCCTTAAACTGAAGAGAGAGGAAGCGTGGTGACGTCATTCACTCCGGCTAGCTCGGCTGCGGTCACAAAGGAGTCAGCGAAGAATTCCCGCTCAGGTAATCCCCCCGACTGAACGAAATCTCGCCGCGCCGCGTCAACCATCACGGGTGCCCCGCACGCGTACACCTGGAAGTTCGCCAGGTCAGGGATATCGTCCATGACGGCCTGGTGGACAAGACCGGTACGCCCTTGCCAGCGATCTTCCGGCGAGGCGTCGGACAGTACTGGCACATAGTCGAAATTTGGCAGCGCCTCCTTCCAGCCCTGCACAATCTCGTCGATATAAAGATCGCCTCGCTTTCGGCAACCCCAATACAGCTTCATCGGACGGTTCAGATTGCGCTGCTGCGCGTACTCGACGATTGCCTTGATAGGCGCGAGCCCCGTTCCACTGGCAACGAGAATAATGGGCGTGTCTGATTCCTCACGCAGATAGAAGCTTCCCAATGGTCCGTAAAACTGCAGGATCGATCCCTCCATTGACGTGGAGAACACTCTATCCGTGAAGAGGCCACCCGGAATATGCCTGATGTGCAACTCCAGATCGATGACGCCTTCCGCACGTGGCGCATTCGCGATGGAATAGCTACGCGTCTTCCCATCAGGCAACAGGACGTCGATAAACTGCCCAGGGGCGAAGCGCAAATGTTCGTTTAGCGGAAGGCGCAACTCAACAATCGCGATGTCGGGCGCAGCGTGAGTAATCCGCTTGACGCGGCACGGCACGCGCCGCGGCTTGATGCGCTCCAAATCGACTTCTTCGATTTGTATGACAAGGTCGCTTAAAGGCTTTGCCTTGCAAAGCAACGCACAGCCTGCCGCCTTCTGCTCCTCGGTCAGGTAGAACGGGTGAGCGTTGCCGAAATCGACTTTACCCTCCACGACCCGCCCCATGCAGGTCCGGCACGTTCCGGCCCTACAGTTATAGGGCAATGTAATTCCAGCTTCGAGACCTGAATCGAGTAGCGTTTTCTCTTGTGCGCCCTGGTACGAACGACCGCTAGGATCGAGTGTGATTTTGAATGTCATAAGGTACGGCTCGCGTGGATAGCCAGTCGGACAGACTGCTGTTGAACTGATTGAATGGATCGGGCGATGTGGTTTGCCATCGCAACTACGGTGCGTCATTCGATATCAACGAGCAGCATCGTGCCGGAGGATCTAACGTGATCGGAGCCGAATGAATATAGGCTGCGGCAGCATGCCTAGCCGAGTCGCCGGTGGTCATAGGTGTCTCCTGATTGACTGTGATAGCGTCGCGGTTGCTGCCCCGCATGACTTCATGATCCTAGATATGCAGACTCGAGCAAAGATGTCTTTATGGGAACAGTGTTCCCATTCATGGAACGATTAAAGAGGTCAGCTACGCCGGTCGAAGCCGGATTCGTCTCGGCCCTTCAAGGGTTGGGTAAGCCCCAATGCCCGCGAATTAACGATAAGCTAGGATAGGCAAGTCCAGCCGCACGCCGGCTTGGGTAGAAAAAGGCTAATTTATGCCCCTCCCCGGACCGCGTCCAAAACCCGAAGCCTTTTTCCCGGACAGTTCGATCTCTTACGCGTCGACAACGAAGCCCAGCACGCCAAGTAGAGCACTGTCATTCTGATGAAGTGAGCCGAGCATATGAGTCCAGAGTTGCTACGGGACGTCGCCGTTTTCGTTGAGGTCGCAAAGGTCCAGAGCTTTTCGAAAGCGTCGATCGCACTGAACTTGCCCAAGTCGACCGTTTCCAGACGTATCGCAGACTTTGAGCATCAAGCAGGCTTGCGTCTGTTCACGCGTTCGGCACGAAAGGTCGCGCTGACCCAGGAGGGCGAGACTTTCTATCAGGAATGTCGGCGACTGGTGGAAGGCGCAAACGCTGCCTATGAGCAACTGCTGAGCGCGAAGCATCGACCGCACGGCTTGCTAAGGGTCGCCGCAACGCTAGACTTCGGATTACGGATGATTGCCGGACTGCCGAACCTTTGTGCGCAGTACCCCGATCTTCGTCTCCAGTTCGATTTCACTACTCGAAAAGTGGATCCGTTCGTTGATAGTTTCGACGTTGCGATCTACATTGGTGTGCCGCCTGACTCAAGCCTCACCGCGCGAAAACTCGCAAATCTTGCGCGTGGGATCTACGCGGCGCCATGTTACCTGCAGGCACATGCGCCCATTGTCAAACCGGCGGATATATCACTGCATCATCAGTGCATACTCCAAACCAGAACGCATGATGTCGGTGTGCAGACGACATGGTGCCTCACAAATGGCGCGGAGCATCGGGATGTGGAAGTTCGTGGCGCGCTATCGCTCAACAGCATCAGCGTCATAAGGCAGCTGGCAATAGGAGGAGCGGGTCTCGCATTGTTGCCACACAGTATGTGTGTGGACGACGTCAAATCAGGACGGCTTGCGCGCGTTTTAACGGAGTGGAACGCATCGGCCATCCCGATTTATGCACTAACCCCGAGTAGAGTTATGCCAGCGAAGACGCGCGTGTTTCTTGATTTCGTGGCAAGCATTTTTGAACCATCTCAGACCTCCTAGCTGGCTGACCGAAACGGAGGTCCTTATCTTGGCCCCGGGTTTCGCATTTGGTAACCGCTGTCCTGGGCGATCAGTGTCAGGCGCGTCTCGGTTGTGTTAGCGATCGCATAACCTACAACTTTGAGCGACCATGCATCGAAGATGAGGGTCGAGAAAAAGAAGCGGCTGCCAAGCGGAATATAGGTCAGATCGGCGACCCAGAGCTGATCCGGCACCGACGGATTGAAAGCCCTGAACAGGTCGCATAGACTGGCAGATCATGGCTGCTGTCAGTTGTTGCGGCACACCGGGCGGGGCCGGTCTGAGGCCGAACACGCATCCGACGCCTGATGAGCTGATCGCATACTGCAAAGAACGGATGCACGCGACAAATGAATCCGCGCATCGGAGTCACGCGCGTCGGCGTATGCCGCGTTTTGCGAGTTAGACGCCTTCGACTCCGCACCCCTAGCGTCCGCTCTCTACGAGCACATGTTCTTTAGCTAGATAGGTGCGTAGGCCGTGGCGTTGTCCAATTCGCGGATGATCGCGACGGCACGGTACAACGAACGTCTCCGTATCGAGTTTGATGCGGTGCACGGAACCGAGATTGGCAAATGTACCTCAATCCCTCCGTCGAGCACGCCAGTGTGCAGTTCTGATCCAATTGCGTGCCGATCATGCTGCACTGTGGCGCCATTGACCGACGATGTGTGCTCAGTCACGTGCTGCATGACTGCGGCAGTACGACCGATTCAAGCGTGTTAAGTACGCCGAGCGTGATGCGCTTGACGTTCGACTCGACGTTAAACTGCCGTGTTTGGCGAATCGTGCATTCAAGCGTTCGAAGGCACTCACGCAAGCGCGTGAGCACCGCACGCGTAAACGGTGTTTAGCTCATAGCGTTGCCGTTCAGCTCGAATAGACGATCACCGAGCAACTCGTGGAGCCGGTTCAACGCGTGGCTAGCCGCTGATTACCTTAGACAGCTGTTCCGCTACGCGCGGGATCCGCCCCTGCGTGTAAATGCGATCGAGCAAGACAAATGGATCAAGTCTGTCCGGAAGATGTGGATTAAGTGCGCAATAACAATGTGAGGTCGTAGCCAGGTTACTTCGTACGCCGCTATCATTGATGATCTCAAGCCGCTAGACGTAACGACGCCGTTCAATGCCGAAAACACGCAGCGTCATAAAAGCTCGGATCGCCAAGGGTCCGAGGGGACCTCGCTATGACTAGTAAGTCCGTATAGTACGTACGGGGAGCAAGGGCGCGCCAACTCGCCCCTCCATCGCCATCGCCATCGCCATCGCGAGTCCTAGCGGCTGAATTCGCGTCCTGGCGATTACTTCCCGTCAAACATAGAACGCGATCTATAAATAGAGTATAGTTCATTTCATCGGGTTCCAGGTGCAATGTGGACTCAGGTGCGAAGAAAATGGTGGCTCGAGCGTTGGAGCTATCGTACAGCGCGTGGCGCTTAGGCGAGCCGCGCACGGCTAGCTTTCCGACGCACCGCTCCGGGCCGCCGCTCGCCGCACAACCATCACAAGAAAATTTCATGAACAGCATAACCACTCCTTCCACCGCAGACGGCAAACCGCTCGGCCTTCGGGAGCGTAACAAGCTCGAGAAAGTTGTTCGGATACGGGAAGCGGCCCGATCGTTGTTCCGCGAAAAGGGCTATGACGAAACAACGATCCGTGAGGTGGCCGACACTGCCGGCGTCAGTCTCGGCACGCTTTTCTCGTATGCGCACGACAAGCGGGACCTGCTGTTTCTGGTCGTGTCCGATTCGCTCGAACGGAAGAACGCGGACGTCTTTGAAGCGATTCCGGCAGGAAAGCCGCTGCTGGACCAGCTGCTGTTTGTGTTTCGTGGTTTCTACGAGTTCTTCGGCGCGGAGCCCCAACTGTCGCGACTGGTGTTGCGCGAGATGGTGTTCTTCTCGGAAGGCCCGCATGCAACCCGCCTGCAAAATGATCGTGCGGTCATGCTGGAGCAGTTTGGGCGAATGGTAAAGGACGCGCAGAAGCGTGGCGAACTGCGAACTTTTTCCGGCAGTAAGGGGCATCGCAAAATCGGCGATCTGATCTTCGCCATTTATGCAGCTCATGTGCGGGACTGGCTGCGCGAGCCGGTCGAACCTTTGGAAGACGGCTTGCGCGACCTGCGCTATTCGCTGAATTTATTGTTCGAAGGCATCGTTGCGCGATAAACTCGACGCAGCGTACCAAGCACTGTAGGAAGCGATGGGCTTGCAGCCCATCTTTCGTTGATCGTGATTCGCACAACGAAATGTCAAGCTGATAGTTCGGAAGTCGATGGATTCGAGGCGAGTCATCTGGATCCTTCAGTGCGAGCTTGTTCATTTACGCTGCCTCGTCATTGTGGTTGTGACGACGCAGCCACCCGCCCGATCGGCTAGCCTCCGTTCAATCACCGCCAGCAGTCGGATCATTGCCAGGGGACGGAATCCGCCCGGGCACTGGGGCGGTCGGAAGCGCTCCCCGCACGGCAGTTTGTTACTGCAGCTATCAGAGACCATTCGCCCGCAATTCCCGAGTGCGCAGGTCACGCCTCCGCCAGCGCCACGACAAATAAGTGAAAGCCGCCCAGCGCCACGGCCGTAGTAACTCTGACAGACCCATCCCACATCGCAGAATCCACGCCAAAATCGTGACGCCTTTCCCGCCAACACTTTTTATTTCTACGATCAACGCTGCTCCAATGGCCGGTTAGCGGCGAGCTCTGAATGAACGCGACGTGATCGACCTGAACCGTCCATCCTTCGGACGAACCACGCGACACCGAAAGCGCCAGCCGATTGCGGGCTCTCCCGCCTTCGGGCCACGGCGCCGACGGAGCAAGGTCATAAAGCGCCTCGCAATCGTCGCCACCGAAATTGGCCACATCGATCCATTCCGGCTCGATTTCCGCTGCGCGAAGCTGACGCTCCAGATGCGCGACAACCTCGCCTACCGTCTTGTCCGACGTGTCAAATCTGCCATAGACCGCGTGAGCGGGCTGTTGCGGAGCCGCGAGTGTTACCCGTTGCATTTTTTGTCTCCAGAAATGCGAAAAGCCACCCATTGGGCGGCTAAGTGCGTGGTGCGCTTTGGCGGACTAGCTGGGAAGTTATGCAATCACTGCATGAACTGGCACCAGCAAGCAAAAAGCCGCTCGATTGGGCGGCTTAGCGATTGCGGCAAATGAAATGCCGGAAAATTTCAGTGCGGCGTGCGCGGATGGGCACGCCGCGAAAGGCCAATTTTGCGCAGATTGTTCTCGACGATCAGTCCAAGACCGGCGATGGCCACGGCGACGCCGAGGGCAAAAAAGCTAAAACCCATGATCACACTCCTTTCGTGAGACGTAATCCTACGTAAAAGGTTACCACAAAGGCGATGCACAAATTGAGCTCGCTCAAGACATCACCAGAGGTCCAGAATCTTGTGGAATGCCACAAGCCGATAGCACCAACCAGCGACGCAACCGCCAGCGCATGGAGGAACCGACCAAGCTGCTGAGCCTGGTCACTGGTCGGCGCGACTATCGGCTGACTGATCCTCCGCCAAAGGCCCGACTGTTCCGCCTCTTCGACGGCGCCGGCCGGCGCCACGGAAAACCGACCGTGGTCGTTCAGGGCGAGAGTTCGCCACTGGTCGTTGATAAACGCCGAGATCACCGCGTCTTCACCCGGTGCGCACGACGCGCGAACAATCGAGGCGAGGTGCTCGGAGACGGCAATCTCGTCCAAGTCGGCATTGAGCGCACCCCGAAACGACAGGTTCAGGCCCGAAGGACATTCAACGAAGATATCGATAATCTCCATCTCGCCGCCTACGGCTTTTCGAGGTTGAGTCCGGCCGCAAGACGCAGCGCGCCGAGCAGCGCGTCGTACTCTTCGCGGTTATCGAGTTGCGCGAGCGGCACATCATTGTCGCCACCGCCCGCCATGTCCTTGCGACCCCGCCGCGTACGAAAACATACGGCAACGGGCCGGTTCACGGGCATGTTAGTCACATCCAGCATGAGGCTGGGTGTACGCAATGACACGCGGCATCCGCAACCGCGGCGTGCAGGCTCACTGACGATCTCGTGCTCATCGCCGCGAAGCCGAAGATCGCGCGCGACTTTATGCAAGATCGCTTTCGCGCAGTTCTGAACGGCAGCATCGGCAAGCACACCGGCACTGCGCCGATCCGCATAAAAAATCTGAGGAATTTTCAACATGGTAGACACCTGAAAGCGACGCGGCATGCCTCCGTTTCCGGAGCGCATGCCGCGCGAGTAGAAGGCGCCGGCGGTCGCCGGCGTGAAAGTCAGTGCGTAATGCGGAACCCCGAATAGCTGCTCACGAGGTATACCTGCTCACCGGGCATGAACGCCTGATCCGCCGGCTGCACCACAACCAGAACGCGCCCATCGTTCATTCGGGCGGCGATCTCCAGACCGTCGCGGCGAGAAGCGACAACATCAATGCCCTGGCCGATGAACCCGCCAGCGACACCCAGCGCGAGCTCGATGAGCGAGCGGTCGCGCCGATGGCCTCTTACCTGTGCGCCAACCAGAACGCCTGCCATGGCACCAACGGCTGTTCCGAGCGCGTTGTTGCCCGTACCCGTATCGATCACGACCGGCCGGATCCGGAGCACCGTGCACGATTGCAACGAACCTGCGCGCGCCACGTCGTACTGCTGATAGACATTCGGCGAGCCGAAGTCACCCACAGCACAGCCGGTGAGCGATGCCACGAGAGCGAAACTGAAAATGACTTTGAAAGTGACGTTGAACATGGTTGCCTCAATCGAAATTGGGGCAACCGCTCCCGCAGGGCGGATTGCCCTGATGGGAAAAAGGAAGGATGAAAAAAAAGCAGGCGCCAAAGCGCCTGAGAACTTGCCGCTATGGGGACGGCAAGGAGAGAAACCTAACCCGGCACGCATGCTGGGCATGCGAGCGTCGGTCGATGCGCCCAAAGCGCGTGGAGTGCGACCAGTCTATCTGCTGGCCGACTAGGATCAGTTGGCAAAAGCTCGCGGTTTTTGTATGGCTTTCGAGACCGACCGACTGCCGTCGCCGCGAGCCGCTCAAATGCAGGCGAAAAAAAACCGCCCTCGAATGCGGGGCGGTTCGTTAAAGGGAGAGGCTGGTGACTACCGGCCCCCGAACTACATCAGATCAGCTCGAAGGCAAGCTGGAGATCACGCTGCCAGTCCTCGGCCGCGTCCGGCGCTTGTTGTGCCGGCTCCGCCTTCGCTTCGTCCGTCACCTCAAAAAGCACCTGCTCTATGGGTATCGAGCGGAGGTCATACAACCGCTGCTCGTCCCCGCCCAGCTTGTGCAACTGGAAGCAAAATTCCATCGGCGCATTCCCATCGGCATCAGCGACGCCTGCGGCCACCGCGACACGATTCAGCGTTTCGGTACGCCATCCATGCACTTTCTCGTCTTCGAGATCACGCTGGATAAAGACTTCCGTCTCGGCCGGCAACGGCGGCGCCTGCCGGAGCAGCGCGCGGTACCATGGAATCGCAGTCTTTCCCCATCCTGGCGCATGCAACTCGTGCTCATAGGCGAGGTCGAGGAAACTGCCGACGGCGTTGTAGTCCCACCCTGCGCGGCGAAGTGGCGACCCGTTGATCGACACCACGAGCTCGTTCTCGTCGAGCCGGAAAGCGCGCACCCGCGGCATACGGTCTGCCTTCACGTTGCGGACCGGGTCGACCGTGAGCGGCACCTTCGAACAATGTACGCGCCCGAGCGCGCGCCACGCAGACAGCGGAGCGCCCTGCCCGTATAGCGCGAGCAAAAGGTCAACGTCCGCGTGCAGCGAGACCGTGAGGGAGCCCGCTCTGATCTCGCCAAACTGCGCGCCATATCCGCGGGAGTCCATTAGGGTCCGGATTTCCTCGACGCTCGAGAGCGGTATCGGCGACCGGTAGCTTTCGCCAATCGACAGATCGATCTCGGTATCATAGATCTCACCGGGTTTCGAGAGATGCTGCTTCCACGTCTCGATATACGCTTCCGGGCGAATCGTGCCTGCCCTTGACTGCAACATTCCGCCTTCGCAGGAACTCGCGCGCTGGAAGATGCGTTGGAGAACATCGCCGCGCGTACCAAAGGCCGCTACGCTGAACTGTGGCGTATGCGGATAGCAGTTTTTTTCGTAGGTCTCTTCGAAAAGCACGTAAATGACCGTGCCGTCAGCCTTGCGAAAAGCACCCGCCCGCTTGTTCGTTGTGACAGTTGAACCCATGACTTACCTCATTGATTACAGGCGAGGCATCCCCGGAAGGGGCAAGCCCCACCGGGAGTTTTAAAAGAGAAATGGCCACTTGCGCGGCCATCAACAGAACACGTCAGCGGATATATCCTGCCGCGCGTGAATACGCTTCGTTGCTCGGCCCTTCGTAGATCAGCTCCACGTCCTCGGCAAGGCACAGGCCGCCGGCGAACTCGAAGCGCCGACCTTCCTTGAGGGCAGCGAGCCGTTCGCGATGCTTTCCGTAAACCACGAACGACCACCTTTCGCCCTTCGCCACAGAGAAGCGCGGAAACGACACCGCGCACCGGAACTGGATGACCGCATGTGTACGATCGATGTCGCTAGTGCGATTGTCCTCTCCAGTTGCAACACCCCTTCGCTCATTCATCGATTGTTACTCCATGAAAAATGGCGGGGGTAGCCCGGCGGGCTACGTGCCCGCCGGTAGGTTTCAGAAAACGGCTATGCGACCGTCCGAGTTCTCTCCGAACTCGATGGTCAGCTTCGACGGCTCAGGTTGAATCCACGAGATTTCCTTGCAGCCCTGACACTCGACACCAATACGGCGCGTCTCGTCATCAGTGAACAGCTTGAACACCTCGTGGCCACAATTGCCACAGCCCATCTGCTTCAAACCGGTAATCATGCGGCCCCCTTCTGCCTACGCTTGCGCTCAGGCTTGGGCGGCTGCACGTATCCGAACCGTTCCCATGCTTCAGGATTGACTGGTACCGGATTTGTGCGCCCTGTTGCCAGGTTCACGTACACGCCGGAGAAAGGCAGCGCACCGGTGCGGTAGAAGCTCCACAGCATGTTGAACGCCTGCACGGCAATCGCCTGATTAATCACCAGCGATTGCTTGCTGAGCGCTTCAGCCATCGAGCACGAAGGCGTGTCGTCGCCTTTGTCTTTCTTCGCATCCAGCAACTCAGGCAGCAGATCGCCCACGTGGGGCAATCTGTCAAACCTCGGCTTGCCGATTTGGCCGATGAAGACCTGACCACGATCCACCTCGTTGCCACAGTCGAGGTAATAGTCGACCGACCCGCGCTCCGATGCCTTGACAATCGTATGGCGAGCCTTGCGCGAATCGACGCAGCCGACCACGATGTCCGCGCGCAGACGCGTGCGCGAATCCACCCGCACGGGTTCCGCTTTCCATGCGGTCCCCATCAGATGGTTCAGGCGATTGACGAGCAGCAGTGCCTTGTGCTGGCCAACGTCGCACGGATAGAACCCCTGCCGTCCAACGTTGGTTTCGCTCACGGTGTCGTCATCAAGCACCACACATTCGATGCCGCCCGGATGACCGAGCGCCACCATCGCGTGATGCAGGCGCGCGAGGTTCGGGAGAAATGCGCTACCCGTACCACCCGCACCAACGACCACGACTTTCCATGCGCGGCGCTGCATCTGCTGGGGCAAGGAGTGAATGATTGCGTCAGCCATCACGCCACCTCCGCACCAAGCACACTACGCCACGACAGCGGCACCGCGCTTTTCTCGAAAATTCCCTTCGCGCAAAGCCGGAAGGCCGTCGACGGCCGATCGCTACCGCACTCACCGAGCACGAACGCGAACTTCACATCGAACACGTCATCGTCGTTGTCAGTCGGCGAGAAGTACGCCTCGTGAGCCCCGTGGGAATGACAGTCAACGACGAGATGCTCACCCTCGGCAAGATCCGGCCGCTGATAGCCCTCAATGTGACCGGACCCCTGCGACCTGGCCGTGAGTTGAACGATGCGGAATGCGCCAGTCAGCGCGTTCCACACAATCCACGCCATGACCTCAACCGGATGGTCCTTGCGAGCCATCGCACGAAACTCCGCGATGAGTTGCGGCGGCACCGGCCCACAGAGCTGCTGGGTAACTGCGTCGACACGGCCGTACGGGATCGCCGTGGCAACGTCGTATTTCGCAATACGACGAACCACACGGATCCACGAACGGACGACTTCGAGATACACGCCGTCAGCTGCGATGAGCAAACGCTCGCCCGGTCGATCAAGTGCCACGACGCTTTCGCGCATTGGCACCATCACGCTCGGAAAAGACGTCTGCAGAAGCGAATCGATCGCGTTCATGCGACACCTCCGCATACGATCTGCTTTGCAGTCACTTTCATCGGCACCAGCGTTTCTTCAGGGAAGCCACCGGAGAACTTGCCGTCGAGCATGTCGCGCCAGAAGGCGAACTCGCCGTTCGGGTAGCTCAACCGCTTGCCGCCCACGTTCGGATGCGTGAATGCGGAATCAAAGAAGCCCGCTTCCCAACCGGGAATCGAAGCGACGTCGATACGCTTGGGCACTGAGGCTGTGCCGATGCAAATGCTTCCATGGTCCCAGGTATTAAAGTAGGGAGGCTCGAAAATCGGCGTATCGGCTTTCGGGCGTTCGCTACCCTTCACTGCGAACACACGGAACCCGTTGGACCCGGCTCGGAAGATCAGGCCAGGATGAGGTACCACCGCGGAACGGTTGCCGAGTTCCTCACATTCGAAGAACACGCGGCGTTGCGTCGGCGGACACCACCACGTCACCGCGACCATCGAAAGGCCGAGGACCGTTGCCGGAAGAAACTCCGTTGCCGGCGAGGCCTCTTTTGCAAGGCTGCGGACAGCGCCCAGGAGCGCGTCGCACGTCAGAGGGCGCCCCGCACCGATGATCGGGCGAGACGTCTTCGGATCAGTCAGGATTTCGTGAACCGTCGCATACTCCGGGTCACTATTCGGTTTGCCATACAGCAGCATCGCCGACGACAAGGCAACATCGGCGCCGACAGCGCCAGTCACGATCTGATTCATGGGAACTCCAGTATGGGTTTTACCTGCTTACCAGCGACAGCAGCGTGTCGAGGCTTTGCAGGATCCTGATTGCACGCGCCCATTTCTCGTACTGTGTACGAATGGCACGGGCATTGGTTTCGAAAGGGATGAAGCCGGGATACGTCGTCGCGCCATTGCTGCCGCAATCGTCGAAGTGGATATCCACAAATTCCTCGGTGAAGCGGTTGTGCTCCCAGACAAGCGAGCAGGCTTCGTAAGCATTCCTGGAAAAATACTTGAACTGCATCAGACTGCGCTTCGGGCAATACGCCATCAGCGATTGCAGGTCCATCAACGCGGTGCAGACGCGACGCGCGCGGCCTTTGAGCCGGTTGCGCAAGCGCATCAGCTCGGGGCCTTTCAGAGCGCCTTTATAAAACGCCTTGGCGTCCTTCATTTCTCCGGTGAAGAACACATCCTCCGGAGCAAGCTCGGCACGCACCGTCGAAGGTAGGTAGCTTTCGACTTCATCGGGTCCGTCGAACCGCTCGGCCAGATGTTCCCTGGCTTCCTCGTCCGTAGGGAGATCACCATCGAAATACCAGACTTCATACTCGGACCAGAACCACTCCGGATCGCGCAGGTACAGCGTGCGATTCGAGGCGTTACGGATTGTCTCCATCACCGAGCGCATCAACATCGGATGCGCTGCGCGAAGCTCGCCAGCCCCCGGTGAAAGCTCGTAGCAGTTTTCCTCGGGGACTTCGATCGCAAGAAACAGTGGTGCAGGATCGTCGCTGTTGTCGCCGTCGTCCGTAAATTGCAACGTTTCGACAACCGCGGCCGAATCCATCAGGACCGGCAGGAAAGTCAGTCGTTGGAAGGATGCATTGCTCTGACGGCCCCACCAGGCAAAAAACGCCTGCTGGAACGCATCGCCCGCGCTGGTTGGATTGCGCACGTCATGTGCGCGCAACGGACCATAGCGGAAATGACGCTCAATCGTTTCGGTGAGTTTCCCAGGCTCTCGCCACTTCAGAAAGGCGGTGGCCGGAACTTCGGGCGACACTGCGGGCAGTGTCAGAAAATCAACGGCAGATCGACGGCGGGTAACCGCAGGGCGTTCTGATTTCCAGGCGACGCCTGGTTCGTCAGCGAGGCCGAGACCATGCGATGCAGGATCGAAGAGCATGATTTTGTTTCATCCTCGTAAATGAAAACCGCCCTTTCGGGCGGCTGAGCGGTGAGGAAGCTATCCGGTTCGGAGAGCATCTTTAGCAGGGTCGCTTTACGCATGGGAGCCTTTAGCACCCGCCGCGCGGACGAGTTTGTAGGTCATGGTCTCGCCACTCACTTCCGGACCGTCGACCGAAGCGGTCGTGAGTTCCGGATACTGCGCGGTGTAGAGATCACGGACGGCTTCCGGCGAGAACGACGGACCTGGGTCCAGCAGTTGCATGCCGTTGTAGAGAAAGATCCGCGTGACAGCAGAGATAGAGAGCGCCATCGTTCACCTCAGATAAGGAGAGATTGCAAATCGGTACCCTGGCTTGCGTCCGGTACCGGCGACGTTGCAGTCGCATTGGAATCGGTCACCTGAGTGCCGCCTACGTCGCCGAGCGTGCCGCTATCGTCGTCCTCGTCCTCGTCCGAATCATCCGGACCAGGCTTCGACTTGGACGGCGCCGGCAGAGCCGGTGTCGACTTCTTCTGCAATGCCTTCTGCCCCTTGCCGGCCTGGGACTTCTCCGCCTCCTGAAGGATCGCGGTGGTCGCCTCGACCTGCTCCGACAGCGAACGGTGTGCAGCGCTGTAGGACTGGACCGCCGCCACGAAACCCTCATCGAGTTCGTTGGGCAGGCCGGTGATGATCAGCGGCTGACGCAGGGCTGCATCCTTGCCCTCCCCCATTGGCACAACGACCACGACCATCTGATCTCCGTCCATGCGCAAGGTGAGGTTAAGTTTCGAAATGGCGCGAACGAGCGCCTCCAGAGTCTGGAACATAAAGAGAATCTCCTGAATCAAGTGGAAGCCGCGCGAAGGCGGCATAAGAAAAGAGAGGCGAACGATCGGAGACCGCGCAGCCTTTGAGGACGATCGCAATAGCCGATCAGAATTGCAGGATCTTGAGTAGCTTGCCCGTGTAGTCGAAGCCTTCAACCGCGAGCAGCGCGTCGATGACTTCGCCTTTGGACTTCGCGAAAACCTTTTTGAAGTTCTCGCCGAGCGCGGCGCGGATGCCGAGTTCGTCTGCGATCACCATCATCTCGGCCTTGGTTACGAGTTCCAGAAACTCCTTGTCGAGTTTCCAGTGCTTCGTTAAATCAAGCCCATGCGCCCTGCACAGCGCCGTCAGAGCGTGAACAGCCAGCCCCTCGATCGCGGTGAACAGCATCGCGGTGATGAGAGCCACCTGGCGATCGGACGGAACACCTTTGACGACGTTGATCGCTTCCGCGATATCGGACTCTTGCACTTCGAGCTTCAGGCCTTTCGCCAGAAGCCCGCGATACGCGGGGCCGTCGATGTCACGCGCATGGCCGGTCATGACCAGACCAATCAGGTACTCGCGAGCGAGACCATGATCGAGCCCGATGTCCTTACGCAGCGCCTTCCGCCATAATTTCACCCGATAGGCTTTCACCCGCTCGGACTCCGACACGACGGTTGCGGCCTGCGTCGGCGCAGGTGCAGCACCGGCGGCACCAGCAACCTTCTTTGCTGGAGCAGTCGCGGCCTTGCTTGCAGCGGGCGATGCCGGTTGCTGTGCAGCCTTTTCAGCTTTGATGCGCGCCGCAACCTTTTTCATGTTGCAAACGGTATCGAAGCATTGACCGCGGTAGACCTTACCCAACGAATCGGGAAGGCCACTCACGGCGGCGCCGTAGCTTTGGCAGCCGTGACATGCGACAACCTGCTCCGCTCCGACGCCTTTCGGGCCATCGGCTGTGAGTTGAACACGGGTTTCGTTGTCGCCAGCGCGAACGATCCGCACAACCGGATACTCGTCTTTCATGCTCTCGACTTGTGCTTCGAGCGCTTTCTCGGTCTTGTCGTTGTAGCAGCCCCGATTCGTACAGTTTCCTGTCGCGATCGATTCGCCAAACATTTCAGACTGAGCAGAGGAGTTGTGCGGGCACGCCGCACAATCCGCCTTGTCGAAGATCGCCGCCGACAGCGCGCAGGCCGCACGCTCCAGGACAGTCTTGAGATCGGCAATCGAACGCTTTTCAGCGATGATGACCGGCAGCAACTTGTCCTGATTCTCCTTGGTGAACGCCGCGAACAACTCGGCGTGACCCAACAGAATCTGGCGATTCGTCAGCGCCTCGAGGACGGACGGCGTGCAGTTCATCAACGCCAGTCGCTTGTCGAGCGTCTGGCGGTTCCAACCGAGTATCCGGGCGGCTTCATCCCGGTCACCCTTGAGAAGGCCTACCTGTTCGGCTGCGGATACCGCCTCTTCGGCGGGCGACATATCCTGGCGCTGGATGTTCTCGATCAGAGCCATCGATTTAGCCGTGGCTTCATCGACGTCGTGCACCATTGCCGGGATCTCATAGAGCTCGCCGTGTACCGTCATAGCGGCCCGGTAGCGACGCTCGCCGGCGATCACGATGAAGTTGCCATCGTCGGAGGGGCGAACGAGGATCGGCTGGATCACGCCCGTTTCCCTGACGGAAGCCTCCATCTCTGCCATCTTCAGCGGGTCGAAATACTTACGCGGGTTCGAAAGGACCTTGATGCGATTAAGGGGAATGGTTTGTTGCATGACGAGTTTTCCGGAAACGGAACTCATCCCCTGTCGGGATTGAGTCCCGATAGGGTTAGCAAGGATGCCGACGTCTGCGCCGGCCAGGTAGAAAGCGCCTTTTCAGGTGCCATTTGTGAAATCAGGGACCTGCCCCGTCAAAGATGAGGGCAGTCCCAGAGCTGATGATCCTTGAAACAGAAAGAACACATACAGGACGTTTCCTCCCTCTCTTCCTGCTCCTGAACGCCCAAAGTCCACATCCGCGCCAGTGCCGGCTCATCCGCGAAGAACGCCGGCACGGAGGGATACGGGGGGGCGTCCTCTCCGTCGCGAAGCCCCAAAGCGTGGGCCTCGCCGAGCGGCTGTTCATAGCTGTCATCGTCTGGGTCAACGATGAGGGCGATTTTGGCGAGCGCAAAAGCAACTCGAACGTCAAGGTAGGGATTGGTCATGGCGGCAGTTTCTCCAGAAACGGAGACCTGCACCCGATCGGGAGAGGTCCCGAGGGGCTTTGAACGATGGATTGTCGGCGTGCGCCGGAGGTCGATGCGTCAGGAGACGCAGGTGATCGACTAAGGGTAAGTTACTTAAGGGCGCACGAATGGGCGAAAGGTGCGTTTTTTGATATGGCTTTTCACCGATTTAGCCTCCACCCCTTATGTGAGACTCGTTCGATCGACCAATCGCTCAGCGCACGAAAATGATAATCAAGTCTGCGGACGACAAAGAGACGTCCCTCAAAACCCTTTCTGCGATTCTTGGACTACCCGGCCTGTCGCCTACCACGCGCGCGATGGTCGATCAGGAGATTCGCGCGTTGAAGGCCGGTCGGCGCGGCGAACATGACACTGCTTATGAGATCGACTTCCATCTGGGCGAAAGCAAGAACACGATGGTCCTGCACGACCTCCGCTTCGAGCTTGACGACGGCCGCGTAGCGCAGATCGACCACCTGCTGATTCAGAACGAACCGTATATGGGTTCTGGAAAGCAAACGGGTTTCACGCGGGGTCAAGATCACAGAGGACGGTGAATTTCTGCGCTGGAATGGCCGACAGTACGACGGCATGGCCTCTCCGCTCGAACAGAACAAACGACACGCCCTGGTGCTTAAGGCGTTTATCCGAACGATCAAATCGGCTCCGGAGATCGCTGACTACCGTTCCTACGTGATCGTTTCATCGAAAGCGCGCATTGACCGCCCCAAGAAGTTCGACACGTCTCTCGTCGTGAAGGCGGACAGGTTTCTCTCTGTGTTTGAGAAAGACCTCGACAGTGTTTCCTTGTTCTCCCTTCTGGGCGCGATGTTCAGCGAAGACCATGTCCGTCCAACCGCCCGCATCAAAACGATCCACTCTGAAGCCAACGGTCTCAGGGGCTCTGTCCTGGTTGACCGCCGCCGCTGCGCCCAAGCCCGCGTCGCCGGCCGCGCCACGGCATCCGCCCAGCCGCCAATCACGAGCAGCTACATCGTCGAGCTCCCGAGCAAGCCTATCGCTTTCGACAAATCGCCTGAGCAACGCGCTCGGCAAGGCGTGACACGAGCAGCGCGGGATTCGTCATCATAGAGCCGCGCCGGCCGCTCGACGTTTCGCGTGGGTTACCCTATCGTTTTCACAGCAGGGGTTTGCCATGTGCGGACGTTACAGTCGCGGTCAGAAGGACCTCTTCTACCTTGAGCCGCTGATGTCGGACGCGGATGATCCGAGATTCCGGGAACGTGCGGAAATGTTTCGGCCAAGCTGGAACGTTTCGCCGGGCACGAAGCAGCCCATTCTGAAGCCGGACGGGCCGCATCTGGAAGTGTGGGGGTTCCGGCCGCCGTGGGCCGTGGCGCGCAAAGTCCCGATGATGGTCAACGCACGTCTCGATAAGGCGTCGACGAGCACCTGGAAGGCCCTCTTCAGATCCGGCCGGTGCCTGGTCCCCGCGGACGGCTGGTACGAATGGTTGGCCGTCGGCAAGCGCAAGCAGCCGTACTTCATCCAGTCGAACGACGGGCCGCCCATCTTCTTCGCCGGGTTGAGCAGCGTGAAGCCCGAGACACCCGACGCTCCGCCGACCGAGCACTCTGGCGTGGTGGACGGTTTCGTGATCGTCACGGATGCAGCCGCTGGAGGGATGCTCGATGTCCACGACCGGCGCCCCTTGGTGCTGACCGTGGAAGAAGCACGGGTCTGGCTGGACCCGGACACAACGTTCGAGGAGGCGGTTCACCTGGCGAACAACGCGCGCAAGGTCTCGGAGGACTTTCACTGGTTCCCGGTCACGCCCAACGTGAACAAAAGCGGCGGCGGGAACGACAGCCCTGTGTTCAACGAGCCTATCGCCGGGGACGAGCCCGCGTCAAACTGCGCGCCGTGCTAACCACGTCGCCGGCTGTAGTTGTTCACTTTGCACGTTCTCCGTGTATGCAATCTGGTTAGTGGCGCGATACATACTCGCGTAACGCATCACCCAAGAAGATCTTTGTCCTGACGGCCGCGCGTCTCCGGATCTACCCGCTCCCGCGGGCCAAAAAAAAACCCGGCACTGGATGAGCCGGGTTGGGTTCAAAGGGCTGACCTGCGGGACCCCCGCGCGTGCGCGGGAATCCCATCGGGTTACGATTGAGTCGAACTGCGGCTGAGTATGGTCGTGATTGCACCACTCACCGACCACTCTCCTAGACTGCCTTCGTGCGGCTGATGCACGAGCCGGTCCAATGCGACGATCAGAACCCCTTCTTTCTCGAACTTTCCAAGAATCAGGGCCACCGACGTTTTACTCGAACCTTCCCGCTTCACCGACACTTCGGTCTCGCCAACGCTTACGGTTGCTTTTCCTGAGTCTTTCACGCAGCCTCCTTGAGACGCTGACGCATCTCGTATGTCTTCGACATTCCGCGCATCTTCGCGAGGTCCTCGACAAAACTGTCCAGAAGCGTATCAATGTGGAGAAACGCTTCGTCATCCAGTTCAGGTGTCGCCCAGTCGAGCCCCGCCTGCATGGAGTCTCGTTTGTGCGCAACCATCTGGTCCTGGTACACGTCAATGCTGCCCGGCAAATGGAAATACTCCACTGTCAATGTGCCTTGCCTGTCCCAGCGCAGCGCGCGCCGCATTGCCTGATACTCCGCCCGCCATGTCCACGATCTGTCATAGAACAGGACGTAGTCAGCGTTGGGCAGGTTATATCCGGCGCGGCCTGATGCCTTCGTTGATAGAAGCGCCGTCGCCTTGCGGGTCAGGAACCGCTCATCCTTCTCCTTCACGCGCTTCGTGATCGGGACTTCGCCATGAAACAGCACGGTCTCGATCCCCTCAGCGCTAAGCGTGCGCGCCATCAGGTTGAGTACCCCCGGGTTTTCCGCAAAAACAATCGCCTGCTTGCCTTCCGCCGCGATTTCGCGCAACCGGGTCAACACCGCTTCCTGCTTCGTAGTGACGCCAGCGTACAAGCCGACACCCTCCATCCCGTACTGTGGATAGTTGGCAGCGAAATGCACAGCTCGCAGCCGCGCGAGAATGGTGATGAGGTTGCTTGACTTTCCCTCGTCACCACGGCCCTTGCGATACCACTGCGCAAACTCGTCCGCCGCACGCAGATATAACGACAGATGCGAGGCGTCCCAATCGATGTCATGCACCTTGATTACAGGCTCATCGATCTGGATGTGGCGGGCCACCTCCGGTTCGCAGACCAGCCTCCGTTTGATTTGTGGTGCCAGCATCTGGCGATACAACGAGAGGTTTCCGATTTTTGGCACCTCGCGCTTCGCGCCATCCTGCAGATTCTCGGCAAATTCCCACGTTACCCACTCAGTGACAACGAAGTCATCACGAAACCGGTCAATGCCGCGCACCGCGTATTCCGCGGAGTTCAGCCATGCCTTTTCCAGATAACCGCGACGGTAGCCGTAGGGCTGCGCCGCCGTGCCATCGCCTCCTGTGAACGCCACGAGACCAAACGCGTCGCGCGGGTAGTTCGGAATCGGACTACCGGTCAGCACAAAACGACGTCGAGCCGAAAGCTGCCAGAGCGCGCGGCTCTGATCGCTCGTCGGGTTGGCGAGCCGCTCGCCTTCATCAGCCACCAGCAGGCCGATACGGCGACGCAGTCGATGCGCGTAGGTAACGCGCTTCGATCTCGCGCGATCCACCGGCATACGAAGCCGCTCGTATGCGATGAGATTAAACCGCGCAAGCCGGTCGATATCCGAAGCGTCCTGAATCACATGGACGTCATTCATGTCGATCGGCAACTGGGAGATCTCGGCAAGCATCTCGCGGATCAACCGGGACTCAACAACGATGAGGCCGTGCTTCACGTTCGACAGAAGGATTAATGCGAGCGCAAGGCGCGACTTGCCGCAACCCTGTTCCCACGCGATGATGCAGCCACTCGGCTTCATCATTGTCTCCACGACATCATCGACCTGAAACCCCCAGTCGAGCCACTTGTCGATCCCTAACGACACCACGCGATCGCGCCATTGATTCGCAAGCTTCGGATAACGCGCCGATACCCCCTCATGAGCCACTTCCCAGCCCTGACTCACGTTCTGCACGATGAATCGCGCATTCAGTTCATCCACGGCCAGTCCGTACGAGACGCCATGCAGCTGGAACGCGTAGCGCCCGTCGCTAACGCGGCGGAACTCGAACTCGTCACCCTCACGGATCAGCGCGCTGCCCCACTTCCGCTCATCGACCTTGTGGGTCGCTCGCGCCACGCCAGTCACGACCTCGGCCGAACCTGCACCGCTCGTGTAGACCACGTGCCTCAACGGCGTCGCCTGCCGCTGCGAGCGCCGCATACCGCGCTCGAAGTGCTCAAGGAAGCCCGCTTGATACACCGGCTGCCCACCAGCCTCACGGATCCGGTCCGTGAGCTTGTGAAGCGCCGATACAGGACAGTCCTGCGCATAGTACGTTTCCAGATCAAGCATCCCCTGTCCGGCATACCTCAAGCCTTTCGGCAAACGATGACCGTCCTGCGAGAAGATGGGCTTTTCCAGAATCGCGTTCATGACCATCGCTTCGGTGAATCCACACTCGAACCTTAGGCCAATGCGTCGGCCATCGTGCGCAATGTAGACGCTCTTGCTGCCTGTCACTGCCCGAGTGATCACCGGCATCGAGTCGTCAAGCGTCTGCAGGCCGAGCTTCGGACGATCAAACACCCTCTCCTCCCAATGCAGGCTGACGAACGGCGCCCGTTGCGAAAGATCGGCCGGTTGCCGGATGAAATCGCTGGGGCAATCGCGGTATCGGTCGAACACCAACACCGCTGTACGGACGTTTGCGCCCTCGACCTGAAACGCGTCATCGGGCAGTTCGAAGAAACCCGCCACCCGACGCGCTGCCTTGAACCAGCAACTCTCATGCGCATGCATCGCGCCCAGAACCTCTTCGGCAAACGTCAGCGGCAAAAGCGCGACAACTACATTCGCAGCACCGAGTGCCTGTGTGAGAGAGTATTCATGCGAAGTCGCACTTTTATTGGCGCCATAGCGGCCCCACGTGGTGCAGTCAAACGCATACAGATGCGGCGATTCGAGATGCAACGAGAAAGGTGGGTTGATGAGTGCCACGTCAAAGTTCGCGGGGCGCAGATCCTCCATGCCAGCGTGCTTGAGCGTAACCGTGAAACCTGCCGCCTCGAACACCGACTGGCAGGCCGAGATTGCTGGACCATGAATATCGACGCCATAGATCGAGTGGCGCTCGGGGTTCGCAAACTGCAGCAGACGGCCAGACCCGACGGAGTTGTCGAACAGGCTTACCTTGCGCTTCGGATCGAAGCGGTCGACGAAACCCCACATGAACCGCGCTACGTTTTCCGGTGTGAAGAACTGACCGAGATGTCGACGACGCGCCGCGGCGAGTTCGCCCTGATGCGCCACGCCGATATCATTTGCACCAAGGCTTTCCAGCTCGCGCAACGGTGCGTACCAGTCGCCTAACGAAAGAAGCTCATTTTGTTCCACGAAGTGCTCCTGACAAAAAAGAAAGGGCCCGCCGAAGCGAGCCAAGAGAAAAGGTGAATTCCGGGAAGAGAGGCACTGGCGGATTACCGCCAGCATCTGCGCTTACTCGAACCGCGAGTTGTCTGTGACGTAATGAGCAACGCTTTTCAGCGAACCGCCGACTTCGTACAGCACGCTGTAGCAGATGACTTCGAAGCCCGGACCGGTCGCTCCCGCCACCGCGTTACGCTCGTTCTGGTCGTCGAACACCTCGAACCCACGCTTACCGTCGGTATCGCGCCATTCAACTACCCACGCAGTGAATCGCTCGTCGCTTATCAGGTCGATCTCGCCAAGATCCGTCCATGGCCGGCGACACTGTTGCCCCCCAGCGGATGCGGGGCCAGCGAGGCGAGCGATATGCTCTATCAGCGAGAGTTGATCGCGCCGCCAGTCCTTATCGTCGTGCACGTAGTCAAATCGTTCACACAACAGTCGATGGAAGTTCTTGAATGCGTGAGCGTCGTCGCGCTGTAAGTCAGGTGCAGACGCATGAACGATGAAGTGGTCATGACCACCACTCTCGGGTTTGCAATGGCAAACCCGCCGGGGAGTGTCGGCGCAACTGACGCCCGCGCTGATGAGCGCCGGCGAGCAATGCACCCATTGGCCTACCGCAGATACCCTCTGGCCGGGAACGGGCATATACAGAACGACTTTCTGCATGATTGGTCCTTTGCGAATAGAAAAGCCCGCCAGAAGCGGGCCTTGCATGGTTGAGAAAGTTAGAAACGCTCAGGCGGCGTAGTGCACGCGTACCAGCCGACGACGCTCAGCGAACGGCCGGCCAAGAGTGACCGACAACGGGGCGCCCATGACCAGATGTCGCAGCGCGGCAGCCCGATAACGGGGCGAGTAGCAATCCGTGGAACGGACGATAAGCAGCAGATCGGATTCGCTGAAACGGCTGGTTTCATAAATCAGCCGCGAGAAGCGAACGACGTGATGTCGATACATGTCGCCTCCCGTCAATTGGCGCGAGATGCAAGATGCTCTGCGCCGAACTCGCTGATGAAGATTTCGAGTGCGGCGCCAACTTGCGATGCGAACTTGAACTGCCATTTGTCGTTGAATCGCGTGACTTCGAGGCCGGACAGCGAAAGCTTGTCGCGCGAAGCGTAGTCGTCTCGCACGATGCTTCCCCTGTTGCAGTCTTCGGCGAGCTGCGCAAAGCCGGACTTCCGGGCGAATGCGCGAAGCCCCTGGAGGAGTGCCGCGACGCGTTGATCTGAATAGGTACTGATGCGACGCAATCCGCGATTTACGTAGCTCGCTTCGCTGCCAACGGACGCGTTGATCACGACCCCTCCACCTACGCGACGGATTTCTGTATCCGGGCGCAAGAAGAAACCGTCGATGATCGCCTTCGCGGCCTGTTGATAAGCGACACGTCGGCCGGTGTCACCACCGAACTTTCGCTCGAGGTACGTCCAGAAGCCGTCAAGGTCGGGAATTGCGCCCCTCTCCAACGCCTCACGGATGTCGAGACCTGCTTCCTTCATCTCGTCGTCGCGGGCGATGTCGATCTTGCTTCCGGCTGGTGCAAGCTTTCGCGATGCGTCCCAGACTAGACCTTCCGCCAGTCCGGAACAGAAACCGTACAACTCAGTTTTCACGCCGTGCTCCGAGCGGACCTTTGCCGCGTACAAATAGCTTTCGAGGTCAGGACGCAGAATGTGTTCGGCCACGGCCACCGCGGCATACGCCTCTCTTGCGACGAGTTGCGCTTGCTTGAATTTGACGATGAGATCGTTGTAAGACATGGACACTCTCCAGAAAAGAGAAAACCCGGAGAGCGTCCCGTGGGGATCGCCCCACCGGGAATAGTTGAAAATGAACGTCAAGACGCGTCCTGCCGAAAGGCAAGCCGATCAGGCGGTCGATAGAAGGAAGATGATCGCGTCGTTTGGCGAAACCGCGGCGGGACGCTCTACTGCGTGAAGCAGCGACAGTGTCTGTCGTGTTGGGGAATCAGCGATCTGAATCCTTCACGGGGAGACCAACCTTTCCCGTGACGGAGAAGCTTTTCGCTGCAATCGTCATTGCATGAATCATGACCTTTTCGAGCTTCATGTATTCAGCATAGAGGCGCGCATGTTGCACGTCACTTTCCCGTTTGGCACGACGCAGGAATTCGAGCCGGCCGCGAACGGTCGGTACGATCCATTGGTCAGTGACGGGGAGAATGGCTACTCGATCGGCGACAAAATTGCCGCGATCCTTCGGCATATCAATTCCAGAAATGAATTGCCTGCCAACCGTCAGCACGCGGCTGTCGTGTTTGGCGAAAAGCGATTCGCTGAAAGATGAGGTGCCGTAGCAGACGGCGACGTATTCCTTACCGTTGTGCTGAAACTCGTCCACGACCATGCAGTAATGCGGGTCGGGGCCGGGCCGGTCAGGGGCGTCGTCGTAGGGGAAGTAGCAGAGCAACACGGTGCCTCGCGGAAAACGCGAGGTATCCATGTGAAAAGACCTTCGTTACTTCTGCTGTTTGAGAAGTCGGTCGAGCGATTCGTCCGCAGCGGCACTTTCCTTGATGGATTGCGCCAGCCGCCGCTCCAGCCGTTTGTGCCACGCCTGCATGACTTCGGCAGGAATGGACGCTGCTACGTAAACCGTGACACCGTTGTCGGTGACGATCTCCGTGATGTCGCATCCATTGGGTACGGTGAAGGTCTTCATCAGCCGATGATACACCTTCTGGATGAGAGTCAATTCGATGCTCCTGTGTGAAGGAGGATCGCCCCGGAGGGCAGATCCTCGGTGTCAGAAGGGTGACCCCTTCAGTTGGATTGCGCAGCCTTGCCTTCCGGCGAGACAACGACAGTGACCCAGCGGCCGTCGACAAGAATGTCGCGCAGCGTCGAGCCATTCAGTTGATACGTGTTTGTCTCACCGTGGCGTGCTTTACCCTTACGGATAGATACAGTCACGGCGGAAACGGGAGAAAGCGACTTCGAGGTCATGGCGGCTCCAGATATGCGAGCCGGCTCCCGAGGGAGAGTTGGCTCCCGTGGGGACAAAAAAATAGCCCGCGTTTAGCGAGCTGGTCGATGCGCGGATGCGCGGGTGATTCCGATAGGGTACCGGCGAAATCGCCGCAGTCCCGCTGGAAAGGTGTTGAAAAAGACCGGTCTTTTGATCCGGCCAGAGGCTCCGCTTCGAAGCCCCAGGCTCGCAATCTCTTAGGTTCCCTGATGGATGATGAGATACGAAACACCCAACGACAGTGCTTCATTGATGACCGGCGCGAGACGCCCCATATCGCCGGTGTACTCGCAACTCAGGTTGAGCACGAACTCCCAGGTTCCGCGCTCCCCGTTCTTCAGGTGCTTGTAGCTGGCGTGTTCCTCCACCCACGACCATTCCGGCACTGTGGCCGGCACGTCGTAGTCGCCTACGACATCCTGCATCTGCACCGACGCGACACGTTGCACTGTCTCGAGGGCGCTTCCCGGCTTGATGGCGTCGTCGACGAAAAACGTCAACGGCTCGGCCATCTTCTCGACGGCGCCTTCACAAAAATCGGTGAAATCGGCATCCGCTTCGATCACGCGGCCAAATGGGTCAACCACCTCGATGTTGAATCTCTCCCCGTGCTCAATACCGTGCCGCGCACGGAAGATGTTGAGTGCCGCCTCGGCTAGTTTCTCCTGGCGCAGGCTCTTTCGATCTCGAAGGTACTGCGAGAACTCCACGCTATACAACCCAACCAGGTCCTCATCGCCCGGAGACGACAGCAGCGCGGTCAGCTGCTGGACGTTTATTCGCAGCCTCTTCCGATACGGACCATCAACCACGATATCGTTTTGATCGAGGATGTAGACCGGCTCATGGCCGTCAGCGATCAGGTCAGCCTGGATATGCAGCGCTTCCCGCAGATCGGAAGTCGTGTTGTCGCAGTTGCCTGCGCCGTGCCAGACGCAGAAGCTTTCGTTTGCCTTATAGATTTTCGTCATACGTGCTCCATAAAAGAACGGGGGGCGCCCTCGCCGGGAGCACCCCGTGAGGGTCAATAATGCAGATCCGAGCGTTGCTCGGTCAGGATGAAACCGTAGTGCGGCGGTCACTCCGTCAGGGACGAAACGTTCCTTCCGCGTTGGCCGTGACAGTCACGCCGCGACCGGTTGTGCAGCGCTGCTCGGCAGCACGTCGAGGAACCCGGCGTAGCGTTCCCAAAGGCTCGGACGCCGCTCGATGTTGCGGGCGAGCTCCTCGCGGGTCATGCCTTCGCGCACCAGATCCATGAAGGTCAGGTTTGCGTCAGCGAGATTGCGTTGAACCTGGTGGAACACTTGTTGCTGGGTCGGCATGGCGGACTCCTGGAGTGAGATGGCATCGCATGACCTCGCTCAGGTGCTTCCAGCACGCGCGAGGTCCATACAGGTCAAGGACGAGAGCTGCATCGCGCTCGTTGTGAATGTCGAAGCAAATTTGTTGCGAAACCCCGGCCACAAGGCGAACCCAGGGGTCCACCACGAAGCGGTCATCGACAACGGCGAAGTCGTGGCCCTCGGGATGAAACTCTTCCCGTTCGGCGCGCGAGGTCGGGTTGTCTACGTTGGCAAAGCCGACGATGACCACGCGGTCAGGCAACGCCCGGAAAACGTGGATCGCGTAGTTCGTGCAGACGGTCGCAGACAGGCCATCAGGAAAGACCGAGACCAGATCGGGGCAGTCGTCGCCGAGCGCCTTGTAGAGCGTATCGCCCTCTTCGAGCGACATCCGGCGGCCGTCGAGGTCGCTGAATTCAATCTTGAGGGAGGCGTCACTGCCGAAGCGCTCCTCCACGTACTGCGCGAAAGAGGCAGATGAGATGGTCATGGAAGCATCCCGGCTGAGGCAGCATGAAGCGCCGAGGCCGGCGCACCCGCTGGGCTGACAGGGAGATAAGCGGTTAAGCGCGAGGTGCGCTCGTCCACCTCGGTCTGAATGCGCACACGGGCGTACTGCTCCGCCGCACGCATGGCGGCTTCGCAGCGCTGATGGGTCTCCCCTGTTTCAGACACCCACTTGCGGCCCACACGACGAAGAGCAATGAACTCGCGGCCCGTCCGGTTAAAGAGGGTCAGCCGGTCCACCGGCGGCTCCATTCGCCAGATGAGATCCAGCGGATCTGGGTAGACGTCCGGATAGGCGGCGCTACAGCAGACCCGCCCGGTCCCGAGGCGAACCTCGACGATGCCTCTGTCGTACATCTGCGCAACGATGCCAGGATAGCCATTGCAGATGACGCGCTGGCCTTCCAGGAAGAAGAACGGGTGACCGATCGCATATTCCGCTGCGGCCCAGATATTTAGATCCATAAGGTGCTCCTGGATAAGGCGGGAGCACTACCCAGGACGGGAGTGACATCCCGCGGGGAAGAAATAAAAAAAGCCGCGTAAGCGGCTGGTCGATGCGCCCTGGGCGCGGGTTGTTTTGTGAGGATAGGCCGACTTCGGCATGCCGCTCGCTGGAAAGCTGCAGCAACCAAGGGGCCTTTCGCTGCACGGCGCCGTGCGCGGCGGCAGAAATGCCCGCCCACTCCAATGTCTGGAATGGGCGGGCAGGTATCACGCAATCGGGCGCTGACGATACTAGTCTTTGCTCGTATCGCGCCCCTCGGTCTTCAAACAACCCGAGATGGCAAGTCCCTCGTATTGACGCAGAAGGAAATCTCCCGCCGCGTTCTTGCTCGTGACGATAAGCACGCCAGCCGGCTTCTGGACGCGCACGACCGTCCAGACCTCTCCGGCCGGAACGACTTTGCCTCGCCCCACGGTCACACTCGCTTCAAGCGTGAACGTCTCGCCATGCATCAGCCTGTCGATCGGGACGTTGATTCGTGACGCCCTGGCGAACCCGCTACGGGCATTGTCGAGACCGTAACGCCTGGCCTCGTCGTTCGAGATCGCTCCGCTCTTCAGGTCCAGCAGCAGCGGATACAGCAGCGCCGCAGCGGCCATCGGATCAGAGATCAGGTTCGTGGCAACTTCGGCATCGTTGGAGGTAAAGAGGTCAGCCGCTTCGCCGGGCATGTTGCCTTGCATGTGGCCGACTTTCACAAGTCGAAGACGAAAGAAACGTTCTAGCGTCGTGAGCTCGTGATCGATCGCTTCCGCTTCCTTGACGAGACCGAATGCCTTCTTCGCAGCTTGCCCGACTGTCAGGTGCGCGAAGTCTGGATACTCGAACGAGGTATGACTGTGTTCCATCAGGCCGCTCAGTGCCGTGCGGAGATCGGAGTCCGTGTCGTAGAACTCCCCGACCGTCGCGCTCTCTGGATAGCGCCGAAGCACTTCGAGAGCACTGTACTTGGCGATCTCATCCGAGGCACTGACTTTCCGACACTCGACGCCGTGAAGGTAGAGTTTTGACCAATAGGCGGTATCAGCCAGAAACGCGATCGCCGCGTCGTCCGCGTCCGCCGGAACATCAAGATCGAACCACTGCACATCATCGTCACTACCGCGGGCTGAGCGCTCCTCCCGCGACGAGTACCACTCCACAGGACCGACCCCATCGCCGGGCTCGATGCAATAGACCGTTTTCAGTGTGGTGTTCTGCTTTTCCATTTGTTGCTCCAGGGATAGAAGATAGAGCAGCCCCTTACGGGGCGTGCCCGCAAGGGATAGATGTAACAGGGGCTGTTAAGCGCCCTGCGTCGTGTGCGTCGGCAGGATTGCCTTTGCACGTTCCTTGAATTGCTTGAGGATCTCGATGGTTGCGTCCACGTCGGCGAGCAGGTTGCCGTTGTAGCCTTCGCGAAGTGCACAGGACCAGCTCGCACCGAGTTCCTGCGTGGCAGCGAGAGCGGCATAGCCCACGAGGTCTCCCGGGAAAACGGTCTCTCGCCCGGGTTCCGTTACAGCGATTTCTCGCGTGAGATCAGCACGGCGCGGAAACGAGATGCTCCTTGCAGGCACCCAGTCGTCTTGACCCGTTAGGCCCGGATCGTAGAGACGGGTCTTCAGATGCTCGCTATCGTCAGCCTCGTCGACGAGAGCGCCGACGATCTCCTCCGCGTACTCGGCGTTGTGTTGACGAAAGTCGCTGTGAAGATTTACCTTCTGTTCCGCCTGCGCGATCGCATCGACTTGCGACGTAGCACTGGCGACTTCGACCGGCACGCGAACCACCGCATAAAGGTGAACGCGGTAGGCATGACCACCGGTCGGCGTGGTAAGCACCTGCGGCATCAGGACTTCCCAGTCCACCTCGCCATTGACTGTCATCGGCAGGCTCTTCGTGTCACCACGAGCCTCTGCAACACGCGTTCCCTCTGCCAGAGCGCGGTCGCGCTCCAGCAGGCTGAACTTGCGTCTGTCGCGGCCTGCTGCAGTTGAAAAGACAGCAGTTCCGCCGTGGTTGCCCGCCATCCCGAAGGTCGAGATTTCATAGCAACGCTCGAACGTCGAGCGGTGCGCTTTCCCTTCGATGATGACGTGGCGTTTTGCCCACGCCTGAATATCGGCCTCGGTCTCGACTCGCGTCTTCGTCAGGAACAAGCCGTAGTAACTCATCGCCCAATTTTCATTATGACGCTCGCGGCGCAGATCGATGACTTCGGGGATGTCCCGCCAGTCCCAGTCTTTGCCATCGCTCGTGCCACCGCACGATCGACCGTGCGGCGCCCCGCCGGGGTCGGTATTGACTGACACCCATAGTTCGTCGCGGAACCAGCGATAGTCGACAGACCACGGTTCCCCGGTTCCAAGACGGCGACCAGTTGCCTTGAGCGCAATGGGTGCCTCCTGTTCCGTCAGGTCCGGAATCTCCACGACGATCTCGCCATCGCGCTTCAGTTCATTGCGCGGCTTGCGGCACCGCGGCGGGATGACACTCTCGTCGTAGACGAAGAGGACCTTAATAAATTTTCTCATAACGTGCTCCCAAGAAAGGATATGACGGAGCACACCCCTGCCGGGGGTTCGTGCCCCGAGAGGGTTAAAGGGAAGGAGAGACTTACTGCGCGGTCGGCCCGAAGGCAGCTCGCTTGATGTGGGCTTCCTGCCAGGCGATCGCCGCCGGCAAGTTGCAGTCGCAGTGAAAATACAGGTTGTACGCATCCCTGATGCCGAGGTCGAACCGCTCCATCAGGTTGTCCACCTGCGTCATGACGACCTGGGTGTCCGGCCAGACAAATCCGGCGTGTTGCTGCTGCTTTGCCATGGCGCACCTCCTGTGTGCCCAGTCGCACCCACACGGGCGCGAACCAGCGTGCGTTGATCGGAAATAAGGGGCTTACGCGAGCTCCCCGGCGAGCACTAAGCGAGTGACATGAGGGCACGCGCAAAGTAATGGGACATGAGGCTGCCGTCCGGGTGATACACGGCGAACAGCAGTTCATTGCTTCCAAACTTTCCGTTCAGGGTCGTACGGAAAACGTCGATCTTCAGACGTCTGCCAGTCAGCTCTTCTTCAAGGAGGTGTCCCCTCAAGGCCTCCTCCGTCAGTTTTGCCGATGTGAACTGGCGTCCGAATTCGATCGCGCCAGGCTGGCGGAACCGCGGGTCACTGCCGTCGACCAGCTCTGCTTCGTTGGCCGGGTCAGGGATATAGAGAATCTGGCGGATCGGTTTCGCGAAGGTATCGCCCTCGAACATCGAGCGAACTTTCGCCAGACGATGTGCGTCGTGGAATGCTGCGTCCGCATAGGACTTCAATATGGTGTCGGCACCTTCGCGGAGCGCTGCATCGGGCGCCTTTTCTCCCGCCGAGAACCGCGGCGGTCTCGAAAGCGCCCCAACCGCAATCGTGCGACCAGAAGCCACCGTGAGACATCCATTGCTCTGCCGACGCCGAATACAGAACGTATTCGTTGAGCGAGGACAGCGCGGCCCGCGCTCGACCGAGCTTCAATTCGAGTTCCCCGACCATTTCCTTCAGGTTCAGCTTCTCGGCATGAAGGCGTAGATCAAGCAGCGGCAGCACGGATGCAGCGAGACTTTCGGCAATTGCGTCGCGCTGCGCGCGGAGCGTGTCAGCGAGTTGAACGGCCGTCACGAGCGTGATTTGTGTTGCGTTGACGGCGTCTTTGGAAACGCTTTGAGTCATGATGAATTCCTGAAGAAAATGAAGCCCGGACACGCTTTCGCGACCGGGCTCAGATGGAGAACGCCTGTCCGCGCGTTGCGGATGAGCGTCGTTTGAAGTTGGCGATCTGCTGCGACCTACAGGTCCAGTTGCAGCACACCGACCGACCGCTCCTCCTCGTTCGCCTCAATGCACACCAGTTCTGAAAGCGCGTCGCTCCACGTATGGCTGCCGCGCGCCGTCTTGCAGTTCCGGCAAACCCGCCACATCTCCGGATCTTGCCGATAGAGTTTCAGGCCTTCGTTACCCGGAGCGATCGCCGCGCACGTTGCAACAATGTCGGATTCACTAACCGGCACATTCTCGCTTTCCGCGACGAGCGAAACGGCCTCGGCCAGTGAGTTAATGCCGTAAGGAAATCCGAAAGGGGGAAACGGCGGCCGCGAGCGTTTCAGGACGAGGGCAACCAATAATGCGATGGCGGGAGTGACTTCCGCCTCTGCCTGGTATGCCTCGATTTCCGTCTTCAGTGCATCCGCCTCACTCGGCGGGAAGTACAGCACCGCGTCAGTACAGGCTTCGACGGCCGAGATAAATGCAGGGCTGTCGATCGTGTCCGACTCAAACTTGCCGCCGCTATCGTCTATAGCGGCCTGCAGCCCGAAGCCTCCGTGACCAACCACCAGGCGCTCCGTATCGATCGCCATACTTTCAGAGCAGGTTTCCGGACCCCATTGGAACTCTGTGAAATAGAGGTGAGCCTCGGTGAGGTCGTGCTCGTGAACCAACTCCGTAAGTCGCGCAACCTGCTGTGCGAGTGCCCGGCCATCGTGGACTTCGACCCACGACGGACTCGGGTGCATGGTGTTCGTATTGGCTACGAAAATGACCTTCAGCGGTTGCTCGCGGCTGGTTTTGGTAATGGACATGATGTGCTCCTGGATAGAGCGGGAGCACTCCCCTGGACGGGAAGAACTTCCCGTGGGGGTGGGTATGAAGATGGCCGCATTTGGGCCGGGTCGATGCGCCAGAGGCGCGGGTGATCTGCTGAGAGTACGCCGCTTCGGAATTACATGTAGCCCCGAATGCTGCTCGAAACCGTGTGGCTTTCCGGCTGTAAACGACAAAACCGCCAGACCCTTTCGGGGCATGGCGGTTTAGAACATGAGATGTGCGGGTGGCGCTCCGCAGGATCAGGACACACGGGGCGTATTGCGATGGAAAATGCGACTGGTGCGATTCAGACCCGGTCTCGCGCAGACGGCCCGCCAGCTAAAATTCGATCGCGAACTGCTCCTGCTTGCCCGCAGTTTCCGTCTCGACAGCCACGGTTCGATCCGACTGAGTCGGCACACGGAAGAAGACGTGGGTCGTGGCGATACCGGTGCCGGCGCACTTGAAGGCGCCAGCTGCGATCTCCGTCACCGTTGCGTTGTGAGCGGTCAAAAATTCACGAAACGCGACGGCCCGCCTGTTCGAACTGGTCTCCCATGCGGTAGACATGATTGTCGAAATACATCCACCTGCCTTGACGAACCTGGCCATGTGCAGCACATGGGTCACGTCAAGCAGCCGGGAGAACGGCGGGTTTGCCACGACGACATCAAACAACCCGATTTCTTCCGGGTTGACCTGCAGAAAATCCCGCTCCACGACGTCGTAGCCCTTCTCCCGAAGCACACGGACAGAAACCGGATCGTCCTCGATCAGCACAAGCCGGGCTCCAGCCGATGAGGCAACGTCTGCTAACGCGCCGTGCCCCGCAGATGGTTCGAGTACCCGCAATCCAGCGAGATCGCCCGGCGCGCGGCAGACCCGATGCGCTTCTTCCAACGGCGTGAAGAACGCTTGCCGTTCCTGTTTCCGGTTAGTCACTGAGCCCGACCGCAAATCTGAAAGCACTGTTGCTGCATCAATTCCGTTCGGGAAGCGGAATGCTCCGCGATCGTAAAGTCCGCCGCCTTTGATAATCAGGCTCTTGATTTCGGCGTAATGCACCAGAGCCTCCTCAGGCAGAACGATGCAACCATCTTGCTCCGTCAGAAGTGCCACTTCGCCGTCGAGCGACCGCGTGCCTACGCCGGGCTTGCCTTTGGTTGCCGGTTGCCCCGTGACCTTCACGGACGCAGCCGTTGAGCTTGCACAGTGAATCTGATAGCGACCTTCATCCGCAATGATAGAAAGGGACTCGCCAGCTGCAATATCGGGCACACCGATATGAATCAAGCCCTCCCGGATTTGCAACTCGGCGTCGTCGTAACCCTGCCGCTGGTAATACAGGTCAGCCGCACGAGTGTTTGAAAGTGGCATGTACCAATGATCATGCTTCCCTCTTCGTAAAATGAGTTGAAAAGGGAGCGCTCCCCTTCCGGGGCCGCGCCCCGGATGGGAAAGAAAGATTGAAAGTAACTCCGGCGATCAGCTATTCAGCCACTCGTCGTAGGTCTTGATCGGCCAGCCGAGCGCTTGCGCGTTGGTCTGGTAGATCTGATATTCATCGTCGTTCGTGCCGCGAGCTTGCGTTTCCCAGTCATCGGCTGGCACGAGGGTCGAATCGTCCATGTACTGCTCGTAGCGAAATACCGTTCCCGCTAACCGGCTTCCTGCCAGTCACGCGAGAGGTCGAGGTTGGGCTTGGTGAGCGGCAACGAGCGGTATGCGCGTTGTCCGACAAACCACCGGATATGGGCCGCCGCACGCTTACCGAGGGTATGGCGCACAACGCGGTACCTCCGCTTGCCGGCCGGCGTGAAATCGGCGTCCGTTGCGTAGATCACGAGCGTCTTGCCCAGCAGGGCCTTGCACGCACTCTGGTAGCGTTCGAGATCGAAGGTCTGATCCATCGTCAGGCCCCCGCACTCATGAGCCCAGCGAGAATCGCCTTGACGCTCTCCGTATGGTCCTCCGGTGCGTAACCCGGAAGACAAGTCAGGATCGCGTCAAGCTGCTCGGCGTCCTCACGGGCGATCATTTCGTTCAGGGCCGCGGCCACCTCGCCGCGCACCCACCCCGCCGCTTGAAGCGTCGCGGTGAAGTACACGACTTCACGACAGGCCATCACGCAGAACGCGCCAATCCGGTGCGCCTTGAGCGGATTTGAGTCCGCGAAGATCAGCGCATCGAGCTTGGCCTTGCGGCGAAGCTCCTCGTTCCCCGTGGGATATGCGAACGTAACCAGCGAGACTGACTGCACGAGCACGTAGCGCGACCATCCGGTGTGGAGCCAGGCATCGTGCTGGCACAACGACCAGCCGCGATGCATCGACATCGCCTGCTCTTCCCAGAGTCGCCGAAAGCGCGGGTCGAGATCCGAGAACTGCGGATAGCTTGTCCCCGGCAGCACCGACGGATCGGGCACCCACTCGATTTCGACCTGATCAACACCTGCCCGCGTGACATCGCGCGTCGCGTAGTCCCAGATCCCCTGCTGCTTCGCGAAGCGGGCCGCAGCGGTCGACGTGTCGAAGTGCATCAGCGCCGTGCTGCCTTTGAATTGAGCATTATTGGTATGCATGTGTGTCTCCAAGGTTGGACGGCGGAGCACCCCGGCGGGATGCCCCGCGGGGGTAAGAGGTGAGGAAAGACGCGTACTACCCGACGTGCTCGCAGGACACTGCGAAAGGCAGGTCGTCCGTGACTGCCTTCTTGTCAGCGACACCGCCGAGAGCCAGGTAAGCCTCGCCGTTCTTGATGTAAGCGACCCGGTGAACGATCGACCGCTTCATGCGTGCGGCCTTGCGGCGGCCATCCGTCAACGTGATCAGCTTGTACAGCCCACGGGCCGTCAGCCCGGTCTCGTCGCGAACGACAGCGGTCGAAGGCACGCGCTCGAAATAACGAATCATTGCTATCTCCAAGGTATGGACCCGGAGCAGCCCCCTGTGCGGGGCATGCCCCGCAAGGGAAGGAAACGATCAGCGAACAATCAGGTCCGTGAGTTCGGCCGGTTGCTCTGCGTCCCGCTTCAAAACGTAGGTAGTGGTCTGTTTGCCTTCATTCGCGGCCAGGAAATACTCGGACGCAAGCCAGGCAAGTCGACGCATGCAGTAGTCGGCGCCCAGACGGGTGTCGCACTGGTGAAACCCGGTACGAAGCGCCTTTTCAAAGGCGGCTTCGGTATCGGCGTCCAGCGCGAGCGTGTTGATGCGGACTGTGTCCATGACGAATGTCTTGCCGCCGTCCGATACGAGCTCCGCGATCGGCTCGTCGCCCTCGATGTCGTAGACCGCCTGATCCGCGCTGTCATATCGATAGCGCATCAGCAGGATGTCGTCGGCACCCGTGTTGCCATTCGAACTCGAGTACATGTAGGCGAGAGCCTGCTGGCGGATCCCTGCTGGACGCTGGCCCGACCGCTGCTCAAACCACTCCAGCGCGTTCTCCTGCAGCGCGACGGGCAGAAGGTGCTCCGCCGAAGTACCGTACGAGTGGTACGAGTAACGGTTCCGCGCGCTGTGTTGTGGCGCGAGCGAGCCCGCCTGGTAAAACAGCTCGCCGATCGCGCGTGACGAGTCGATATGGGCTTCCAGATGACCATGACCGAACGTACCGTTCAACGTTGTGCCGAAACCCTGTCGCTGTAGCATTTACGTGCCATCAGCGAACACGATCCCCTTGCCGCTACGCGGAACAACATCCGTGAGGTTGAAGTGATTCATGAAGTGCTCCAGAGGTAACGTCCGGGGAGCACTCCGCATCGGGAAGTGATCCCGATGGACTGTTGAAATAAAAATGGCCGCTGAGCGGCCGGGTCGATGCGCAGGAAAGCGCGGGTGGTTCAACTAGGGTAGCGATACTTGCACCCAAAATCCTTCGGAAAGCTTCTCAAATGTGTACGGCTTTCCGGCATTTTCCTTTTTCTCGAAGAGCGCCGCGGATAGCTCTTCATGCTTACGCGCTTCTCTGTTTTGCTTTCGCTATGATTTCAGATGTAACTAATCCACCCGGAAGCTCACTGTTTGGTGTCGTCATTCTTCGTTTGGTCGTACATCCAGATTACCGACCCCCCAAAAAAGCCGATGCAACGCACACCCAAGCTGCCACGTTTCCTGCAACCGGGGCAATTGCAGAACGCGCCGCCGCGCCGCGCGAAATCCCGGCGAAATGCAGCATCTTTTGATCCCTCAGCTTGCCGGTTTAGCTTTACCTTGACTCTGCATAGGCGCGGGTACTCTGGTTCGTACCTATTCAAACCTCACGGAGCCGAAAATGCTTGATGCTAGAGTTGCGCACAACATCGTAAAAGACAACCTGCCGCTTTACGTTGAAGAACCGCAGACCCTGATTACCCGCGCGTTCAATTTCACGTTCGACCATATCAACGCACTTCGCCGCCGCGGGGATCTGACCTCCCGTAACCTCCGCCGCATGGTCGAGCGTCGCGTTCTACCGACCCTTAACGCGCGCGGCTACGGTGCATGGCTTTCCGACGTTGATGGAACACCGGTCCTGCACTGCGTGGTCACCGCCGGCAATGCTACCCTTGGTCTACTTTCGCACGGTTTCGTCATACGCCTGACAGACGGCCGGTGCATCGATAAATCCCGCATTTCCATCACGCCGCATGCGATCGCCCGTTTCCTGCAACGTACAGATAACCCCGACTTCAAAAGCATCATTCGCTCGCTCAAAGTAGCCCTCCTCGTCGCAGAGTCGCTGCGAACGTCGTTTATCGATGCTGGATGCAAGCAGGTCGCGATTCCGGCCGGCGACGGACTCTTCGTTGGCCAGTTCAAGGAGGAGGTCCCGGAACAACGTGACCCACGTGCCCCGCACACCACTGGCGATCTTCCCGCTGAACGTCTGCCGGATTCCGGCCACCTTTGCCTGGAGCTCAGCACCTGGTTCGTGCCCGGCGGCAACGGTCGCGAGAGCCCGTGGCGCAGGGTGAAGACGTACTACGGGATGAAGCTGCGCAAGCTGGACAACCTTCCGGCTAGCGAACTCTGCAACGAACTGCGCCAGACGAC
Organism: Paraburkholderia polaris; assembly: GCF_012927345.1. Lineage (GTDB taxonomy): Bacteria > Pseudomonadota > Gammaproteobacteria > Burkholderiales > Burkholderiaceae > Paraburkholderia > Paraburkholderia polaris. The sequence continues at coordinate 117,187 of NZ_JABBGJ010000031.1, forward strand.
CTCTCGCATGCTTACTGCGCCGACCATCACAGAATGCTTTCCCTTCCTGCAGGACGCGCATGAGCGCAGAGACGACATTGTGGAAACCACATGGCGGATGGCGCGAAAGCAGGCATCGCAACCTGAGCCCGCCTCACTTGCGGCCTGAAGCAGCGTTAGCCCGAATCCCAAACCCGATATATGGCAGGCGTCGATGCCGGCTCCCGAAAATGCTCACCTCATCACCGACTCGCCGGCAGGAGATACGTTGAACGTACATCCTCTCTCCTTCGGCAGGCTTTTCGGCATTTCTATCTGTCGTTGGTGTCGTTGTTCACGTACATCGACTGGATGCCCACCCGACCTGGGCCTGTGAAGCGATTGACCGTGAAGTTAAACCCTGCCGCAAACAAGCCACTCGACAGCCGGTCGACTACGGTATCCATCTTGACTTGCGGATCTTTATAAAGCCAGCCGCCCGGCTCGACGTCTATCGATTCCCCGGCAGCGAGGACTTTTTCGAACACATTCCCATAGCCGTGCAACCAGAGCACCCCGTCTTGGGCATGTCCGCGAAACTTGTCGATGAAAAACCCGGTCTGGCCGAAAAGCATGTTCGATATTCCGCGAATCCGCTCGAATGTGTATTCGATGTTAGCCGTCGCGGCGAGGAATTGATGTTCCCGCACATGAAGCTCCTCGCCGGCGCGCAGGTGAATCGGCACCACGTGCCCGGCACCGTCACGACTGAACGCGATAATCCCGTCGCCGCTCGCTTCCGTAACGAACACCTGCATACCGGCAAGCATGCGCTTGATCGCCCCTTTGACTGGCTTGATGCTGATGCGGACGCTCGGATTTTTCCAGAGGAGAATATGGTGCTCGAAGTAGACCGGCTGATTCGACACGTCAACCGACAAGACCGGGACGAGTTCGCCGCCGATGTGATAGGTGACTCCGCCGAAGGTCTCGTCGGAGGCTGCAGTCGGCAAGATGCGCGGTAACTGATTCATTTACTTTATTTCCCTGTTAGTGCACGTGATTCCACGCTTCTGCGATAGGCGCTAAAGAGATCGGTAACCTCTCCGCAGCCGCTAACGCCGAAGTTCCTGTCCTATCTTTTGCGTGCTCGCTCGATGACTTCATCAGCGAGGTTCGCGGCATGGTTAGCTTCATTCGCCGCGCGTTGAAATAGCCGAACATCCAACTCGCCAGAAGCAGCCCGAAGGCAAACCACGCCCCAGTGCGCTTCCAGATGCCCGGATACAGCCCCTCGTGCCCGGTTCCCACAAGTAGCAAGTCAAGAGCACCGGTGACGCCGAAAAAGAACACCGCGATGCCGGCGAACGCGCTCGACCATCGGATGAACCTCGCAATCCGTCGCCGCATGGGGAGGCTTTCGCTGGACCATCGTCGAGTCACGTTCGTCATCCTTCTGTGGGATCTCGAAGGACGTCACTGGCCCCTCGTCGCGCGCGTGCCAACGAATATCGCGAAGTCCTTTCCAGTGTCATTCGGCCGCCTTGACACAGTCGCGCTGTCGCCGCCTGAATCGCGCCTCGTCCGGACCGAAATCGCTTCCGAATGGCTTGCTCTGCTTTGTCATTGGGTGCTCCTTGGTCGCGCTTTCCAAAAGTTGTATAGTGCCGGCCGCACGCCTGCCTTGGCTGGTACGTGGGTCAGGCCAAACCTTGCTCGGCCCGCACAAACCGCAGTGCTGCAGACGAATAGTCTTCACCGTAATCCACCGCGATTTTCCCATCGGCCGCCAGCTTCCGTCCTAGCTCGGTCAGACTGAGCATCTGGGGAAGGAGTTTGCGCAAGGAAGCCATATTCGTGATTGCGATGTCCACGTCCATCGCGAACTGGTCGAGCGTCTTCGATTTGTCGATTGCAAAGGGATCGGGGCGATCTACACCATCTTTCTCGCTTTGCAGCTTCTGGCAAAGTGCGAGCAATTCGATTCCGCGTTCTACTTGCGCCTCGAAATCCATCTTTTTTCCTTAAAAATCAACAAGACCGCAATACAACTTCCATCCGCGCCAGCCTCTTCCTCTAAAAAACCCCTTTCAAATCAGGGGCGGCACTATACGACTTTATTTTTGCTCATCACGCTTCGGTAATTTGCTCATAGGTGTAGGTATTCATCGTTTTCCTATCTTTTCGCAGCTCGTGCGATCACACTTCGCGCCAGTCCGTCAGCGACTCGCTCCTCTATAACGCGTTCGTCGAGCGACGTTTCCTCAACGCGAGTAGCGATAGCGTCCAGAGCGGCAGGCGTTCGGCTGAAAATCACGCAAGTCACATCTTCGTTCTGCCCGCCAATCCTCGTGTTGGTAGTCACCGTGCGAACCGCTTGGTACAGGCCGCATTCGAGCATCGCCTTCGTCGCGGCGGCCATCATCTGTTGCGCTGTCTCAATATCCATGTGAGCCACGTCAGGTCCGCTCTATCTGGTAATGATTCACGCTGTCAGCGCGCGTCTCAGGCCCGCAACAATGAAGCCGAGGCCTAGCAGACCGCAAATACCAGCACCGGCAGCATAGGCCAGATGACCTTGAGTCGCCGCCAAGTGTCCGAATACAAGGCCGAGTGCAAGAAACATTGCGGACGAAACGAAATTTGCGATTGATTTCATGGTTTGCTCCCGTTTTCCGATCCGTTTAAGCCCCGGCTTTGGCCGGGACGGAGACGATTTCAACCAGCGTTCCGGGCTTAACGTCCGCCGTGCTCATGCCCCACGTGCGCAGCTCTGCGTTCCACGCCCCGGTGTAGCTCTTGACCTGACATGACTCGTTGATCCAGCCGCCATATGCGCCGATCTCACGCGCGTACTCGGGCGCGTCATCGGTCGATACGACGCGATCACTTATCACTAGGGACATGCCGCTACGCGGCGACGCGGGAGTGATGATGAAAGCGGTTTTCGTGCGTCGGCCAGTGAAAGTCCCCGCGCCGTGTGTTGCCGCCTTGGAAGCATCAGCGAAGTCGCACGAAACCGCGTCCTTCGCAGACATGGCCCACGCCGGTCCCAAACACGGATCATGGCTTGCCTGGGCGGGCGCAAGACCGATTAGCGCCAAAAGTGCCATCAACATCGTTAGTCCTCTTTTCCGATTGGTCAGAGACGCGTCCAGCTAACCGTACCGTCTTGGTTTATGTAACCACACGGTAGCTCATCGTCGCGGAACACGATGGCACCATCTTCTCGCAGAAGGAGTTCGGCAAGCACCTTCTGGCTCATCTCCTCACCCGGCACGTCGGCGTGCGTCAACGGACGCCTCGCGAGCGATCGGAGTCGGCAATATTCCTCTTCCGGGATTCCACCGATGAAGAGTTGCGTTTTGACAAGGGAACCGCTATCGGAAGAGTCGGCCCGACTTTCGCCCAGCACCAACAAGGACCCTGCATTCCTCAGTGCTTCCGCAAGTTCAGAGCGACGCGTCTCGCTCACGGGCTCGCCGTTCTCATCGGTGATCGAGACCGATGCTTGCATCGCGACCACTCCTGAGCTTCGATCTGTAAATTTCGTCATCTTGGCTCTCTTTGTTGCGCAGCCGGGGCCGCTTTTCCGACCTTTAATAGCTATGGAGTATGAAGTGACGAACGAGCGATACCGTCATCCCAATAAGACCGAACGCGCAGAGGATCACGGCAACAGAGGCCATCGCGATCATCTGGAAACGCTCGCCACGCGACGAGGTAGCTTGGTTCAAAACGGCCATGACTTCGCCCACATCCACAGCATTTGCCCGGTGTACCCGGTAATGCGTGTCGCTCACGCGCTCGAATAAATAAGTGTCGCCGCCCAGGGTCGTTTCCCCGGCGTTCTTGAGCGCTTGCATCCATGTTCGACTTCCCCGAGTGACGTTGGCTTGCTCAACAAGCCATTGCTCGATGTGTTGTCTCGGGTAGACGCGGTCATTGAGTAAGTCCATGATCTTTTCCGACCTATCGCAGAACTTCTATGTTTGCGTCCCCGTGCATCTGTCGCGCTGCGCGGACGGCTTCCGAAATTGTTGCGTAGTGTCCCCGAGAGCCGAATGCCGATGCGCCGCTCGATGAGGTCACCGAGAAGGACCATCCACCCGATTCAATCGGAACAATGCAGATCGTCCTATCCGGAATATCGACCTCGTGGATACCCGCGTAGGTGCCGTGGTTCTCGGTTCCATCGTCCACTTCTTCCCCGATTTCGAAGTCCGAGGGATGTTTCCCCCGCAGGAGCCGGGCGACGTGCTCGCTATCGTCCAAATCACCACGGCGCAAGACGTCAACGAGAACGTCCTGCAGGAGATTGGCTGAGTCGGCCGCCAGCGTGTGCGGCTCGCTGAGGTAGACGTCAAGCTGGTCATTGACCCCGACAACAAAAGCCGAAGCGGCGCCATGCGCGGATCGCTCGCTGGCCGGGGGAAAATGGAACAGATGAACGGTCGTTCTCATAATGCTTAAAACCTTCTCGTCTCACGGCTACCGGCCGTTCGCGGGGCGTTTGTGCGCCGGATGCTTTTCCGACTTATTGGGCGCGACGCGCCCGATCCACGATAGATGCCGCGAGTTCAGCGGCGACAGCGGCCTGGGCCGATTCTTGCACTCCATGCTCGCCAATCCGACCGCGCTCCTCGCCCGTCGGAATCAGCCGCGCGACAACTGCACCAAAATTCACCTGTTCCCCTGAAGGGACTGTTGCTACACCATCCTCGAAAAAGATAACGCCATCCCGAAGGTATAGCCATCGAAGGGCGTCCGCGCCACGGGTTGCAGGAGGGTCAGAGTCAGGGGTTCGATGTTTGATGTGCAGATAGATGTGCCGGTGAACACAGCCTCGCAGACGACTCAGTTCCCGGTCGCGAACAGGATCATCCGAGCGGAAGGGATCGCCCTGTTCAAGTTGCAGCAGTCGGCGAACAAACACAAATCCAGTCAGGAGAATCCCTGCCAGTAGGCCAGCGAATGCACCGATGATAAAAATCCCCACGTTCTGCCCCTTGCCTGTTTTCCTATGAGCTGGCCAGTGGCCGATGCTTGCGGTCCAAACGATCGAATCGAGCCGCCGCGAATGCAACGTAGACCCGGCCCACCGTGTTGCCGATGAACGTATTCGAACGTGACGCCGTGAAGGAGTATTGGTCGCGCTCTTGACCGTCCGCTTCCATGACCTTTCTGCTCTCGATAGCCGTAGAAAAGTGCTCGCCGTACCAACGATTAATGAGCGCGACGCCCATCGCGGCTAGTAATGCAAGCAGCGTTGCAATTGAGACAACCATAGTAATCAAAGTCATGACTAAGTTTTCCTTGGTCAATCTTCGTCCCAGTAGTCTTCGAGGTTCACGCCCTCGACTTCGGGATGCACGCGCTTGATTGCATCGTATGCAAAAGCGCGTGCGGCGTCATCGGTGGGGAAAAACAGAGGCTCGACGTACGGGCTCTGATATGGCTTCGAGATCCCCTCGATCAGGTCGAACTCTCTGCCAAAATCCACTTCGATGAACCAGCGTCCATCACGGCATCCGACGAGATTCAGCGACGAGTCTGGATACCCCTTCTTTGTTGCCCATTGGATTAGTCCGTCGAGATGCTCGTGTGCGTTCGTGTCAAACATCACGTGCGTGTTCGCTTGCTCTTCCTGTCTCATCACCGTTTTCCGGGTTACTGCGCTTTGATAGCCAGCGTCAGGTGTTCGACCTTCTGGACGCAGACCGTGATGCCCAACGCGCCATTCTGTTTCGTCGCTCCGGTCGGGCAAGTCGGATGCGTGCTTGCGTAGACGTTGGCCCCGACGAACACCACAGCGCCCGATGCGATGACCGCTGCCGCGATCGCAAAACGTTTCTTTCTGGTCATATTCATGTTCCTGTTTTCCAGTGCCGCGCGAGGCGGCGATTTTCCGACCTATCAGGATTCTTCCGACACGCGCCCCGGCCATGCCACTCGTGGTCGTCCTCACGGCCACATTCCAGCGAAACAACAATCCTTCATGTCGTCCTCGCTTTTCCGTGATCTAGTTCCGAATCTCTTTCGTCTCGCTCTCGCGCCACGCTTGACGAATAATTGCCGTCATCGTTTCGATGATGGCCTGTCGATCTTTTTCCCCGACGCGTTCCAGATGGAATGCTTCTTCCAACGGCGCACCGTGGTCGTCGCTAAGTTCGTGGGCGATTGCGCGAGCGGCCCGGTGCGCCCAATCTTCCGCAACTGGCGGATTCTGCGCCGGATCGAGATGCCAGTTTTCTCTTTGCCACGCTTCGCTCGCGTCAAAAGGCCGAGCATCACCGCGCGCAAGGGCGCGAATCGCCATATCTGCCAAGGTCATTGCCATAAGTTATTTTCCCGGTTACTTGCGCGAGACATTGGGAGGGAGCGACGTTGCAATCAAGTGCCCCGATTCAGCGGCGACGCGGAACGCCTCGGCGTTGCCCTGTGCAAGCGAAACCTTGCAGCCTGGGTGCCCACTCGAAAGCAGCTTGAGATATTCGTCGCCAGTGAGCCTAAGCGCGTCATATTCAGCACGGTCAACGTTGGCTGCATCGACCGGTGCGAATGTTTCAGTCTTGTTCATTTGCTGATTCCCAACCGGCTTCCGGCCAGTTTGCGGGGCGCTTGCGCGCCGAATGATTTTCCGTGGTGTGAGGTGTACGGCTATTCTTCAAGCCAGTGCTGAAACACGATTATCGGAATCCCGTCCGGATCGTCAACGCTTTTGGTCAGGACATGCCCTCTGCTCTCGGCACGGTTGTCGAACTCGAATACCGGGAGCGCTATCGTGTCAAACTTCTCGCGCTCACCAATGACCACGTAAACCGGTATGCCATTCGGGCTTACGTCAACAGCGTCAGTGCGTTTCGTCCGTGCCATCGCTCGTTACCTGATTTCCTGTTTTCCAGTCCGCCGACGTCGGCCGGCTTTCCCGTCGTGACTATCGCTGGAGCTCGTCTAACGCGTCATTCCAGAGGTTCATCATGCGGGCCGCATCGGCGCGAGAGGCGGGGCTATCCGGCCCCATGACTGCGACGGTCAGTCCACTGTCATCCTCTGCTTCGAGCATCACCCAAGGTGTGGTTGGGTCAGCCACCGCGAACTTCGGAAGTCGAGACGTGATCTTTACGCGTGTCCGCGTGAAATTCGATTCATCAATCTGCATATCGCCTTCCGGTTAAGGTTGCCACGGCAGCTTCTTGCGAGTGTCCGACCGGGGACCGTTCGGTTTAAAAACATGAAAGACCGCTATTGCAAAGAGAGCGAGGCCAGGCACAGCAATAATCCAAGCCATCGCGTAGTCTGATATGTACATCGTTACAATCCTCATCTGCCTACCGGCCAGTACGGGGCGCGAGTGCAGCGATGCTTTTCCGAGTTATCGATTCGAGTTCCACGCCTCAGTCCACTTCGCAAGTTGAGCCTTCGCCGTGCGGTAAGCGTCCGTCTCGAATCTTCCTGCCAGAACGAGCGCTCGCACTTCATTGCGCTTGCTCTCGATAGCCTCGCCCAGCGCCTCCATCACGCGGTCCTGCGGTGGCCGAACATCGACGCGCCTAGCCTTCTGTACGGCGTATTGCGCGACAATCTGCGCAAGCACCTTCTGGTTGTGAGTCATGCGATGCTTTTCCGTTATCCGCGCGGTGACTTGTGGGCGCCGAGCAGGTAGTTGTTGTTGATCCACTGCTTCGCCCATTCAATGCCGCGTTCGTAGGCTTGGGCTCGATAGACGCGGTTGCCGAGGTCAGTGAAGATGAACCGCTCGTCACCACGCGAGACGATCACGCCCGAGACGAAGAGCCGCTGATTCGCCAAAATGGTCGGTGACGCCTCGATTTTCCAGCCTTCGTACTCCGCGAACCGGTTCACGCGTTTCATGGCAACCTCCGACTGCAGATTCGTTTGATCTACTACGAGCATACCAGGGAAAGCGTGTCGATTTCACCGTTCGACGCGTCGCGCAAATCAATTTCCATTTTGATCATTGTCCTTTTCCTTGCTCATTCAGTGACGGCTTCCGAGCGAAACTGGATGCTTAGTGAAACCATCGAATCCTTTCCGCACGACGGACAAGTGACCTGATCGACAAAAACCAGACAGATCGCCTTCGGCGCAGGCGCCCGCTGCTGCGCTTTCGAAGCGATTGTGTTCCTTGCACCAAGGACACTTCCAGTCGTCAATGGAGATGGTCGGTCGTGGCATTTCGCTTTTCCGATTCAAAACGGTAGTACGGGGTGTGCTTTCTTATACGCCTCTTGCCGAGCCATTCCGCGCATATCTTCGGAAAGCTCCAGGCACCGCTTTTCGTCGGTGAGAACGTGGCCAGTCGGTGCATTGCGACAACCCCAAAATACGCCGGCCGTCAACGTATCAACTTGTTTGCTCGCCATCGCGCTTTTCGTCGCCGTGAACGCAATGAGCGCTCCGAGTAACAGCCCAGCAACAGCACCGCAGACGAACGTTTTATTGAGTCTCATGCTTTTCCGCTTCGTTAATCGTGACTGCCGTTTATGCGATATATCGTGTTGTCAATTTCTGCCTGCGCCTGCTTCAGGTGCGTACACAGGCGTCGCGGCCCTTCTGAGTCGCCGCATTTGCTCTCTGCTATCGCCAACTGAATCTGGTCGTTCGCGGCACGAGCGGCCGCCAGCTGCGACTCTTTGTCGTCGTTGGACGTTTGATGCTGGCTGCAACCATATGCAAGCGCTGCGACGAGCGCAACGATGTAATTGGCGGTCCTCATCCACTCGGACCAGTATCTCCGTTGATGGCAATGTGCGAGATATGCCAACCCGTATCTGTTTTTCGTACATTGAGAGTCACGTTCGAACCAAATCGCCGGGTATAGAACTTAAATCTGAAGTCACTCATTTTGCCTACGTGTCCATCCGGCTACCGGCCGATGCGGGGGCGCGACGTGCGCCGACTACATTTCCTATAGGTCAGGATGTTGGCGCAGCCAGTTGCGAAACCGCATCATCTCCTTTGACATCGTGCCGCCGAGCGGTACCACCATCGGCGCAGCTCGCATAATCATCGACGCAGGGTTCAGACGATCAACTTCGTAGGTCGTCTCGGAAGCATCGTTTGCGTGCTTGGCCTGATTTCTTGGCGTGTTTAGGATTCGGAGAATCATATTTCGATGCTCTTCGTCCGTCGCGGTATCAGTCTGGCCTTTGTAGAAGTCAACGACAAAATCAACCGCATTATCAAGACCAGCGCGGCTGGATAGCTTGCCTAAAATCTCTTCCGCTGCCCCAGCCAAGGTAAGGGACGACACATAGTCTCGTTCGAGAAAAAGCCGGATTGCCGCGTCTAACTGCCTGGTCGCGACCTCAAGCTTGCTTACGACTGTTGAGGCCGCATCATCGTCATCGCGCTGCTTGATCGCTCTCAAGACCCGCTGTGCCGCAGTGCCGCGCCGTTTCGCTTCGCCCATCGTGCAAACCCTCCGTCTTTTCCTAGTCTTCGAAGGGGATATGCTCACTGCCGCGCGATTGCATCCCGAGCTTGCCCTCGCTCCCCATCGCGTCCTGCCATGCGATCATCGCGTCTGCGACTGCATCCTGATCGCCGCTGAACGCCAGCACGGTTTCACCGCATGAAGGACAGATACCGCCGAATGCGGCACGGATGCCCTTCATGTTCCGGGTGTCCATAGCATCAAAGTCGGTGAAAGCTGTTTTGCAAGCGCCACACACCAATTTTTCGGGGCGCAGTGCATCTGTCTTTGCTTTCGCTTGTGCGATGCGTTGCTCTTGCGTACCGCGTCGTTTTGCTTGTTGATTTCCAACAATTATGTTCGTGAAAACCGCCCCAGACAAATCAATAAGTTAGGGCAGGCCAATTCTCAGCTCAAGTTTGTGAAATGCACCGTCCCGCAAACATGCTTCGACAAATATGTTTGTGAAAACCTTGCCACGCCAAGGCACTTGTCGCCGCTTTCAGTCGCACTGCTCGCGGTCTCAGGGATAGTACTGGTCAGACGTGCCCGAGCGCGATTTCACGTACACGGGCAGTTTTTCTCAAACATATTTGTCAATTCACAAACATAATTGTCGCCGATCACTTGTCCCATATCTGTTCCTTCTTGCGCGGAGCGAGCCGCTTTTCCTATGCACCAGGTTTGCGCCAAGGTGCGGCCTTTACAGCGCCTTCTGCGAGCGACAAAACTTGGTCAATGTCGATCACCACTTGCTTCGCATGCGGAGCAACGAACCCGTTCAAGCCGCTCGGATACCGGCCGCGGAATGGCGGGGCGTGGAGCGCATTCAAGCATTCACACCAGTCAGGCGGTGAGTTGGACATCACCCCCACGTTGGCCGCAGCTTCCCACAGTGCATTGAGGTCGTGTCCGAACGGCTTCTTGCTCAGCTCTGACGCAGCCCACCCCGTTGTCCAGAGCAATGCCTTCAGTCCTCCCTCCAGCGCCTGCGCAGCAAGCAGGGCGCCGGGAAGCGCAGTCTCAACCCTGCGTTCCGCCAGTACATGCGCGCCATACCAGAGTTGCCGTGCCGTCAACACGAAGCTCTCGCCATCGGACGGCGGCCTGAAAGTGAAATCAGCGACAGTCACCGCGATGCTTCCAGTTATTTTCGGTAGATCGCTCATTTCATTTTCCTATGGGCCGTCGCCTTGTATTTGCAAGACGACGCGAGGGATGTTGTTTCGCGTTCTTCAAATACCGACGGAGGTAACCGACTCCCTTGTCACTGCGACCTTTTCGTGTTTGAGCACCGTCCGGCTTGCGTGTCCAATGGGGCCGAGACCAAACGTGATGGCGTTGCCGTCGACCTTGTAAATCTCCCGCACACGTTCCAAACGCCAAGTCTCGTCTCCGTTCCTTGAAACGGTAAAGTGCCCCACTCTAATTTGTTCGCCGAGAACGCTCACAACATCTGGCTGTGTGGAAGTGCTCATCATTGCCGTGTTAAGCACAGTAGGCCATATCTGTCTCGCGGCCTCATGAGCCTCATGCGCATCAGCGCCGCCAACAATGCTAAGAGCTAACGGCATGCCGAGCGACTGGGGAATATCGCGCGCGATCGAAAATTGGAGCTTGTGGTTCGGCAGCGCAGCGATCAACTTGTCCTGATAGAGCTGATGGTCAACGCCTCCTGCACGAAGGGTCCGTTGGTCGAAAGCGATACTGATGATGTTCGGCATGTGGTTTTCCATAACTTGTCCTTTAATTCGCACGCAAAAATCGCTGCCCTGTTTTCCTTCTTATGCGGCCGGAGCCGCTTTTCCGTCCCTTCAGTTACGCGTCTCGAACAGCGAAGAAAACCGTGCTGCGTACGCAATGCTTTCCAATCTCACGACCAAGGGCGCGAGAGTTTGCGCCACGGTCGGGGGCAAGCCAGCGCGGGTAACTTCCGTCTCGCTCGCAGCCGCGATGAAGTCCTTGATGACGGCCCGATCCGGCAACGTACAGGCGAGCATGAATGCCGCGTGACGTTCTTCATCATTCAGCTCTGTGAATGTGAACTTTCCGAGAGTGTGCGCCAGATATTCACTAGCTTCGGCTTCGATTTTGCCCATGTCCTTTTCCTATCCGCGCGCCGCTATCGCGGCGTTGAGCGCTTCGATCACACGGTGAATAAACGCGCGATCAGTGCTCGTAACCGCAAGCGATTCCCCTGATGACGTTCGCAGGACGACGTGATGGTGGTCTTTGTTAGCCTTCCAAAGAACAACCGCAAGGCCCATGGCGACGACTCCGAACACGATCGCAAAAATGTTGGTGTAGCGAGCGAACAAAACTAACCCGCCGACAACTCCAGACAAGATCGCAACACCGCGTCGTGCGGGGTCGGCTTGCTTGACCGATGTGATGCCGCTCAATACGTAGGTCTGAGACTTCACGATGAAGCGAGCATTGGTAACCGTGATACCGCTTTCGTGCAAAAAAATGGTTTCATCCATAGCCATCCCGTTTAGGCCAAGACACATCACTTAAAAAACCCTACCCATCGTTAATGGTTCCGGCCGGTGGAGGGCGAAGTTCGCGGCAGAGTCTTTTCGGGTTAGGCGCGGGCCGCGCGAACCAATTCTTTCAGCAACAATTCGGCAACGTTCAACTCTGGCAACGCCCCCCGCTGGGTGCTCTTCGTCCCGTACGCCGAATGCACCGTCACGGCTCCTCCTTTGACCTCAAAGCGACCCGTGTAGAGCTTCCCGTCGATTGTGATGTTCAGTTCGTGCATGTTTTTTCCTTGTTTGGCCCCCGAGAAATTCCACACCCGCTTTTCCTACGCGTTAATTGCAGTCGTGTATACGTCGAGCTTCCACAGTACCGTGTATCCCTCGCTCGCCCCGATGTCTTTCGTTTGCTGCATCAGCGACTTTCCCGCATCGAGCGTGATCGATGCGGCATACGCTTCCGTTCCGGTGACCGCCAATACCATTGCGATAAATGTCTTTTTCATCATGGTCTCTTTCTTGGCTCCCTCGTCGGGACGCGCATTCGTCAAGTACTTTTTCTATCGAACCCGTCGCACAACGGAAAGCACTTCGCGGCCATCGGCGACGGTACATTGCTCTCCAACTGTCAAACTGTGTGCCTCAAAGCCGTGCATATCCGCGACGTTCGGTAATTGGACGCGTTGGCCGTCATCGGAGACGAGATTTTCGATTTGGACGACACGTGAAGCTTTCTCTTCCGCGAGAATCGAGACTCGCCCGTCTGAATCGCGCTCGACTACCGCAAGCTTCAATAAATCTGGCAGTGGTGACTTTGTATTTGGGACATCCCGTATCATGGTTTCCGGGGCTCCGCTTATCGGTAGCTCGACTCTCACCGGGTCCGACTCTTTGCCTTGGTGGTCCTTGAACACCACCTCAAACTCGACGGTCTGCACGTGGGCGAAAACGTCCATGGATAGTCCCACCCCTGCGCATGCTAACAGCGCGCCGACTATGCCAACCTTGGTCTTTTTGAACATTGATCTTTTCCGTTATTCGGGATGAAATTCTTGCGAGAGCACGTCATCGACGGCCCACGGCAACACTTCCGGGAACGCATCGAGGTCCAGCCCTGTTTCGTTGCTCGCCGCGCTACGCGCCTTCGACCAGACGATATCGAGCCAGGCAGCATCGCTGAACTTGCCGCGGAGGCTCGGGGCTTCGTCTAGGACGTAAGCGACTTCCTTGCGCTGCGTGCGGATCGTGAACTCCCAACTCTTGCTGCGGCGTGACGGCTGAAACTGCCACTTCAGCAAGTGAGCCAACAGGACTGACATACGGCTCGCCAACTCGCGCTGTTCGCTCTTGCCCACGTCTTCAATCTCCTCTGCGATGTGCTGAACGTCGATGGCGGTCAGCTTGCCCGCGCGCAGAAGTGCCGCTTGTTCATTAGCCCACGCAACTACGTCCTGTTCGTATCTCGTTCCCATGACCGTTCCATATCGAGACAATGATTAGATTATAGGTGCACATGTGCACTACGTGAACGCCCTTTCGAAGCCTTTCCGATAGTCTTTCTGGCATGCGCCAGAACGTTGTCGGGACACGCCCGACGCCGCGCACTGTCAGGTGCGGCGAGATATGCCTTCCACGTCGATAACGCGATGGGGAAGGCTTGCCCCCGGTTCAGTGCGGCGAGAGCTTCGGCCTGTGTGAGTCCCGCCTGTTCGATAAGGGAGCGCAAAGCGTTGCCGTTGTCCGTAACCTCGTTCATAGCCTGTCAAAAGTGGTGTACAAGTGCACCAAGAATAACATGGGAAACATTGATTAATAACGGCAAGGAAGGTGTTTCGCTTTAATCGAATTCGGCATCGAATGCCGATAGCGCGTCTAGTTGCTCGCGCACCGTGACGTCCAGGTACGGTGAGACGTGATCCAGATGGAATGCCCGAGCAATAGCTGAACGGTGTCCAGCGAGTGTCCTTGCGCGACAAGGCGGCTTGCAAAGGTTCGGCGGCCACTATGGCTGCTGTGACCGGCACCGAGGCCAGCGGCGCGGTACAGACTGGTGACATAGCTCTGTAGGCTGTCGGCCGCGAGGTATTCGACCGTCTCACCATCGAAGTTGACTCGGCGCTTGACGCTTAGCTCGAACGCGCTGCCTTTCTGTGTAAGGATCAGCCGGGTGTGGGGCATGAGGCCGCGATACTCCCGACGATCCAGGGCAACGCCCGCACCGCGTTGGTAACGCCATTCGATATAGCGGTCGAACAAGGCAATCGTGCGCGCATGCGCAAGGTAGACACAGCGGTTCTCCCAGTTAGCAACAGTGTTTCGCACTGGTGGAATGCCTGCAAATGGATGGTTAGATCTCTGCGTAGCAGATTGGCAACAGATTCGCTGCCTTTAGACTGGCACATCCTTGGCATCAACAGGGGGTGCCCTCAATAAACGGATTTTTTGATGGCGTTCCGAACGTCGCTGATCGACCCGGAAGAGACCACGGCGATTCCCCAAAACAGCCATTCGCAAGGATTATGCTGGAGGAACCCGAGCATGCCTTTTAAGTACGGCGGCGTAGCTTGCGCTGCTGCAGCGACACCATCCGTTCGATAATTTCTTCCGGCAGTTTGCGTTCCCGCGCGATCGCTACGCTGTCGCGACCTACCGAATCTGGAATCGACGGGTCTGCCCCGGCGTCGATCAACAAGGCCAACGTAGCGAGCCGCTGGAGCCTCGCCGCATAGAAAATGGGTGTCTCGCCATGCGCCCTGAGATTCAGTTCCGGTTTGGACTGCAACAGTGCACGACATACATCGTCGTCGTCGCGC
>NZ_JABBGJ010000032.1 GCF_012927345.1 Paraburkholderia polaris
TTGTCGGCGCTTGACCATCGATCGCTGGTTTTGCCATTGCCCGGCATGAATTTCCCTGTCTGTCTTGCACTTTGCCGCCAGGTCCGTAGCGTCACCGTCGTGATGCCCGTCGCTCCTGACAACTCGATGACCGCACGATTGAACGGCGGCATCATCTGCTGGATTGCCCATTCCCGGGTTTCCGCTGAATAGCGTTTCATTTCCCATTCGCTGTCCGCCCCCCATCTTTACATCAATCGGTTCGGGTGAGGCGACAACTAGCCTGACATGGAGGGGCGGCGGCAAAGAAAGTAAGTGCCTGCCCCGCACAGGGGCGAACGCTAATAAACCAAAAGCAAATCAAGAGAAGGCACCCCCGCAGGCGCCCCACCAAACAAGCGCTGCGCAAGGCAAAAAAAACACCACCTCTCTAATGCCGTTTCTTCCCCTCCGAAGGGGCCTCTTCCACTGGCGAGTGACGCGGCTCACCCATATCGACGGCGATTGGATCACTGGCAGGAAAGCTCTCCTCGAGTGCCTCATCGAGCCGGTTCTCTGCGGACTCAGCGGGCTGCACTGCTTCCTTGGGCTGGGGTGCATGTTGCTTCTGCTTGGTCATGACGTGCTCCATTAGAGAAGAAAGCCGACAATTCAGCATAGCGCAAAGCGGGCTCGCACGAGCATCAGCCGACCGCCCCGGCCTCTCGCGCCGTAAGCGTTTCCATCAGAGCCCAAACCCCAAACCCAGATCAGAAAACACCGGGCAAAAAACCAAAACTTAAAACCACCCCGCATCAAGTCGTTTTCCGTGTGTCGCCTGACAACAAAAACCATCCACCGACCGCACTGACCGGCAAAAAACCGCACGGCATACCGTGAACGGGCAACGTCCAGCTCGGGAGGGGCGCAAACAAAAGCAGCGAACAACAAGGCAGCGAACGACATGGACCGAAAAAACCCTGCGCGCGCGCAGCGCTTCAACGCATCACACGTGGTGGAAGCCGAACTGGAACATCTGGATTGGGCGACACGGCAACCGGCGCTGCACATGCTGGACGCCATGTACTGGCGCCGCCGCGTGCTGGCGGTCAAAGGCGGATTCGAACTGACGGACTTGCAGGTGATCCGACTGGAGAAGATTTTGCAGCGGCTCGGCTATCCATCGGAGTAGCCTGCCGCTGCGGCGGCGGTTTATACGTTGCCGCCGCTGGTGCCACCGTTGCCACCGTTGCCACCGTTGCCACCGTGGTTGCCGCCGCCATGACTGCCACCGCCATGGTTGCCACCGCCATGGTTGCCACCGTCGCCGCCGCCCGTGCCGAACAGACGCCGGCGGCGTGTTACGACCACCGGACCGTCGGACGTGCTGCTGCTACGATCGGACGCAGGGCGATCCGAGGCCGGCGCGCCGTACGACTCGCGTGGTTCACGCGGCTCGCGCGGTTCGCGATGGTCGCGCGGCTCACGCGAGCCGTGCGGGCCACGCGTGGTGTGCTCACCGTGCGAAGGCCGTCCGGCGCGCGGCGCCGGACGCGTGCCGGTGTCGAGCTGGATCGTCGAGATCGCGCGTTTGTAGATACCTTGCAGGCCGACAGGCGTGCGCAGCATCACCAGATACTGATCGAACGACTCGATGCACCCTGTCAGGCGAATGCCGTTGACAAGGTAAATCTCAACGCGCTTTCGTTCTTTGCGCGCAGCGTTCATGAAGTCGTTTTGCGGATGCGATTCTGCGGAAGCCATGGACAATTCAGGTTAGTAAGACGGTGGTTCGCCGCGATTCTACCCTGTGTGGGGGCGGAACGCGTCGGCGGCCGAACTGCGTCCACTATAACGGCTTGCGCGCACATAAGCATCTGATAACTTTTAGCTGTAACGTTGAGTTACGAATCTGCGTACGAATAGCGTCTTCTTCGGCCACGTTCGAGCGCGCCCGATGAGGATGGCGGAAAAAGAGGGTGCCTGCCGCTGCCGCATGTGGAATAAATCGCAGCCCGCTCACGTTAATTCAGACATGGCGGCGCTGCATATTGCACGTGGCCGATCGGATCCCCGGCTCGCAGGCACCGGCCGGGTACTCATCAGGAGACTCACCATGAATGTATCCCGGACTCTTTCCGCCGTCTTCGTGCTGCTGGCGCTCGCGCTAGGCTCGCTCGCAACGAGCGCCTGCACCTCCGCGACTGACAGCAGCGCGTCGGGCACCAGTGGTAACTCAGGCAGCGGCGGCGGTTACTGAGCGTTGCCACGCCGGGTGAATTTCGAAGCGGAAGTGATTTCGTGGCTCCCGCAGTTGCGCCGCTATGCGCGCGCACTGACGGGCGACCGCGCCTGGGCCGACGACCTCGTGCAGGATACGGCGGAGCGCGCGCTCGCGCGCTGGGCGGCGTTCCGTCCGAACAGCAACCTGCGTGCGTGGCTCCTGACGATCCTGCGGCATCTTTACATCGATCAGCTGCGGGGGCGTCGCGAGATTGCCATCGACGACGAAAGCGCGCCGTGGCGCAATCTCGAAGCGCCGCATGGCGAAGTCGACGGTCTGGTGTTGCGCGATCTGCAGCGTGCGCTGTATTGCCTGCCGGTCGAGCAACGGGAAGTGCTGCTGCTTGTTTGCGTGGAGGAACTGTCTTATCAGGAGGCGTCGAAGGCGCTCGGCGTGCCGATCGGCACGGTGATGTCGCGGCTTTCGCGCGCGCGGGAACACATGCGCGTGCTGATGACGGAGGGGCCGGTCGAAGGGGGCGCTGTGGGGTTGGCGCGTAAAGTCCCGCCGCTAAAAGTAGTGAGAAATCCGTGATGAATAACGACCACGATTCCAGCGTGCCTGAGGAACTCGATTTGCGAGCGTTGTCGGCGTTTGTCGACGGCGAGTTGCCGCCTGTGGAGCGCGCCGCGATCGAGGCGCAACTGGGGCAGCAGCCGCAGGCTGCCGCGAGAGTGGCCGCGTGGCGCGCGCAGAAAGCGGCGCTGCAGGTGCTGTGCGGTGCGTCAGAGCGCCGCGGCGAGCACGGCGAGCAGAGCGGGAGCGTCGGGAATATGGGGCAGAGCGACGCCGACGAGCCGGCCTTCATCGTGGTGCGGCGGCCGACGCCGTGGTGGCAACGCGTCGGCCTCGCGGCGTGCTGGCTCGCGGCCGGCGCGGGTCTCGCGCTCGCCTTGGGGCCGCTCGCACCGCGTCTGACGGGCGGCGCGTGGAACGGCCTGGGCGGCCAGCCGCCGAGCTTTGCGGAGCGCGCCGACATCGCCTACGCGGTGTACACGCCCGAGAAGCGTCATCCCGTCGAAGTCGCCGCGAACGAGGAAGAGCATCTGATCAACTGGCTGTCCAAGCGCCTGAACCGGCCGCTGTCGGTGCCGTCGTTGCAGGAGTACGGTTACTCGCTGGTGGGTGGGCGTTTGTTGCCCGGCGAAGCGGGACCCGCCGCGCAGTTCATGTACGAGAATCGTAGCGGCGCGCGCCTCACGCTGTACGTCACGGGTATTTCTCGCGACGAAACCGCGTTCCGCCTGTTCCGCGACGGTGACCGCCGGACCTTCTACTGGGTCAGTGACCGCATGGGCTACGCGTTGTCCGGGCCGATTGCGGAAGACAAGCTTCGCTCGATTGCTATCGAGGTGTGCAGCGCGCTCGGCGGCAAACCGGAGGCCTGGCAGTAGCGCGCAAAGCACGGTAAGCACCTGGACCCAGGCAAAACGCCGGCCACCGGATCTCATTGCAACACGCGGTAACAGAAATGCCTTGCGCACGCGCGCGCTGTCGGAATAGCGCCGCGCGGCGTTTCGTTTACTCACTGCAAGATCATGCTGTTCCGCCTGGCATACGCGCCGGGACGGCACGGTCTCGTGCGAGGCGAACCGACGGGGTCTTTACGGTGTCGACACGCTTTTTGCGAGTCGCTACGCCGGCGCGTCGAGGCAGCAAAATCATGCTTACTTCTCTTCAGTTCGGCACGGGGCTGTGTTCCGGCGTAGCCTGTCTGTGCCTGTGCGCCGCTTGCGCGGCGCCGGTCGCGGCGCAATCGGACGCGAATGCGCCGTTGAACGACGCTTCGACGTGCCGCTTCGTCGTGGGACAGGCGGAAATCGACGGCGTCATGCAGCAGGTCAGTGGCCGCGCTTGCCTGCAGCCGGACGGCAGCTGGCAAGTCGTCGAAGACGATCCCGCCGCGCTGGCCTTAGGCCCGGCTCCGGTGTATTACTACGATCCATGGTACTGGTGGGGGCCGCCGGTGGTATTCGCCGCGGGTGTGTCGTTCGTTTTCGTCGACCGCTTCCATCATTTTCATCACATGGACCACGTGCGTTATGGACACGGATCATATGGAATGGGTGCGCACGGAAACTGGCGTGGCGGCGCGTCGACGCACGTATGGAGCGGCATGTCGCACGGCGTCGGCGGCGGTGGGATGCACCGCTAGCTTGCCGTCGCCCACGCGTGCGGCTGCAAAGGAGACACCTTGACGCGCAGCTTGCCGCCGAAAGTTTCCGCTGCCCAGTTCGACCGCGCACTCGCCGGTTGGCGCTCGATCGTCGGTGAGGCGCAGGTGGTCACCTCGGCCGCCGGGCTCGCCGCGTATCTCGATCCGTTCGCGCCCGGCGAGCGCGAAGCGTTCTCCGCGTCCGCCGCGCTGCTGCTCGCATCTGTCGACGAGATTCGCGCAGTGTTGCGGATTGCCAATCAATTTCGTATTCCGTTGTGGACGGTCTCGACCGGACGCAATTTCGCGTACGGTGGCGCCGCGCCGAGACTGGCGGGTTCGGTGGTGCTCGATCTGCAGCGGATGAACCGCATCATCGAAGTGAACGAGACGCTCGCCTACGCGCTGGTCGAACCGGGCGTCAGCTATTTCGATCTCTACGCGCATCTGCGCCAGAAAGGCTACAAGCTCTGGGTCGATCCACCCGCGGCGGGGTGGGGCAGCGTGGTCGGCAATACGCTCGAGCGCGGCTTCGGCTATACCGCGTACGGCGATCACGCGGCGGCGCAGTGCGGCATGGAAGTCGTGCTCGCCAACGGCGACGTGCTGCGCACCGGGATGGGCGGAATCGAAATCGGCACCGCGTGGCAACTGTATCAACCGGGCTATGGCCCTTCCTTCGACGCGATGTTCATGCAGTCGAACTACGGCATCGTCACCAAGCTCGGTGTCTGGTTGATGCCTGCGCCGCCCGCGTATCTGCTCGGCGAAATCCAGTTCCGGCACGAAGCGGATCTCGAAACGATCGTCGAACGCTTGCGGCCGTTGCGGCTCGATGAAACGATCCGCAATAACGCGGTGATCGAAGGCGGTTTGCGCCGGGCCGCGGGACTGTCGGCACGTCAGCAGTGGTACGAAGGCAAAGGCGCGATGCCCGAGAACGCGGTGGCGGCGATGCTCGACAAGCTGAATGTGGGCCGCTGGAATCTGCATTTCGCGCTGTACGGCACGCCTGAATTGATCGACGCGCGCTATGCGATTGTGCAGCGCGCGTTCGCGCGCGTGCCGCAGGCGAAACTTTTAGCCACTCGCTATGCGGGCGATGCGCAACCCACCGCGGGCGGCGATCGCAACCTGGCCGGCATCCCCGCGATGAGCGCGTTCCGCATGCTCGACTGGCGCGGCGGCGCGGGCGCACATGTGGACTTCGCACCGGTGTGCCCGGCAACCGGGCGCGATGCGCTGCGCCAATACACGATGGTCAAGACGCGCGCTGCGGAATACGGTTTCGATTACTACGGCGGCTTTACGGCCGGCGTGCGTCATTTACATCACATCTTCGCGGCGATTTTCGACCGCGACGACGCGAACCAGGTCGAGCAGGCCGGTGCCTTACTGCGTTCGCTGATGAGCGACGCGTGCGCCGCCGGTTACGGCGAATATCGCGCGCATCTCGCGTATATGGATTTCGCCGCGGCGCAGTACAGCTTCAATGACGGCGCGTTGCTGCGGCTCTCGGAAACGATCAAGGATGCACTCGACCCGAACGGCATTCTCGCGCCGGGCAAGCAGGGGATCTGGCCGGCGGCGTGGCGCGACCGGCGGGGTTATACGTGAGGCACGTGAGCGAGACGAACGACGTGTGTGGAGCGGCAAGGTACATGACGTATGTGACGCACGTGATGTGTGAGCAAGGCGAATGCCGTGGGTGACATTCGTAACCTGATGGCGTGACCAGACCATGGACCGACGCGCTTTCATGATGACCGGCGCATGGCTTTCGACCGCGAGAGGTGGTGCGTGGCCGTGGCTCGCGCATGCGGCCGCTCGCCACGACACGCTCGCCGTGATCGATTCCACCCTTGCGGGCGGACCCGCATTTGCCGACTACGTCGCACACATGAAGCTGCCTGCCTTCGAAGCCGGCGACGACATCGGCGTGCTCTGGTACACCACACTCGCGCCGCGTCTCAGGCAAACGCCCACGCAATCACCGGTTTCGCTGATCGGCCTCACACGCGCATCCGATTACTTCGTGCTCAAGGAACTCGCCACCCGCGTAGGCCGCATGGTCGAGCACAGCTACGAGCAGGGCGCGGGGCCCAGCGCGCATGTCGCCTTCGCGCTGACGCCGCGCCTTCTCCGCTAGAACTTATAAGCCTTGTTCTTCGGATCGAAGGTCGAGTCGTCGAAGCTTTTCGGCGTGATGCTTTCGAAGACGATCTTCTCGAAGATATTGCCGTCGTTGTTATAGGACTCGACAGTGCGGAAATACGGATGCCGCAGATCCAGCCCGAGCGTTTCTTTCTTCGCATAGAACTGCGGCTGGCCGGCGGCCGTTTCGAAGGTGAAGGCCACCACGCGCACGCCGTCGATCGTTTTCACTTCCACCTGGGTCGAGCGCGGCAAGCCGGCCTCGATGTATTTCTTGCCTTCGACGAGGTACCGGTCGGCAATGTACTCGGTGCCGAGATCGCGCACCTGGTGGTTCGACTGCGCACGGGCGAGGGCGCCGGTCAGCGAGGTCCACAGCGGCATCACGTTCATGATGCCGCCGAGGTGGCCATACATTTCGTCGGTGCGTTTGGATTCGTCGTAGATGATTTCCTGGCCGGCGTGCGCGCCGTCGGGCAGCCACTTCGCGTAGATCCGCAGTGGATCGTGGGCGATGCGCACCAGCATGTGATCGGCCTTGTCGGGCCACTGGCCGTGAATGCGTTCCGAGCGTGACATGATGAACTC
Source organism: Paraburkholderia polaris (assembly GCF_012927345.1). Classification (GTDB taxonomy): domain Bacteria; phylum Pseudomonadota; class Gammaproteobacteria; order Burkholderiales; family Burkholderiaceae; genus Paraburkholderia; species Paraburkholderia polaris. The sequence continues at coordinate 7,140 of NZ_JABBGJ010000032.1, forward strand.
GTATGACGGATAACCGTTCGGCCCTTCCTTGATGTAACGCGGCAACGCAAGCGGATCGAGCGACTGGAACAGGGCGACCAGTTGCGCGTCGTCCAGCTTCTCCATTGCGCCGCTTTGTTGCGCGCCGCGCAGCCATTTGACCTGCTGATCGAGTGTGAGCTTGCCGACCTGCGAGGACGGCGTGGTGGGCGGCTTGACGGCGCTGGCGGTGTCGAGCGCGGGCGGCGTGTCGTCGTTCTGCGCGAACGCCGGCGACGCGATTGCAGCCGCGCTGGCCACCAACGCGCCGATCAGGAGTCTCCGTGATGAAACCGCACGGAACGCAGCAGTCAGGGACGCGCTCAACGTTACGGTCTCCGACGAAAAACGGGCGAGGCGCATGAAGGCCGATGAATGAAGCAAACGGCGCGAGCGTGCGGACAGGCTGTGCTTCATGAATCTCTCCGAAAGTTGGCAACGCGCCGTATCGAGCGCCTTGCCTGTCAGGCAGGTTTTTGCTTCGCGAGTTCCTCGTCGCGCAGCGCGCGGCGCAGAATCTTGCCGACGTTGGTTTGCGGCAGCTCGTCGCGAAACTCGACGAGCTTCGGCACCTTATATCCCGTGAGGTTCTTGCGGCAGTGGGCGATCACCTGTTCCGCAGTCAGCGACGGGTTGCGCTTGACGATGAATACCTTCACACGTTCGCCTTGCGCCGCGTCAGGCACGCCGATTGCAGCGACTTCGCGCACGTCCGGGAGCGTCGCGATCACGTCCTCGACTTCGTTCGGATAGACGTTGAAGCCGGACACCAGAATCATGTCCTTCTTGCGGTCGATCAGGCGGATAAAGCCGCGTGAATCCATCACGCCGATGTCGCCGGTGGCGAGCCAGCCATCGTCGTCGATCACCTTGGCGGTTTCTTCGGGGCGATTCCAGTAGCCTTTCATTACCTGTGGCCCTTTCACGCACAGTTCGCCGGCTTCGCCGATGTTCGCCCACGTACCGTCGTCTTTCTTGAAGCGCACTTGCGTGGACGGCGCGGGCAAACCAATCGAGCCTTCGAAGTCGCGCAGATTGGTCAGGTCCACCGGATTCATCGAGACGATCGGCGAGCATTCGGTCAGCCCATAACCTTCGATGATCGGCTTGCCGGTGACCGCCTTGAAGCGATCGGCGACCGACTTCTGCGTGGCCATGCCACCTGCCATCGCGAGCTTCAGGTTCGAGAAGTCGCGCTTGCAGAACTCCTCGTTGTCGAGGAACGCGTTGTAGAGCGTGTTCACCGCCGTCATGCCGGTGAATTTCTCGTGACGGATGATCATCATCACGCGCTTCATGTCGCGCGGATTGGCGATCAGAATATTGCGCCCGCCGAGTCCCATGAAGATCAGTGCGTTCACGGTGAGCGAATAGATGTGATAAAGCGGCAGCGGCGTGAGCACCGTTTCGATGTCGCCGCTCAATTGGCCTTCGGACCACGCTTTCGCCTGCAACAGGTTGGCGATGATGTTCCTGTGCGTGAGCATCGCGCCTTTGGCCACGCCAGTGGTGCCGCCGGTGTATTGCAGGAAGGCGATGTCATTGTGAGTGGGGCGCACGGGCGTCAGTGGCCGCGTGTAGCCGATCGAGAGTGCGTCGAGCAGCGGCACCGCTTTCGGCAAGTTGTACTTCGGCACCATCTTCTTCACATGGCGCAGCATGAAATTGAGCAGACGTCCCTTCAGATTCAAACCGTCGGCGAGCAGATCGCCGAGGCCCGTCACGATGACGTTCTGCACCTTGGTGCCCGGTAGCGCGTCTTCAACGGTCTTCGCGAAGTTCTCGAACACGATGATGGTTTGCGCGCCGCTGTCCTTGAGCTGATGCGCGAGCTCGCGCACCGTGTAGAGCGGATTGACGTTGACCACCACGCCGCCCGCCTTGAGCACGCCGAACAGCGACACCGGATACTGGAACGTGTTCGGCAGCATGATTGCGACGCGCTCGCCGGACTTCACGCCGATGCTTTGCAGATACGCGGCGAATGCGGTCGCCTTGCGGCCGAGCTCGCCATACGTCATGTTTGCGCCGACACTCACATACGCGACCCGCTCGCGAAACTGCGCAATGCATTCGTCGAAGAACTGCACGAGCGATTCGTACTGGTTGACGTCGATCTCATGCGGCACGTCTGCCGGATACGACGCGTACCAGATGCCGTCGGTGTTGGGCGCGTGATTCGCCGCCTGACTGGGCACCCGGTCCGCGGCATTGGCGAGCGGTGCGGATCCGGCGGCGGACGGGAGCGGGGCTTGCGTGGGCTGGGTCATCGGTCGTCTCCTGAAGCCGTGGCTTCATCTGTTTGTGTGCTGGTCTTGCAGCCAGTCATTGACGTTGTCAAAGCGGTCATCGAAGCGGTGATCAAAGCAGCAATCAAAGCAGTCATGGCAGCAGCCTTCGAAACAAGGCATTCATTGAAGCACGTGCTGAGCCAACTGCGACACTCAGCGTTCCAGAATCGCCACTACCCCTTGGCCGCCCGCCGCGCAGATCGAGATCAGCCCGCGTGAGGTGCCGGCCGGCTTGTCGAGTTGCGCGAGCATTTTCGCGAGTCCGGCGACGATGCGGCCACCCGTGGCGGCAAACGGATGGCCGGTGGCGAGCGAGCTGCCGTTCACATTCAATTTTGCCCGATCGATCGCGCCGAGCGGCCCCGGCAAGCCAAGCTGCGTGCGGCAATACTCGTCATCCTGCCACGCCGCGAGCGTGCACAACACCTGCGCGGCGAAGGCTTCGTGTATCTCATACAGATCGAAGTCCTGCAACGTAAGCCCGGCGCGCGCCAGCATGCGCGGCACCGCGTAGGCGGGCGCCATCAGCAGGCCTTCCTTTTTGTCGAAAAAGTCGACGGCGGCGGTTTCGGACCAGCTCAGATACGCCAGCACGGGCAGGCCATGTTTGGTCGCCCATTCTTCGCTAGCGAGCAGCACGACGGAAGCGCCGTCTGTCAGCGGTGTCGAATTGCCTGCGGTTAGCGTGCCGGCGTCGCGATCGAACACCGGCTTCAGACCGGAGAGTTTCTCGAGCGTCAGGTCGGAACGCAGATTGTTGTCGCGTGCAAGGCCACGGTACGGCGTCATCAGATCGTTGACGAAGCCGCGCGCATACGCCTCGGTGAGCTTGCGGTGGCTGTCGTAAGCGAGCACGTCCTGCGCTTCGCGCGAGATGTTCCAGCGCTTGGCCATCAGCTCGCAATGCTCGCCCATCGAAAGCCCTGTGCGCGGCTCGCCGTTGCGCGGCAAAAGCGGTTTGAAAAACATGCCCGGCCGCAGTTTGGCCAGCGCACCAACGCGTTGGCCGGTGCTCTTGCCGCGATTCGCTTCGAGCAGAATCTTGCGCATGCGCTCGTTGACGCCGATCGGTGCGTCGGATGTCGTATCGACACCGCCCGCGATGCCCACCTCGATCTGCCCGAGGGCGATCTTGTTGGCGACGAGAATGGCCGCTTCCAGCCCGGTGCCGCAGGCCTGTTGCACGTCGTAGGCGGGCGTTTCTTTCGCGAGCGTGGTTGAGAGCACGGCTTCACGCGTCAGGTTGAAATCGCGCGAATGCTTGATGACGGCGCCGGCCGCTACTTCGCCCAGACGTTCGCCGTGCAGGTTATAGCGGTCGATCAGGCCTTGCAGCGTGAACGTCAGCATGTCCTGATTCGACGCGGTCGCGTAGGCGGTGTTTGAGCGGGCAAACGGAATGCGGTTGCCGCCGATAATGGCGACGCGGCGCACGGCGGGCTGCGGGTTGGACATGCTCGGCTCCTTTGGGTCGTTCCCTGGTTATTGAACGGTGCGAATGATGCGCATGGTGCGAACGGTGCGAACGGTGCGAACGGTGCGAATGGTGAGTAAGGCTTCTTTGCGTTGGGGTGTCTGCAAGCTCAACAACGATTTGCAAGCGGCTTCAATTCCATGCGGTGACGAAAACATGCGGGTGCCTGCGGGTGGCTGTGGGTGCGTCACAGCAGCTTCCACTGCATACGGCCGCGCAAATGCGGTTTTTCGCCCGCAATGTCGCGTACCTCGATGTCACGTTCGATCAGTGAGGGCGACGCGCTCCACAGCGACGCCTCTCCTGGCAACAGCATCGGCAGCTTGAATTCGGCGGAGAGCGTGGCCTCGGCGAGCTGTTTCGGCGGTTGCAGCGCGGAGGCGGCACGCGCCAGCGTCCACATGCCATGCGCAATGGCGCGCGGAAAACCGAATGCCTTCGCGGACAGCGCGGTGAGGTGAATCGGGTTGTAGTCGCCGGACACACTCGCGTAGTCGCGGCCCAGTTGCGACGCCAGTTGCCAGCGCGAGATGCGTTCCAGCGCGTCGTGCCCGAGTTCCAGCGGGTCGAGCGGACTGCCGCTCGCCGGCACGCCACGTTTCAGATAGACGCTGTCGCCGTCCCATACCGCTTCGCCGCGGCGGTACATGCGGGTATGCAGCACGAACGCCTGGCCTTTGTCGTGACGCAGCAGCGCGCCGAATTCCACCTCGACGCGCAACATGTCCTTGTAAGCGAGCGGCCGACGCAGGCGCACATGATTCGCCAGATGCACGAGGCCGAGCGCCGGCCAGGGAAACGCCGGGTCGGTCAGCATCAGCAGATGTAGCGGGAAGGCGAGCAGATGAGGATACGTGAGCGGCACGCCATGCTCGGGAATGAAACCGCATACTCGGGAATAACGCCAGATCGGCCCGGGCTCGAGCGCCACGGCAGGGCGCACGAGGCGCAGTGCCGGCAAGTGCGCGTCGCGCCCGCGTTTGACGATGCCGGACAACGCGCGCGCGTACAGCTTCGCCGGCGCGGGCAACTGCTCGATGACGACGGTCTTCGGACGGGGCGCGCTCGCTGCGTGACCACCCCGGAACGGCTCACCCGGCTCACCCATGCTCACGCTCCAATCAGGCTTTGTCCGCACACGCGCACGATCTGGCCGCTCACGCCTGCCGATCCCGGATGCGCGAGCCACGCGATGGTCTGTGCGACATCCACCGGCTGGCCGCCCTGGCTCATCGAATTCATCCGGCGGCCGGCCTCGCGGATGGTCAGCGGAATCTTCGCGGTCATCTGCGTTTCGATAAAGCCGGGCGCGACCGCGTTGATGGTGATGCCGCGTGCACGCAGATGCGGCGCCATGCTTTGCACCCGGCCGATGACGCCGGCTTTCGAGGTGGCGTAATTGGTCTGCCCGAGATTGCCGGCAATGCCGCTGATCGACGACACGGCGACGATGCGGCCGCCGTCGCGCAAGATGCCGGCCGCGAGCAGGGCGTCGTCGATCCGTTCCTGCGCGGACAGGTTGATGTCGATCACGCTTTGCCACGCGGCGTCGGTCATCTTCGCGATGGTTTTGTCCTTGGTGATGCCCGCGTTGTGCACGACGATATCCACGCCCTGTTCGTCAAGCGCCGCGGCGATCTGCGCGGGTGCTTCGGGCGCGGCGATGTCGAACGCGAGGGCGGTGCCGTTCAACTGGCGCATCGTCGAGTCGAGCGCGTCGCGCGCCGACGGGATGTCGATGCCGATGACGTGCGCGCCTTGCGCGGCAAGCACGCTCGCAATCGACGCGCCGATGCCGCGCGCGGCGCCGGTGACCACGGCACGCCGGCCCGCGAGTGCCTGATTCCAGTCGAACGCCGGCAAGGCATCGGCGCCGTCGCGCACGCCGATGCGCACCACCTGGCCCGACACATACGCGGAGCGCGGTGATAGAAAGAATCGCAACGTTGCTTCGATGCCATTCTCGGCGCCTTGCTCCACGTAGACGAGATTCGCGGTAATGCCGCGCCGCGCTTCCTTGCCGAGTGAACGCGTGAGGCCTTCGAGCGCGCGCTGCGCGGTCCATTGGCGTGGCGTCGCGCAAGCTTCCGGCGGCCGCCCTAGCACGATGATGCGGCCGCACTTGCCGAGCGAGCGCAACGTATCGTGGAAGAATCCGTGCAGCGGTTCGAGCTGGCTGCTGTCTTCGATACCGCTCGCATCGAACAGCAGGGCGGTGAGCTTGCCGTGCGAACCGGACTCCGCCGGTTCGAAACGGCCCGTCATCAAACCATGGCGATTCGCGAGCGGCACCCATAGCCCCGCGCTTTCGTGCGCAACGCTGGTCACGCCGATGCTTGTCACGAGATTCGCGAGCGCGTCGAGCAGATGCGGTTCGCGGCCCGCGCCGATCGCGATCAGGCCGTCGAACTCGGGCTGGTCCGCGCGATAGCGTCGCAGTACCTCAGGCTTCGGTAAGCCTAGCGAGCGCGCGAGGCGCGCGCCGAACGGAGAATTGACGAAGTTCAGATAAGAGTCGTTCATATTGTTCGTTGCTCCGCTGGCCACGCCCGCAGGAAGTCCCCACGGGGGACGTCGGACGTGTGTCAGTGTGCACCCAGTTTGGGGCATCTGGGGGAGCCCCGCCTGGATGTTTTTTTAAGGCGCTCAGGCCGCGAGCTCCAGCGCTTTTTCGAACGCGTCCTTGCGCTTTTGCAAGTTGGCGAGCATGTCGAAGTCGGCCGGGAAGTCGTCGACCTTCACGACTTCTGCGCCATACCGTGCATAGTCGTCGAGCACGCGGCGATCGTCGGCGTCGATCAGGCCTTTTAGCTGTGCCGCTTCGGTCCACGCGGCCAGTTGCGGCAGGCTCTGCGGCATCGGTTCGAGCAGGCCTTGCTTGACCGCTTCGCGCAGTTTCTGGTCGATCTGCGTGAAGCGCGGGTTCAGTTCGAACACGAGCTCGCCATAGCCGAGCGCATCGACATCCGGATGCGGCACGTACGAGTCGGACACGAGGCGGTTGCGCGCTGCGCCTGGCGTTTGCATCAGCTCAGCAATCTGGGTGCCGAGGCGATCGGACGGCTCGCGATACGGCAGGCTGAATGGGTATGCCAGCGCGCGCACGAGACCCGCGGCGAGACGGTTCGGGTAGTTCGCGAGCACGCCGTCGAGCGCGTGTTGCGCCTTGTACAGCGAGTCTTCGACGCCCCAGCGCACCAGCGGCAGATCTTCTTCCTGACGGCCTTCGTCTTCGAAACGCTTGAGCGTCGCGGAGATCAGGTAGAGCTGCGAGAGCACATCGCCCAGACGCCCCGAAATGCGTTCACGCCGTTTCAGATCGCCGCCGAGGACAAACATTGAGACGTCGGCGAGCAACGCGAAAGCCGTCGAGAGGCGGGTCGCTGCACGGTAGTACGACAGCAACGGCTCGTACGCCATGCGTGGCCTGGTGATGAACGCGCCGCCCGTAATGCCATAAACGAAACTGCGCACCACGTTGGAGAGCGTGAAGCTGACGTGGCCGAAGAAGGCTGCATCGAAATCGCGCAGCGCCTTGGAGCGATCCGTTTCGCGCGTCGCGGTCATTTCCTTCAGCACATACGGATGACAGCGAATCGCACCCTGGCCGAAGATGATCAGGCAACGCGTGAGAATGTTCGCGCCTTCCACGGTGATCGCAATCGGCACCTGCTGATAGGCGCGCGCGAGAAAGTTCGACGGCCCCATGCAGATGCCCTTGCCGGCGGTGACGTCCATGCCGTCGTTGATGACCATGCGGGCGCGTTCGGTGATGTGATACTTCGCGATCGCCGAAATCACCGACGGCTTCTCGCCGAGGTCCACCGCATGCGCGGACAGGCGGCGCGCGGCGTCCATCACGTAGAGATTGCCGCCCATGCGGCCGAGCGCTTCCTGCACACCCTCGAACTTGCCCACGGGCGTGCGGAACTGGCGGCGAATCGCAGCATAGGCACCGGTGCCGCGCACAGCGATCTTCGCCATCCCCACATTCGACGACGGCAGTGAAATCGCGCGGCCCGCCGCGAGACACTCCATCAGCATGCGCCAGCCGTTGCCGACTTGGGCGCGTCCGCCGATCACCCAGTCGAGTGGAATGAAGACGTCTTTGCCCGAGTTCGGACCGTTCTGGAACACCGCGTTCAGCGGCCAATGACGGCGGCCGATATTGACGCCCGGATGATCGGTCGGAATCAGCGCACACGTGATGCCGGGTTCTTCATTCGAGCCGAGCAGATGGTCGGGATCGAGCGCGCGGAACGCGAGGCCGAGCACGGTCGCGATCGGTCCGAGCGTGATATAGCGCTTGTCCCACGTGACGCGAAAACCCAGCGTTTCGCGGCCTTCAAACGTGCCCTTGCAGACGATGCCGACGTCGGGAATCGCTGCTGCATCGGAACCCGCGTAGGGGCTCGTCAACGCGAAGCAGGGGATATCGTCGCCGCGCGCAAGGCGTGGCAGATAGTGGTTCTTCTGCTCTTCGGTGCCGTAATGCATCAGCAGCTCAGCGGGGCCGAGCGAGTTCGGCACCATCACCGAAACGGCGGCGGCCGAGCAGCGCGTGGAGAGCTTCATGATGACCTGCGAATGCGCGTAAGCGGAGAACTGCTTGCCGCCGTACTGCTTCGGAATGATCATGCCGAGAAAGCCGCGTTCCTTGATGTATTGCCAGGTTTGCGGCGACAGGTCCTGCCACACCATGGTGGTTTCCCAGTCATTCGCAAGATCGCACAGACGCTCGCATTCGACATCGAGAAACGACTGTTCTTCGGCGGAGAGCGTTGCGGGTCCGTAGCCGAGCAGCGTGTCCCAGTGCGGGCGTCCGGAGAACAGTTGGGCGTCCCACCAGACGGTGCCGGCTTCGATCGCGTCGCGCTCGGTCGGCGACATCTCCGGCAGGATCTTGCGGAAAATGTCGAGCACCGGCTTCGTGAGCCACGCACGGCGCAGCGGTTTGATCGTGAGGATGAGGGCGGGGAGGACGAAGACGATCGCGAGCAATGTCGTCGCCACCGGACCCGCTGCTCCGCTGACATGCGCGGCAGCCACCCAGACGATCATGAAGGCAAGCCACCATGAGGCGCGCGCCTGAACGTAGACGAGCGCGAGAGCGGCAATGACGAGCACTAGGATGAACCACGGCATGACGTTTCCTCCTGTTTCGATGGTGCGTGCGAACGCATCCACGGGTCGCGGACGGCTCGCGTTCTGTTGATCTTCTAACTGGCGGTGTTGCTGCTACGCTGCGCGCTCGGGGCGCTTTCACGTCGCCTTTATGAGCTTTTTAGCCGCTACAGGCGCTCATGAGCGGCTTTCGAGTCGCGCCTGCTTCGTTTTCCGTGTCGTGTCTGCAGTTCGACAGCGTGACGTTGCTTAGGTGCGGGACTTAGACGTGTTGCTCGGATGTGCGGTATTCATGATGTTTTGTTTGCACGCGGACGGCCTATGGCAGCGCCGCCCGCGCCGTCCGATTCAAGCCGTGCCGTGCAACGCGGGCTGAAACGAACTCGCCTCTACGTTGCCACCGCGGCGTTCACCGTCCGAAGTGTCCGGCCCTGACGGTTCAAATCCGCCCGACGCCTGCGGCGTGCCCGCAACCGGGTTTGCGCCTTCCACCTGGCCTTCCGGGCCGCCTTCGGTGGCGTCGCCCAGCACGGCGGCGAACGTGGCCAGTTGCGAGCCGTCGGGCAAGGGCGCTTTCAGCGCGGCCACCATCAGCGAAGCGAGACGCGCAATCAGTTGCAGATCGTTCATCGACTTGCCTTGCGAGAACTCCGAAATCAGGCTGTCGGTATCGGTGCCGGCGAGCACCCCGGACAGTGCGCCGATTGCGAAGTGCAGACGCCAGCCGAGCTCTTCACGCGGCAGATGCGGCAGGGCACGCTGGAAGGCATCGAAAAAGCGCACCGCCACCGACTCGTAGTGCGCATTCAGAAAGTCCCGAATGAACGCTGACGGATCCGTATAAGCGCGGCCCAGCAAGCGCAGAAACGCCTTGCCGCCGATGCGCGGATCGCGCGACAGCCGCAGCGCGGGAATGAACATGGCGCCGAGCACGTGCTCACAGGTCAGACGCTCGCCGAGCATGTCGTCGAAGCGGTCGAGCAGCTTGAGCCGCTCCTGATTGAGCCGGTCGAGGCGGCGCGACAGCATCGAGTGAATCAGCGATTCCTTGCTGCCGAAGTGATAGTTGACTGCCGCGAGATTCACTTCGGCACGCGAAGTAATCTGGCGCAGGGACATGGCCTCATAGCCGCAATCGATAAAGAGTGTTTCGGCGGCGTCGAGGATGCGGGACTTCGTGTCGCCGGCATGCCGGCCTGTTGTGCGAACTGCCATTTTGCGTCTCCCAGTTGCCGGGCATCCGGCCCGCAAACAAGCGATTCAAATGACTATTTGAAACAGCCGTTTTTTTTCAGGATAAAGAAGGATGGGGAATGCGATCAAGGGCCCTATGTGGACTAACTCCTCTAGAAGACCTGACGAAGGTCCGTCTTTCCATTGCGCGCGGGCCCGTCAAACCGCGCGGAAATAAAAAAGGCCGTTCCGATCGAAATCGGAACGGCCTCGTATTGCTTGCTACCTGTGTTTGGCCTTGCGTTTGTTTTCTGACGCCAGCTTTGCGCTTACTGGCGTTTGCGTTGCTCGTGGCGGTTCGAGCCGCCTTTGCAGCTATTGTGCCCGATAACGCGCCGGCGAAATAGCTGTTTAGTTCGAACGCTTAAAGCTGTCTCCCGATGCCCCCATCCCCCAATCCCGCAAGGGGACTTCCTTCGGGGCGGGGGACTTCCTTAGACGCTTGCTGCGACCTGTTTCGCCGACTGCGTCATGTCGATGCCGCGGCGTTCGCGGCTGAACGGAATCAGCGCCGCGATCACCACCGCCACAATACCGATCACGACTGCCATGATCAGCGCGTAGTTGTTGCCGTGCGCTTCGGCGGCGCTCGCTTGCAGCGGGCCGTTCACCGACGCGATCAGATTGCCGAGCTGATAGACGAGGCCCGGGAACGTCGCGCGAATTTCATCGGGCGAGATTTCGTTCAGGTGCACCGGAATCACACCCCATGCGCCTTGCACGGAGATCTGCATCAGGAACGCGCCGACGGCGAGCAGCACCGGCGTGGACGAGAACGCCCACAACGGCAACACCGGCAACGCGATCAAGGCGGCGATGAAGATCGCGCGCTTGCGGCCGATCTTCTCGGAGATGAAGCCGAAGAACAGACCGCCGCAGATCGCGCCGATGTTCAGCGTGATCGTGATCAACGATACGGTATGCGCGTCGAACCCATGCTGCACGCGCAGGAAGGTCGGATAAAGATCCTGCGAACCATGCGAGAAGAAGTTGAACGCGGTCATCAGCACGATCGAGTAGAGCGACAGCCCGAGGTTCTGCTTCAATGTGGCGACGAGACCCGGACGCGTTTTCTTCTCGAGCGTCTTGAAGGCGGGCGACTCCGGCACGTGCGCACGCACATACAGCACGAGCAGCGCCGGCAGCACGCCGACGAAGAACATGCCGCGCCAGCCGATGTATTGATAGAAGACGCCGAACACAACCGAGGCGAGCAGATAGCCGCTCGGATAGCCGGCCTGCAGCAGACCCGAGACGATGCCGCGCGATTTCGGCGGCACGGTTTCCATCGTCAGTGCGCCGCCCACGCCCCATTCGCCGCCCATCGCGATGCCGAACAACGCGCGCAACACGAGCAGGGTGGTCAGGTTGGGCGAAAAGCCGGACAGCAATTCCAGCAGAGAGAAGCACGCGATGTTGACCATCAGCGTGGGACGACGGCCGTATTTGTCGGCGAGCCAGCCGAAAATCAATGCGCCGACTGGACGCATGACCAGGGTCAGCATAATGCCGAAGGCAACCGCGGGGATTTTTGTATTGAACTCCGCCGCGATATCTTTCAATACGAATACCATTAGAAAGAAATCGAATGCGTCCAGAGTCCAGCCTAGATAGGCGGCGATCGTGACGTTTCTCTGTTCCCGTGTCCAGCTCATTGATTGTTCTCCTGAGTCGCTAATAACCCGTGTTTGACGACGGGCGGCTCTGCAGCCCCGTGCGCCCTGTGCTGTGGGCTTCGAGGGAGTGTACGCCGAGCGTTAAACGCTTGCATGATTGAACCCGCGTTTATCCGTATTAATACCTGGGCGAATTTCGTGCTGAATCTCACTGCATGCGGAATGTTTGGTAAATGTAATTATTGTATTAATCGTGTGTGATGCTTCGTTTGTTATTTGTAATGTTTAGTCGCGTCTTCGAGCGGCAATCCGGTCAATCTGACTGCGGGATTTCGAGTGCCGGTAGAGGCGGCACTCGTGGGATTCAGGTTGGCGGTGCCGGATGCCTGCGGGTATAACAGCGGCTCGCGGCATTCGCGCCGCGCATACAAGGAGACTGACGAATGACGATTCCGCATCTATGCCTGCTCATCGTGGTGGCGCTGCCGTTTCCGTGGACCATGCTGGCGAAGGTCAGCAAGCGCTACGACAATGGCGCGCCGCGCGCTTATCTCGCGAGCCTCGAAGGCTGGCGAGCGCGTGCTCACGCTGCGCATCAGAACGCGTGGGAAGCACTGGCGATGTTCACTGCGGCGATCGTCGTCGCGGGGCAGGCAGGCGGTTCGAGTCCGTGGATCAACTGGCTGGCGATTACTTTTGTCGTCACGCGCGTGCTGCATGGCGTGCTGTATGTGGCGAATCTGGCGTCGTTGCGCTCGCTCGTGTGGTTCGTCGGTGTCGCGTGTGTGGTGGCGATGTTTTTCGTGTCAGTGAACTGAGGTAAGGCGCAGAGTGGGGCGATGCCGACGGACGCGCGCGCCGTCGGTTCCCACGATCCGGACGGGTTCAAGCCCTTGCGTTTCGGCCGAACGAAGCCGGTGGCTGCGATATATGCGGGTAACGCATCAGTCGAGCAGAAAAATCAATTGGATTCATGTTGCGACGCGGAATAAGATGATTGCCATCCCGTTAATGTCGCCGGTCTCGACGCACCATGTCATTCAAATCACTTACTTCAGCGCCTGTGCGGCGCGGGCAAAAGCCCCTTGCGGTGTTGGCCGCGGTCACGTTGCTGACCGGCATTGGCGCTGGTCTCGGCGGCATGTTGCTCGCTTTACTGCTGCACGGCATTCAGCACCTCGCATACGGTTACAGCGTGACGCATGTCATCAGCAGCGAGAGCTTTCTGGAAGGTGTCACCGACGCGGCGCCTGAGCGTCGCCTGGTCATCCTGACGATGTGCGGACTGGTGGCCGGGCTCGGCTGGTGGTCGGTATATCGCTTCGGGCGGCCGCTCGTGAGCATTCGACAGGCCGTCAAATCCGACGATCCGCGCATGCCGGTACTGAGCACCATCGCGCATGCGTTGCTGCAGATTGTGACCGTTGCACTCGGCTCGCCGCTAGGGCGCGAAGTCGCGCCGCGCGAGATCGGTTCGGCATTGGCCGGCTGGCTGTCGCATCGCGCGGGCCTATCGGTCGAGCAGAGCCGGATCATGGTTGCGTGCGGTGCGGGAGCGGGCCTGGCTGCTGTTTATAACGTGCCGCTCGGCGGCGCGGTGTTTGTGCTCGAAGTCTTGTTGGGCACATTCGGCTGGAAGGCGCTGGTGCCGGCGGTCGTCACCTCGGCGGTGGGGGCGCTGGTCGCGCAATCCGGTCTGGGTAACGAACATCAGTATCTGGTGCCGTCGTTGACGTTGAGCACATCGCTGGTGGTCTGGTCCGTGGTATGCGGGCCGATTTTCGGTGCTGCGGCGTGGGGTTTTACAGAACTGACGAAGCGCGCGCGTGCAGACGCGCCAAAGGATTGGCGTTTGCCGGTGTTGTCGCTGTTGAACTTCGCGATCATCGGCGTGCTGGCGATGCACTTTCCACAACTGCTCGGCAATGGCAAAGGGCCTGCGGGACTGGCGTTCGACGGCAACCTGACCATCACGCTCGCGGCGATGTTGCTGGTGCTGAAGGTGGTGATTACCGCGAGTAGTTTGCGTGCGGGTGCTGAAGGCGGTCTGTTGACGCCAGGGCTTGCGAATGGCGCATTGTTGGCGATCGTGCTCGGCGGAGCCTGGAGTCTGTTTTGGCCGGGGGCTTCTCTAGGCGGGTTTGCTGTTGTCGGTGCGACGGCGTTTCTGGCTGCGTCGATGCAGATGCCGATAACGGCTGTGGTTCTCGTCTTTGAATTTACCCGAGTGAGTCATGACTTTCTGATTCCGGTTCTGTTTGCCGTCGGCGGTGCTGCGTTGAGTTTTCAGGCGTGCGCGAAGTGGGCGCCGGCGATGCAGTTGGGTTCTGGTTTTAATTGGGGTGGGGCGGGCAAAGCCCGGTAGACTTTTTTGCCTTTGCTGGACAGCCCGAAAACAAAACACCCCGTGAAGCGCTAAGGCTTCACGGGGTGTTTTGTTTCACCTGAAGAGGGAGCGCCAGGAGAGCCGACCGCTTAGCGGCTCGACTGTGGGGGATACATCTTGCGCTCGAAAACCCGTGGCTCATGGGCCGGCAGCACTGTTGCTCCAAGCGCGGCGATGCGGCGGAAACTTTCGTCGTATGCGCGCAGGTCGGTGTGGTTGCCGTTCGGAACCGGGTCGCTGCCGTCCTCCGGCCAGTTCTCGTAGAGCGGAATCAGGTCGCCCGCAATGAGATACGGTCCTGCCTGCGTATCGACCAGCACACCCTGTGAGCCTGCCGTATGTCCCGGCAAGCGCAACACGCGAATGCCCGGCACCACATCGGCGTCGCCGAACGCCACGTCCATTCGGTCGAGAATGTCCACCCACGGTGGCGTGCGGCCGCGCTGATTGGTTTCGTAGATCGGACGCTGGAACGGCACCGGCCAGACCGCCTCTTTCAACTCCGCTTCCTGAACGTGAAAGCGCGCGTTCGTGAACGACCGCGCGCCGCCGACGTGGTCGTTATGCAGGTGGGTGAGAATGACCAGTTCGACGGAAGCGGGGTCGACGCCTTCGCGCGCCAGGCCGTACTGCAACAGGTCGTCGATTCCGGCATCCGTCTCGATGTAGCACTGCGGTGCGCGTGAGCGGGAGCCCGGCCCGGCATCGACGACGATCGTATGATGAGCGCTGCGCAGCAGCCACGCGATACACGGCGCATGCAGGCGCGCGGAACCGCAGTTCTTGCGGTACAAAAAGCACGATCGCTCATGATTGACGATATCGCCGCAGCGGATCGGTACGATGGTGAATGTCATGCCTGAGTCTCGCTTCCACTGTGTACATGGTGCTGGCGCCGGGTGCCCGCCTGGCCGAATCTGGGCCGTGTTGAGGGGGAAGACGTTTCGCGAAGTCACAGTATAGGGCAATTGTGGGGCAGCTGAGTAAGCGCTTTCTCTTGAATTCGCTCAGGTTTTCCCCTAAATTTCCCCTAAACAGCGTCGAGATCTTCGCGCTTTGACTAAGCGATGCCCGGAAACCTCAAGTGAAGAGAAAGCGATTACTTAACTTGCGTACTTGAGCGAACACCGGCCGGCGCGTGCCTGTGACTTGGAGCTTTGCGACATGAACATCGAACGTCACCATCACTTCGTCGAAGCATCGCGGCAGGGCCGGGGTCAAACGCGTGATGTTCGCGAGCTTGAATCACGCGGTAGGATTTTCATCGATGCGAACGCATGATCGGCAATGTCGTCGCGCCGCAATTGGACAGCCGCTATAGCGGATTGAAGGTGTTCGGTGCCGCGCCACCTCTTCACGTGGCTCAGTCATTGCAACATGGTGCAACTGATCGAAGGCCCGCGCCCGACGGTGGCCATTCCACAAGGTGCCGCGTTATAGTATGCCGCACAGGAAAGGCGCGATGGTGCGCCTCGACACCGGGCAGGATGCAAGTTGACCAAAGAAACAAAGAAGAGAGCGCCGCGTCGCAAATCGAATGCGATTTCCGTGGCGGATGTCGCGCGCGCGGCAGGGGTATCGACCGCGACCGTTTCGCGCGTATTGAACGGCAACGCAAAGGTAGCGGCTGACCTGCAGAACCGCGTGCGCGACATCGCGCGGGAACTCGGCTACACACCCCACGCTGCGGCGCGCGCGCTGGCATCGCAGCGCTCGAAAACGATCGGGGCGGTGATCCCATCGCTGGAAAACCAGAACTTCGCGATCGGCGTGTTCGCGCTGCAAAAGCGCATCGGCGAGGCCGGCTATACATTGCTGCTGGGATGCTCGTATTACGACCAGGAAGACGAGCTGAAGCAGGTCCGCGCCCTCATCGCGGACGGCATCGCCGGGCTGATGCTGGTGGGCCGCAGCCACTCGCCCGCGCTCTATGAACTGATCGAAAAGGAACAGATTCCGCTCGTCAATGGCTGGACAGTCGATCACGATCATCCGTATGTCGGCTTCGACAACGTGGCGGTCGGCCGTCGCCTTGCCGACTATCTGCTCGATCTCGGGCACACGCGCTTCGGCATGATTACGCAAATGACGCAGCACAGCGATCGCGCGGCTGATCGCATCAGCGGCGTGCGCGCGGCGCTACAGTTGCGCGGGCTGCAGTTGCGCCACGAACATCTGATCGAGATGCCGCATAAGATCATTGAAGGCCAGATGGCGATGAAGGCGCTGATGAACGGCTCCGAGCGTCCAACGGCCGTAATTTGCGGCACCGATCTGCTTGCAATCGGTGCGCTGGCTGAGGCGCGCGAGTCGGGTATCGACGTGCCGGGCGACCTGTCGATTGCGGGCATCAACGACATTGAGTTTTCCAGCTTCACGTCGCCGCCGCTGACAACCATGCGGCTCGCGGCCGATGAAATCGGCGCGCGCAGCGCCGAGTATCTGCTTGCCCGGATCGAAGGGCGGCCGGTGAGTTCGCAGTACATCGTGCCGACCGACCTGATCGTGCGCGGCACGACGGCGCGTCCTCGCAACATCTAGGTCGGCGGCGCACGGCGTGGCGCCTTAAGGAAACACGAACTCCCGCCGCCAGTTGCCAAACGCACGGGTGCGCGGGACGACGGTGGCGGGCCGTGATGCATACGGGAATCGGCCCACGGTTTCGACTGCGATCTGCGCCTAGCCCTTCGCGCCAAGTCGGAACTTGTGCAGCAATGGTTCCGTATACCCGCCAGGCTGCGACCGTCCTTCAAAAACCAGCGCCTTCGCCGCCTTGAACGCGAGCGATGTGTCCAGGTGACCGGTCATTGGCTGGTACTGAGGATCGTTGGCGTTCTGCTCGTCCACCACCTTCGCCATGCGCTTGAACGTTTCGTTCACCTGCGCTTCCGACACCACCCCGTGATACAGCCAGTTCGCAATGTGCTGGCTCGAAATGCGCAGCGTCGCGCGGTCTTCCATCAGACCGATATCGTGAATATCCGGCACCTTCGAACATCCGACGCCCTGATCGATCCAGCGCACCACGTAACCCAGAATCCCTTGCGCGTTGTTCTCGATTTCCTCGCGGATTTCCTCCTCCGACCACTGCGCCTTTTCGACGACAGGAATCGTCAGCAAGCCATCGAGCAGTTCATCGCGAACGCTGTCGTAGCCCGTCGTTTCCAGCTCCTGCTGCACGGCCTGAACGTCAACTTGATGGTAGTGCAGCGCGTGCAGCGTAGCGGCAGTTGGCGACGGCACCCAAGCCGTGTTCGCGCCCGCTTTCGGATGCGCGATCTTCTGTTCGAGCATCGCGTGCATCAGGTCGGGCATCGCCCACATGCCCTTGCCGATCTGCGCGCGTCCGCGCAATCCCGAGCTTAAGCCCGCCAGCACGTTATTACGCTCGTATGCCGCGATCCACGCCGACGATTTCATATCGCCCTTACGCATCATCGGACCCGCTTCCATTACGCTGTGCATCTCGTCGCCAGTGCGATCCAGGAAGCCCGTATTAATGAACGCCACGCGCGCCGAAGCCGCCGCAATGCACGCCTGCAGGTTGACGCTCGTGCGGCGCTCCTCGTCCATGATGCCCATCTTGATGGTATGGCGCGGCAGCCCCAGCAGATCTTCGACGCGGCCGAACAGCTCATTGGCGAACGCGACTTCGGCTGGGCCGTGCATCTTCGGCTTGACGATGTAAATCGATCCGGTCCGCGAATTGAGCTTGTTTTGCAGATCGTGCATCGCGCCCAGCGATGTCATCACGGCATCCAGAATGCCTTCGGGAATTTCATGACCGTCGCGGTCGACGATCGCCGGATTCGTCATCAAATGCCCCACGTTGCGGATGAACAGCAGCGAGCGGCCATGCAGCTTCACGGTCGAGCCATCGGGCGCGGTGTAGTTGCGATCGGCGTTCAGGCGGCGCGTGAAGGTCTTGCCGTTTTTCGTGACTTGCTCGGTCAGATCGCCTTTCGAGAGGCGGGTCCAGTTGCGGTAAAGCTGGACCTTGTCGGCGGCATCGACGGCGGCAACCGAGTCTTCGCAATCGATAATCGTCGAGACGGCCGCTTCCATCAGTACGTCTTTCACGCGCGCGGCGTCGGTCTTGCCGATCGAGTCCGTTGCGTCGATCTGGATCTCGAAGTGCAGGCCGTGATGCTTGAGCAGGACGGCGGAAGGGGAGCCAGCGTCGCCCTGATAGCCGATGAACTGCGCGGGAACCTTCAGTGCCGACGAGCCGTTCTTGAGCGTGACGGCGAGCTTGCCGCATTCCACGCGGTACGCGATGGCGTCGACGTGCGAGCCGTTGGCGAGCGGCGCGGCTTCGTCGAGGAAGGCACGGGCACGCGCGATCACGCGCGCGCCGCGGACTACGTTGAAGTAAGCGGTGCGCACCGCGCCGTCGGTTTCGGGGATGGCGTCGGTGCCGTAAAGCGCGTCGTACAGGCTGCCCCAGCGCGCATTCGCGGCGTTGAGTGCGTAGCGCTGGTTCGAGAGCGGCACGACGAGTTGCGGGCCGGCTTGCGCGGCGATTTCGGTGTCGACGTTCTGAGTCGTCGCCTTAACGGCTGCGCTCGCCGGCACGATATAGCCGATGCCCTCGAGAAATGCGCGGTATGCCTTCAGATCGCGCACCGGCCCCGGATTTGCGCGGTGCCACCGGTCCAGCTCCGTCTGCAGACGATCGCGTTCTGCGAGCAACGCGCGGTTCTTCGGCGCGAGGTCGTGGACGAGGGCAGCGAAGCCTTTCCAGAACGCCTCGCTATCGATGCTGGTCCCGCTCAACGCCTCATTGTCGACAAATTTGCTGAGAACAGCCGCAACACGCAGCCCGTTTCGCTCGATCATTTCACCCATCATGTGCTCCAACAGTTTCAAATATCAATCAATCAGCCGTTGAGGCTGTTTGCTGCGGTTCTGGCCACTTGCGAATCCTGATCCGGCTTGACCCCGGACACGCCGACTGCGCCCACAACGTGCCCGTCGACCACGACAGGGACGCCGCCTTCCAGTGCGCCGGCCAGCGGTGCGCTCAGGAATGCGGTCCGGCCGCCGTTGATCATGTCTTCGTACTGCTTCGATTCACGTCGGCCGAGCGCTGAGGTACGCGCCTTTTCCGTCGCGATGTAAGCGCCGATCGGCGCACAGCCGTCGAGGCGGAGCAGGGCCAGCAGGTGGCCTCCGTCATCCGCAACGGCAATGGTGACTGCCCACTGGTTTTTCTCTGCTTCCGCGCGCGCGGCTTCGAGAATTCGGGTCGCTTCTACAACGGTCAATACGGGTTTGCTTTGCATGTCAGGGTTATCAAGTGTGTGTTTCGAAGTGAAGTGTCGCCACCGGCGCGGGCCGGTGGCCAGGATACGTTTCGCGGCGAACCGGGTTATCCACCCAGCGCGCCCTGCGTGTTGACGTGCACCGCATAAATGGACTGCGACGACGCCATGAACAGCCGGTTACGTGCGCGTCCGCCAAAGCACAAATTCGCGCAGCGCTCGGGCAGGGCGATCCGGCCAATCATTTTTCCTTGTGGCGAAATGACCATGACGCCATCGAGTTCGTCATTGCCCATGCCCCAGCCGCACCACAAATTGCCGTCGATGTCCGCGCGCATTCCGTCGATCGTGCCGACGCCCGCGTCGTAGAACACCCGTCCTCTACCGATTCCGCGACCGTCCGCGTCCATTTCATAAACGTGAATCATCCGGTTGGGCACACCGCGCGATTCGATGATGTAGAGCAACTTCTCGTCGGGTGAAAAGCACAAGCCGTTCGGCCCTTTCAAGTCGCGAGTGACCACGGACGCTTCGCCCGTCACGCCATCGATCCGATATACGGAGTGCGGGAGTTCCTGCTCCGCCTTGATTCCTTCGTAGTGCCCAGAAATGCCCATCGGCGGATCGGTGAACCAGATGGAGCCGTCCGACTTCACTACCAAGTCGTTGGGGGAATTCAGCGGCTTGCCTTCAAAGGAGTCGAGAAGGACGGTGATGCTGCCGTCGTACTCGGTACGGGTGACGCGGCGGCCGTGCTCGCACGTAACGAGCCGCCCCTGCCTGTCGCGGGTGTTGCCGTTCGCGTAGTTGGAAGGTTTCCGGAACACGCTGACCACGCCCGTTTCCTCCTCCCATTTCAGCATCTGGTTGTTAGGAATGTCGCTCCAGAGCAGGTAACGCCCATCGCCGAACCAGACCGGACCTTCGGTCCACCGGTAGCCGGTAGCCAGCCGTTCGACAGCCGAAAAGGCCACGCGGAATTTATCGAAGGAAGGGTCTAGCGAAATCACCCGGGGATCGGGGTATCGCTCAGCTTGTTGCCACATCTCAATCTCCTGTTCGGGTACCCGGCATTTGCGCCCATGCGGCGGCACGACCGCTAGTATAAAGGAAATCAAGTAAGCGCTTTCTCTTGAATTCGCAATCGAAGTGCCATAAGATGCTTGAAATCGTTGGGGTTCAAGTAGTGGCGCATCGGCCGTATCGGTTATGTAAGAAAGCGGTTACTCTCGCCCTCTTTTTTTGACCGCCCGGCGCAAAATTTTTAGAAGGGCAATGCCTGATGACTGAGATGACGAGCAAGAACGTAACCGGACCAGTGATTCGGTTGCATCCCGCTGACAATGTGGTGATTGCGCGCATCGACGTCGCAATCGGAACGCCGGTTCCATCGGAAGATTTTGTTTGCCGCAGCCAGGTGGCCGCAGGTTATAAGATCGCCGCGATGCCCATCAAAAAAGGCGAGGCGGTTCGCAAATACAACGTGGTGATCGGTTTCGCCGCGACGGATATTGCGCCAGGCACGATGGTGCATAGCCATAACCTCGAGTTCCGCGAGTTTGACCGGGACTACGCATTCGGCGCGGACTACCGGCCCGTCGAGATGGTGCCCGAAGCCGAGCGCGCCACGTTCCAGGGCATCGTGCGGGACAACGGCGAGGTTGCCACGCGCAACTACATCGGCGTGTTGTCGACAGTCAATTGTTCGGCCACGGTCGCACACAGGATCGCCGAATGGTTCACGCCGGAACGGCTGGCGGACTACCCCAATGTAGATGGCGTGGTCGCGTTCACTCATTCGATCGGTTGCGGTATGGAGATGAGCGGTGAGCCGATGGCACTGCTGCGCCGAACAATGGCGGGTTACGCGCGCCATCCCAATCTCGCCGCGGCGCTGATTGTCGGGCTGGGATGCGAGCGCAACCAGTTGGCCGGACTGATGGATCAGGAAGGTCTGAAGGCTGATTCGCGGCTGCACACGTTCATCATGCAGGAGAACGGCGGCACCCGCCGGACCATCGAGGCGGGCGTTGCTGCGGTACAGGCGCTGCTACCCGACGCCAATCGCGTGAAGCGCACGACGGTTCCGGCAAGCCACCTGAAGATCGGTCTGCAATGCGGCGGTTCGGACGGCTTTTCGTCGATCACCGCAAATCCTTCGCTTGGCGCGGCGATGGACTTGCTGGTCCGTCATGGCGGCACGGCCATCCTCTCCGAAACACCCGAAATCTACGGCGTGGAACATACGCTCACGCGGCGTGCGGTCAGCCGCGAAGTCGGCGAGAAACTCGTTGAGCGGATCCGCTGGTGGAAAGACGAGTATTCGGTCGGTCGCGACGTTCAGATCAACGGCCAGGTCAGCCCTGGCAATCAGGTGGGCGGACTGGCGAACATCTTCGAAAAGTCGATTGGATCAGCAATGAAAGGCGGCACTGGGCCGCTGATGGAAGTGTATCGATACGCCGAGTGGGTGAAGCAATCGGGACTCGTATTCATGGACACACCTGGTTTCGACCCCGTCTCCGCGACGGGTCAGATTGCGGGCGGCGCGAATCTGATTGCCTTCACCACAGGGCGCGGTTCGATGTTCGGCGCGAAGCCGGTGCCATCGCTGAAGCTCGCCACCAACACGCCGATGTACACCCGTCTGACCGAAGACATGGATCTGAATTGCGGCGGGATCCTGGATGGCATTGCGTCGATCCAGAGCACGGGTCAGAAAATCTTTGACGCTATTCTCGCAGCCGCGTCGGGCGAGCGCACCAAGAGCGAAATGCTCGGGCTAGGTGACCACGAATTCGTGCCGTGGCAGATCGGCATTATGAGTTGAGTCCGCAGTGGCCCAGCGCATCGCGAGGGCGAACGGTCATTTACATCCATAAGTAAAACCGCCGCCCTGTAGCTAGTCGAACAAAGTAGCGGAGACAGCCCTTGAGTACCCAAACCCCGGCAATACAAATACCTGACAGCGCAGAAAGCAACTCGATCTACACGCGAGTGACCTGGCGCTTCATGCCCTTGCTGTTCATCTGCTACGTGGTGGCCTATCTGGATCGGGTCAACGTGGGCTTCGCCAAGCTCCAGATGCTCAGCGATCTGAACTTCAGCGAGGCGATGTACGGCTTCGGCGCCGGTATCTTTTTCATCGGGTATTTCTTCTTCGAAGTGCCGAGCAACTTGCTGCTGCACCGGCTCGGCGCGCGCCGCTGGATCGCCCGGATCATGCTCACGTGGGCCGTGCTCTCGGCCGCGACCGCGTGGGTTTCCACACCCACGATGTTCTACGTATTGCGCTTCTTTCTGGGCGTGGCCGAAGCGGGCTTTTTCCCAGGGCTGGTGCTGTATCTCACCTACTGGTATCCATCGCACCGGCGCGGCAAGATGATCGCTTTCCTGATGGCGGGCAATCCGGTGGCGGGCATTGTCGGCGGCCCGGTATCGGGCTTCATCATGCAGCGCCTGGCGGGCAACGCGGGGCTTGCCGGCTGGCAGTGGCTGTTCATTCTGGAAGCCATCCCCGCGCTGATCCTCGCAGCCATCATTTTCTGGTTCCTCGACGACCGGGTAAAGGACGCAAAGTGGTTGTCGGTTGAGGAGCGCGACTTCATTGCAGCGGAAATCGATGCGGAAGCCCGCACCAAAAGCCACGGTTCCGTGCGCGAGGTCTTCACGTCGCTCAAAGTCTGGACCTTGTGCACGATTCTCTTCGGTATCGTGATGGGCTCTTATGCGGTTGGCTTCTGGCAGCCGACCATCATAAAGAGTTCGGGAATCACGGACGCCTTCACCATTGGCCTGCTCACCGTCGTGCCTTATCTGGCCGCCTTGATTTTGATGATTGTGGTCGGCCGCCATGCGGACCGCACGCGTGAACGCCGCTGGCACGTCGTGCTGCCGCAATGCATGGCGGCCGCGGGTTTCGTGATGTGCGCCTACGCGGGCAACAATACCTATATTGCGTTGCTTGGCCTGACGCTTGCCGCTTCGGGCGTGATTACGGCCTTACCCATGTTCTGGGCGTTGCCCACGTCTTTTCTCGGTGGCACCGGCGCCGCCGCCGGCATTGCATTGATCAATTCGACGGGCAATCTCGCAGGATTCGTAAGCCCTGCGCTGGTCGGGTGGCTGAAGACGGTCACGCATTCACTTGATTCGAGCCTGTTCCTGATCGCGGGGTCGCTGATCGTGTCCGCATGTCTCATCTTGACGCAGCTTCCCGCCAGGCTTGTCAACAAGTAGTACCTACATGGCGCTCGAGAGAAGCGCCAGATAATAACGTTCGGTATCCTTATTTAAATGGAATAGAGGCAACATGAAGACTGGGAAGTATCGTTACGTTGTCGCGTTGCTGCTGTTTATTGCGGGCGCGATCAATTACATGGACCGCGCGGCGCTTGGCGTGGTCGCGCCTATCCTCAACAAGGAGCTGAGTCTTTCACCGTCGCAACTCGGCGTGGTGTTCAGCAGCTTTTTCTTCGGTTATTCCATCTTCGCCTTCGTCGGTGGCCAACTCGCCGACAAGTACGGACCGCGCCGGGTTTTCTCCTGGGCGATGGGGACGTGGTCCATTCTCTGTGGCCTGACCGCGGCTGCGACTGGATTCGGCACGCTGCTCGTTTCCCGGGCGCTGTTTGGCTTCGGTGAAGGCCCGATGAATTCGACGACCAACCGGACCATCACCAACTGGTTTCCCCGGCATGAAACCGCGACCATGGTCGGCTTTACGTTTTCGGGCCAGACGGTAGGCAGTGCGATCGCTGGGCCGGTGGTCGGACTGATTGCCATTGCTTACGGCTGGCGCACGTCGTTTGTGATTATCGCGGCGCTCGGGCTGGTGTGGATCGTCGCCTGGCGCATGTTCGCGACCGACAGGCCGGCGCAAAGCGCACGGGTCGGCGAGGCCGAACGCGAAATGGTCGAAGCGAGCCGTAGCGCGGCGCATCCGGCGGAAGGCGGCGACGAAAGCACGCCCTTGCGCAGCTACCTGTTTCGTCCGAGCACGCTCGCGCTTGGCGTCGGCCTTTTCGCGGTGAACTACACGTTGTTCGTGTTCATCTCCTGGATGCCGAGCTATTTCACCAACGCGCTGCATCTGGACATGAAGCACATGAGCATTCTGAGCGCAGTGCCATGGGCATGCGGCGGGATCGGATACTTCGGCGGCGGCCTGCTCGCCGATGCGTGTTTCAAGCGCATGAGCAACAAGCTGCTGGCGCGCAAGGTCGCGGCGATCGTGCCGCTCGCGCTGTCGGGTCTCGCCCTGGTGGGCGTGAGCATGGTCGATTCCGTGACGCCCGCGGTACTGCTTGTCGCGTTCGCCGTGCTGTTCCTGACAGCTTCGTCGCAAGCGTGCTGGGCCATCATGCACGAGCTTGTGCCGGGCAGGCATCTTGGGGGCGTAAGCGGCTTTGTTCACCTGATCAGCAACATTTCGGGCATCGTCGGTCCGACCATGATGGGTCTGGCGGTTCAGTACTTTGGCGGTTACAGCAGCGGCTTCATGCTCGGCGCAGCGGTCGATCTGGTCGGCGTGCTGGCCATGCTGCTGGTCATCGGCCGGCGCGCCGCAGGCGAGACAGTTGAAACGCATACCACCGCCGCCTAAGCGGCCTGTCCTGCCACGCAAGGAGTCCGTGCCATGAATGGTAAATACCGTTACGTAGTCGCCGGCCTGCTGTTCGCAGCAGGCGCGATCAATTATATGGATCGCGCGGCGCTCGGCGTTGTGGCGCCGATCGTCGGCAAGACGCTCGACCTGTCTCCATCGCAATTGGGGATCGTGTTTAGCAGCTTCTTTGTCGGCTACTCTATTTTTTCGTTCCTCGGCGGCTATTTTTCCGACAAATTCGGAACGATGCGCGTTTTCTCGTGGGCCATGGGTATCTGGTCGCTATTTTGCGGGCTGACCGCCGCCGCCACGGGATTCGTTTCGCTGCTGGTGTGCCGGGTGTTCTTTGGCATTGGCGAAGGACCGATGAGTTCGAACACCAATCGCACCATCTCCAACTGGTTCCCCCGCCACGAAACGGCCACCATAATCGGCTTCACGTTTTCGGGCCAGACGCTCGGCAACGCGATTGCGGGACCGGTAGTTGGCCTGACGGCCGTGATGTTCGGCTGGCGTGTGTCGTTTGTGGTGATCGGCGTGCTCGGTTTCTTGTGGCTTGTGTGCTGGCGCATCCTTGTGACGGACAAGCCGCATCAGAGCCACCGCGTCGGCCTGCATGAGACGCAGCTGATCGACGAAAGCCGCAAGGCCGCGGAAGTGCGCAACGTCGAAGACGACGGCACGACCCTCGCTTCCTATCTGCGCCGGCCAAGCACGCTTGCGCTGGGTGCGGGCCTGTTTGCCGTCAACTACACGCAGTACGTGTTTATCTCCTGGCTGCCCAGTTACCTCACCAGCGAATTGCATCTGGGATTGCGCCAGATGAGCGTGGTCATGTCGATTCCGTGGATCTGCGGCGCGATCGGTTACTTCGGCGGTGGCCTCGCAGGTGACTTCATTTACAAGCGCATGGATGATCCGGTCAAGGCGCGCAAGATCGTCGCGACCTTGCCGCTTGCATTGTCAGGTGTCGCGGTAGCGAGCATCACGTCGGCCGGCACGCTGCCGGTGGCGGTCGCACTGATCGCCGGCGCGCTGCTGTTTCTGACTGCGTCATGCCAGTCAATCTGGGCAATCCAGCACGAGATCATTCCATTGCGCCGTCAGGGCGGCGTAGGCGGGTTCATCCATTTTCTGAGCAACCTCTCCGGAATAATAGGCCCCGCTTTGACCGGCTTTCTGATCCAGTATTTCGGCGGTTATCACAGCGCTTTTCTGTTCGGATCGCTGATTGATTTTGCCGGTGTGCTGGCCATGCTGTTCTTTATCCAGAGCCGCCCGTCTGCGACAGTGCACGCCGGCGCAGGATCGGTCCCGTGAGCATCGTTCGTTCTTTCGAGTCGATTCTACGGCTATGAAACACCCGCCGGTTGCGCATGCAACCGGCGGGTGTTTCTTCACGGCATCAGGCGGGGACCTTGAGTCCCGGCATGGAGAAGCCGATTTCGCGGAGTGCGGTGGCGAGCGCATCGCGCTGCACCGGCGTCAGATCGACGAGAGGAGGACGTACGATGCCCCAGTCGGGATCGTTCGAATAGACGCCGATTGCTGCCTTGAGCGCAGGGATCATCGGGAACCTGGCGAACACCGCGCGCGTGGCATCCAGCGCTGCCTGCTGGGCATCGGCGTCAGTCGATTGCCAGTGACGATACAACTGCACAATAGCCGCCGGATTCACGTTTCCGGTTGCCGTGATGCAGCCGACGCCGCCGGCACGCATGGTGGCCAGCAGGAAGTTTTCGTTGCCGGCGAACACATCGAAGCCGTGCGGCTGGAAGCGCTCGAGCATGGCCTGTGTGTTGCTCCAGTCGCCCGAGCTGTCCTTCACGCCGGCGATCACACCCGGGAAAGCAGCGAGCAGCCGCTCGATGAGCGCGAGGCTGAGCGGCACCTGGGACACGGGCGGGATGTGATACAGGTAAATGCGCAGTGCGTCCGAACCCACGCGCTCGATGATCTGCGCATAGCTGCGGAACAAGCCTTCGTCGGTCACGCCCTTGTAGAAGAACGGCGGCAGCGTCAGCACATTGTTCACGCCCAGCGAAAGCGCATGGCGTGTCAGTTCGACTGTGTCGGTGAGTGCCGAGCAGCCGGTGCCCGGCATCAGGCGATCGACCGGAATGTCCGCGCCAACCAACGTTTCGAGCAGCTTCATTTTCTCGCTGACTGCGAGCGAATTCGCTTCCGAGTTGGTGCCGAAAACAGCGAGTCCGACGTCCTGTTCGATAAGCCATCGGCAATGCTGGACATAGCGGTCGTGATCGGGGAGAAGGTCGTTTGTGAACGGCGTGACCACGGGCGAGTAGACGCCGCGGGGCCGGTTGACTGAGGTCATCGCGTGTTCCTTGTGCTTGGGGTGGGGGTGTTTCGCGCCATTCAGTCGGCGATCTGTTGCGCAGACGAGCGGGCGTGGAGCGCTTCGGGATTGACACAGGTCGACGAGAACTGGCCGTCGAGTGCGTCGATGAGATTGCGCACTGCGCGCATGGCCATGTTTTCGCGCGTCTGTTGCGTAGCGGAACCGATATGCGGCACCGCTACCACGTTCGGTAACTGGAGTAGCGGCGAGTCCGGCGACACCGGCTCGCGTTCGAACACATCGAGACCGGCGCCGAGAATGCGGCCTTCGCGGAGATGCGCGATGAGGGCGGCTTCGTCGACGACCTGTCCGCGAGCGCAGTTGATGAGGATGGCCGACGGCTTCATGGTCCCGAGCTCGGCGCTGCCGATCAGGCGTTCGGTGGCGGGCGATAGCGGCACCAGCACGCAGACGAAATCCGCAGTCGCGAGCAGCTCGGGAAGCGGCCGCCATTGCGCGCCGTAGCGCTCCTCGGCTTCAGGGTTGCGGGAGCGATTGGAATAGATCACGTCCATGCCGAAGCCGAGGGCGGCGCGCTTGGCGACGGCGCTGCCAATGCGCCCAAGCCCGACGATTCCGAGCGTTTTGTGATGCACGTCGACACCGAATTGCGCCTCGCCGATAGTACGCGTCCACTGGCCGCGCCGCGTCCAGTCGGCGAGTTCGGAAATGCGCCGGGCGGTCGCGAGGATCAGGCTGAACACAAGGTCGGCGGTGGTTTCGGTGACTTCTTCCGCCGTATTCGTCAGAACAATGCCGCGCCGCGAGAGGTCAGGGACGTCGAACGCATCGAAGCCGGCCGAAATGGTCGACGCGACCTCAAGCAAGGGCGCCGCATCGAGGATGTCAGGCGTTATCTTGAGATTGGTGCCGATCATTCCATGAGCCGTGCCCAGGGCGCGCCTGAACGGCGCGAGATCGCCGGAGGAAACGTCGACCAGTTCGACGGAACAGTGCGTACGAAGAAGCTCCAGCACGGCAGGAGGCAACGAACGATAGGCCACGACATGCTTCATGAAAACCTCGGCGGAATGCTGTTAGAGAGCGTTGAAATGCGGCATCGACCGCAACCCAAAAGAATCGCTTGCAGACAGACTATAAGTATCGGTAAGATTCTCGTCAAGATTATTGATAATCTTGACGGAAATCCAGGAGCGATAATGAGCGAGAAGAAAACCGGCTTGCGGCAGGGCCTGACGAACTACGGCGATGAAGGTTTCTCGCTTTTTCTGCGCAAGGCGTTCATCAAGGGCGCGGGCTATACGGACGACGCACTGTCGCGTCCGATCGTGGCCATCGCGAACACGGGCAGCGCTTACAACCCATGCCACGGCAACGCGCCGCAGTTGATCGAGGCGGTAAAACGCGGCGTGATGCTGGCTGGCGGACTGCCTGTCGAATTCCCGACGATTTCGATCGCCGAGAGCTTTTCGCATCCGACCAGCATGTACCTGCGCAACCTGATGTCGATGGACACGGAGGAAATGATCCGGGCCCAGCCGATGGATGCGGTGGTGCTGATCGGCGGCTGCGACAAAACCGTCCCGGCCCAGTTGATGGGTGCGGCGGCGGCGGGCGTTCCCGCGATTCAACTGGTGACGGGCGCCATGCTGACGGGCTCGCATCGCGGTGAACGGGTGGGGGCATGTACGGACTGCCGCCGTTTCTGGGCGAGTTTTCGCGGCGACCAGATCGACGAAGCCGAGATCGAAGCGGTCAACAATCAGCTCGTCGCGACGGTCGGGACCTGTTCGGTGATGGGAACGGCAAGCACGATGGCCTGTATCGCCGAAGCCTTGGGCATCATGCTGCCGGGCGGCGCGTCTGCGCCTGCCGTGACTGCCGATCGCATCCGCATTGCGGAGCGCACTGGCGCGCAGGCCGTGGCGATGATCGGGCGGGACCTGAGCCCGGCAACCATCCTGACGCCCAAGGCGATCGAAAACGCGTTGCGGGTACTGCTCGCAATCGGCGGCTCGACCAACGGCATCATTCACCTCACGGCAATTGCGGGCCGGCTCGGGATTCGCATCGACCTTGAGCAACTCGACCGGATGGCGCGCGAGACGCCGGTGCTCGTCGATTTGAAACCGTCTGGACAGCACTACATGGAAGACCTGCATCGCGCCGGCGGCCTGACCACGGTCATGCGCGAGATAAAAGACCTGTTGCATCTCGACGCGCTCACGGTGACCGGCCGTACGCTCGGCGAGGAGCTGGATCTCGCCCCGGCGAGCTTCCCGCAAGAAGTCGTCCGCCCGTTTAATCGCCCGATCTTCCCGCAAGGCGGTATTGCGGTGTTGCGTGGCAATCTCGCGCCGGGCGGCGCGATCATCAAGCAGTCAGCGGCGAGCGCCAGCCTGATGGAGCACGAAGGGCGCGCCGTCGTCTTCGAGGACGCGGAGGATCTGGCGCGCCGTATCGACGATCCGGAGCTGGACGTGGAAGCGCACGACGTACTCGTGCTCAAGCGGATCGGTCCGGTCGGTGCACCCGGGATGCCGGAAGCCGGCTACATTCCGATCCCGCGCAAGCTCGGCCGCCTGGGTGTGAAAGACATGGTGCGCATTTCGGATGGACGCATGAGCGGCACGGCGTCCGGTACGGTGGTCCTGCATGTCACACCCGAAGCGGCT
Source organism: Paraburkholderia polaris (assembly GCF_012927345.1). Lineage (GTDB taxonomy): Bacteria > Pseudomonadota > Gammaproteobacteria > Burkholderiales > Burkholderiaceae > Paraburkholderia > Paraburkholderia polaris. Next base: position 37,149 of record NZ_JABBGJ010000032.1, read on the forward strand.
ATCGGCGGTCCGCTCGCGATCGTACAAACGGGCGACCGGATTCGCCTGAGCGTGGCGGAACGGTCTATCGAACTTGCCCTCAGCGACGAGGAAATTGCCGCTCGTCTCGCCGCGTTGCCGGCGCGCGAGGTCAATCCCGAGGAGCGTGGTTATCGCAAACTCTTCCTGACGACGATCACTCAGGCCGACGAGGGCTGCGACTTTGACTTTTTGCAAGCTACCCAGGTTACGGCGACCGTTCCCGGCAACGGAAACAAGGGTTAAAGGTCATGTTTTCGTATAGGCTCGCGGGTTAGATCATTTTGCGGACCCTTTTATGAGCAACGCTGCCAAGCCCAAACGCGCCGATGCACCCATTGCGAAGACGGTCGAACGCGACCGCAATATCGACGAGACGCTGCGCAGCGTCTCGGACGAACTCGAGGAGCAGATCGTCCTTGGCGTTCTGCATCCGCGCGAACGGCTCGTGGAAGACGATCTGTGCGAGCGCTTCAACCTGAAGCGCCACGTCGCTCGCCTGGTGCTGGCGGAGGTGGAGCGGCGCGGCTTGGTGGAGCGTCGCAAGAATGTGGGCGCGCTGGTCAAGTCGTTTACGCCGCGCGAGGTCACTGAGCTGTATGCGCTGCGCGAACTGCTGGAGGCAGACGCGGCGAGGCGCATCGTTTTTCCTGTCAGTAGCGAGGCGCTCGATGCATTAACGGCAATTCAGGCAGAGCACGACGAAGCAGCCATCGCCGGCGATCTGCGGCGTGTGTTCCGCGCGAACATGGCCTTTCACCATGCGTTCTTTGGGTTGTCGGAAAGCCAGGTACTAACCGAGGCGATTCACGAGTACGAGCGCCGTACGCATGCCATCCGTTCGGTATCGATCGTGTTTCCTCAGTATCTGGAGAAGGCTCGCGCCGATCACCACCGGATGATCGAGGCGCTCCGAACCGGCGACCGGGAATCGTTGATCAAGTTATGCCGGGAGCACCTGGTGCCATCGCGCGATGCGTATCTTGAAGCGCATCATCGCCGCTCGGTCGGCTACGCCGTACAGAAGGGCGAAACCGATTAAGCGTTTTTACCTGAATCACAGAGAGGGTAGCAATGACTCGAGTACTGATTACCGGCGCGGCCGGTCACATTGGACGTGTGCTCCGCGCCGGTTTCCAGGGCCACTATGCACTGCGCCTCGCCGATATTGCGCCGCAGGCTGAGGCGCAGGCAGGTGAGGAAATCGTGACTGCGGATATCACGCGGCTGGAGGATCTGCTGCCGGCCATGGAGGGTGTCGATGTCGTCGTGCATCTCGCCGGCATTCCCGACGAGGATCGCTGGGAGCGCATCCGTGATATGAACATCGAGGGATGCTACAACGTGTTCGAAGCGGCGCGGCAAGCGGGCGTCAAGCGCGTGGTGTTCGCGAGTTCGAACCATGCAGTGGGTTTTCATCGTCGCGACCGGATGATCGACAACAGCGTCGAGCCGCGCCCTGATAGCCGCTACGGCATCTCGAAGGTGTTTGGCGAGGCGCTTGGCCGGATGTACGCCGACAAGCATGGCATGTCGGTTGCGTGCATCCGGATCGGCTCATTCCGTCCGGACGACCGGCCAACCGCGCCGCGGCATCTTTTCACATGGATCAGCCATCGCGACATGGTGCAGGTGGCGCGCCGCTGTATCGACTATCCGGACTTCCACTTCGCGGTCGTGTATGGCGTATCCAATAACGCGCGCAATCGCTGGGACAACGCCAACGTGCGCTATCTCGGCTTCGTGCCGGAAGACGATGCCGAACTGTACGCGGCTGAGATCGCGGCATCGGGAAAGGCGGAAGATGCGCGTGAAGCGCTGTTTCACGGCGGCTTCGGCTGCCTTGTCGAATTCGACGGTGATCCGCTCCGGGTCGAATGAGTGTGACGGTCCATCGTCGGAACGGTTGCGTCGCGTGATAGTAGGCGATCATGAATTCGCATCCTTCATGACCCAGTGACAAGAAACAGGTGGACGTTGAACATCCGCGTCCACGCAAGATCTGCCCTGCGAAAAGTGCCTCCCGGTTCGCGCCGGTCACACTTGTTCGCAGGGCAAATCTTGCGGCTAATTCCGCGCCTCGTTCATCCGACCAGCGGACCCACCTCGAAACTAAAGTTCGCAACGCCATCCACGCCACCTGTGACCTTGTCGCCTGGGCGTAGTGCGCCGACGCCGGCGGGTGTTCCGCTGAAGATAAGGTCTCCCGGCTTCACAGTCACGGACTGAGACACGTAACTGATGATGTCTGCGACAGGCCAGATCATCTCGCTGAGATCGCCTTGTTGACGGACTTCGCCATTCACGGACAACCATATCCGTCCGCTGGACGGATGCCCTGACTCGGACGCCGGCTTGATCTCGCTCACCGGCGCAGACGCGTCAAAGCCTTTCGCCCAGTCCCATGGGCGGCTCAGTTTCTTCGCTGTCGCCTGGAGGTCCCGGCGTGTCAGATCGACTCCGACTCCATAACCCCAGACAAAATCGAGTGCGTTTTCAGGGGCGATGTTCTTTCCTTCCTTGCCGACCGCAATGACGAGTTCAATCTCATGGTGCAAGTCGGAGGTAAGGGGCGGGTACGGAAGCACGCCGGTCGCCGGCACCACGGCATCGGCAGGCTTGGAAAAAAAGAACGGCGGATCCCGGTCCGGGTTGGCACCCATTTCGCGCGCATGCTCTGCGTAGTTGCGCCCGACACAGAACACGCGGCGCACGGGAAAGCGGCTCGTCGAGCCGCTGACAGCAACGGAGGTGATCGTGGGGGGTGTCACTGAGTATTCGGTCATGGTAAGACTCGCGAGTAGTATTGGGCTACCCACGATATCGCCTTGCGAATGCGCTGTGCAGGACAAATCCGCTGAGCACCAGGACGATCTTACGGTGCCCCTTTGCGCGTGGTTGCGCCACCGTCTCGTTGAGCCGCACGCCGGTGCATGTCGCGAAAGTCGCTCGGCGATTGACCGACTGACTGACGAAACCGCCTCGAAAAATAGGCTTCGTCGCGATAGCCGACCAGAAACGCAATGTCCTTGATGCGCCGGTTGTCGTTTGCCAACAGATGCTTTGCACGTGCGATGCGTCGCTCGGTCACCCACTCGACAAATGTCCGGCCCGTCTCTTTCTTGATCAGATGCGTAAGATAGTTCGGCGATAGAAACGCAGCAGCGGCGGCAGAGCTCAGAGACAGTGCGTCGCTCGCGAGATGTGCATTGACGTGACGGTCCACGCGGACCAGAGCGTCACGTCGGCCGAGTCTTTGGACGTTACGCGAGGAAAGCTGAAGTAGCTGATCCGCGTGCCGCTGGCATACGGTCCCGATAAGCTGCAGAAGGTATCCGCGCAAAAGAGCGGTCGAACCGAAACGCCGCGTCTCATTGACCTCCAGCATGCGTGACAAAACTGGCTCGATTTCGGCGAGATCGGCGTCCTCCAGAATGAAGTCGATGTACTCCTGAAGCCTGAATGGGGCGAGTTCGGGCGCCTGCGTGATCGACACATCTTCGAGGTCAAGGGGATCCGCGATTCCGTCCGTATTGGCGTGTAGAAACGCTTGCGTAAAATTGATGACAATGAAGCGCGAATGCTCGGGGTGCGGTATCAGATGCAAGCGATGCGGCAGGATAAAGGCCACCGCACCCGCAGGAAATGGCCTGCGCACTCCGCCGATGTGCTGTTCGGTGTCTCCGCCGAGGTTGATCTGAATCTGAAAATATTCGTGCTTGTGCGGCTCTTCAATCGCGGGGCGCGACGCCTGGTCGCGTATGTAGAAATCGAGGCGATCGCTTCGCTCTGGCATCGCATAGGTGCGTGATACTGCCACCGGTGATGCGTTCATGGCTGTGTACTCCGATTGATTCATGGTTGCCGGTGCGTTGAACCCTTCACGGCGCCCTCGCGCCGACTACCCCGGTATCAGCACGCGACTGCGTGTAAGCACCTCTTTCGCTATCTCGACGATGGTATCCGCGCCACCAAGACACTCTTCCTGACAGGCGACAAAAAAACCTTGCTGAGTGATCGGCCGTTCAGTGTTCAGCACGTGAATCAGCCCGGCATCGATCTCCGCGCGCATGATCGCGGGCGACAACACGGCCGCCGCATGTCCGGCCGCGACCAGCCGCGACATCATCGACAGGGAGTTGCATGAGCTGATGTTGTCCGGATGGCAACCGGCGCTGCGGAACCAGTTCATTACAAGCGAATGGTTCGATGACGGTTGCGAGACGGTGATGATCGGTACCGACGCAAGATCGTGAGGCGCGACATTGCAGCTGGGCACGAGTTGCGGCGACGCAACCCAATGCAGATCAGTGTAGCCGATAGCGGTCTCGACCACGTGGGGCGCATCGGTGGAATCGTTCAGTATCGCTATGTCCAGTTCGTGCGCGCCGAGCTTGCGTCCGAGTGCGACACCCAGATCGATCGTTAGCTCGATCTTCATGTGCGGATATCGCGTCTTGAGTTGCGTCAGTAGATCTGCAAGCCCCGCGTGGGCGATGGACTCGATCGCGCCGAGACGGAGAAGGCCGTACATGGGGTCGGTACGCTTCGCAATCTGTTCGAGCTTTTCGGCGAGCTTCAGCACCTGTTCCGCATTGGTGAGCGCGTCGCGTCCTGCGAGCGTGAGTTCGGAGCGGTTCCGGCTGCGTGTGAAGAGCTGCACGCCGAGATGCTCTTCGAACTCCTGGATGCGTGCCGAAATGGTCGGTTGCGTGAGATGCTGATGACGCGCTGCCGCATGAAATCCGCCTAACCGCGCCACCCAATAAAAGGTTTCAATTTGCTGAAGAGAAATGCGCATGATCGAAGGTTTCTATCAGATGGCGTCGCTAACTTTGATTATCTCCCGGAAAAATTGCGTTCGTATACTGATCCCTCCTTTCGTTGCACTGGAACGTAGTGCGTCGTTGGGCACTTTTCAGCAGGACCGTCCGTAGCTCCAATTGACCCGCCGGCTAAAGGAGATGCCGCTTGAAGCAAAAGAAGCAAGGCCACCGTTATATACCCCAAGGCAGCAAAGACCCGCGCCGCAGCAACTGGACGACTCGCCTTGCGACCACGCCGGCCTCATCCGGCGAAGCTGCTTTTCCCGAGGAACCGGCACGCGCCGGCGGCATCGGGCAGCCGCACTTCCCGGTTCCGGCGAAGGCGACCGATAGTCATCACCACATCTACGATGCGCGGTATCCAGTCGATCCGTCAGCGCAATTGCAGCCGCCTGATGCAACGGTCGCCGACTATCGCGCGCTGCAGCAGAAGCTGGGCGTCGAGCGACATGTCGTCGTTCAACCGTCTACGTATGGAACCGACAACCGTTGCCTGCTCGATGCCCTGGCGCAGTTCGGCAAGAGCGCGCGCGGTATTGCGACCGTGCCCGTCAGCGTGACGGATGGTGAGTTGGCCGGTCTTCACGAGATTGGCGTACGCGGGCTGCGCTTTAACCTCGAATATCTGGTCGGCGTCACGGTATCGATGATGGAGCCGCTCTCGAAGCGGATCGCACCGCTCGGCTGGCACATTCAGGTCAATGCCACCGCTGCGCAGCTACTCGCGCATCGGCAGTTGCTGGCGAATCTGTCATCGCCGCTCGTGATCGATCATATGGGACAGATCCCGCAACCGGGCGGCGCGGAGCATGCCGCGTTCCGGATGGTCGAGGCGCTGCTGACCAACGGCCGTACCTGGGTCAAATTGAGCGGACCGTATCTCGTGTCGCGCAGCGGGGCGCCGGTCTACGCCGACGCCGGCATGGTCGCGCTCAGGTTTGCCCAGCTTGCCGCGGACAGGATGCTGTGGGGATCGGACTGGCCTCATCCGACGCAAGCGGCCGACAACAAGCCGGACGCCGCCCGCTTGCTGGACGATCTGACGCTGTGGATACCGGATGAATCGACGCGGCATCGAATCCTCGTCGAAAATCCTGCAAGGCTTTACGGTTTCTAGCGTGCGCCCGGCCTATCGACGGCTCCCGAGTTGCTCACGCACTTCCCACGCCCCTTCGGTGTTAAGCACCATCGCGCTGGGGTAGAGATAAGCAGACGTGCAAGCGTGACGCGGCAATAACATCACCCGGTCGCCGACAGCCAGATCGGTGTTTTCGACCACGACGTGTTCTTCGCTCATCATGACGATCTTGCCGTCCCAGCGAAAGCGCTCGGCGAGCGGCTTGTCGGGCGAGATAGCCTTCGACCCCGCATCGAGTGTGGCGGTTGTGCTGTTGCGTGAAATCACCGTTGCCAGGACATAGGCGCTCGGCGTCCAGCCGAGTGCGGACAACTCCAGGTCGTGTTGAGCGCTCGAATAGGTCCAGCTGCCCGGGGACACGAAGTGGGCGAGCGTGCGCGGCCACAGATTGAACGTATAGCTGCCCCCGGCGATGAGCCTCGTCGGCAGTCCGTCTGCATCGGCTGCGCGCGTCAATGCCGTCACTTTCTCCACGATGGCGGCCACCCGCGTGCGGCGCGTGGCAATGTCGAGATCATGGATATGGCCGTCGTAGACATGCCATCCTCCAAAGCAGCCGAGCGCGGCCAGCTCACGGGCCAATTGCAGCGTCGCCGCTACGATCGGCGCGCCAGTTCTGCCCATGCCGGCATCCAGATCGATGAGCAGCGTGAGATTGGTCAACGGCGCCCCATTCGTTGCGCGACGCCACGCGGCCGCGCCTGCCGCCGAGTCGACGAGCGCCTCGACCCGTGCGTCCGGATGAGCGTGCGCCAGCGCGAGCAAGGTACGAATATGAGCGTGGTTCACGGTCGGATACGCCCAGACGACGTGTTTCGCGCCGGCCCTGAGCACCATCGCCACTTCCGCCACGGTAGCCGCCTTGAACGCGGTGACGCCTTCGCGAATCAGCCTCTCGACGACCCATCCGGCGCGATGCGTCTTGACATGCGGCATGAGCCGTTCCACCCCTCCACATGCAAGGGCGGTTGCATAGAGGTTATCGACGATGCCGCGCTCGGATACGATGAAACACGGTGTCTGCAATTCTTCTGGCAAGCTGACGGCCCACGACGGCGCGCGTCTGAGCGTGGTACTCGAAAGGTCGGACATGGTTGGTGCGTCAAGAGAGGAAAAGGGCGTCGCGCTCACGAGTGCGACGGCGCTGCGAGGTATCCGTCTACGTGCGCTCTGAGCTGGCTCAGCACTTGCGCATGCTGTTCCCACGACAGCCGGTCGACGCTCATCTTGGGCGTCGCGGGACGGTCGATGCGGCTATCGTCAACCGCCTGCCCGACGTCGACCGCCGCCGCGAGATACGCCCGGTCGCGCTCCGGCGTGAAATCGGCGAGCAGTCGCGCCGCTGCGTCGCGGGGCGCGACCATCGCCATCGCGGATACCAATCCCCAGCCGCCCCAGTTCGAGACGCTGGAAACAATCAGATAGTCCGCGGGAATGGCTGCGCTGATCAACGGGCCGTTGGGAATGTCGTCGTGGACGATGTCCTCAGGCAGCACGCCCATGCCGATTTCATTGCCGCCGTCGCCGATGCCGATCGTGACCCACGGACGCGTCCACTCTGGATCCTCGAACAGAAGGTGCAGCGGCGCAGTATCGTCAGACATGTCCGCGCCGTACTCGCGGTGCGGCTTGCCGTCGCTCGCGGGCGACACCCGCTCGATCGCGATCAGATGCGTGATCGGACGTTCAGCCTCGCTTAGCCGCGCTCTCAGCGACTTGACCGATGCCGTGCTCACCGCGGTGATCTCGAACGCCACGTCTTTCGGCAATTCCGTGGTGACTGCCCAGACGGCCTTGCAGCATGGCGCGTCCGAGATCACCGTCACCGGTATGCCGAAGTTCGACAGTGCGGCGGCCAGATGGGCCATGCCGCCCAGACCGTCCGTCTCCGGCGAGGGCGGGACGGCATTGCGTATGAAGAACCCCGTCACGATACCGACGTGGGCGTTCGGTGTACCCATGATCGAACGAGCGGCCGCTTCCAGCTGACCTTCAACGAACCGCTTCATGCGGCCAATGTCGCGCCGGACGGTTTGCCCAATGATGTCTTCGACTTTTGCTATTCCCATTTTCCAATCTCAGTAGCAACGTTGTTCATGCGGGGCGCGACGATCGCTCAGACCGGAATCTTCGTTTCATAATCGATTCCGATCGAACAGAGCAGCAGGCCGACGCCCATTGCGGCGAAACACATCAGCGCAAGGAAATAGGAGCCCGTGAACTGAACGATCGCGCCGATCGCAATCGGGATCACCATGCCGCCGATATTTCCGCCGAAGTTGAGCAGCCCGCCGAGCGTGCCTACCTTGTTGCGCGAGGCGAGCATCGCGGGGATCGACCAGTACAGACCGCCCCAGCGCAGAAAGAAGAGCGTGATGGACAGCAGGATCACGACCATCGTGGGGCTCGTTGCATGTGCCACTGAAAACACTGCAATCGTGGCAACCACGCCGGCGATGCCGAAGATCGTGCGCATGACGCGGTTCGGTGCGGCGCCGCTGGCGAGCCACTTGTCGGCGACGTAGGCACCGAACAGTTCGCCGATGAAGCCGGAAAAGAAGATCACGAAGCTGGCGCCGCCCATCTGTTGAATATTGAAGCCCTGCACTTTCTGAAGATAAGTGGGCATCCAGGTCAACAGGCCGTAGTAAAGCGTCGTGCAACACATGAAGCCGACGAACATCAGCAACACTGAGCGATACCTGAAGAAATCGAACGAATTGCCTGACAGGTTTTTCGCTTCCTTTTCATCTTCCTTGCGCCGGGCCTGCTCGATGTGTTCCGCTTCGGCTTCATTGACCCCGGCATGTTCGCGCGGTTGATTCTTGATGTAGTACCAGGCGCCTATGCCGCACAAGACCGTGCCGACGCCGGCGATCGCGAACGCCGCGCGCCATGAGTGTGCGACTACGATCAGCCAGGTGATCAGTACCGATCCGAGCGCCGCGCCGAGCGGCGAGCCACCATCCATCAGTGATGCGCCGCGCACCCGCTCATGCTGCGTGAGCCACATTGCGTTGAGCGCACCTCCTGCCGAGGCAACAGGCGCTTCTGCGACGCCGAGTCCGAGTCTCGTAGCGAGCAGGGACATCGCATTGGTCGTCAACGCGCCAAGGCCCTGGAAGGCGCCCCAGAGCAAAGTGCACAGCGCGAGGACCAGCCGCGGCTTGAAGCGGTCGACTGCCATGCCGCCTGGAATCTGCATCAGCGTGTACGACCAGAAGAAGGAACTCATAATGAGACCTTGCATGACCGGCGTAAGCGTGAACTCGCTTGCGATCATCGGCATCGCGACGGACAGGGATGCACGATCGATGTAGTTGACCGTGACCAGCAGCAACATGATGAGAAAAATCTTCCAGCGAACCGATGTCTTCGGCTGGGCGTATGCCACGACTGCTGCAGGTGCTCTGCTCATGCCTGTTCTCCTGATTCGCTGTATGAACAGTCATCTGCCACGCCGCAGGCGCCTGTTCCGTGCTGGTTGAAATTGAGTATAGGTGCGTGGATCTGAGTGGAGATAATCGAAAGTGACCCGGGCAATCGATAGAAATCGCTGATCATGCGTGCGGGCAAATAGACTTGTTATCCGCGTGCCCTGACAAAACGCGCGCGCGCCGGCTTCAACATGAACATGGCAAGCGCGGCGGTGCTCAGATCGAGCGCAATCGCGCAGCCGAACACCGGCACCCAGCTACCGGTTTGCTGATGCAGCAGTGCGGCCAGCGGGCCGCCGAAGATCGAGCCAATCCCGAACGAGATGTAAAGCCAGCCGTAATTCGTGGTGGCATAACGGGTACCAAACGTGTCGGTCAGGGTCGAAGGGAACAGCGAAAAAATTTCGCCCCAGCCAAAGAACACCACGCCGGACAGCAGCACGAACAGAACCGCGTTATCGCGCGTCAGCAACCAGAGCGCCATCGCCACACCTTCCAGCGCGAACGCGAAACACATCGTGTTTTCGCGCCCCAGCCGATCCGATATCCAGCCGAACAGCGGACGGGTCAGACCGTTCGTGAAACGGTCGATCGTCAGTGCCAGCGGCAACGCGGCGAGCCCGAAGACCAGTACCTTGCTGACGCCGAAGTCAGCGGCGAAGCTTGCCATTTGCGACGTGACCATGAGGCCCGAAGTAGACATCATCGTCATCATCACGAACATCAGCCAGAACAGTGGTGTCCTGAGCATCTCGGACGGGCGGTAGTCGCGCATCGCGGCCGCTGTCCGGGAAACTGCCGAGGCGATACCGTCCGCCGCAGGCGGTACCCGCAGGCCTTGCGAGGCGAGAAGGCCGACCACTGCGAAGATGATGCCGTACAGCCACAGCGTGGATTCGACGCCGTGCGTTGCGAGCGATGCCGAGATTGGAAAGGTAGTGACAATTGCGCCCATGCCGTAGCCTGCGGCCGCTACACCGGCGGCGAAGCCGCGTCGATCGGGAAACCAGCGAACCACGAATCCCACCACGCCGACGTAGACGATCCCGGTACCGAGACCCCCGACGCAGCCATACGTGAGGTACAGCATCGACGTACTATGCGCATACGAAGCGAGCACCCAGCTCAGGCCTGCCAGCAACGTACCGATCGAGATCAGCCTGCGCGGCCCGAAACGATCAATCAGCGCGCCCTGGAATGGCGAAAAAAACGCCTGTAGTAGCACGAGCAGCGAGAATGTGACCTGCAGCGCCGGCAGCGCGATGCCGTACTTGGCCATGAGTGGCTTCGTCATCAGCGTCCATACATATTGCGGACTCGAAATCGTCATCATGCAAACAAGACCGAGTCCGAGCTGGATCCAGCGGGTGTACGCGGCCGTTTGCGCGGCGGGCGAGGCAGCGCCTTTCAGTGATTGCGTGGGGGTGTTCAATGTGTTTCTCCGTTTTGGCTTGACGTCTTGACAGACGGACAGACGTGCGCCGTCCTTGCCGTCGACGCTACCGCTCGCGGGTCGTTGTTTTAAAAAGGGTGCGGGCGGCGCGGCCGCCCGCTGTTTACCAGATGCGCCTACCAGCCAGCCGCGGCCCCGTCGCTGCGCGGGTCATAGCCTGCCTCCAGACATCCGTTGCCGTATCGGACGATCGCGCCGGCGTGGCCCATTGCTTCGTCGTATGGCAGCATCTGTTCGACGTCATGGCCGAGACGGCGCAGCGCATTGAACGTGCCGATGGGAAACCGCGCCTCAAGCTTGAGTGATTCATTGGATCGCCCCCAAGTGCGGCCCAGCAGCCAGCGGGGCGCATCGATAGCGGCTTGGGGATTCCAGCCGAAGTGCGCGATCCGCGAAAACACGGCGCTTTGCGATTGCGGCTGGCCGTCGCCGCCCATGTTCCCGTACACCATCGTGCGTCCGTCAGCGAAGCGCGCGAGTGCCGGGTTCAGCGTGTGAAACGGCCGTCGTCCCGGCGTAAGTGGATTGCGCGCAGAGGGATCGAGCGAAAAGCTACAGCCGCGGTTTTGCCAGTTGATGCCTGAATCTGCAAGCACGAGGCCGCTGCCGAATTCGTGGTAAATGCTCTGGATGAAGCTGACGGCCACGCCATCGGCGTCGATTACGCCGAGCCACACTGTGTCGGCCGGTCCGAGACCGCGACCCCACGGAGCCGCCGCAGACATCGAAATCTGCTCGGCCATCGCGTCGAGCACAGGTGGCGCAAGCAGCGTCTGCGGATCGATGTCCATGTAATCCGGGTCGGTGATGTGCTTGTCGCGGATGGCGAATGCGAGCTTGGTCGCCTCCACGCACGCGTGGACGTATTCCGGCCCGAGCGGATCCATATCGTCGCGCAAGACACGGTCAAGCACACCGAGAATCTGCAGCGATACAAGCCCTTGTGTGGGCGGCGGCATGTTGTAGATCGTGCCGAGCGAATGCGTGAGCGCGAGCGGCGTACGCAGCCTTGCGCGATGCTGTTCAAGGTCGGCGAGCGACAGCGGACTTTCGAGGGCATGCAGATCGGCCGCGATGCTGCGTGCGAGGTCGCCCCGGTAGAAGTCGTCGAGACCCGCGTGGGCGAGGCGCTCGAGCGTCGCGGCGAGGCGGGGCTGCACAAAACGGTCGCCGACCGCGGGCACGCCCAGCGGGTTATCGCCCGTCAGAAACGTCTTGGCGAACCCCGCGACCGATTCGAGTTCCTGCCGCTTGAGCGTGACGCATTCGGACTGACTGCGCGTGACGGGAATACCGCCCCCCGCGTAGGCGATCGCATCTTCCAGCAGGCGTGCGACCGGGAGCTTGCCGCCGAGGTTGTCAGTGGACCAACGATGCGCCAACGCCCAACCCGACACGGTGCCGGCTACCGTATTCGCCGCCAGCGGTCCGCGAAACGGAATGGTTTGCAGGCCGCGTGCGCGATAAGCGTCGATCGTCGCCGCCGATGCCGCCGCTCCACACGCCTCGATGCCGACTGGCTCTTCGCCCGGCCGCGAAATCAACCAGAAGCCGTCGCCGCCGATACTGTTCATATGCGGATACACCGCTGCGATGGTCGCCGCGGCGGCAATCATCGCCTCGACGGCATTGCCTCCGTCGCGCAGGATTGCGAGCGCGCTTTGCGACGCCAGCGCATGGGGTGTGACCGCCATCCCGCGGATACCCCGCACAGGATTTAAAAATTCTGCTGACATATTTCCTCAAACCATCAATCGACCATCGCTACCCGCTGAGCCGCTACGGGTTCGCATGATCACGTGATACTTCCTGTACACAACGAAGCCGGCATCAGCGAGAAGCCACTGCGATGTCCCAGCCGGTTCTACCTTCCACCCACTCGGCAAGCGACAGCAACGCGGCATCGTGCTGACTCGCGCCGACCAGTTGCGCGCCAAGCGGGAGCCCCTCCGGACCGAAGCCAACCGGTAACGTCACCGCCGGCACGCCGAGGAAGGTCCAGGGCGTGCAGAACGCCGCATCGCCCGTATAGTCGAGCCCGCGGGGCGCCTCGCCCGATGCGGGCGCTACCAGCAGCGCGTCCAGTCCCGCTGTTTCGGTGAGCCACCGGTCGAAGCGCAGCGCCATCTGTACCTGCAATGCCTTTGCTTTCGCATAGTCAGTCGCGGACAAAGCCCGGCCTTCCTCGACCAGAGCCGTGATCGGTGCGCTGACAAGAGCCGGCGAACGGTCTAAGAGTTCGCCGTGTATCAGCGCTGCTTCAACTGCGACCAGGATCGAAGCATGCCGTGCAGCGTCGGCCAGTTCGGCAGGCAAGTCGGCGCCGACGATTTCAGCGCCATCGGCACGCAAACGTAAGGCAAGTTGATTCAGAACGTGTTGCTGTGCTTTGTCGATCGGTCCACCGATCTGCTCGCGCAACACGCCGATGCGTGGCGGCCGCTTTTCCGCATTGGCTGGATATTTCCCTTGGCGACCGCTGTGCGAGGTGTGTGGATCGTTCGCATCGATACCCGCCAGAATGGACAGCGCATGAACTGCATCAGCGACATTGGTGGTGAAAACGCCAAGGTGATCGAGCGACCCTGATAACGGCAAGACGCCGGTCCGCGCAATCGTGCCGTAACTGGGCTTTACCCCGACCACACCGCAATACGCGGCGGGACGGATGACGGATCCGAACGTCTGCGTGCCGAGCGCGAGCGGCACGATGCCTGCCGCAACGGCGGCAGCCGAGCCGCTCGATGAACCGCCTGGCGTGTGATCGCTATTCCACGGGTTGGTCGTAGCGCCAGGCTGACGCCAGGCGAACTCGGTGGTGACCGTTTTACCGAGTACCGTGGCACCGGCTTCGCGCAAACGCGCGACCACCCATGCGTCCTTGTCGGGCCTGCGCCCTTCATAGGCTTGCGACCCGTACGCGGTGGGCATATCGGCTGTGTCGATCAGGTCTTTGATGCCGACAGGGACGCCCGCGAGCGGCGCGTGGGGAGCGGCACGATTGACTATCGGCGACGCCGGCAGATGGATGAACGCTTGCAACTCAGGCTGCAGTCGTTGCGCCGCATCAAATGCCTGTTGCACAGTCTGATCGATGGTGCGCGTTCCCGCGCGGATCGCGTCGCGGATTTCGCGGATGGTGGGGGAGGGGGAAGAATGGCTCATTTCGCGGCAAGTGCTTGATGAATGTAGTTCTGCACGATGAAGGTGCTGTAATTCGGCTGCTGCTTCAAGTTGCCGAGCGAGATCTGTGTATCCATTGCAACCGTCAGCGCTTTGGGGGTGATGTCGACGTTCTTGGGATACACGCCTTCGTTCAGCATGCGTTTTACCGCAGCGTTCACGATCTCCGGATCGAGGCTTGGAAACTCGCGGCGGGCGATCGCCAGAGTTTCCGTGGGATCGTTCTGCATGAAGACGAGTGCCTGTTCCATACCTTTCACGAACCGTGCCGCTACATCGGGGTCCACGCTCCTTTTCGCAGAGATCGATGAGAATGCGTATTCTCCATACAACTTCGGAAAGCCGAGCACCACCTTCATGCCTCTGGCAACGGCCTGATCAAGGCCGGGTTCATACATCACCGCAACTTTGGACTGGCCGGCAACCAGTGGGCCGATCTCGGAGCCGAGCGGTACCTGGGATAGTTTTACGTCGGCTGGCGACATGCCGTTCTCTTTTAGCAACTTGAAGAACAGCGACGTGCTGGTAGTGGGCATCTGACCTGACACGACCGTCTGGCCCTTCACGTCCTTGATGCCGGTGAATTTGCTGTCCGGCGACGTGACGATCCACACCGCAGCACCGTTTACAACGTTGGCGATCACATCGACATCCGCGCCTTTTTCGGCGGCCACCGCGGTCCATTCGGGACCGTGCAGCGAGAAGTCCGCACTTCCGGACAACACGGCCGACAGCGCCGCGCTCGGACTGCCGGCAGTCTGCTTTGTCACATCCAGCCCTTCCTTGGTGAAGAAGCCGCCGTCGATAGCGACGTAAAGTGGCAGATACAGCATCGACTGAAAAGCCTGCGAAATAACCGCTTTTTTGTTGGCGGCCAAGGCGGGCGTTGCGATGCTAACGGCCGAAACAGCGACTGCTGTTGTCAGAGCAGCCAGCATTTTTCTTGCAGGGATTGCCATTTTCAGATCCAGAGAAAGGTTAGATTGAAGGGCGAAAAGCAAACAATTCGACCTTGCGTGACGACGGCGTCAAACCCGTAGCGTCGGTGCATTCGATACCTGTCGCCACGGCAGCAGCTTGCGTTCGACCAGGTCGATCAGGAAATACAACACGAAGCCAATCGCCATCAGCACGAAGAGGCCGGCCCACACGGTGTTCAGGTCGTAAAGACTTGAGGCGGTAAAGATCATGTGGCCAAGCCCTTTCTCTGACGAAATGAATTCACCCACTACTGCGCCCACCAGACCAAAGCCGATGTTGATGCGGAATGTCGAGATCACGTAAGGCAGCGTGAACGGAATGACGACTTTCAGGAACACATCGTTTTTGTTCGCGCCAAGCGTGACGAGGAGTGCCTGAAGATCAGGATCGGCCTCTTTCGCGGCCTCGTACGCGGCTATCAGCGCGACGATCGCCGTCAGCGAAATCGCCAGCGCAACTTTCGAAACGAGCCCGGTGCCGAACCAGAGAATCACAATCGGCGCGAAAGCGATCTTCGGAACGCTATTGATCGCGACGATGAACGGCTCGATCAGTCGCGCGACGAACGGCGAATACCACAGTGCGAGGCCGCAGACCGAGCCGACCGCCGTGCCGAACAGAAAGCCGAGCATGGCTTCGAACATGGTGTAGCCGATATCGACGAAAAGGTCGCCTGATTCAGCGGAACGAGCTAGAGCATCGTAGATTTTTGTCGGCGAGCCGACCAGGAAGTTCGATACCCAGCCAAGCCGCGCAGCGCCTTCCCATATTGCAAAGAAGGCAATCACCGCGACGAGTTGCAGGACCGTGCGACCCCAGCCGGTGTTCAGCACGGGGCCCGAACGCGTCTGACTGCGTGTCGCAGCGACTTTCGCGTTATTGATGGATGCGGATTGGTTCATGCTGCCTTTACCTCGGTCTGGATATCGAGTTCCGCGCACAGCGCGTGAAAGTAGCCGGAAAAGTTCGGATCGCTGCGTGCGCCGATTGGCGAACGCGCGCCGATCTCGATGTCATAGACCTTTTTGACTTGCGAAGGCCGGCCGCCTAGCACGACCACACGCTTCGACAGCGCGACTGCTTCGTCGATGTCGTGCGTGACCAGTACGACCGTCTTGTGGAACGTCTCGACCGCTTCCATCAGCACGCCTTCCAGATACAGCCGGGTCTGATAGTCGAGCGCTGAAAACGGCTCATCGAGCAGGATGATGTCGGGATCGTTGATCAAGGTACGGATCAGCGCGACACGCTGGCGCATGCCACCGGACAGCATGCGGGGATAGGCGTTTTCGAAACCCGCAAGGCCGTAGGTGTTCAGGTATTCCATCGCCATTTCGCGCGCTTGCGCAGCCGGCATGCGGGACAACTCGGGCCCGATCAGGACGTTCTGCAATACGGTACGCCACGGCAACAGCAGGTCACGCTGCATCATGTAACCGACTTTGCCGCGCAAGCCGGTGACCGCTTGACCTCGATAGACGATCTCGCCGCTGTCGGGTTCCAGGAGGCCGGCGATCACGTTGAACACGGTCGTCTTCCCGCAGCCCGACGGGCCGATGATGCTGACGAAATCCCGTTCATTGATGTCGAACGACAGTCCGCCCAGCACATCAACCGAGCCCTGCTTGCTGGAAAATGATTTTCGAATGTTTCGCAACGCTAGTTGTACTGGCATGCTGGTCCTCGTGCTGAACTTGAATCACTGCGCACTTCGCTTACGTGCCCGCTCCGCGCTTCGGCGGTACACGGTTGCTTGACGTTTGTGAAGCGCCTGACTAGGGACACTCAGTTGCTGGTTTCGTCGGTCGCCGGCGAAATATAGTTGCAAAATTCAACAATTGAAATATCCACATTGATTCGATTCGCACAAAGCGTGCCATCGTGCGAAAACCCTATGTACAAGTGCGAATTGGGTATTTCCAGGTGGAAGTGAGCTCACTTCCATGGTCGGGAAGTGTGCAGATACGCGCAGGAAAGGTGCATCAGGCACAACAAAATCGGCGACGCACCGCCGCGGGGCGAAGCGCGGGCGGTCGACGGCGAAAGGCCATTGCAAGATATGTGGGATTCTGACTCGGTGTGAGAGCCGCCTCCAGAATTGAGGTGCCGTACCAACGCGGTTGCATCACACCGTCTAGTCGGAATCGTCGACGCGCTTCCAGAATTCGAACGCGGTGGCGCACGCGTTGCGCGGCGCGCCCGTGGCGAGCAGCAGCCAGAGAAGCAGGCGTGCCTTGCGCGGCCCGAGCCACCCGGAAAACAATGCGCCGCGGCGGGACAGGTCGATTTCGGAACCAGAAAAGCCATAAGTACGCGCAGCCGTCGATCCCGATCCTGTGCGGCTGGAGACGACGATCGGCAGCCGCGGCACCAGCGCCTCGATGCGCTGTGCTTCGCCATCCGAAACATGTCCTGCGCCGTAGGCCGCGATCACGATCCCGTGATACCCCGCCTGGGCGACCGCGTCGAGCATCTCGCCCGTCTCGCCCAGACAGGTTTCAACGAGTGCCACCCGGACCGACAGGTCGGGCTTTGCAAACCGCTGCGAATAGCGTTTGGACGGTGGACGGAAGTACTGGGGCGTCCCCTCGAGCACCATGCCTGCCGGCCCTACGACCGGCGACTCGAAGGTTTCGACCGACATCGAGTTCGCTTTGCGCACCCAGCGCGCCTCGTGGATCGTGTTGTTCATGACCACGGCTACACCGCGCCCGCGACTGGCGCCGTACGCTGCGCAGGCCACTGCGGCAAGAATGTTGGCGGGCCCATCCGCACCCGCGGCCAGCGGCGTGCGCATCGCGCCTGTGACCACCAGCGGCTGCGGATGCGTCCACAGAAGATCCAGCAGGAAGGCGGTTTCCTCGAGCGTGTCGGTCCCCTGGGTCAGGACGATCCCGGCGGCGCCGGCAGCCACCATGCGCTCTGCCCACACCAGACTGTCCAGCACATGCGCAAGGTTCAGCGAAGGGCTGGGTAATTGCAAAAGCGTCTCGGCGTCAATCTGCGCGATATCAGCCAAACCGGGGACTGCAGTCACCAATTGTTGCGCGGAAAGACGTGGCAACGCGCCAGCGTCGGCATTGTCGGCGGTCATGCATATCGTGCCGCCTAATGCGCCGACAGCGATCCTCGGATAGTTCATCGAAGTGTTCCTTTCGAGTGTGTGGAAAGTATCAGCTTGAGCCGTAGCTTAAATAACGCGCAAAGACTCGGGCCCCGACGAGAAGCGCCGCTGCCGCGCCCGGAATCGGTGCGACAACCATTTTGCACTGCGTGATGCACCGTCCTCGCGCTCACTTGCACAAGTCCTGCGCACTGCGGCGTGCTCGTGTCGGTGTGACAAACGCCCACTTGCCGATACCTACTGGATTTGCCGCATGATGGCATGCTTCGTGCCTATAAATGCGTAAATTTCAATTGTTGCAAGTTGCAATTAATGTAGCACGGTTGAATCGGAGATCAAGCTGTCTCAAGCGCCATATCCGGGATTGGAGCATCTGAACGGACACGGCCGCTCATCCGACGCAAGCGCGCAGCCGGAATCATTTTGTGTCATTTCTAATGAGGTGCAGCATGTTGAAGCGAATGTTTGCTCGATGCGTGGCTGGGGCGCTGATTGCCAGCGCTGCGACGATGGTGTGTGCGCAGGATGCATCCAAGGTGTTACGAATCGTGCCGCAAGCCGATCTGAAGATTCTCGATCCGATCTGGACTACGGCATTTATCACGCGCGACCACGGCTACATGATCTACGACACGCTGTTCGGCGTGGACGCCAAGGGCGTGGTGCAACCGGAGATGGTGGACACGTATACGACCTCGCCGGACGGCAAGACCTGGACGTTCACGCTGCGCAAGGGGCTTGCGTTCAGCGACGGCAAGCCGGTCACCTCAGCCGACGTTATCGCGTCGATCACGCGCTGGGGCAAGCGCGATGTGTTCGGTGAAAGAATGTTCACGGCGCTGCAGTCGTTCGATGCGATCGACGCCAAGTCCTTCCGCATGACCTTCAAACAACCCTTTCCGATGGTCCTCGACGCGCTCGGCAAGCCGTCGGGCAGCGCCGCGTTCATCATGCCGAAGCGGGTCGCCGATACGCCGGCGGACCAGCAGATCTCGGACTACACCGGGTCCGGCCCCTACATCTTCAAGCAGGACGAGTATCGCCCGGGCGCGAAGATTGTGTACATCAAGAACCCGAACTATGTGCCGCGACCGGAGCCGGCTTCCGGTACCGCAGGCGGTAAGCATGTCTATGTCGACAGGGTCGAATGGATCGTGCTCAAGGACGCACAGACGCAGGCCAATGCGATTGCGAACGGTGAAGTGGACATGATCGAATGGATGCCCGCCGAGCAGTACGCCGCGTTCAAGAGCAATCCCAAGCTCGAGCTGGTGAAGCCGACTCCCGCCGGGCTCTTCGACCTGCACCTGAATCATCTCGTGCCGCCGTTCAACAACCCGAAGATTGCCCAGGCGGCGATCATGGCGATCAACCAGGAAGCGTTGATGCGCGCCCAACTGGTGAACAAGGATCTGTACCGGACGTGTTCCTCGATTTACCCATGCGATTCGCCGTTGGCGTCGACCGAGACTGCCTATTTCACTGGCAAGCCCCAGTTCGCGGCGGCCCGCAATCTGCTGAAGGAAGCGGGCTACGATGGCAAGCCGGTGGTATTGATGTATCCGTCTGATTACGCAGTACTCAACAAGTTTCCGCCGGTCATGGCACAACTGTTGAAGCAGGCCGGCTTCAATGTCGACCTGCAGGCAATGGACTGGTCTACGCTCGTGACGCGCCGTACCAGCAAGGCGCCGGCCGACAAGGGTGGCTGGAACCTGTTCATTACCGGGTGGGCGCCCGGCGACACGATGAATCCATTGTTCTTCACGCCGCTGACGGGCAATGGGGAAAAGGGCTGGTTCGGCTGGGCGACTGACGACAAGATCGAGCAGCTCAAGAACGATTACCTTGTCGCCAGCGATCCTGCGCAGCGCAAGAAGATCGCCGCGGCGATCCAGCTGGAAACGTACCAGAGCGGGATCCTCGCGCCGTTGGGCGACTTCGATTTCTATTCGGTGATCCGCAAGGGCGTCGTCAGCGGCGTCGTCCCGGCTCCGGTCAACGTGTTCTGGAACATTCGCAAGAGCTAACCCGTGTCGGCGGCTGGCTGTTCGCCGGCTGCCCGCCTTCTCGCAGGGCAACGCGAGCCCATCCATCGGTCAACCGGCTTTGGAGCGTAACCGACATGGCTTTCTTTCTTTTCCGGCGCGTACTGTCGACCGTGCCAGTGCTGGTCATTGTCGCCCTTATCGTGTTCATGATTCTGCGCCTGACGCCGGGCGATCCGGCTGCGGCGCTGGTCGGTGACAACGGCACTAGTGCGGACATCGCGCGGATCCACGCGAGCCTCGGGCTCGACCGGCCGCTGCCGGTGCAGTTCGTCAAATGGACCGGGCAGTTGCTGCAGGGCAACCTTGGCGACTCGTACTACATGAAACAGCCGGTAACCCGGTTGATCGCGCAACGCATCGCACCGACCGTGTCGTTGTCCGCTCTGACACTGGTGATGACGCTCCTGCTCGCGGTGCCGCTCGGCGTGATCGCGGCCTCACGGCACGGAGGGTGGCTGGACCGGATGCTGATGGGCGTTTCGGTGATGGGATTCTCGGTGCCGTCGTTCGTGATCGGCTATATCTTCATATGGGCGTTTGCCTTGCATGCGAAGCTGCTCCCAGTGCAGGGATACGCACCACTGAGCGCGGGTATAGGTCCGTGGCTGACGCACCTGATCCTGCCCGCCATCACGCTGTCCATCGTCTACCTTGCGCTGATTGCCCGCGTGACGCGCGCTGCGGTTGCCGAGGCGCTGACCGAAGACTACATCCGCACCGCCCGCGCCAAAGGTATCTCCGAAGCACGCGTGCTGATTCGCCATGCGCTGGCCAACGCCGCGGTACCGATCGTCACGGTGATCGGCATCGGCGTCGGCTTGCTGATCGGCGGCGTGGTGGTCACCGAAACCGTCTACGCGATCCCCGGGCTCGGGCAGCTGACGGTCGATGCGGTACTGGCGCGCGACTTCCCGCTGGTACAAGGCATCACGCTGTTCTTTTCCTTTGTTTACGTGCTTATCAACCTGCTGGTCGACATGAGCTATCTGCTGCTCGACCCGCGTATCCGCTATTGAGTGAAAGGACGATTGGACATGAGCGACGATCACGATCCGATGACCCTTGCCGCGCCGGGCGTCATTCTTGCCAACCTGGAGGCGGCGCCGGCCATCCGCTCGCGCACACCGCTGTGGCGCCGCGTGCTGCGGAACTGGTCGGTGCGCCTGGGATGCGGCGCACTGCTGCTTCTGATCTTCGTAGCCGTCGCCGCACCGTGGCTTGGCACAATCGACCCGACCGCAATGGATCCCGCGAGCGCCAACCTCTTGCCGGGCGTGACGGCCGAATTCAGTGATCTGTCAGGCGCGACGTTCCAGCACTTCTTCCTGATGGGCACCGACAGTCTTGGCCGGGATACCTGGAGCCGGGTCGTCTATGGTGCGCGCGTGTCCTTGTCGGTCGGCATCACGGTGGCACTGCTGGCGCTCACCTTCGGCGCGCTGGTCGGCGTGGCGGCGGGGTATTTTCGCCGCCTCGACGACGTCATCATGCGCGCCATGGACAGCTTGATGGCGATTCCCAGCATCCTGTTCGCGATTACGCTGATGGCGCTCTGGCGGCCGACGCTGGTCACGGTGATCGTCGCGATCACGATTCCTGAAATTCCGCGTGTCGCGCGGTTGGTGCGCTCGATCGTGCTGACCATTCGCGAGGAACCCTACGTCGAGGCCGCCATTTCCTTGGCCACGCCGACCGTCAAGATTCTGTGGCGTCATATTCTGCCGAATGCAATCGCACCGCTGATCGTGCAGGGAACTTACGTGTGTGCATCTGCCATCCTGGTGGAAGCGATCCTGTCGTTTCTCGGGGTCGGCTTGCCGCCGGATATTCCGACCTGGGGCAACGTCATGGCCGACGGCCGCATGCAGTTCAACCAGTTTCCTCAGACCGTGCTGTTCCCGGGCGTTTTCCTGGCGCTGACGGTGCTGGCGGTCAACATTCTGGGCGACGGATTGCGCGACACGCTCGATCCGAAATTCAACAAACGGGGGGGCTGACGCGATGCGCGACTTCGACTTCAAAGCGGCAACACCCGGCGGTGCCGGGCCGGCCACAACCGTCCTCGCCGTGAATAACCTGACCATTTCTCTGCCGGCCGGTGCCGACCGTCCCCATGCGATCCGGCATGTCTCGCTCGACGTGCGGCAGGGGGAGATTGTCTGCCTGCTGGGCGAGTCGGGCTCGGGCAAATCGGTGATCGCGCAGGCAGTAATGGGCTTGCTGCCGGCGTCGCTCAAGGCGGTGGATGGCGGCATCGAACTGCTTGGCGAAGACGTGCTGACAGCAAGTCCGGAGCGCATCCGCCAATTGCGCGGCGAAAAAATGGCGATGGTTTTCCAGGAGCCGATGACGGCCCTCAATCCGATCATGACGTGCGGCGCGCAGGTCGACGAGATGCTGGCACAGCATAGCCGTGCCGGCGTCGGCGAGAGGCGCCGGCGCATTCTCGAGATCTTCGCCCACGTCAGGCTACCGGAACCGGAGCGTATTTACGCGTCTTATCCGCATCAGTTGTCGGGCGGGCAGCGACAGCGCATCGTGATTGCCATGGCGCTGATTCTGAAGCCGTCGCTGCTGATCTGCGACGAGCCCACCACGGCGCTCGACGTCACGACCCAGGCCGAGATTCTCAAGCTGATTCGTGAATTGCAGACTGAGAGCGGAACCGCCGTGCTGTTCATCACCCACGATTTCGGCGTTGTCGCCGAGATTGCGGATCGTGTCGTGGTGTTGCGCCTGGGCGACATGGTCGAGCAGGGCGACAAGTTGCAGGTGTTGCAGCAGCCGCGCGAGCCGTATACCCGAATGTTGCTGGCAGCCGTCCCCGCGCTGGTGCCGCGCACGCGCGCCCCGGTGGAGAAAGCCTATCCGCTGCTCGACGCGCGCGGGATCGGGAAGACCTATGTGACGGGTTCCTGGCCGGGCCGCAAGCGCAAGGTGCAGGCGGCCAGTGATGTCTCGCTGATGGTGCATCCGGGCGAAACGGTCGGAATCGTCGGCGAGTCCGGTTCGGGAAAATCGACTGTCGCGCGCTGCATTGCGCGGCTGATCGAGCCGAGCGCCGGCGATATTTTCGCCGACGGCCGATCGGTGGCCAAAGCGCGCGGCCGCGCGCTATATCCGTTCCGGCGCGGCGTACAGGTTGTATTCCAGGATCCTTACCGGTCGCTGGATCCGCGCCAGACAGTGGGCGCCTCGATCGTCGAAGGGCCGTTGAATTTCGGCGTGCCATACGCTCAAGCGTGGCAACGCGCCGAAGAACTGATGACGCTGGTACGGCTCAGGCCTGATGCGCTGACTCGCTACCCTAGCGAATTCTCCGGCGGCCAGCGGCAACGCATTTCGATCGCACGGGCGCTGGCATGCGAGCCCAAAGTATTGATTGCCGACGAGGCGGTGTCCGCTCTCGACGTCTCGGTCCAGGCGCAAATTCTCGAACTACTGGATGAGATTCAGCAGCGGCTGCGGATCGGCATTCTGTTCATCACACACGATCTGCGGGTGGCCAGCCAGATCTGCGATCGGGTCATCGTGATGCGGCGAGGCGAAATTGTCGAGGAAGGGGCGATCCAGGACGTGTTCCTCGCGCCGCGCCACGAATATACGCAGGCCTTGCTGGCGGCGGCGCCAGGGCGAGGCTTTGCGTTCGGCGCCGCTTGATACGGTCCCTCTATTCATGGTGAATTCCCAAGTTTCCGTTCAGTCATGGCGATGAGCCGATACCGTCGATATTTTCAAAGAGACAGCGATGCACACTCCTAAGCGAATCGTCTTCTGTGGCTTCCAGCACGAGACGAATACCTTCGCACCGACTCAAGCGGACCTGCTCGCCTTCGAGCACGGAGGCGGCTGGCCAGGACTCGTAAGCGGCGATGCGGTATTCGAAGCGATTGCAGGTAGAAATATCCCCGCCGCTGGTTTTATCGATGCAGCACGAAGCGCCGGCCATACGCTGCTGCCAACCGTGTGGTGCGCGGCCAGCCCGTCTGCGCACGTCACCGAAGCAGCCTACGAACATATAGCCGGCGAGATTCTGGCTGGGGTCGAGGCAGCGCTACCCGTCGACGCGGTCTACCTGGACCTGCATGGCGCGATGGTCACGACTCACTTCGACGATGGCGAGGGCGAACTGCTGCGACGCGTACGCGCGCTCGTTGGTGATGCTGTGCCGGTGGTCGGCAGCCTCGATCTGCACGCCAACGTGACCGCGCAGATGCTCGACAGAGCAGACGCACTGGTCGCATACCGTACCTATCCGCACGTCGACATGGCGCGCACCGGGAAGCGCGCATTCGCGCTCCTTGAAAAGCGCTGGTCAAGCGGATCGCGTGCTGCGCTCGCGATCCGCCGGTTGCCGTTCCTCGTGCCGATCTGCTGGCAGTGCACGGACATGCAGCCGGCCGCGCGCCTCTATGCGCTACTCGAGGAGATCGAAGCGGCGGATAGTGCCGACCTGTCGTTCGCGACCGGCTTTCCGGCGGCCGACTTTTCCGAATGCTCGCCGGTGATCTGGGCTTATGCGAACGATTCCGCCGTTGCCGAAGCGGCGGTCGACGAGTTGGCGCGGGCGGCGAACGACGCTGAAGCTGAATTCGCCGGCACCCTGTATTCACCCGACGATGCGGTCCGTTACGCGATCGAACAGAGCCGCGCCGGCAGGCGCCCGATCGTCGTCGCAGACGGACAGGACAATCCGGGTGCCGGCGCGAATTCGGACACCACCGGCGTGCTCCGCGCCCTGATCAGACAGGACGCTCAGCAGGCTGCGATCGGCCTCATCGTTGATCCGGCGGCCGCCGAAGCGATTCACGAGCGGCAGGTCGGCGAGACGATCCGGCTGTCGCTCGGTGGTCATTCCGGCATCCCCGGCGACGCGCCTTACGAAGACGAGTTCCTGATTGAAGCGATCTCGGACGGCAAGATCGACGCGACCGGCCCGTACTACGCCGGCTTTCACCTGGATGTCGGGCCGGCCGCCTGCCTGAGACACGGCGGCGTGCGAATCGTAGTGGCTTCGTTCAAGGTGCAGATGGCCGACCAGGCGCTGTTTCGCCTCGTCGGCATCGAGCCCGCCACGCAGGCGATCCTGGTCGTCAAGAGCGCGGTGCATTTCCGCGCCGACTTCGCACCGATCGCAGCCGAGATTATCGTCTGCGCCGCGCCCGGTTCAATGCCCATGCGGCTTGAGCAACTGCCGTGGAGCAAGCTTCCTGTGGGGATGCGACTTGGCGCCAAGGGGCAAGCTTTCGAGCCGGGTTGACGGCCTCGGCGGGTGGCTGATTTGCGCATTCACAGGAGCGCCCGACGAGGTTATCCCGGCACGAAGCAATGCGGTGACGAAGCAACGGCGATAGGCATCCGGAAGGAGCCGATCGCGACAACGAGTAAAGGAATAGGGCAAGTATGGACAACTCTCTGGTTTCGCTCTCCGCGGACGCGGCGCGGCGTCTGATAGGTAGCCGGCAGGTGTCGCCTGTCGAATTGCTGGAGGCATGCATCGCGCGGATCGAAGCGCTGAACCCCGCTGTCAATGCGATCGCTGCGACCTGCTTCGAGCGTGCGCGCACCGAGGCGAAGCGCGCGGAGGTGGCCGTATTGCGCGGTGAGCCCCTAGGCTTGCTGCATGGCCTGCCGCTTGGCGTGAAAGATCTCGAGGAGACGGCAGGCCTGCTCACCACGTATGGCTCGCCGCTGTTTCGCTCGAACGTGCCGCAGCGCGATAGCGTGATGGTGGCCCGCTTGCGCGCTGCGGGCGCGATCGTCGCGGCGAAGACCAATGTGCCGGAAATGGGCGCGGGCGCCAACACCCGTAATGTCGTGTGGGGCGCGACCGGCAATCCCTTCAATCCGATGTTGAACGCTGGCGGTTCCTCGGGCGGTTCGGCCGCCGCGCTCGCCACCGATATGCTGCCGCTTTGTACCGGCACCGACATGGGCGGTTCGTTGCGCATCCCCGCGGCGCTGTGCGGCGTGGTTGGCTTCCGGCCTTCGCCTGGACTGGTGCCGAACGACAGCAAACCGCTTGGCTGGACGCCGATCTCGGTGATCGGCCCGATGGGGCGCGATATCGCCGACATTCGCCTGCTGCTGACGGCGAGTGTCGGTCTCGACGCTAGCGACCCGTTGGGCGAGGATGCTGATCCTTCCGCCTTCGCACAGCGTGCACAGGTCGACCTCAGCACGCTGCGCGTCGCCTATACGGAGGACTTCGGCGTCTGCGAGGTCGACGAGGCGCTGCGCTCAACCTTCCGAGCCAAGATTGCCGAGCTGTCCCGCTACGTGAAGGTCTGCGAGCCGCTCGAGATCGATGTGGGTGAAATCGACCGCTGCTTCGATGTGATCCGCGCGCAGAACTTCGTCGCCGGTTTTCAGGATGCCTATCAGCGCGATCCCGCTTCGCTCGGGCCGAACACGCGAAGCAACTACGAAATGGGGCAAACAATGTCCCTCGCAGACGTGGTCTGGGCGCATGCCGAACAGACCCGCCTGTTTCGCCGTTTCCAGGAAAAGTTCCAGGATTACGATCTGATCATCTCGCCGACCTCACCAATTTCGCCCTTTCCATGGGCGCAAACTTATCTGGCCGAGATCAACGGGCGGCCGCTCGCGAACTATTACCGCTGGCTGGCGCTTACCTATGTGATCACGCTGGCGACCAATCCGGCTTTGTCGCTGCCGTGTGGCGTCGACCACGCCGGCATGCCGTTTGGCCTGCAACTGGTTGGGCCGTTTCGCGGCGATCGTCGCCTGCTCGACATCGCCCAGGCATTCGAGACGGCCTGGCGGCACGATGACGCGCTGCGGCGGCCGCGGCCCGATCTGACGAAACTGTTGCAGCCGGTCGCCGCGCTCAAGTCTATCGTCACCGACCCGCCGTTGACGGGGATGACCGCCGAAGCGGACGCCAGCGCGGTGCGGCCTGCCGTATGACGGGCGCCGGCGGCACTCATGTTATCGATTATCTGTTGCCGGGCACGTTCGCGGCTGAACTGCGGGCAAGCGCTCTTGTGTATGCGATGCGCGTGTGGCCGAACTTCATGCCGCCGCAGCGCATCGACACCTTCTATTTGACTTTTCTGTGACCCACTCGTCACATTTCAATAGGGACCCCTACCCATGGAAGACTATTTTGTATTCAATGCCGGAAACGTGGTGTTGCAATCGGGTATCACGTTCAGAGATGCCAAGCTCGCCTATCAAACCTACGGAACGTTGAACGCAGAAAAATCGAATGTCATTCTGTATATGACGCCGTTTTCCGCGCACCACTATGACATCGAGTGGATGCTCGGTCCGGGCAAGGCGTTGGACACCGACAAGTACTTCGTTGTTATTCCGAATCTGTTCGGCAATGGACTGTCGTCCTCGCCGAGCAACGCAACTGAGCCCTTTAGCGGAAGCCGCTGGCCGAATCTGACGATCGCCGATAACGTCGCGATTCAACACCAGCTCCTGACGCAAGAACTCGGCATCGACGTTTTGCAATTGGCGTGCGGGTGGTCGATGGGCGGGCTGCAGGCGTATCAATGGGCGTCAATGTATCCGCAGATGGTCAGGCGGCTAGTCGTGCTCTGCGGCGCGGCAAAGACCTCGCCGCACAATCAGGTATTCATCGAGGGCGTGCGCGCGACCCTGACGACGGATCCCGGCTTTCAGAACGGAACGTTCGTCGAACGTCCCGAACGCGGTTTGCGGGCCATGGGCCGTAATTACGCCGCCATGGCGATGTCGCAGACGTTTTATCGTAACGAGGTATGGAGGCAGGCCGGTTTTTCCTCGCTCGAAGATTATCTGGTGATGTCGTGGGAACAGAATTTCCTGAAGCGCGATGGCAACAACCTGATGGCTCAACTATGGACATGGCAACACGCCAACATCGCGGCCAATTCCAGATATAAGGGCGATTTTCACGCGGCGCTGAACGCGATTACCGCGAAGGCGTTGATCATGCCAAGCGAAACCGACCTGTATTTCCAGGTGGAAGACAACCGCCTCGAGGTCGAGCAAATGCGAAACGCCAGGCTCCTTCCCATTCGGTCGATATGGGGCCATCGCGCCGGGCTGCCGACAGCCAATCTGGACGATGCCGCGTTTATTTCCGCTGCTATAACCCGGCATCTTGAGGACTGACGTACTGGATATGCCGCGGCTGCGTCTCGTGTTTCTCTTGCTTACCCTTCGACGTACTGAGTGCGTTGTTCATGAGCGTGGCGTGAGGCCGCAAGGCAAGCGCGCTGCCTGAGTCATTTCGTGTCACCTATTCGTACGGAGTTGAAGCATGAGCACCCAGGATTTCGGCGCCGGCACCCGCGTGCCGCTTGCACTTTCGCTACACAGCCGCTGGTGGCAATTATTGTGCGGCCTCGTATGTGCGATGGTCGCCTCCAATCCCCAATACATCTGGACTTTGCTGACGCGCCCGCTGACAGCGCAGCTCGGCGTGTCGCTGCCGAGTTTGCAGGTCACCTTCTCCATTCTCATTGTCTGCCAGACTTTTCTGTCGCCGCTCGAGGGCTATTTGATCGAGCGCTTTGGACCGCGCTGGTTGCTGGCCACGGGTGGCGCGATCACGGGGCTTAGCTGGGTACTGACGAGTCGCGCGGAGTCTCTACTGTCCATCTACCTCTGCTATGGCGTTCTCGGGGGAGTCGGCGTAGGGATAGTCGTGGTCGGCACGATCGGGCTGATGGCACGCTGGTTCCCAGACCGTCGCGGTTTTGCGATAGGCATCGTGATGGCGGGCTTTGGCATGGGCGCGATGCTCACGACGTTTCCGATCACCAATAGCATCGCCAAGTACGGCTATCAGCATACGCTGGCCGTCTATGGCGTAATCCTCGGCGGTATCGGCATACTTGCCGCCCTCGGCATGAGGCTGCCGCCTCCTGGCTATATGGCGGACTGGCGGCCGCAGAGAGCCGCCGCCGCCGTACCCGACACGCGGCCCAGCAATATGCTGCGCACGCCGTTGTTCTGGCTGATGTTTGTGATGATGTCGATGATGGCGACATCCGGCCTGATGGTGACCTCACAAATGGCAGTCTTCACGCGAGATTTCGGCATGGCGGGGGTCACCGTGTTCGGCCTCGCGGCGTTGCCGCTTGCGTTGACGATTGATCGCGTGGCGAACGGCGTGACGCGGCCTATGTTCGGATGGATCTCCGATCTGATCGGGCGCGAGCACACGATGCTGATCGCATTCGGGATGGAAGCGATAGCGATGACCTTGTGGCTCACGTTGCGGCACGACCCATTGTTGTTCGTGCTGCTGTCGGGCGTTGTCTTTCTCGGCTGGGGCGAGATTTTTTCGCTTTTCCCTTCGACGCTCACGGACACCTTTGGCAGCAAGCATGCGATCGTCAACTACGCGTGCCTGTCTTATGCGCAAGGTATCGGTTCGATCCTGGGCGGGCCGGTGGCCGCGCTACTCCACCAGCATACGGGCGGTTGGGACGCGGTGTTCGGCACGGCTATCGCATTGGATAGTTGTACCGCTGTACTCGCGATCGCCGCACTCAGGCCGATGCGCCGCGCGTGGTTTGCCCGCGCATCCAGGCCCTCCTGATGCAAACGGCGATTACCAGCTTGCCTGGAAGCTCGCCCACTCGAATCTGCGCTGATGCTTGACCACTGCGTCGATTCTCTGTTTTTCTTGTCTCCGTAATTTTCACTGAAAGGGATTAAATTCCGATGGATAGCGACCTGATCGACCTGATGATGAAGTGGCGGCACGCACTGCACGCCTGTCCGGAAACTGCGTTCGAGGAGGTCGCAACCGCAGACCTCGTCGCCGGCGTGTTGCGACAATATGGCTTCGAGGTACATGGCGGCATCGGACGAACCGGTGTGGTCGGCACCATGACCCGAAGCGCGGGACCCGCCATCGGCTTACGTGCCGACATGGACGCGCTGCCGATCGCTGAAGCCAATAGCTTTGCGCATCGATCGCAACATGAAGGCAAGATGCATGCGTGTGGCCATGACGGCCACACTGCAATGCTGCTCGGCGCCGCTGTCGCGTTGAGCCGCGACTCCAGTTGGCGCGGCACGGTACATGTGATTTTTCAGCCAGCAGAAGAGGGGCCGGCGGGCGGCGGCAAGATGATGGTCGAAGAGGGGCTCTTCGAGCGCTTTGCGTGCGACGCCGTGTTTGGTTTGCACAACTGGCCGGGCATCCCGCGCGGACATTTTGCGATCAACGACGGTCCGATGATGGCATCGTTCGACACCTTCGAGATTGTTGTCGACGGCAAAGGCTCGCATGCGGCGATGCCGGAGGAAGGGAGTGACGTGCTGGTGTGTGCTAGCCAGATCGTCACCGCGTTGCAGACAATCATAAGCCGACGAATTTCCCCGAAGGAATCAGGTGTCGTCAGCGTCACGCAAATTCATGGTGGCGAAGCGTGGAACGTACTTCCTGACCGTGCGGTCATTCGCGGCACCGTGCGCTGTTTTTCGAGCGACGTGCAGGAACGAATCCGCGCGTCGATCGGCGACATCTCCTCGGGTATTGCGCGTGCCCTGGGCGCAAACGCGACGCTTGACTATCGCTACGCGTACCCGGCCACCATCAATACTGCCGCTCAAGCCGATCTTGCAGCTGCGGCCGCCGAGGCGACCGTCGGTGCTTCCAGTGTGCGGCGAGGTTGTGTGCCTTCGATGGCCTCGGAAGATTTTGCGTTCATGCTGCACGCAAAACCCGGCGCGTACATCTGGATGGGCGTTGACGAGTCGACTCCGGCAGCACCGCTCCATAATCCGCACTACGATTTCAACGATGCCGCGCTTGCGATCGGTGCGAGTTATTGGGTGAACCTCGTCAAGCTGTTCTGTGCCCGGTAAAGGACCCTCATGCAACCTGCCAATCTCCAGCATGCTGTGCAATTCTCGATCGACCATGAAACGCCGTGGGACCGCGAGGTCGATGGTGTATGGGGCGTACATCCGGACGACCCGCCACCCTGGAACCGGCTGCTCGGACCGGTGCATGGACGTGGACCGGTGTCCGGCGTCATCACTCGGGACGGCCGGCCGCTAACTTCGTGGGGCGAACCTGATCGCGCCGACCTGACTTTTAGCATCGCCAAGACTTATCTCGCGCTGCTGGCCGGCGTTGCGCACGATCGCGGCCTGATGCCCGATGTCGACGAGCCGGTGCACGTGCGAGTGCCGGGTATCGGCTTTGATGACGAACACAACGCGAGCGTGACCTGGGCGCATCTGCTGCAGCAGACGAGCGAATGGCAAGGCGTGTGTTTCGGCTTGCCCGACGAGGCCGACCACTACCGATACGTGAAATTCGGCAAGGAGCCCGACGGCAAGAAAGGGGACCGGCGGCCGTTACAGGCGCCTGGCACCTACTGGGAATACAACGACGTGCGCATCAACCAGTTTTCGCTGGCGTTGCTGCACCTGTTCCGCCGCCCGTTGCCGGAGGTGTTTCGCGAAGCGATCATGCGGCCACTCGACGCGAGCGAGAACTGGCAATGGGTCGGTTACGACAATGCCTGGGTGGAGGTCGGCGGGCAGCGCGTGCAGTCGGTTCCGGGCGGCACGCATTGGGGTGGCGGCCTGTCGATCAGCGCCCAGGATCAGATCAAGGTGGCCCAGCTGTTCCTGGGGCAGGGCAGCGTCAACGGGCAGCGGATCGTCTCCAGCGAGTGGCTGCAGCGCATGCTGACACCGTGTGCGATTGCTCCGTTCTATGGCTACCTGGTCTGGCTTAACCACGAGCGCAGTGTCTTTCCGAGCGTGCCGGCCTCGAGCTACTTCGCCATCGGCGCGGGCGGTTCGTTCACCTGGATCGAACCTGAACGCCGGCTGGCGGTGGTGGTGCGCTGGCTCAATCCGGCGCATGCTGACGAATTTTTCAGTTTGGTGCTCAAGGCGATTGACGAGGGGGCGACGAGTTAATCAGCGTCTATCTGCTTGCCGCACCGCCGTCGTGCGTGCCTGCCCCATTCGTGCGCATTTCGGCATGCTCGTGCCGTGTGGCGAGCGCCCGACTTGACTGCACGTATGGGGAGTTACCATACGATGGTATGTTTCGTGCGGGGAACGCGTAAAATTCAAATGTTGTAGTGTGCAACCGAATCAGAATACGTGAATGGGAGAACAGCATGTCGAAGGCGCCGTATCCAAGACTGGAGCATTTGAACTTCCACCTCGATGTACTGAGCGAGTTGGCCAAGGGAGTGGCGTCTGGTCTTTACGAAGCCGAATGCGACGTAACCCTGCGGGACCTGCGCGTGCTGCGTTTCGTCGATATGCAGCCTGGCATCTCCCTCGGCCCGCTGATTGAGTTGACATACCTTGAAAAGACGCTGGTTTCGAAGCTGGTCACTACGCTAGCTAATCGCGGCTTGCTGACGCGCTCTACCGGCACGACGGATGCACGTGTCATCAACCTGAACTTGACCAGGAAAGGCAAGGCAATTGTCCGCAAGTGTGATCGGATCGGCAAGGTCTTCGACGAGCAGCTCATGTCCGTTCTGTCAGCGGAGGAAAAGCGAGTGCTTTTTCACTGCGTCAACAAGCTGACGGAACACGTTGAGGAGGGCGGTGAATGGACGCTCCCGCCGGCACGACGCAAGCGCACCGCCTGAATCATTTTTGTCACGTATTGCTCACGACGCTGCAGTCGTTCGTCTTGCCACGCGAGGCCCATGCGCGCCGATCTGGAGCCGGTTGCCAGTGTTCTCTGGCGCGCGCCGCTATTCCGACGCGGCGACGGCGATCCGTGCTAGCGCGCCGAGACGCTCGACCGCTTGTTCCAGGTTGTTCGTCCACCGATAACCGGCGTTCAATCGCAGGCAATCGTCGTAGGCGCCGCCTTGGCCGAACAGATGTCCTGGGGCAAAACCGATACCCTCGGAGCGTGCCTGCTCAAACATAGGGCGCGTGCTGACGCGAAGGCGGCCGGTAGGGGGCAACTTTAGCCAGAGAACGAATCCGCCGCGTGGGTGGCTCATTTCTGTGCCTTCGGGAAAGTGACGGAGGACAGCATCGCGTAGTGCACTCTGCTGGTCCTGTAGCGCACCTTTGAGCCGTCGCAGGTGCAAAGCGAAACCACCACTGGAGAGCATCCCAGCGACTGCGGTCTGCTGCAATTCGGCCGTGGCCATGCTAGTGGTGTATTTCAGCGCCCGAACTTTATCGCTAAACTTTCCCGCCGCAATCCAGCCAAGGCGCAAGCCGGGACAAAGACTCTTCGAGAAGCCGCCGCATAGAAGCACATTGCCGGACGTATCGAAGGCCCGTGCCGGACGCGGCCGCAGCTCGTCATAGCAGATGTCTCCAAAGATGTCGTCCTCGATTAAAGGAATGTTGCGCGCTTGCAGCAGCCTCACTAGCGCCGCCTTGTCCGCGTCTGACGCGATGCTGCCAACCGGGTTGTTGGCGTTTGCGATGGTGACGACCGCATTGATACGCGTTTCATTGAGCGCACTTTTCAGCGCGTCGAGATCCATCCCGGTGCCGGTTCGGCACGGGATTGGCAGGACCCTCAGTTCGAGGGCGCCCAACATTTGCAGCAACACGAAATAAGTCGGCGACTCGACTGCCACGACATCGCCGGGTCGCGTCACGGCCCTGAGTGCAAGATTCAGCGCTTCGATGCAGCCATTGGTAACAACCAGTTCGTCCGGGGCGAGTTCGCAGCGATATTGCATCGCCTGGCGAGCGATCTCTCGCCGCAGGTCAGGGTGTCCCGCCCCCCGCGCATGCGCACCGACCAGGTCCGGTTCCTGGTACGCGCGACGGCGTAAGAGGACGCTCAGCTTGTCGACCGGATACAGCGACGGCTCGCCGACAGCGAGGTCCAAACGAACCGCACACGGCGCACCTACCATCGCAAGGTGATCACGGGCCTGGGCATCGAGTTCTGGAGGCGGGTTGGGCCACCCGGTTGCTCGCGCGGTGCGGGAGTGCTCGAGGCGCCTCGCGACAAAATAACCGGATCGGGGGCGGGCCTCGATATGACCCTGCGTTTCCAGCCAGCGCAGGGCCTGCACGGCGGTAGTGAGGCTCACGTCGTGTTGCACTGCCAGCGTGCGCACGGACGGTATGCGACTGCCTTCGCACAGTCCTGCATTGACGATTCCCTCCCACAATTGCTGAGCGAGTCGTTTATATCGTGGCAGAACGGATTCAGTTGCCTGCATGCTGTTCAATTCAACGCTGCGCATCTGTCATCTAACAGATTCAGCTTTGCTGTGTATTGGCTCAACAGGATCGGAATGCCAAGATCGCTGCTCTTTGAAGGAAATGCGATGAGCCCTGCAATCCGCTACGACTTCCGCAGCGACACCGTTACCCGACCCGGCCCTCAAATACGTGCCGCGATGGCGACGGCTGAAGTGGGCGACGACGTTCTTGGAGACGATCCGACCGTCAATCGACTGGAAGCAACAGTCTGCGAAATCCTCGGCAAGGAATCTGCCCTGTTTGCGTCGTCGGGCACGCAGGCAAATCTTATCGCACTCATGTCCCATTGCGCACGCGGCGACGAATAATCACCTGGCTGCGCGCGGTATTGGCGTCGCGTCTGTGTATGGCACGACGCAGCAGCGTTGGGTTACGCACCTCGACGTCTGCGCGGACGCCGTCGAGGCTGCGCTCACCGTCGTGCGCGACTTCTTTGGCGCGCGCTAAGGTCGTGAGTCGGCTGTTCGCAAAGCTCGGGTACGTTGGTCGTTAGCAGGCAGGCACACAAGTTGGTCAGAGTGATCGCATAGGGAGCGATGTTGAAACTTCAGAATGTTCGCACCGGCACGCGGGTTGCTGCGGGTTTTGGGTTAATTCTGTTTGCGCTCATCGCGCTAACGATTGTAGGGATCACGCGAGTCAACAAGATCAATGCGAGCCTCACGACAATCAATGACGTGAACAGTGTCAAGGAAACCTATGCGATTGCATTTCGCGGAAGTGTCCACAATCGCGCAATAGCGCTGCGCGACGTGGTGCTCGTGCCGCCGGGCGAACTTCCATCGGTGCTGGCGCGTATCATTGAATTGAACGAAGCGTACCAGGAAGCAGCCGGTCCACTCGACAAAATGGTTGCTGCGCGCAGCGCCGCGTATAACGACGAGCAGCCGGCACTGACAGCCATCAAGGCCGACGAGGCTCGCACATTGCCCTTGATGGCCGACGTGATTGCACGGCAGCGGGCGGGGGACACAGTCGGTGCGCAGCGCGTGCTGCTTGATCAGACCCGGCCGGCATTCGTCGACTGGCTGAACGCCATAGATCGCTTCATTGATCTCGAAGAGCAGTTGAACAGCGTGCAGGGAAGCGCGGCGCGGGAAGTTGGACGCACATTCCAGGTGCTCATGCTCGTGCTGACCGCGCTGGCAATCTCGATAGGCGGTGTGATTGCCTATTGGATCACGCATGACATCACGCGGGCGCTTGGCGGCGAACCGAGTCAGGTCAAGCATCTCGCTGACGCCATCCGCAGCGGCGACCTGTTTCAGGCGGTGCGGGTGCGGCCTGGTGACAGCGACAGCATACTTGCGACCATGGAGCGGATGCGCAACGCACTGCATGAGGTTGTCGAAAGCGTGCGGCAGCATGCCGACGGCGTCTCGACGACAAGTATTCAGATCAGCCAGGGTAATGCAAATTTGTCGACGCGCACGGAATCGCAAGCGGCGTCGCTGCAGCAGACTTCAGCGTCGATGGAACAACTCACCGGCACCGTCAAACAGAATTCGGATAGTGCCAGGCAAGCTAGTGCAGTAGCCACGGCGGCAGAGGAGATAGCCACGCGCGGCAGTCAAACTGTGCAAAGCGTTGTTGAAACGATGGACGGAATTTCGGCATCGTCCGAGCGGATGGCGGAGATCATCTCGGTCATCGAGGGCATAGCGTTCCAGACTAACATTCTCGCGCTCAATGCCGCTGTGGAAGCTGC
This sequence comes from Paraburkholderia polaris, assembly GCF_012927345.1. Lineage (GTDB taxonomy): Bacteria > Pseudomonadota > Gammaproteobacteria > Burkholderiales > Burkholderiaceae > Paraburkholderia > Paraburkholderia polaris. Next base: position 73,273 of record NZ_JABBGJ010000032.1, read on the forward strand.
TCGCGCGGGGGAGGAGGGGCGCGGTTTCGCGGTTGTCGCAAGCGAGGTCCGCTCGCTCGCGCAGCGCTCAGCGAACGCTGCAAAGGAAATCAAGGCGCTAATCGGTGAATCGGTTCAGCGTGTCCAGGCGGGGTCGTTCAGGGTGCGCGACGCCGGGGCGACGATGGCCGAGATTTTGCAATCCGTACGGCAGGTCAACGAGATCATGGCCGAGATCGCCGCGGCGTCGGAAGAGCAGAGCATCGGCATCGAACAGGTTGGGCAGACCATCGTGCAAATGGACGAAGCGACGCAACAAAATGCCGCGCTGGTGGAACAGGCATCGGCAGCGACGCGATCACTGGAAGAGCAGGCGTTTGCGTTGCGCAGCGCGGTCGGCGCTTTCCGGATACGCGGTTCATCGCCAACGAAGCGTGATTGATCTGGTCGTATGAAGCATCGGCCACCCTTGCAGGCACCGAACTGCCGCATGCATTCGCAACTCACACGCTCAAACTTTTCCGTCTAAAGAGTCACACCGTAGGGTGACCGCGAGGTGAGGGCCCGCTTTTCTCCACGGTCGAACTGCAGCCGCGCCGCTTCCATTTCGGTCATGTGACTTTCGGCCCAATCCCAAATTCCGCAGATTTTGTCCAGAAGGCTGCTTCCGAGCGGCGTCAGCCGATAGTCCACACGCGGCGGTATCACCGGATGCACGTGGCGCGACACCAGACCATCGCGCTCAAGTTGGCGCAACGTCTTCGTGAGCATCTTCTGACTGACGCCACCGATGTGTTCGCGTAGGCGCGAAAAACGCATTTCGCCTTCAGTCCCGAGTGCATCGATCACCAGAATGGTCCACTTATCGGCGATCTGCTCAATGATGTCGCGCGCAAGATCATCGGTTTTCTTTTGCGCGTTTTCATCGGCGCAAAGCACATAGTCGAAATTTGTTTCCATGGGGAAAGTATGGGGACGCAAGGTGTTTTGTGGATGCCTGATGGGGCTGACATGTTCGTTGGTCTGCCTGGTTAATCAGCAGGCCTCAGTTAATCGGACAGCATCCGACACGGGTGCGGTTTGTCAAATAACGAGTATCGCATGACTATCGAAACACTTGCGATTGAATTTTTATGTGCGCCTGTTTCGAGCTTCGGCCTCGGACGCGTCCTTGCGTGTCTGGACACCACGATCGAATCACGAGGCCGCGCGTTGTGAGCGCAAGAAGCGATCTTGTGACAAATCGTCGATGGACGGTGTCCTCTGTGCAGACGAAAATCAAGGCTCCGATCAGCACGAAGGAGTATGTCATGGGCCATGCGGAAGTCCGCGAGTTGCAGATTCCGAAACCAATCGGCGGACGCTTGCCAGAGCCGCCGGTATTCGCCAGCCTCGACGATGAACGGCAACATCGCAAGCTCAAACTCGCTGCGGCATTTCGCATCTTTGCGCGATTCGGGCTGGCCGAGGGCATAGCCGGGCATATCACGGTCCGCGATCCGGAGTTTCACGACCGGTTTTGGGTCAACCCGTACGCGCAGCATTTTTCGTCGATCCATCCCGACGATCTCGTTTGCATCGACGAGGAGGCCAACGTTTATCACGGGACCGGACCCGTCAACGCCGCTGCGGCGGCGATTCACTGCGGTATCCACGGCGCGAATCCCAATGTCGTTGCAGCAGCCCATACACATACGACTTCCGGCCGCGCGTTTTCGGCGCGCGCACGGCTCCTTGCTCCGCTCAATCAGGAAGCCTGTCTCTTCTATGACGATCACGTGCTATTTCGCGGCGACGTAGTCGTGCTCGCCACCGAAGAGGGTCGCCGAATCGCGGAGACGATGGGCACAAAGCGCGCCGCCGTTTTGCTCAATCATGGCCTGCTGACCGTCGGTTCATCGGTCGACGCCGCGGCGTACCGCTTCATTGCAATGGAGCGTTGCTGCCAGGTGCAGTTGCTGGCCGAGGCGGCAGGTCCCATCGAGCCGCTATCGGACGAGGACGCGCGGACTACGCACGCGCAACTGGGGTCCGACTACGTCGCGTGGCTCAACTTCCAGGGGCTCTACCAGCAACTCCTGCGCGATAGCCCTGATCTGCGCGAACTCGCTTGAACACGGACGTCGCCATACGGACGTCCTCAGTTTGGCGCAAGCGTCGCTTCGAAGGCTGCCGTGCGGTCGCGTTGGCAGCCTTCGCGATAGTCGCGCACGGCCGCGCCTAGCCATCGATCGAAGCGTTTAAGCGGCTCCCAGTCGCGTTTCTGCTCGGGAAACGAGTAGTAGACGGTCTCCGGATTCGGGATCGAATGAGGATGCACCTGGACGAGTGCACCGCTGCGCAGCTCGCGTTCGATCAGGATACGCGGAAGCAAAGCCACGCCTAGCCCAGAAATCGCGGCGTTGATTGCCATGATGAACATGTCGTAGTGCTGGTTCGCCGCACTATGTTCGGTGACCTGCGTGGAGGCGCTTTCGGACCATGCAAGCCACGCGCGCGGAAGATCGCGGGTGTGAATCCAGGGCAACGTGCCGATCTTTTCGCGGCTCAGGCTATCGCGTCCACCGGCCAACCCGGGCGCACAGACAGCCAGAATCTTATCGTCGCTCACGAGCGGTTGCCCGGGCATAGCGGGCCACAGGCTCTGTCCGAAATAGATCGCCGCATCGAAGCTTGAATTGTCGAAGAACGTCGGCTGGTCGCGCCCCATGATGTGAAGTTGCAGGTCCGGGTTGAGCGCGTAGAAGTCATGCAGGCGCGGAATCAGCCATTGAGACGCGAACGTGACGCCGACGGCCAACTGGATCTTCACTTCGCTTTGCTGGCGCATCAGCTCCAGCGTATCGCGGCGAATCTGGTCGAGATGAACGCGAATTCGCCGCGCGTACTCTGCGCCCGCCGCGGACAATACGAGGCGCTGACGCACCCGCTCGAACAGGGGGATGCCCAGATGAGCCTCGAGCTCGTTGACCTTTTTGCAGACAGCACCATGCGTTTGCGACAGCTCGACCGCAGCTTTCGAAAAACTTTCATGTCGCGCGGCGGCTTCAAAAGCTTGCAGCGCACTGAGACTAGGAACACCGCGGCGCATCGAGAATCCTTGCTGGCGAAAAGAAATGGGCAATGGATCCATCGATGATAATCCTAAGGACGGCGACGCGCTGGTCACGCTTATTCACTGGCAAGCTGCGGCTGGCCAACTTTGCGCCAACGGGTTTCGAGCAGCGTGACCGTGATCGAAGCGAGCACCATCGTCGCGGCAATGCCGACAAATGCGAGGACAAACGTGCCGGTCGTATCTTTCACCCAACCGATAAAATAGGGCAGCAAAAATCCTGACGATACCCCGATGCTTGTGATCAGCGCGATGCCGGCCGCTGCAGCGCGATCAGTGAGGATACGACTCGGCAGTTGCCAGAAGGTTGTGATGCTGCAGAAGCAGGCCGCGGAGCCGATCGAGAGGGCGATGATCGATTGGTAGGGAGATTTCAGCAGCAGGGCCACTGAGAGCGCGGCCGCGCACACCAGCAAGGGGCCTGCCACATGCCAGGCGCCAACTTGGTGGCGGCTAACCACACGGCCCCAGATGAGCGTCGCGACAACGGCCACGCCGAATGGAATCGCGGTGATCAGTCCGATATCCACGAGGCTGTACTTCACTCCGAAAGTGCTTTCAAACGTTTTAACGACTTGCGGCAGGAAATAGAGCAAGCCGATGATGCCGGCGTTGGTGCCGAAGTAGACGACACCGAGCGCCCAGACTTTCGGATTGCCGAGCGCCTTCCAGGCGCTGGACGGCGAGGTGGCGGCCGCTGCCTCGGCCTGTTCGGTAGCCAGCGCCGCAGCGATTTCACTCTTTTCCGCAGCGGAAAGCCAGCGGCAGCGGGATGGGTCGTCCGTGAGCCAGAAATAGGCAATCCCGGCGAGGATGATTGCGGGGGCTCCCTCCAGCAGAATCATTGCGCGCCAGCCGGTGATACCGAACACGCTCGCATGCGTCATCAGCCAGGTGGACACCGGTGCCCCGAGCACGCCGGTCAGCGGGATTGCCGTCACGAACAGAGACATCATCCATACGCGATTGCGCGCCGGCATCCACAGCGTGAGGTAATACACCATGCCGGGAAACAGGCCGGCTTCGAACGCGCCAAGAAAGAAGCGGGCGATATAGAGCCAGCGGGAGTCGGGGACGAAGCTCGTCAGCGAGGAGAGCAGACCCCAGCTCAGCAGAATGCGGGTCATCCACAGCCGAGCGCCAAACCGATGCATGCACAGATTGCTCGGCACTTCGAACAGAATATAGCCGAGAAAAAACAGGCTTGCGGCGAAGCCGTATTGCGCCGTTGTCATGTGGAGCTCGGCGTTCATGGTCAGCGCCGCATAGCCGATGTTCGCGCGGTCAAGCTGGTTCGCGATGTACATCACAATCATCAGCGGCGCGAGCCGCCAGGCGATCCGTTTCATCAACCGATCGGAAATCGCAGGTTTGCGCGGCCCGAGATCCATGGCTTCCTCCAGATTTACGCGTTACGGAATGCTCTCGAGGATGATTAGGCGCCCTGACCGAGGGTACGACAATGCACGAAAAATATTGACTCTGTGAGAAAACGTCACAGATCGAGGTGGGCGCGAGGTGGGCGCGAGGTGGGCGCATTACGGATCACCACCTCACCCCAACGTGTTCTCAGTCAACCGCCCCTTCGCCGCCCAGAAGCGCGGGACCGGTATCGGTCGGACTGGCAGTGGATGGCGTGCGACCGAGAAATCCAAGCACGACGAGCGCGGAGGCCAGTGTGATTGCCACGAGAATATGGAGCAGGATGCGGAATGCGCCATCGTATGCCTGCGCGAGAATGGGCTGCCCCAGCGCGGGCAGAAGAGCGACGGCATGGGGCAGATCGCCGGTTGCCACGCGTTGGGCGGCTTGCGCGGCGGCATCGCGCGAAACGGGCGGGAACGCCGCGAGTGCGTCGGATAGCCTTAGACGTGTGAGGACCGCCAGTATCGCACCGGCGATTGCGAGCGTCATGCCCTCTCCCGCGACACGCGTCGTGCTGAAGATGCCGGTTGCCATGCCCGCGCGTTCCTTTGGAACGACGCTGACTGACAAGCCATCCATCAGGCCCCACGGCAGGCCGGCTCCGACTCCGATGATGAATAGCGGAAGCGTCAGGGCATCGGATGGCGCGTCAGGCGCGATGCCACTGAACCAAAGCATACCGACGGCCGCTATGACGAGGCCGGCCGCTGAAATGACACCGGCCGACATCCATCGCGTGAGAAATGCCGCCGTGATAGGCACAAAGAGCATCGGCGCCGATAGCGAGAGCATCATCAAGCCGGCGTCGATCGCAGAATGTCCTTCAATGCCGATAAATCGCGTGGGCAAGACCAGAAGCAGGGTGACGTAACAGAATGCCGTCGCTAGCGGGAGCGCCTGCACACCCACGAAGCGCGGATAGCGAAACAGCGACAGGTCGAGCATGGGCCGGAAAGCATGTTTCTCGATCCAGACGAACGCGATGAACATCGCCACGGCGCCTGAGAACAGTCCAATGATGAGAGGGCTGCTCCAGCCGCTTTCCGGCCCTTGCAACAGCCCGAATGTGAAGAGTGTCAGCGCGGCGGTGAAGCTGGCGGCGCCAGGCCAATCGAGACCCGTGGCATTGGGGTCGTACGATTCTCTTAGCTTCGGAACGCCGAGTGCAAATCCGCTCAAGCCGATTGCGGCATCCACCAGGAAGAACGAACGCCAACCGAACGTCTCCGTCAGAAACCCGGCGAGTAGTGGGCCAAGCGCCAGGCCGATGCCGAAGGTGGTGCCGAGCATGCTGAACGCGCGGGCGCGCTCATGTCCGTCGAACTCCTGTGCGAGCGCTGCCGACGCGCCGGCCAGCACCAATGCGGCGGCAATACCCTGTAGCGCGCGCTGAAAATCGACCCACAGTAGAGTGGGCGCTGCGGCGATCCCGAGTGATGTCAACGCGAACAGCACCACGCCTATGGCGAATACACGCTTTCGTCCGAACAGATCGGCAAGCGCTCCCGAGGCCATCAGACTGCTGCCGAAGCTCAGCATAAAAGCGTTGAGAATCCAGTTGGCCGCCACTGGGCTGCCTCCCAAGGTGGTGCCGATGGCCGGCGCGGACACGGCCGCACCGCCGAAATTCAGCGGCAGCACGAGCACTGCGATGCAAATGCCCACGAGGATCAGCATCTGTTGCGAGGCGCTACGGGGAGCTGCTACGTCTACTATTGACATGACACCAGCCGAGGCGACCGGTCGTCCTGCGGACGGGGTAACGCTCTTTTCCTGCACGGGCTATCTCTCTGTTCAACTTCCACGGTTATGCCCATCAGGACATCCGCATTCACTCGGTTTAATTCCGCGCTATCGCGGTGCGGTCCGCGTATGGCCACTCACCTCCCGGCCTGCATCCGGTTCTATGCCGATAAAGTAGAGGACCGAGAACAGCACCAGCACAGACACTAGCAGGAAGGCGATCCGGAAATCGGCCAGTGAGAGTTGTGCGTGATTTCCATGAACCAGAACCGCAACGTGCAGCGCGATCGCACCAAATGCGATGCCCAGACCGATGGTCATCTGCTGGACCATACTGAAGAACGTGCTCGCTGAACTCATTCGCGCCGGCGGGACGTCCGCAAACGCGAGTGTGTTGATGCTTGTGAACTGCATCGACCGGCACAGGCCGCCGACCAGCAGTACCAGCATGATCAGCGCGCGCGGCGTGTCTGGCGAAAGCAGGCTGCACAAAGCGATTGTGGCCGCGGTGAGCAGCCCGTTGACGATCATGACCTTGCGAAAGCCAAAGCGTTTGAGGATCGGCGTGGTGACGGTCTTCATGCCCAGATTGCCGGCCGCGTAGGCGAGCACCAGCAAACCCGCAGCGAATGCATTCAACCCGAAGCCCAGTTGGAACAGCAGTGGTAACAGGAAGGGTGAGACGCTAACCGATACGACATATAACGAACCGCCGTCGAGGGTCACGCGGAACGTCGGAATTCGCCAGGGCGCAAGATCGATCAGGGGATGTTCGGCGCGGCCGAAATGCCGTATAGCCAGGACTGCAGCCACCAGGCCGCAGATCAGCGCGGCAGCCGTGATGCGCCAGTCGCTATGCAGTTGCCCGATCAGGACCATGCCGTACATCAGGCACGTCAGCGCGATACCGCTCAGCACGAACCCCGGCACATCGAAGGGACGGCGGCTGGGTTCGCGGTAGTTCGGAATGAATAGGGCGGTGAGCGCCAGACCCAGCAAACCGATTGGTACGTTGAGCAGAAAGATCCAGCGCCAGTTGAAATAGGTCGAAATAAATCCGCCCAGTGCTGGACCCAACACCGGTGCGGCGAGGCCGGGCCACGTGATATAGGCGATCGAGCGCATCAGGTGACGCTTCTCGGTGCTGCGCAGCACGGCGAGGCGACCCACAGGCACCATCATTGCGCCGCCGATTCCCTGCAGGATCCGCGACATGGTGAATTCGACGAGGCCGTTACTTAGCCCGCAAAGGATGGAGGCGGCGGTGAACACGATGATCGCACCACCGAACACCGAACGTTGCCCAAAGCGGTCGGCTACCCATCCGCTGATTGGAATGAAGACCGCGAGCGCCAGCAGATAGGCAGTCATGCCGATGCTCAGGCTCACGGACGTGACGCCGAACGTGGCGGCCATGTGGGGCAGGGCGGTCGCGATCACCGTCGCATCCAGATTCTCCATGAAATAAGCACTGGCGACGATCAGCGCGATGATGACTGGCTGGCGGCTTGACAAAGACATGGCGGAGAATGGAATTCGGGTTGTGCGACAGGCCCTCAAACGCTTCGGATTGAGGCGTTTGCGGTCGGTGTCAGTCAAAGACGGGGCTCGCTTTGCGGCAGCCTGAGATAATGCGTGGCTGCGTCCGGGTGCCTGGCGAGACTCTTCCGCGCACCCGGACGATATACTCTATCAAACCATAAGTCGTCATGTGAAGACTTATTTTTTAAAAGCGATGCACACAGGAGCGTTATGAAGGCCAAATCCAGGGATGTTGCAGAGCCGGGCAGCAAGACCGTAGCGGGTCGCGCGCCGGTCAAGCGGCCGATGAAGAAAGCACCGCAGCGTCTGCCACGTGCCGAGCGTCAGGCGCGCGTGCTGGAGAAGGCCGCCGAATATTTCGCCGAGCATGGCCTGAACGCGCAGACTCGCGCGATTGCGGAGGCGTGTGGCGTGTCGCAACGGTTGCTGTATAGCCTGTTTCCTAGCAAGGCTGCGCTGATCGACGAAGTTTACAAGCGCGAAATTGTAGGAACCTTCAAGGCGCTGTGGTTTGTTCAACTGAAAGACCGCAGTGTGCCCCTTGAAAGCAGGCTCAATACTTTTTATCGCGAGTACTACGACACCCTGCTGACGCGGCAGTGGCTTCGCCTGTTTCTCTATTCGTCGCTTGAAGATTTGCAGATGGCGCCGACGTACACGAATGCCGTCGTGACGCATGCGCTTGAGATCATTGTCACTGAGACGGCACACGAATTGGGACGCGGCGTACCGGCCGATCCGGCTCATCTGACCGAGGTGGGTTGGCTACTGCACGGCGCGGTATCCCACCTTGCGATTCGCCGCCGTATTTATTCGAACGACAACACCACGCCCAGCGACGCGGTGATTGCGATGCATGTGCGCGCCTTCCTCACGAGCGCGCCAGCGCTGCTTCCGGCGCTGGAAAGCGCCTGAGCGTGACGTGCTGGCGGGCTGGCGGGCTCGTCCAGCGCGGCAGATAACCATCAACCGGCGCGCGAACGCGCGCGCCGTGGACCGCTTCGCCGCACGGTACGAATTGACCGAAGCGCCCGGAATCCGTCCACTGGTTTTCAGGTGGCTGCTGCCGACGCTTCGTCAGGCGGCTGCTGCGCTCGAGCTGCAAGGGCTTCGAGTTCAGTCACCGATCGCTTCGGCGACATCACGCGGACGTAGGCGATCGATCCGTTTTTCGCCGTGATCGAACTCGCGTCGCGCTAATTCCATTTCGCTCATGTGGACTTCGACCCAGTCCCATATCCCGCAGATCTTGTCGAGCAGGCTGCGCCCCAGCGGCGTCAGTTGATAGTCGACCCGCGGCGGGATCACCGGATGCACGTAGCGCGTAACGAGGCCGTCACGCTCGAGTTGCCGCAATGTCTTGGTGAGCATTTTCTGGCTCACGCCCTCCACCACTTCGCGCAGCCGCGAAAAACGCATCTCGCCATGCGTGCCGAGCGCGTCGATGACGAGGATGGTCCACTTGTCCGCGATCTGCTCGATGATGTTCCGCGCCAGGTCATCGGTTTTTTTCTGCGGATTGTCGAGCGCGTAAGCGTCGTCGTAGCAATTTGTTTCCATGGGGAAAGTATGAAACCGTCAGGTGCCTTCTTGTGATCGCCGGATGCCGCTGAAATAATCGGCTCGCCTGCCCGTCCGATGGGCGCTTCGCCATTTGTCAGGGCGCATTCGTCAAGAAGTAGAGGATACGCTTCGGCGCTTGCGGACAGATTACATCGATCTGTATCAGGTCCACTGGCCCGATCCGCTGGTGCCGATCGAAGAGACCGCAGCGGTGCTGGACGATCTGCGCGCTCGCGATTACCGGACGCTCCGTCTGGGCGGCAGCCCCGCAGCGTCAGGAAAGCGATCCCGCGCATGATCTGCTCGACAATCGCCGAGACGTCGCATTGATGCCGGGGAGCGAGTCTACAAGGACACTTGAGCCGCCAACAGATCTTCGATCCGAACCGGAAGATTACGCACGCGCACGCCCGTCGCATGATAGACAGCGTTCGCAATCGCTGGCGCAATACCCGCGATTCCGATCTCTCCGACACCGCGCGCGCCGAGTGGATTCAATGCGAGATCCGGATAGTCGAGGAACGTGACGTCGATCTTCGGTGCGTCGGCATGCGTGGTCATGACATAGTCGGCGAGGCTGCGGTTGATCGGTGCGCCGGAACGGCTGTCGTAGTTCGTCTCTTCGAATAGCGCCATGCCAACACCCATCACCACGGCTCCTTCGATCTGGTTGCGCGCCGTACGGGCATTGATAATCTTGCCCCCATCGATCACGCTCACCACGCGACTGATTCGCAACCGCGCTGTTTCGGACTGCCACGTGACCTCGACAAAATGCGCGCAGTATGAGTGCACCGACACGCGCTTCGCATCAGGATCGTCCTGGTTCGGACCGGACCGTCCCCTTCCCACGACCGTGTTGATTCCTGCCGGCCCGAGAATCCGCTCGAAGGGCACCCCGGCTCCCGGCGAGGTTCCTTTGCGATAGACCATGCCTTGCTCAAAACCAAGTGCGTCCACCTTCTGCCCGCTGAAGGGCGAGTTACCTGCCTCGGCTGCGGTGACCAAAAGCTGCTGGACCGCCGCCTGCGCCGCTTGCGCCACGGCCGGAACCAGCGACGCAGTAGCCCTCGATCCGCCGGACATCGGGCCGGGAGGCAAGCGTGTGTCACCGATCACCACTGAAATTTTGCCGAGCGCGATCCCGGTTACATTGGCTACCATCTGAGCGAGTACGGTGTAGGTTCCCGTGCCAATGTCCTGAGTCGCTGTCAAAACGCGCGCCGTTGCATCGGCGTTCAGTTCAACGATGACTTCCGCTGCGGATCGCTGTGCTTGCCACGACCCCGCTGCGACTCCCCAGCCGATCACCAGACCGTCACGCCGCATCGACCCGACCGGCATCTTGCGCGCTGCCCAGCCGAATTGCTCTGCGCCGCGCGTCAGACACTCCTTGAGGTGCCGTGAGGAAAACGGCACATTCAGGCTTTCGTCAATTGCCGGCTCGTTGACAAGGCGTAACTGGACCGGATCGATATTGAGCTTGATGGCAAGCTCGTCGACGGCCGATTCGATTGCGAACAAACCAGGGACGGCGCCCGGACCGCGCATGGATGTGCTGGGCGCGATGTCCCGGCGCGCATGGGCGGCAGTCACTTGCAGGTTCGGCGAGCTGTAAAGATAGCCTGTCGCTTCGCCGCAATTCTCTTTGCGGGTATCCAGGCGGGCTGTTTGATAGACGTATTGCTGCTGCAGCGATGTCAAACGGCCATCGCGTGTTGCCGACAAGCGTATGCGCTGCTCCGTGGCCGGACGGTGGCCCACGTTCTGGAACATCATCTCGCGGGTCAGCACCAGCTTGACGGGGCGCCGCAGATTGCGGGCCGCCGCAGCGGCGAGTAGCGAGTGTGGCCACGGAAACAGCTTGCCGCCAAATCCGGAGCCAAGGTACTTCGTGATGACGCGCACCTGGTCTTCCGGTACGCCGAGCATCTGTGCCATCGTCTGCCGCTGGTAGACGACCGCTTGCGTCGTTTCGTAGAGCGTGTAGTTCGTGCCATCGCATATGGCTACCGTGGCGTGCAGTTCGATTGGGTTGTGCGTTTCGATCGGCGTCGTGTAGGTCTGGTCCAGCTTGAGCGCATCAGAGGCAGCCGCAAATGCGGCCTCTGCGTCGCCGCGCTGTGTGTCGACTGACGGCGTCCCCTCTGCGGACATCTGGACCTTCACATTGGGTTGACGTTGCGCATATCGCGCCTTCACTGCACTGGACGCGGCGGTTGCCTGCTCGAACGTATCGGCCACTACTAGTGCAATGTACTGGCCATAATACGAGATGATGTCGTCGTCGAGCGGAGGGCGTCTTTCGTCGATTCTTGGTCCGAAGCCGACGCGATAGAACTTTCCGATGTTCTCGCGTGTGAAGACAGCCCGGACCCCTGGCATCTTCGAGGCCGCGGCCGTTTCCAGCTGATCGATCCGTCCGCAGGCGATCGTCGCGCAAACCGGTACTGCGTAAAGCATGCCTGGGAAGTTGAAATCCGACGTGTACGTCGCCGCACCGCTGACCTTGGACGGTCCGTCAATTCGGGTAAAGTCGCCGCCGATGGCCGGCTGCGTTTTGTTGCTATCTAATTGCACGTTCTCTCCGCGTCACGACCTGGGTCAGGCATTCTGTGTGGCCAGCTTGAGTGCTTGCTGGATACAGCGTTTTGCAAGTTCGATCTTGAAACCGTTCTGGCTTTGCGCTCGCGCCGCGTGGAGCGCGGCCTCGGCCGCTGCCCGGAACGTCGCGGGCTCAGGCGCGCGGCCGAGCAAGACGGCTTCGGCTTCGCGCGAGCGCCAGGGCTTAACGCCGACACCGCCCAGTGCGATCCTGATGTGCGCGATCCTGCCCGACGAGACGGTCATGACGACCGCTGCCGACGCCAACGCAAATTCATACGAAGCGCGATCTCGCAGTTTCAGATAGACGCTGCGACTGCCGGTTGCCGGCGCAGGGAGCGTCACCTGATTGATCAGCTCACCAGGGTTGAGCGCCGTTTCACGTTGCGGCGTGGCCCCGGGCAGCAGGAAGAAGTCGTCAATTTCGATGCTGCGCTTGCCCTGGCTGCTTTCGATATGGATCCTGGCCTCGAGTGCGGTCATCGCGACGCTCATGTCCGAGGGGTTCGTCGCGATGCAGTGATCGCTGGTCCCCAGAATGGCGAGGTTTCGATTGAACCCACCGATCGCGGAGCAACCCGTGCCAGGCTCACGCTTGTTGCATGGCGTGGCAGTGTCGCGAAAGTAGACGCAGCGTGTACGCTGCAACAGGTTGCCGCCGGTCGTCGCCATGTTTCGCAACTGGGCCGACGCACCGGAAAGCAGCGCCTGGGAGAGGACAGGATAGTGCGTCTTGATCAGCGGATGATTCGCAAGATCGGAATTGCGTACCGTCGCGCCGATCGTGACGCCGCCACCGGCGATTGCTTCGACCTGAGCAAGCGGCAGGCGATGGATATCGATGACTTGCGTCGGACGCTCCACGTCGAGCTTCATCAGGTCGAGCAGTGTTGTGCCGCCGGCCAGAAAGCGCATCGACGCGCCACTTTGCGGGCTGCCGGGGGCAGTCTGCGCGATGTCGAGTGCCTGCGCGACGCTTGACGCGCGCTTGAGTTGAAAGAGTTCCATTCGTATGCTCTGCTTAAGCTTTCCGGCGAACCTGCTGGATCGCGGAGACGATGTTCGAATAGGCGCCGCACCTGCAGATATTTCCGCTCATGGCTTCCTTGACGTCCTCGTCACTGTGACCGTAAGGCTCATTGAGCAGCGCGACCGCCGACATGATCTGGCCGGAGGTACAGTACCCGCACTGAAAGCCGTCGTGTTCGACGAAGGCGGCCTGCATCGGATGCAGATTGCCCGCCTGTCCAAGGCCTTCGATGGTCGTGATCGCTTCGCCCTCATGGGTGGCGGCAAGGCTTAGGCAGGAATTCACACGCTTGCCGTCGACATGCATCGTGCAGGCGCCGCACTGGCCGTGGTCGCAACCCTTCTTCGTGCCGGTAAGTCGCAAATGGTCGCGCACGCAATCGAGCAGCGTTGTGCGGGGATCGATATCCAGTTCGTGGTTGGTGCCGTTGACGTTCAATCGGACATGTACGTTGCCACTATCTGCGCTTAGGTCAGTGGCTGCAGTGTCACCCTGGTCAGCATCGCCGGAAGCTGCATGTGCGACAGAGGAAAGTTGTCCGGCGCCAATCGTGATGCCGGCCGCGCCCACGCGGCCCAGGAACGAACGACGTGTCACGCGTTGGAACACTGCTTCAGCATCATTTTGGCTTGTGCCTGGTTTCCGGGACTTTTCGTCCATGAATCGAATTCTCCGCTGAATGATGGGTCGGGGCCCGCCGCGCATGGCGTCGTCCCGTGTCCGACCGAGTTCTCTTTTTTAACAGCAGCGAGATAAATTTGGACTGACGCCGAGATGAAATTCCTGCCATTTTTGAAGCCTACGGTTGTTCGCGGGCCGTCGCGTCAAACCATCTTGCTGAATTCGGCACGCACGCGCAGAGCAAGGGCTACGAGAAGCCGACGCTAGACCTCGCAATGCGCGACGCGTTCATCAAAACGCGCCGCGTTCTGATGACGACCAGGGGTCTCGCCGAAGATGAAGCTATCTCGTTGATGTCCGTTGCGGTCGACTTCGGCGTGACACAGGTTGTCGACGGCAACTGGGGTGTGCCGGTGGCGCGGTGTTCCATGGCTGTCGCGACGCCACCGCGCCGAGGTCAGAAACTCAGGGTTTCGTGTGCCTTGACGATGTCGCCGGCCACCGTCTCGATCTGTTCGCGTTTGAGCATGGCCTGTGAGCGCAGCAGCTGATACGCATCTTCTTCAGACATGCCGCGCGAGTCCATGACGATCCGCGTGGCCTGCTGGATCACTCGAACCTTCGCCTGCTTCTGCTCGAGCCGTTCGATGTATCGCTCACGTGCGCGGGATGCCTTGAATTGCGTGAGCGCGACGGCGATGGCTGTCAATAACCCAAACGAGCGGACCGGCGACGGGATCGTCGCGAACGCATTCAACCGCAGCACCGCTTCGATGGTGATCGGGTTCTCGTAGGTCACGACCGGAATCACCGGCGGCGATGTGCTGGTTCCGAGCCACGGATAATCGACCGACAGCGTCTCAGGACGCATCGCCATGACGACGAGGCCGGTGTCGCAAGGCAGGCTGTCGAGGCGCGGCCAGCATACCTGTACGTCACAGCCAATGCGCTGAAGCTGTGCGAGCAACTCTTCGCCATCCTGATCCTGCGGATGAATCACAACGACTTTTAGCGAACGCAGGTCGCGCAGGATCGCCGGCGTCTGCGCGGTCTGCTTCATCGATTCTCTCCCGCGCGTGCGAGTTCAGGATGCGCATGCGCGGTCCACGCTGGTGTGCTGTGAGAGACGACGTAGGGATCCGCCTTCACGCGTTCAGGCGCGCGCCCGATGATATCGAAGCGGCCATGCGCGTCGACCCGGCCGATCAACGGATGCAGGTAGGTGTGGTTATTGTGCTCGTCGATACGCACGCGGCCTTGCGGCGCGTCGAATTCGAGTCCGGGCAACACGCGCAGCAACAGCGTCGGGTCGTCGGAGCCGACGCGGCGGATGGCATCCGCGAGCAAATGCATCTGGAAATAGGAGGCTTCCCAGCACATGTTGGTCGGCTGATCGTCGCCGAAGCGGGCCTGATAGCGGGCGACGGCGCCGCGGTTCGCGGCTGTATCCACACTCTGGAAGTACGCGGCCGAGGTGATGTGTCCCTGTGCGAGATCGTTTCCCATTACCGCGATTTCGGCTTCACTGGTCATGTGGCTGGCGATAGGCGTGCGGTACGGATCGAGCCCAACCTGTGCAAACGCACGGTATAGATGCGGAATGCCTTCGCCTACTACCGTGGAGAAAATGAAGTCGGGTGCGAGTTGCTTGATCCGCTTTGCGGCATCCAGATAACTTTCCCATGGCGCATCGAGCGACAGATAGGTTTCGTCCACCTTTTCTCCGCCGCGTTCGAGGATCAGATCGCTCATCACGCGATTCGACTCGTATGGGCAGACATAATCTGAACCGATCATGCTCACGCGTGAGCCGAACTGCGTGAGCATGAAACCGGCGAGCGGCAGGGTGTTCTGATTGGGCGCTGCGCCCGTGTAGATCACGTTGCGGCTGTATTCGAAGCCTTCATACGGTGTCGCATAGAAGAGCAGCGCGTTGTGCCGTTCGACAATCGGAATCACTGCCTTGCGCGTGCTGGACATATAACAGCCGACAATGACCCGAACCCGGTGTTCGAGAATCAATTGTTCGGCGAGGTCGGCATAACGTCGCGGCTGGCATTGCGGATCCAGACAGACGAGTTCGATCTCGCGTCCTGACACGCCGCCTGCGCGGTTGATCTCTTCCACCGCAAGCATGGTGGCTTGCAGTTGAGTGAACTCCGCGGCCGAGGTTACGCCTGAGCGTGAATACAGGACGCCAATTCTGATTGGGTCCGAGGTACGGCTGGCATCAATACGAGTCATTCGTCAAAACCAATGGTCGCGAGGGAAGTGCGCTGTTTGTGCGCGTGGCACGTGACTGGTGCGCACGCGCACTGCCTTTGTGCGGCGCTCAGGCAGTCAGCCGCGCAAAGTGCTTTTTTATAATGCCTCCCGCTTTGGCTGGGACGCAACTAAACAATTTGCATCCATTTCACAAAAGGGTTTTGCCACCGGCACCCCTTCCGAACCCGAACCTCTGGCATGGCCATTGCTTATAAGGTCGCGCTGAGCCGCCGTGCATCACGGAGACATACAGCATCCATTTCGCTGTTCGAGACAAAGGCGTCTTGAGCGGCACCGGCCAAAAAAGCCCGAAACCAGCTTGTCTGGTTTCGGGCTTTTTGCGTTTGCGATTTCTAATCCATGTCGGAGTGAAGCAAATGAAAAGACGTACCTTCCTGTCGGCAGTCGGCTCCGGATTGGTGAGCGCTGCAGGCACTGCGCTACCTAAGGCTGCGTTTGCCGCGGGAGCCAGCGATCCGATCAAACTCGGTTTGCTGTTTTCGCAATCGGGCACGATGGCCAACGGCGAGTCGCTGCTAAAAGATACGGCACTGATGACGATCGATCAGATCAACGCCAAGGGCGGCGTGCTCGGACGCAAGCTTCAGGGCGTTGTCGTCGATCCGGCGTCCGATTGGCCCATGTATGCGCAGCTCTCGAAGCAACTGATCCTGCGCGACCAATGCGCGGCGCTGTTCGGCTGCTGGACGTCGGTGTCGCGCAAGTCGGTGTTGCCGGTGGTCGAGTCGCAGGACAGTCTGCTGTTTTATCCGCTTCACTTCGAAGGCGAAGAGCAGTCGAAGAACGTTGTCTATCTGAACTCGCCGCCGAGCAGCTCGGTGCTCCCGGCGATCGATTACCTGATGAGTGACCAGGGCGGCGGTGCCAAACGCTTCTATATGATCGGCAGCGACTACGTCTGGCCGCGCACGATCAACAAGATGCTCAAGGGCTATCTGAAGACCAGGAACATTCCTGACTCGGCATGGCGCGAACACTACGTGCCATTCGGGCAGTCGAACTTCCAGACCATCGTGCGCGACATCAAGGACTTCGCCGCGCAACCGGGCGGCCAGGCCATCGTCGTGATGACCGTGGTCGGCGATTCGATTCCGGCGATGTTCAAGGAAGCGATCAATCAGGGCGTGCGAGCAACCGATATTCCGATCCTTGGCCTGGACGTGGTCGACAGCGATCTCGAAGGTCTCGATACGAAGCCGCTGGTCGGCCACCTGAGCTGCTGGTGCTACTTCCAGAACGTCGATACGCCGCAGAACCGCCAGTTCAAGAGCGACTGGAAGAACTACGTGAGCGCCCATAACCTGAAGCATCGGCCGGACATGGTGATCGACCCGATGGTGTCGACTTATCTCGGCATCAATCTGTGGGCCGACGCTGCCGCGAAAGCGCACTCTACCAGCACGGACGCGGTGCGCAAGGCGCTCGCGGGTCAGTCGATGGTCGATCCTGCGGGTTACACGGTGAGGATGGATGCTTCCACGCAGTACTTGTGGCGTGGCGACATGATCGGCTCGATCAATGCGACTCAGGGCTTCGACATTTTGTGGAAGTCTAAAGACATCGAGAAGCCGGTGCCGTTCAGCCCGTTCATCGGCAAGGCTTGACAGTCTCTGCCGGACAGTCAGGTACTCAGGCAGTCTGGCCGTGGTGGGATCGGTATGCGCAAGCATGCCGGTTCCCGTAGCAGGATCGAATGGAAACACCCATGATCAATTTCAGGCAGATCTTTTTCGCGATCGCTTGTCTGGCGCTTGTTTGGGCCACTACCGCGAGCGCCGCGCCGGGCCGCGCTGCGATGCTCACGTCGTTTTGCGCGACGAACGGCGATAAGGCCGCTGCGCTAGAGCAACTTGTCGAAACCGGCGTGTCGGACGATACGCATGAGCGTGCGTGGGCGCGTCAGATCGTCGATGCGATTCGTAATGGCGCGCTGGTGTGCGGCGCAGACGGTCAGGCGACGCTGCAGGGAAACCCTGCGCTCGACGCTACGACCCTGCAGCCGCGCGCCAATGCGCCGGCGGATTCGCCCTATGTGCCGAGTATCGTGATGATGCGCAAGCTCGCGGTGGCATCGGCGGAAATGGACCTGTTCTCGTCGCAGCAGGACACCCGCGCGACAGCTGCGCGGCAAGTCGACAAGTTCTTTGCGTTGCTCGATCCCGCTGTCGTCGCCCGCGCGGTCAAGGCACAGCGCGACCCGGATATCGCGACCATTCTCACGCTGGCGCTGGCTAAACGCGGGCTGAACAGCAATGTGAAGGCGGACCGCCTGGCGGCGATCAAGGCTGTGGCCGAAGTGCCGAGCGAAACCGCGCGGACCGCGCTGGCGAACTTTGCGGCGCAGGATTCCGTGCGCTCGGACCCGGCCGTGCTGGCTGCAGTGCAGGGCGCGATTCGCCACATGGACACGTGGCTGTCGCTTGGCAAGGGCTTGTCGATTCTGTTTAGCGGCTTGAGCTATGCCGGCGTGTTGTTGCTGACGGCGCTCGGCCTGTCGATCGTGTTCGGCCTGATGGGTGTGATCAATCTCGCGCATGGCGAATTCATCATGATCGGCGCGTACTCGACGTATCTCGTCGAACGTTTCATGCAGGCGTATCTGCCGGGCTGGTTCGACGCCTACATTTTCGTGGCGATTCCCGTGGCGTTCGTGATCTGCGCAGCGTGCGGCATGTTGCTCGAATTCTTCGTCATCCGGTTTCTGTATCGCCGGCCGCTCGAGACGCTGCTCGCTACCTGGGCGGTCAGCATCGCGTTGATCAAGCTGATTCAGGTGCTGTTCGGCTCGCAGAATGTCGAGTTCATCACCCCCGGTTTTCTCAACGGCGGCATGCAGGTCGCGCCCGGCTTTTTCGTGACCTACAACCGCGTGTTTGCCATCGTGCTCGCCGTGTTGATCTTCGCCGCGACCTTCGCCGTGGTTCGCTTCACGAAGCTGGGTTTGCTGATGCGCGCCACCACGCAGCTGCGCGACATGGCGCGCTGCCTAGGGGTACCCGCCGAGCGCGTCGATCGCATTGCGTTCGGCCTGGGCGCTGGCCTCGCGGGACTGGCCGGCGTGGTGTTGACGCAGATTGCCAGCGTCAATCCGTCGATGGGCACGGGCTTCGTCGTCGACTCGTTCATGGTGGTGGTGCTCGGCGGTGCGGGCAGTCTCGCGGGGACAGTCGTATCGTCGCTCGCGCTCGGCGAAATCAACCAGTTTATCGAACCGTTCTACGGAGCAGTTGCAGCCAAGGTGGCCGTGCTTCTGCTCATCGTGCTGATTATCCAGAAGCGCCCGCAAGGACTCTTTGCATTGAAGACTCGCGTATGAACACGTTTCCCGATCCGCGTACCAGCAGGAGATTCACCTTGTCGACGTTCGCAACGAAATGGATGGGCCAGTCCGTGGAGGTCGGCATCGTCCCGGTGCTGATCCTGCTCGCGCTCTATCTGCCCTTTGCCTATTTTGTGATTCCCGAGTCGAATGCGCTGCATCTGTCGCTGTTCGGCATCAACCTGATCGGACAGATCATGTGCTTCGCGCTGCTCGCGCTGGCGCTCGATCTGGTATGGGGCTATGCGGGCATCCTGAGCCTCGGGCACGGCATTTTCTTCGGTATAGGCGGCTATATGATGGCCATCTATCTGTTGAACGGCGCCTATGCCGACACCCATGTATTGCCGGACTTCCTGCAGTACATGGGGGCGAGCGACTTTCCCGCGCTATGGAAGATGCTTTCGCGGCTCGATGTGACGATCGTCGCCACGATCGTCGTCACCGTGCTGGTCGCGGGCGCGTTCGGCTTCGTCACGTTCCGTTCGCGCATCAATGGCGTGTATCTGTCGATCATCACTCAGGCGCTCACGTATGCGCTGATGCTGCTGTTGTTCATCAACGACGTGGGCCTCGGCGGCAACAACGGCATGACCGGGTTCACGAGCCTTGCGGGACATAAGCTTGCCGATACCTCCACGCAGATCGGCCTCGCGGTGTGTTCGTGCCTGCTGCTGGTCGTGGCCTATGTCGGTGTGCGCTTTCTCGCACGCTCCAGTTTCGGCAGGGCGCTAATCGCCGTGCGCGACGACGAAGCGCGGATGCGCTTTCTCGGCTACCGCACGCATACGCTAAAGCTCTTCGCGTGGTGTCTCTCGGCGGTCCTCGCGGCGTTTGCCGGGATGCTGTACGTGCCGCAGGTCGGCATCGTCAACCCGACTATCGTGTCGCCGCAACTGTCTGTCGAGATTGCCGTGTGGGTGGCCATCGGTGGGCGCGGCACCCTGATCGGCGCGATCGTCGGCGCTATCGTGGTCAACGGCCTCAAGTTCTGGCTGACCGCACAACTGCCTGCTCTGTGGCCATTCATTCTTGCCGGCGTGACGCTCGTGATCGTCGTGTATTTCAGCAATGGCCTGTGGGGAACGCTCAAGGCCGCTGGCGGCGACAGCAACGGGGGCGGCCAATGAACCAGCCACAACTGGCTACCGCCGTCTATATCAGCGGCCTGTCTGTCACGTTTTCCGGCTTTGCGGCGATCACGAATCTGTCGATGGAGTTTCGATACGGCGAAATTCGCGCCATCATCGGTCCGAACGGGGCGGGCAAGACGACCTTGATGGACGTCATCACGGGAAAGACCCGGCCGGCAGCCGGCGAGGTTTTTCTGAACAAGGTCACGAACCTCGCGACGCTCGACGAAACGTCCATCGCGCGCCTGGGCATCGGCCGAAAATTCCAGAAGCCGAGTGTGTTCGAAGCGCTGCGGGTCCGCGAAAACCTCGAACTTGCGATTCGCAACGGTCGCGGCTATACGGACATGGTTCGCTCCCGCCTCGGCGCACAGCAGAATCGGCGCATTGACGAAGTGCTCGAGACGATCGGTCTCGAGAATCATGGGCTCCGGATGGCCGGCACGCTGTCGCACGGCCAGAAGCAGTGGCTCGAAATCGGCATGCTGCTTGTTGCCGATCCGCAAGTGATCCTGCTCGACGAACCGGTTGCCGGCATGACCGATCACGAAACCGCACGCACCGCCGAACTGATCGCGCGGCTCAAGTCGCCCGAGCGGGCGGTGGTGGTGATCGAACACGACATGGATTTTGTCGGCGAGATCGCGGACCTCGTCAGCGTGTTGCATGAGGGGCGGCTGCTCGGTGAGGGATCGATGGAGAGCGTGCGCAATGATCCACGCGTGATTCAGGTTTATCTCGGACGGTGAGCATGCTGAAAATCTCCGCACTCAATCAGTTTTACGGTAGCAGCCACACGTTGCGCGACGTGTCGCTGAACGTGGCCGAAGGCGCCTGCACTGTCGTACTCGGCCGTAATGGGGTGGGCAAGACGACCTTGCTGAAGTGCCTCGTCGGGTTGCTGCCGGTCAAAGGCGGCGAAATCGAACTGGCGGGCCAGCCGCTGACGCGCACGCCGTCGCACCGGCGCGTGCTGGCGGGTCTCGGCTACGTACCGCAAGGACGCGAGATTTTTCCGCAACTCAGCGTCGAAGAAAACCTGCGCATCGGCGCCTACGCGGGCGAGCGCAATCAGACCGCCAAGGGCAAGCAATTTTCCTTCGACGATGTCTTTCATACCTTTCCTGTGCTGAAGACGATGCGCCGGCGCATTGCAGGGAATCTGTCCGGCGGACAGCAGCAACAGCTCGCGATTGGCCGGGCGCTTCTGACCAATCCAAAGCTGCTGATTCTCGACGAACCAACCGAGGGCATCCAGCCGTCGATCGTAATGGAGATCGAGGCGGTGATCCGTTCGCTGAAGGGATCGCTGTCGATCCTGCTGGTAGAACAATTTTTCGATTTCGCGCAGGCGGTAGCCGACGACTATGTCGTGCTGGTACGCGGCCAGGTCGTGTCGGCGGGGCGCGGAGACCAGATGGAAGCCAATAACGTCAGAGCGCTAATTTCAGTGTAGTGCGATGTCAGCGTTGCACCCATTCACTTCGACAACCCGCAATTGAGCAGGAACACCATGATGAACTGGCTGGAACAATCGATCATGCACACGCGCGGCGTCGCACGCGGCCGGGTCCGCGAAACGCATGAACTCAGCGAATCCCGTCAGGGCACATTTCACTACACCATTCGGCACCACCGTTGAATACGCCAGCACGACCACGATCCACGTCGATCTGATCAAGGGCTGGCACATCGAATGGCCGCGCCTCGAAACCGATGAACTGCTGATGGCGATCGGCAGCGCGCGCCCGCTTGAAGACTCGACGCGCATCGCGTATCACGAACGGGTGCTGTGGATGGAAAAGGAATACGGCTTCGACCGCTGGGATGCCTACATGATGCTCAGCCAGTGCGGCAAGGTGCGGCTGGGCAATTTCGTCGACCCCAAGTATTCGGTCGGCGCGGCGATCAGCAAAAAATATCTCGCACCGGCTGACTAAGGAGACGCCACCATGGATTTGAAACTCAAAGGTTTGAAGGCACTTGTAACCGGCGGCACCAAGGGTATCGGCCGCGCCATTGCGCAAACGCTGGCAGCGGAGGGCGCTTACGTCCGCGTTCTATCACGTATTGCGAGACCGCCGTCCTGATATCGACAGAGACGGGCGGTCAATCGTCAGCGTTCACCGCTCGCGGCGCTTATACGTCCGTATAAGCGGGGTACCCTAAGGCGGCATTGGCATATCCAACCGTAGAGTAGATTCGTTCTCGGGCTCGACTTAATCTTCTCTCATCGCTACACGCTCGCTGTTACACCGGCGGAAAACTCGCGGTTCGGCCCCCCCGACGACACGGCGCTTCCGGATGCCCGCACGGCCGATTTCCTATTTTGCGTCTTCAAGGAATCACCGTGCCACATGTTCTACATAGCTGGATCCATATCCGAAGCAAGTCATACGACGAGTACACGATCGTGCCGTGGCCTGGCAGGACCGTTTATCGCTGTACGGTCGACTTCTCCTTGCGCAGCGCGCCGGAACGGCCCGCAGACACGCGTCGCGAGTGCTTACATACCGGGGCGGAACAATGAAATGGACCGCGGATACCTTAGCGATCCTGCGCGATTTGCGCTCACTGAAAGTTGTTTTGATTCATCCACAGGATCAGGATGGCGACGAGCTTCTCGCGCAACTTGACCGCATCGGGTGCGACGTGGAGGTCTACTGGCCGACACTCGACAGTTTGCCCTTCGGAACCGGGCTCGTGCTGATGGCGATGCGTCCCGAAACCCTCTCGGTCAATTTCCCGTGGCTCGGAACCAGCATGTCGCCGCCTGTGATTCCGGTGGTGGCCTATGAAAATCCGATTACCGTCGAAGCGGTGCTGCGCCTGAACGCGCCGGCGGTGATACCGTCGCCGGTGCGCTCATTCGGATTGATGACCGCGATTGCGGTGGCGTTGACGCAATGTCAGGCATTGCGAATGCGCGATCGATACATTGAGCGACTCGAGAAGAAGCAAGCGAGCGTTCGAGTGATCCAGCAGGCCACGCAGCTCGTGATGGAAAGGCGCGGCGTATCGGAAGAACACGCGTATCAGTTGCTACGCTCGAAGGCAATGCTCAAGCGCGAGCAGATCGAGGTGGTGGCAAGCGAGATCGTCAAGGCGCACGAAACGCTGACGCTTTAGCCCACAAGAAACGTCTCCCATGCGCAAACTCACGCCACAGACACAGACACAGACACAGACACAGACACAGGCCGCGCCACGCGCGTGCGGCCGTTGTCTCTTCGCTACCCACGCCCGACAAACGGCATCTTGCTAGCCATAACGGTCATGAACTGCACGTTCGCATCGAGTGGCAGATCGGCCATATAAAGAACCGCGCCTGCGACGTGCTCGACATCCATCAGCGGTTCGACGGCAATTTCGCCGTTGGCCTGTGGCACTCCTTTGGCCATGCGTGCAGCCAGGTCGGTGAGAGCGTTGCCGATGTCGATCTGTCCGCAGGCGATGTCGTACTTGCGTCCATCGAGTGATGTCGATTTGGTCAGACCGGTGATCGCGTGCTTGGTGGCCGTATAGGCGATACTATTCGGACGTGGTGCGTGCGCGGAGATCGAGCCGTTATTGATGATACGGCCGCCGCGCGGCAGTTGCGTTTTCATCAGCGCGACGGCAGCGCGCGTGCAGAGGAAGGCACCCGTCAGATTCGTGTTCACGACGGCGTGCCAATCGTCCAGACTGAGTTCGTCGATATCGACGGCCGGTGCACCGCGGCCGGCATTGTTGAAGAGAAGATCGAGGCGGTTGTAGCGTTGTCGTATCGCGTCGAAGAGGGCGGCGACGCTAGCGGCGTCGGTGACGTCGGTGGGAACAGCAAGTGCCTCGTGTCCGAGTTGCTGCGCCTCGTCGGCTAGCGCCTCGAGGGGTGCTTTGTTTCGTCCAGCGAGCACTACACGGTAGCCGTGCTGAAACAGCTTGCGAGCGGTGGCGCGTCCGATACCGCTGCCTGCTCCGGTGATCAATGCGATCTTGCCCGGTTCTGAACTCATGAGACAAACCTCCATGTATCAATACGATGCACATACGATCAACACGCGCAATGCAGTAATCGCGAGTTCTATCGCAATGGTGAAAAAACTGGTTGGTAGGCAGCGCTGTGTTTTGGGCCGGGCGCTCGAAAGCGCCCGCGGCGATTCCATTCAGCCCACCGGCGATTCGGTGCTTGACTGTGCGCGCGACCCGCAGCCGCACCCCGAGCTATGCTGATGCGTGTACACCGCACGTTCGTTGACCTGGCGTTCGGCACTCCCGGACGACGACATCAATGCAAGCGCTGGCGTGGCCAGCATGCGCTGTGCGATAGCGCTACACGTTGGGCAAGCACAGCTTGCGTCGCGTTCAGCGACAGGACGCATGACTGAGAACGAGCCACAGGTTTCACAACGATAGGGATAAATCGGCATCGCCTTTCTTTCCTCTTTCTTCGAAATCAATAAATGATTTGCGCGATGACGGACAGCATCGTCAGCCACGGAATGTTCACCGTGCCCGCACCAACCGGTGCCGGCATCGTGATCGGGACGTCCGGCCTCGATGCCTTGTAATGGTGCCGGTCAGCCGCGCACAGAATCCGCGGCCCGATGCCGTTTCCTCAACGCTTGGGCAAGTATTTTTTGTCGACCTTGCAGATATAAGTGTATTTCGGATTCACCATCTGGGTACAGCGCGCTTCCGCGATCTGGCCGAGCAGCATGTAGGCTTCGGCACCGGGGATGCCGTAGCCTTCTTCCAGCCAATAGACCATTTCCTCGAACGCGATACGCAGCGCATCGTCGAGCGGCCGCGCGCAGCCGACCGTACAGATGTGCGTCGGCGTCTCGATGCGCGGCCAGGTCATGCGGCTCGGCGCGCGGACGAGATCTACCTTCAGCTTCAGGTGGCCGCGAATTTCGATTGCCCCCATGCCGTTACACTCCGCGTCGCCCTGCAAGGCGTGCACGTCGCCGAAATACAGGTACGCGCCTTCATGGAACACCGGAAACATGATGCGATTGCCGTTCGTGACTTCCTGGATGTCCAGGTTGCCACCGTGGGTACCGTTGTCGACGGTGAGCGTGCCGCCCGCCACCGGGGCCACGCCGATCACACCGATCATCGGCTTGGCTTCCAGCTTGAGCGAGTCGCTCCAGTGAACGATGCCATTTTCGACGACGACGTTGCGATTCTGGATGCCGAATTCCTTCTTACGGACCCAATCCGGAAAAATGCCGATGCCCGGCCACAGCGCGGTATAACCGAGGCCGTGCACGCCAACTTCGAGGACGTCGATCACGACCATATCGCCAGGCTTCGCGCCGCGCAGGCGCACAGGCCCGGTGGCCGGATTGACGAACGGGAGCTTCACTTTCGACTCGTCCAGCTTTTCGTCGAGTTGCGTAATCAGGTGGCCGCCGATGTTCAATTCGGTCTCGACCTCGAAGGTCTCGCCCGGCGACACTTCGGCGATGAAACCATCGGTAGCCGTCAGTGCGTACTTCAGGTCATCCTTGCGGATGATCTGGTGATGTGTGGATAGCGTGCTCATAGGATGCTGCCTACTCCTTCAGGGGTTGCTAAATGCCACGCGCCGGCAACGTCGCGGCGGATGGCTTAAATCAATCGAACTTGTGCCAGGGCATGAGGAAGCGCTCGAGCCGACCGACGAGAAACGACAGGAAGAGCGCGAGCGCGATGGTCACCACCACGCCGGCGAATACTTTGGGAATGATGTAAAGGCTGCCCGCCTTGAAGATCGCATGGCCTAGCCCATCGTCTGACGACATGAATTCGCCCACAATGGCGCCGATCAGCGCAAAGCCGACCGTGAGCTTGAAGCCCGCAAAGATGTCGCGCAGTGAGGCGGGGATCACCAGCTTGCGGAAAGTCTGCCGCTTGGTCGCGCCGAGCGTGCGCATCTGATTGATCTGATCGTCGTCGACGCTGGTCGCTCCCTTGTACGCGGTGACCAGCGCCACCACCACGACGGACAGCGTCGACATGGCGAGTTTCGACCCGAGCCCGGTACCGAACCAGATGATCACGATAGGCGCGAGTGCGACGATCGGAATCGAGCCCAGCGCAACGATGAACGGCTGCATGACCTTCGAGACGAAGCGTGAATACCATAGCGACAAGCCGAGCACGGTGCCGATGACATTGCCGAACAGAAATCCGAGCA
The DNA here is from genome assembly GCF_012927345.1 of Paraburkholderia polaris. Lineage (GTDB taxonomy): Bacteria > Pseudomonadota > Gammaproteobacteria > Burkholderiales > Burkholderiaceae > Paraburkholderia > Paraburkholderia polaris. Next base: position 99,796 of record NZ_JABBGJ010000032.1, read on the forward strand.
GCGTTTCCATGCCAGTCACGCCGGCGTCGTGCACGAGACTGCCGTCCTGTTGCATCTTTACCAGGTAACCCCAGATCTGGCTGGGCGAACCGAACAGGAAGGCCACCGCCTGACTCGACGTCGCAACTTGCCACAGGGCGAGCAGTGCGGCGAGTAGCGCGAGTTGGCAGGCAGCCACGATGAGCTTGCCGCGCCAGCGGCGAATTAGCCTGCGCCATTTGAGGGATGCCGGGGCATACGGGGGCGCAGGGGAGCGGGTTTCTTGCACGCGGGTTCCTTTTCAACGTTCGCCCATGCGCACGTCGAGCTGAGACCAGATCTCGCGTACGTGGGCGGTGAAGCCCGCAGCGTCGCGGGCGGCCATCATGTCGTTGCGGTCGCAATCCAGGTGGATCTCGTGGATCGCCTTGATGCGGGACGGACGGTGGGTGAGGACGATCACACGGTCCGACAGTGAGACCGCCTCCTCGACGTCGTGTGTGATCAGCAGAACCGAGCGACCCTGACCCCTGACCAGCCGGGCCATGTCGCTTTCCAGCACCAGTTTCGTCTGGAAATCGAGCGCGGCAAACGGCTCGTCGAGCAGCATCACTTCGGGGTCCGTCACCAACGTGCGCGCAAGTGCAACGCGCGCACGCATGCCGCCCGATAAAGCCGACGGGTAGTAGTTGTAGTACGGAGCGAGTCCGACCTTGCTGAGCATCGCATGCGCCTTTTTCTCGCGATGCCCGCGCGACATCCCGGTCAGTTCGAGACCAAGCGTGACGTTGGCCAACACGTTGCGCCATGGCATCAGCATGTCCTTCTGCAACATGTAGCCGATGCCCTTGGGGACGTCGTCCAGCGCCTGACCGTGCCACAGCACCGCGCCGCGTGTCGGCTGCGTAAGACCGCTCATCAGGTTCAGCAGCGTGGTCTTGCCGCAACCGGATGGGCCCACCAGGCTGACAATTTCCCCAGCGCGCAGGCTGAAGGAAATGTCACCGATGACCTGATTCAACTCGCCTTCATCTTCGCCATACGATTTGCCGACCCCGCGCGCAACCAGCGGGGCGTGCGGGCGGGCGGTCCCCCCCGCCTGCGCCGCAGGCACTACTGCGCCCGCTACATTCATTTGGACACCGCCACCGTTACGCCCGCGCCGGCCGCAGCGGTCTTGGCGGCCTTGTTAGAAAAGGTGTTGTCGACCACGTCGCTATAGGCCAGCGTCCCTTGTACGTTGCCCAGGTACTTCTGCATTGAGATCAGCTTGTCCCACTGCTGCCGGTCGACCGGCAGCGTCTGCGCCGGGATCTTGTACTGCAACTCCATGTCGATTGCCTTGTTCACCACGTCGGGCGGCAGGTCCGGGAACTCCGCACGGGCAACCTCCTTCGCGTAGTCGGGCTTGGCATACGTAAGACGCGCGGCTTCTTCCAGTGCGTCCACGAGCGACTGCACGACCTCGGGATGCGCCATGGCATATTCGGGCAGCACCATGATCCCCGTATTGCAGAACGGACCCATATAGCTCGAGAAGTCGAATACCACTTTCGCCCCTTGCGCCATCGCAGCCGCCACCATCGGCTGCTGCGCAAACGCGATGTCGGCGCGACCCGCGAGCATGGCGCCGATTTCCGTGCCTGGGGTGACTTCGACGATCTTCGCGTCCGTGCCGACTTTCAGGCCATTGTCCTGCAGCAGTTTCTTCGTGACGCTGTACTCGGTATTCGGATCAGGCGACGTAACCAAGGTCAGCCCCTTGAAAGCCTTGGGATCGGTGATGGGCGCCACGGTCTTCGATACGCCAAAGTAATGTGCGCGCTGCACCAGCGTCCCGACGACCATGCCCGGTCCGCCGCGCTCGCGAGACATCTCCACCATGGTCGGATCGCCGACGGCGAACTGCGCGGTCTTGCCGAGCACCGCGGCGAATGCCTGCGTGTCCCCACCGGCCGCGGTCAGGTGAATCGTCAGCCCGTGCTTCTCGAACAGCTTCGCGTGCTCTGCAACGTAGAGGTCGATGTAACCGAGGTTATGTACGGCCTCGGAAAACTCGATGGGTTGCAGCGACGCCGCGACAGCGGAGTGAGCGAACCCGAAAGCGCTGAGCGTGGCGAGCAGGACACGCCCAAGCTGGGGCACAACACTGTTAGCAGAGCCCGAACCGTCTGCTGAGAACGTACGTCTTTTCATTGCTTCAACTCCGACAATAATGAGACCGCAAAACGAAAAAGGTCCGGCATCAGACGCGCTGATGTCGGACCTTTTTGGCCGGTGTTATCCGAGACGCCTTTGTCTCGGATAACGGGAGTACTGTTTGATGCTCGCCGTGTACTGCGAACCTCAGTGGCTTATGAAGCAACGGCTATGCCAGTTTGCGCGATGCCTGACGGGTGTTGTTCTTCGATCCTTGGGAATCCCTGATGGAAGTGGGATCGCTTACCTTTCACGCAAAGCGAACAGGGCACGTGAACGATCCAGGTAAGCGCCCGGCGCGCACCACTTCGCGCACTCCTTTGCGTGTTCCTTCGCGTCACAGCACGCCAATGGTGCAGCAATGCACAGGAAGCTGGCATTCGATGGGTTTCCGAAGCTCATCCCCGATACCTCAACCTGGTGTTGTGCGCCGACCGAAGAGACAGCGAGTGAGGATGCCGAACTCGCGCAGCGATACGTCGCGACATGGATCGGCATCATCGAAAGGTCGTTCGTCCAGGGACGCGCACCCTGGCAGAGTGGCTTGATGCGGCAGAACCCATTTCACCCCGTAAAAACGATAAGGCAATGAAAAATATAGCTATTTTTTTGTCTTTCCAGTGTGCGGGAACGGCGTCTCGCGGCAATTATTGACGCGATATCTTGATTGCGAGTCATGGTGCGGCAAACGCGTCACGTAACGGCGGCCGAGCGTTTTCCCCGCGTAACGCACACATACGGTATGTCATCACTTATAAGGAAGTTGACGATGTCGAAATCAGATCTTTTCCATCCCTTCAAGCGGGCGGGCGTGGCGATCGCGCTGGCCAGTCTGGGACTCGTGACGAGCATCGCGGCATTCGCCGCAGATCGCTTCGTGCCCGCGCCGCCTGAAGCAGGGACGAGCATCCCCCAGCAGCAGGTGAAGTTCGGAATGCGTCCATTTGCCGACAACACGTTCTACGTCATTGCGATGCAGAAGGGCTGGTTCAAGGATGTCGGCATCGGGATCGACCCCGCACCCGAAGGGCTCAAGGTCAACGACACCAATGCCACTGCGCTGCTGCTCAACGGGCAGGTGGATGTGATCAGCGAAAACTGTCCCAACATGTTGCCGACCTACAAATCGGCACGGACGCTCAAATGCGTTGGCTTCACGGACAACTTCCTCGGCAACGCGATCCTCGCCAATCCGCGCTTGCACCTCAAATCATTTAAGGACTATATCGCGCAGGGCATGAGCTTCGATGCCGCGCTCCACGCGGCACTGGCTCCCCTCGCGGGCAAGACGCTGGTAGGTCCGCCGCAAGTGACCGACCGGCCGTTCGAAATCCTCGCCTCCAGCATGTCCAAGGTGAACTGGAACCTGCAGGTGCTCGATGATTCGAAATCGGTGGTACTCGCCCGTGCCGGTCGCGAAGACTTCGTCAACCCCGACGGGGCACCGATCGTCTACTCGCTCGAGCAGGCAGGATGGACCGATGTCCTTGACGTGGGCGACATGAACAAGTACGCACCTGCCGGAGCCGGCTCGCCGGTCGAGCATCTGGTGACGGTCGTCGGAGTTGGCGCCAACGGAAACTTTGTCAATAGCCACCCGAACGCCATGCTGCGCTTCATGTCGGTGGTGTGGCGTACCCTGGACGCGGTCAAGAAGGATCCGTCGCTGTTCGCGCTGCAGGCGCCGTATCTGAACAGCGTGGCGGGCACGTCGCTGAATGCGAAGGACGTACAGAACGCGGTGGACCGGCTCGATCCGTTCTCGACGTATGACTACAACGCCACGTATTTCACCGACGAAAAGAATGTGTACTTCTACAAGAACGCGTGGTCAGCGATCATCGACGACATTGCCACCAGTGGGATCATCGACAAGGGCTCAGTCACGCCGGAAGATATCGTCTGGGCCGCGCCTATCTGGCAGCAGATGAAGGATTATCAAACCAGGACCGATGCCCTTTTGAAGACGCTTGATGGCGAGAGTCTGCCGGCTGACAAGGCGAATCTTCTCAAGCAGGCACATCAGTACTACACATGGTTCGATTTCCTGGACGCTTATCGATTCGCAAGTGCCGCAAGCAGCAAGGCGTAAGGAGTATTGCGATGTTTCGTAGTACGGCATCACAAGTGACAGGGGCAGGCAACCGGACGCAGCTCCCGCGTCCGCGAGCCTTGAGTCGCGCGTTATGGCGACGCTTCGACCCACTGGCACTTCTCGGGATCGTGCTCGTGGTCGTTGCCTGGCATATCGCCAGTCGCTTCGTGGCGGGGTCCATTTTGCCCTCGCCGTTGAACGTCGCGAGACGCATCGCTGCAGACTTCTGGGTCGCGCGGGAGCTGACCTATTACGGGCTGGGTAACACAGGGCTCTTCGACAGCCTGGTGTTTACCGGTGTCAATGTGCTCGTGGCCGTCTTCGCTGGCTCGCTTATCGGCATCACGATAGGCTTGCTGGCGGCACGCTCGAAATGGCTGGGCCCGCTGGTGCAGCCGGTGATGATGACCGTTGGCACCGTGCCAACGCTGGTAATCGCGCCGTTCTTCCTGATCTGGTTCGGCGTGGGGCGGGGTAGCTCGATCCTGCTGGTCCTCGTGTATTGCGCCGTGATCCTCTATGTGTTTGCCCAGCGCGCTGCCGACAACCTGGACCCGGTATTCGAGGATTACGCGCGCACGCTCGGCGCAAGCCCACGGCGCGTGATCCGCGATGTGCTGATTCCAGGCACGGTGCCGCAGATTCTCGGGGGCATCCGCATCGCGCTGGCGGGTGCATGGGGCATTGAAGCGATCGTCGAACTGCTTGGTGCGCAACAGGGAATCGGCAAGATTGTTTCAGTACTCGCCCAGTCGATCGACATAGAAGGCATCTTTGCCGCGTTGGTGATGTTGGCGATTGTGGCGATCGCATGTGATGTATTGACCGCCTGGGTAATCGAGCGCCTGGCCCCGTGGAGCCCTGCTGCAGCCCGGCATAAGGAGTAAGGAAATGTCTTCGCTTATCGATGGCCCGACGATCACGGCCAACAATGTGTCGCAGCGCTTCAGGCGTGCCGATGGGCAACTTGTGAATGCGCTTGCTTCGGTCAGCTTCACCATCCCGGAGGGCCAGTTCGTATGTCTGGTGGGCCCGTCGGGCTGCGGCAAAAGTACCTTGCTGCAAGTCATGTCCGGCTTGCTGGCGGCCACCGACGGCACGTTGGAGGTAGGCAATAAACGCGTGACCCAGCCTGCACCTGAGCGCGGTGTCGTGTTCCAGAAAGACAGCGTGTTTCCGTGGCTACGTGTAATCGACAACGTGGAGTACGGGCTGAAGTGCGCTGGTGTTGCGAAGGGGAAGCGCCGCGAGATCGCCGAACATTACCTCGAACGAGTGGGCTTGAGCCACGTCAGCCGTGCATGGCCACGTGAGCTGTCGGGCGGTATGCTCAAGCGGGTGGCGATCGCGACGGTCTTCGCCAACGGCGCGAATGTGCTAATGCTCGACGAACCTTTCGGCGCACTCGACTACGTGACGCGTCGGCAGTTGCAGGAGGTGCTGCTCACGTTGTGGGGTGAGACAACCGGAAGCGGCCATCGCCGCACGGTGATTTTCGTCACCCACGACGTCGATGAGGCATTGCTGCTGGCCGACCGCATCCTGGTGTTGCGTGGCGGCCGACTGGTGGACGACCTCGCGGTTGCCGCGCCACGTCCGCGCAATACCGACAGCCTGTTGCGGGCAGATCTCGTGCATACCCGGCATACCTTGCTGAATCATCTCGGCCTCGAGCGGAGCCACGCATGAACCGTCAACTTTCGCGTGGCGGGCAACTGGCTGTCTCCGTACTTGTCCTGCTTGCCATGGCGGGCGGCTGGCAGGTGCTGTCACTCATCTATACAGCCGAGGCTGCACCGGGTGAGCCGTTGGTGCCTGGCTGGCAGGTGCTATTCACGCACACGTTCCAGTCGCTGTCCGATTACTGGCCCGGCGGGCTGGGTGTGCCGTCGGTGGCCGAAGGTGCACCGCGCAGCTACACAGCCGCTGCGCTCGCGGTACTGCTGCATTCCTGGGACACCATGCTGCGCCTCTATACCGGGTTCGCGTGCGGTGCGTTGGGCGGTGCGGCCCTTGGACTCGCGGTGTCGTGGTCGAACTGGTCGCGCCGGCTGGTCAACTTGCCCTTGCAGTTCTTGCGGACCTTGCCTCTTCTCGCAATGGTGCCGCTGTTCGAATTGTGGTTCGGTACTTACTTCGCCGGCAAAGTTCTCTTCGTCGCCTATGGAGTCGGCGTGATCTTCTTTGCGGGGGTCGTCAACGCTGTGGGCAATGTGCCGCAGTTGTATATCGACTATGCACGCACGCTCGGCGCCTCTCGCTTGCGCCTGTACGGCACGGTGATCATTCCCGCGATCCTGCCCGAACTGCGTTCTTCTATCCTGCTCAGCCTGGGCACCGCCTGGGCGGCCGTGCTTGGAGCCGAGTATCTCGGCGCCCAGTCCGGCATCGGTTACGTAATCGAGTATGCGAGCCAGTTCGGCTATGTGGATCGCATGTTCCTGATCGCGCTCGTGATCGTTGTCTACGCATCGATCAGTTACGCGCTGTTCAACTGGCTGGCGTCGAGGTTGCTGGTGTGGACCCCGGGAGCCCAGCCACGCCGGCGCGTCGCTTAACGCCGTCGTTTTCAACCCCCAGCTACTTCAAGGTACGACATGATTGAACGCATCGATTCCGGCAAACGCCTGAGCAAGGTCGTGATCGCCAACGGATTTGCATTCCTCTCGGGCTTTACTGCCAATGTAGTGACCCCGGGCGACGTCCGGGCGCAGGCCGCCGACGTGCTGGCGCAAATCGACGACTTGCTGGCCAAAGCCGGTACGTCAAAATCAAAAGTGGTTCGCATCAACATCTGGCTCGACGACATGCGCGACTTCGACGCCATGAACGAGGTCTATGAGAGTTGGATCGATCCGCAATGTCCGCCGGCGCGGGCGACCGTGGAATCACGGCTGGCGATAGAAGGGACGCTCGTGGAGATCATGGCCACAGCGGTTGTCGACTAACGTTTGCGGTGATCGCAGCCGGGTGTTGCGGCAAGCCTGCGGATGCAACACAGGAGTCAAAGGGGCCACGTGGCCCCTTTTTGCATTTCTGTCGCCACCGTCCGTCTTTCGAACCGGCCGCGCGGGGTGCTTGAGATTCCACCTGTTGGAAGCGCTAATGCACGGTTTACAAACGTTTTTTTATGTCCATTCCGACGCCCGGAATTTCCTTCGCGTTGCACATATGAGCGGCTATTTTCGCTCTCTGGCACATGCCGGAGAGCGGTCGGCGCTGAACGCCCTGCCGTTGCCGGTTCGAGAGAGTTCCGCCCGACGAATTTGCCATTGGCAGGCTCGGGGCGGCAGTAACCACTACTGGAGAGCGTCATGCAAGCAACAGTCATCCGTGGCGGCACGGTTATCAATCATGATCGCGCGTTCAAGTCCGACGTGCTGTGCGTCGATGGGATCATCGCCGCCGTCGGGCCCGACCTCGATGCGCCCGCCGGCGCCGAGATCGTCGACGCAGGCGGGCAGTACGTGATGCCGGGCGGCATCGACCCGCACACCCACATGCAGATGCCGTTCATGGGGTTCGTCACCATGGACGACTTCTACACAGGCACAGCAGCGGGCCTGGCGGGAGGCACCACCACTATCATCGATTTCGTCATACCCAGTCAGCAGCAACCCCTGATGGAGGCTTACCGCACCTGGCGCGATTGGGCTACCAAGGCCGCGTGCGATTACACATTTCACGTGGCGGTGACCTGGTGGGATCAGAGCGTGCATGACGATATGGGTACGCTCGTACGCGACGAGGGCGTCAACAGTTTCAAGCATTTCATGGCCTACAAGGACAGCATCATGGCTGACGATGGTGTCCTTGCTAATAGCTTCCAGCGCTGCCTTGAACTCGGTGCAATGCCTACCGTGCACGCGGAATTCGGCGAGATGGTGTTCGTGCTGCAGCAAAAGCTGCTGGCAAGCGGCATCACCGGCCCCGAGGGTCATCCTCTATCGCGGCCGCCCGTGCTTGAAGGAGAAGCCGCTGAGCGCGCCATTGCCATCGCGAAAGTGTTCGATGTGCCGGTGTATATCGTGCACGTCTCGAGCAGCGACGGTGTGGATGCGATCGCGCGGGCCCGAGCTCGCGGGCAGAAAGTGTTTGGCGAAGCGCTGGCGGGTCATTTGTGCGTGGACGATGCGGCCTATCGCAATCCCGACTTCACATTTGCCGCGGGTCACGTGATGAGCCCTCCGTTTCGTGCACCGGAGCACCAGACGGCGCTTTGGAAAGCACTGCAAAGCGGGACATTGCAAACCACTGCCACCGACCATTGCTCCTTTTGCACAGCGCAAAAGGCTGCTGGTCTTGGCGATTTTACGAAAATACCAAACGGCTGCGGCGGTGTCGAAGAGCGCATGCTGGCGGTGTGGGACGAGGGTGTGAACCAACGCGGCCTGAGCCCGAGCGAGTTCGTCAAGATCACTTCGACCAATGCCGCACAGATGTTCAATCTCTACCCGCGCAAGGGACTGATTGCCGTGGGCGCCGACGCGGACCTGGTGGTATGGGATCCGAAGGGCACTAAAACGCTCTCGGCGAAAACGCAGTTTGGCAAGAGCGACTTCAATGTATTCGAGGGGCGGACGGTAACGGGCATTCCGACCCACACGATATCCCGCGGCGAACTTGTCTTCAAGCAGGGCGAGTTACGAGCCAGGGCCGGGGCAGGGCGTTACCTGAAGCGGCCGGCGTTCACCGCGGGCTTTGACGTCCTTGGTCGCTTCTCCCGAGCCGCAGGCGCTGCAACCAGTTCAGGCAATGATAAATGACCGGCTGCGTGATGGTCAGCTTCGATAATCTCCGACTCTTCCCGGGATCTGTATGAAACTCGCTTCGCTAAAGGCCGGCGGCCGAGACGGCACGCTGCTCGTGGTGTCGCGCGATCTGCAACGCGCGGTGGTAGCCGGGGCGGCCGCGCCGACGCTGCAGTCCGCTCTGGATCGATGGAGTGACGTCGCCCCCGTCCTTGATTTGCTGTACCGCCAGCTTAACGAGGGGCAGTTGGACAATGCCGCTGCCTTCGACGCACACGCTTGCGCTGCGCCGCTGCCCCGCGCCTATCAATGGTTGGATGGCTCGGGTTTTCCGAATCACATGCGGGTTATCAACGGTGCTGGCAACGCGTCGGCGCCAGTCGCACCGCCGGCATTTCCGTTGATGTATCAAGGTGCATCAGATGACTTCATTGGCGCGCATGACCCGGTACACCTGCCTGCCGAAAGCGACGAAATCGACTTCGAGGGCGAGGCCGCCGTGGTGCTCGACGATGTGCCAATGGGGATTCCCGCGCAGGACGCGCTCAAGCATATCAAGCTGGTGATGCTGCTCAACGACATCAGCTTGCGTGCGTATGCGCCTCGCGAAAGTGCGGGCGGGTTCGGTTTCATCAATGCGAAGGGCGTGACCAGTTTCGCGCCGGTTGCGGTCACGCCGGACGAACTCGGTAACGCGTGGCGCGACGGGCGCATCGAATTGCCCATGCGGGTATGGCGCAACGGCGAGTGGTTCGGCCATCCGGGTGGCGAAGCCATGCACTTCACTTTTCCGATGCTGATCGAGCACGCGGCGCGCCGGCGCAATCTGAGAGCGGGCACGATCGTTGGCTCCGGCACGTTTTCGAACTCGCAGCGGGATGCGGGTTCGGCCACGATCATCGAGAGGCGCGCGCTCGAAACCGCAGATGCCGGGACACCGCATACTCGTTACTTGCAGTTTGGCGAGACGATTCGTATTGAGATGCTGGACAGTGGAGGGCATTCGATCTTCGGCCCCATCGAACAAAAGGTCTTGAAGAGTGAAGGCCTTTGATTGAAAGAGCACAGCGAGTGAAGATGAACGAGCCGGGGTTATCCCCGGCTTTTTTTATTTTGTTCTACTAGTGAATCGAACGATCGGTAAGAACGCGAAGGATACCAGGTGGAACACCCGAAAAGCCTGTCACCAATACCTGAAATTTCGCTGGATTTTTCTCTTATGATTCTGTTTTTAAACGCCTTATCGATGCTGTTCCACGGCGCAGAATTGCTCTATTGGAGTAGTTTTAGCGAGATAACTTAGGACGACTTCAAAGTCGTCAAAACTTCTCTCCTGGAGCCTTAATCATGAAGCATCTGTTGTCGAAAGCGTCGTTTCACATGATCGCATTGCTGGGATTGAGCACCGGCATTGCGCACGCGCAAAGCAGTGTGACCTTATACGGGGCGGCGGACGATGGACTGTCCTACGCCAACAATCAGGGCGGAAAAAGCAGTCTTCAGGCCGTCAGCGGTATGCCTACCGGCAGCCGCTGGGGACTTACCGGTGTGGAAGATCTCGGCGGAGGTCTGAAGACGATCTTTACGCTGGAAAATGGCTTCGACCTGAACACGGGCGAGCTGGGTCAAGGCGGGAGAGAGTTTGGACGGCAAGCATTCATGGGTCTGGCCGGTAAATTCGGCACCCTGACTCTCGGCCGCCAGTATGACCTGGTAGTCGACTATGTGCAGCCGTTGGCCGCCAACGGGATTTGGGGCGGCGCATATTTTTCGCACGCGGAGGACGTCGACAACATTAACAATAGCTTCGTGGTCGACCGTAGCATCAAGTTCGCGAGCACCGACTACGGCGGCTTCCGCTTCTCTGGCATGTACAGCCTGGGCGGGGTACCGGGACAGTATGGCGAGAACCAGGTCTGGAGCATGGCTGCGGGCTATGACGGCGGTCCGCTGCATATTGGGGGCGCCTATCTCGACATTCGCAATCCTGAGACCGCGGTGCAGGGCAACCAGAACACACCCACCTTTACCAACGTGATCTACGGTAACTACGTTGCTGCGGCGACGAGCCAAAAGATTGCGGCACTTGGCGCTGCTTACACGATCGGCAAGCTCAAGATACTTGGCAATGTGTCGGGTGTGGTGTTCAAGGACGGCAACGACGGCCAGGACGTCAGCTTCGGTACGGCCGAAGCCGGCGCTGGCTGGCAGATCACGCCCGCGACGCTAGTCGCTGCCGACTATGGCTATGTGACGGGCAAGGTGGACGCCACGGGTCAGCATCCGCGCTACCATCAGTTCAATCTGTTTTCGAGCTATGCTCTGTCGCCGCGGACCACGGTGTATGCGCTGGCGGTGTATCAACTTGCGGTCGGCGACGCCCAGCAGGCGCAGATCACAGGCTTTAACGCCTCCAGCACGAATCGGCAGGTCGCACTGCGTGCTGGTCTACAGCACGTGTTTTAACGCGCAATAGCGGGCAGCCCCGACGAAGACCACACGTCGTCGGCTGGCTGCCTGCCACCGAAGGCGGCCGTGATTTCTCGCGCCGCAAGTATCGTACTGTGGCCGAGTTCTTCCATGCGCTGCATCGTCACACGCAGCGTCGAACCCACTACGCTAAGGGCAGCTACCGGTATCGACAATTCATCAAAAATGGGCGCAGCTACGCAGCGCACGCCCAAAGAGGTCTCTTCATTATCTACGGCATAACCCATACGGCGTACTTCTTGCAATTCGCTATGCAGTGCTGTCGGGCGGGCAATAGATTGGCGGGTGAGCCGTTGTAGACCACCGCGCTGGACGAACGATGCAATTTCCGTGTCTGACATCGCAGCGAGAACGGCTTTGCCCATCGCCGTGCATGCTAACGGAGTCCGATTTCCGGGTCTGGACGACGCGTGCATCATCTCGCGACTTTGCATTTGCAACAGTAACAGCATGTCGTGTTCATCAACACAACCCAGCTGGACGGTTTCACCGCTGACGTCGCGCAGGCGGCGCATCGCTGGAGTAGCCAGTTCGGTCAATTGGCGGCGCCCTCCGAACACAGCTCCGACCGAGAAACACTGCGCACCGATATACCATAACGCCCTGTCGCGTTGAAAGCAGACAAAGCGCTTCTGCTCCAGCGTGGTCAACAATCGGTGTACGGTCGATGCCGGCAGGCCGGTTCGTTCCGACAGATCAATTAATCTGTAACCCTGATCATCTTCGGCGAGGATTTCAAGCAGCGAAAGGGCACGTAGCAAAACCTGGACGGAGCTTTTATCCTCACGAACGATGCTATGTACATTGACCTCACTCTTACGTCGAGTCTGTGATCCGCGTTGCATTTTTTTAAGACCTCCTGTCCGCGGAAGGGAGCGTGTACTCTCATCGCGATGATGTGCATACTTCGGGAGATCTTGGAGCTGCAAGTTATATGCCAATGTTTACTTTGGTGGAGACAGCCGGGCGATCGCCGTTCGTGGCCGATCGCTCTTGATACGGTGTGGCAAGGATGCACGGTTTCGGCGCACCTCACCATTTGCAAGCGAGGAGTGCACCGTAACAAGTCGTATATGCTGCGTGCGGGCGAGCGGCGTATTGGGGTCAACATCTACACAACCCGGAGCTGACAGTCCGACTGGTTCTTGTGATGCGGAGCGTAGCGGAAGTGTGGAATCGACCACGGCGAACCTCGTGGTGAGTGGGTCGCGGCTCAGGCCTTCTTTGCGACTTTCGTAAAGTATTTGAAATGGTCGGGAAATGTCTTGCCGACGTAGCCTGGTTCATTGATGCGCGCTGGCACGCCACCCAGGCTCACTAGCGAAAAACACATCGCGATACAGTGATCATCATAAGTGTCGATGGCCGTCGGAACGACGTGACATACGAAATGTCCACGTGTTCACGACGGCTTTAAAGCGGCGAAACCGAGGGCACCATCGCATCGACCTCTACGGGTCGACGCTCATCACGAATGTCATAGGCTCGTACGCCGGCGCTCTGGTAGGTCGCGAAGATAAGATCACCGGAGCTGACAAAAGATACTGGCCGATTCTCATGAATGTTGTGAGGCCCGAAATGGCCGCCGACTTTCACGTAGTCCGTCTCGGTCGGAACCGGGAACGTGGCCATGCTGACCGGATTGTTTTTTTGCGCGATCCTGGGCAGCCGCCCCGAACCGTGCCGAACGGATGCCCGACAGTTCCACGCCGTGTGCTCGATTCGAACGGTTTTGCATACTAGTCGCTTGCCTTGCTGAGTATCGCAATGGCCTCGGAAGGAAGGCGCACATGTGCGGCGGCCATCAGGTCGTCCAGTTGACGGAGCGAGGTGGCGCTGGCAATCGGTGCAGCAACAGTTGGCTGCGCGATCAACCAGGCCAGCGCGATCTGTGCGGGTGTCTTGCCCAGCCCCTGTCCAACTTCGTCGAGTGCCGCGAGAATGCGCATGCCTCGCGGGTTCATGTAGGGCTTGACGGCATCGCTACGCGCGCTGCTAGCCAGGTCCCCGGAGGTGCGGTACTTGCCCGTCAGGAAGCCGTTGGCCAATGAAAAGTACGAGAGCACGCCGATGTTGTACTTCTCGCAAACACCCCGAGCCGCACTTTCGAATTCGGCCCGATCGTAAAGGTTGTAATGCGGTTGGAGCGTCTGATATGCAGGCAGGCCTTTGCTGCTGCTGACCTGGAGACTCTCTTCGAGTCGCGCCGCCGAATAGTTGGAAGCACCGATGGCTCGCACTTTGCCTTGCTTGATCAGGAGATCGTACGTGTCGAGGGTTTCTTCAAGCGGTGTCCCGCGATCGTCTTCATGCGACTGGTAGAGATCGATGTAGTCCGTGTTCAGCCGCCGCAATGACGCCTCAACGGCCTCGATGATGTATCGTTTCGACAACCCCTTTTGGCCCGGCCCCATCTCCATGCCCACCTTGGTAGCAAGCACGATCTTGTCCCGCTTGCCGCTGCGGGCTAGCCATTTGCCGAGGATCGTCTCGGACTCGCCGCCCTTTAGCCCTGGAATCCAGTTTGCATAGACGTCGGCCGTATCGATGAGGTTGAAACCCGACGACGAAAAAGCGTCCAGAATGCTGAACGAGGTAGTTTCGTCGGCAGTCCATCCAAAAACATTCCCGCCTAAAGCAAATGGCGCGACGCTGATACCTGTATGTCCTAACTTACGCTGATCCAATTTCGCTTTCCTCGGAGTTGCTGAGTATGGTGTTGGCGTGCGCTGTGCGCACCCGCGATGGCCGGCAAATACCGGCCGTAAGGCCGGTTAGCAATGGAGCTTCGCGGCTGGCAACAAAGGTATCGCGTCAATAACGCCGCTCAGGCGGCTTTTCACACAGTGGATTTTTTGCACACAACTTCTTATATTTCAGATGCTTACGTGCATTTTTAAATGAAATCGCCGTGTGCGGGACTTCGCCATCCGCCGCGGCAATAGTTCGTTTGTGGATGCCCAGCGGCGCGAGGGGTGATCAGCGGTAGGGGTGCTTAGATAACAGCGTTGTAATCAACCGGGCTGTTTTTGGATAACGAGGCGCGTCGAGCGTCATGCGCCCGGACAGTTCCGTTAGCGCATTGCCAACGAAGGGAATCAGGATTGCCGTGCCGCGTCAGTTCGCCAACGAAGCTGTGCGCGCGCCGCAGTCCACGCGGATCGGCCACCTGCTGATGAAGTCGGCCGGTTTCGTATCAGTGGTTCAGACAGAAGCACGCGCTCACAGCTTCGGCAGGGGAGAGGCCAGTGTGGAAGTAAGCCTGCAATCGGCGCACGATCGTATCGTCCGGTTCCCAGAGCGCGCGAATGAAGCCGTCTTCGAAGGCTTTTTCGTACACGGCGTTTGCCCATGCGCACAGGTCCAGTTCGCGGGAAGAGGGGAGTGCTATCTGATCGGATGGGATGAACATGACAACCTCCACAACATCGAAAATGTACGTGGTTAAATCCCGCGGATGCGAATGACGGCCGCGAACATATACGACATTTATTCGTTTCAACGATTTGGATGCGCTACGGTCTTAATCATCGCGGCAAGCACAGTCGCCACGACGACAAGGAACCCGAGCATGTAAATAAGCACGATGGTCAGCATCGTTTGCTCCTTCTTCAGATTGCCGCAATTGCGGCGGCCACCTCCGGCTGACAGCCAGGGCAACGATTGCGCAGCAGGTCTGCGGCCCAAGCCGCGAGGCGCACGGTGAACATCAATCGTCAAGAAACCGGATTCAGGTTCGCGTATTGTTCGAACGAACCGGTGATGAACAAAACTGACCATGTCGGGCGTATCGCGCTTGCACATTGGCCTTGAAAACAATGTACAGGCGCGAGGCACATGAAACCATTCTACGAACGATTCGAACGCCGGTGCCTGTGGATAGGAATCTCATACCAGCGTATAACCCGCGCGATTACTGAAGGCGGTGAAATATGTCGTTGGCAATGAAGTTCTTGTTCAAAGGGCAATATCCGCCGGTGTGATGCCATGCGGGCCGAAGTCGTCCTGACGGCGAGGGGAGCTGAAGCGGTGATGGCCAGGATTGCGTGGCCAGGCATGACGGCAGTCTTCTGACGAACTGGCAACGTCCTATGGGCAACCCAGCGCGAGATTGAGCAGTCTCTCGACAGTGGCGGCATCAACGGGTTTCTCGAGTAAAGGGGGAGCACCTCGGGCCTGGATTTCGGCCTCAAGGCGAGCAGTCGGGAATGCCGTGGTGAAAATGATCGGTATTGCGTACCCGAGGGCCAGCAGGCGGTCGTGCATGTCGATGCCGGACAGGCCCGGCATCCGTATATCCGAAATCAGGCATGACGTTTCGTCGATTAACGCTGATTCCAGAAATTCTTCCGCCGATGCGAATAACTGTGCCCGCCACCCTAGTGAACGAACCAGACTCGCGGTCGCCAGTCGGGCACCCGTATCGTCATCGACGATGGAAATGATTTGAGAAGACACAAGCGACGGGCCTCGACATACTGGAATCGGAACGTGCCAAACGGAATCGTCTGGCTTGCGACTCAAATTAATCGTAGCTCGGAAACCACCGCACGGAAATGATACGAATGTATAGACTGTTCATGAGCCTGACGTCGATCCGGATGCGTCTCGATCGCGCGCTCAGAAATTACCGAGTATTACCTTGTTTATCGCGCCGGCTTGGCCTTCAAGGCGAGTCTTCGCTAATTGAAGGCAGACTCAGCTGGAATACGGCCCCGCGCCCGGCATTGTTGGACGCCCAAACCTGTCCTCCGTGGGCTTCGATGATCGAACGGCAGATCGATAATCCCATGCCCATTCCGTCGGCCTTCGTGGTGAAGAATGCGTCGAACAGCCGCTTTGCGCTTTCCGGATCGATGCCCGGGCCAGAGTCCTGGACAGCGACTACCAGATACCCATCGTTATCCCGATGGGACTCGATCAGTAGTTCGCGTGCGTCCTCGCCAATGTCAGCCATCGCCTGGATACCGTTTATGACCAGATTGATGAGCACTTGCTGAAGCTGAACCCGATCGCCGAGCAACGGAGGCAACCCGGAGGCGAGCTCAAGGCGCAACGAAACCCGATGATTCAATAGTTCGCGCTGAACCAGTGACATAACGTCATCGATCACATCGTTGAGTTCCAGCGGTGTCTTCCGCGGGGTAGCCTTGCTGGTGAGCGTGCGGATACGCCGGACTATTTCGCTCGCGCGCCTACCTTGGCCGATCATATGCTGCACACAGGCCCGCACCTCTTCCGGCTGCGGCGTGCTGTGGCCGAGCCATCGCAGACAGGCTTCGCCACTGGTCACGATCGCACCGAGCGGCTGGCCTACTTCGTGGGCGATGGAAGCACTCAATTCCCCGAGCGTCGTTACGCGAGTGGCATGAGCCAGTTCCACCTGCAGCGCCTGCAACTGCTCCTCCGCGCGCGTGGCCGCGGTCCGCCGCGCTATGAGTTCCGCCTCGGCCTCCTTCTGTTCGGTCAGGTCGAGTACGAACCCTACACCCTGTTCCTGCGAACCTTCCATGAGTGCGCCGCCGAGTAGAACCGGGACGCGGCGGCCGTCCTTACGGATATATTCCTTCTCATAGGACTGGCAACTCCCGTGCTGCCGGACTGCTTCAAGCGCCTGCTCATCGGCGGCGTGATATTCCGGTGGCGACATGGTGGCCCATTGAACCTGGCCCGAAAGCAGATCTTGTCGCGAATAGCCAACGATCCGAAGAAACGCGTCGTTAGCGTCGTCGACGATACCCGCCATGTCCCAGAAGAACACGCCGATGATGTTCGACTCGACGAGTCGCCGGATGCGTGCTTCCCGCTCGCGCAACTCCTCCTCCGCGAGCTTGCGCTCGCTGTTCTCCCGCTGCAGATCGGCATAGAGCAGAGCGTTCTCAAGCGAGATCGCCGCCTGGGAGGCCAGCAGTTCCAGCACGGACACGCGTTCCGGCGTGAATGCATGGGTGGTCAGGTTGTTCTCCAGATACAACAGGCCGATCAACGCTGAGCGCCGCATGATCGGCATGCACAACACTGACTTCGGTTGCCGGCGGGCGAAGTAGTCGTCCGCCGCAAAGGGATTCGATTGCATTGCATCCGTGAGCAATACCTGCTCATGGCAGCGCCGCACGTAATTGGTGATGGATTCGGGCAACACCGATTTGCGTATCGCCGACTCCGGCAACGCCTCTACGGGCAGCACCTCGCCGAGATGCCGCCGCACCTGGATCGTCTGCTGCTCGACGCTCGCTTCGGCCGCGAGGACGAGGCTCTCGTTGCGCGCGAGCAGCAAATGGCAGCTCTGCGCCCCGGCATTTTCAAGCAGGATGTGCATCAGCGTGTCGACGAGATCGTCGAGCACGATCTGGCCAGAGATGGCTTGCGAGGCTTTCGTAACCGACAGCAGATCCAGTTGTGCAACGTTGTCGAACGCAACGGCCGCCGAGGAAGCCGGCTTTTCGCGCAGTTGCGGCGCGCGCGCGTCGATCTGCCTGACCTTGCCGTCGGCGCCCCAGAGCGCAAAGCAGTTGCGCGCCTTTCGCAGATAGGTGTCGGCAAATGTGTCGAATCCACGCGTCCGGTAAAACGCCGACGCGCGTTCATAGGCAATTGCCTCGTTCTGGACGAAGCCGTGTTCGCGTGCCGATCGAATGGCATGTTCGTACAGCCGCATGGCCTCGGAGTCGTGCCCATCGAGTCGGGCGATCTCCGCGGCAATCAGCGCGGCGCGGTCCGCGAAATTCTCGGGGCAATTGTTCGCCCACGTCTCGAGCAGCTTATGGTGAGCGGACAGCGCCTCCAGATGCCTGGGCCGTTCGTCAGCCGTTGCCGAATCGCAGTGTGCTGCGCGCGCCAGTGCGCCATAGAAATGATATTCCACCACCTCGAAGCAGAAGGGTGACGTCCACAGCAACAGCTCAGCATTCGATCCCGCCGCGATGGCGCAAGCGTAGTCACCTGCATGAAAACGCGCTTGCAACTTGCGAATCCAGTACCAGCAAGTGACGAGTGCCAGCCCCGGATCGGCGTCCAAATGCCGCTCGAACCGGTCTTCGTCGAACGCAGCATCGTTGAAGGAGCCGAAGTCGGGCGTCATACCGCGGAGTGCTTTGATCAGCCTGAGTTGCGCAGTCATGACGTCCGCGACAAATTCGAACCGCATTTTTCGTGCGAGCTCGAGGCCGCTTTCGGCTTCTCGCTGCACATCGCCGAGCGGATCTCCGGCAGCGAGAAGATTGGTGATCAGGTTGTTGGCGCAATAGCCCGAGAACGTGAGGTCGCCAGTCTGGTTGGCCGTGTCAAAGGCGAGTCGCAGCAAGTCGCGACCCGAACGTACGGGCCTCGTCCAGGGGACGATGAAGGCGCCAAAGCCCGCGTAGACGCGGGCTTTGAAGCGATCCATCCCGTGCTTCTCGACGAGGTCGACGCCGAGCTTGCCGAACCGGAACCCGGCCCGGTAATCGCCGAATTGCGGCCCGAGGGTCATGCCGAGCATGACATAGGCGAATCCCGAGCCGTCGCTGTTTCCATGCTCGAGGCTCAGATTCGCCATGCGGCCGGCGATAAGGCAATACAGGTTCATGTCGGTGGCATGAGCCGGCGGCTGGACGGCAGTGAGCACGTCCAGGGTGGCGCGGCAGAGGGGATCGGTCATCAAAGGCAAATCGAGGAGCTGCTCGATCGAGCGGTTGCCCATCCGTTGCCACAATCGCTCATATTCCTGTTGCACTTCCTCTTTTTGCGGGTGCGCCGACCACGTGACGCCGACGGTACGGAGATACGCGAGGCTTACTTCAACGGCACGCTCGGCTTGCCCTGCGTTCATGTAAAGCGACATGCGCAGGCACGCGACGGCGGCCTTATCGATGAGGTTCGCGGCTTGGTGTGAAAGCATCGACAGTTGTTGTTCCGCCGTCGTCAGGTAGCCGTTCAGGAATTCGCATTCGGCACGCTGAAAACCGAGCGAGAAGGTGAGCGCAGCGTGCCGGTTCGGACCATCCTCTGCCGCCAGCGCGTGGCCGGCAGTGAAGTAGGCCAGTGCCGATGCGTAAGCCGTCGCTGCCTTGGCACGCATGCCTGTGGTGAGATTGAGTTCAGCTATGCGCTCGCGCTCCTCCTGTGCCGTGATCAGCGCGGCGCCCCGGTTGAACTGGTTCGTCACGTCGAACAGATGCTCGGCGAGCTCGTCGGCCGTCATGCTTGAGAGAAGGACGCGGCCGATGCGCAGATGCACCTCGCTGCGGCGTCCTTCGGGAAACAGTGAATAAGCGGCTTGCTGGATCCGGTCGTGCAGGAACTTACCGCTGCCTTGGGTGCGCAAGATCAGATTTTCGCGCACAGCAGGCGCAAGGTGTTGCTCAACCTCGGCCTGGCCGCTGACCAGCGCGAGAATCCGCAGGTCGAACTTGTTGCCGAGGCAAGCGGCCAGTTGCAGCGCTTCCTGGGCCGGGATCGGGAGTTGCCGTAACTTGCCCAACATCAGATCGACGACGTTGTCGGCAAAGTCTTTCGCTTTGATCTGTTCCAGGTCCCACCGCCAGGCCCGCATTTTTGCATCGTGCTGTAGCAAGCCCTCCTTGTGCAGCGAATCCAGGAACTGGGTAAAGAAAAACGGGTTGCTCTCGGTGCGTTCACAAATGAGGTGTGTGAGCGCCTCGCAGGACGCGGGTGGCGCATGCAGCGTGTCGACCACCAACTGGTTCAGATGCACGGCGGACAACGGCGCGAGATGGATGTCGACCACCGGCGTGCCACTGTGGTGGATCGCATCGAGGCTCTTCATCAGCGGATGCGCTCCGGTCACTTCATTGTCGCGATAGGCGCCGATCAGCAGCAGATAACAGGTGTCCGGGTGGGTGAGCAGGTGCTCGACGAGCGCCAGGCTGGCTGCGTCGATCCACTGCAGGTCGTCCAGGAAGAGGACCAGCGGGTGTGCCCTGCTCGTGAACACTGTCACGAATTGCCGGAAGACCCGGCGGAACCGGTTTTGAGCCTCCGTCGGCGGCAGCGGCGGTACCGGAGCTTGCGCGCCGATGATCAACTCGACTTTGGGCAGCACATCGAGAATGAGTTGGCCATTGACCCCGACCGCAGCCTGCAGTTGTTGCCGCCAGCCGGCGATGCGTGCTGCACTTTCGGCCAGCAGTTGCTGCACCAACTCGCCAAACGCTTGCGTAAGGGTGGCATAGGGAATGTCTCGCTGGTACTGATCGAACTTGCCGGAAATGAAGTAGCCACGCTTCGCGACGATCGGCTTATGCAAGGCGTCGACGAGCGACGACTTGCCGATGCCCGAGTACCCGGAGACGGTCGCAAGCGCTGCCTGGCCGGTGGCCGCCATGAGCTCGAATACACCGAGGAGCATATTCGACTCCTGGTCGCGCCCGTACAGCCTGTGTGGAATCTGGAAGCGATCCGATAGATCGTCAGTGCCGAGCTGGAACGGCTCGATCCGGCCCGAGGTGTGCCATTGCGCCAGACAGCGGTCAAGATCGGATTGCACTCCACGCATGCTTTGATAGCGATCCTCCGGCAGTTTGGCCAGTAGTTTCATCACGATGTCCGACACCGGTTGCGGCACCGCGGGCTCAATGTCACGCGGCGGCGGTGGCATGCGGGCGATGTGGCAATGCGTCCATTCCAACGGATCGCTCGCCTGGAACGGCAACTGGCCGGTCAGCATGCGATAGAGCACGACACCCATCGAATAGCAATCGGTCCGGTAATCTACCGGACGATTCATGCGGCCGGTTTGCTCGGGGGACATGTACGCCCACTCGCCCACGGATGCAAAAAGGTCCTCTGGTGAGACGGTGTGTTCCTGGGTCGTCGCGAGGCTGAAATCCACCAGCAGAACCTGGCCAGTTTCTGGGGCGACCAGAATATTGGCCGGCCGCAGATCTCGATGGATGATGTGGGCGGTGTCGATGCCCGCCAATGCATCGGCGAGGTGATGCGCAATCGCCAGGCAGCGAGGCAGGTCCGGGCGCGGGCCGTGGCACAACACGGTTTCGAGCGACTCACCTGAGAAATCTTCCAGAACCAACACCAGGCGACCGCGGTCATCGATCAAGGAATGCGGTTTGGCAATCCCGGCGACTTTCAACGTTTGAAGAAGCAGATATTCGCGCTTGAGACCGGCGGATTGGGCGGTGCCGGCATGTTCGGGAAGGAGCTTCAGGAGCACCGGCATTCCGTCCGCCAAGCGGCGGGCACGGTAGAGGGCCGCGCCCGCAGTCTTGTAGACCCGATCAATGGTCTGACAATTCGCGATAATCATTGCGCCCCCTTGTCTGCCGACGACCTGGTCCGGCACCTGCACGTCGCATTGCGCTGTTGAATGGGGCGCAGGCCTGCATGAATGTTGGCCTCATCCAAAGTGATCACGTGGTGACCCGCAACGATTTACAATTAGTTTACTCGGTTGCCAACAAGGTGCGGGAGCATTGGCAAGTTGATGAGCGTAAGACAAGCCGCATTCAGGGGCGGCAATCGGTCAGAAGGCGATCGACGGATGCCGGGCGAACTCGGCGAGATTCGCACCTGGCAGCCAACCCCTGTTGCGAGCTGTCTGGGATCCAGTGACGCGCGCAATCGTGGCGGCGTAAAATTGGGTGCATGCCAGCAGGGTGTGATTGCCTTCCGGCTTCGCGAGGTGTCCAGATGACTACTAGACCGGGCCGCCAAACAACGGACAAACCCGAAGCAACCGACGGTTCCGTCATCTACGTCGTCGATGACGACGAGGGAATCCGGCGCGCCCTTGACTTGCTGCTGCGCTCCGTAGGGTTGCGTGTCGAAACGTTTGAGTCCCCGGACGATTTTCTCCGGTTTCCTCACTTCGCGGGACCGAGCTGCCTTATCCTGGACGTGCGACTCCGCGGGAAAAGCGGCATGGCTTTTCACCAGGAAATCGTCAATAGCGGTATGCGCATTCCCGTCGTATTCATGACGGGTCATGGAGACATCGAGATGGGGGTGAAGGCAATGAAGGCTGGTGCGCTCGATTTCTTCGCGAAGCCGTTCAAAGACCAGGACATGCTCGACGCAGTGGCCCAGGCCTTGGCGCGTGATAGTGAGCGAATCGCGGCAGAAGCCGCCCTGGCCGGTCTGCGCGCTTCGTACCGGTCTCTTTCGCCGCGCGAGAAAGAGGTGATGGCCTTTGTTTTGTCTGGTCTGCTGAACAAGCAGATTGCCTCTGAGATGAACTTGAGCGAGATCACGGTCAAGGTCCACCGTGGACAGGTCATGCGAAAAATGAACGCGCGCTCGATGCCGGACCTTGTCCGCAAGGCCGAATCGCTTGGTATCAAGCCCTTTCTGCCCGATGGCCGTCATGGCTGAATGCCATCGTGTACGAGCGCTTGTGCAGACTATTCGCTCAGTGAAGTCTCCTTGCCCCGCTTATACGTCCGTATAAGACCGTTACCCTAATGCGGTATCCGCCTATCCGACCGTAGAGTAGACTCGCCATCCGGCTAAACCTACTCTTCTCTTATCGCGACACGCTTGCTGGTATTGCAGCGCATAGCTCGCGGTTCGGCACGACGACCACATGGCACTTTCGGATGGCCGCCCGACCGATTCCCTTATAAATGTCAGCAAGGAATCATCGTGTCACATGTTCTACGTAGCTGGATTCATATCGGCAGCAACTCATATAACGAGTACACATTCGTGCCGTGGCTTGGCAGGACCGTTTATCGCCGGACGGTCGACTTCTCCGCCATATGCATCCAGTAGCCGCAAGTCGGGCGTTGTTCGACCCCTTGGGTTGTTCGACTGCTGCTTCAATATTTGCTGAGGATGGGAAACGATCGTGAACGTCGAAATCAATACGAATGCTGACAGTCGGTCAGAAAGTGAATCTGGTCATGCGCATGCTTTCCCTGTATTTTCCTCATCCCATCACCCATCGCATCGGCCGGACCGACACACTTCAGCGCCCGAGATTCGAGACCCGTGGGCGACCACGCTCGCCGTCATCGACCAATTTTTTTCTCCGCCAGACCCGATGCGGAATTCTCCGAACCTGTCCGGTCGCTCCCGCCTGGGGGGCGAGCCGCTCAATTCGCGCAAGTCGAACGGTAGTGACGTGCGCACCTATACTGTGACGGTCGTGGAGGAGCTGGCCAATTCGCTCTTCGCATTGCGCTGGCACGACGCGACATTTTGCAACTACGAGGAGCAAATCTGGGCACCGTCCCTCGCTCGCGCTGTGGGGCGTTGCGCCCTGTCCGGCGAGCGCATCAACAAGGGCGACCCGATCTACCGTCCCCGAATCCGCGGACGGGTCGTCCCACTTAACAGCGATGCAGTGATCCTGGCCAGCGAGCTGATTAAGAGCACGCGCGCCTGAAACGCGCCGGAGTTGGCGCAAGTTGACTCAAACTCACTGTTAAAGCATCGCCAGCGCTGGCAAGTCTTCGCGCTGCGATTCGCTCAGCACGCGCTCTCCTTTGGGCCGTCCACTCATCGTTGCCTCCGCGTACCAGGCGCACGAGCCAATGTGAAATTGAGAGAACCGGTTATCGACCGGATTCGCGGACCCCACGTTCCCCGTCGTTCACCGGATCGCCGGAGCGAAAGCGCTGCCGGTATTCGACGGGACTGATCTGAAGCCGGCGGCTAAACGTGCGCCGAAGGGTATCCGCGCTCTCAAAGCCGCAACGCTTCGCGATTTCGCCGATCGGGTGACGGGTGCTTTCGAGGTAGCGTCGCGCGGCGTCGATGCGCGCGTCGTTCAGGAATGCGATGAGACTGATGCCGCATTCCTTGGTGAAGAGGCGGGACAGATTGCGCGGACTCATTTTGAGCCGATGCGCAAGCGACGTGGTCGTATGATTCAGATGAAGATTGTCGAGCAGGTACTCCTGAATCGACTGGATCTGGGAATCGCTCGCGGCCTGGGTTTCCAGCAGCGGGCTGAACTGCGACTGGCCGCCCGCACGGCGCACGTACACGATCAGATACTTCGCGACGTCGAGTGCCATTTTCTTGCCGAAGTCATCTTCGATCATGACCAGCGCGAGATCGATTCCGGCGGTCACGCCTGCGGTCGTGTAGAGGCCGCTGTCATTGACGTAGATCTGGTCGGGTTCGACCTTCGCCTTCGGAAACATCGCCGAAAGACGCGTGGCGTCCATCCAATGGGTCGTGACTGTCCGGTTATCGATCATGCCGGCCGCGCCGAAAGCAAAAACGCCGTTGCAGATAGCGGCGATTCGCCTGGTGCTCTTGTGCTGCTTCGCGAGCCATTCGCTGAGCGTCGAGTCTTCGAGTACTTCGAATACGCCGAGGCCGCCGGGCACGATCACGGTATCGAAATGCGGGCACGGATCGAAGATGGTCCGGTCCGGCATAACCGTTAGCCCGCTGGAAGACAGCACGCTGCCCCGCGTCGTGCCGATCGTCAGCATTTCGTATTCGCACGCCCCCTGACTGAGAACGCGGACCTCCGCAAAGGCGTCTTTGGGGCCCGCGATATCGAGCAGTTGGAATCCGGGGAACAGGACCATGCCGACGGTGATCTTGCGCATAGGTGTCACTCAAAATGGAGCGGAGGCTGGCGCGACGCATGCCGCATGCGCTCACCTAGCGGCTCGTCTCGAGTTCGTCGAAGCGCCGGGTTCGGTAAAGCACCATCGAGACGATCCAGCTCGCGGCGAAGATACCAATGATGACGTAGCCCAGCGTGCCGAAGTTGTCGTTCAACGTACCGATAGCATCCCACAGCTTGCCTTCGAGCTTCAAGTGGTCAGAAATCAGGCCCAAGGCTTCGATCGTACCGACCAGCAGCGCGACCGCGACCGACACCAGCGTGATCGTCATGTTGTAGTAGATCTTACGAATCGGCTTGAGATATGCCCAGCCGTAGGCGCCGAGCATCAGGTGACCGTCGAGCGTGTCGACCAGCGACATCCCCGCGCTGAAGAGCGCCGGGAACACCATGACCGCCCATGGCGAAATGCCATGCGAAGCCTGCGACGCGGACATGCCGAGCAGGCTCACCTCGGTCGCGGTATCGAAACCCAGTCCGAACAGAAAGCCGAGCGGGAACATGTGCCAACTGCGCGTGACGAGCCGAAACATCGGACGAAAGAGCCGGGCGAGGAGGCCGCGATCGGCTAGCAGCATGTCGAAGTCGTCGTCGACGTAGGCGCCGCCTGCGCGTACGTGGCGCCATGCCTGGAAGATCGATTTCAGAATCAGCAGGTTCAGGAACGCGATCGCGAACAGGAAGAGGGTCGATACCGACGTGCTGATCAGTCCGCCCAATTCCTTATATTGGGTAAAGCGGGTGTTCAACACGCTTGCGACGGCTGCGACCGCGAGCGAGGCGATGACGATAATGGTCGAGTGACCGAGCGAGAAGAAAAAACCCACGGCGACAGGGCGTTTCTTTTCCTGCATCAGCTTCCGGGTCACATTGTCGATCGCGGCGATGTGATCTGCATCGACCGCATGGCGCAAGCCCAGTCCATAGGCGATCAACGCGGTGCCGAGCAGGACCGGGTGGTGCCAGAACGACACGAACGCCCAGATCCACGCGCCGGCGTTAGTCACCAACAGCAGGCCGTAGATGCCGAAGAGCTTGCGCTGGACCTGCGGATCGGATCCGGTGAGTACATTGGACAGTTGCTTGAGCATGGTAGATCTCCTGATGAAACTTCGTTGTGCGATATGGCGGGCGTTCTGGTGCCCTTGCCTGAGCGCCGGAAGCAAGGGCACGGCTTAGTTGCTGGACGGACGCAACGCGCGCAGATTCAGCGACGCCACATCTGTGGCCGACAATACCCCGGCCTGCGTCACGGTCTTTTCGAGGGCGAGCAGAAAGCGCTCGTAGTAATCCCACGGCGGCTGCCCCGCGCAGTATCCGTCTTCCCATTCGGCTATCGACTCGATGAGATTCTGACGGAAGTCTGCCCACTCGAAGTGCCCCGCCTTCGACAGCGAAAGCGCGAGCCCGAATACCTGCCGTTCCCATGGCTTGTCGAACAGCAGTTTGCCTTGCATGCGCGGCGGAGAGTCCGGATGTCCAAGCATGCTGGAGGCGGCATATTCCTCGAACCGGGTAAACATGATCAGACCGCCGGCCGTGGCGATGCGCAAGGCGAGGGCACCAGCGCCACACCCATCATCGCTTCGGGCGTGACGAGCGCGGCCAGTTCCGCTTCGCTCATGCCTTCGGTGCCGGCGGGCCGTTCCGGAATGACGAACCAGCGGATTTGCGCGCTGCTGTCCCATACCTTGACTTCCGTATCGTCCGAAACCGGCACGCCGAACTCCTTCAGCACGGCACGCGGTTCGCGCACGCCGCGCGCGCGGAACACCGGGTCCTTGTACCAGTAGGGCGGCAGACCCAGCACGGGCCAGGGATAGCAGGAGCAAAGCGTGCAGATGACGAGGTTGTGAACGCCGTCGCCGTTGGCGACGGCGGCCATGTGTTCACCTTCCGCGCCTTCCATCCCGGCCGGGAAGTCCATTTCCGCAATCGCTTTCGGTGTGTCTTCGACAAGGCGTTTCTTGAACGCCGGATCGATCCACGCGCGCGCCACAATTTTTGCGCCATTGAACGGTCCAGCCATCGTTTCGAAATGACTGAGCACGGTATCGACCGAGTCGCTGCCCAGCACGCCTTTTTCGATCAGAAGCGCTTCGAGCGCCCGTACCTTGGCCGCGCTCGCGGCCTCGCGCTCGTCGTCGTATTTGAAAAGTTCGCTCATGTTAGTTCCGTACCGGATGATGGGTGTAGAGATTCAGTTCGATGCGGCGAGATACGCTTCGTAAAGATCGGCGTAAATCGTCGTGTTCGGTTCGCTCTTGTCCTTGCCCCAGATGTCCTCGGCTTTGAATGCAACGCGATAGACGGGCATCGGCTCGCCGATGCCGTCGGGACCGGTCGAGACGAAGTAGGAGTAGGTGCCCGGATAGACGAGGTCGATCACGCCGCGCTTGTTGCGCAGGTAGCCCGGCAACCGCGTGTGATCGACGGCGGCCGGATCGGCTATGCACACCTCGGCGCCGGTTGCGAAACGCGGTGCCTGCTTCAGTGCGTTCAGCCCCGAGTCACCCTTTGCGAGGTAGTCGTTGATCTGGGAGGCAATTGCCGGATTCGGCTGGGCAGGTAGCGGCGCATCCGGATGGGCACGGTAGTGCGCGGTCTTCTGCTCGAGTTCGTCGGCCGATACATAACCCTGATCGACGAAGAATTGCGAAATCCCCATCAGCCATTTTTCGTAGTACCGGTATTTGAAGTATTCGAACGGCTGCATGCCTTCGGCGCCGGTACGCAGCGACGCCCAGGTCCACGTGTCCCTGAACGTGGTAGGCAACGTCGCCACCGGGTACTTTGGCAGCGCGTCAGACAGATGCGTGCTTTCTGCCATCATCACCGTATGAATGCCGAAAATGCGCTTCTCCCACGACTCGACGAAAACCCGTGTCTCGACATTGACGGGTCCGAGGTTTTCGAGCCCGCCAAGGCTATGCTGTAGTTTCATGATGTGCGGTTCCTGAAGTGTGAGATCAGTTGAGTTGAGGCTGTGGCTTGTGGCTCAGTGCTTCGCCGAGCGCTTCGGAGACGATGCCGAAGACGGCGCCGGTGATGAGCGCGGCGGCGGCCACCAAGGCGGGGTTCTGGAGGCCGGCTGTGGTGATCGCATGACCGGTGGCGACGGTGGTGCCGACCGTCGAAGCGAAGCCCCACACGACTGCGGGCAGCACGTTCAGTAGCTTCAGTTTCGACACCTGCACCATCGCCGCACTCCCGACACCGACGCAAATCGCCGCGGCGAGCGGTGCCGGGCCGGTATTGGCGATGGCCAGCAGCGAGAGCGACGCGATGACCAGGCCGGTGAGGTTCGACGCGACGCTCTGCACGAAGCCGCGCGGACCGCCGCCGACCACGAAGAACGACGCCCACGCGATAAAGGTGACCCACACCGGGACCGGAAACACCGTTGCCGTGACGTAGGTGTCGACGACAGCGAGCACGCCGATACTGACGGTAAGCGCATCAGTCTTCTTCATTGCAGACTCCTTGAGGTAAGTGCGGCTAGTGGATACAGCTGAGAAACGATTCGCGTAGTTGCGGGAAATCCAGATTGCGGCCGATGAATACGAACTTGTTTTCGCGCGGCTCGTCCTTCTGCCATGCGCGTCCGGGTTCGGCTTCCAGCAACATATGCACGCTATGGAAATGGAACTGCCGCGCTTCGGCGTGGAAGTTGAGGACCCCTTTCATTCGCATCAGTTGCTGGCCTTGCTGCTGTACGAGTTCGTTGATCCAGCGGTTAAAGCGCGTCGCATCGAGGTCGCCCTTTTCGACCAGCGCGCACGACTGAATCGACGTGTCGTGTTCGTGATCGTGAGCGCCCTCGTCGAGCAGATCGGGCTCGATCGCGAGCAGCGTGGGGAGTGAGAAGCGGCGCACATCCAGCAGAGCGTCCGCACGGATTTTCGAACGGGTCGAGGTGATGATGGCGGCGGTTGGATTCAATGAACGGATCGTCCGTTCGATGGCGATTAGCTCGTCTGCCGTGATCAGGTCGAGCTTGTTGATCAGAATGACGTCGGCGAAGGCCACCTGTTCGCGCGCAATGTCGTCATCGAGTTGTCGGCGCAGATGCAGTGCGTCGACCACCGTGACGACCGATTCGAGATCCACGGCTTCGCGCAGGTCAGGATCGGCGAGGAACGTTTGCAGGACCGGTGCCGGATCGGCCAGGCCGGATGTCTCGACGATCAGGCGCTGCATGGGCGCCGCGCCGGTCTGTGGGCGCGCCAGCAGCGCTTTCACACTGCCGACGAGGTCCGCGCGCACTGTGCAACACACGCAGCCGTTATTGATTTCAACCAGCGCCTGTTCTTCGGCGACGATCAGCTGTCCGTCGATACCGACTTCGCCAAATTCGTTGACGACCACGCCGATTGATCCCGGCGCGCGTTGCTGCAGCAATTGATTGACGAGGGTGGTTTTGCCCGCGCCGAGAAACCCGGAGATGATGGTGACGGGAAGCTTGCGCGGTGTGGGTGTGCGGTTCATGAGAGAGTCCGTTGCTGATCGAGACTGACTCAATAGAGCGAGTACCAGGCCTGTCACCGTCATCCGTCTGTGCCGGAAATCAGCTTGTCCCGAATGCACGGAAAATGTGGCGGTTTTTGTCCGAGAGGGAAAATCAGGACAAAATGGCACGATGATGCGGCATGAATCCGATGCCAAGCGCTGGTGCAGATGTGGGATTCAATGCGCCGCGACGGTGCGGAATGCTCCGTGAATATGCGGTGCGGTGGAGATGATCAGCTGGAAGAGCTCTAACGAAAGCGCTAACGAAAGGCGCTAATGAAAGGCGCTAATGAAAGGCGCTAAAGAAGGCGCTAAAGAAGGCGCTAAAGAAGGCGCGGATATCCGCAACAACTGACCGTGCCTATGGCTATTCCGCTTTCGTCGGCACCGAGGTTTGGAAATGCTCGACCAGAAATTCGATGAACACCCTCGCACGAATGGTCTGATTGCTTCGGCTCGGATAGTAGACGTACAGATCCGCCGACGGCAGCGCGAATTCAGGCAGTACCACCTTCAGCCTGCCGCTCTCCAGATACTTGGCCAGATCCCACTCCGAACGAATCACGATCCCGTGGCCGTCCAATGCCCATCCGAGCACGATATCGCCGTCGTTGCTCGACAGCATCCCAGCCACCTTCACGACTTCGCTCTGTTCGCCGTGCATGAAGCGCCAGATGCCATAGGCGTCGTCGTTCTGGCGATGGATGATGCAGTGGTGATCGCTGAGATCGTGAAGGCTGGTCGGCGTGCCGTGCCGCTTCAGATAGCCGGGCGACGCGCACAGCAAACGCCGGTTCGACATCACACGTCGCGCATTGAGGCGTTTGTCGGGCAGCAAGCCAAACCGGATTGCCAGATCAAAACCGCTTTCGACCAGATCGATTGGCCTGTCAGTCACTTCAACCTGCACCGCAACATCCGGATAGCGCTTCGCAAATTCGGAGACGAGCGGCGCGATCGCAGTGCGACCGAAGCCGAGTGTCGCGTTCACGCGTAACAGGCCGCGTGGTGTGGAACGACCGCTCGACACCACGTCTTCCATCTCGCGGACTTCGGCCAGAATCCGCGTCGCGTGCCGCAGGTATGTCTCGCCCTCGCTCGTCAAACTGACGCTGCGCGTCGTCCGGTTGACGAGTCGCACGCCGAGCCGGCCTTCCATCTGCACGAGCCGTCTGGTGGCAGCCGGCGGCGTTAGATCAAGCGCCCGGGCGGCCGCCGAGAGGCTGCCGTGGCGAGCGACCAGTACAAAAAACTCAAGGTCAGAAGCGATGTCAGTTTTCACTGAAAGTGAATAAACAAGTGATTTGCAGTGAATTCAAAACCTGCATCCCGCGGATAAGCTATGACTTCCCACTTCCCCGAGCATTGACCCCCGTGCGATGTTTCAGGAGGTGTCTTAGTGAATTGCCCGCCAGCTATACGCTCCATGCCGACGGCACGGCGATCTGCCTGCCCGGCGATGTCGATGCGCGCAGCACGGAATCGGCGCTGCCGTCCGTGCACGATGCGACACCAAAGCCTGTGCAGCCGCCGCTGGGCCGTCATTAATTTCAGATGCCTTCGATTACCCGACCGTACCGACCATAATTTGCGAGTAACACCAGAATGACAAACAAGACTGCCGCACAGAACATTCGCGAAGCCGCTCTCGATTATCACGAGTTCCCGACCCCCGGGAAGATCGCGATCGCCCCGACCAAGCAGATGATCAACCAGCGCGACCTCGCGCTGGCGTACTCGCCGGGCGTCGCATTCGCGTGCGAGGAAATCGTCGAAAACCCGCTGAATGCCGCCCGTTTCACCGCGCGCAGCAACCTGGTCGGCGTCGTCACGAACGGCACCGCGGTGCTGGGTCTCGGCAACATCGGGCCGCTCGCCTCGAAGCCGGTCATGGAAGGCAAGGCCGTCCTGTTCAAGAAGTTCGCCGGCATCGACGTGTTCGATATCGAGCTGAACGAGTCCGATCCGCACAAGCTGGTCGACGTGATCTGCGCGCTCGAACCGACGTTTGGCGGCATCAACCTCGAAGACATCAAGGCGCCGGACTGCTTCATCGTCGAACGCGAATGCCGCAAGCGCATGAAGATTCCGGTTTTCCACGACGACCAGCATGGTACGGCCATCGTCGTCGCGGCGGCCATCACCAATGGTTTGAAGGTAGTCGGCAAGGACATCAAGCAGGTCAAGCTGGTGTCCTCCGGCGCGGGCGCAGCGGCGCTGGCCTGTCTGGATCTGCTCGTCGACATCGGCCTGCCGCTCGAAAACATCACCGTCACTGACCTGGCCGGTGTGGTCTACAAGGGCCGCGTCGAACTGATGGACCCGGACAAGGAACGCTTCGCACGAGAAACCGATGCCCGCACGCTCGCTGAGGCGATCGGCGGCGCGGACATTTTCCTCGGTCTCTCGGCCGGCGGCGTGCTGAAGCAGGACATGGTCAAGCAGATGGCTGACAAGCCGCTGATCCTGGCGCTGGCCAACCCGACCCCGGAAATCCTGCCGGAACTGGCGC